>JAEULA010000058.1 GCA_016793165.1 Alphaproteobacteria bacterium | reverse complement strand
AACCGGGGGCCGGCGGATGGGGGGCGGGCGGGTAGGCTGAACCACGTGGGGGGCGGCGGGCGGCCGCGCCCGACGCATTCGAAGTGTCAGTCTCGGGGGCTCAGAGCTTGCCCATCTTCTTCAGGAAGGCGACCTGGCTGTCGTAGATCTCCTTGGCGAGCGGGCTCTTCTTCGACCAGCTCTCCCACACGCCCTGCGCGACCTGGCGCAGCTCGAGCTTCTCCTTCTCGCCCCAGGTGATCAGGGTGCTCGGGTCGCGCTTGGCGGCCGCCTGGCGATCCTCCCATTCCTGGTTCATCAGCGTCGCGATGTTCCACTCCTCGAGCGCGGCGTAGATCGCCGCCTTCTGGTCCGCGGACAGCGCGTTCCACTTCGAGCGGCGGACGACGAAGTCCGTCGAGTTCATCGAGTGGATCCCGGGGTAGATCGCATAGGGCGCGATGCGGTTGTAGCCCGCCTCGTCGTTGACCGAGAGCGTGCCCCAGTCCGTTGCCTCGATCTTGCCGGTGTCGAGCGCGGTGTAGACCTCGGTGCCGGGCATGACCGACACCGACGCGCCGAGCTTGGCGAAGATCTCGGCCGGGATGCCGTCGGGCGAGCGCATCTTCACGCCCTTGAAGTCGGCGATGTTGCGGATCGGCTTCTTCGACGGGATCGACTCGAGACCGAGGATGACCGGCCCGACGAAGACCGAATCCCACTTGGCGGCGATCTTGTTCATGATCTCCATGCCGCCGCCGATCCGGTACCACATCAGCAGGTGCATCGGATTGTCGTAGCCGGCGACGAGGTCCCAGAACGCCGCGGCCGGCTCCTTGCCGCCCTGATACGCCATGGTGCCGGACGCCGCGTCCAGCAGGCCCGCCTTGATCGCGTCGAGCGCCTCGGCCTGCGGCACGATCGTCGCCACCGGCAGCGTCTCGATCTGCACGCCGCCCTTGGTGATGTCCTTCACCCGCGCGCTGAACTTCTCGAAGTCCTTGAAGACCGTGGTGTTCGGCCCGTAGAGGCTCTGCGCCTTCCACTTCTGCTGCGCGTCGGCGCCGCCGACGAGCGCGACGCTTACGGTCATTGCCAGGGCCGCGGCGCGCGCGACCGTCCTCAAAGCCTTCATCGATGTCCTCCCATGGTGCGGCAAATGGCAGCGGACGCCGCAATGGCGCCATGTGACGGAATCGCTGCGGCCGGGTCAACTGTCGCGCGCGGGCCGGCGATAGGCGAGCCAGTAGACGAAGGCGACGAGCGCGCCGCCGCCCACGATGTTGCCCAGGGTGACGGGCACGAGATTGACGGCGAGCGCGAGCAGGTCGATCGGCCGGCCGGCGGCGAGGTCGCCGATCGGCAGCAGGTACATGTTCGCCACCGAGTGCTCGAAGCCCAGCGCCACGAAGGCCGCGATCGGGAACAGGATCGCGAGGATGCGGCTCGCCACGTCGGTGGTCGCGAAGGACAGCCAGACGGCGAGGCAGACGAGCACGTTGCAGAGGATGCCGCGGAAGAAGGCCTCGCCGAAGCCGAGCCCGGACTTCTGGTGCGCGATCGCGGCCGCGGTGCGGGCGACGCCGCCGCCGTCGAGCCCGAGGACGCCCGAGAAGTAGACGAGCACGACGCAGCCGAAGGCGCCGGCCGCGTTCGCGACGTAGACCCAGCCCCAGTTGCGCAGCAGCCGTGCGGTCGAGATGCGGCCGTCGGCCCACGCCATCACGATCAGCGTATTGCCCGTGAAGAGCTCGGCCCCGGCGACGAGGACGAGGATCAGGCCCAGCGCAAAGGCGCCGCCGCCGACCAGCCGGGTCGGACCGAAGCCGAGCGTGCTGCCGGTGATCACCACGGTATAGGCCATGGCCCCGAAGGCGATGAAGGCGCCGCCGAGCAGGCCGAGGATCAGGGTCTGCGGCAGCGGCAGCGTCGCCTTGCGCACGCCGCCCTCCTCGACGCGCTGTGCGATCTCCGGCGGCGAGTAGGCATCGATCATCGGGCGCTCCGGCGTGGGATTGCGATGGACGCGGCGCAATCTAGGGAGCGGACGCGCCCGCTCCGATGCGTCGTCATGCCGCCGCCGACAGCGGCTCGAGCGCGATCACGAAGCGCGCGCCGCCGTCGGCCGGGGACTCGACGGCGATCCGGCCGCCATGCGCCTCGACGATCTTCGCCGTGATGGCGAGCCCGAGGCCGGCGCCGCCGCCCTCGTGGCGGGCCTTGCGCCAGAAGCGGCGGAACAGGTTCGGCACGTCCGCCTCGGCGATGCCCGGTCCGTGATCGCGCACGCTCAGCGTGCCGTCGGCGGCAACGGCGACCGCCACGACGGTGCCCTCGGCGGTATGGCGCAGCGCGTTCTCGACGAGATTGCGCAGCGCCTGGGCCAGTGGGCCGGCGAGCCCGCGGACCCAGACCGGCGCCTCGGCGCCGTCGAGATCGAGCGAGCGGTTGCGGGCGAGCGCCAGCGGCGCGATCGCGGCGGTGACGTCGCGGGCGACGGCGGCGAGGTCGCAGCGCGCCTCGGGCGGCACGGCGAGCTGGTCGGCCTCGGCGAGCCGCAGCAGCTGGGTGACCAGCCGGGACATCGCGTCGACATCCGCGCGCAGCGCGTCGGTCGTCGCGTCGCGGGCCATCGCATCGAGCTGCGCGCGCAGCACGGCCAGCGGCGTCTTGAGCTCGTGCGCCGCGTCGGCGGTGAACTCGCGCTGCGCCTGCAGCGTCCGCTCGAGCCGGTCGAGCGCCTCGTTGACCGTCTCGATCAGCGGCATGACCTCGCGCGGGATGAACCTGTCGGGCAGCCGCACGCCGAGGCTGTGCGGGCCGATCGTCTCGGCGACCGCCGCGACGTGCTCGATCGGCCTGAGCTCCGCCTGGATCGTCAGCAGGCTCACGAGGAAGAGCAGCGCGACGCCGGGAATCAGGATCCAGCCGACGCGCGCGAAGAACTGGTTCACGAGGTCGTCGAGCAGCAGCGTGGGATGGCTCGCGTCCTCCGAGACCAGGACGGTGGACGACCCGCCGTTCGGCGCATCGACATGCAGCACGAGACCGAGCCCGATCCGGCCGTCGGGAAGGGGCGTGGTCACCGTCTCGGTGTCGCGGCGCACCGGCAGGCCCTGCTGCGGATCGAGCGGCGGCGGCGGAACCACGAGCCTGGTGGGGGCGGGGAAGATCAGCGCGCTGGCGCCCGAGGACGCGATGATCCGCGAATCCGGCCCGCGGATGACGAAGTCGTAGCCGCTCGGCGCGGCGCCGACCGGCAAGGCGAAGGCGACGCCGTCGCCGCGGTCGGCGACGAGATGCGTGGCGAGCGTGCGTGCCACCTGCTCGAGGGCCTGGCTGCGCAGCGCGCGCGCATTGCGGTCCACCTCGCTCTGCACGAAGGCGATCATCAGCGCGAGCCAGACCAGCGTCACCAGCAGCATGCGGCCGCCGATCAGCCAGAGCAGGCTCGGCGGCCGTTCCTTCGCGCCCTTCAGGCCCCGGGCCCGGATGTCAGGTTCCAGCATCGCGCAGCAGGTAGCCGATCCCGCGCAGCGTCTCGAGGCTGACCCGGCTCCCGGCGTCGCTCAGGCGCTTGCGCAGGCGATGGATCAGCACCTCGATGGTGTTCGCCGTCACCTCGTCGTCGAACGCGTAGATGGCGCGCTCGATCTCGGCCTTCGTGACCGTGCGCCCGGGCCGCCGCATGAACAGCTCGAGCAGCGCGATCTCGCGCCGCGGCAGGTTCAGCGGCTGGCCCGTGACCTGGGCGCTGCGCTCGGCGACGACGAGCGTGATGTCGCCGACGCTGAGCCGGTCGGCGAGCGCCTGGCCCGGCCGGCGCAGCAGCGCGCGCAGCCGCGCCGCGAGCTCCGGCGCGGCGAAGGGCTTCACGAGATAGTCGTCCGCGCCGGCGTCGAGATGGGCGACGCGGTCGTCGAGCCCGTCCCGCGCGGTCAGCACCAGCACGGGCGTGGCGTTGCCGCGCTTGCGCATCGACTTCAGGAAGCTGCCGCCGTCGCCGTCGGGCAGGCCCAGATCGAGGACGATGACGTCGAAGCGCGTCGTCTCGACCGCGGCCTCCGCGGAATCGAGGTCGCCGACGGCGTCGACGGCGAAACCGGCGTCCTGGAGCTGCTTGCGCGTGAGATCGCGCAGCCGCTCGTTGTCCTCGATCAGAAGTAGGCGCATCCCCGGCGCATGCTAGGCCGGCGATGCGCACCGCGTCACCCCTCCGTCGCGTCCCCGCGGGACCGCGTCGTCGCGCCGGTCGTCCGCTCGGTGCTTCGGATCCGGGCGGCCGGCCCGTCGCCGCTCACGCAGGCTCCGGGGCGTGCTGGCGGCGCAGCGCCTTCTTGTCGATCTTCCCGACGCTCGTGCGCGCGAGCGCCTCGACGAAGCGGACCTGCTCGGGCACCGCGTAGCGGGACAGCGCGCCGCGCGCGGCGAAGGCGGCGATATGCGCCTTCACCGCCTCGGCGTCGAGCCGGGGGTCGCGCCGCACGACCAGGGCGAGCGGCCGCTCGCCCCATTTCGCGTCGGCGATGCCGATGACGGCGACCTCGGCCACGCCGTCGAGACGGCCGATGGCGTCCTCGACGGCGATCGACGACACCCATTCGCCGCCGGTCTTGATCACGTCCTTGGCGCGATCGCTGATCTGAACCACGCCGTCGCTCCCGATCGCGGCGATGTCGCCGGTGTGCAGGCGGCCGCCGCGCCAGAGCTGCGCCGAGGCGTCGGGCTGCTTGACGTAGCCGCCAGCGACCCACGGCGCGCGCACCGCGATCTCGCCGGTCGCGCGGCCGTCGCGCGGCAACTCGACGCCGGATTCGTCGACGATCGCGAGATCGATCAGCGGCACCGGCCTGCCGGTGCGCGTGCGCGCCGCCAGGGCCGCGTCGTCGGTCGCGGTACCGGGCTGGGCGAGCGTCATGATCGGGCAGGTCTCCGACATGCCGTAGCCGCCGAAGACGTCGATGCCGCGCGCCGTCGCGGCGCGGGTCAGGCCGAGCGTCAGGGCGGAGCCGCCGATCACCATCGTCCAGCCGTCGAGGCGCTCCTGCGCGAGATCCTTCGCGTCGAGCAGCATCTGCAGCACCGTCGGCACGCAATGCGAGAACGAGACGCCCTCGCGCCGCCGCAGGCCGAGGATCGTCGCCGGCTCGTAGCGCCCGGCGTAGACCTGCTTCACGCCCAGCATCGTCGCGACATAGGGCAGGCCCCAGGCGTGGACGTGGAACATCGGCGTCAGCGGCATGTAGACGTCGCCGCGGTGGAAGCGCTGGCCCGCGGCCGGGCTCGCCAGCGCGACCGCCGCGGCGAGCGTGTGCAGCACGATCTGGCGGTGCGAGAAGGCGACGCCCTTGGGTTCGCCGGTCGTGCCGGTCGTGTAGAAGGTCGTCGCGACGGCGTCCTCGTCGAAGTCGGGGAAGTCGAAGCCGGGATCGGCTGCCGCGAGCAGCGTCTCGTAGGCGCCGGCGACCGCGAAGGGGGGCGCGGACGGCGCGTCGTCGTGCAGCAGCACGATGCGCCGGACCGCCGGCAGGCCGGGCAGCAGCCCGGCGAGCAGCGGCACGAAGTCGGCGTGGACCAGGATGGTCGAGGCCTCGGCATGCGCGAGCGTGTAGGCGATCTGCTGCGGCGACAGCCGGATGTTCACGGTCTGCAGCACCGCTCCCATCATCGGCACGGCGAAATAGCATTCGAGATAGCGGTGGCTGTCCCAGTCCATCACCGCGACGGTGTCGCCGGGCGCGACGCCGAGCGACGTCAGCGCGCTCGCCAGCCGGCCCAGGCGCGTGCGCCAGTCGCGGTAGGTCAGCCGCATGCGGTCGCGATAGACGATCTCCTGGTCGGGAGCGCAGGCCAGCGGCGCGCTCAGCAGGGACTTGATCAGAAGATTGAAGCCGGTCGCCGACGCGGTCGGCTCGAGGCGGCGAATGGGCATCGGTTGCGCTCCCCCGGACGCCGATCTTGGCGTCTCTCGTCCAACTCTACGCGCTCGCGCCCCGGGCGGATGCGTGCCGCGGCCGGCTCACAGGCTGTTGATGGCGACGTCGAGGGCGCGTTCAACGTCGGACGCCGTCGTGCTGCCGCGCGGCCAGATCGCGACCAGCCCGGGCGCCGCCGCTTGTGCGGGCGCGGCGGGGCTCAGGTCGACGCGCCCGGCGACGGCCTGCACCAGCACGAGCCGGCCCTCGTCGCGCAGCCGCACGAAGCCCTTGAGCCGATGCACGCCGCTCGGCAGCCGCGCGAGCGCGTCGCGCAGCGCATCGAGGCCGGCGAAGGCGAGATCCGCGCGCGACCAGCGCTCGAACATCGCCTCGTGGTCGACGGCTGCCGGCGCCGTGCAGCTGAAGCGCGATGCGGGGTCGTCGCCGAACAGGAGCTCGAGCGGCGCCGCGCCGGCGCACGTCTCGAGCAATGCGGCGCGCGGCGCCAGCCGGGCGAGGCGCGCGCGCAGGGCGTCGCGGGCCCCGACGTCGACGAGATCGGACTTGTTGAGCAGCAGCAGGTCCGCCGCGGCGATCTGGCGCGCCACGGTGGCCCCGACATAGCCGTCGGCGAGCTGGCGCTCGACCGCGGCCGCGTCGGCGAGCACGACGATCGTGTCGAGGGCGAGATCGGGCTCGGCGCGCGCGAAATCGGCGATGCGCTCCGGCTCGGCGACGCCGGAGGCCTCGATCAGGATCGCATCGGCCGCGGGCTCGCGCTCGATCGCGCAGTCGAAGGCGGCGAAGAGGTCGCCGCCGATCGAGCAGCACACGCAGCCGTTGGCGAGGGTGAGCTTGTCGCCTTCGCGCGCGGCGATCAGGGCGCTGTCGACGGCGATATCGCCGAAGTCGTTCACCAGCACGACGATGCGGCGGTCGCGCGCCTCGCGCAGCACGTGATTGACCAGCGTGGTCTTGCCGGCGCCGAGATAGCCGCCGACGACGGTGACCGGGATCGGCGCGCGGCTCATGCCGCGAACGGCAGGCCGCCGACGACCGTGCCCCAGACCCGGACGTCCTTGAGCGCCTCGGCGCCCACGGCGGTCGGGTCGTCCTCGAGGACGGCGAAGTCCGCGCGCTTGCCGACCTCGATCGAGCCGATCTCGCCGTCCATGCCCAGCGTGTACGCCGCGCCCAGGGTCACGGCGCGCAGCGCCTCGTCGACGGTCAGGCGCTCGCGCGCGCCGAGCAGGCGCCCGGACGACGTCCGCCGGTTGACCGCGCACCACGCGGTGAACAGCGGCCCCATCGGCGTGACCGGCGCATCGGAATGGATGGCGAGGGGAACGCCGCACTCGAGCGCCGTCCGGCACGACGCCAGCCGTTGCGCGCGGTCGGGTCCCATCGTCAGGTCGTGGTGCACGTCGCCGAAATAGAAGACGTGATTCGCGAAGAGATTGGCGCAGAGCCCCAGGCGGCCCATGCGGCGGAACTGCGCCCGGTCCGGGATCTGACAGTGCTGCAGCGTGTGGCGGTGGTTCGGACGGGCGTGGCGGTCGAGCGCCCTCTCGACGGCGTTCAGCGCCACCTCGGTCGCGAGATCGCCGTTGGTGTGGATGTGGACCTGCAGGCCGGCCGCGTTGAGGACGTCGACCGTCTCGTCCAGCTTCTCCGGCGGCATGTTCCATACCGAATGATCCGGCACCTTGAAGTAGCCGGGCCAGCGCAGCTGCGCCGAGAACGCCTGAACCGAGCCGTCGACGATGATCTTGCAGGCGCCGACACGCAGCTTGTCCGAGCTCAGGGGCCGCAGCTCGAGCGCCTGGCGCGCGACCTCGGCGGGCGGCGCGGTGTGCGCGCTCATCGCCACGTAGAGCCGCAGGCCGAAATCGTCGCGCCCGGTGATCGCGCGCATCCGTGCGACCTCGTCGGGCGTCAGCTCGTTCATCAGGTCCGTCGCGGTCGTGACTCCGACCCGACGGGCGGTGCGGGCGAAGGGCGGCAGCGCCGACTCCGCGCGCGCGAGCTGGCGGAAGTCGAGGCCGAGCCGGCGCAGGATGGGGAACATCGCCGCCATGCCGCGGATCTCGCCGGTGGGCTCGCCGCGTGGATCCTTGCCGATGCCCTCGACGTTCGAGCCGCGATCGTACTTGGCCAGCGCCAGCGCCGCCGAGTTGACCGTGATCATGTGGAAGTTCGAATGGAGCACGACGACCGGCCGGACGGCCGAGATCCGGTCGAGATGGCGGCGGCCGAGCCGTTCGCCGGCGAGGAAGATCGGATCGAAGCCCCAGGCGACGAGCACGTCGTCCGCCGACAGCTTCGCCTCGGCCTGGGCCAGGCGCTGCATCACCGCCTCGATGTCGGGGAGCCCGTGCCACTGCCCGCCGTCGGGCGCGATGCGCCCGTGATAGCCGGCATAGGTGAATCGCCACACGCCTCCGGCCATCAGGTGCGAGTGCCCCTCGACGAATCCCGGCATCAGGACCTTGTCGGCGAAGCGGTCGTCGCGCCGCGCCGGCCCCCAGTCGGCGATCGCGTCGTCGTCGCCCACTGCCAGGATCCGGCCTTCGCGCACGGCGATCCGCGTCGCCGCCGGCCGCTGCGGATCCATCGTCAGCACGCGCCGTGCCCGGAAGATCGTGGTCTCGGTCATTGCCAGCCCTTCGGTCGAGTGCCGGCAGCGTGATCGAGGCGGCGGGGCGGCGCAAGGCGCGAGCGGTTCGGCGGGGCGGCGAGGGCGGGCATGCGGCGCGCGGCGATGCATCCCTCGTCGCGCGCATTGCCCGGCGTGCATTGCCCGGGGCGCATTGAGCGCTTGCGGTGGCCGGACGAGCCACTAGGGTCGGCGGCCGTTTCAACGGAGGGAGCGCGATGGCCAAGCCGATCTACATCCTCAACGGACCGAACCTGAACCTGCTCGGGACGCGCGAGCCGCAACTCTACGGTTCCACGACGCTCGCGGATGTCGAGAAGATGTGTGCGGCGCGCGGCAAGGTGCACGGCCTCAAGATCGACCTTCGCCAGACCAACTACGAAGGCCAGATGGTCGAGTGGATCCACGAGGCCATCACGAAAGCCGACGGCATCATCATCAATGCCGCGGCGCTCACCCACACGTCCCTTGCGACGCTGGACGCGTTGAAGAACTTCAAGGGGCCGATCGTCGAGCTGCACATCACGAATCCGCACCAGCGCGAATCGTTCCGTCACTTCTCGTACATCACCTATGCCGCCACGGCGATGATGAGCGGCTTCGGCCCCGAGGGGTATCCGCTGGCGGTCGACGGCATGGCGATGCTGCTCAAGAAGCGCAAGGCCGGCTGACCGGCGAGCGCGTGCCATGACCGCGAGCGAAGGCTGCCGCGTCGAGCGCGACGGGCCCATCCTCTGGATCACGATCGACCGGCCCGGCGCGCTCAACGCGCTCGATCCGGCGACGCATCATGCCCTGCATGCGGCATTCGACGGCTTCGCGGCGGACGACGCGCTGCGCGTGGCGATCCTCGGCGGCGCTGGCGAGCGCGCCTTCTGCGTCGGCAGCGACCTCAAGAAGCGCGCCGAGAGCAACGCCGACGATCATCCGCCGACAGGCTTCGGCGGCATCACGCACCGCTTCGACCTGCTCAAGCCGGTGATCGCGGCGGTGAACGGGCTCGCGTTGGGCGGCGGCGTCGAGATCGTCGCGGCCTGCGACCTCGCGATCGCCGCCGACCATGCGCAGTTCGCGCTGCCCGAGCCGCGCGTCGGCCTGGCGGCGCTCGGCGGCGGCGGCCTGCAGCGCCTCGCGCGCCAGCTGCCGCTGAAGCTGGCGATGGAGCTGGTCCTGACGGGCCGGCGCTTCGATGCGGCCGAGGCGCAGCGCATCGGCCTGATCAACGCCGTCGTGCCGCGCGCGGAGCTGAAGGCCCGCGCCCGCGCGATGGCGGAGAGCATCGTCGCCGGGGCACCGCTGGCCATCGAGGCATCGAAGCAGGTGATGCTGCGTTCGCTGGCGATGCCCGACCTCGCGACGGCGCTGCGCGCCGGCTATCCGGCCGCGGAGCGCATGCTGGCCAGCGAGGATGCCCGGGAGGGCCAGCGCGCCTTCATCGAGAAGCGGCCGCCGCGCTGGCAGGGTCGCTGACACCGACATCCACGAGGGAGACCAGGAATGGGCGAGTTCTACGTCAAGATCGGAGACAGCTCGCGCTTCTCCAAGACGGTCGGCGAGTACGACGTCTACAGCTTCGCCGGCATCACCGGCGACCTGTCGCCGAACCACGTCAACAAGGCCTACATGGAGAAGTCGAGCTACGGCCGGCTCCAGGCCCACGGCGCGCTCATGGTCGGCTACATGTCGACGGCCTCGACGCTGGTGATCGCGCACACGCGCGACGGTGCGGACGAGACGCCGGTGTCGCTCGGCTACGACCGCATCCGGTTCCTGGCGCCCGTCTATTTCGGCGATACGATCACGGTCGACTACGTGATCAGCGCGATCGACGTGGAGCGGCGGCGCTCGACCGGCGACATCCGGATCGTCAACCAGGACGGCACGCTGGTCGCGGTCGGCCAGCACATCCTGAAATGGGTGAAGAACAAGGCTTGAGCGGGGAGACGCGGGCGATGAAGACGAGACTGGACGGCCAGGTCGCGATCGTGACGGGAGCCGCGCGCGGAATCGGCCTGGGCATCGCGCGGCTGATGGCCGAGCGCGGCGCGAAGGTCGTGGTGTGGGATCGCGACCTGGCGCCGTTGGAGGGATCCGGCTTCGCGCCTGACATGGCGCAGGCGGTCGACGTCGCGAGCTACCCCGCGATCGAACAGGCTTTCAACGCAGTCGTGGCGCGGTTCGGGCGGCTCGACATCCTGGTCAACAACGCCGGCATCAACGGTCCGATCGCCCCGGCCTGGGAGTATCCGCTCGAGGACTGGGACCGCGTCGTCGCGATCGACATGACCGCGGTGTTCTACGCCAGCCGGCTCGCGGCGAAGCACATGCGCGAACGCCGCTACGGCCGCATCGTCACGATCGCCTCGATCGCCGGCAAGGAGGGCGTGCCCTTCATCGGCGCATACTCGGCGGCGAAGGCGGGCGTGATCGGGTTCTCGAAGGCGCTGGCCAAGGAGCTCACCGACTGCAACGTCACCGTGAACTGCATCGCGCCGGCGATGACCGAGACTGACCTGCTCAAGGGCATGACCCAGGACCACATCGACCGCATGAAGGCGAAGATCCCGATGGGCCGCCTGGTGCAGGTCGACGAGGTCGCCGAGATGGCGGCCTGGATCGCCAGCCCGGCCTGCAGCTTCACCACCGGCTTCGTCTTCGACGTCACCGGCGGCCGCGCGACGTATTGAGGGAGGGAGGACGGGGGACACACATGGATCAGCGATTGGAGAGCCTGGCGCGGGAGCTCGCGCAGGCGTGGGTGAAGGGGACGACGGTGCCGCTGCCGGCGACGGCGGTGGCGAGCCGGGCCGAGGCCTATGCGGTTCAGGACCGCATGGCGGAGCTGATCGGCCAGAAGGTCGTCGGCTGGAAGGTCGGCGCAACCGTCCGCGCGGTGCAGATCTTCGAGGGCCATGACGGGCCGCTGCCGGGGCGGATCTTCGCCGACCGGCTGTTCCACAGCCCGGCGCGCGTGCCGGCCGCGCTCGTCACGGGCATGAAGATCGAATGCGAGTTCGCCTTCCGGCTGAGCCGCGACCTGGGCGCGTCGGCCCCGAAGTTCACGCCCGAGTCCGTCGCCGACGCGCTCGTCTTCCACCCCGCGATCGAGCTCGCGGGCAACCGCTACGCGCCGGGCACGGGCAACCGCGCGGGCCGGACCTTCGACGGCATCGCCGACAACGGCTCGAGCGGGGCGGCGGTGCTCGGGCCCGCGATCGCCGATTGGCGCAAGCTCGCCTTCGAGACCCCATCTGTCTTCGAGACCATGCCGATCGACGCGCGCATCGACGGCAGCCCGCCGATCCAGGCCTATTCGGGCGCCTATCGCCGCAATCCGCTCGAGATCATGGCCGAGACGCTCGAGGACCTGCGTGGGCGCGGGGTATTCCTGAAGGCCGGCGACTGCGTGCTCACCGGCTCGCTGACCCTGCCGACCCCGCTGCGCGCCGGCCAGACCCTCACCGTCCGCTACGCCGATCTCGCATCGCTGACGTTGACGATGACGTGAGGCGCGGGCGGCCGCGCTCCCGGCGCGACCCAACCCGGAACGGACGCGCCGGGCGACGGGCGAGGCGGGGCCTCGGCCCCGGGCGCTATGCCTTCACCTTGGCGTCGACGCCGAGGATGCCGGCCGGCTTGATCATGAGCACCGTGATCAGCAGCAGGAAGGCGTAGACGTCCTTGTAGCTGCCGGAGATGAAGCCGGCGCCGAGGCTCTCGGTGACGCCGACCAGCAGGCCGCCGAGCACCGCGCCGGGCAGGCTGCCGAACCCGCCGACGACGGCGGCCGCGAAGGCCTTGATCAGGACGCCGATCCCCATCTGCACGGCGACGTAGTTGACCGGCCCGACGAGCACGCCGGCCGCGGCGCCCAGCGCGCAGCCGATGCCGAAGATCACCGAGATCATCAGCGGCACGTTGATGCCCATGAGGTAGGCGATGTCCTTGTTGTGCGCGACCGCGCGAATGGCGAGGCCCCAGCGCGTCTTCTTCAGGAACAGGTGCAGCGTCACCATCAGGAACAGCGCGGTGCACACGATCCAGAGATAGGACTGCGGCAGGACCAGGTCGCCGAACTCCATCGGCATGCCGAAGGGCACGGGGAAGGGAAGCGGCTTGGGGCCCCAGACCAGGAAGGCGACGTTCTGCAGCACGATCGACATGCCGAAGCCGGCGATGATCATGCCCATGCCGGCGACGGTGTAGCCGCCGCCGGCGCGGGTGAGGCGGCGGTAGAACACGCGCTCGAGGAAGATCCCGATCA
Organism: Alphaproteobacteria bacterium; assembly: GCA_016793165.1. Classification (GTDB taxonomy): domain Bacteria; phylum Pseudomonadota; class Alphaproteobacteria; order CACIAM-22H2; family CACIAM-22H2; genus CAIOSQ01. The sequence goes on along the minus strand of JAEULA010000058.1, from coordinate 7,261 downwards.
GGCCGGTGAGGACGATCGCGAGCAGCAGGGTCGGCACGTAGCCGATCCCGAGGTGCTTGAAGAGCATCAGGCCGATGAACGCGCCGACCATGTAGATCTCGCCATGGGCGAAATGGACGATGTCGAGGCCGGAGAAGATCAGCGAGATGCCGATCGCCACCAGCGCGTAGATCATGCCGATCGACAGTCCGACGATGACGAGGTCGATGAAGTACTGCACGCGTTGCCACCCTCTGCTCGGCGCAGCGGCGCCGTTGTCCTTCTTGTCGTCCGCCCCGCGGGCTACTGCCGCAGGTTCATGCTCGCATCGCGGTCCGCCACCGTCCCGCCGAGATAGGACAGCCGGACGTTGTCGTCGTGGATCAGCCGATCGGCCGGTCCCTCGATGTGGATCACGCCGTCCTTGATCACGTAGCCGTACTCGGCGAGGAGCAGCGCCATCCGCACGTTCTGCTCCACCATCAGCACGGTCATCCCGTCGCGGGAGATCTTGTGGATGATGCGGAAGATGTCGAGCACGATCTGCGGCGCCAGCGCCGCGCTGGGCTCGTCGAGCATGATCATCTTCGGCTCGGACATCAGGCCGCGGCCGATGCAGAGCATCTGCAGCTGGCCGCCGGACAGCGTGCCCGAGAGCTGGTTGCGCTTGTCCTTGAGGATCGGGAAGTAGGTGAACACGCGATCGAGGGCGCGCCGCGCCTTGGCGCGATCGGTCACCACGAAGGCGCCGAGGCGGAGGTTCTCCTCCACCGTCATCCCGGGATAGGACTCCTTGCCCTGGGTCACCTGCACCAGGCCGCGGCGGACGATCAGGTCGGGGCGCAGCCCGTCGATCCGGTCGCCGTCGAAGGTGATCGTGCCGGCCCACGGCTTGTTGAGACCGGAGATTGTCTTCAGCAGCGTCGACTTGCCGGTGCCGTTCCCCCCGAGCAGGGCGGCGATCTGGTCGCGGCCGACCTTGAGGCTGGCGCCGTTGAGGATCTGGATGCTGCCGTAGCCTCCGATCACGCCGTCGATGTGAAGCATGCCGTGAACCCCTGACCCGAGCCTGCATTGCGCCGCCGCCGACCATTACTGAATCTTTCTCATCCATTCCATCGCGCGATTCCGTCATCGACGCGCTGGGCAGCCGCCCGGCGTTTGGATTACGTTCCCCGCTCGGCTCCGGCCCCGCCAGGCGGGGCCGTGAAGAAATCTCATCGAGGGAGACAGACGCATGATCAGCTATCTCAGGCCAGCCGCGCTCGCGCCGCTCGCCGTGGCCCTGTCCATGGGCACCATGAGCGCCCCGGCCCAGGCGCAGCAGGACGGCGTGATCCGCATCGGGATCACGATCCGCATGATCGTCGAGAACGGCCTCAAGTACGGCCAGATGGCCAAGGACGAGCTCGAGGCCGTGAACGCCGCCGGCGGCATCAACGGCAAGAAGGTCGAGGTCATCCTGCTCGACGACGAGTGCAAGCCCGACAAGGGCATCGCCAACGTCAACCGCTTCATCCACCAGCACAAGGTGCACCTGGTGATGGGGTCGACCTGCAGCTCGGTGTCGCTGCCGATGGTCGACGTCACGGCGAAGGAGGAGGTGCCGCAGATCGTGCCGCACTCCACCAACACCAACATCACCAAGAAGGGCAGCGCCTGGGTGTTCCGCACCTCGGTCTCGGAGCGCTTCTACGCTTCGGTCCACGCCAAATACCTGTCCGAGAACGTCGGCAAGAAGGTCGCGTACCTCTACACGACCGACGGCGCCGGCATCGGCTTCGCGAAGGACTACATGTCCTTCATGAAGAAGACCTACAACGTCGATCCCGCCTACGAGGCGCAGATGCAGGAGACGGATCTCGACTTCCGCTCGCACCTGCTGAAGATCAAGTCGCTCAACCCCGAGGTGCTCGCCATCGGCGGCCAGCTCGACGCGATCGCGCGCATCACGCAGCAGTCCTACGAGGTCGGCATTCCCTCGAAGGTCCGTCGCGTCGCAGCCTCGGCCGCGTCCAATGCGCCGGTCCCCGAGCTCGCGGGCGACGCGGCCAAGGGCCTGACCTTCGCCGCTGCCTTCACGTGCAAGGACGACCGCCCGGTCGCCCAGGCCTTCGTGAAGATGGTCAACGAGAAATACAAGGTGCGCTGCCCGGACCACGACTTCAGCCAGGCCTACGAGACCGCGCAGCTGATCAAGCTCGCGCTGTCGAACGCCAAGCTCGGCCTGACCGAGGCGACGCTGAAGGCCGACCGCACGGCGATCCGCGACGCGATCGCCGGGATCAAGAACTACAGCGGCCTCGCCTCGGGCCCGATCAGCTTCTGCGCCGATCCGACGCCGCAGTGCCGCGACGGCAATCGCACCGGGATCCTGGTCGAGTACACCAAGGGCGGGAAGGACTACGACATGGCCCTGCTCGCCCGCGTGAGCTTCGACGCCGACTTCGGCCTCTGAGCCGGACGGCCGGGACCGGGGCGGCGACGCCCCGGTCCCGGTTCACGCCTCGCCCGGCGTTCCATCTCCGGGCCTCGTTCTTCCGGTCGCCGATCGACCGTTCAAAGCATCACCGGGGACAGTTCGCTTGAGCACCGAGACCGCATCGCGCGGCCCGATCGCCAGACTGGCGGCGATCCATCCGATCCTGCCCTGGCTGGTCGGGTTCGTCGTCCTGCTGCCGCTGCCGCTGCTCACGCGCAACGCCTATCAGCAGTACATACTGAACGTGATGCTGATCAACGTGATCCTCGCGGTCGGCCTCAACATCGTGAAGGGCTTCGCGGGGCAGGTCACCGTCGGCCATATCGCGCTCTGCGCGATCGGCGCCTACAGCTCGGCGGTGCTCTCGACCACCCTCGGCCTGCCGTTCTGGATCGCGCTGCCGGGGGCGATGCTCGTCACGGGCTGCGCCGGGGCGATCGTCGGCATCCCGTCGTTCCGCCTCGAGGGCGCCTATCTCGCCCTGGCGACGCTCGGCCTCGCGGAATCCGTGCGCATCGTCATCTCCGTCACCGAGCCGCTCGGCGCCTCGATCGGCTACGAGAACATCCCGCCGCCCTCGTTCGGCCCGTGGAGCATCTCGACGCATCGCGGCTACTTCTACGTCGCGATGCCGCTCGCCCTGATCGGGCTCTACTTCTCGTTCAGCATCCTGCGCTCCGACATCGGCCGCGCCTTCAAGGCGCTGCGCGAGGATCCGCTCGCGGCCGCCGCAACCGGGATCGACGTGCGCAAGTACAAGGTCATCGCCTTCGTGATCAGCGCGCTCTACGCGGGCTGCGCGGGCAGCCTGCAGGCGCACATGGCGCCGGGCTTCCTGCATCCGAACAACTACACCATCACCGAGATGGTCACGCTGCTGCTGATGGTCGTGTTCGGCGGCATCGGCCACATCTGGGGCGGCGTCGTCGGCGCGATCGTCGTGACGGTGATCAACGACTTGACGGTCGACTACTACGAGTACCGGATGCTGCTGTTCGGATCGGTGATCATGCTGACGGTCATGTTCATGCCCAAGGGCATCGGCGGCATGATCGACCAGTACTTCGTGAAGAAGCGCTTCGTGGCGATCCGCCAGGCGAAGTCGAACGCCGCGTAGCGCCCATGCTGCTCGAGATCACCAACCTCACGAAGCGCTTCGGCGGCCTGACCGCGGTGTCGAACGTCGAGTTCGCGGTCGCGCCGGGCGAGATCCGCGGCATCATCGGGCCGAACGGCTCGGGAAAGAGCACGTTCTTCAACCTGATCTCGGGCGTGTACAAGCCCGATGCCGGCCGGGTCGTGTTCGACGGCACCGACATCACCGGCGGCGAGCCCCACGACATCGCGCGGCGCGGCATCGCCCGGACCTTCCAGCTGCTGCGGATCTTCGGCGGCATGAGCGTGCTGGAGAACCTGCTGATCGGCCATCACGCGCATGTCCGCTACAGCAGCGCCGAGGCCGTGCTCGGCACGGGGCGCGTGTGGGCGGAGGAGCGGCGGCTCAAGGACGAGATGATGGAGCTGCTGTCCTTCATCGGCCTGGCCGACTACGCCGAGGTGCCCGCCGGTGAGATGTCGATCGGCCAGCGGCGGCTGCTCGCCCTGGGACGCGCCATGGCGATGCGCCCGAAGCTGCTGATGCTCGACGAGCCGGCCGCCGGCCTGTCGCCGGTGAACGTCGACAAGCTGCTGAACACCGTGGTCGCGCTCAAGGAGCGCTACGGCCTGACGGTGATCGTGATCGAGCACATCCTCAAGGTCGTGATGGAGACCTGCCAGACCGTGACGGTCCTCGACCACGGCGAGAAGATCGCCGAGGGGCCGCCGGCCGCGATCAAGGAGGATCACCGCGTCATCGAGGCCTATCTCGGCAAGGAGATGGGCGACGCGGACGTCCGGGCGTTCCTGCGCTCGGCCTGAGGCGGCGGGACGCCGTCGGCGAAACGGGGGAAGGGAAAATGGGCTTCGAGAAGCCGCGCGTCGTCGTCGTGGGCGCCGGCGCGATGGGTGGACTGTTCGGCGGATTGCTGGCCGAGGGGGGGCTCGACGTGACGCTGGTCGACACCTGGGCCGAGCACGTCGCGGCGATCCAGGCCAAGGGCCTGCGCATCGTCGGCGTCGGCGGCGACCGCACCATCCCGATCAAGGCGACGACCGATGCCGCGACGATCGAGGCGGCCGACGTCGTGCAGTTCCAGTGCAAGGCCTTCGCCAACGTCGCGGCGGCCGAGAGCGTGAAGCATCTCTTCGGTGGCGGCGCGGTCGCGATCTCGTTCCAGAACGGTCTCGGCAACGAGGAGGTGATCGCGGGCGTGCTCGGCGCCGGCAACGTCATGGGCGGCCTCACCGCCCAGGCCGGCCTCGTCGAGTCGCCGGGCGTGGTACGCAACGGCGGCGACCTGCCCACGCATATCGGCGAGCTTGCGGGCGGCGTGTCGCCGCGCGCGAGCGCCATCGCCGCCGCGTTCACCCGCCACGGGCTGAACACGATGGCCAGCCCGGACATCAAGCGCGAGAAGTGGAAGAAGCTGCTCGGAAACGTGGCGCTCGGCGCGATCTCGGCCGTCACCGACCTGCGCTCCTTCGAGATCATGGCGGTCGAGCCGCTGCGCGAGATCGTCTTCCGCCTCGTCGACGAGGCCGCGGCGGTGGCGAAGGCCGAGGGTGTCGCTCTCGACGTCGAGGAGGCGCGCAGCGTGCTCATGAAGCTGGTCGTCACGACCGGCGGCGGCACGGGCAATGCCAAGTCCTCGATGCGCGAAGACATCATCCGCCGCCGCCCGACCGAGATCGACACCATCCACGGTGCCGTCGCTCGCCTCGCGCGCAAGCACGGGCTGCCGACCCCCAGCCTCGACACGCTGGTGGCGCTCGTGAAGGCGCTGCAGGCGCAGTACATGCCGAGAACCCAGACATGAGTGCATGGCGATCGCACACGGCGATATTGCTCCCCAACCGTCCCCCTCGAATGAGGGGGACAGGCCGCGAAGCGGCCAGGGGGAGAGTGGTGTCCGGCAGCGCTCGCCGCATATTCGCCCATCGTGACTCTCCCCCTGGCGCCGCTACGTGGCGCCTGTCCCCCTCGTTCGAGGGGGACGGTTGGGTGGCGAGATCATCGAGAGCGAATGCGCCGAGCACGAGCGGGTCTGCGTCATGACCATCGACAAGTTCACGTCCGCCGAGGCGGCGGTCGCTCAGATCAAGGACGGCGACACCGTGGCGCTGATCGGCGGCGGCGGCGGCCTCGTCGAGGCCTCCTGCCTGTTCGCCGCGGTCGAGAAGCGCTTCCTCGAGACCGGCCATCCGCGCGACCTCACGGTCGTCCATGCGCTCGGCATCGGCGACCGCAAGACCAAAGGCATGAACTGCTTCGCGCACGAAGGGATGGTGCGCAAGGTGATCGGCGGGCACTGGGTGTGGTCGCCTCGCATGCAGCAGATGGCGCGCGAGAACAAGATCGAGGCCTTCGTGCTGCCGGGCGGTGTCGCCATGCAGCTCTTCCGCGAGATCGGCGCGGGCCGCCCCGGTCTGTTCACCCATGTCGGCCTCGGCACCTTCGTGGACCCGCGCGTCGAGGGCGGGCGCATGAACGCCGCGGCCAAGGGCGACCTCGCCGAGGTCGTGACGATCGATGGCCGCGAGCTGCTGCGCTACAAGCCGTTCAAGGTCGACGTGGCACTCATCCGCGGCTCCTTCGCCGACGCGCATGGCAACGTGAGCCTCGACCAGGAGCCGGCCAACGTCGACATCTACGCGGCGGCGCTCGCTGCGCATAACTGCGGCGGCAAGGTGATCGTGCAGGTGCGCACGGGCGTGGCGGTGGGCCAGCTGCCGGCGCGCGCGGTGCGCGTGCCGGGCGCGCTGGTCGACGCGGTCGTCGTCGATCCGGCGCAGGCGATGAGCTACGACATCCCCTACGACCCGACGATGTCGGGCGAGATCAAGGGCCCGGCGCCGGTCGATCCGCCGCAGCCGTTCACGGTGCGCCAGGTCATCGCGCGCCGCGCGGCCGAGGAACTGCGCGACGGCGCGGTTCTCAACTACGGCTTCGGCATCCCCGACGGGGTCGCCAAGCTCGTGGCAGCACAGGGGCGGCTCGACCGCTATTACCAGACGATCGAGCACGGCACCTATGGCGGCGAGCTGCTGCTCGGCACGCTGTTCGGCTACGCGCGCAACGCGACCGCGATGATCGACGGCCCGTCGCAGTTCGACTTCTATTCGGGCGGCGGGCTCGACATCGCATTCCTCGGCTTCGGCGAGCTCGACGCCGCCGGCAACGTCAACGTCTCCAAGCTCGGCGGCGTCACCGTCGGGCCCGGCGGCTTCATCGACATCGCGCAGAACGCCCGCAAGGTCGTCTTCTGCGGCACCTTCGACGCCAAGGGCACCGAGCTCGAGATCGGCGGCGGGCGCCTCGCGATCCGCCGCCACGGCGACGTGACCAAGCTCGTGCAGGCCGTCGAGCAGATCACCTGGTCGGGGCGCGTGGCGGTCGAGCGCGGCCAGGAGGCCGTCTACGTCACCGAGCGCGCCGTGTTCCGCCTGACGCCCGAGGGTATCGCGCTCACCGAGGTGGCGCCCGGCGTCGACGTGCGCCGCGACGTCCTCGACCGCATGCAGTTCAAGCCGCTCGTGCCGCGCGATCCCGCGGTCATGCCGGCGGCGCATTTCACGGAGTGAGAGGTCCATGGCAGCCGCCCGCATCGCCGTCATCGGCGCCGGCCTGATCGGCCGCAAGCACATCAGCGTCCTGCGCAGCGGGGCGAGCGCGTACACGCTCGCCGGCGTCGCCGATCC
>JAEULA010000054.1 GCA_016793165.1 Alphaproteobacteria bacterium | reverse complement strand
GGTCGCGGCCCTGACGACGACCGACGTGGGAGAGTTGACCTCGACCCAGCTCGGCGGGTTCACCTCGACCCAGATCGCGGCGCTGACGACGACGACGCTGTCCGAGCTGACGACGACCCAGTTCGGGGCCTTGACGACGACCGTCGTGAAGGGCCTGACGACGACCCAGATCGCCGCGTTGACCACGACCGACATCGGCGAGATCACCTCGACCCAGCTCGGCGCGCTGAGCACGACGCAGATCGGCGCCCTGACCTCGACGCAGGTCGGCGAACTGACGACGACGCAGCTCGGCGGGCTCAGCTCGACGCAGCTCGGCGCCCTCAGCACGACGAACCTGTCCGAGCTCGACACGACGCAGGCACAGGCGCTGACTACGACCCAGCTGCTGGGTCTCACGACCACGCAGGTCGGTTCGCTGACCTCGACGGATGTCGGCGAGCTGACCTCGACGCAGGTCGGCGGCCTGACCTCGACGCAGATCGGTGCGCTTTCGACGACGGCGACGGCCGAGCTGACGACGACGCAGATCGGCGCGCTGTCCTCGACCCAGGTCGCCGGCCTGAAGACGTCGCAGATCGCCAACCTGACCTCGACGCAGGTCGGCGAGCTGACGACGACGCAGATCGGCGGCCTGAGCTCGACCCAGCTCGGCTCGCTGAGCACCACGAATCTGTCCGAACTCGATACGACGCAGGCACAGGCACTGACGACGACGCAGCTCAAGGGCCTGACCACGACGCAGGTCGCTGCACTGACCACGACCGACATCGGCGAGCTGACCTCGACGCAGCTGGGCGGCCTCACGACGACGCAGGTCGCCGTGCTGACCTCGACCCAGGTGGCCGAGCTGACGACGACTCAGCTCGGCGGGTTGAGCTCGACCCAGCTCGGCGCGCTGACCACGACCAGCCTGTCCGAACTGGACACGACGCAGGCGCAGGCGCTGACCACGACGCAGCTGAAGGGCCTGACCACGACCCAGGTCGCGGCGCTGACGACGACGGACGTGGGCGAGCTGACCTCGACGCAGATCGGCGGCCTGACCTCGACCCAGATCGGGGCGCTGACGACGACGGCGACGGCCGAGCTGACGACGACTCAGATCAGCGCCATGTCGTCGACCCAGGTCTCCGGCCTGAAGACGTCGCAGATCGCCAACATGACCAGCACGCAGATCGGCGAGCTGACCACGACCCAGCTCGGCGGCCTCGGCACGGCGCAGGTCGGTGCGCTCACCACGACCAACCTGTCGGAGCTCGACACGACGCAGTTCGCGGCCCTGACGACCACCCAGGTCCGCGGCATCACCACGACGCAGCTCGCCGCCCTGACGACGACCGACATCGGCGAGTTCACGACGACGCAGCTCGGCGCGCTGACGACCGCCCAGATCGTCGGCTTCTCGACGACGGGCATCTCCGAGCTGACCACGACGCAGGCCAACGCGCTGACGACGACGCAGCTCAAGTCGCTGACGACGACGCAGGTCGGCGCCCTGACGACGACCGACGTCGGCGAGCTCACCACCACCCAGCTCGGCGCCTTGACGTCGACCCAGATCGGCGCCCTGTCGACCACCAACGTGGCCGGCCTGACGACGACGCAGATCGACGCCCTCGAGACGACGCAGATCCCCGGCTTCACCACGACGCAGATCGGCCAGCTGTCGACCACGAATATCGCCTCGATGACGGCCGCCCAGGCCGGCGCCTTCCTCGCGACCCAGATCGTCGCGATGTCGGACGACCAGGTCACCGCCTGGCTCGACGCGCTGAGCTGAGGCCGGCCATCCCGGCGGCGACACGCGCCGCCGCCTGATCCGCGCGCGTCGCGCGTCCACCCGCTCGTTGCGGCGAGGGGCGGGCGTGCGGCGTCGCACGCGCGCGCGGGGCCGCGCGGCATTTCGAGAGTCGCTTTGCTTCGAGTCCAGGAATGCAGCGGATACGCTGCAATTCCATCATTTAACTCGTCACAAGAGTCGGCCGCTTGGTTAAGATCGGCGTCGCAATCGACACGAGGAAACGATGAACGACGCAGTGTTCCTGGATGCCGTGAAGAAGGTGACGACCGGCGCGTTGTCGCTCGTCGAGCTGATCGAGCTCGCGACGCGGCTGTGCGCGGAGAACCAGCCGGAGCGCGCCGTCGAGATCTACAAGATCTGGGCCGAGTTCAATCGCGAGCATCCGCAGTGCTTCGTGACCCTCTTCAACTGCGCGGTCCTGCAGACGAAGCTGGGCGACCTCGCCGGCTCCAGGATCAACCTGGAGAAGTCAATCTCCATGAATCCGGATTTCCATCCGGCCTACATCAATCTCGGCGGCATCATCGAGAAGCAGGGGTCCGGCGACGGCGCGATCAACCTGTGGCTTTCGATGATCAAGCGCCTGGACCAGGTCAACAGCGGCGCGGTGGGCTACAAGGCCGAGGCGTTGAAGCAGATCAGCCGCATCCTGATCGCGCGCCAGCAGCCGGCGAATGCCGAGGCCGTGCTCCGCCAGTGCCTCGACGTCAACCCCCAGCAGCGCGACGTGATCGAGCAGTACATCGCGGCGCGGCTCAGCCAGTGCAAGTGGCCGATCGTGTCGCCCTGGGACCGCGTCGAGCGCAAACAGCTGGCGAGCGGGATCCACACGCTGTCGATGGCGGCCTATGCCGACGATCCGGTGCTGCAGCTCGCCGCCTCGGCGAACTACTACCGGCAGGCGATCCCCGCGGCGCCCGCGGACTGGCCGCACGACCGTCGTCGCGCGCCGATCGACCGTACCCGGCGCCTGCGCATCGGCTACGTCTCGTCCGACTATCGCGAGCACGCGATCGGATACCTGATGCCCGAGGTGTTCGAGCTTCACGACCGCTCGGCGGTCGAGGTGTTCGTCTACTACTGCGGCGTGCCGTCGACCGACTCGATCAACGCGCGGTACAAGGCCGTGGTCGAGAACTGGCGTGACATCCGCGACCTCGACGACCGGGCCGCGGCGGCCCTGATCGCATCGGACGGCATCGACATCCTCGTCGACGTCAACGGATTCACGAAGGATGCGCGCACCGCGGTGTTCGCGATGCGCCCGGCGCCGATCGCGGTCAACTGGCTCGGCTACCCCGGGACGATGGGGAGCCCGCACCACCACTACATCATCGCCGACGACTGGATCATTCCGCCGGCGCTCGAGGCCTACTACTCGGAGCGCGTGCTGCGGCTGCCCTGCTACCAGCCCAACGACCGCAAGCGGGTCGTCGCGCCGCAGCGACCCGCCCGCCGAGAGGCGCGGCTGCCGGACGATTCGTTCGTGTTCTGCTGCTTCAACGGCTCGCAGAAGATCACGCGCCATACCTTCGACCGCTGGATGCGGATCCTGCAGCGCGTACCGAACAGCACGCTGTGGCTGCTCGGCTCGCCGGAGGGCACGAAGGAGCGCTTGCAGGCCTATGCCGAGAAGCAGGGCGTGAGCGCCGATCGCCTCGTGTTCGCCGAGAAGCTCGCCAATCCGTTCCACCTCGCGCGCTATCCCCTGGCCGACCTCTTCCTCGATACCGCGCCCTATGGCGCGCACACCACCGCTTCCGATGCGCTGTGGATGGGCGTGCCCGTGCTGACCTGGTCGGGCCGCAGCTTCGCTTCGCGGGTCTGCGGCAGCCTGGTTCGCGCGGCAGGCCTGCCGGAGCTGGTCTGCAAGTCGCCGGACGAATTCGTCGAGCGCGCCGTCGCCCTGGCGCAGGACCGCGAAAAGCTCGCGGCCTATCGCGCGCAGCTCGAGAGGAACCGCGGCTCGTGCACGCTGTTCGACATGGACGGACTCGTGCGCGGCCTCGAAGGGCTCTATCGCGAGATGGCGGACGCCTACCAGCGCGGGAACCTGCCGCGACCGGATCTCGCCAACCTCGAGCACTATTTCGACATCGGCACCGAGGCTGACCACGATGCGGTCGAGTTCGGAACGCTTCCCGATCTCGACGGCTGGTACAAGTCGCGGCTCGCGCAGCGCCATCTCAACTGGCCGATCGCCGCCGACAACCGGCTGTGGACCGGCGCCGACATTGCGCGCCTCGAGCCCAGCGTGGTGACGCCGGCCTTCCCCGCGGCGAAGCGCCGTCGCCAGGCCTGACCCGGCGCCGGCCGCCGCGGCGTCACGTCGTCGCGGCGATGCCGCGCGCGGCCCAGGCGCCGGCCTGCCGCTCGAACATCAGCGGCGTGGCGTTGCGATGCAGCTCGGGCGGCAGGTCGACCCCGACCATTGCCGCCAGCACGAGCAGCACGCCGCCATGCGCGACGACCAGCCGCTGGCCCGTTGCGGGCGGTGGAGCACCGAGCGCCCGCGCCAGGCCGGTGCGCACCCGCGCGACGAACGCCTCGAGGCTCTCGCACCCCGGCGGATCAAGCGCCCAATCGAAGTCGCTGTTCGGCTGGCCGAACAGGGCGGTGTAGACGCGCTCCTGGATGCCCGGCTCCGGCCGCGGCGCGAGGCCGTGGGGCTCGGCGGCGACGGTGGCGGTGCGCCAGGCGCGGGCCATCGGGCTCGCGACGACGTCGACGACCCGCTGGCGCGCCAGCAGGGTGGCGGCGCGCGCCGCCTGCGCCTCGCCGGTCGCGTTGAGCGGCTGATCCGGCCGCTGGTAGATCGAGCGCAGATTGCCGTCGGTCTCCCCGTGCCGCAGGAACAGGAAGCTCGCGAGATCGAGTTCGACGGGCTCGGCGCGGGCGAGGGCCGTGAGGCGATCGATGCCGAGAAGGGGAACGATGCGAGTCATGTGTGGCGTGATCCTGCGGGGGTCGGATGATGCGAATTCGGAGCCGGGTCAATAGCTGGCGGTGAGACGGCTTTCGGGCAACGCGGCGCGCGCGCGGATTTCGCCGACGCAGGCCGCGAGGTCGCCGAGATAGGCGTCGAGCGTCCCGGCGTGGATCATCGACATCATGCGATGGATTCCCTTCGGGCGCTGGGTCAGGCCCGGCAGCCAGCCGCGGCCGGCCATGGCCTCGGCCACCGCAAAGATGTCGATGTCGTCGGCGCCGAAGGCCAGCAGCGTGAGCGGCGGATCGCCATGGATCTGCAGTCCGGGGATGGCCTCGATCCCGGCCCGATATCGCGCCATCATCGCCATGAGCTGGCGGGCGATCTCGACATAGCCGGCCTCGCCGAGATGCGTGAGCGTGGCCCAGGCCGCCGCGACTCCGCCGCCCGGGCGCGTGCCGACGATGGTCCCGGTGCGGAAGCGGCCGCTCGGCCAGACGTCCAGGTCGAAGCCGTTATGCCCGCCCTTGTCCGCGTTCCGGTAGAACACGGTCGAGGCGGGCTTCGGGCAGAAGCCGAACTTGTGCAGGTCCGCCGACAGCGAGCTCACGCCGGGCAGCGCGAAGTCGAAATCCGGGATGGCGTGGCCGAGACGCCGCACGAAGGGGGCGAGGTAGCCGCCGACGCACGCGTCGACATGCAGCCAGACGTCGCGCGCCAGCGCCAGGTCCGACAGCGCGGCGATCGGGTCGATGAGCCCGAAGGGGAAGCAGGGGGCCGAGCCGACGAGCATGATGGTGTCGGCGTCGATCGCCGCCGCCATCCGCGCGGCATCGGCGCGGAGGTCCGGCCCCGTCGGGACGCGCCGCACCTCGATGTCCATCAGGCGTGCCCCCTTGTCGAAGGCGGGATGGGCGGTCTCGGGCAGCACGATGTTGCCGCGATGGTGGGGATCGCGCCGTCGCGCGCGGTTCCAGTCGCGGCATGCCTGCAACGCCTGGATCACGCTCTCCGTCCCGCCGGTCGTCATCGCCCCGACCGCTTCGTCCGGGGCGTGGAACAGGTCGAGCGCCATGCCCAGGACCTCGTCCTCCATGCGCTTCAGGCTGGTGAAGGCGCGGCGCGCGCCCAGGGCGTTCTCGGAGAAGAACTCCATGAACGCGGCCTTGCCGAGCTCGTCGACGGCATCGGAGGCCTTGAACACGTAGAGCGGCACCCGGCCGCCTCGCCAATCCGCGTCGTCGGCCTTCATCTCCCGCAGCGACGCGAGGACATCGCTGGCCGGTCTTCCGGTCGTGGGAAACCTCGCGCGCATCGCGGCTCCTTTTCGTGGCGCGGGCGATCGCCGGCCGGACGCCGACAGCGCCGTTTCGCCTCGCGGGTCGCCGATTGAAGCCCAGCGGCGGTGCGGATGCCAGATCGCCCTGGTCGTCGGCCCGCGGCGGTCAGAAGCCGTAGAGCCGCGCCGGGTTGTCGACCAGGATGCGGCGCAGGCGCAGCGGATCGCCCGCCCAGTCGCGCAGCCGGCGCAGCGCCGCGCCGTCATCGATCTTGATGAACGGCTCGATCTGATAGGCCGCGTCGCCCTCGTGACGCTTGCCGCCCGGGTGCGGCCAGTCCGTTCCCCACACCACGCGGTCGGGACGGGCGTGGATCAGGGCCCGGGCGATCTCGCCGGCATCCTCCCACTCGGGCTTGGTCGAGACGCGGTAGCCGCCGGAGATCTTGATGTAGGTGCGGTCGCGCCGCAGCAGGTCGAACACCGCCGCGAGCCCCGTCTGGCTGGGGCCGAGCGCGGCCCGGGCCCCGGCGAAGTGGTCGAGCACGAGCGTGGTCGGCAATTTGACGAGGCGATCGTGCAGCCGCGACAGCAGCGGCAGGCTGGCGAAGCACTGCACGTGCCAGCCCAGCGGCTCCACCCGGGCGGCCGTCGCCGACAGCAGGTTCCAGGCCGCTTCCGGGTCCTCGATGCCGTTGGTGGCGAGATTGACACGCACGCCGCGGACGCCGGCTTCGTCCATCGCGTCGAGCTTGGCGTCGGAGATCACGGGGTCGATGACCGCGACGCCGCGGGCGCGGTCGCCGAGGCGGCGCAGGGCGTCGAGCGTGACCGCGTTGTCGGTGCCGTAGGGGCTCGGATGGACGACCACGACGCGCTTGAGCCCAAGATGGTCGTGCAGGGCGAGGAGGTCCTCCACCGACGCGTCGCCCGGCGTGTAGACGCGTGTCGACGCATAGGGGAACCGATCCGCGGGCCCGAAGACGTGGACGTGGCAGTCGCATGCGCCTGGCGGTACGGCAAAGCCGACCGGGCTCTGCACGGTGCCGAGGATCGTCGTGGAGGCGGGCATCAGCGGCCTTTCGCGCGAGGGGAGCGGCGGGCCGCCATCATCGACGATCGCCATCGGCAGCACGATGGAAAACCGACATGCATGGCGCGCCGATCAGCTTCGCCGCGCTCGACGAGTTCGGTTCTCCCCGTCGATCGGTGTCGGTCGCCGCGCCCCGTCGCGGTCGGCCGCCCCTTGAGCGTCGCGCCGGCGCGCGTGGCTTGGCCGGATCCCGTGCCATGAGGCGCGCCGGTGCCCGCCCGTCACGGCGGCCCGCGCTCAGCCGAGATAGGCGCCGCCATTGACGTGCAGCGACTGGCCCGTGACGTAGCGCGCCCCCGGCCCGACGAGGTAGTGCACGGCGGCCGCGATGTCCTGGGAGGCGCCCTTGCCGCCGGTCAGCGTGCGGTGATCCTTGGCATGCGCGGGCATCACGCTGCTCGAGGCCTTGCGCACCGTGTCGATCAGGCCGGGCACCACGCAGTTCACGGTGATGCGGTCGGGCGCCAGATCGTGCGCCAGCGCGCGCGTGAGACCGACGAGCCCGGATTTCGCCGCGACGACATGCGGCCGTCCGGCGGCCCCGGTATGGCCGGACAGGCCGCCGATGTTGACGATGGACGCCGCCCCGCTCGCGCGCAACGCCGCCAGGCAGGCCTTCACGCAGATGAAGGCGCCGTCGAGGATCACCGACATGATCTCTCGCCATTGCGCCAGATCGATCGCGTCGATCGGCGCCTCGCGGCGGATGGCGGCGTTGTTGACGAGTATGTCGAGGCGACCGAAGGCGGCCGTCGCCGCATCGACCATCGCGGCGACGGCCTCGGGATCGGTGACGTCGGCGACGGCGACCAGCGCCGTGCCGCCGCGCGCCTCGATTTCGGCCTTCACCGCGTCGATTTCGGCGCGGTCGCGGCGCGTGTTCAGCACGACGCGCGCGCCGGCACCGGCGAGCTCGAGCGCGATCGCGCGCCCGATGTTGCGGCCGGCGCCCGTGACGAGCGCCGTCTTGCCGTCGAGATCCCGAAGGGCAGGCGCCATGGCGATCACGCACGGAACGGGGCGAGGTCGATCGTATCGCGCGCGAAAGCGCCGCGCGCGAGATCGAGGAAGCGCCCGGCGAGGGACGGCGCCCAGCCGCCATGCGCCGCATTGCGCAGGAACTTCGCCTCGATCTCGGCGCGCGGCAGCTTCTCGTGGGCGCCGCCGCGCAGATGTGGCTGGCGCTCCTCGACGACGCGACCGTCGGTCAGAGTCGCGCGGACGTGACCGGTGTACTCGCGGGGATAGGGATTGCCGGGGTCGACGACGTAGCGGACCTTGCCGGCGAGGGCGACGAGCCGGGCATCGTTCACGCGCGCCTCGGTGAAGGCGTCGAGCCCGGCGTCGCCGAGCACGAAGCCTGCGGCGATGCAGTAGGGCTGGCTGAACTTGGCGGCATAGGCGTTGGGCGGGCGCTGCTTCGCCGCCAGCGGTTCCCACAGCCGATGAACCGTGCCTTCGCCCACCTCGCAGACGATGCTCGCGACGTCCTCCGGGCGGATGCCGCGGGCGGCGAGGCGCTTCGCGCAATCGACATAGGGATGCGTCATCGTCCCGCAGGCATAGGGCTTGAAGGCGATCGTCTCGGCGACCCAGCGGGTGCCGAAGTCGCCGAGCAGCGCGTCCCAGTCGCCGTTGGCGGTGTTGGCGAAGCCGTGCAGCAGCCCGTGCGTGCCCTCGAACACGGTGCGCGGACCCTTGAAGCCGTGTCGCGCGAGGTCGACCGCGCGGAGCCCCGATTGCGCCGCCCAGCCGGGATGCAGGCGCTTCGTCCAGGTGCCCTCGGCGAGATACTCGATGATCCCGCTGGCCAACGAGCCGGCCACGCCCAGCGCGTCGACGAGCTGCGCCGCGGGCAGGCGCAGCGCCGTGGCGACGCCGGCCGCCGCTCCCATCGCCCCGAGCACGGCGGTCGGATGGAAGCCGGCCTTGTGGAACAGCTTGGGCGCGACGAGGCTGAGCCGGCACATCGTCTCGACGCCGACCGCGAGGCCGAACAGCGAGTCGGCCCCGCCGATGCGGTGGCGTTCTGCGGCCGCGAGGATCGCCGGCACCATCACGACGCCGGCGTGCACGGGACCGCCCTCGAAGGTGTCGTCGAAGTCCTCGCCGTGCGCGGCGGTGCCGTTGACGAAGGCGGCGCCGGCGGCATCGAGGCGGCGGCGATGACCGATGACGGTCGCGCCGCCGTCGGCTTCCCAGCCGTCGATCGCCGCGCGAACATAGTCGCTCGCGCGCGCCGCGACGCACAGCCCGGCGATGTCGATCAGCATCTCCTCCGCCCGTTCCACCACCGCGGCCGGGAGCGCCCGCCCTCGGGAAGCAGCGATGCGCTGCGCGAGGGTCTCGGCGACGGCGGTTGCGGGCAGTTCGGCCATGGCGGGTTCCGTGGGTCGCGGGTTTCGGTCAGCCTGCGGCCGCGGCGGGTTGCCCGCCGGCCGAGCCCTGCAGGCGGTTGACGAGGAGCACGATGGCGAAGGTGATCAGCAGCATGGCAAGGCCGAGGACCGAGATCGCGCCGAGGTCGCCGCTCTCGTTGAGATCGTAGATCACGACCGAGATCGGCTTTGTGTTGGCTGTGAACAGCATGATCGCCGCCGAGAGCTCGCGCATCACGCCGATGAAGACGAAGCACCACGCGGCGATCAGCCCCGAGCGGACGAGCGGGGCCGTGACATCGCGCAGGGCGCGCAGCCGCGTGGCGCCCAGGATGCGGCTGGCCTCCTCGAGCTCGGGATGCACGGCGCGGAACGCGCTCTGCAGCTGCTGGTAGGCCGCCGGCAGCTCGATCGTGAGATAGGCGAGCAGCAGGATCCACAGTGTGCCGTAGAGCACGAGCGGCGGACGCGTGTAGCTGAGGAACAGGCCGACGCCGAGCACGATCCCGGGGATCGCGATCGGTGCCGTGGCGAGGAAGTTCAGGATCCGGTGCCCGGCGATCGCCTGCCGGGTCGTGAGATAGGCGATGATGAAGGCGAGGGCGGCACCGATCGTCGCCGAGGCGGCGCCGAGGACCAGCGTATTGCGCAGCGCCTGGTGCGTCTGGGAGAACTCGAAGAACACGAAGTTGAAGTTGTGCAGCGTGAGCCGGGCGAGGCTGATCGGCTCCGACGGCACGCGCGTGAAGGCGGCCTTGAACAGCGCGGCATAGGGCAGGAAGACCGGCAGCATCAGGACAAGCAGGCAGGCCGCGAGCGCGGCCCAGCGCCAGGCGCCCAGCGCGATGCGGCGCGGCCGGCCGTACTTGCCGCCGACGACCGCGTAGCCGCGGCGCCCGAGGAGCCGGCGCTGGACCTGCAGCAGCACGATCGTCACGAGCAGCAGGGGGACGGCGGCGGCGGCGGCAAGCCCGGGCTTTGGCGGGTACTGGAACAGGCTCCAGATCTTCGTCGTCATGGTGTGGAAGCCCGCAGGCATGGCCAGGATCGCCGGCGAGCCGAACAGCGTCATCGCCTGCAGGAAGGCGACCAGCGCGCCCGCGAGGATCGCGGGCAGGACGAGCGGGATCGTGATTCGTCGCGCCGTGTCGAAGGCGCGGCCGCCGAGGATCGACGAGGCGTCCTCGAGCTCGGCGGGAATGCGGTCCAGCGCATTGGCGACGAGCACGAAGACGAAGGGGAACGTGTAGCAGGCGATGACGAAGGCGAGCCCCGGCATCGAATAGATGTTGAACAGCGGATCCTCGGCGCCGGTCCAGTCGCGCCAGATCCGGTTGAGGATGCCGCTGTTGGGCGCCGCGAGGATCTCCCAGGCGATGGCGCCGAGGAACGGCGGCGTCACGAAGGACGCCATGATCAGCGAGCGCACCATGCCCGGCAGCGGCATGTCGGTGCGCGCGACCAGCCATCCGATCGGGGCGGCGACCGCCGCGGCGAGGATGCCGACGCTGAGGGCGATGGCGAGGGTCGCGAGCAGGGGCTCGAGATAGTCAGGATCGGTGAGGACGGTGGCGAAATTCCCGATCCCGATCGCGCCGCCGCGCTCGGTGAAGGCATGCACGAACAGCCACGACAGCGGCAGCCCGATCAGCGCGCAGAGGAACAGCGCGAGCGCCGCAAAGAGCGGTCGGGAGAGGTCGAAGCGGAATGCGGCGGGCATGGCGGCGTTCGTTCGCGACCCCGGGGCCGGCGCGACGGCGCGCGCGCCGCCCCGCCGGCCCCGCGTCGGCGTCTCAGGTGCCGAAGAGCTTGCGATAGCGCTCCTTGATCGATTCCACCTGGTCGACGACGGCGGCCGCGTCCTCCTTCATCACCTTGATCTGGGACAGCGGCGGCATGCCCTCGCGCGGCTTCACCTGCGGGTGGAACGAGCGCATGAACCCGACGTCGACGAGGTACTGCTGTCCCTCGGCGGTGTAGAGGTAGTTCTGGAACAGCTTCGCGGCATTCGGGTTCGGGGCGTTCTTCATCACCGCCGAGGGGCTGATGACCAGCGGCGACCCGTCGGTGGCGTAGATGATCTCGACCGGGTTCCCCTGGTCCTTCAGCTGCAGCAGCACGTAGTCGTTGCCGTCGGCCATGATGGCGCGCTCGCCGAGCGAGAGCTTCTTGGGCGGCTCGGTCGCCGACTGGACCTGCATCACCTTCTGCTTGGAGAGCTTCTCGAGATATGGCCAGCCGAGGTCGCGAGCGATCTGGAACGTCGCCGTGAGGATCGTGCCCGAGTAGCTCGGATGCGCCTTGACGATCTTTCCGCTCCACTTGGGATCCACCAGGTCGGCGAGGCTCCGCGGCGCCTCCTCGGGCTTCACAAGCTTCGTGTTGTAGCCCATCACCGACAGCGAGTAGCGCCAGGGCGCGTACGCGCCGTCGGGCTCGCGCTGGTCGGCCGGGAAGTGGACGGCGACGTCCTCCGGCAGATGCGGCTCGAGCCAGCCGTCGCGCTTCCAGATGATGAAGTGCGCGGCGTCGGAGGTGGAGACGACGTCGCAGGCGTGGATGCGGCTCGACCGCTCCTGGCCGAGGCGCTGATAGATCCGCTCGGAGCCGGACCGCTCGACCTGGACCTTGATGCCCGGGTAGCGCGCTTCGAACGCCTTGGCGATGCGTTCGCCGACCTGGATCTCCACCGACGTGTAGAAGACGATCTTGCCTTCCTTGCGGGCCGCGTCCACAAGCTCGGGGGTGATCTTCGACGGCGCGAGGGCCTGCGCCCGCGCGGTGCCCGCCAGCGCGATGCCGGCGGTCGAGGCGAGTAGCGTTCGACGATCGATCATGGGTTCCTCCCTGGTTGGACTCAGCGATCCAGGCCCCGGCATTTTTCCGGTGGCATGTGGATCCAGGCCTTCGTTCCCGGCTGCAGGTCGAGTTCCGGCGGCGTCGTGATGCGCAGCGCCGTCCCGTCCGCGAGCGACGCGAAGTAGTCGCGGCTGGCGCCGAGGAAGACGCGACGCTCGATAACGACCGGCGCGATGTTCTCCGTGCCCGGCGCCGGGGCGGCTGCCAGCAGGCGGATATCGTGGAAGCGCACGCATAGCGCGGCATCGCCCGGACCGAGGCGCCCCTGGCCGCAGCGCAGTCGCAGGCCGCCGAGCTCGACATGGCGTTCGTCGAGGCGCCGGCCGCGCAGGATGTTGCTGCCGCCGATGAAACGCGCGACGAACTCGCTCTCGGGCCGACCGTAGACGTCCTCGGGCGTGCCGGCCTGCTCGATCCTGCCCGCGTTCATGACCACGATGCGGTCGGCGGTCGTCATCGCCTCGGCCTGGTCGTGGGTCACGTAGACCGTCGTGTAGCGGTACTGGTCGTGGAGGCGGCGGAGCTCGAAGCGCATCTCCTCGCGCAGATTGGCGTCGAGGTTGGACAGCGGCTCGTCGAGCAGCAGCGTCTCTGGCTCGACCACGAGGGCGCGGGCGAGGGCCACGCGCTGCTGCTGGCCGCCGGAGAGCTCGCCGGGGTAGCGCGCCGCGAGCAACTCGAGCTTGGCGACCGCGAGGATCGCGGCCACGCGGCGCGCGATCTCGTCCTTGGCCAGGCGGCGCAGGGTGAGGCCGTAGGCGACGTTCTCGGCCACCGTCATGTGCGGCCACAGCGCGTAGCTCTGGAAGATCATCGACATGTTGCGCTGCTCGGGGGGCAGCGTGCGGCCCGGCGCCGAGACGATGCGATCACCGACACGGATCTCGCCGGCGCTCGGTTCGACGAAGCCGGCGATCAGCCGCAGCGTCGTCGTCTTGCCGCAGCCCGAAGGGCCGAGCAGGCAGACCAGCAGGCCGTGGTCGATCCCGAGGTCCACGCGATCGACCACCGCCTGCGTCCCGTAGCGCTTGGTGAGTCCGGCGAGGGTGAGCCTGGCCATCGCGCCTCAGGCCTCCGGCCGGAAGGGCAGGCCCGGCGCGCTGCGCAGTCGCGCGCCGCCGGCGGTGACGTGCTCGCGGGCGGCGCGGGTCGCCGCCGCGACGTCGCGGCGCGCCAGCGCGTCGACGATCGCGCGGTGCTCGGCGTTCGAGACCTTGAGCCCGCCGCCGGCCGTGAGGCCATGGCGGCGCAGCAGATGCATCTCGTTGATCACGCGGCGGTAGGTGATCAGGAGCTTGCCGTTGCCGGTCATCTCCACGACGCGATCGTGGAAGGCGAGGTTCAGCGGGAAATACGCGTCGATGCCGGCGGGCCCCAGCCGGTCGAGCTGCGTCACCATCCGGCGCAGCTCGGCGATCTGCACGTCGGTCGCGATCGGCGCGAGCAGCCGGACGGCGAGCTCGTCGAGGCCGGCGCGCAGGGCGTAGAGCTCGGCCGCCTCGGCCGCCGAGATCTCCCGCACGAAGACGCCGCGGTTCTTCTCGCAGCGCACGAGTCCGGATTCCTCGAGCGCGCGGAAGGCCTCGCGGACCGGACCGCGCGAGACGCCCAGCCGCCCGGCGATCGCGAGCTCGTTGAGCTTCGCGCCGGCAGCGAGCTCGCCCGCCCGCAGCATGCGCACGATCTCGTCCTGGACGAGGGTCGCGAGCGAGGCGGTGCGGACGAGCTCGATGGCCGAGCGGGCGGCGGCGGGCATGCGGTCAGCTGCCCGTGAACACGGGCTTGCGCTTCTCCATGAACGCGCGGCGGCCCTCGATGTAGTCCTGGCTCGCGAAGCACTTCTCGACCATCGCGTCGCACATACCCAGGTCGCGCTGGGTCGGGTCCTTCACGATCTGCTGCGCGATCGCCTTGATGCTCCCGACCGTCAGCGGCGCATTGCCGGCGATCGTCTCGGCCATCGACATCACGAAGGCCTCGATCTCGGCGTCCGGCACCACGTGGTTCACCATGTTCCAGCGCAGTGCCGTGGCGGCGTCGTACTGGCGTGCCGTGAAGAAGATCTCCTTGGTCACGGCCGGCCCGAGCACGTCGACGAAGCGCTTCATCGGCGTGAAGCCGTAGCCGAGCCCGAGCTTGGCCGCGGGCAGCGCGAACTTCGAGGTCTCGTTGCACACGCGAATGTCGCAGGAGATCGCGAGGCCGAGGCCGCCTCCCATGCAGTAGCCGCGAATCATCGCGATGGTCGGCTTGGGCAGCTCGTAGATGCCGCCGTACATGCGCTCGACCGCGGCGTTGTACTTGCGCACGCCCTCGAGCGATGCCCGCTCGCTGTCGAACTTCGAGATGTCGGCGCCCGACACGAAGGACCTGCCGCCGGCGCCGGTGATCACCACCACCCGGATCGCCGGGTCGGCGATGAAGTCGGAAAGGATCCGGTCGGCGGCCTCCCACATCTCCAGCGACACCGCGTTGTGCCGCTCCGGATTGTTGAAGGTCATGATTCCGATCGCGCCGCGCTTCTCGGCGAGCATCTTGTCGGTGGACATGGGTCGGGGGCTCCGTGGGTCGCTGGGGGAGGGATCAGAGGGCCCTGGCGGCGCGCGCGGCGTCGATCTCCGCGGGCGTCAGGCCGAACTCGCGCAGCACCGCGTCGGTGTGCGCGCCGCTGTCGGGCGTCGGTGCGGCGACGCGGCTCGGCGTGCGCGACAGCGCCACCGGCTGGCCGACCAGGGTCTGCTGCGTGCCGTCGTCGTGCGCGACGCCCTGCGCGATGCCGAGATGGCGCACCTGCGGGTCGGCGAACACCTGGTCGATCGAGTAGATCGGCCCGCAGGGCACGCCGGCGGCGTTGAGCTTCGCCATCAGCGCGTCGCTGGTCTCGGCGGCGAGCCGGCGCTCGATCTCCGCGTTGAGCGCGTCGCGGTTGGCGGACCGCGCGGCCGCGGTGGCATAGGCGGGCGCCGCGACGAGATCCTCGGCGCCGATCGCGCGGCAGAACCGCTCCCAGATCTTCTGCCCGGTGGTCGCGATGTTGATGTGGCCGTCGCGAGTCCGGAACACGCCGGTCGGGATGCTGGTGGGGTGGTTGTTGCCGGCCTGCTTGGGCACCTCGCCCTTGAGCAGCCAGCGCGCGGCCTGGAAGTCGAGCATGAAGATCTGCGCCTGCAGCAGCGACGTCTGCACCCACTGGCCCTCGCCGGAGACCTCGCGCTCGAGCAGCGCGACCATGATGCCGTGGGCGCAAAACAGCCCGGCGCACAGGTCGGCGATCGGGATGCCGACGCGCACCGGACCCTGGCCCGGCAGGCCGGTGATCGACATCAGCCCGCCCATGCCCTGGGCGATCTGGTCGAAGCCGGGACGCTCGCGGTAGGGGCCGTCCTGGCCGAAGCCGGAGATGCTCGCCAGCACGATGCGCGGGTTGATCGCCCTCAGCGCCGGATAGTCGATGCCCAGGCGCTCCTTCACGTCGGGGCGGAAGTTCTCCACGACGACGTCGGCGCGCGCGACGAGGCGGCGGAAGATCGCGAGCCCCTCGGGCGTCTTCAGATTCAGGGTGATCGAGCGCTTGTTGCGGTGGAGGTTCTGGAAGTCGGGGCCCTGGCGCGGGCCGCCGGCGGGATCGCCGCTCTCCAGACCTTCGGGCATCTCGATCTTGACGACATTGGCGCCCCAGTCGGCGAGCTGGCGCACGGCAGTCGGGCCCGAGCGCACGCGCGTCAGGTCGAGCACGGTGAAGCGCGAGAGCGCCGTCGAGGCACGCGGGAAGGTCATGGTGCACCGGTCGTCGAATGGAGGTCGCGGTCGAGTATGCCCGCGGATTGCGGATTGTCTACAATCGGCAATCGCTGCGTCGCAGCATGGCGGCGTTCGTCGTGGTCGCGCGCATGGCCGCGGCGCTCGGACCGCTCGGCGTCGTGGCGCCGCCGCCGGCGCCGCGCGCATGCCGCGGCGATGCGAGGCGGCTTCTCGGCGGCGCGCCCCGCTGTAAGCTGCGGCTCCATAAGTCCAAAGGGGGAATCGTGGCCGTCGCATCCAACAGCTTCAACGAGGACGAGATCCTCGCCGGGATCCTGCGCTGGGTCGCGATCGAGAGCCCGACGGTGGATCGTGCCGCGGTGAACCGCATGATGGACGAGGCCGCCGCGACGATGCGCGAGCTCGGCGCGACGATCGATCGGATCCCCGGGGTCGACGGCTTCGGCGACGTCGTGCGGGCGACGATTCCCGGCCGCGAGGACGGTCCGGGCGTGCTCGTGCTCGGGCATCTCGACACGGTGCACCTCGTCGGCACGGCCGACGATGCGCTGAAGATCCGGCGCGAGGGCGACAAGGTCTACGGCCCCGGCATCCTCGACATGAAGGGCGGGATGTATCTCGCCACCTACTCGGTGCGGCAGCTGCTGCGGCAATGGAGCGGGGCCCCGCGCCGGCGAATCACCTTCCTGTTCATCCCGGACGAGGAGGTCGGCAGCCCGTCGACCCGCGCGCTGATCGAGCGCGAGGCGCGCGCGCATGCCCACGTCCTGGTGCCGGAGCCGGGCATGGACGGCCGCATCGTCACCGCGCGCCACGCCTTCCTGCGATTCAAGCTGCACGTATTCGGCAAGCCGGCGCATGCCGGCGCGCACAACCGCGCCGGGGCCAGCGCGATCCGCGCCATGGCGCGCCTGATCGAGACGATCGAGGGCTGGTCCGATCTCGAGCGCGGCAAGACCTTCTCGGTCGGCATCGTCAACGGCGGCACCTTCGTCAATGTCGTGCCGATCGAGTGCCATGCCGAGGTGCTCTGCGTCGCGCCGACCCCAGCCGATTTCGACGACATCGTGGCGCGGATGGCCGCGCTCGAGGCGCCGTTCCCGGGAACCCGCGTCGAGGTCGAACGCGGACCGGTGCGCCCGCTGTTCCGCGACAACGTCGGCACGCAGGCGCTGTGGGCGAAGGCGAAGGCCTTCGCCGATGCCCAGGGGCTGCATGTCTACAGCGGCCAGTTCGGCGGCGGCAGCGACGGCAATTTCACGGGCGCCTTGGGCATTCCGACGCTCGACGGTCTCGGGGTCGGCGGCGCGGGCCCGCATACGCACGGCGAGCACCTCCTGGTGTCGTCGCTGGTGCCGCGCGCCCGGCTGTTTGCCGAACTCGTCGATGACCTGGCGGGATGAGGAGGGCGGGATGAGCACCGGGATCCAGCGCGATTTCGTCGGTTACGGCGCCACGCCGCCCAATCCGAAATGGCCGGGCGGCGCGCGCCTCGCGCTCAACTTCGTCATGAACTACGAGGAGGGCTCCGAGCCGTCGATCCAGGACGGCGAGGGCTTCACCGAGACCGGGCTCACCGAGGGCTTCGGCCGCCCGCAGGACGTCAAGGGCCGCGATCTCGCCGGCGAGGGGATGTTCGAGTACGGCAGCCGGGTCGGATTCTGGCGCCTGATGCGCACGTTCCAGGAGCGGGGCCTGCCGATGACGGTGTTCGGCTGCGCGCTGGCGCTCGAGCGCAATCCGCCGGCGGCCCGCGCCGTGGCGCAGTCCGGCTTCGATCTCTGCTGCCACGGCTGGCGCTGGGTGAAGCATTTCGCCCTCACCGAGGCCGAGGAGCGCGAGCACATCGCCAAGGCCGTGCACTCGCTCGCGCAGACCGTCGGCGAGCGGCCGCTCGGTTGGTATTGCCGCTACGGCCCCAGCGTCAACACCCGCCGCTTGCTCGTCGAGGAGGGCGGCTTCCTCTACGACTCCGACAGCTACAACGACGAGCTGCCCTACTGGCGGACGGTCGCGGGCCGGCCGCATCTCGTCGTGCCCTATTCGCTGACCACCAACGACGGCAAGTATGTCGGATGGATGGGCACGTCGGACGAGTGGTTCGCCTTCCTGCGCGACGGCTTCGACGTCCTCTACCGCGAGGGTGCACGTGCGCCGAAGATGATGTCGGTGGGCCTCCACATGCGCGTCGTCGGCCATCCCGCGCGCGCCGCCGGCCTGCAGCGCTTCCTCGACTACGTGACGCGCCACCCCGGCGTGTGGATCACGCGGCGCATCGACATCGCGCGCCACTGGATCGCGACGCACCCCTATCCGGGCCAGGGGCTGAACGAATAGGCGCGCGTCGCGCCGGCGCCTCCCGCGGGACGCGCGGCGGCCGCCGAGCCGCCCCGGCGCGACGGCGCTCGACGCGCGCTCGCGCGCCGGGGCATCCTCGGCGCATCACGAAGAGGATCATCGCCATGCGCCGTCTCGCCGTCCTCCACACCGTCGGCATGCTCGTCGACCGATTCAAGGGGCTGCTCGCCGGCGTCGTGCCGACCGGCGTCGACGTCGTGCACATGCTCGACGAGAGCCTGCTGCGCGACCTGATGCGCGACGGGGCCGGGCCCGAGATCACGCGACGCGTCGTCGCCTTCGCGACGCAGGCCGCCGATGCCGGCGCGGAGCTCATCGTCTTCACGTGCTCCTCGACCTCGCCCGCGATCGACACCGCGCGCCAGGTGGTGCGGGCGCCGATCCTGAAGATCGACGATCCGATGGCGGCGCGCGCGGTCGAGCTCGGGCCCAGGATCGGCATCGTCTGCACCACGTCCAGTACCCGTGGGCCGAGCGAGGCGCTTGTGCGCGACCACGCCGCGAAGGCGGGGCGCGACGTCGCGGTCGAGGCGTTGCTCGTGCCCGGGGCGTTCGACGCGCTGCAGGCGGGAAGGCGCGACGAGCACGACCGGCTGGTGAGCGCCGCGGCGCTCGAAGTCGCCGGGCGCAACGACGTGCTGGTGCTGGCGCAGGCCTCGCTTGCGCATCTCGCCGAGCCGCTCGCCGCGGCGACGCCCCGGCCGGTGCTGTCGAGTCCGCCGCTCTGCGTCGAGGCGATCCGCCGGCACTACGCGGCGGGCTGAACCCGCGCCGCGGCCTCGCGCCGCGCCACATGGTGCGCGGCGAGCCTGATGTTCTCCGCGTCGTCGTCGCGGCCGGCGTCCTGCAGCGCCTCGGCGAAGCGCTTGAGGATGGTGGAGTTCCCGGGGTTGATGGCGATCGCGCGGCGCAGTGCATCCAGCTTCTCGCCGTGCCGGCCCTGCGCGCCGAGCGCCAGCGCCAGCCGGTAGTGGAAGCCGGCATTGTTCGGGCTGATCGCGATCGCCTCGCGCTGCGCCGCCTCTGCCTCGGCGTGGCGCTCGAGTCCGGCGAGAGCGATGCCCAGCTGGTGATAGGTCGTCGCCCGCCCCTCGCCGAGCTGGATCGCGCGACGCAGCGTCGCCTCGGCCTCGGCGTAGCGAGCCTCCCGGATCTGCGCGCGCGCCGTGTCCTCGAGGGCCGCGGCGGTCTCGGCGTCGGTCGCCCCGGCTGCCGGCGGCCTGGCCGGGAACTCGGCGAAGAACCGATCCCAGGATTCCAGGTGCCCGTCGCGGGCATCGTCGATCGGCGCGAAGCGGCGCAGATAGCGATTGAAGAGCCGTTCCTCGCGCCAATCCGCCTCGCTGCGGTCCGCGGTCTGGAGCACGGCGATGTCGAAGCGATGGCGCGGATAGCGCGCCCGCAGCAGGTCGCGCAGCCGCGCCGCGTGCGCTCGCGGGTCCGCGATGTCGGTCTTCACGACGTAGAGCGTACGGTCGTCGGACAGGGCGTTGGCGCGGAACTTGGCCGCGAGATGGTCGAGCTTGCCGAGGAAGCCGCGATGGAGCTGCTCGAATTCGGGCCCGTCGAAGCGCGCGCCGAGGCGCGCATGGAACGGGCTGTGGAAGATCACCCCGAAGCGCGTGTCGCGCACCATCGTGTGCTCGTGGACGGGTTCGAGGCTCCCAGGCGCGAAGAGCCCGCCGAAGTCCGCGGCGATGACCTCGACCAGCGCCGGCAGGGGGGTGACCATCCAGTTGAAATAGCCGGAGACGTCGCGACCCCAGAGGCGACGGAACTGGAAGGCGGGCTCGCAATTCGCGCCGAGCGAGACGTAGTGGTCGTACATCGGGCCTCCCCGGGCCGGTTGGAGCGCGGCGGCAGTTTCACGGCCGCCGATGAACGGGGTGTTAACCCTGATCGGCGAAGGGGCGTGAAACGCGTTCCAGGACCGCATTCCGCGGCCTGGCCCGGCGGGATGGCCCGCCGCGACGCGCGCGTCTCGTCGCGGCGCGGAGCTTCGGCGCCGATGCGATCCGGCGACGGCGTGTCGCTGCGACGGTGCGCCGTCTGCGCAACTCGGGGCCGGCCGCCTAGGTTCGATGGAGCGCGCGCCGACGTGCCGGCACGCGCGAATCGGGAGCCGTGATGTCCGTTCCCTGGCTGAACCTCGCCGTCGCGCTCGCGCTCGGCGTGCTGATCGGTATCGAGCGCGAGCGCAGCAAGGGCGAGGGCGCGACGCGTCGTCCCGCCGGCATCCGAACCTTCGCGCTCGCGACGACGCTGGGCGCCATCGCCCTCCATCTGGGCGGCGTGCCGCTCCTGGCGGTGGCGACGGCGGCGGTCGGTGCGCTCGCGGCGCTCTCCTACTTGCGCTCGCCCCGGGCCGATCCCGGCCTGACGACGGAGATCGCGCTGCTCGCGGCGCCGCTGATCGGCGCGCTGGCGATGAGCGACATGGCGCTGGCGGCAGCGCTGGGTACGGTCGTCGCGGTCGTCCTGGCGACCAAGGCGCCGGTGCACCGCTTCGTGAAGAGCGTGCTGACCGGGGCCGAGGTCAACAGCGGTCTCGCCATCGCGCTCGCCACGCTCGTCGTCTGGCCGCAGCTGCCGGATCGCTATCTCGGCCCATTTGCGGCGCTGAACCCGCACACGCTCTGGCTCGTCGTGATCCTGGTCCTGGCGATCGGCGCCTGCGGCCATGTCGCGGCGCGCGCCCTGGGGCCGCGCGCGGGGCTCCCGCTGGCGGGCTTCGCCGGGGGATTCGTCTCGAGCACCGCGGTTATCGGCGCGATGGGCGGCCAGGCGCGCCGCGTCCCCGAGACGATGCATGCGGCCGTCGCGGCCGCCACGCTGTCGACCGTCGCGACCTTCGTCCAGATGGCGCTGCTGCTCGTCGCGGTGAGCGTCGCGACGCTGGTCGAGCTGCTCCCGGCGCTGCTCGCGGGCGGCGTCATCGCGGCGGCCTACGGCCTGGGCTTCACGCTGCGGGCGATGCGCGCGTCGGCGGCGGCGCCCGGAGCGGAGGGCCGTGCGTTCAGCCCCGCGACCGCGGCGATCCTCGCCGCGACGCTCGCGGTGATGCTCGTCGTCGCGGCGGCGCTGAAGGCGCTGCTGGGCGACGCCGGAATCGTCGTCGCGGCGGCGGTGGCCGGCATCGTCGACACCCATTCCGCCGCGGTCTCGGTCGCATCGCTCGTCGCCTCCACGCGGCTGGCGCCACCGGAAGCGGTCGTGCCGATCCTCGCGGCCATGAGCTGCAACGCGCTCGCCAAGACGGTGATGGCGCTCGGCGCCGGCTCGGCCGCCTATGCGCTGCGCATCATTCCCGGGCTCGTCGCCTCGATGGCGGCGAGCTGGGCCGTGGCGCTGCTGGTGCCCGCGGGCGGCTGGTGGTGATG
This sequence comes from Alphaproteobacteria bacterium, assembly GCA_016793165.1. GTDB lineage: Bacteria > Pseudomonadota > Alphaproteobacteria > CACIAM-22H2 > CACIAM-22H2 > CAIOSQ01. The sequence continues at coordinate 115,577 of JAEULA010000054.1, read as the reverse complement.
TCGCCGGGTCCGGCGCCGGCGCGCGCAGCTCAGATCGGCTCGCTCCAGAGCTTCTCCTCGAGCAGCGCCCGGGCGACGGCCGCCGGGATCGCTTCGAGGAGCTTCTGGCCCTTCTCGGGGCTCGCCGCACCCGCCTCGCCGATCACGCCGATCGGCGAGCGGCTGGAAAGCTGACGCCAGCGATAGACGCCGGCGTTGACACCGGCGATCGCCGACAGCCCGGTGATGTAGGGGCCATGCATCTGCGAGAGCTCGTCGCGATTGATGAGCTCGGGCGTCAGCGCGAGCATCATCGAGGTCTCCGCCTCGCAGGCGTGCAGGAGATACTTCTGCTTCTCGAGGATCGCCGCGATCTCCGCCTGGGCGATGTTCCAATAGGTGCCGCCGCAGATCGGGACCCGATGCTTCACCGTGAACTCGGTGACGAAGGTGTACACGCCCTCGGTGTTGCCGCCATGGCCGTTGAGGACGAAGATCCGCTTGAAGCCGTGGCGCAGGATCGACTCGCAGGCGCAGTTCAGCACCGCGGCCATGGTCGCGTAGTCCAACGTGATCGTGCCGGACAGGGACATGTGGTGCTCGGACATGCCGTAGGGGATCGTCGGCGCCACGACCGCCGGGTGCGTCCTCGACATGATCCGCGCGGCGCGATGCGCGACCTCGGTGGCGAGGCGGGAGTCGACCTGGGTCGGCAGGTGCGGCCCGTGCTGCTCGGTCGAGCCGATCGGCAGGATGACGATGGCGTTGCGTTTGGCGAGCCCGGCGATCTCCGAAGCCTTGAGCCGTGCCCATTCGATCTCGGTCATTGCGTCCCCCTTGCTGGCAATGCGCGCGCCGCCTTCCGGCGTGCCGGCCGATCATAGGCGCAAGCCGTGCCGGCGCCCAACGTGGGCGGCGGCGCTACGTCGTCACGACGAGCGTGATGCCGTCGGAGCCGCTGATCGTCACGGTCGTGCCGGCGGGAAGGTCCGGTCCGCTCACCTGCCACACGGCGTCGCCGAGGCGGATGGTCCCGTGACCATTGACGATCGCGGTCTCGAGCGTGGCGCGCTGGCCGACGAGTCGCGCGCTGCCGAGATTGACGTCGTGCGGCGGCGCGGTGTCGGCGGGCGGGCGGCGGAGCTTGAGGCCGAGCGTGACCGCGGCGACCGCGAGCGTGATGAAGCCAACGATCTGCCACTGCCAGTCCACGGGCGGCAGCGCCCAGAGCGCGAGGCCGAGCACGATCGCCGCGCCGCCGGACCACAGCAGCACCGTGGCCGGCGCGAAGATCTCGGCGACCGCGAGCACGGTTCCGAGCACGACCCAATGCCAGGCCTCGATGCGCATCGTCGCGCCTCAGCCCTGCGGATTCGCGCCCCAGGGGCCGCGCGGCGTCCCGGGGATGGGCGGAATGGACGGGCTCGCGCCGGCTGGCACCGCGGCCGCTTCCGGACCAAGGCCGCGCGAGGGCATCGGCGGCGTGCGCGGCGCGCTGCCGCCTCCGCCGCCCGGGCCTGGGCCGCTGCTGCGGCTGGCCGCGGCATCGCGGGCGAGCTCGGCGATACCGGCGAGCGAGCCGAGGATGCCGGTCGCCTCGACCGGCAGCAGCAGGGTCTTCTGGTTCGGGCTGTCGGCGAAGCGCCCCAGAGCCTCGACGTATTTCTGCGCGACGAAATAGTTCACCGCCGAGACGTTGCCGCCGGCGATCGCCTCGCTGACCATCTGCGTCGCCTTGGCCTCGGCCTGCGCGAGGCGCTCGCGCGCCTCGGCATCGCGGAAGGCCGCCTCGCGCCGGCCCTCGGCCTCGAGGATCGCCGACTGCTTCTGGCCCTCGGCGCGCAGGATCGCGGCCTGCTTGTCGCCCTCGGCGGTCAGGATGTCCGCGCGCTTGGAGCGCTCCGCGGTCATCTGCTTCGCCATCGCCTCGAGCAGGTTGGCGGGCGGCTGGATGTTGCGCAGCTCGATGCGGGTGACCTTCACGCCCCAGGGTGTCGTCGCCTGGTCGATCACCGCGAGCAGCTTGGCGTTGATGTGGTCGCGCTGCGAGAGCGCCTCGTCCAGGTCCATCGCGCCGATCACCGAGCGGATGTTGGTCATCGCGAGGTTGATCAGGGCGAGGTGCAGGTTCTGCACCTCGTAGGACGCCTTCGCGACATCCAGCACCTGGAAGAACATCACGCCGTCCGCCGTGACGGTGGCGTTGTCCTTGCTGATGACCTCCTGGCTGGGGATGTCGAGAACGCTCTCCATCATCGACAGCTTGTGGCCGATGCGATCGACATAGGGGACGATCAGGTTGAGGCCGGGCTTCAGCGTGCGCGTGTAGCGGCCCAGACGCTCCACGGTCCATTCCTCGCCCTGGGGGACCGTCTTCACGCCCATGAAGATCGTCACGAGGACGATCAGCAGGATCGCGATGAGGATGATCGCGCCGGTCTCGAGTACCATGGGCCGTGTCTCCTGCTGTCGCGGACGTTGAAGCTGCAATCTAAGGATCGGACCGGAGTCGGACAACGGATAGCCGAGCCCCGTGCCGTGCCGGCGCGATTGACGGCGGGACGCGCCGAACACTAGTTCTAAGCGCATGTCCGCGCCGCCGCCGCTCGATCCGCTCCGCCTCGGTCCCGCGGCCGGGGCCGGCGTCGCCGTCGTCGGCGGTTGCGGCGGGATCGGCCGCGCGGTGGTCGGCGCGCTGTGCCGGAGCGGCGTGGCGGTGACGGTGCTCGATCAGCCGAGCGCGCTCGCGGGGCCGGCATTGCCCGACGGGGTCGAAGCGATCGCGATCGACGCCGCCGACGAGGCCGGCGTCGCGGCGGCTTTCGACCGCCTCGCCGCGCGCGGGCGGGCGCTGGACGGCCTGGTCAATCTCGTCGGCTTCATGACCGGGCGCACGCCGCTCGTCGGCATGAGCGCGACGGACTGGGACGAGCTGATCGCCGGCAACCTCCGCAGCGCCTTCCTCGTCGCCCGGGCCGGCCTGCCGCTGCTCCGCGGCGGCGCGGCCCCGGCGCTGGTGAACGTGGCTTCGGGCCTCGCGACGCGGGTGATGCCGGGCTATTCCGGCTATGCCTCCGCCAAGGCCGGCATGATCGCGATGACGAAGGCGATCGCGCTGGAGGAGGCGCCCGTCTTGCGCGCCAACTGCGTCGCGCCCGGCGCCGTCGACACGCCGTTCCTGACCGGCGGCACGGGCCGCGATCCGCGGCCCGGCAGCAATCCGACACGGCTCGACACCGCGGCCTATGTGAAGAGCCTGCCGGCGGCCCGCATGGCGGTGGCCGAGGACGTCGTCGGGCCGATCCTGTTTCTCCTCGGGCCGGCGGCGCGCTATGTCACGGGGCAGACGCTCTACGTGAACGGCGGCGGCTTCATGCCGTGACGCGCGGGCAGGCGACCATCGGACGGGACGGGGACTCAGGATGAGGACGGCTGGAGCCACGCGCCGGACGGCGCTCGCCACTCTCGGCGCCGCCGCATGGGGGGCGGCGATGCCGGGGACATGGCATCGGGCAGGCGCGCAGCCTGCCCTGACGCCGGTGACGGCGATCACGCCGTTCGGATTCATCAGCGACTTCGCCGAGCTGATGAACGCGCATTCGGGCGGGCATTTCCGCGCCGCCGGCCTCGATAGCAAGGTGCTGGGCGGGCAGGGGACCGGGCAGGCCGTCACGCAGCTGATCGCCGGCCAGGCGAAGTTCACCCGCGCGTCCGGCCTCGACATCGCGCGCGCCGTCTATGCCGCCAACGCGCCGCTGCTCGTGGTCGCGACGCTGTACCAGGGCTCCAACTGGTACGTGATCAGCCACAAGGACAAGCCGATCCGGACCGCCGAGGACCTGCGCGGCAAGAGGATGGGCGTCGTGTCGATCAACGGCACGACCGAGAACTTCCTCGATCTCATGCTGGGCGCGGTCGGTGCGTCGCCGGGCGAGACGAAGCGCGAGGCGGTCGGCAACAGCCCGGCGGCGTTCCAGTTCGTCAAGCAGGGCCGCATCGACGGCTTCATCGCCGCATTCAGCGTGGCGATCGCGCTCAAGGAGGCGGGCGAACCCTTCGAGGCGTTCAACTCGGACAAGTACGCGCCGATGCCGAGCCAGGTCTACGCCACGACGCGCGAGGTCGCCGAGAAGGAGCCGGAGCTGGTCGTGCGCTTTTTGCGCGGACTCAAGGCGTCGGTCGACGACCTCCTGAAGCTCGACTTCAACGTGATCCTCGACCGGATCTCGAAGGACTTCGAGGTGCCGGGCATCCGGAACCGCGCGCCCCTCGTCGCCATCGCCGGCGCGAGCAAGGAGCTGTGGTTCACGGAGGGCCGGGAGAACCTGCTGCGCAACGTCCCGGCGCTCTGGGACAAGGGCGCGACGGCGATCAACCGCTCAGGTCTGTTCAAGGTGGACGACATCACGAAGCTCTACACGAACCGGTTCATCGACGAGGCGCTGCGCACGTGACCGTCCCCACCGCCGAGATTGAGCTGCGCGGCGTCGAGAAGCGGTTCGCCACCGCCGAGGGCGACGTCCATGCGCTCGCGGCGACCGACCTGTCGGTGCGCAGGGGCGAGCTGCTGGTGCTGCTCGGCCCCTCGGGCTGCGGCAAGACCACGCTCCTGCGCATGATCGGCGGCCTGCTGGCCCCGAGCGGCGGCAGCTTGCGGATTGCCGGGCGCGAGCTGTGGCACGGCGAGCGCCGCGACGGCACCGCCGTGCAGGAGCTCGGCATGGTCTTCCAGGAGGCCAACTTGTTCCCCTGGCTGTCGATCGAGGACAACGTCGCGCTGCCGCTCAAGCTGCGCGGGATGGGTCCGGCCGAGCGCCGGGCGAAGGCGCAGGCGCTGACCAGGCTCGTGGGCATCGCCGGCTTCGAGAAGCGCTGGCCGCGCGAGCTGTCCGGCGGCATGCGCCAGCGCGCCGCGATCGCGCGGGCGCTGAGCTACGACCCCGAGATCCTGCTGATGGACGAGCCCTTCGGCGCGCTCGACGCCATGACGCGCGACACGATGAACATCGAGCTGCAGCGGATCTGGATGGAGACGGGGCGCACGATCATCGTGGTGACCCACTCGATCGCCGAGGCGGTGTTCCTCGGCGACCGCATCGTGCTGCTGAGCCCGCGCCCGGGCCGCATCGACACGATCATCGACGTTCCGTTCGAGCGGCCGCGCGGCCTGGTGCTGCAGTCGTCGGCGGAATTCCAGGCGATCGTGAAGCGGCTGCGCGTGCGGCTCGAGGAGATCAGCTGATGACGACCGGGGCCCCGTCGCAGCGCGCCCGGTCCATGGTCCGGCTGGAGTGGATCACCACGCCGCTGCTCATCGCGGCGGCGCTGGTCGTCTGGCATCTCTATGTCGAGGGCTTCAAGGTGTCGCCCTTCATCCTGCCCAAGCCGGTCGCCGTGCTGGAGAGCTGGCAGGACCTGCTGCGAACGCGATCGACCTGGCTCCACACCTGGGCGACCGTCTACGAGACGCTGATCGGCTTCGCGGCGGCCCTCGTTGCCGGCGTGGCGATGGGGGCGCTGCTCGGCAAGCTGCCGTGGCTCGAGCGCACGCTCAATCCGTTCATCGTCGCGAGCCAGGTCGTGCCGAAGGTGGCGCTGGTGCCGCTCTTCGTCGTGTGGTTCGGCTTCGGTCCGACAACCAAGATCCTGCTGGCGGGCGTGCTCGCCTTCTTCCCGATCTTCACCAACACGCTGCTGGGCGTGAAGTCCGTCGATCTCGGGCATCGCGACGTGATGACGAGCCTCAACACGACCCGGCTGCAGCGCTTTCGCCATCTCGAGCTGCCCAGCGCGTTGCCCTACATCCTGACCGGCATGGAGGTCGGCATCGTCCTGGCCATCATCGGCGCCGTCGTCGGCGAGTATCTCGGCGGCAATCAGGGCCTGGGCTACCTGCTGATCGCCAAGATGAACGCCTACGAGACGGACATGCTCTTCGCCGTGCTGATCCATCTCACCGTCGTCGGCTTCCTGTTCTACCTGTCGATCGGGGCGCTGCGCCGCTTCGTGATCCCGTGGCACGAGAGCGTTCAGATGGAGAAGCGGGGCCGGTGATGGCTGAGGACGGGCGCATCGTGGTCGTCGGCGCGGGGCCGGTCGGCCTGTGCCTCGCGCTCAGGCTGGCGCGCGGGGGCGTCCCCGTCACGGTCGTGGAGAAGGAGCCGGCGCTGCCGCCCGACCTGCGCGCCTCGACCTTCCATCCGCCGACGCTCGAGATGCTCGACACGCTCGGCCTCGCCGAGCCGCTGATCGCGCTCGGCGAGATCACGCCGAGCTGGCAGATCCGCATCCACGAGACCGGCGAGAAGGCCGAGTTCGACCTGGGCACCCTCAAGGGCGACACGCGCTATCCCTATCGGCTGCAATGCGAGCAGGCGCAGCTCGCGCGGCTTGCGCTCGAGGCGCTGCGCAACGAGCCGAACGCGCAGGTGCGCCTCTCGACCGAGGTCATCGGTATCGGCCAGGACGGGACGGCGGCCCGGGTCGAGCTCGCCACGGGCGAGCGGCTCGCGGCGCGCTACGTCGTCGGCTGCGACGGCGCGCGCTCGATCGTGCGCAAGAGTCTCGACCTCGCCTTCGAGGGCGCCACCTATCCCGAGACGATCGTGCTCGTCGTGACCACGACCGATTTCCGCGAGCATTTCCCCGACTGGTCCGGCGTGAACTACGTCTGGACCCGCGACGGCAACTTCGCGACCCTGCGCCTGCCCGGACGCTGGCGGGTCAGCCACTACCCGGCCGACGTCTCGGACATGGACGCGGTGCTCGCTCCGTCGAACATCGAGCGCTTCCTGCAGTCGATCGACTCGCGGCCGGCGCCCTACGCGGTCGACCGGGTCGCGCCCTACCGAATCCATCAGCGCGTCGCCGCGACATATCGCGTCGGTCGCGTCCTGCTGGCGGGCGATGCCGCGCATCTCAACTCGCCGACCGGCGGCATGGGGATGAACAGCGGCGTGCATGACGCCTTCAACCTTGCCGACAAGCTCGTGCGGATCTGGCGCGGCGCGGACGACCGCCTGCTCGACGCCTACGTGGCCGAGCGCCGGCCCGTCGCGATCGAGCACGTGGTGCAGCAGGCCGACAAGAATCGCAGCCGCATGAAGGAACGCGATCCCGAGCGGCGACGGGCGATCCTCGCCGACCTCCAGGCGACCGCGCGCGACCCTGCGCGATGCCGCGCCTTCCTGCTGAAGAGCTCGATGATCGAGGGCCTCAGGCGCGCCGCGTCGGCATGACGTTGCCATCGATCGCCGCGCTCGGCGCGGCCGGGGGCGGCGACCGGGCGGCGCCTGCGGGTGCACCGAGACCGATGGCGATGCGGCTCGCCTCGTGGGCCCGTCGAGCGTGACGATCGCCTCGGCAGCGTCGTCTGGCGCGCCGAGCCGCGCGTCGAGCTTTCGCGGAAGCGCGGGACCCTCGTCGCCCCGCGCGCGCGACGGCGGCCCGTATGCGAGCGACCGAATGGCGCTTGCCGCACCGGGCCAGAACCGGCACCGTCCGTCCGCCGCCGCAGGGCGCAGGAGGGGATCGATGAAGAGATGGATGACTGGTGCCGCGCTCGCGGCGCTTCTCGCCTTCGGCAGCGCGCCCGCGCTTGCCGGCAAGGCGGACGACACGCTCAATGTGGCGCTCGCCTTCGAGCCGGAGCCGCTCGACAACTACAAGATCGCGGGCCGCGAAGGCCTGATCCTGGCGCGGCACGTCTATGACGGGCTGCTCTACAAGGATCTCGACACCGGCGAGTTCAAGGGCGCGCTCGCCAAGTCCTGGCGCTTCGTCAATCCGACGACGATGGAGTTCGACCTGCGCGAGGGCGTGAAGTTCCACAACGGCGCGGCGTTCAGCGCCGACGACGTCGTCGCGACCCTCAACACCGTCGTCGATCCCGCCTACGGAGCGCGCTACCGGATCGCCGTCGACTGGATCAAGAACGTCGAGAAGCTCGACGCCTACAAGGTGCGCATCAACATGGCCAAGCCCTTCGCGGGCGCGGTCGAGATGCTGGCCGACGCGCTGTCGATCTATCCCGCGGCCTACTTCAAGGAGGTCGGCTCGGCCGGCATGGCCGCCAAGCCGGTCGGCACCGGTCCTTATCGGCTCGTCGAGATGACGCCGGGCACGCGCTACGTGTTCGAGCGCTACGACGACCACTATGCGGGCAGCCCGAAGGGCAAGGCGGCGATCAAGCGCATCGTCGTGCGCACGATCCCGGAGATGAACACCCAGTACGCCGAGCTCGCGTCGGGCCGGCTCGACTGGATCTGGCGCATCCCGCCCGACCAGGCGCGCCGCATGGGCTCGATGGCGAACATCAGCATCATCTCCGCGCCGATCATGCGCATCGCCTATGTCGGGCTGGCCTCGGGCGGCAAGAGCAAGGCGTTCCCGACCAACGACATCAAGGTGCGCAGGGCGATCAACCACGCGATCAACCGCAAGGCGATCGTCGACGCCTTCGTCGGCGGCGCCTCGCAGGTGATCAACGCGGCGTGCAATCCCAAGCAGTTCGGCTGCATCGGCGACGTCGCCGTCTACGACTACAATCCCGACAAGGCGAAGCAGCTGCTCGCCGAGGCGGGCCACGGCGGCGGTGTCCAGATGGAGATGATCTTCTCCGGCATGCCGCGGCCGATCGCCGAGGCGATCGCGGCCGATCTCGGCAAGGTCGGCGTGCGCGTGACGCTCAACGAGCAGCAATACGCCCCGGCGGTCACCAAGTGGCGCGCGGGCGAGCTGCCGCTCTTCCTCGCCAACTGGGGCTCCTACGGCGTCGGCGATTCCGTGTTCATGGCCGGCAACTTCTTCGGCGGCGACGCCGACGACATGGCGGGCGACGACGACGTGAAGGCCTCGCTCGCCATCGCCGACACCTCGCCCGACCCGGCGTTGCGCAAGGAGCACTACGCGCGCGCCTACAAGCGCATCGCCGAGCAGGCCTACTGGGTCCCGCTCTACGACTTCAACGTCAACTACGGCCTCTCGAAGGACCTGCAGTTCACGCCGCACCCCGACGAGTTCGCGCGGTGGTTCCTCGCGAAGTGGAAGTGAAGGGAAACCGGGGTCGGAGCATTCGCTCCGATCCCGGCCGTTCCCGGTGATCCGCTTCGCGCTGCGCCGGCTGGGCCTGGCGGCGCTGGTCGCGCTGCTCGTCTCGGCGGCGAGCTTCGCGCTGATCTTCGTCGCGGGCGATCCCGCGGTCGCGCTCGCGGGCCAGTCGGGCCGCGGGCAGGACGCCGAGTATCTGCGCACGCTCTACGGCCTCGACCGACCGTGGGTGATCCAGTACGCGGACTGGACATGGCGCGCGCTGCGCGGGGACTTCGGCCGCAGCCTCTATTTCAACCTGCCGGTCGGCGCGATCCTGTGGGAGCGCGTGCCGGTGACGCTGACGCTCGGGTGCACCGCGCTCGGCTTCGGGCTGCTGCTCGCCGTGCCACTCGGGATCGCGGCGGCGATGCGGCCCGACAGCTGGATCGATCGTGGCGCCCTGTTCCTCGCGGTGGTCGGGCAGGCGATCCCCGGTTTCTGGCTCGGCCTCATCCTGATCATCGTCTTCGGCATGCGGCTCGGCTGGGTGCCGATCTCGGGGACCGAGGAGTGGCGCGGCTACATCCTGCCGACGGTCGTGCTCGGCTACTACGTGATGCCGAGCCTGATGCGGATCCTGCGCACCGGCATGATCGAGGTGCTCGGCACAGACTACATCCGCGCGGCGCGCGCCAAGGGGCTGCTCGGTCCCCGCGTGATTCTCGTGCACGCGCTGCGTAACGCCGCCTTGCCCCTGGTGTCGCTCGCGGCGGTTCAGTTCGGCGTGCTGCTCTCGGGCTCGATCGTCATCGAGAGCGTCTTCGCGCTCAACGGCGTCGGCCGACTCGCGTGGGAGTCGATCCTGCGCAGCGACCTGCCGGTCGTGCAGTCGATCGTGCTCGTCTTCTCGCTGTCCTACGTCCTCCTCACGCTGGCGGCCGATCTGGTCAACGCGTGGCTCGATCCGCGCCTGCGCGCATGAGTGCCGCCACGCTCCGCGCCCGGCTCGCCCGCGGCCGCCGCCATCTGAGCCTCATCGTCGGGCTCGGTATCGTGGCTCTGCTCGTGGCGATGGCGCTGCTCGCCCCGCTGATCGCACCCCACGACCCGATCGAGCAGAATCTCGCGCGCCGCCTCGTTCCGCCGGCCTGGATGGATGGCGGCAGCCCGGCCAACTGGCTCGGCACAGACCATCTCGGCCGCGACTACCTCTCGCGGCTGATCCACGGCGCGCGCGTCTCGCTCGGCGTCGGCTTCGGCGTGGTGCTCGTTGCCGGCACGATCGGGACGGTGCTCGGCATCGTCGCCGGCTATTTCGGCGGCCGGGTCGATATGGCGATCAGTCTCGTGCTGACGACGCGCCTCGCGATGCCGATCGTGCTTGTGGCGCTCGCCGCCGTGGCGCTGGTCGGCTCGTCGCTGCGCACGCTGACCGCGGTGCTCGCCCTGCTGCTCTGGGACCGCTTCGCCGTGGTGGTGCGCGCGACGACGCAGAGCCTGCGCAACCGCGAGTTCGTCACCGCGGCGCGGGCGCTCGGCTGCTCGCATGCGCGCGTGATCTTCGGCGAGATGCTGCCGAACCTCGTGAACACCCTTGTCGTGATCGCGACGCTCGAGATCGCGCAGGCGATCCTGCTCGAGGCGGCGCTGTCCTTCCTCGGCCTCGGCGTGCAGGCGCCAACGCCGTCCTGGGGACTGATGATCGCCGAAGGCCGCGAGCACATCCTCTTCGATCCCTGGCTGATCGCCTTCCCGGGGGCGCTGCTCTTCCTGCTCGTGCTGGCGATCAACCTGCTCGGCGACGGGCTGCGCGACACCCTCGCCCCGGGGCAGCGGCTGTGAGCGCGCTGCTCGAGATCGAGGGGCTGGAAGTGCGGCTGCCGGTCGCCGGCGGCGAGCTCCACGCCGTGCGCGGCATCGACCTGCGCCTCGAGGCGGGCGAGGCGCTGAGCGTCGTCGGCGAGAGCGGCTGCGGCAAGTCGCTCACCGCGCTCGCGGTGATGGGGCTGCTGCCGCGGCGCGCGGTGCGCGCGGCGCGGCGCATCGTCTTCGACGGCCAGCGGCTCGACGCGCTCGGCGAGCGCGCGATGGCCGACCTGCGCGGCCGGCGCCTGGCCATGATCTTCCAGGATCCGATGACGTCGCTGAACCCGACGCTGACGATCGGCACGCAGCTGACCGAGGGGATCCGCCGGCACGAGGGGATCGGCGCGGCGGCGGCGCGGGCGCGCGCGGTCGAGCTGCTCGAGCGCGTGGGCATTGCAGAGCCGGCGGCTCGACTCGGCCAGTATCCGCACCAGTTCTCCGGCGGACAGCGCCAGCGCGTGATGATCGCGGCGGCGCTCATGGGCCGGCCGTCGCTGCTGATCGCGGACGAGCCGACCACCGCGCTCGACGTGACCATCCAGGCGCAGATCCTCGACCTGCTCGACGACCTGCGCCGCGAGTTCGGCCTCGCGGTGCTGCTCATCACCCACGACCTCGGTGTCGTCGCGCGCTTCGCCGACAGGGTCGCGGTGATGTATGCGGGCGAGGTGGTCGAGGAGGCGCCGGCTGCCGCGATTTTCGCGGCCCCGCGCCATCCCTACACGCGCGCCCTGCTCGCCGCACTGCCCGTGCCGGGGCGCACGAAGCCGGGCTCGCGTCTCGCCGCGATCGGCGGCCGCGTGCCGGAGCTCGTCGGCGGCATGGCGGGCTGCGCCTTCCGCGACCGCTGTCCCGAGGCGGTGGCGGCTTGCGCGCGCGATCCCGTGCCGCAGCACCGACCGACCGGCGACCACCTCTATCGCTGCGTCGTCGCACCGGAGCGGCAACCGGCGAGGGCGCCATGACGGCACCGGCGCTGCTGGCGCTGCGTGGCGTCGGCCATCGCTTCCGCGTCGGCGGCGGGTTCCTGCAGCCGTCCCGTCATCTCCAGGCGCTCGACGACGTCGATCTCGCGGTGGCGCGCGGCGAGACGCTCGGCCTCGTCGGCGAGTCCGGCTCGGGCAAGAGCACCGCGGCGCGGGTCATGCTGGGATTGCTCCGGCCGGAGACGGGCCGCGTCGAGCTCGACGGCGCGCCGCTCGAGGGCCTGTCGCGGCTTGCGATCGCGCGGCGGGTCCAGCCGGTGTTCCAGGATCCGTACGCCTCGCTCAATCCCGCGCGCACCGTCGAGGCGATCGTGCGCCTCGGCCTCGAGGTGCACGGCATCGGCGCCGATACGACGGAGCGGCGCGATCGCGTCGCCGCGATGCTCGACCTGGTCGGGCTGTCGCCGCGGCTCGCCGCCTCGCACCCTGCCGCGCTCTCCGGTGGCCAGCGCCAGCGCGTCGCGATCGCGCGCGCCCTCGTGATCGAGCCGGACGTGCTGATCTGCGACGAGCCGACCTCGGCGCTCGACGTCTCGGTGCAGGCGCAGATCCTCAACCTGCTGCTCGACCTGCGCGCCCGGCTCGGCCTCACCATCGTGCTGATCAGCCACAACCTCGCGGTCGTCGAGCATCTCGCCGACCGCGTCGCGGTCATGTATCTCGGCCGCATCGTCGAGACCGCGCCCGTCGCGCGGCTCTTCCGCGCGCCGCGCCATCCCTATGCGCAGGCACTCCTCGCCTCGGCGCTGGCCCCGGATCCGGTGGCGGCGCGCCGCCGCGTGCCGCTGCTCGGTGCGCCCGCCGATCCGCTCAACCGCCCCGCGGGCTGCGCCTTCCATCCGCGCTGCCCGCATGCTTTGCCCCTGTGCCGCACGCAGACGCCCGCGCTCGGCGCGGCCGGCGCCGCCTGCCATCTTCCGTCGTCCGACACGCCAAGCCAGGAGACCGAGCCATGACCGACGCCGACGCCCTGCATCGCGACGCCATCGTCATCGACGCCGTGAGCCCGCTGACGCGCTACGGCCAATACCTGCAGCGCTATCGCGACGGCGGCGTCACCATCGTCGCGCCGACGGTCGCGGGGCGCGAAGGCGCCGCGGAGACGATGCGCAATGTCGGCCTCTGGCACCGGCTGTTCCGCGAGCGCGACGACCTGGTCCATGTCACGCGCGCCGCGGACATCGAGCGCGCCAAGCGCGAGGACAAGCTCGGCATCGTGCTCCATTTCCAGAACACGTCGCCGATCGAGGACTCGCTCGACCTCGTCGACGCCTGGAAGGCGCTGGGCGTGGGCATGGTCCAGCTGACCTACAACGTGCGCAATGCCGTCGGCGACGGCTGCGAGGAGACCGCGACGGTGGGCCTCAGCCGCTTCGGGCGCCAGGTCGTCGAGCGCCTCGACGCCGCGCGTATCGTCGTCGACGGCTCGCATACCGGGCGGCAGACCGTCCTCGACGCCATCGCGATCGTGAAGCGGCCGTTCGTGATCTCGCATGCCAATGCCCTGGCCGTGCACACGTCGCCGCGCAACGTCGACGACGAGGTGATCCGCAAGGTGGCCGACAGCGGCGGCCTCGTCGGGCTCGTGGGATTTCCCGCCTTCGTCGGGCCCGGCCCGGCCCCGAGCCTCGACGCACTGCTCGCGCATGCCGACCACATCGTGAAAGTCGCGGGTCATGATCACATCGGCCTCGGGATCGACCACTACCAGGGCCAGCACGGCCTCTCGACCCCGGAGCAGGCGAAGGCGCTCTACGATCAGCTGGTCGCGTCTGGCGCCTGGTCCGACGCCTATCCGCCGCCGCCCTGGCACTACGCGCAGGGCATCGACCTGCCCGAGAAGCTCCCGAACCTGACCCGCGCGCTGGTCAAGCGCGGCTGGAAGGACGACCACATCCGCAAGCTGCTCGGCGGCAATTGGGTCCGCGTCTTCCGCGACGTCTGGGGCGGGTGAGGGGATCGCCAGGTCGATGCACGGGGCCACGTTGCCGCGGCCCGTTCCGCCCTCGCCTGGTGGTTCCACGAAGCGGGAGTTCCGTCGCGCCGGACGCGACGGTTTTCGGGCAGGCACCGCGTATCCTTCTCACGGCGTGACGCAGGGAGGTCGGCTGCCGGGAAGGGGACGAAATCGACGCCGTCAGGCCTTGGGGCGAGACGCGCCGAGACGATCGAGAGCCTGCGCCAGGTCGGCGATCAGGTCGTCGGCGGACTCGATGCCGGCGGAGAGGCGGAGCAGGTTGCGGGGCACGACGCTGTTGGGGCTTTCGACGGCGGCGCGGTGCTCGGCCAGGCTCTCGACGCCGCCGAGCGAGGCGGCGGAGAGGAAGACGCGCAGGCTGCGCCAGACGAGCTGCGCCTCGTCGAAGCCGCCGCGCACCTTGATCGAGAGCATGCCGCCGAAGCCGTTCGTCATCTGCCGCTTCGCGACGGCGTGGCCGGGATGGCTCTCGAGACCCGGATAGAGGACCGCCTCGACCATCGGGTGGCGCTCGAAATGGCGGGCGATCGCGAGCGCATTCGCCGAGCTGCGGGCGAAGCGCAGGAACAGTGTGCGCAGGCCGCGGATCAGCAGCCAGGCCTCGAAGGCGCCGAGCACGCCGCCGGTGAGGTTGCGCGTCTCGATGACGTCCTGCCAGCGCGCGTCGAGCGCGTTGGTGACAAGCACGCCCGCCATCACGTCGCTGTGGCCGTTGAGGTACTTGGAGGCCGAGTGGAAGACGATGTCGGCACCGAGCGCGAGGGGGCGCGTCGTGACCGGCGGCGCGACCGAGCTGTCGATCACGAGGATGGCGCCGGCGGCATGCGCGGCCTCGGCGGCCGCTGCGATGTCGATGACGTCCCAGGTCGGGTTGATCGGCGATTCGATCCACACCATCGCGGTGTTCGCGCGCAGCCCGGCGCGCAGGCCGTTGGGATCCGCGGCGTCGAAGAAGCCCAGCTCGGCGCCGTGGGCCGCGGCGATCCGGCGCATGAGGTCCTGGGCGCCGTGGTACATGATGCGCGGCGCGAGGATGTGCTGGCCGGCCCTGATCGTGCCGAGGATCGCGGCGCAGGCGGCGAGGCCGGATGCGAAGAGCCGCGCCTCCTTGCCGCCCTCGAGCTTCGCGAGCGTCTGCTCCGCCAGGATCACCGTCGGATTGCCGTAGCGGCTGTAGCGCAGGCCGGCGGGCAGCTTGCCCTCGGCGTCGCGCGCGAAGGTCGTCGACGGCGCGACCGGCGGCACGATGGCGCCGTTCTGCGCATCTGTGAAATGGCCGATCTGAACGGCAAGCGTCTCGGCCGAGATATCGTTCCCCATCGTCTCCCCACGCTTGTCGTCGCGCGCGGACGTTAACAAGGAACGGCGGGGCCCGCGTCGCTCAATCCGGGATGTTCGGCTCGACGAGCAAGGCGAGGTGGGCCAGGGATTGCTGCCAGCCGAGGTAGCAGGCCTCGACCGGGATGACGGCCGGGATTCCGGTCTGCTCGATATGGACGTCGGTGCCGACGGACACCGGCGTCAGCTCGACCGTCACGTGCATCTCGCCGGGCAGGTTCGGGTCGTCGAAGACGTCCGTGTAGCGCAGGCGCCGATTGGGGACGAGCTCGAGATACGCCCCGCCGAAGGCGTGGGACCGGCCCGTCGTGAAGTTGGTGAAATGCATCCTGAACCTGCCGCCGACCTCCGGAGCGAGGTGGTGAACCTTGGCGGTGAAGCCGTTGGGCGGCAGCCAGCGCGCCAGCGCCTCGGGATCGAGGAAGGCGCGGTAGAGCTTCTCGGGCGGCGCGGCGAACACGCGATGGAGGCGAACGCTGTTCGGCGGGGCGGCGGTCGGCATGGCACGGCTCCTCGGCATGGGGGGCTGGTGGGGCCTTCATGGACAAGGACGTGCGAAGGGCGGCGGTTCCGACATCCGGTCCGGCCGGATGCCTGCCAACCAACCCTGGCGGGGCCCCGGCAGCGGCGTATAGTGGGCGTGGAACGGGCGGTCCGCAGCGACCGCCCGAGGTGTTTTGGATGGACCGGAAAAAGAGCGCCTCGAAGCACATCGTCCTGACCTCGCATCCCGGTGCGGGCAAGAAGCCGATCCCCATCCTGTGGGGCGCGGCGACGGCGTCCGATCGCGGGCCGGTGATCGGGACCGTGACGCATCCCGGACATCGCAACGTGATCGGCGCGCATTCCGGCTCCTACGGCATCTACCGCGCGCTCGCGGTCGCGGCGGGAAAGCTCGACCCCGAGCACATGCCCGATCTGACCAACACGGCGCCGGTCGAGCCGATCGGCCCGCATCCGCAGTGGTCCGATCCCGACCGCATCGTGTCGATCGATCCGTGGGGGCACCGCACCAGCGAGGTCTTCGCCGACCTGATCAAGCAGGGCTACGACATCCGCCCGACCATCGCCGTGACCCGCGCGCAGATCTTCATGCCCGAGCTGAAGGCCGCGATGGACGCCGGTCGGCTGCGGTCGGACAACCAGGTGCTGCTGCCCAACGGCAACGCGCGGGTGACGAAGGTGGCGATCGAGCCGGTGTGGCATCTGCCCGGCATCGCCAAGCGCTTCGAGATCGACGAGACGACCCTGCGCCGGGATCTGTTCGAGTTCACCGGTGGCATGTACCCCGAGCTGGTGACGCGCCCCGATCTCGAGGTCTTCCTGCCGCCGATCGGCGGCATGACCGTCTACGTGTTCGGGGAGATGAGCCGCGTCGGCAACGCCAAGTACCCGCTCGCCTGCCGCGTGCACGACGAGTGCAACGGCTCCGACGTCTTCGGCTCCGACATCTGCACCTGCCGGCCGTATCTCGTGCACGGGATCGAGCTGTGCATCGAGATGGCGCAGTCGGGCGGCGCGGGCGTGATCGTCTACAACCGCAAGGAAGGCCGCGCCCTGGGCGAGGTGACGAAGTTCCTCGTCTACAACGCGCGCAAGCGCCAGGAGGGCGGCGACCGGGCCGACCAGTATTTCAAGCGCACCGAGTGCATCGCCGGCGTCCAGGACATGCGCTTCCAGGAGCTGATGCCCGACGTGCTCAACTGGCTGGGGGTCCGCCGCATCGACCGTCTGGCCTCGATGAGCGACATGAAGCACGGCGCGCTGGCGCGCGGCGGGATCGAGGTGGTCGAGCGGGTGCCGATCCCCGAGGACCTGATCCCGGCGGACGCCCGCGTCGAGATGGATGCCAAGGTCGCGGCGGGCTACTACACGCCCGACGCCAAGCCCGACGCCAAGGAGCTCGCGAAGGCCAAGGGCCGCGGGCTGACGGATTGAGGCCCTTGGATCGCGCACTGCTCGACTTCCCCGCGTGTCGCGCGGCGACAGCGGGCGGGCCGTCGCCGGCGGCGCGCAGGCGCGCGATCCGGGCGGCCTCGCGCGTGCTCGCCGGCCGTTGCGTGCCCGGTCGGCTCGATTGCCCGGGTCGAACGGGCCCGACGCGTGCGCGGTCGCATGCCGCCGACCCACGCGTCGCGTCGTCCCCGCCATGACCGACAATCCGGCCGTCGCCTATCTTCGTTCGCCGCGCGCGATCCGCGAGCGCTGCGCCATGGTGTTCGCGGCCGCCGAGCGCGGCGAGACCCGGCACTTCGCGCTCGATCTCGCGAAGCTCTCCGCGTGCACGCACTACGTCGCCCGGGTGATGCAGGACAACTATCCGCGCGGCGACGTGCCGTTCCATGCGCGCTGGCGGCATTTCGCCGTCGGCGGCGTCGACCGCTGGAAGCCGCTCGCCGCGCGCTTCGTCGGTCGCGATCCGATCGAGCGCGTCCGCGCGGCCTACGAGCTCGCGATCGTCTCCGTGCTGCTCGATGCCGGGGCCGGGGCCGAGTGGCGCTATCGCGAGGCCGCCGGCGGGACCTGGTCGCGCTCGGAAGGCCTGGCCGTCGCGAGCATCGACATGTTCGCGTCCGGGGCATTCTCCGCCGACGCCGACGATCCGCTTCGGGTCGATGCGCGCGTCCTGGCGGGGCTGGCCGACGACGCCGTCGCGCGCGGCTTCCAGGTCTCGGCCGCCAATCCGCTGGTCGGCGTGTCCGGACGCACGGACCTGCTGCGGCGGCTGGGGCGGGCCATCGACGCGCAGCCCGCTCTGTTCGGCACGACGGGCCGGCTCGGCGGCCTGGTGGACCACCTGCTCGCGAAGGCGGGCAGCGGCGCGCTGCCGGCCGCGGCGATCCTTTCCGCGGTGCTCGAAGGGCTCGGGCCGATCTGGCCGGCGCGGGTGACGATCGACGGCGTCGCGCTCGGAGATGTCGGCCGGCACCCGGCCGCTCGGGCCGCGGACGCGACGAGCGGGCTCGTGCCGTTCCACAAGCTGTCGCAATGGCTGACCTACTCGCTGATCGAGCCGCTGGAGTGGCTGGGCCTGCGCGTGGTGGAGCTGGACGCGCTCACCGGGCTGCCGGAATACCGCAACGGCGGCTTGTTCCTCGACGCCGGCGTCATCGTCCCCAGGCACGCGGCCGTGCTGGCCGAGCCGCACGACGCGACAAGCGAGCTCGTCGTCGAGTGGCGCGCCCTGACCGTCTGCCTGCTGGACCGCCTCGCGGCCGCGATGCGCGCCGAACTCCTTCTCGATTCGGAGCGCCTGCCCTTGGCCAAGGTGCTGGAGGGTGGTACCTGGGCGGCGGGCCGGAAGATCGCGCGCGAAAGACGAGGCGACGGTCGGCCGCCGATCACCGTCGTCTCCGACGGCACTGTTTTCTGACAGGCGAGGGGAGTACCGATCCCGTGAACGTCACCGTCGTCGACCATCCGCTGGTGCAGCACAAGCTCACGCAGATGCGGCGCAAGGAGACGCCGTCCGACGTGTTCCGGCGCTACCTGCGCGAGATCGCCATGCTGCTCGCCTACGAGGCGCTGCGCGACCTGCCGCTCGAGAAGATCGAGATCGAGACGCCGCTCACGCGCATGAAGGCCCCGCAGCTGGCGGGCAAGCGCGTGTGCTTCGTGTCGATCCTGCGCGCCGGCAACGGCCTGCTCGACGGCATGCTCGAGGTCCTGCCCTCGGCGCGCGTCGGCCATATCGGGCTCTACCGCGATCCCAAGACGCTCGCGGCGGTCGAGTACTACTGCAAGCTGCCCGAGGACGTCGCCGAGCGCGAGGCCATCCTGCTGGATCCGATGCTGGCCACGGGCCATTCCGCGGTCGCCGCGGTCGCGCGCACCAAGGAGCTCGGCGCGAAGGCGGTGCGCTACGTCTGCCTGCTGGCCGCGCCCGAGGGCGTCAAGGAGATGAACGCGGCCCATCCCGACGTGCCGGTGATCACGGCCGCGGTGGACAGCCACCTCAACGACCACGGCTATATCGTCCCGGGACTCGGCGACGCCGGGGATCGACTCTACGGAACGAAGTGACGCGGACCCGGCGCGGAAGCTGCCGGGAACCGAGGCATCAACGGGGAAAATGGAGGCTGAACGATGATGACGAACGCACTCATGCGCCGGACGACGCTCGCGGCGGCAATGCTGCTCGCCTTCGCGGCGCCGGCTTTCGCACAGAAGCTCTCGGTCGGCCTGGACGGCACCTTCGCGCCCCACGGCATGCCCAAGCTCGGTGGCGGGCTCGAGGGATTCAACGTCGACATGGCGATGGAGATCGGCAAGCGACTGGGGCGCGAGGTCGAGGTGGTCGGCCAGGAGTTCTCAGGCCTCATCCCCGGACTCAACGCCAAGCGCTTCGACTTCATCGTCGCGCCGACCACCGTCACCAAGGAGCGCGCGGAGAACCTGCTCTTCACCGAGGGCTACATGGGCACCGACTACATGTTCCTGGTGAAGAAGGACGCTGCCGACATCAGGCAGCTCGAGGACCTCAAGGGCAAGGTCGTCGCGGTCAATCGCGGCTCGATCTACGACACCTGGGCGCGCGAGAACGCCGAGAAGTTCGGCTTCACGGTCGAGTCCTACGGCACGCAGCCCGACGCGGTTCAGGCGGTGCTCGCGGGCCGCGCCTACGCCAATCTCGCCGGGCACACCGGCTCGCTCTGGGCGGCGAAGCGCAATCCGCTGCTGAAGGCCAGCTACACCGTGAAGACCGGCCTGGTGTGGTCGATCCCGTTCCGCAAGGACGACACCGAGATGCGCAACAAGGTCGAGGCGGTGGTCGAGTGCATGAAGAAGGACGGCACCTTCGCGCGGCTCGCCGAGACCTGGCTCGGCTACAAGCCGACGGGCGACGACCTGCTCGTGACGCCGCTGCCCGGGTTTGGCCAGCCGGGCTTCACGGGCCACGACCCGACCGCGCACACGCCGACCTGCCGCTGACGCCGTGAGCGCGCCGCGCGGACAGGACCGCCGATCCGCGCGGCGCGACGCCGCGCGGGTCGACGCGCCCATCGGCGCCGCGCGCTTGGCATGACCGCGCCGATCCTCGAGCTGCGCGGGCTGCGCAAGCGCTTCGGAGAGCTCGAAGTCCTGCGCGGCGTCGACCTGGCGGTGCGGCGCAGCGAGCTGGTGTTCATCATCGGCCCGTCCGGCTCGGGCAAGAGCACGCTGCTGCGCTGCTGCAACCGGCTGGAGGAGCCCAGCGCCGGGTCCGTGCTCGTCGAAGGCGTCGACCTGATGGCGCCGGGCACGGACATCAATGCGATGCGCCGGCGCATCGGCATGGTGTTCCAGTCCTTCAACCTCTATCCGCACATGACGGCGCTTGGCAACGTCACCCTGGCGCTGCGCAAGGTGCTCGGGCGCGGCCGGTCGGACGCCGAGGCGGCGGGCCGCGACGCGCTGGCGCGCGTCGGGCTGGCCGAGAAGGCCGGCGCCTATCCCGGCGAATTGTCGGGCGGGCAGCAGCAGCGCGTGGCGATCGCGCGGGCGCTGGCGCTCGAGCCGACGATCGTGCTGTTCGACGAGCCGACCAGCGCCCTCGACCCGGAATTGGTCGGCAGCGTGCTGGAGGTGATGCGCGGCCTGCGCGAGTCCGGGATGACGATGCTCGTCGTCAGTCACGAGATGCAGTTCGCACGCGCGGCGGCCGACCGCGTCGTGTTCATGGACCACGGCGCGATCCTGGAGGAGGGGCCGCCGGCGCAGATCTTCTCCGCCGCGCGCCAGGCGCGCGTGCGCGACTTCGTGGCGCGGATCTCCGGGCACGGCTGACGCGGCGCGATGACCGAGTTCGAGCGCTTCGTCTTCACGTTCTTCAACCGCGAGGTGATGCTCCGCTACCTGCCGGACATCGTCGCGGGCTTCTGGCTGACCTGCCTCCTCGCGGTCGCGATCCTGGCGACCGGGATCCTGGCCGGGCTCGCGCTGGCGGTGATCCGCGCCCTGGGCTTGCGCCCGGTGAACGTGCTCATCGTCGTCGTCGTCGACGTGATGCGCGCCGTCCCGCCGCTGGTGATCATCGTCCTGCTCTATTTCGGGCTGCCGGGGGCGGGGATGAGCATCGGCTCCTTCGCAGCGACGTGGCTCGCGCTCAGCCTCGTGCTGATGGCCTTCGCCGAGGAGATCTTCTGGGCCGGCCTGCTGTCCATCCATCGCGGCCAGTGGGAGGCGGCGCGCTCGACCGGCCTCACCTTCGCGCAGACCCTGGCGCACGTCGTCCTGCCGCAGGCCGTGCGCATGGCGATCGCGCCGCTGACCAACCGCGCCATCGCCGTCACCAAGGGGACGGCGCTCGGGTCGGTCGTCGCGCTGCAGGAGATCCTCGGCGCGGCGCAGACCGGCTACTCGT
Organism: Alphaproteobacteria bacterium; assembly: GCA_016793165.1. Lineage (GTDB taxonomy): Bacteria > Pseudomonadota > Alphaproteobacteria > CACIAM-22H2 > CACIAM-22H2 > CAIOSQ01. The sequence continues at coordinate 94,057 of JAEULA010000054.1, read as the reverse complement.
TCTCCGCCAATCCCTCGCCGCTGACGCTCGGCGCGATCGCCTACATCGTGCTGTTCTTCCCGGTGGTCGTCGGCGCGCGCTGGATCGAGACGCGCTTCGCGTGGAAGCGCTGACGCCATGGACCTGCTGCTCCAGAACTTCCTGAACTGGGAGATCATCAAGGCGACCGCGCCGTTCCTGCTGCAGGGGCTCGGCATGTCGCTGCTGCTGTGCCTCGCCGCCATCCCGATCGGTGCCGCGGGCGGACTGGCGCTCGCGCTGCTCTACGGCCTGCATCGGCGCTGGCTCACGCTGCTGCTCATCGTCTGGATCGACTTCTTCCGGGCGGTGCCGCCGCTCGTGCTGCTGATCTTCATCCATTTCGGCCTGCCGTTCGCGGGCGTGAAGCCGCCGGCCTTCGTCTCGGCCATGCTCGCGTTCCTGCTCAACACGTCGAGCTATTTCGGCGAGATCTTCCGCGCGGGCATCGAGAGCGTGCCGCGCGGCCAGTGGGAGGCGGCGCGCTCGACCGGGCTCACGCGCGGCCAGACCCTCGCCTACGTGATCGTGCCGCAGGCGACGCGCAACGTGCTGCCGGATCTCGTGTCGAACACGCTGGAGGTGGTGAAGCTGACGTCGATCGCCAGCGTGATTGCCCTGCCGGAGCTGCTCTATGCCGCGCGCTCGGCGCAGTCGGTGACCTACAACGCCTCGCCGATCGTCGCCGCCGCGGTCATCTACGTCGTGCTGCTGTGGCCGGTGGTCCGCTTGCTGAGCCGCATGGAACATCGCATGCTCGGTGCACGATAGAGCGAAGAGGGAGATCGACGTGGGCGAGCGGATCCTGGTCATCAATCCGAATTCGACGGAGAAGGTCACGCAGGGCATTGCCGAGGCCATGGCGCCGCTGCGCCTGGACGGCGGCCCCGAGATCGAGTGCGTCGGCCTCGAGCAGGGGCCGCCCGGCATCGAGAACGAGGGCCATGTCGCCCAGGTCACGACGCTGATCGCCGAGCGGATCCGCGCCCGCGACAACGACTGCGCCGGGTTCGTCATCGCCTGCTACAGCGACCCGGGCATCGCGCTCGCGCGCGAGACCACCAAGAAGCCGGTCCTGGGCATTGCCGAGTGCGGCATGCTGACCGCGATGACGCTCGGCCAGAAGTTCGGCGTGATCGCGATCCTCGACCGGTCGATCCCGCGCCATCTCCGCTACATCGGCTCGCTGGGCTGGACCGACCGGCTCGCCGGCGAGCGTGCCATCGGGCTCGGCGTGACCGAACTCTCCGACGAGGGCCGCACGCTCACGCGCATGATCGACACGGCCAAGCTGCTGCGCGACCAGGACCGTGCCGACGTGATCGTGATGGGCTGCGCGGGCATGGCGCGATATCGCGACCGGGTGGAGCAGGCGGTCGGCCTGCCCGTCGTCGAGCCGACCCAGGCGGCGGTCGGCATGGCGATCGGCCGGGTCCGCCTGGGCTGGCGCACGCGGGCCCAGATGGCGGCGTGAGCGCGGACGCGGCGCCCTTCAGGATCCTCGATCCGGTCTGGGTCACGCTGCCCGACGGCGTGCGCCTCGCGGCGCGAGTCTGGCTGCCGGCGAGCGCCGCCGGCGCGCCGGTGCCGGCGATCCTCGACTGCGGGCCGCATCGTCGGCGCGACGGAAGCTATCTGCGCGATCATCGTCTGCATGCGTGGCACGCCCTGCAAGGCTATGCGGGCGTGCGGCTCGACATCCGCGGCAGCGGCGATTCCGACGGCCTGCTCGAGGACCAGCTCGGCCGCGACGAACTTCCCGACATGCTGGCGGCGATCGAGTTCCTCGCGCGACAGCCCTGGTGCAACGGTCGCGTCGGCGTCCTCGGAGACGCATGGAGCGGCGCGACGGCGTTGCGCCTCGCGGCGCGCCGGCCGGCCGCGCTCGGCGCGATCGTGACGGTCGGGGCGGCGCCCGACCGCTACCTCGATGCCGGGCTCTATCGCGGCGGCGCGCTGACCACCGGCGGGCTCGTGTGGGGCGGTGCGCTGATGGCCATGCAGTCGCGGCCACCCGATCCCAGGATCGTCGGCGACCGCTGGCAGCGCATGTGGCTGGCGCGGCTCGAGGCCCTGCCGTTGTTCGTCGGAACCTGGCTGTCGCATCAGGTGCGGGACCGCTATTGGCTCGAGGCCGCGTGGCAGCCGGCGCGCGAGGCGATCACCTGTCCGGTGCTGGCCATCGCGGACGGCGGCGAGCCCGCGGCCGATGCCGCGCTGCGCGTGCTGGCGGACCATCGGGGCCCCGCTGCGGCGGTGATCGGGCCGCCGGCTCCGGCAACGATGGATCCGCTCGCGGCCGCACCGCATCCGCTGTATCTCGCGGAGGCGATGACCTGGTGGGATCGGTGGCTGAAGGACGGCCCGGCGACCGCCGGCACGACGCCGGCGCTGCGAATGTGGTGCCGGAGCAGCGATCCGGGGCATGGCGGCGAATGGCTGGCCGTCGGCACCTGGCCGGCCGCGACGCGAAGCGCTCGGCGGCATCTCGCGCCGGGCATCCTGGCCGACGCGCCCGGCGAGCCCGGCGCGCTGACGGTCCTGCGCTCCGACGGCCATGGCGGTGTCGCGACGCGCGGCGTGACGGAAGCCGTGTTCGAGGACGCGCCGCTCGCGGCGCCGATCACGATCCTCGGGGCCGCGACGCTGCGCCTGGTGCTTGCAGCGGACGCGCCGGACGCGACCATCCACGCGACCCTGCTCGATGTCGCCGCGACCGGCGAGGAGGTCGTGATCGCGGAGGGCCTGCAGAACCTGGTGCTGCGCGCCGGGTACGACGTCCCGACGCCGCTGCCCCCGGGCAGGCTCGTCCCGGCGACGATCACCTTCGGTGCAGCCGCCCACCATCTGCGCCGGGGATGCCGGCTCCGGTTGCGCATCGCGACGACCGCCTGGCCGGCGGTGATGCCGCCGCCGCAGCCCGTCGTGCTCTCGCTGCATCTCCACGACGCGGTCCTCGACGTGCCGCTGGCCGCGGACGCGCAGACCGCAGCGGCCGCGGGCGCCACCCTCGAGGCCCCGGCCGCGCCGCGCCACGAGGTGCGGCGGGTGCCGGCCTCCGAGGAGAGGAGCGGCGCGAATGGCGGCGGTCGCGGCAAGGGCTACGAGCTGCGCAGCGACAGCGGCCTCGTCTTCCTGCCCGAGACGGGCCTGGCGAGCGAGGTTGTCGGGGTCGCGAGCCTCGGCCGCGCGACGGGCGGCGGCGCGACGCTGTCGGGGGACTGGCGCCATCGCTTGGCGGGCAAGGGCCTCGCGGTCTCGACGCGCACGCGCCTCCAGCTCTCGGCGAGCGCCTACCGGTTCGACATCGCGGCCGCGCTCGATGCCCGCATGGGCGACAAGCCGATCGTCCAGAGGGAATGGCGGGTCGGCATCACGCGGCGGTACGTATGAGCGGCGCAGCGAGCGGAGCCGTGCCGCCGCCAGCGACGCCCGGGCTGTGGGACTTCTCGCTGTCCATCTACGCGCGGCCCGGCGTCGCGCCGCTGTGCCTGGCGCTTCAGGCGGGCCACGATGCCGATGTGAACGTGGTGCTGTGCGCGCTGTGGATCGGCTTCACGGGGCGCGGCCGACTGAACCGCGGCGAGATCGCCGCATTGGATGCCGTGGTCGCGCCGCTTCGCGATGCGGTGGTCAAGCCGCTGCGGGGCGCGCGGACCTGGCTCAAGCCGAGGCTCGTCGCGGATCCGTCGCTTGCCACGTTGCGCGAGGCGATCAAGCGCGTCGAACTCGAGTCCGAGCACGAGGAGCAGAGGCGGCTCGAGCAGCATGCCGGCGCGCGCATGCGCGCGGTCGGTTCCGTCGCCGACGCGCTCGCCAATGTCACGGCGTATCTCGTCTGGCGCGGCGCGGACCCGCGGGCGGCTGCGGAGCTTGCGCCATTTGCCGCGGCACTGGCGGAAATTTCCACCGGCACCGCCCAGCGCTAGGCATTCGTTAGGAAATTTCCGGCGCGCCGGCCCCTTACCCGCATCGCGGATCGGGCCATGGATCTATGGCCCGGCCGCGCCGAACGGGCGTAAGCTTCCTTCCGTCGACCCAATCCGAAGGAGGATGTGGATGACCGGTGACGAGCGTATCGAGTCCCTGAAGGTCAAGCACGCCAAGCTGGAGCACTTGATCGATCAAGAAGCCCATCGACCGATGCCCGACGACGCTCAAATCGCCAAGCTCAAGCGCGAGAAGCTCCGACTGAAGGACGAGATCGCGCGACGAACACTTCCCCACTGACATCGCCCTCGCGGGCGACGAGCGACAACCGGCGGCGTGCCCCTCACGCCGCCGGTCTTGTTTTGGCGCCCGCGGCGACCGTCACTTCCACGGCGCCTCGCGCCGTCGCGCGGATTAGGCCGGGTCGCGAACTCGGCAGCGCGGACCGGAATTGGAGCGGCCGGCGCGCCGCCGTGTTCGGATCCGCGAGCGCAACCTCTGCCACCTCATCGCTCGCAACCGGCCGACCGGGCCGCTCGCGGCGTGCGTCTGGCGGCGCCGACGCTCACAGCGCGCGGGCGCGCTCGCGCAGCACGAATTTCTGGATCTTGCCGGTGGACGTCTTCGGCAGCGGTCCGAAGACCACGGTGCGCGGGCACTTGAAGTGCGCGAGGTTGCGCCGGCAGTGCGCGATGATGTCCTCGGCGCCGGCCTTGGCGCCGGCGCGCAGCATCACGAAGGCGCAGGGCGTCTCGCCCCATTTCTCGTCGGGTCGCGCGACGACGGCCGCCTCGACGACGTCGGGGTGGCGATAAAGGACGCCCTCGATCTCGATGGTCGAGATGTTCTCCCCGCCCGAGATGATGATGTCCTTCGAGCGGTCCTTGAGCTCGATATAGCCGTTGGCGTGCATCACGCCGAGGTCGCCGGTGTGGAACCAGCCGCCCTTGAAGGCCGCCGTCGTCGCCTTCGGGTTCTTGAGGTAGCCCTTCATGACGATGTGGCCGCGCATGAAGACCTCGCCGATCGTCGCGCCGTCGGACGGGACCGGTTCGAGCGTCGCGGGGTCGGCGACCATCAGCCCCTCGAGGACCGGATAGCGCACGCCCTGGCGCGCCTTGAGCGTCGCGCGCGCTTCGGCGGGCTCGGCATTCCAGGCCGGGTCCCATTCGCAGACGACCGCTGGGCCGTAGACCTCGGTCAGGCCGTAGACATGCGTGATGTGGAAGCCCATGCGCTCCATCTTCTCGATGACCGCCGCGGGCGGCGCGGAGGCGGCCGTCATGACCTCGACCGTGTGGGTGGGATCGGCGCGCATCTCCTCGGGCGCGTTGATAAGCAGGCCGAGCACGATCGGCGCGCCGCAGAAATGCGTGACGCGATGGTCGCGGATCGCGTCGAAGATCGCCTTCGCCTCGACGCGGCGCAGGCACACGTTGGTGCCGAGCATCGCGGCCATGGTCCATGGAAAGCACCAGCCGTTGCAGTGGAACATCGGCAGCGTCCACAGATAGACGGGCCGGCTCGGCAGGTTCCAGACCATGACGTTGCCGACGGCGTTCAGGTAGGCGCCGCGATGGTGGTAGACGACGCCCTTGGGATTGCCGGTCGTGCCGGAGGTGTAGTTGAGCGCCAGCGCATCCCACTCGTCGCGCGGCATGAGCCAGTCGTCCTCGGCATCGCCGGCGGCGAGGAAATCCTCGTACTCGATCGTCCCGACCCTTGCTCCGCCCGGCCCCTCGGGGTCGGCGACGTCGATCACCAGCAGCTTGCGCCTGGCCAGGCTGAGGGCCTCGGCGATCACCGGCGCGAACTCGGTGTCGGTGATCAGGACCGTCGCCTCGCCGTGATCGAGCATGAACGCGATCGTCGCCGCATCCAGGCGCACGTTCATCGCGTTCAGCACCGCACCGGCCATCGGCACGCCGAAGGCGCATTCGTAGGCGGCGGGCGTGTTGGGGGCCATCAGCGCGACGGTATCGAGGCGCCTGACGCCGTGCCGGCGCAGCGCCGATGCCAGCTGCCGGCAGCGGCGGTAGGTCTCGGCCCAGCTGCGGCGGATCGCGCCGTGGACGATGGCGGTGTGGCGCGGGGCGGTCGCGGCGGCGCGCGCGAGGAACGTGACGGGCGTCAGCGGCGCGTAGTTCGCGGCGTTCTTGTCGAGACCGGTGTCGAAGGCGTGACGCGACGCCGGCCGCTGCGCCGCCGCCCTGCCTCTCGCCGCCGCCTTGCGACGCTTTGCCGCCTTGCGCTTCGCTGCCATCGTGAAGTCCTCCTCGTCGGGCGCGCAATCTGCCACAGCCCGGGCTTTGCAAGACATGGCCCAGCAGGCAGATTTCGCCAAACGGGAGGACTCGTCATGGCCGGGGACAATTACGCGCCGATGCATCGCCGATCGCTCGACGAGCCGGAGGCCTATTGGGCCGAGCGCGCGGGCGACCTGGTGTGGACGCGGCGCTGGGACAAGGTTCTGGACGATGCGCGCAAGCCCTTCTACCGCTGGTTCCGGGGCGGCGAGATCAACACCTGTTTCAATGCGCTCGACCGCCATGTCGACGCCGGCCACGGCGACCGCATCGCGCTGATCTACGACAGCCCGGTGACCGGCGGCACGATCCGGCGCTTCACCTATCGCGACCTTCGCGACGAGGTCGCGCGCTTCGCGGGCGTGCTGCGAGCCCAGGGCGTGGGCAAGGGCGACCGCGTGATCGTCTACATGCCGATGGTGCCCGAGGCCGCGATCGCCATGCTCGCCTGCGCCCGGCTCGGCGCGGTGCACTCGGTCGTCTTCGGCGGCTTCGCGGCGAACGAGCTGGCGGTGCGCATCGACGACTGCCAGCCCAAGGCGATCGTCTCGGCCTCCTGCGGCATCGAGACGACGCGCATCATCCCCTACAAGCCGCTGCTCGATGCGGCGATCAACATCGCGCGCCACAAGCCGGGGCGCTGCATCATCCTGCAGCGGCCGCAGCAGGTCTGCGCGCTGACGCCGGGCCGGGACATCGACTGGGCGGAGGCGATGAAGACCGCGGCGCCGGCCGCCTGCGTGCCGGTCGCCGCCACCGATCCCCTGTACATCCTCTACACGTCCGGCACGACCGGCCAGCCCAAGGGCGTCGTGCGCGACAATGGCGGCCACGCCGTCGCGCTGAAGGCGAGCATGTCGGTCCTCTACGACATGAAGCCGGGCGAGGTGTTCTGGGCGGCGAGCGACGTCGGCTGGGTCGTCGGGCACAGCTACATCGTCTATGCCCCGCTGCTGCAGGGCTGCACGACGCTGCTCTACGAGGGCAAGCCCGTCGGGACGCCGGATGCCGGCGCGTTCTGGCGCGTCGCGAGCCAGCACAAGGTCAAGGCGCTGTTCACCGCGCCGACCGCGTTCCGCGCGATCAAGCGCGAGGATCCCGAGGGCGCACTGGTGAAGCGCTACGACCTCGGGGCGTTCAAGGCGCTGTTCCTTGCCGGCGAGCGCTGCGATCCCGACACGCTGCACTGGGCGCAGCGCATCCTCGGCGTGCCCGTGGTCGACCACTGGTGGCAGACGGAGACCGGGCACGCGATCACCGGCAATCCGGTCGGGGTGCACAGCTATCCGCTCAAGGCCGGATCGACGACGAAGCCGATGCCGGGCTGGGACGTGCAGGCGCTCGGCGCCGACGGCCATCCCGTCAAGCCCGGCGAGATCGGCGCGATCTGCTGCCGGTTGCCGCTGCCCCCGGGAACCTTCCCGACGCTGTGGAACGCGGAGGAGCGGTTCTTCAAGGCGTATCTCGAGGAATACCCGGGCTGGTACAAGACCGGCGATGCCGGGATGGTCGATGCCGACGGGTACGTCCACATCATGACCCGCGTCGACGACGTCATCAACGTCGCGGGCCATCGCCTCTCCACGGGGCAGATGGAAGAGGTGCTCGCGAGCCATCCCGCCGTCGCCGAGTGCGCGGTGGTCGGCGTCGGCGACGAGTTGAAGGGCCAGGTGCCGCTCGGCTTCGTCGTTCTCAAGGCCGGGGTGAAGACGGCCGATAGCGAGATCGTCGCCGACCTGGTGAAGATGGTGCGCGAGCGGATCGGTCCGGTGGCCTTCTTCAAGCAGGCGATCGTCGTGCCGCGCCTGCCGAAGACGCGATCGGGCAAGATCTTGCGCGGCACCATGCAGAAGATCGCCGACAGCGAGGCGTGGAAGATGCCCGCGACGATCGACGATCCCGCCATTCTCGAAGAGATCCAGGCTGCGTTGCAGCCGCTGGGCTATGCCAAGGCCGATTCACGGAGTGCACCGTCATGAGACTCAAGGACAAGGTCGCGATCGTCACGGGCGCGGCGCAGGGCATCGGCCATGCCTGCGCGGAGGCGCTGCTGCGCGAGGGCGCGAAGGTCGTGCTCAGCGACGTGAACGACGGCGCGGCGGCGGCGGCGAAGCTGGGGGCGGCGGCGAGCTTCGTGCGATGCGACGTCGGTGACAGCGCACAGGTGAATGCCCTCGTCGAGGCGGCGGTCGCGCGCCATGGCCGGCTCGACATCATGGTGAGCAATGCGGGCATCTCGCTGTCGGGCGACTTCCTCACGCTCAAGGAGGAGGACTGGGACCGCGTGATGCGCGTCAACCTGAAGGGCGTCTTCCTGACCGGCCAGGCTGCGGCGCGTCAGATGGTGAAGCAGGGCAAGCCCGCGAAGGGCAGCTATGCGATCATCAACATGTCGTCGGTGAACGCGGTGCTCGCCATCCCGTCGATCCCGGCCTATGTCGCGGCCAAGGGCGGGGTGAACCAGCTGACCAAGGTGATGGCGCTGTCGCTGGTCGATCACGGGATCCGGGTCAACGCCATCGGCCCGGGGACGATCGCCACCGACCTCGCCAAGGCCTCGGTGCTGTCGAGCGACGAGGCGCGGCGGCGGGTGATGAGCCGCACGCCGATGAAGCGGCTCGGGGAGCCGTCGGAAATCGGCTCGGTGGTGGTGTTCCTCGCCAGCGACGAGAGCTCCTACATCACCGGAACGACGATCTATCCCGACGGCGGGCGCCTCGGACTGAACTACACGGTGGCGGTGGATTGAGGCGGGCGCCGCGCCTCAGGAATTCGCCGCCGGCTCGCCGTCATCGCCGGCCACCGCTTCGTCCGCCTTGGCGGCCGCGGCGTCGGCCTTGTCGCGCTCGCTGCGACGCTGGGCGCGCTCCGATTCCTTGCGCCGCCGCTCGGCGACCCGTGCCGCCTTGGCGATCGCATCGTCGAGCGCATTCTGGCTGCAAAGGCCGAGCATGACCGGGCTGGTCGGCTTGATGTTCTGCATGTCCCAATGGCTGCGATCCCGGACCTTCTGGATCGTCGCCTTGGTCGTGCCGAGCAGGCGGCCGACCTGCGCGTCGGTGAGTTCGGGATGATGGCGCAGCAGCCACGCGATCGCGCTGGGCTTGTCCTGGCGCTTGGCGATCGGCGTGTAGCGCGCGCCCTTCGAGCGCACCATCGGCGGCGGGATCTCCGTCGCAAGCAGCTTGAGGCGCGCCTTGCGATCGGCCTCGCAGCGCTGGATCTCCTCGCGGGTCAGCTGGCTGTTGGCGATCGGATCGGCGCCGACGATCCCGATCGCGACTTCGCCGTCGGCGATGCCCTGCACCTCGAGCGCGTGCATGCCGCAGAACTCGGCGATCTGTTCGAAGGTCAGGCCGGTGTTCTCCACCAGCCAGACTGCTGTCGCCTTTGGCATCAGGGGCAAGCTCATGGCCTTGTCTACCTCCAGGCGTAACGGGCTATCGACGTGAGGACATCCGCCGAAACAGGAGCGGGCCGAGAGCTCAGCCGGACCGGCGTGGATCCAACCGAGGCACCCGCCCACACCAGTCTCGATGTCGCGGAAACGCGAGCGTTATATAAGTCTCCTTCCGGCGGGTCAAAGACTTCGGTTGCTGCGGCCGATCAACGGGTTACTCAGCCAAGCTCAAGCACGATCTTGCCGACGTGGCGGTCGGCCTCGAGCGCGGCATGCGCGGCGGCGGCCGCGCGCAGCGGATAGGTGGCGTGGACGACGGAGCGGACCTTGCCCGCCTCGAGCCAAGGCAGGACGCGGCTCCGGAGCTTGTCGGCGATGGCCGATTTCTGGGCGACGGTGCGAGGGCGGAGGGTCGACCCGGTCAGGGTCAGTCGCTTGCGCATCACGGCATTGAGGTCGACCTGGACCTTGCTGCCCTTGAGGAAGGCGATCTGGACGAGCCGGCCTTCCTCGCGCAGCAGCGCCAGGTTCCGAGCCGTGTAGTCGCCGCCGACCATATCCAAAATGACATCCACGCCAGCACCTTGCGTGGCTTCGCGAATAGACTGCTCGAAATCCGCCTCGCGGTAGTTGACGGCCTGCTCGGCTCCGAGCGCCATGCAGGCTCGGCATTTCTCGCCAGTGCCGGCCGTGGCGAAGACCCGCGCACCGGCGGCGCGGGCGAGTTGGATCGCCGTGGTCCCGATCCCCGAGGCGCCGCCGTGGACGAGGAAGCTCTCGCCGTGCCCGAGCGCAGCGCGGTCGAACACGTTCGTCCAGACGGTGAAGAACGTCTCCGGGATGCCGCCCGCCTCGATCACCGAGACCCCGCCCGGGATCGGCAGGCACTGGCCGGCGGGGGCGACGCAGTACTCCGCATAGCCGCCCCCGGCGACCAGCGCCATGACCCGGTCGCCGACCGTCAAGCCGAGGACATCGCCGGCCGTCGCGACGATCTCGCCCGCGACCTCGAGGCCGGGAATGTCCGAGGCGCCGGGGGGCGGCGCATAGCCGCCCTGGCGCTGCAGAACGTCCGGCCGGTTGACGCCGGCGGCACGAACGCGGATCAGCACCTCGCCGGCCTGGGCCGTCGGTACCGGCCGGGTCGTCGGCTCCAGCACCTCGGGGCCGCCGGGCTTGACGATCTCGATGGCAGTCATCGTCGACGGTACGGGCATGCGGTCGGGCTCCGGCTCGGATCGGTTGCGGGATCGATCGGAGAGCTTTAGCAGGGCAGGCGAGCCAGCCGAAAGGAGCCGGACCATGGACCTCGACGATCTCGAGCCGCGGCGCCAACCGCCCAAGCCCAAGGACCTTTCCGGGTGGTCGGTCGAGGATCTGCAGGCCTATATCGCCGCCATGGAGGCCGAGATCCGGCGCGCCGGCGAGGCGATCAAGGCGAAGCAAGCCCAGAAGGCCGCCGCCGATCTGTTCTTCAAGAAGGGCTAGGAGGGCGCGATGGCGCGGGCACCCGGCGCCGACTGCGCAGGAACAGCATCCAGCCCACGGGGCCCAGCATCAGGGCGAGGACGAGCCAGCCGAGGCGCGGCGCGATCGGGCAGCGCGACCCGGCCGGGCTGCGCCACGCGCCACCCTGCGGCGAGGCCGCGACGTGGATCAGGCCGGCGATCCACACGACGAGGAGCGTCCAGGCGAGGCCGGGAGTCATGATGGTCCCTCTAGCGCGCCGCATCCCCTTCCAACAAGGAGACGTATCGAGATGACAGTCAAAGGCAAGGTCGCCCTGGTGACCGGTTCGACGAGCGGCATCGGCCTCGCGATCGCGACCGCGATGGCGCAGGCGGGCGCCGACGTGATGCTGAACGGCTTCGGCGATGCCGCGGCGATCGAGACCCTGCGTGGCAACCTTGCCCGCTCGGCCGGGGTGCGCGTCGGCTACTCGGCCGCCGACATGTCCAAGGCCGAGCAGGTCGCCGGGCTCGTCGCCGAGACGGAACGGCAGTTCGGCCGCCTTGATGTGCTCGTGAACAACGCCGGCGTTCAGCACACCGCGAACGTCGAGGACTTCCCGCCGGAGCGCTGGGAGGCGATTCTCTCCATCAACCTCTCGTCCAGCTTCTACGCCATCCGGGCGGCGCTGCCGGGAATGAAGCGGCGCGGTTTCGGGCGCATCATCAACATCGCCTCGGTGCACGGACTCGTCGCCTCGGTCCAGAAGGCGGCCTATGTCGCGGCGAAGCATGGCCTGATCGGGCTGACGAAGGTCGTCGCCCTCGAGACGGCGCGGACGCCGGTGACCTGCAACGCGATCTGCCCCGGCTTCGTCCTCACGCCCCTGGTCGAGAAGCAGATCCTCGATCGCGCCCAGCGCGATGGGGTGCCCCAGGAAGAGGCCAAGGTCCGGCTGCTGTCGGAGAAGATGCCCTCGGCCGAGGCCGTGGCGCCCGAGGCCCTGGCGCAACTCGCCCTGTACCTGTGCTCGCCGGCGGCCGACCAGATCCGCGGCGCCGCCCTGCCGGTCGACGGGGCCTGGACGGCCCAATAGTCCTCGGCGGTCGTCCCACAGGCGCGGTCGCCGGCGGAAGACCCGCCCGCACTTCGGGTTCGGCGCCCTACCTATGGTGAAAAATCCGCTAAGCATTAACCTTTTGTTAACCCATGCACGCCTAGGGTGCCTTCGTGGCGATCCGGCCCTACCCCCTCCAGGGCCGGAAGCGCCGGGACGCAGCCCCCGGGCTCTTCCTGGCGCAATCCCTGTCCAACTCGGGCCGTCTGCTTCCGCAGACGGCCCTTTTTTCATGCCCGCGGCAGCCATCTTGACCGGCGCCGGACTGCGGCGTTATCCAAGCCCCATCACACGCACCGAGTTGAACAGGGAAAACCAAAAACTGAGGGCCGCCGTTGAGCGGCCCTTTCTTTTTGGCCTACGGTCCGCGGCCGCTTCCGCCAGACGAGGCCCGCGTCCGAGATGCCCGATCCCAAGTTCCTGAGATTCGACACGCTCGGCCTGCATGCGGGCCAGCATCCCGATCCGGTCTTCGGCGCCCGCGCCGTGCCGATCTATCAAACGACGTCGTTCGTCTTCCAGGGCGTCGATCATGCGGCATCGCTGTTCAACCTCGAGCGTGCCGGGCACATCTACTCGCGCATCTCGAACCCCACCGTGGCCGTGCTCGAGGAGCGGGTCGCCGCGCTCGAAGGCGGTGTCGGCGCCATCTGCACGGCGAGCGGCCAGGCCGCGTTGCATCTCGCGATCGCGACGCTGATGGGGCAGGGCGGTCACATCGTCTCCTCCGCGTCGATCTACGGCGGATCTCACAACCTGTTCACCCACACGCTGCCGCGCTTCGGGATCACCACCACCTTCGTGCCGCCGCGCGACCACGCGGCGTTCCGCGCCGCGATCACGCCGGACACGCGGCTCGTGTTCGGCGAGACGCTCGGCAATCCCGGCCTCGAGGTGCTCGACATCGAGGCGATCGCGGCGATCGCGCACGAGGCGCGCGTGCCGCTCATGATCGACAACACCTTCGCCACGCCGGCGCTGTTCCGTCCCTTCGAGCACGGCGCCGACATCGTCATGCATTCGGCCACCAAGTGGCTCGGCGGACATGGCGTGGCGATCGGCGGCGTGCTCGTCGATTCCGGCCGGTTCGACTGGGAGGCGTCGGGCCGCTTCCCGACGCTCACCGAGCCCTATGCGGGCTATCACGGCCTGGACTTCGCCGAGGAGTTCGGGCCGGCCGCCCTGATCATGCGCGCGCGTGCCGAAGGGCTGCGCGACTTCGGCGCCAGCATGAGCCCGACCAACGCCTTCCACATCCTTCAGGGCGTCGAGACCCTGGCATTGCGCATGCGCCAGCACGTCGAGAATGCGCGCAAGGTGGTCGCGTTCCTCGCCGCCGCGCCCGAGGTCGACTGGGTGAACTATCCCGAGCTGCCGTCGCATCCGGATCGCGCGCTGGCGGCGCGGCTGCTGCCCGAGGGATGCGGCTCGATGGTCAGCTTCGGGATCCGGGGCGGCCGGGCCGCCGGCCGGCGCTTCATCGAGGCGCTGAAGATCTTCTCGCATCTCGCCAATGTCGGCGACGCCAAGTCGCTGGTCATCCACCCGGCGAGCACGACGCATCAGCAGATGGACGCGGCGGCGCTCAAGGCCGCCGGTGTCGGCGAGGAGATGATCCGGCTCTCGGTCGGCCTCGAGGACGTCGGCGACCTGATCGACGACCTCGGGCAGGCGCTGCGCGCCGCGCAACGGGGCTGAGCCGTGAATCTGACCGTCGACGGCCTTCCCGTCTTCGCGGCGACCGGCGGACGCGTTGCGCGCGCGCCCGACCCGAATGTGATCTTCCTGCACGGCGCCGGAATGGATCACACGGTGTGGACGCTGCAGACGCGATTCTTCGCGCATCACGGCCGCAACGTCTTCGCGCTCGACCTGCCGGGCCACGGACGCTCGGCCGGAGAGGCCTGCGAGAGCATCGAGGCCTATGCGGCCTGGATCCTGCGCGCCATGGATGCGGCCGGGCTGGAGCGCGCCGCGATCGTCGGACATTCGATGGGCGCATTGATCGCCCTGGCCGCCGCCGCCGTGTCGCCGCAGCGGATCTGGGCCGTCGCGCTGCTCGGCGCGGCGCCGGCGATGCCGGTGCATCCCGACCTGCTCCGCGAGGCGCGGGCGCAGGATCACAACGCGATCGATCTGGTGGCGTCGTGGGGCTTCGGCCGCCGCGCCCATCTCGGCGGCGCGCAAGCACCGGGGATGTGGCTGCTCGGCCAGGGCGTGCGCCTGCTCGAACGCGATCAGGGGCGCACTCTCGCGACCGATCTCGCGGCATGCGCCGCCTATGACGGGGCGCGCGACGCCGCGGGACGCGTACGCTGCCCCGCACTCGTCCTTGCCGGCGCCCAGGATCGCATGACGCCTCCGCGCGGCGCGGCCGAGCTCGGTGCGCTGATCGAGGGCGCGCGGGTGGTCGCGATCGAAGGCTGCGGCCACATGATGATGGTCGAGCGGCCCGACGCCGTCCTCGATGCCCTGACGGAGATCGTATGAGCGCGCCGCGACGGCCGCCGGAGCGGCGTTCCGGCTTCGCGCACATGCTCGTGCTGCAGACCCGCTGGATGGACAACGACGCCTACGGCCACGTCAACAACGTCGTCTACTACAGCTATTTCGACACGCTTGTGAACCGCTGGCTGATCGACGAGGGCGGCTTCGACATCCTGCGCTCGCCGGTCATCGGCTATGCGATCGAAACCGCGTGCCGATTCCACCGGCCCTTCGCCTATCCGGAACCGATCGAGGCGTGCCTGCGCGTCGGGCATCTCGGCCGCAGCTCGGTGCGCTACGAACTCGGGCTGTTCGGCGTCGGCGAGAACGAGGCGCGCGCCGACGGCCATTTCGTGCACGTCTTCGTCGATCGCGCGACCGAGCGGCCGGCGCCGATCCCCGAGCGAATCCGCGCCTCGTTCGAGCGCCTGCGCGTCGGCAGCTGAGCGCGCCGCCTCAGTCCAGGTCGATCGTGACCGCGCCGAGCCCGTTGAGGGTCACGGTCACGCGGTCGCCGGCCTTCGCCCAGTAGGGCAGGGGCAGGCTCCCGAGCATCACGATCTGCCCGGCTTCGAGCCGGCGGCCGAGCGCGGTCAGCCGGTTCGCGAGCCAGACGAGCGAGGCCAACGGGTTGCCGAGCACGTCGGCGCCGCGGCCGCGCAGCTTCACCTCGCCGTCGACCGCGGTCGTGCCTTCGACGCGCTCGAGATCGATGTCGCGCCACGCGGCCACCGGCGGCCCGAGCACGACCCCGGCATGGAAGAAGAAATCGGCGATCAGGCTCGGCACGCCGAAATGCCGGAAGTCGCCGTAGCGGTCGTCGACGATCTCCGCGGCGGCGTGCAGGTTGCGCACGGCGGCGCGCGCCTGCGCGAGATCGACCTTCCCGGCGCCGCCGAGCGGCGTGGCGAGCTCCGCGGCGATCTCGCATTCAATCCCGACGCGGGTGAACGACGCGGCGGCGAGCCGGGCATGGCGGTCATGGCGGCCGGCGGCATGCATCTCGCCAGCGCACGGCGCCGGCACGTTGAGGAGGCCCTGCATGGCGGGCGTCGTCGCGCCGACCTTCCAGCCGATCGACGGGCCGCGCGCGGACAGGCCGTCGCGAACCAGCGCCTGGACCGCATAGCCCTCGTCCTCGGTGCGCGGCTTCAGGTCCGCCGGGAGTGCGGCGATCGCGGTGCCGGCGTGTCGGCGGGCCACGATCCAGTCGGCGCAGGGGCGAGGGTCGAAGTCGGAGCGGGTCATGGACGCGAGCAAGCGGCGAACCGGCGGGTCGCGTCAAGTACATCGACGAAAAACGGCCGGGGATCGTGGATCCCCGGCCGTCGCGCTCGGTGGGCCGTGCGTGCGACGTCGCGCGCTCAGGCCGCCTTGGCTTCGATCGACTGCGGCTCGGCGCCGACGATCTTGATCTGCCGCGGCTTCATCGCCTCGGGCACTTCGCGCACGAGGTCGACGTGCAGCAGGCCGTTGGCGATCTGCGCGCCGCTCACCTTGATGAAGTCGGCGAGCTGGAAGCGGCGCTCGAAGGCGCGGCCGGCGATCCCGCGATGCAGGTAGCGGCGCTCGCCCTCGACCGGCTTGACCCGGCCGGCGACGAACAGCGCGTTCTCCTGCTGCGTGATCGAGATGTCGTCGGGACCGAATCCGGCCACCGCCATCGTGAGTCGGTAGCTGTCGTCGCCGGTCACCTCGATGTTGTACGGCGGATAGCTGGCCGCCTGCTCGTTGCCGCTCAGGGCGGAGTCGATCAGCCGGCTGACGCGGTCGAAGCCGATGCCGGTGCGGAACAGGGGGCTGAAGTCGAGATGGGTCATCACAAGATCCTCCTTGAGGAAGCGAGGGTGTGGGATGCCGACGTTCCGCGGGGAACCGCCGGCGGGTCTGCTTTCGCGATGGCGACCACCCCCGAACGGGCGACGGTGCCGACGCATCGATGCAGGTGGGTAGGCCCCTTGGACCCGTCAAGGGCGCGAGGGGTAGTTCCTCGTTAAGCTTGTCCCGGACGGGTCCGGAACGCAGAGTCCGCGCATGGCGATGGCGGCGAACAGCGTGTTCTTCAAGAAGACCTACGACGAGGCGGTCGAGCTCCTCGTCGAGACGCGCAACTACATCGCGTACATGGATCCCGCGGCGGGCGACGACATCCCGGCCATCGAACGGCTCCAGATCAGCGCCGAAACCATGCGCGTCACGGCCCGGCTCGCGCAGGTGATGGCGTGGATGCTGGCGCAGAAGGCCGCCGCCGCCGGAGAGATCACGCCGCTCGAGGCGAGCGGGCCGGCGTTCAGCGTGCCCGACGACCCGACCTGCCTGGCGGAGACCGAGTCCGGAGCAACCGAACTGCCCGCGCGGCTCGTGCAGCTGCTCTCGCGCAGCCGGCGCCTCTATGTGCGGGTCCGCCACCTCAATGCGCTGGTCAGCGACGCCGCGGCCGTCAGCGCCGCCGACTGACGCGGTCCGGCCCCTCGCGAGGCCAGCAAAAAAGGGCGTCCCGTGGGGACGCCCTTTTTCATGTCCGGATATTGTCGCCGGCTGAGCGGCGGCGAGCCGACGGCCGTCCCGGCGCGCCCTCAGGTCTTGGTGGTGGCCTTGGCTGCGGCACCCTTGCCCGCGTTGCCGAGGTTGCCGAAGCGCTTGTTGAACTTGGAAACCTGGCCGCCCGACTTGATCTCGCGATGCTGACCCGTCCAGGCCGGATGGGTCTTCGGGTCGATGTCGAGCCGCAGCACGTCGCCCGCCTTGCCGTAGGTCGAGCGGGTCGTGAACTGCGACCCGTCGGTCATCACGACGGTGATGTCGTGGTACTCGGGATGGATGTTCGGCTTCATGATCGGGCTCTCCAGCGGCCGCCGCCTGGGCGGCCGAAAAATGACGGCGGGGTATAGCGAAGCGGGGGGGATGAATCAAGCGACGAGGCGTCGTCGCGCGGCGGCTTTGAGCCGTCCGGCGCGCATGATAGACCGCTGACCAGACGCGATTTTCCCGGGGTGCCATGGACGAGCGTGCGTTTGAGACCAAGGCTGCGGCGACGCTGGCGCGACTGGCAGAGCGGCTGGAGGCCGAGCTGGCGGACGATCTCGACGTGGAGTTGCGCGGCGGCATCCTGACCCTCGAGCTCGCGGACGGGCGACAGTTCATCGTCAACAAGCACGCGCCGAACCGCGAACTCTGGCTGTCGAGCCCGGTCTCCGGAGCGCACCACTTCGCCTGGCGTGCCGAGGCGTGGCGGTCGACCCGGGGCGACGCGACCCTGACGGGCTGCCTCGCCGACGACCTCGACGCGGCGCTCGGCCGCGGCCTGGGTCTGCGGCTCGAGTGACGGTTCCCCAGCGAGGCCGCCGGACATGAGCGACGACCAGGACAAGCCGCGCGCAGGCCTCGGCGTGCTGCGCCGCCTCGGCGGCTATGTCCGCCCCTATCGCGGCCGCGTGGCCGTCGCGGCCATCGCCCTGACGGCGGCATCGCTGGCCGTGCTCGGGTTCGGCGCCGGCCTGCGCTGGCTGGTCGACACGGGCTTCGCCACGGGCGATTCCTCCCGTCTCGACCAGGCGCTGCTGGGGCTGCTCGTCGTCGTGGCGGCGCTGTCGATCGCGACCTTCGCGCGCGCGCTGATGGTGGCATGGATCGGCGAGCGGATCGCCGCCGACCTGCGCCGGAGCGTCTTCGACCATGTGCTGTCGCTGTCGCCGGCGTTCTTCGAGACGACGCGCGTCGGCGACGTGATCTCGCGCCTCGTCGCCGACACCACGCTGCTGCAGACGATCGTGGGTTCGTCGCTGTCGATGGCCCTGCGCAACGTCCTGCTCGTCGTCGGCGGGACGACGATGATGGCGGTGACGTCGCCGAAGCTGACGCTGCTGACCTTCGGCGTGCTGCCGCTCGTGGTCGCTCCGATCATCGTCTTCGGGCGGCGCGTGCGCGCCCTTTCGCGGGCGAGCCAGGATCGCCTGGCCGATACCGGAGCTGACATCGAGGAGACGCTCAACGCGGTGCGCACGGTCCAGGCCTTCGGCCGGGAGCCCGAGCGCCGCGACCACTTCGCCGCGCGGGTCGAGGCCACCGTCGCGGCCGCGCATCGGCGCAACCGGGCGCGGGCGGCGCTCGCCGCCGTCGTCATCATGCTGGTGTTCGGCGCCATCGGGATCGTGCTGTGGATCGGCGGCCACGCCGCGATCGCCGGCGACATCTCGGCCGGGCAGCTGTCGGCCTTCGTTTTCTATGCCGTGGTCGTGGCGGGGTCGGTCGGGTCGCTCAGCGAGTTCATCGGCGACCTGCAGCGCGCCGCTGGCGCCGCCGAGCGCCTGTTCGAGCTGCTCGACGCGCGCTCCGACATCGCCGTGCCGGCCGCGCCGCTGCCGCTCCCCGTGCCGCCGCGCGGCGCGCTCGTCTTCGACCGGGTCGGGTTCACCTATCCGACGCGGCCGGAGCGCCCGGCGATCGACGAGCTGTCCCTCGACGTCGCGCCTGGCGAGGCGGTGGCGATCGTCGGCCCTTCCGGATCGGGCAAGTCGACGATCCTCCAGCTCGCGCTGCGGTTCTACGATCCGCAGGCGGGCCGGATCCTCTTCGACGGGGTCGACATCCGGCATTGCGATCCGGCCGACCTTCGCCGTCGCGTCGCGCTCGTACCGCAGGAGCCCGTGATCTTCGCGACCGACGTCGCGGCGAACATCCGATTCGCGCGCCCGGAGGCGAGCGATGCCGAGCTTCGCGCCGCGGCCGATGCCGCGCATGCGCTGGAGTTTATCGAGCGCCTGCCGCAGGGCTTCGCCACGCAGCTCGGCGAGAAGGGGCAGCGGCTCTCGACCGGGCAGAAGCAGCGGCTCGCGATCGCCCGCGCGATCCTTCGCGATCCGGCCGTGCTGCTGCTGGACGAGGCGACTTCGGCGCTCGACGCCGAGAGCGAGCGGCTCGTCCAGAAGGCGCTGGACGGGCTGGCGCGCAGCCGGACCACGCTGGTGATCGCGCACCGCCTCGCCACCGTGCAGCGTGCCGATCGCATCGTCGTGCTCGATCGCGGCAGGGTCGTCGAGACGGGACCGCACGCCGTGCTCGCGCAGGCCGGCGGACTCTATGCGCGCCTCGCCTCGCTGCAGCTCCTCGCCGACATGCCGAGCTGAGCCGCGCCGGGTCGCTCGCCGAGGGGTCGCGGCAGCGGCGCCGCGACCCGCTCGCCGTCAGCGGTTGGTGAGCTTCAGCTCGATGCGGCGATTGCGCCGGAACGCGGCCTCGTCGTCGCGCGGATCGAGCGGCTGGAACTCCGCGTAGCCGGCGGCGGCGAGGCGCTCGGCCGGGATGCCGGCGGCCATCAGCGCGCGCACGACCGACATGGCGCGGGCATGCGACAGCTCCCAGTTCGAGGCGAAGGCGCGCAGGACCGGACGCCGGTCGGTGTGACCGTCGACCTGGAGGATCCAGTTGACGTCGGCCGGGATCTGCGCGGTGATCTCGCGCAGCGCGGCGCCGACGCGGTCGATCTGACGCCGGCCCTCGGGTTGGAGCGCCGCGGACCCGGACTCGAACAGCACCTCGGTCTCGAAGATGAAGCGGTCGCCGACGACGCGCACGTCGTTGCGATCGCCGAGCGCCTCGCGCAGGCGGCCGAAGAACTCCGAGCGGTAGCGCGCCAGCTCCTCGACCTTGCTCGCCAGCGCCAGGTTGAGGCGCCGGCCGAGATCGACGATCTGCACCTGCTGCTCGCGGGACTTCGCCTCGCTCGCGTCGAGCGCCGTCTCCAGCCGGCCGAGCTGCTGCTGCAGCGCGTTGATCTGGCGCGTCAGCGCGTCGATCCGGAGCTGGGAGTCGCTCGACAGCTTGCGCTCCGCGGTCAGCGCCTGATCGGCCCCGCGCAGCTCGACGCTGCGCGCCGCGAGGTCGCGCTCGAGCTGGTCGCGCAGGATCGTCAGCGTCTGGATGTTCTGCCGCAGCGCGTCGAGCTCGCGCAGCTGCACCTCGATCTTCTCGCGGTCCGCCGCGATCGACTTGAAGGCGTCCTCGAGCCGGCCGTCCGCCTCGCGCAGGCGCGCCTCGGCGGCCGCGAGACGCTGCGCGAGTGCGGCGGCCTCGTTCGCGCTGAGGGTGACCCGGCTGCCGGCGTCGCGCGCACGGGCCTCGGCCTCCTCGATGCGGCGCGCGAGATCGGCGCTGCGGGCGTCGGAACGCGTGGCGCGCGCCTCGGCCTCGGCGGCGCGGCCTTCGGCCGCGGCGAGCCGCTGGGTGAGGGCGGCCGCCTCCCGCGCGCTGAGCTGGATGCGGCCCTCGGCGTCCGAGAGGCGCTGGGCCAGTTCTCGCGCTTCGCCGTCGCGCGTCGCCAGCCGGTTCGCGAGGTCGCGGGCTTCGCCGTCGCGCGATGCCAGGCGCGTCGCGAGATCGCGCGCCTCGCCTTCCCGCGCAGCCAGGCGCGAAGCGAGATCGCGTGCCTCGGCGTCGCGCGTTGCAAGGCGGGCGTCGAGATCGCGGGCCTGGGCGTCGCGCGCGGCGAGGCGCGCGTCGAGATCGCGGCCGCGCGTCTCGGCGGCAGCCAGAAGAGCCTCGATCTGTCGCCGGCGCGCCTCCTCGGCGGACAGGTTGCCTTCGACCGCGCGCACCCGGCCCTCGGCGGTCGCGAGCTCGGACTGCAGGCGGTCGCGGATGGTGATCGACGACGCGAGCTCGCCTGACAGGAGGTCGATCTGGTCCCGCAGGTCGGCCGCCCCGCGACGCTCCAGCGCGAGCTGGTCGGCGAGGTCGCCGATGCGTCGCGACAGCTGGTCGAGCGCCTGGTCGCGCCCGCTGATCAGGTCCTTCAGGTGGAACTGGAACAGCGTGAAGATCATCAGCAGGAAGACGATGACCATGATCAGCGTGGCCAGGGCGTCCACGAAGCCCGGCCAGATGTCGAGCGCGTGGCCGCGCCGTCTTCCTGTCGTCCTCATGGCCGTGCGCCGCCGCGACGGGCACGGTCATCGAGATCGCGGGGAGGAGTCTCGTCGGCCCGGGGCCGCATCGCCGGGGCCCTAGCGCTCTTCCTCGGCGAGCGCGGCGATCGTCCGCGCCAGCAGGCGGAACTCGTTCCGGATGTCCTGGGTGAGCTGCGAACGGCCGGCCTGCGTCTCCTCCAGGATCCGCGAGAGCAGTGCCTCCATGTTCTTGAGCGAGGCGCGCAGCGTCTCGTCGCCACCGGTGCTCGGGCGCGAGGCGGACTCCGCGAAGCGCTGGAGTGCCGGCTTGATCTCGAGCTGGGCCTCCGCGAGGCGCGTCATGAGCTGCTGTTCCGTGCGCATCTGCTCGGTCAGCTGGGTGAGGCGTTCGCCCAGGGTCACCAGCGCGGTGTTCGCGCCCTGGCGGCCCAGTTCCGACTGCTGCACGGTGCGCTGGAAGTTCTCCAGGTTGTCGGCGGTCTGCTCCAGCAGGGCCTGGATGTAGGCGGGGACCGACTGGTCGCTATCGCCGACGGGGCCGCCGCCACCGAGCCGGGTGATGCCCGACAGCCATTCCTCGAGCTCGTTGTAGAAGCGGTTCTGCGCCTGGCTCGACTGCAGGTCCAGGAAACCGACCACGAGCGAGCCGGCGAGCCCGAAAAGCGACGTCCCGAAGGCCGTGCCCATGCCGCCGAGCGGCGCCTTGAGGCCGGCCTGGAGATCGTTGAACAGCGAACTCGCGTCCGTGGCGCCGCTGAGACTCGAGATGACGCCGGACACGGCGCTCACCGTCTCGAGCAGGCCCCAGAACGTGCCGAGCAGCCCGAGGAAGATCAGGAGCCCGATCAGGTAGCGGGACAGGTCGCGCGATTCGTCGAGGCGCGAGCCGATGCCGTCGAGCAGCGCGCGGGTGGCGACCGCCGACAGCTGCAGCCGGCCGCTCTTGCGTTCGCCCAGCATCGCCACCATCGGCGCGAGGAGCTTGAGGCGCCGCGGCGCGGCGACAGGGCGGTCGCTGCGGAAGCTGCGGATCCAGAGGACTTCGGGATTGAGGATCAGGACCTGCCGGAAATTCTCCGCGATGCCCAGCACGAGGACGGCGACGATGATGCTGTTGAGGATCGGCGTGTTGCGGAAGGCGACGAAAAGCTGCTCGTGCAGGAAGAAGATCACCGCGGCCACGCAGGTGAGGAAGAGCACCATGCGGATCAGGTATCGGACCGGCTTTGTCATCGCCGATCAGCGCCGGAAGACGGTGAGGTCGACGCGGTCGGCGGGACCGCCGTCGGTCTGGGGGCCGCGCGCATAGACGTCCATGCGCGTCGACGCGATGCCCTGGTCCATCAGGTAGGACCGCACCGCGAGCGCGCGGCTGAGGCTCAGGCGCCGCGAGCGGTTGGCGTCGTCGCCGCCGCTCGCATAGCCCTCGATGCGCAGCCGCAGGTCGGTACTGCGCTTCATCTGGTCGACGACGGTGCGAAGCTCGGTGCGGCCGTCGGCCGGGAGATCGTTGCTCTCGCCGCTGAAGCTGAGGCGCGCATTCGGCGGCGGCCCCGCGGCGCGCGAGACGGGCGGCGCCGCGGCGACCTGCGGCGCCTCCGGTGCCGGGGTCGCGCTCGGAGCCGGCGCGGCGGGCGGGGACGCGCTGGGCGGCGGCGATGCGGCAGGCGGCGCGGCGGCGACCGTCGGGGGTACGCTCGGCGGGGGTGCCG
Source organism: Alphaproteobacteria bacterium (assembly GCA_016793165.1). Lineage (GTDB taxonomy): Bacteria > Pseudomonadota > Alphaproteobacteria > CACIAM-22H2 > CACIAM-22H2 > CAIOSQ01. Next base: position 70,733 of record JAEULA010000054.1, on the reverse strand, counting down.
GCGACGCCGTTGCAGGTGGCGGCGCGACCGGCGCCGACTCGACGGCTGTGGGCGACCGGGGCGACGGTGTCGGCGCGGGCGTCGCGACGACCGGCGGCGCCGCAGGGGCCGCCGCCGCGGCCGGCGGCGTCGGGGGCGCGGCGACGACAGCGGGTGAGCTGACGCTCGGCGGGGGCGGCGTCGGCGAGACCGGGACGGAAGGGGTGGCGGCGGGCGGCCGCTCGCCGAAAGCAGGCGGCGGGGCAGGCGGCACGAATCCGCCGCCGCTTCCGGCGGCGGGCGGCGTTGGCGCTGCCACGTTTCGCGGCGGCTCCGGCGGTGGCGCCGCGGCCGTCACCGAGCGGGTGTCGGGCGGCGGCGGGGCCGGCGGCGGCGGGCGGAGCAGGACCGGCGGCTCCTCCGCGACGTCGGCCGCGGGTGCGCTCTGGCGCGCGGGCGTTGCCGGCCGGCGGGCCGCGGCGCGCGATTTGGCCGAGTTTGCGGAGCTGGCAGGGCGCGCTGCGCTGCGCTGCACCTTCTGCTGACGTGATGGCGGTGTCAGCGTTGCAGCTCCCGAGGCGCCGCCGCGCTGCAGTTGCTCCAGGACGCTCCAGTCCACGGTCACGCTGGACTGTCGCTGACGCAATTGCTGCTGGGCGTCGGCGGCCGTCACGCCAGCCGCGACGAGAGCTGCCGCCAGCGCACCGCGCAAGACGGAACGAGCGGGAATCGACCGCGTTTTCGCCATCAGGACCGCAACTTACTCACGGTTGCGCAGGGCGACAACGGACTTCGCGGCGGGCGCGCGAGTTCGTCGCGTGCGATCGCCGCGGCTTCACGCCGCGCCCGGCCCGTCCGTGGCGCTGCGCAGGAGTCGCCCGAGCGGCCCGAGCAGGTGGCTGTTCGCGGCGAGGACGTTGCCCGTCTTCATGGGGTTCTCGCGGCCGCCGAGATCCTCGACGAAGCCGCCGGCCTCCCGGATCAGGATCATGCCCGCGGCGATGTCCCAGGGGTGCAGCCCGAACTCCCAGAAGCCGTCGAGGCGGCCGGCCGCGACATAGGCCAGGTCGAGCGCTGCGGCGCCGGCCCGGCGGGTGCCCGCGGTGCGGTTCATCACCGCGGCGAGCGTGCGCAGATACACGGCGTGGTCGCCGCGATCGCCGAAGGGGATGCCGGTGCCGATGAGCGCGTCCTCGAGGTTGCGGCGGCCGGAGACTCGAAGGCGGCGCTCGTTCAGGAAGGCGCCGTGGCCGCGCTCTGCCCAGTAGAGCTCGTCCTGGATCGGGTTGTAGACGATGCCCGCGACGACCTCGCCGCTGCGCTCGAGCGCGACGGAGATGCAGAACTGCGGGATGCCGTGCAGGAAGTTGGTGGTGCCGTCGAGCGGATCGATGATCCAGCGGTTCGTGCCGTCGCCGGCGATCTCGCCGCCTTCCTCCATCAGGAAGCCGTAGCCGGGCCGCGCGCGCTCGAGCTCCTCGCGCAGGATCCGCTCCGAGTTCCGGTCGGCGTTGGAGACGAAGTCGCCGGGGCCCTTGACCGAGACCTGGAGATGCTCGACCTCGCCGAAATCGCGCACGAGACCGCGCGCCGCCTTGCGGACCGCGCGCTCCATGACCGTGTAGATTGCTGTGCGGGAGACCATGGCGCGCGCGCCCGACGATTGCGCGTCAGTCCTTCGATCGCTCCATGTACGACCGCTCTTCGATGTTCACGACGATCCGCGTGCCGGTCGCGATGAAGGGCGGGACCATGATCTTGACGCCGTTGTCGAGCACGGCGGGCTTGTAGGACGACGCGGCGGTCTGGCCCTTCACCACGGCATCGGCTTCGACGACCGTGCAGATCGTCGACTGCGGCAGCGTCACGCCGACGATCTCGCCCTCGATCAGGTCGACCGTGCAGATCATGTTGTCGGTGAGGAAGTCGGCCGCGTCGCCGATCATGTCGCGATTGACCATGACCTGCTCGAAGCTCTCCTGGTCCATGAACGTGTACGCGTCGCCGTCGTGGAACAGGTACTGCATCTCCTTCTGATCGGCGCGCAGCTGCTCGACCGTCTCGTCGGCGCGGAGCTTCACGTTGTTCTTCGTGCCGGTCTTGGCGTCGCGCATCTCGATCTGGTTGAACGCCGAGCCCTTCCCGGGGCTGACGACGTTGTGCTTCACCACGCGCCAGATCTTGCCGTCGTACTCGATGATGTTGCCCGCGCGGACGGCGCTGCCGATGATCTTCATGGCTCAAATCTTCTGTCTGGGGAGGGAAAGCGGCGCGGAACCTAACAGGGTGCCCCCTGAGCTTCAACCGATCCGGGACGGTTATTTCAGGCCGTTCATCAATGTCTTGATGGCGGACTCGGGGCCTTCCGGGGCATCCCAGACCGCGCGCCCGACGGCGAGGAATTCGGCCCCGGTCGCGGCCCAGGCGGGCAGGGTCGTCGCATCGAGGCCGCCCCCCGCGACGCAGGGCACGACCATGGCCACGGCCCAGTCGGCGACGCGCTCGGGATCGACCGCATCGGCGCCGGTGCACGGCCCGAACGCCACGTAGTCGGCGCCGGCCTCCGCCGCCGCCATCGCGGCGTCGGTCGAGCGCCCGCAGCCCGCCCCGACGCTGCCCTCGGCGCCGAACAGCGCGCGCGCCGCGGCGACGTCGCGCGGCGGCACGTGGACGCCGTCGCAGCCCAGCCGGCGCGCGAGCGCGGCCTCGCCGTGCATGAGCAGGGCGACGCCGCGCGACTGGGCGACGGTGATGATGGCCGTCGTCGCCCGGCCCAGCGTGTCGGCGTCGGCGCCCGGCAGCCGCAGGCGCAGCGCGGCGACCCCGCCGGAATCCGCCTGCGCGGCATCGAGCGTGCGCGCGAGCAGAGACGCGAACGCCGCCGGCTCGAAGGCCGGCGGCGTCACGAGGTAGAGGCGCGTGGAGGGGCGCTTCACGCCTTGCCGAGATAGACGTCGGCCATCTTGCCGAGCAGCTCGAGCGCCTTGTCCTTCGGGCGCTGGAAGGAGTTTCGGCCGACGATCGAGCCGTTGCCGCCGCCGAGATGGATGGCCTTGGCCTCCGCGAGGATCGCCGCCTCGTCCTTCGCCTCGCCGCCCGAGAAGACGACCAGGCGGCGGCCGTTGAAGCAGCTCTGGACGACATGGGCGATGCGCTTCTCGAGCGACGAGATGTCGATCTTCTGCGCCTCGTACACCTTCTTCGCCGCGTCCTGGTAGAGATGCGCGGTCGGCGGCTTCACCTTGATGATGTGCGCGCCCATCAGCGCCGCCATGTGGGCGGCATAGGCGCAGACGTCCATCGCCGTCTCGCCCTCCTTGGTCAGGTCGCCGCCGCGCGGATAGCTCCACATGACGACGGCGAGGCCGACGCTCTTCGCCTCGAGCGCCATCTCGCGGATCTCCTCCATCATCTCGAAGCAGTCGTCCGAGCCGGGATAGATCGTGAAGCCGATCGCGGAGCAGCCGAGCCGAAGCGCGTCGTCGACGCTGGCGGTCACCGCCTGGTCCTTCGGGCGCGCGAGGGAGTTCGAGGAGTTGACCTTGAGGATCGTGGGGATGGCGCCCGCGAAACTGTCGGCGCCGGCCTCGAGCATCCCCAGCGCCGAGGCGTAGGCGTTGCAGCCGGCATCGAGCGCGAGCTGGAAATGGTAGTGCGGATCGTAGCCGGCCGCGTTCGGCGCGAAGCTGCGCGCCGGGCCGTGCTCGAAGCCCTGGTCGACGGGCAGGATGATCATGCGCCCCGTGCCGCCCAGCTTTCCGTGCATCAGGATGCGGGCGAGATTGGTCTTGGTTCCCGGATTGTCGCTCTCGTAGTTGTCGAGGATCTTCTTCACTTTCTGGCTGATGCGCATGGGACGGAAATCTCCTCCGGAATGGATGGCGAAGCGTTCTAGGAGAACGGGCGGAACGGCGCAACAGCACGGGTGGGCGATCCCCCGGCCTTAAGGTTGACGGACCCGCGGCGGCGCGCGCCGTCAGCAGACGAGGTCGGCGATCAGGGTTTCCTCGACGAGCGGGGCCAGGAACGCCGCGATCTCGTCGTGCAGCGCCGACCGCACATAGGCCTGGAAGGCGGCCGCGTCGTCGAATTCGCTGTACAGGACGAGCGTGTGGCGGCCGGCCTTGCGCGAGAGGTTGCGGTCGAATCGGTAGCGCCGGATCGCCGGGAAGGCTTCCCGGAAGCGGCCGGCAAAGGCTTCGAGCGCCGTGAGCAGCGCATCGTCGACGGGCCGCCGCAGTGCGAACAGGCAGGTATGCCGGAACGTCGCGGGCGGCAATGCGGCGGTCACGTCGCGGTCGCGAACTGCGCCCGCGACATCGGCCCCTGAACGCTGCGCGAGCCGGGGAACCGCCGCGGTCCGTCGGTCTCGGCGATCGGCGTGCGTCGCAGCGTGCGTCGCTCGCTCTTGTCGAAGGGCTCGCGCGCATGCTGCAGGATGATGTTGTCCCACAGAATCACGTCGCCGAGGCGCCAGCGATGGCGGTAGCCGAAGCGCGGATCGGCGATCCACCGCGCGAGCTCCGCGACGATCGCCTCGCCCTCGGCGTCGTCGACCTCGTTGATCCGGACGGTGGTGTGCTCGCTCATGAACACGACCTTCCGCCCCGTGTCGGGATCGGTCCACACCAGCGGATGGATCGCGCGGATCGCCTGCGGCGAGGCATCCTCGTCGCGCGAGCGGCGGTTGTAGTCGAAGCCGCCGCTGAAATCGAACATCTGGTACGAGCTCAGCCGCTCGATGCGCGAGCGCAGCGCCTCGGGCAGCGCGTCGTAGACCATGGCGCAGTTGGAGAACAGCGTGTCGCCGCCGGCGCTCGGAAGCTCGATCGCGTACAGCGACAGCGCGCGCAGCGGATGCTCGTAGAACGTGTTGTCGTGGTGGAAGTAGAGCTTGCCGTCGCCGAGGATCCCCTCGGGCTCGACGTTCGAGACCAGGGCCGAGTTGCGCGTGCGCATCGACGGGCTGCGATGCGAGATCGGCCCGACGAGCTCGGCGAACCGCACCTGGGCGGGCTCGTCGATCCGCTGGTCGCGCACCAGGATCAGGTGATGCGCGCGATAGAGCGCGCGCAGCGCCTCGGCGGTCGCCGGGTCGAAGGGGCGCGACAGGTCGAGGCCGAGGACCTCGACGCCGAGCGCCGGGCCGAGCGGGCGGGTCTGCAGCATGGCGCGCGTTCCTCCCGTCGAGCGGGTCATTCGGCCGCGGCGCGTTCGCGCCCGGCGCTGGCCACGATCTCGCGGTACATCGACGGCCGGCGCTGGTCCATCAGCGGATACCACCCCTTCACCGTGTCGATCAGGTCGAGATCGACGCTGCTCGCCACGACCGTCTCGGTGTCGGAGGCGGTCGCGACGATCGTGCCCCAGGGATCGACGATCATCGAGCGACCGACGAATCCGATGCCCGACTTGGGCTCGGTGCCGACCTGGCCCGAGGCGGCGACGAAGACCTGGTTCTCGCAGGCGCGCGCGCGCAGGAAGAACTCCCAATGGTCGAAGCGCGGGCTCAGGAAGGCGGAGGCGCAGACGATGATCTCGGCGCCCTTGAGCGCCATCACGCGATAGATCTCGGGAAAGCGCAGGTCGGAGCAGACCGACACGCCGATCCGCCCGATCGACGTCTCGAAGACCGGCAGCTGGTCGCCGGCGCGGACCTTGTCCGACTCCTGCATGCCCGGCTTGATGTCCTTGCGTTTGGGCGCATCGAACAGGTGGGTCTTGCGATAGAGGCCGACGATGCTCCCGTCCGGGCCGATCAGCGTCGCGGTGTTGTGCATGACGCCGCCGCGCGCCGTCTCGTAGGTCGAGCCGACGATGTGGCAGGCATAGCGCCGGGCGAGGGCCGCCACCCGGTCGGTCGTCGGCCCGGGGATCGGCTCGGCGATCTCCTTGTAGGCGGTCGGTGTCGAGTAGCCGAGCCCGGTCCAGACTTCGGGCAGCACGATCAGCTTGGCGCCGCCCTGCGCAGCGCGCTCGATCAGGCGCAGCGCCTTGGCGACGGTGGCTTCCTTCTCGCCGTCGACGGCGGTGAACTGGACGCAGGCGATGGTGACGTCGCGAGCCATGGCTGTCTCCTTTTCCCAGTCACTCCGCGGCGGAGCGGGCCGAATAGACCGACCGTGCCGCGTCCGGCGACACGAGCCCGTCCGCGACGTCGCGCTCGACGTCCTCGGGCTTGCGCTTCGCGGGCAGGCCGTAGCCGCCGCCGCCGCCGAGGAGGATCTCGACGATGTCGCCCTTCTGCACGCGGTTGGCCGACTTGGACTTCAGCTCGATCCGCCGCCCGCCGCGCAGCACGTGCGCGTGCCCCGGAACACCCTGGCCGCCGCCGAAGAGCCCGTCGGCGGGGAGGCGGAAATGATCCGAGTAGAGCGACACGGTCACGCCATCCTTCAGGATTTCGTAGCGGCGATAGAAGCCGGCACCGCCGCGGTGCTCGCCGTGGCCGAAGGAGTCCGGCGCGAGCTCGTAGCTGTGGATGCGGAAGAAGTCGTAACCGGCGTCCAGCGCCTCGACCGGCGTGTTCGAGCAGTTCGACAGCCCGTTGTCGACCGCGTCGCAACCGTCGCGATGCATGGAGCCGCCGAAGCCGCCGCCCATCGGCTCGAGATGCACCGCATAGCCGCGCTCCCCGAAATGCGCGAGGCAGGTGACGGTGGTGGTGTTGAAGCCCAGCGCCGCGACCTGCTCGGGCACCGCCTGCGCGAGCGCCTTCATCGTCGCGTCGTAGGCGCGGTAGGCCGAGAGCATGCGCGCGCGCACCGGCGCCGGCGGCTTCGGGTTCAGGATCGAGCCGTAGGGCGCCGTCACCTCGATCGGCCGCTTGAGACCCTCGTTGAACGGGATGTCCGCCGAGGTCAGCACGGTCTTCACCGCGGAGAGGGCGGCGGAGATCGTCGAGGCGTAGGGGCAGTTGATGTTGCGCCCGACCTGGGGATCGGTGCCCGCGAAGTCGACGCCCACCCGGCCGCCGCGGATCGTCACCGTGGCGCGGATCGCGATCGGGCTGTCGCCGATGCCGTCGTCGTCGAGGAACGCCTCGCCGCGATAGACGCCCTCGGGCACCTTCGCGATCGCCGCCCGCACGCGGCGCTCGGAGTAGTCCATCAGCTCGCGCATCGTCTCGCGCACCGCGGCGGCGCCGTACTTGGCGCAGAGCTGCTTGATGCGCGCCGCTCCCATCGCGTTGGCGGCGAACTGGGCGTTGAAGTCGCCGATCGTCTGGTCGGGCACGCGGATGTTGAGGGCGATCATCCGCTCCAGCCGTCCCCCGTTCCAGTCCTCGTCCATGCTCCACTTCGAGGGCGGAATGCGCAGGCCCTCGGCATAGACGTCTGTCGCCTCGGCCGAGAGCCCGGCGCTGCCGCCGCCGACGTCGAGATGGTGCGCCACGGAGGCGGAGAACGCGACGACGTCGCCGTCGACGAAGATCGGCGTGAAAATGAAGACATCCTGCAGGTGCTGCCCGCCGTTGAACGGGTCGTTGTTGACGAAGAAGTCGCCCTCCTTGAGCGTCGCGGCGGGATAGAGCTCGAGGCAGGGGCGGATCGTCGCGCCGATCGGGCCGAGCTGCATCGGGATGAGCTCCGCCTGGGCGATCACGTTGCCGTCGCGATCGAGCAGGGCGGCCGAGCCGTCGCGCGCCTCGCGAAGGATCGTCGAGTAGGCGGACTTGATCAGCTTGACGCCCATCTCGCGCGCCGCGGCCTGTAGGCTCTGGCTGATGACGGCGTAGTCGATCGGGTCGAGAGCCATTGGTCAGCTCCTGCGCATGATCATGTTGTCGGCGGCGTCGCGCTGCGCGCTCCAGCCGCGCGGAATGTACGTCGTCGCGGTCGCGCCGGACACGATCGCCGGCCCGTCGAGGGTCTCGCCGACGGCGATCGCCTCGGCCGGGACATGACGGCAGTCGATCCAGGCCCCGGCATCGTAGAGCCGATGGGTCTGGATTGTCCCGCCCTGGTCGCCGGGGGTCGACAGGGCCTGGAGGTCGCCGACCGGCGCCGAGGCGCCGACCCGCAGCGAGACGATCTCGACCCTCTTGTTGGCGCCGATGCCGTGGAAATAGACCCGGTAGTGCGCCTCCTCGAACAGCTTCAGCAGGTGCTCGCGGGTCAGGTTCGCGACGTCGGCGGCGTCGAGATCGACGGCGACCTCGAACGCCTGGCCGACGAAGCGCATCTCGGCCGTGTAGGTGTAGGCAAGCTTGCCGCCGAAACCCATGGCGCGGAACTCCGCCGTGAGCTCGGCTTCGAGCCGGCGGAAGACGGCGACGCCCGCCGTCGGGCCGTCGTCGAGCGGCATCGGCTGGGTCACGATCGCGTACTTCGTGAAGTCCGCGACGATCAGGCCGTAGGCCGAGATCACGCCCGGGGCCGGCGGCACGCAGATGCGCTGAACGCCGAGCTCGGCGGCGATGTGCGCCGCGTGAAGCGGGCCCGCGCCGCCGAACGGCATCAGGACGAAGTCGCGCGGGTCCTTGCCGCGCTCGGTCGACACGAGCTGGATCGCGCGCACGATGTTGGCGTTCACGAGCTTGATCGCGCTCTCGGCCATCGCCTCGATCGAGAGCTTGAAGTGCTCCGCGAGCGGCGCCATGGCGCGCCGTGCGGCCTCGGTGTCGATGGCCATCCGTCCGCCGAGGAAGGCCTCGGGGCGCACCGCGCCGACGATGACCTGGGCATCGGTGATCGTCGGCACCGTGCCGCCGCGGCCGTAGCAGGCGGGGCCGGGGTCGGCGCCGGCGCTGCGCGGGCCCACGCGGAGCATGCCGCCGTCGTCGATCCAGACGATCGAGCCGCCGCCGCCGCCGACGGTGACGATGTCGAGCACCGGCGTCTGGATCGGTAGCCCGTCGACCTCCGTCTCGTTCGCGAGCGACGGGCGTCCCTGCTCGGTCAGGCACACGTCCGTCGAGGTGCCGCCCATGTCGAAGGTGATCAGGTTGTCGAGCTTCGAGCGCGCGGCCTGGCGGATCGCGCCGACGACGCCGGCGGCGGGGCCGGAGAACAGCGCCGTGATCGCGCTCTTGCGCATTGCCGCGGCGGGCAGGCGGCCGCCGTTCGACTGCATCACGCTGAACCGGCCGGCGAAGCCCTGCGCCTTGAGCCGCTCCTCGAACGATCCGAGGTAGCGGTTGATGACCGGCTGGACGAAGGCCGAGAGCGTCGTCGTGGAGGCGCGTTCGTATTCGCGGAACACGCGGCTGACGTCGTGCGAGCAGGTGACGAAGACGCCGGGAAGCGCGCGTTCGATCAGCGTCGCGACGCGCCGCTCGTGCACGGGATTGGCATAGGCGTTCAGCAGGCAGACCGCCACCGCTTGGTAGCCGCCCGCCTTGAGGCGCGGGACGACGTCGCGGACGAGGGACTCCTCGTCGAGCGCGGTGTCGACGCCGCCGTCGGCGTTGATCCGCTCGGCGAGCTCGAAGCAGTCGCGCCGCGCCACGACCGGCTCGGGCTTGCCGTAGAAGAGGTCGTAGATCTGGCGGCGATCGTGGCGCTGCAGGAACAGGATGTCGCGGAAGCCCTTGGTCGCGACGAAGGCGAGCCGCGCGCCCTTGCGCTCGAGCACCGCGTTCGTCGCCACGGTCGAGCCGTGGGCGAGGTCGTCGATGCGGTCGAAGGCGAGGCCGGCGGCCGCGATCGCGTTGTAGGCGCCGATGTCCGGGCTCGCGGGGGTGCTCGGGACCTTGGTCACGATGACCTTGTCGCCGTCGAACGCGACCAGGTCCGTGAAGGTGCCGCCGACCTCAACGCCTACTCTCATCACCAGGTACTCCGACGGATGTTCGGGAAGAAGATGGCCATCGCGCGCCGCGCACTCAATCCATGAAGCTCGGCAGGAAGAGCGAGATAGCCGGGAAGGCGATCAGGATCGTCAGGGTGACGAGATCGGTCACGATGAACCACGCGGCGCCCCGGAAGCAGGTCGCCAGGGACACCTCGCCGCCCAGCGTGGACTTGATGACGAAGACGTTGAGTCCGACCGGCGGCGTCACCAGGCCGATCTCGAGGAGCTTCACGACGATGATGCCGAACCAGATCAAATCGATCCCGGCGGCCTTCAGGATCGGGATCATGATCGGCGCGGTGAGCAGCATGATGCCGATGGAGTCGATGAAGCAGCCGAGGATCAGGTAGACGACGCAGATCAGCAGCGTGATCATCAGCGGCGAGGTCCCGTAGGCGATCAGCGCCTCGGTGAGATGCGCAGGGACCCCCGTGATCCCGAGGAAGCGGGCGTAGAGCCCGGCGCCGACCGCGATGATGAACAGCGCCGCCGTGCCCTCGGCCGACAGGCGCACCGCGCGCCAGAAGGCGGCCCAGGTGAACTGGCCGCGGAAGACGGCGACGACGGTTGCCAGCAGCGCCCCGATCGCGCCCGCCTCGGTCGGCGTGCACCAGCCGGCATAGATGCCGCCGAGCACGCCGAAGATCAGCACGGGAAGCGGCCACACCTCGATCAGGGCGGTGAGGCGCTCGATCGGGCGCGGCCGCTCCGGCAGGTCGGGAGCCAGGCTCGGCTTGAGCTTCACGCGGATGATGATCATCGCCGTGAACATCAGCGCCGAGACGATGCCCGGCAGGACGCCGGCGACGAACAGCTTGCCGACCGACGAGCCGGCGAACACCGCGAAGACGACCATCAGGATGGACGGCGGGATGAGCGAGCCGAGCGTTCCCGCCGAGGCGACGCAGCCGGTAGCGAGGCCGGGGTCGTAGCGGTTCCGGAGCATCTCGGGCACCGCGATGCGGCTCATGCCGGCGGCCGTGGCGACGGAGGAGCCCGAGGCCGCGGCGAAGAGCGTGCAGGCCGCGACGCTGGCGACGGCGAGGCCGCCGGGGACGCCGGCCAGGGCCACGCGCATGGCCTGGAAAAGGGAGGAGGTGAGTCGCGTCTCGGTGCAGACGAAGCCCATCAGCATGAACATCGGCACGGCGGACAGCGACCAGTCGCCGATCAGCTCGAACGGCACGGCCGAGAACAGCGAGAAGCCCACGCGCCAGTTGGTGATCGCGGTGAGGCCGGCCACCGCGATGCCGCCGAGGGCGACGCCGATCGGCACGCGCATCGAGATGAGGACGAGCAGGGTGCCGAAGCTCAGGTAGCCGATGGCGAGGTTGGACATGGTCGCTGTCGTCTTTCGTTGTCCCGCTTCCCGCGGGTCGTCGCGGACGCGAAGGCGGCGGGGCGACGGGCGTCCCGGGCGGGCCGTCCCCGGCACCCGTTCCATCGGCGCCCTGGGGCGCCGTGGCCCCGGAGCCGCGTGTCGCGGCACCGGGGCGCTGCGGGGCGTCAGTTCGCGCCGTAGGTCTTCGTGTCGAGCTTGTCGAAGATCCCCGCCTTGATGATCTGCGTCAGCTTCTCCTCGTCCAGCGGATCGACGCCGGCGAACAGCTTCTCCCACTTCGCCACCAGCGACTTGTACTCGGCGATCAGCTCCTCGGCGTCCGCGGGCGCGACCTTGAGTTTTTCCTGCGCGACCTTGGCGAGCTCGGCCGAGTCCTTCTGGATGAAGGCGTCGCTCGCCGCCTTCAGATCGGCGGCGGGCTTCACCAACTGGACGTTCTTCGCGACCATCGCCTTCTCGGTCGCGCGCGTGTTGTTGATGTAGGCGATCGACGAGCGGACCATGGCGCGTGCCGTGATGTCGAAGATCGTGCGGCGCTGCTCGGGCGTGAGGCTTTTCCAGAACTGCGGGTTGTAGGCCCACATCGGGCCCGAGTAGTAAACCCCGAGCGGCAGGTCGGGGACGAACTTGGCGACGTCCCAGTAGCTGCGCGACTGCAGCGATTCGAGCGGATTGGCGCCGCAATCGAGCGTGCCGCGCTCGATGCCGGTGTAGATCTCGCTCGACGGCACGTTGACCGAGATGGCGCCGAGCGCGACGGCCCAGCGGTCCCACAGGCTCCCCGGCATGCGCATGCGCTTGCCCTTCACGTCGGCGAGCGTCTCGATCTTCTTGTTGCAGAGCAGCAGGTAGGGCGACGTCGAGTAGCCGCCGCCGTAGACGAGGCCGACCTTGCGGTACTCCCCCTGGAGCTTGGGATTGACGAAGGCCTGCTCGGTCGAGGCCGCCATCGACACGTAGATGTCGGAGGTCACCAGCGCGAGGTCGGCGACCACGTTGTTGAGCGGCAGTTCCGAGGGCGTGTACGTGCCGGCGTGGTAGGCGACATGGGCGAGGCCGTCGCGCACGCCCTGGATGGTCGAGCGCGCCGGGACGAGCGAGCCGCCGAGGAAGACCTTGAACGTGACGGCGCCGTTGGTCGCCTTCTTCACGTTCTCCGCCCACTCCGTGTAGTTGTGCACGGAGAACGGATGGTTCTGATCGAGGAAGTTGTTGGCCATGAACTCGGCCGCGCGCGCGGGCGGGGCCGCCGTCGCCAGGGCCGCGGCTCCCAGCACGAGGAGGCTTGCAAGGCGTGTCTTCATCGTGGCGTCTCCCTTGTCTCGTGAACGATTCGTGTGGTGGCGTCAGATGCCGATCGTCTGGGGCAGCTTGGAAACCTCCAGCGTCCGGCTGCGCGTCTTCAGCCACCAGCCGTAGGCCGGCGGCCAATCGTCGTACCGCGACGGCCCGCCGAGGACGACGGCTGCCTGGGCGGGCCAGTTCGGATTGAAGAGCGCCTCGCGGCCGATCGCGACGAAGTCGGCTCGGCCGCCGGCGACGATCGAATCGGCATGGCGCGGCTCGCGGATGAGGCCGACGGCCATGGTCGGCAAGCCGGCCTCGCGGCGCACGCGCTCGGCATAGGGGACCTGGTAGCCGGGCTCGCGCGTCACGATCGCGGTCGTGGTCCGCCGGCCGAGACCGCCCGAGGAGCAGTCGACGACATCGACGCCTCGCTTCGCAAACTCCCGCGACAGCGCGACCGTGTCGTCGAGCGTCCAGCCGCCGTCGACGTCGTCGACGCAGGACAGCCGATAGAAGAACGGCTTGTCGGCGGGCCATTCCGAGCGCACGGCGTCGGCGACCTCGAGCGCGTAGCGCATCCGGTTGGCGAGGCTGCCGCCGTAGGCGTCGTCGCGCGTGTTGCTCAGCGGCGACAGGAAGCTATGGATCAGGTAGCCGTGCGCGCCGTGCACGTTCATCGCCTGGAACCCGGCGCGGTTCGCGCGGCGCGCGGCGGCCGCGAAGTCGTCCAGCGTGCGGCGAATCTCGTCATGCGCGATCGCGCGCGGCGTCGGCCAGCCGGGATTTGCGGGCAGGGCCGAGGCCGAGACCGTCGGCCACGGGGATTCGCCGCGCGCCCGCGCGTCGGCCTCGGTCAGCGGATCGAAGCCGTGCCAGGGACGCTGCACGCTGGCCTTGCGGCCGGCATGATTGATCTGGACGCCGGCGACGGCACCGTGACGCATCATCGCCTCGGCGAGGCGCGCGAGCGGCGACACGAACCCGTCGTCCCAGATGCCGATGTCGGCCCAGGTCAGCCGCGCGTCCGGCGATATTCCCATCGCCTCGGTGAAGATCAGTCCGGCGCCGCCGATGGCGAGCTTCGAGAGATGGACGTGATGCCAGTCGTTCGGCATCCCGTCGCGCGTCGCGTTGTACTGCTGCATCGGCGAGATCACGATCCGATTGCGGCACGTCACGCCGCGGATCGTGATCGGCGTCAGCAGGCCCGGTCCTGACTCCCCCATCCGCCCGTCGCCCCTCCCAGAGCGGCTGCGAGCATAACGGGCTTGCTTCGCGATGCAACTCGCCACACCGTGGCTGCCGGATTTCCGGCGGGCGGGGCGAGCATGCTGCAGGCGATCGATCGGACTTGTCGCGCGTTCAGCGTCGCGCTCGTCGCGGCGGCGTGCGTCGCGGTGATCCTGATGGCGCTGCACGTCTCCTACGACGTCGTCGCGCGCGGCATCGTCTCCGGCGGCATCTACGGCACGACGGAGATCGTCGCCTATTATTACATGATCGCCTGCGTCTGCCTGCCGCTGGCCTATATCGAGTTGCGCGACGAGCACATCACGGTGGAGGTCTTCTACGACCTCATGCCCGGCACGATGCGCAAGATCGTCCTCGTCTTCTCGATCCTGTGCACGGGCACCTTCTTCGCCGCCTTCGCGTGGCGCTCCTGGCTCGACGCGCTGAGCTCCTTCTCCACGCGCGAGCGCCTCATGGGGATCGCGGACATCCAGATCTGGCCGGCGCGCTTCTTCCTGCCGATCTCCTTCGCGCTCCTGGTCTTCGCCTGCGTGCTGCGTGTCGTGCGGATGGTCGCGACCTGGAACGCGGACACGAAGGCGCAGACCGAGGCGCGAAGCCTGCAGGCATGACCGGCGCAGCGTCCGGGCGGCTCGCCGGCGAGACCGCGATCGTCACAGGCGCCGGCTCGGGGATCGGGCGCGCCACGGCGCTGCGTTTCGCCGAGGCCGGCGCGCGGGTCCTTGCCGTCGATCGCGATCCGGACGGCCTCGAGGGCACGCTTGCCGAAGCGCGCGCCGGGGGGTTGCCGATCGATGGTCTGCGGCAGGATGTCGCGTCCGACGATGCGCCGGATCGGGTGGCGGAGGCCTGCCGGCGCCGGTTCAGCGCGCCGACGATCCTGATGAACAATGCGGGCGTGGGGGGCTCGAAGCCGATCCACGAGACCGAGGACGCGGATCTCGACCGCTTCATCGCGATCAACCTGCGCGCGGCGTTCCGCTTCGCGCGCATGGCCGTGCGCGAGATGCTGCCGGCCGGCCGCGGCGCGATCGTCAACACGGCATCGGTGTTCGGCATGACGGGGTTCGTCGGCTCGTCGTCCTACGCGGCGACCAAGTCCGCCCTCGTCGGGCTCACCTACCAGATGGCCGCCGACTACGGCGCGCGGGGCCTGCGCATCAATGCGATCGCGCCCGGCGTGATCCGCACCGGGATGACCGCTCGCAACATCGACAGCAACGACTGGTACCGCGCGGCGATGATCGACACGACGCCCGTGCCGTCGCCGGGCGAGCCCGACGACATCGCGTTCGCCGCGCTGTACCTCGCCTCGCGCGAAGCGAAGTTCGTCAACGGCCACGTCCTCGTCGTCGACGGCGGCTGGCTGACGACGCATTACAGGAAGAAGTGACGGGGCACCGCGCGTCGCGCGTCGTGCTCAGCGGCCGCGCGCCAGGAACCGGCCGACGCGCAACCGCGCCTCGGGATCGAGGAAGGTCTCGAGCGTCGCCTTCTCCTCGAGCGCGACGGCTTGCCACAGCGCCGCGCCGAGATCGCGGGTGATCACGCGCTTGAGGCGCCGCACCGACGCGGCCGAGCGCGCCGCGACGGCGCGCGCCATGTCGAGCGCGCGCGGCAGCATGGCGGCGAGCGGCACGACGGCGTTCACCAGGCCGAGCGAGTGCAGGCGCTCGGCGCCCTGCCGCTCGCCGAGCAGCAGCAACTCCATCGTGCGCTGATAGCCGACCGCGAGCGGCAGCAGATGTGTCACGCCGCCGGTGCAGAAGCTGCCGAGCTCCATCTCCGGGAAGAAGGCCACGAGGTCGTCGGCGGCGACGACGAGGTCGCAGTTGAGCATCCACTCGAACCCGCCGCCCACGGCATAGCCGTGCACGGCGCCGACCACGGGCTTCTCGCCGCCGATCAGATGGCGCGTGATGCGCTGGATCGCCGCGGCATGGGCGGCGGCGGCGGCCGTGTCGGCGGCCTGCTGGTCGAATTCCTTGAGATCGTCGCCGGCGCAGAACGCGCGCCCGGCGCCCGTGAGGACGATCACGGCGATTTCCGGATCGCCCTGCGCCGCCGCCAGCGCACGCTCGAGATCGGCGAGCAGCGCACCGCCGATCGCGTTCAACCGCTCCGGCCGATTGAGGGTGACGAGGGCGACGTCGTCGTGACGCTCGCTCAGGACGAAGCTCATGCGGGCCTCCGTTCGATCCAGCTGGTCTTGCCGGCGGTCCGCGGCAGGGTTTCGGGTGCGAGCATCGTTACGACGGCGCCGGCGCCGGTCACGCGCCGCACGCCGGCCTCGAGCGCCTTCGCGGCGTCGGGCCAGCGCGCCTCGGGAAGCGCGGCAGCGGCCTCGACGCGCAGGTCGATGCGGTCATAGGGCCCGGGGCCGGCGAGCACGATGCGGAACTGGCCCGAGGCGATGGCGGGATGCTGGGCGAGCGCGCTCTGCACCGCCGTCGGGAAGACATTGACTCCGCGGACCACGAACATGTCGTCCGCGCGACCGGTGACGCGGAAGCGCCAGGCGGTCCGGCCGCACGCGCAGGGCCCGGTGCCGGTGACCGTGACGATGTCGCGTGTTCTGTAGCGCAGCAGCGGCTGGCATTGCTTGCGCAGATGCGTGCACACGAGTTCGCCGACAGCGCCCTCGCGGATGGGCAGCGGCGTGCCCGTCGCATCGACGATCTCGGCGTGCAGGAAATCGTCGGCGTGGAAATGCAGGTCGCCGGTGTGCTCGCACTGACTCCCGAAATTGCTGAGGACCTCCGACATGCCGTAGTTCGCGTTGCGCGGTGCGAAGCCCCAGGTGTCGGCAAGCCGCGCGCGGAACTCGGGGTTGTCGAGTCCGGCCTCGCCCCCGAAGAGCGCGAGGCGCAGGCCGAGCTCGCGCGGCGCGCGCGCGCCGTCCTCCCGCAGGACCTTCTCGATCAGCGCGGGGTAGGAGGGCGTGCAGGAGATGGCGGTGACGCCGAGTTCGACGATCGCTGCGATCAGTTCGCGGGTGTTCCCGACGCCGAAGGGCACCACGCAGGCGCCGGTCGCCTCGAGGGCGACGTGGTCCGTGACGCCGCCGGTCCACAGGCAGTAGTTCAGGCAATGGACGACGCGGTCGCCGGGCCGCAGGCCGCTCGCATACAGGGCCCGGCCGCCGATCCGCGCGATCCACGCCACGTCGGCGGCAGTGTTGGCCAGCTGCAGCGCGCGGCCGGTCGTGCCCGAGGTGCGATGCAGCCGGACGACCGCGCCCGGCGGACAGGCGATGTAGTCGCCGAAGGGCGAGTCGGCGGCCTGGCTGTCGCGCAGCTCGTCCTTGTCGGTGAAGGGGAGGGACTCCAGCGCGTCGAGCGCCAGCGTCGCGGGCATGCGGCCCGCGAGCTTGCGGCCGTAGAAGACGGAGTGCCGTCGCACGTGATCCCATTGCGCCGGCCACAACGATCGCTGCACGGCGAGGCGGGCCGCGGGTATGAGACTCTCGAACTCGGGATGGAGCAGGCCGTCGGGCATCGGGTGATTCGCCTCCGGAGCGGAGACTACCGGCCCCGACGCGCCGCTTCACCCGCGACGACGCCTTCGATCGTGGTCCGGCGCGCGCACCGCCGCGTTGAAGCGGTGCCGGCTCAGCGCCGGCGCGCCGGCCCGCGCTGCGCGAGGACGTGCTGCAGGAGTTGCTCGCGGGCCAGACCGGCTTCGGCGAGCTTGCGGTCGGACATCGCGTCGAGCCGCCGGAACTGCTGCCACTGGCGCCACGCCTCCCCGATCGATCCGAGATAGAGCGCGAGGAACGACGCGACGGCCGGCAGCGATCTCGTCGGAGCGGCCGAGGCGTGGACGTCGATGCTGGCGTCGAGATGGGTTGCCGTCATGTCCATTCTCCATGGGGCATGAACGAGAGCCTAGGCGAACAGCGCGGCGTGGCATGTGACCCGCGTCACCCGGCGTGACCGATTTTCGGGGGATCGCCGTCCGCGCCCGCCGTCGTCGGCGGGCGGCGCGGCAGCGGCGGTCAGCCGCCGCCGCGCAACGGCACGGCGATGTCGAGCCATCCCTTCTCATTGACGATCGCGCGGTCGCCGGGGCGCAGCAGCACTGTCGTCATCGCGGACTCCACGATCGCCGGCCCGTCGATCACCTGTCGCGGCGCGAGGCGGTCGAGATCGTGCACCGGGACGGTCAGCCAGCGTCCGAGATGGATCCGCCGCGTGCCGATCGGCGCGCCGGGCTCGCGGGCCGCCAGCGACGGCTCCTGCGGCATCGCCGGCAGGACGCCGACGACCGCGACGCGGGCATTGACCAGGACGGCCTCCTGGTCGCGCATCGCGTAGGTGTAGAGCGCCTCGTGGCGTCGATGAAAGCGCTCGACGATCTGCGGCAGCGGATCCGCGACGCGCCAGTCGACGTCGTCGAGCGGCACGCCGATCTCGAAGACCTGCTCGCCGTAGCGCATGTCGGCCGCGTAGTGGACCCGAACCGGCCCGTCGAACGAGGCCTGCAGCCGGGCGCGACCTTCGTCCTCCATCTCGGCGAACAGGGCCTTGACCTCGGCGCCGTCGAGCCTGCCGGCGTCGCCGATATGCGTGCGGGCGACCTCGAAGCGCATGTCGGTGGCGAGCATGCCCCAGGCGGAGAGCACGGAGGCGACGCGCGGGACGACGACGCGCGCGAGGTCGAGCTGGCGCGCGAGATCGGTCACGTGGAGCCCGGCCGCGCCGCCGAAGGACAGCAGCGCGAACCGCCGCGGGTCGACGCCGCGGCGCACGGTGACCAGACGGATGCCCTCGGCCATGTTGGTGTTGACGACGCGATGGATGCCCTCGGCCGCCTTGACGCGATCGACGCCCAGCGACGATGCGATCGCGTCGACCGCGGTCTCTGCCGCCCTGGCGTCGAGGGTGCTGCGGCCGCCGAGGAACCGGGCGGGATCGAGATAGCCGAGCACGAGATTGGCGTCGGTGACCGTCGCGCGCGTGCCGCCGCGGCCATAGCACGCCGGTCCCGGCAACGCGCCGGCGCTTTCCGGCCCGACATTCAGGATGCCGCCCGCGTCGACCTGCGCGATCGAGCCGCCGCCCGCACCGAGCGTGACGATGTCGAGGGAATTGAGCGCGATGCGGTGGCCACCGACGCCGCGATCCGCCGCGAGCGACGCCTCGCCGTCGACGATCAGGCAGATGTCCGTGCTGGTGCCGCCCATGTCGAGCGGGATGAGGTTGCCGCTCCCGAGCAGCCGGCTGGCGTAGCGGCTGCCGGCGACGCCGCCGGCGGGCCCCGAGAGCACCGATCCCGCGGCGATGCGGATCGACTCTCCGATCGGCGCGACGCCGCCGTGCGACTGGATGATCAGCGTGGGCCCGCGATAACCGGCCTCGGCGAGCCGCTGCTCGAGCCGGGTCAGATAGCGCGACAGCACCGGGCCGACATAGGCGTTCACCAGCGTCGTCGACACGCGCTGGAATTCCTTGATCTGCGGATAGACGTCGGACGACAGCGACACGTAGGCATCCGGCATCGCCTTGGCCAGCGCCCTGGCCGTGGCCCGTTCGTGCCGGGGCTCGCGATAGGCGTGCAGGTAGCACACCGCCACGGCCTCGACGCGCTCGCGCTTCAGCGCGGCGATCGCCCGGCTGAGCGACGCGCGGTCGAGCGGCGTGACGACGCGGCCGTCGGCGCGGATCCGCTCGCGCACGCCGAGGCGGCGGTCGCGCGGGGCCAGCGGCTCCGGCGGCGGCATGCGCAGGTTGTAGCGGTCGTCCTTGAGGCCCTCGCGCATCTCGACGACATCGCGATGGCCGTCGGTGGTGAGCAGCCCGACCCTGGCTCCCTTGCGCTCGAGCAGCGCGTTGGTGGCCACGGTCGTGCCGTGGACGATGCGTTCCGTGCTCTCGAGCAGCGCAGCCCGCGTCAATCCGAGCGCGTCCGCAAGGCGGGCGAGTCCGTCCATCACGCCGATCGAGGGATCGTCGGGAGTCGAGGCGCTCTTGGCGAGGGTCGTGCGGCCGTCGCCGTCGACCGCCACGAGATCGGTGAAGGTGCCGCCGACGTCGATGCCGATGCGAAACATGGCGGCCTCGCTCAGGTCCGGCGCGCGGCGCGCGGCCGCCGGGCGGTGACGAAGCCGAGCTCGGCGTCGCGCGCGCGGGCACCGGCACCGCGCTTGGCGGGATTGCCCCATCCGCCGCCGCCGCCCGACCTGATGTCGAAGACGTCGCCGGGCCGGATCACGATTCCCGTCTCCTTCGTCTTGAGCCTGCGCGCGGGCTTGCCCTTGGAGCGGAGGACGTAGTGATGCGGCGCGCCGTCCGCGCCGCCGAGCATGCCGCGCGCGCCGTACCTTGCGCCGTCGCCGGCGGTGTTGCCGATCGCCGGCTCCTTGATCTCCGCCACCATCTCGAGCTCGCAGCCCGGCCCGCCGCGATGCGCCCCGTCGCCGCCGGAATCGGCGCGGAACTCGTGACGGCGGAAGAAGAACGGGAACCGAACCTCCGTCACTTCCAGGCTGCCGAACTTGATGCCGCCGGCGGCCTGCCATTCGCCGCCGCCGGGCCAGCCGTCGCCCGACGGGGACGCGCCGCCGCCGGGCCGAGCCTGGAACAGGTGCCAGATGAAGCCGCGCCCGCTGCGCGGATCGACTCCTTTGATCGCGATGCGGAAACGGCGTCCCCAACCCGCCATGGCGCGATCGGGGCAGGCCGGGGCGAGCGCCGCGACGATCGCCTCGATGATCTCCTGGCCGCAGTGGTTCGTCGCGAGCGTCACCGGCGCGCCGGGATGCGGATCGACGATCGTCCCCTTTCTGGTGACGAGCCGGATCGGCCGGAACGTGCCGTCGTTCTTCGGCGTGTGCGGGTCGATCAGGAAGGAGAGCGCGACCGCGACGGCGGAGTAGGTGTTGGGGTAGGAGGAATTGACGAAGCCGGCGACCTGCGGATGGCAATCCGACAGGTCCACGGTGAGGTCGCTGCCGCGCTTGGTGACGGTCGCGCGGATATGGATGTCGCGCGTGCCGTGGCCGTCGTCGTCGAGCATCGCCTGGCCCTTGTAGACGCCGTCCTTCCAGGTCGCGATCACCGCGCGCGCCTGGCGCTCGGCGCCGTCCATGACGGCGGCGATCGCGGCATGCGTCGTCGGCCAGCCGAACTCCGCCGCGAAGGTCTCGAGCCGCTTCGCCCCCAGCCGCGCCGAGCCGATCATCGCGGCAAGGTCGCCGCGGAAGTCGCGGGGATGGCGGACGTTGACGGTGATCATCTCCATCACGTCGCGCAGGAGTTCGCCGCGCGCGTAGAGCCGCAGCGGCGTGATGCGCAGGCCTTCCTGCCAGATCTCGGTGGCCGAGGCGTTGTAGGCGCCGTGGGTGGCGCCGCCGATGTCGCTCTGATGCGCACGGTTGATCGACCAGTAGCGGGGCTCGCCGTCGGCGAAGATCGGCACGAAGGCCGTCAGGTCGGGCAGATGGTTGCCGCCGTGATAGGGGTCGTTGAGCAGGAACACGTCGCCGGGGTGGATGTCGCCCTTGAAGAACTCGGCGACCGAGCGCGCCGCCATCGGCAGGGCCCCGACATGGATCGGGACGTGCTCCGCCTGCGCGACCAGGCGGCCCTCGAGGGTCGAAAGCCCGGTCGAGAAGTCGCGGCTCGAGTTGAGGATCTGCGAGTACGCGGTGCGCAGCATCGCCTCGCCCATCTCTTCGACGATCGCGAAGAGCCGATGGCGCGCCACGGACACGGTGATCGGGTCGACGGCCGCTGTCGCGCCGCCGGCGCTGCTCGCTCGCATGGTGTCCCCCCTCGTGGTCGCGTGCGCCGGAGCATGCGCCACGCCGCACCTCGCCGTGAAGCGCGTCGGTACGGGCGGCGGACGGCCGCGCCGGCTCAGCCGGATTCGCGCGGGCGACGCAGCGCCCCGGCGGGGACGATGGCCGGCGCCGTCGCGTCGGGCGGCTGCCAGTACAGCTGCAGGGTCGCCGTGTTGCGCCGCTCGAAGTACAACACGCGCAGGGGATACCAGCCGGCCGCGCGCACCACGATCGCCCGCGGCGGCGAGCGCCGGTCCGCGTGCACGTCCGGATCGTCGACGACCACGGCCCCGGCGATCTCGACTCGGACTCCGTCGTTGGAAACGGCCGCGAAGGCGTAGCGACCGGCGGCCGGAAGATGGATGAAGCCGGTGATCTCCGCCGCGACGCCGTCCTTGATGCCGCTCGTCAGCACGGCGCCGTCGCCCATGACGTGGTCGAGCCCGTCGATCGCCGGGCCCACGATCGCGGGCGTTCGCCCCTGCCATGCGGCAAGCTCGCGCAGGTTCCGGATCATCACCGGCCAGTAGCGCACCGCCAGACCGGGAAGGAGGGTGTCCGCCCTCGCGATCGGAGCCTCCGTCACCGCGGCCGGCTCGGTCGGCGTGTCGCGCGAGGGCTCTCCCGCGCAGCCGCCCACCAGCGCAGCGGCGCCGACGAGGGCGGCGCGCCAGCTAGGCAAGCGCCACCGCTCCGGGCGCGGCGCATGCCGGGCGAGGTCTGGGGCGGCTGGCGGCGTCATTGCTCCTCCCGAGGTCCGGCCTAGAGTGGCACGCAGCGCGGAGGTTTGCTTGTCCGATCCGTCTTCGCCCGCGACCTGGCGGCGTCTGCCGCGCGGCATATGGGCGCTGGGCTTCGTCTCGATGTTCATGGACATCTCGTCGGAGATGATCCACGGGCTGCTGCCCGTCTATCTGGTCGCCGTGCTCGGCACGAGCGCGCTCACCGTCGGCATCATCGAGGGCCTCGCCGAGGCGACCGCCGCCGCGACCAAGGTGTTCTCCGGCGTGCTCAGCGATCGCCTCGGTCGCCGCAAGCTCCTTGCGACGGTCGGCTATGCGATGGCGGCGCTGACCAAGCCGGTCTTCCCGCTGGCCCCGGCCATCGAATGGCTGGTCGCGGCGCGGTTCGTCGATCGCGTCGGCAAGGGCATCCGCGGCGCGCCGCGCGACGCCCTCGTCGCGGACATCGCGCCGCCGGCGCTGCGCGGGGCCGCCTATGGCCTGCGCCAGGCGCTCGACACGACCGGTGCCTTCGTAGGGCCGCTGCTCGCCATCGCGCTGATGGCCGCGACGGCGAACGACTTCGTCGTCGTGTTCTGGATCGCCGTGCTGCCGGCGTTCCTCGCGGTGGTGACCTTGGTTCTCGGGGTCGAGGAGCCGGCGCGGCGGGCCGGCGACGGCGTCGCTGCCGCGCCGCCGCTCGGCGGCGCCCGTGCCCTCGGCACGTCGTTCTGGCGCGTCACGGCGCTGGCGGCCGTGCTGATGATCGCGCGGGTCGGGGAGCCGTTCCTGGTCCTGCGCGCGCAGGGCCTCGGCCTGCCGTTTGCGCTGGCCCCGGCGGTTCTCGTCGCGATGAACGTCGTCTATGCCCTTGCCGCATTTCCGGCCGGTGCCCTCGCCGACCGTGTCGACCACCGGCGCCTGCTCGCACTCGGGCTCGTCGTTCTCGTCGCGGCCGATCTGTGCCTCGCCGCCGCCGACGGCTTCATGACGGCGGCCGCGGGCATCGTCCTTTGGGGATTGCACATGGCGCTCACCCAGGGCCTGCTTGCAGCCTTGGTGGCGAATGCGGCGCCCGCGGCGCTGCGCGGCACCGCCTTCGGCCTGTTCAATCTCGCGAGCGGTGCCGCACTGCTCGCGGGCGGCATCGGTGCCGGCGCGCTGTGGGACCAGCTTGGCGGCGCGGGCGCCTTCGCGGCCGGCGCCGTGCTCGCGTGCATCGCCCTCGCGGGCCTTCTCGTCCTGCCGCCGCCGGTCGCCGCGCGATGAGGCGGGCGCAGCGCTCGAGCCGCGGCCGGCGACTCACGGCGCCGCGAGCGACGTCGCGACCTCGGCACTCGCCTTGAGCGTCTGGCTGACGGGACAGCGGTCGGCGATCTCGAGCAGGCGCTGGCGCTGCTCGGGCGTCAGGTCGCCGACGAGGCGGATGTGACGCTCAAAGCGGTCCTTCTGGCCCTTGGCCTGCGACGCGCGGATCGGGTGGCTCAGCTGCACTTCGACCTGGCGCAGGGGCATGCCCTTGCGTTGGGCGTACATGCGGATGGTCATCGCGGTGCAGGCCCCGAGGCCGGCGAGCAGGAGCTCGAACGGGTCCGGGCCGCTGTTCCGGCCGCCTAGGGCCTCGGGCTCGTCCGCGGTCAGCCGATGGCTGCCGGCGACGATCGACTGGCCATAAGGGCCGACGCCGCTTTCGCTGACGACGACGTTGCGGTCGGACATGACGTCATTCCTCCAATGCGGTGCGCGGTCCGCGCCCGGCGGTCGCAGCCGGGCTCGACCGGCATCATGTCGTTTTACGACGCGTGGCGCTGCACGCCGCCGAGATGCGCGAGGATCCAGTCCTGCAGAGCAGCGGCGGGCATGAGCCCGGCGCGGCGCGCCACCTCGCGGCCGCCCTGGAACAGAACCAGAGACGGGAGGCTGCGGATCGCGAGCCGCCCGGCGAGCGCCGGCAACGCCTCGGTGTCGACCTTGAGCAGGCGCACCCGCGGGGAAAGATTTCGCGCCACCGCGGCAAAATGAGGCGCCATCGCGCGGCACGGGCCGCACCAATCCGCCCAGAAGTCGACGACGACCGGCAGCGATCCGCGCTGGACATGGCGGTCGAAGGCGACGGCCGACTCGATCGCGAGCGGCTCGCCGTCGAACAGCGGGGCCCGACATTCGCCGCACGTCGGCCGCGGACCGGCCGCGAGGCGTGCCGTCGGCACGCGGTTCATCGTGCCGCAGGCCGGGCACGGGACGGTCTCGGTCGTGTGGGGATTCATCATCGGCTCCTCGATCCAGGGGCCCGGACGGCTGGAACCCTGCTTGCTGGAGATCGCGCTGCGCCGCCTTGGCGCAAGGCGGGGCACGGGCGCCTCTGTTATGCGGCCCTTGCAGGCGTGGCCGGCGCGGGGGATCCGGGTTTGGCCGGGCATTGCGCCACTGCACGCGATCGTGATCGCCGCAGCTGGACGATTGCCGCCGATCCGACTGCTGCGAGGCTGACGATCCCGGCGTCGCGCCGATAGGCTGATCGCCGCGCGGATGGCCGGGCGGCACCCGGTCGCCGCGCCGAGGCGCCGCTCGAGCGCCGGATGCCGTGCAATCGACAGGAGAGGGAGATCACGCCATGCCAAGCCCGAAGACGACTTTCGCGTCGGCCTGCGCCCGCGCGCTCGGCGCGCTCGCGCTCGGCTCGCTGGCCCTGCCCGGACTTGCGGCCGAGCCGAAGGAGGGCAGCTGGGTCGCGCGCGATTTCAAGTTCCACACCGGTCAGGTGATGCCGGAGCTGCGGCTCGCCTATACGACGCTCGGCGAGTCGACTGGCGAGCCGGTGCTGATCCTGCACGGGACCGCCGGCAGCGGGCGCGGCATGCTCAACCCCGGCTTCGGCGGCGAGCTCTTCGGCCCCGGACAGCCGCTCGACGCGGCGAAGTACTTCATCATCCTTCCCGACGCGATCGGGACGGGGAAGTCGACCAAGCCGTCGGACGGCCTGCGCGCGGCCTTCCCGCGCTACAACTACGACGACATGGTCGAGGCGCAGCATCGCCTCGTCACCGAAGGCCTCGGCATCCGGCACCTGCGCCTCGTGCTCGGCAACTCGATGGGCGGGATGCAGACCTGGATGTGGGCGCAGAAATATCCGGACATGATGGACGTCGCGGTGCCGATGGCCTCGCTGCCCACCGAGATGTCCAGCCGCAACTGGATGATGCGACGCCTGATCGTCGACTCGATCCGCAACGACCCCGAGTACATGGACGGCAACTACGCGAAGCAGCCGCGCAGCGCGCATGTCGCCTCCGTTTTCTACGGCCTCGCCACGAACGGCGGGAACCAGGGGCTCTACAAGCTGGCGCCGACGCGCGAGAAGGCGGACGCGCTGCTCGACCAGCGCCTCAAGGCGGCGACCACCGGCGATGCCAACGACGTGCTCTATCAGTGGGATTCCTCGCGCGACTACAATCCCGCGCCGGGGCTCGACCGCATCAAGGCGACGCTGCTGGCGATCAACTCCGCCGACGACGAACGCAACCCGCCCGAGCTCGGCCTGCTCGACCGCGAGATCAAGCGCGTGAGGAACGGGCGCGTGCTGCTGATCCCCGGCAGCCCCGAGACGTTCGGTCACGGGACGACCGGTCAGGCGAAGTTCTGGAAGCAGGCGCTCGCGGAGCTGCTCCAGGCGGCGCCGCGCCTCGATCGATAGGCGACGGGCCCGGCGGTCGCGCGGTGCCGCATGACCGCCGGGCGGTGCCGGCGCGGGGTTCAGAAGAACTTCAGGTAGCGCGACTTCTCCCAGTCGCTGACATGGGTCGTGTAGCTGGCCCACTCCTCGCGCTTGTAGGCGATCCAGGCGTCGTGCATCGCGTCGCCGAACAGCGCGCGGCCCAGGGGATCGGCGGCGAACGCGTCGATCGCCTCCTCGAGCGTGCGCGGCAGCATCCGGATGCCGAGGCGATCCAGCTCCTCCGGCGTCTTAAGGTACATGTTCTCGCTGTGCGGCTCGCCCGGATCGAGCCGTTGCTCGATGCCCTCGAGCCCCGCGAGCAGGACCATCGCCACGCCGAGATAGGGGTTGCAGGCGCTGTCGGCGGCACGCAGTTCGACGCGATTCCCGGCGAGCGGGATGCGGATCGTGTTGGTCCGGTTGTTGCCGCCGTAGCAGGCGAAGACCGGCGCCCAGGTGAATCCCGACATGCTGCCGCGCATGATCAGCCGCTTGTAGCTGTTCACGGTCGGCGCGACGACGGCGCAGATCGCCGGCAGGTGCCGCAGCACGCCCGCGATGAAGTGGTATCCCAGCGGCGACAGCCGGCTGCCCGCGCGCCCCGTCTCCGCTGCGAAGGCGTTGCGGCCGCTGGCGACGTCGTAGAGCGAGAGGTTGAAATGCGCGCCGCTGCCGGCCCGGTCGGCATAGGGTTTGGGCATGAAGGTCGCGAAGGCGCCGTGCTTGCGCGCGATCTCGTGCGCCATCCAGCGGAAGAACACGAAGCGGTCCGCCATGGTCAGCGCGTCGGCATAGGCGAAGTCGATCTCGAACTGCCCGATGCCGTCCTCGTGGTCGAGCGAATAGACGTCCCAGCCCAGCGTGTTCATCGCGCCGACGAGCTCGCCGAGCCAGGGCAGGTTGTCGACCAGCCGCGCGACGTCGTAGGCGGGCTTGGCGAGATTGTGGCGGTCGCTGACCGGCGCGTAGCCGCCGCCGGGCTGGTCGCGCAGCACGAAGAACTCCGCCTCGATCCCGAAATTCAGCCCGAAGCCCATGGCCTGCGCCTTGGCCAGCGCGCGCTTGAGGATGTTGCGGCTGCACGGCTCGAACGGCTTGCCGCCGCACCAGAGGTCGCTCGCGAACCAGGCGAGGTCGGTGCGCCACGGGGCGACGATGCAGGACGCGGCATCGGGATGCGCCGACACCTCCTCGTCGTGGATCTCCTGCGGCACGCCGTCGAGCGCCGCGCCCGTGCACAGCTCCGAGCCCGCCATCATCTGGTCGTAGTGGTCGATCGGAACCATCTTGCTCTTCGACACGCCGTGCATGTCGACATAGCTCGGCAGCATGAACTTCACGCCGGCGTCGCGCAGGCGCTGCGGCAGCGCCGAACTCGCGGCGGTGGACTTGGGCGTCATGGCGATCCTTCGAAGGTTTCGGCCGGGACGGCATGGCCGCCGCGGCGCCGTGGCGATGCGAAGGCGCCGAGGCTATCGGGTTGCCGCCCGGGGTCAATCGCGTGCGCTGTCCGACGGATGGCCGCTCGGTGCACGCGCCATGGGCATCGGCCGTTCCCGCCGGTCAACGCCGCCATCGGTCGGCCTCGAGCCAGCGCGCGAGACGCGTGCGCACGAGAGCCACGAGCCCGGCGAGGACGATCGCCGCGAGCAGCCCGCGCATCGCGCTCGCCAGGAAGGCGGCGTCGAGGGTAGGGAAGGGGAACTTGGCGAGCTGCTCGCCGCGCTCGAGCATCCAGTGCCAGGCGGTGTGGGCGACCAGGGCCGAGAGGACGATGATCGCGACGCGTTCGCCGGGCAGCCGGGCGAAGAGCAGATTGAGCGCGGGGACGAGCACCAGAAGGACCGCGAGCTGGCCGAGCTCCACGCCGACATTGAAGGCGAGCAGCGAGGCGACGAGATGGTCGCCGGCGAACTGCAGCGTCTCGCGCAGCGCGAACGAGAAGCCGAAGCCGTGCACCAGGCCGAAGGCGAAGGTGAGAACCCAGCGGCGCGTGATCTCACTGCCGAAGATGTTCTCGAGCGCCATGTAGACGATGGTCGCGGCGATCAGCGCTTCCACCAGCGGCGGAAACCAGAGCGCGTCGGGGACGAAGCCCAGCGCCGCGGCGACCAGGGAGATCGAATGCGCGACGGTGAACGAGGTGACGATCACCACCATCGGGCGCAGCCGCCGGAATGGGATCACGAGGCAGACGATGAACAGCAGATGGTCGAATCCCTCGAGGATGTGGACGACGCCGGCAGCGACGAAGCGCATCGCCGCCTGGTGCCAGCTCGGATCCAGCCGGACCAGGCCGGGGTCGCCGTGGAATTCGAAGGCCCGCGTGGGCGAGGAGGGCGGCAGGAAGCGCAGCGCCGTGCCGACGCGCAGGCCGAGCCGGTCGACCTTGAGGCGGATCGCGAACGGCGCGCGGTCCGAGCGGATCGGGTATTCGAGGAGCACATCCAGAAATTGCTGGTTCCAGTAGAGATCCAGCGACTCCGGCAGGCCGGGCCCCAGGACATGGGCCCGGGCCGTGTCGTAGCCGGCGAAGGACTTGTCCGACGGCAGCGACACGCGGGCGCGCACAAGGCGCGGCGCGGGCAGCGCCGCGTCGCCTTCCAGGATCGCGATGTTGTCGATGAGCCACAGCTTGGTCGCGGCGCGCAGGGCGTCGTCGGCGCGCGCGAGGTCGAGATAGCCGGGGCCGCGGGTCGGGATGTCGACCTCCTGCATCGCCTGCAGCGGCGCGCGGATGATCAGCTGGAGGCGATCGCCCTCCGGCTTGACGAACAGGTTGAGCCGCACGTCCGTCGGCACGTCATGCGCCGCCGCGCGGCAGGCGCCGATCGAGAGCGCGAGCAAGGCGAGCAGGACGCCAAACATTCTGTGGGCGCATTGCCGTCCGGCTCGCGGGCGTCGCGCGGCCGGCCCGCGTCCCGGTCTCGACTTGGTCATGCGATCGACGGCGAACGCGCTCGCCCCCCAGTTGAAGGCGCCTATAATGCGGCGCTCGGATCCGCCGCCATGCCGGGACATGCCGCGGGTCCGCAAACGATGATCAGGATGGGGGAACGTCGTGATCAAGCTCAAGCGCAAGCAGACTCTCGGTGCCGCCGTCGTCGCCGCGATCGTCGGCCTCGCGGTCGGCCAGTTCGTACTGCAGCAGAAGGCCGACGCTCAGCGCGCCACTGTCCAGGCGCCGATCTTCGAGGTCGATCCGTTCTGGCCCAAGCCGCTTCCCAACAGCTGGCTGCTGGGGATGGCGATCGGCATCTGGGTCGACGACCAGGATCACGTCTGGATCATCCATCGCGGCGCAGCGACGCTTCACAACAACGAGCGCGGCGCCGAGCTCAATCCACCGATCGCGGCGTGCTGCCGCGCCGCGCCGCCCGTGCTGGTCTTCGATCCCGAGGGCAATCTCGTTCGCGCCTGGGGCGGCCCGGGGCCCGGCTACGAGTGGCCGGCGTCGAACCACGGCGTACATGTCGACTACAAGGGCAATGTCTGGATCGGCGGCAACGGCGAGAAGGACGCCCATCTCCTGAAGTTCACCAAGGACGGAAAGTTCCTCATGCAGGTCGGCGGCTCCGGCAAGAATGCCGGCAGCAACAATGCGGAGAACTTCGGTCGCGTCGCCAAGATCTGGGTCGATCCGAAGACCAACGAGGCGTACATCGCCGACGGCTATCTCAACAAGCGCGTGGCGGTGCTCGATGCCGACACCGGCACGATGAAGCGCTACTGGGGCGCCTACGGCAACAAGCCGGACGACACCAATCTCGGACCCTACGATCCCAAGGCGCCGCCGGCACAGCAGTTCCGCAATCCCGTGCACTGCGTCGAGCGCTCGAACGATGGTCTCGTCTACGTCTGCGACCGCGCCAATAACCGGCTGCAGGTGTTCCAGCCCGACGGCAAGTTCGTGAAGGAGGCGTTCTACGCCAAGGACACGCTGGCCGCCGGCTCGACCTGGGACATCGCCTTCTCGAAGGATCCGGTGCAGCGCTTCATCTTCATGGCCGACGGCCAGAACGAGCGCGTGCGCATCGTGGTGCGCGAGACGCTCGAGGAGGTCACCGCCTTCGGCGACGGCGGCCGCCAGCCCGGGCAGTTCTACGGCGTGCACTCCATCGCCACGGACTCCAAGGGCAACATCTATACGACCGAGACATACGAGGGGAAACGCCTGCAGAAGTTCGTCAACAAGGGCATGGGCGAGGTGGCCCGCGAGCAGGGCGTCCCCTGGCCGAAGCGGTAGGCGAAGGGCGACGGCGCCCGGCGCGGCGGACCGGGATCGGGTGAAATCCCATGCCTTCGCGCTCGCGCAAGACCGAGCATGCCGGCGCCAAGAAGGGGCAGGGCGCCTTCTGGGGTCCAAAGCGCGTCGCCAAGTCGGCGAGCACCATCCGTCGTCGTCGCGAGGACAAGAGCGAGGCGGCCCTCGCAGGCGACGCGGATCGGGACGACGACCCGGCGTCGGGCCGACGGGGCCGTCGCAAGCGCTGATGCCACGTCGCCGCCGCGCTCAGCGGCCGACCGCCGCGATGTCGAAGGGCGTCGTCTGGTAGAGCTCGTTGATCCAGTTGCCGATCAGCAGATGGGCGTGGCTGCGCCAGCGGTTGCGCGGCTCGCGCGCCGGATCGTCCTTCGGGAAGTAGTTCCTGGGCAGTGCGATCGGCTTGTTGGCGGCGACGTCGCGGCGATACTCGTCCCCCAGCGAGTTCGAGTCGTATTCGATGTGGTTGAACATGTGCAGCGCGCGGTGCCGCGGATCGTCGATCAGGCAGATGCCGGTCTCGTCCGACTCCATGAGCACGCGCAGGCCGCTGTCGTCCGGGATGTCGGCCCGCCGCACTTCGGTCCAGCGCGACACGGGCACCGAGAAGTTGTCGGAGAACCCGCGCAGATAGGGCGAGGCCGGCTCCAGATTGCGATGCCGGAACACGCCGAAGGCCTTCTCCGGCAGCGGATGCTTGGGCATGCCGTGGAAGTGGTGAACGGCGGCCTGCGCGCCCCAGCAGATGTTGAGCCCGGCATGCACGTTGGTCTGGGTCCAGTCGAAGATGCGGCGCAGCTCGTCCCAGTAGGTGACCTGCTCGAACGGCATCTGCTCGACCGGCGCCCCGGTCACGATGAAGCCGTCGAAGCGCTCCGACCGGACGGCCTCCCAGGACCGGTAGAAGGAGATGATGTGCTCCTGGGACGTGTTGCGCGCGACGTGGTTGGTGATCTTGACCAGCGTCAGCTCGACCTGCAGCGGCGTCGAGCCGAGCAGCCGTGCGAACTGGGTCTCCGTCTTCTGCTTGTCGGGCATCAGATTCAGCAGGCCGATGCGCAGCGGCCGGATGTCCTGGCGCACCGCATCGGTCTCGCGCATCACCATCACGCCTTCGGCCTGCAGCGTCGCGCGCGCGGGGAGGTCGTCGGGAATCTTGATGGGCATGGCGGCTTCTCTCGTGTTCCGCACCGGCGACGACGGCGATGCCGCGGTTCCGGACACGGGTCATCTTCGTTGGCGGGACGGCCGCTTGCAACGCGACCGGCCCTGCGCGCCGGACATCGGGGCGCAGGAGGCGATGGTGTCGCGGACGGGAGTTCGCGTCGAGTCCCGGGCGCCACGTCGACCGGGACCCGGGGCCCGGGTCATACGGCGGCCCGGGCGAGGTAGTCGCGCGTGCGCGCGACGAAGGCGTCGCGGAGCTCGCGATCGATCCACGCGCCCTCGAAGGCGTTGATCATGAACTCGCCCATCTCCCGGTCCGAGAAGTCGCCGGCGACGGCGACGGCGGGCAGCATCCGGCCGAGCGTGCCGCTCGAGAACAGGCCGGGATCGTCGCTGTTGAGCGTCACCTTGAGCCCGAGCTCGCGCATCACGCGGATCCGGTCGACGCGCCGCGGCGCCCGGTCGATCGGACGCCATGTCGGGCATGCCGTCAGCGTGATGCCGCGGGCGCGGATATCGTCCACCAGGGACGGCTCCTCGATCGCGTTGATCCCGTGGTCGATGCGCTCGACGCGCAGGATGTCGAGGCACTGGCGGATGTTCTCGCGCGTCGCGGGCTGGTCGACGTCGCAATGCGCCGTCAGCCGATAGCCCTCGCTGCGGGCGCGGTCGTAGACCTCGCGGAACTTGATCGGCGGGTTGTTCAGCTCGTCGGAGTCGAGGCCGAAGCCGACGATCTCGTCGCGGAAGGGCCGCGCCGCGACGAGCGCGTCCATCGCCGTGTCGATCGGCCGGTCGCGGTTGATGCACAGGATGAGGTTCGTCTCGATCCCGTGCGTCGCGCGGCCGATGCGCCGCCCCTCGGCCAGCCCCTCCATCACCGCATCGATCGCCACGCCGCGGGTCGTGTGCGCCTGCGGATCGAAGGACAGCTCGGCATAGAGCACGTTCTCCTCCTTGCAGCGCGCGAGATACGCGACCGTGATGTCGCGGAAGTCCTCGGCGGTGCGCAGGACCTCGATGCCCTCGTAGTAGGCGGCGAGGAACTTCGTCAGGTAGCTCGGCGCGTCCGGCGCCTCGAACGCCATCGCGGCCTTGAGAGACTGGATGTCGGGATGGCGCTGCGCGATGCCGTTGCGGGCTGCGAGCGTCCAACGCAGCTCGGGCGTCAGCGTGCCCTCGATGTGGAGGTGGAGCTCGGCCTTGGGCAGGCCGGCCACGAATTCGCGGGTGCGGGGGTCGACGGGCGTGAAGTCCATGGGGCCCTCCGGAGGTGGAACGGGCGCGCTCACTCGGCGCGCGCGAAGATGTCGAGCCCGACCGTGCGCTCGACGATCAGGAAGAAGACGAAGGTGATCGCCATGATGATCGCGGTGATCGCGGCCGGCGTCGGGTCCGGCGTGTACTCGATCTGCGCCAGCAGCTCGACCGGCAGCGTCCGCGTCGTCGGCCCGACGAGGAAGACCGCGACGGTGACGTCGTTGAACGAGAAGGTGAAGGCGATGATCGCGCCGGCGACGACGGCCGGCAGGATGGACGGCAGGATGACCTGCCGGAAGGCGACCCAGGGCGTCGCGCCCAGGCTCTGCGCCGCCTCCTCGATCGCGCGGTTCGCGCCGATCAGGCTCGACCAGGCGGGCCGCAGCGTGAACGGCAGCGTCACGACCGCATGGGCGATCACGAGGTTGACGAAGGAGAGCTTCTGCAGCCCGAGCTGCAGCACGAGGTGGAACAGCGCGAAGCCGATCGCCACGCTCGGGATGATCAGCGGCGTCATCAGGACGAACTCGAGCGCGGCGCGCCCCGGCACCGCGCGGCGGCTCAGCACGTAGGCGGCGGCGGTGCCGAGAACGACCGAGATCGCGGTGGAGGCGAGGGCGACCAGCGCGCTCGTCGCCAGGGAGTCGCGGAACCAGGACGTCGCCAGCGCATTGGCGTACCAGCGCAGCGACAGTCCCTGGGGCGGGAACACCGGATACTCGGTGGCGGTGAACGAGACCGCGAGCGCGACGACGATCGGCGCGAGCAGGAAGACCAGCCAAAACGCCACCAGCCCGGCGCCGAGGGCGCGCCAGCAGCGCACGGCGAGCTCGCCGCCCCCGATCGTCATGCGGCGTGCTCCCCGGTCATGGCGTCGCGCCGGGCGATCGCGCGGTGGAGCAGCAGGAAGCCGATGCCGAGGATCAGCAGGATCCCCGCGATCGCGAGTGCCCGCGGCAGGTCGAAGCTGACGAAGGCATAGCGGTACAGCAGGCTGGTCAGCACCGGGGAGCGCGTGCCGCCGAGCAGCCAGGGCGTTGCGAAGGCCGTCATCGCCAGGGCGAAGACGAGCAGCGTGCCCGCGAGCAGCCCGGGCAACGTCATCGGCACCATGACGCGGAAAAACACCCCGGGCGGCGAGGCGCCGAGGCTCTGCGCTGCCGCCTCGAGATTGGGATCGATCCGCCCGATCACGGCGAGCAGCGACAGCACCATGTAGGGGCACAACAGATGCGCCTCGCCCAGGATGATCGCGATCTCGGTGTGCAGCAGCTGGAGCGGCGTCGCGACGAGGCCGAGCCCGAGCAGCACCTTGTTGATCAGTCCCGTCTCGCCGATGACGATGTTCCAGCCGAAGGCGCGAACCACCGCCGAGAGCAGGAACGGGAAGATCACGCAGGCGATGAGCGCGCCGCGCAGCCGCGGACCGCTGCCGGCGATCGCGAAGGCGAGCGGATAACCGGCGAGGATGCACAGCGCCGTCACGGCGAAGGCGATTTCGAAGGTGCGCCACGTCGCCTGCCGGACCACGCGGGCGCCGAGCACGGTGTGATAGGCGTCGAGCGACAGCGTGCGCTCGGGCGACAGCACGCTCTCGAACAGGATGATGGCGCTGGGAACCAGGATGATGGCCGTCACGGCCGCTGCCAGCAGCAGCGCCAGGATCCGGGTCGGCTGCATGGTCATGGCGCGGCGGTCGGCGCGAGCCGCATCAGGCTGGCGGGCGGAAGATGGACCGTGACGTCGGCGCCGACCGGCCATTCCTGGCTGCCGGTCGCGAGCAATGGCCTGCCCGCCAGCGGGGTCGCGATCTGGAAGCTGCTGACGGCGCCGCGATAGCCGGATTCCCGGACGGTGCCGTCGATCCGATTGGGAAGCTCTTGCCCCGCGGACCCGCGCGGCAGGACGGCGATGTCGGCGGAGCGGATGCCGACGACGACGCGCCCGCCGGCGCGCGCGGCCGCATCGGGGGCCAATGCGAGCGTGGCGTCGCCGCCGTCGACGCGCACATGCGTCGAGTCGAGCACCGTCGCCGGCAGCAGGTTCTCGACGCCGAGGAAGCCGGCGACGAACTCGTGTCCGGGATGCGCCCAGATCCGGCGCGGCGCGCCCGATGCGACCACGACGCCCGCATTCATGATGACGATTTCGTCCGAGAGCGTCAGCGCCTCCTCCTGGTCGTGCGTGACGAGGATCGTCGTGACGCCGGTCTGGCGCTGGATCCGCTTGAGCTCCAGCCGCATCTCCGCGCGCAGCTTCGCGTCGAGATTGCTGAGCGGCTCGTCGAGCAGCAGCACGCTCGGCTCGATCGCCAACGCCCGCGCCAGCGCGACGCGCTGCTGCTGCCCGCCCGAGAGCTGGCGCGGGTAGCGCGCGGCGAGCGCGCCGAGCCCGACGAGGTCGAGCATCTCCGCCACCCGCCGCGCCAGCCCGTCCGTCCGCCCCTGCCGACGCAGGCCGAAGGCCACGTTGTCGAACACGGTCATGAACGGGAACAGGGCGTAGCTCTGGAACACGATGCCGAGGCCTCGCCGCCAGGGCGGGACGTCGTTGGCCCGGATGCCGGCGATCACGATCTCGCCGCGCTCGGGCGTCTCGAATCCCCCGATCAGCCGCAGCGTCGTGGTCTTGCCGCAGCCGCTGGGGCCGAGCAGGCTGACGAAGCTGCCGGTCGGCGCGACGAGCGACAGGTCGCGGACCGCCCAGGTGTCGCCGTAGCGCTTGGCGAGCCCCGAGAGCGCGATCGCGTTCATGCGTGGAGCGTCCTGGCGAGCGCGCCGGTCGGCCGGCGCGCTATTTGGCGACCACAGCCTCCTCGAACTTGTCGATCCAGCGCTGGCGCTCGGCGCCCAGCTTGACCGGGTCGTAGAACTTCAGCCGTGCGATCCGGTCCGGGGTCAGCACCTCGTAGGGCACGCCGTCGGGGATCTTCGCGGTCGTGGTCACCGGCATCTCGCCGAACGTCGCCGCCATCTGCGCCTGGATCGCGTCCGAGAGGTAGTGGTTGAGGAACCGCTCGGCCTCCGCCTTGTTCTTCGTCCCCTTGACGATGCACGCCAGGTTGACGACGCCGATGGCGTCGTTCTCGGGGAACGCGAAGCGCAGCGGCACGTTGGGGTCGCGCTTCACGTAGGTGTTGAGCATCGGCGCGATCGAGGTCTCGCCGCGGTTGATCCAGTCCAGCACCTCGAAGAGCTTGAAGAAGCGCGCACGGGACTTGCGATCCGACATCGCCTTGAGACCGGGATCGATGTTGTCGATCGAGCCGCCGTTGAGCTCGGCCAGCTGCACCAGCATCGACGGCGCGACGGAGAAGGCGATGTCCATGAAGGCCGGCGGCGCCTTGAGATCGCTGCGCAGCAGGTCGCCCCACGCCTTGGGCGGCGCGGGGAAGTGGTCCTTGTTGTAGGCGAGCCCGATCCCCAGCACCGTGATCGCCGGGCAGAGCTTGTCGCCGAGCGGATCGCGCGCGAAGCCGATCAGGTTGGCCGCGTTGGGCACGTTGGCGGGATCGAACGGCTCGAGCAGGCCGCGCGCCTTGGCGACCGCCATCTGGTGGTCGGTGATGAACAGCAGATCGATGCCGCCGCGCTGCGCGAGCAGCTTCGACAGCCGCTGATTCGACGGGCCCATGTCGACCGTGACCTTGATCCCTGTCTGCGCGGCGAAGGGGTCGACGGCGACCTTCTTCCAGGTCTCGCCGTAGCCGCCGCCCCAGACCGAGACGGTGAGCTCCTGCGCCGGGACCGGCTGCGCGCCGGCAAGCCCGGCACAGGCCGCGAGCAAGGCGAGCGCCTTGCGAATGGTCGATGACATGGTTCCCCCTGGACGACGTCGTGGATGCGGACGCGGCGACGCGCGGGCATCGGCCGCGCGCGGCGATCGTCGGCCACTCGGCGATCTTGGGCCAGGGCCAGGAGGGGCGCAAGCAAGGTCGCGGGAGCCCGCACGTTCGACGACCGCGTGCGAGCGTGGCCGCGGCGCGACCCGCCGCAACCCATCATCGAGCGGGGCAATCGGGTCGGATGCATCTAGAGTCGGCACGCCGCCGCATCGCGCGGCATCGGGGCCGGCGGCCGGCCCCGATCGACCTTTCTGCTGCGCGCGGGATCCGCGACTTCATGTCTTCCGACACGTTCCTCGTCTACCTGCTGGCCGCCATCGGCCTCTCCTTGTCCCCGGGGCCGAACGGCTTGCTGGCACTGACGCACGGCGCGCTGCATGGCTGGAGACGCACGGCCTTCACGATCCTTGGCGGCGCGGTCGGATTCACCGCGGTGATCGGACTGTCGCTGTCCGGGATCGGCGCGCTGCTGCAGACGTCGCTGATCTGGCTCACGGTCATGAAGTGGATCGGCGGCGCCTATCTCGTCTGGCTCGGGATCCAGGTCTGGCGCGCGCCGCCGATCGGCGTCGACCTCCGCGACGCCGCCCCGTCGCGGACCGGCATCGCGCTGTTCCGGCAGGGACTGCTTTCGGCGGTCACCAACCCCAAGGGCATCCTGTTCTTCGCCGCGTTCCTGCCGCAGTTCATCGACCCTGCGCGCAGCCTCGGGGTCCAGTTCGCGATCATGGCCGGGACCTTCGTCGGCATCGAGATCATGACCGAGCTCGTCATCGCCAGCTCCGCGCATCGGCTCAGCCCCTGGCTTCAGCGCGTCGGCCGGCGCTTCAATCGCCTCTGCGGCGGCCTCTTCGCGGCGATCGGGGTCGCCCTGCCGTTGCGCAGCTGACGCGGCCCGCGGCCGGCGTCGGCGGCGGCGTCGCGGACCGTCGACTCCGTTTCGACCGCCTCAGCCGCCGCTCGCCGCGGCGAGCTGCTCGGGCAGCAGGAAGCGCTTCTCGAGCTCGCCCATCGCGCTGTCGCCCATCAGGCCGGTGATCTCCTCGATCGAGGCCAGGAGGTCCGGGCGGTCGATCACCTCGCCGGTCTCGACCGACTGGCGCATCAGCTTCAGCGCGAGCTCCATCGCCCTGACCGCGGCGGCCGGAAGCATGCGCGGCAGGGACACGCGCGCCACGCCCAGCTCCTGCAGGCGCCGGCAGGTCAGCAGCGGCGTCGTCGGCCGGCGGCGGATCCCGAAGCCCATGTTGATCGAGATCGGGATGCCGACCTCGTCGACGAGGCGCTTGATCTGGTCCTCGTCCTTCACCGCGTCGGGGAAGATCATGTCGGCGCCGGCCGCGGCATAGAGCTTCGCGCGCGCGATGGCGCCGTCGATGCCCTCGAGCGAGATCGCGTCGGTGCGCGCGTTGATGATGAAGTCCGGATCGCGCCGCGCGGCGACCGCGGCCTCGATCTTCTTGGCCATCTCGCGCGCCGGGATCAGCTGCTTGCCCTGCAGGTGGCCGCAACGCTTGGGCATCGCCTGGTCCTCGATGTTGATGCCGACGATGCCGGCCTCCTCGAAGTGGCTGACGATGTGGAACACCGTGACCGCGTTGCCGTATCCGGTGTCGGCATCCGCCATCACGGGCAGGTCGCAGCTGCGCACGATCGTCCGGCAGGTGTCGACGTTCTCCAGCAGCGACAGGATCCCGATGTCCGGCTGCCCGAGCCGGGAGTTGGCGATGCCCGCTCCGGTCGTCGACGCGGTCTTGAAGCCGCTGCGCTCGACCAGCCTGGCGCTGTAGCCGTCATAGACGCCCGGCGAGACGACGAGCTCGCCGCTGCGCAGGAGGCGGCGCAGGGTCGCCGCCTTGGTCGTCTTCGCGTGTCCGCTCATGGAGCTCGTCTCCGCAGGTTGTCGCCATTGACAGGGGAAGTCGCCGTCAACCTAAGCTCGGCGCGTCTCCCACGTTCGAAGGTCGCACGCAGATGAAGAAGGCAATCGACGTCGCCTGGATGTTCCCCGAGTTCGAACTGATCCGCGATCGCGCCCTCAAGGACAGGATCGTCGCGGTCTGGCAGGAGCTGTGGGCCGCGTCCGAGTTCACGGACATCGGCGACGTGCCGACCTCCGGCAGCATTCCCTATCCGAACCTGCCGCATTCGCGCGCGGTGCTGTCGCTCTGCGTGCGGATCGCGGACGTCTTCGAGCAGGTCCACGGCACGAAGGTCGATCGCGACACGCTGATCGCGGCGGCGATCCTGCAGGACGCAAGCAAGGTCGTGGAGTACAGGCCCCGGCCGGGCGGCGGCGTCGACCGCACCGAGATCGGGCAGACCTATCCACACGCCTATTGGGCCGGGATGCTCGCGACCAAGCACGGCATCGCGCCCGCGATCGTCCACATCATCCTGTTCCACTCGCCGTCGGCCGCGAAGTTCCCGGCCAGCCTCGAGGGCAAGATCATCTACTACGCCGACCAGCTCGACGTGATCGCGATCAGCGGCGACCACTGGAAGAAGGAGTCGTTCATCTACCGCTGATCGCGCGGCGGCGGGGCCGCGCGGCGCGCGCGCGCCGGGCGCCGTCATTCCGCCTTCACCTTCGCCTGCTCGACGACGGTCTTCCACATCACGAGGTCCTTGCGCAGGAAGTCCGCGAAGGCCTCGGGCGTCATCACCGTCGCATCGAGCCCGACGTCGTTGAGGCGCTTGCGGGTGTCGGGCTGCGACAGCGCCTCGGCCAGCGCCGTCGACAGCCGCGCGACGACCGGCGCGGGGATGCCGGCGGGGCCGGAGATGCCGACCCAGTTGCGGATCACGAGATCGCCATAGCCGAGCTCGCGGAAGGTCGGCACGTCGGGGAACTGCGGCAGCCGCTCCGGGCTGGCGACCGCAAGCGCGCGCAGGCTGCCCGCCGCGACATGGGCGGCGGCGGACGGCACGGCGTCGAACATCGTCGGGATCTGGTTGGCGATCACCGCATTGAGCGCCGGGCCCGAGCCGCGATAGGGCACGTGCAGCAGGTCGATGCCGGCGGCGAGCTTCAGCATCTCGCCCAGCAGGTGGTTCGACGACGCGTTGCCGCTGGTCGCGAACTGCACCTTCCCGGGCGACTTCTTGGCCAGCGCCACCAGTTCGGCCAGCGTCCGGGCCTCGAACTGCGGATGGACGACCAGCATGTTGGTGAAGGTGCCGATCATCCCGACATGGGTGAAGTCGCGCATCACGTCGTAGGTGATGTTCTGGAACAGGCTCGGGCCGATGCCCTGGCTGCCGACATTCGACACGACGAGCGTGTAGCCGTCGGCCGGCGTGCGCGCGACGGCGTCGGATCCGACGGCGCCGCTGGCGCCGGGCTTGTTCTCGACGACGATCTGCTGGCCGAGGCGTTCGCCGAGCTTGGCGGCGATGATCCGGCCCGCGACGTCGGTGGAGCCGCCGGCCGGGAAGGGGACGACCAGCTTCACGGGCTTGATCGGGAAGTCCTGCGCCGTCGCGGTGCCGCAGAGCGCGGCGGAGCCGGCGAGCGAGAGGGCGAGGCGGCGGGTGATCGGCATCATCGGCGGGTTCCTTCTTCGGCGGAGGTCCGGGGCTCCGGACGGTTGGCAGGCGGGTGCTTCGCTTCTCGGCTCGCCTTGTCGCTAGGCGTCCTTCAACGCGGTGCTGACGGTGGCGCGGATCGCGGGCAGGCAGAGGGCGACCAGCAGGATCGCGGCGAGTGCCAGGATGCCGGCGCTGATCGGCCGCTCGACGAAGGTCCAGTAGCTGCCGTAGGACATCAGCAGCGCCCGGCGGAGGTTCTCCTCCATCATCGGCCCGAGGATGAATCCAAGCAGCATCGGCGCCGGCTCGCAGCCCAGCTTGAGGAAGAGGTAGCCGAGCGCGCCGAAGCCGGCCATCAGCACGATGTCGACCGTCGAGTTGCCGACGCTGTAGACGCCGATCGAGCAGGTCAGCAGCACGAGCGGGAACAGGATGCGATAGGGCACGCGCAGCAGCGACACCCACACGCGGATCAGCGGCAGGTTGATCACCAGCAGCAGGGCGTTGCCGATCCACATGCTGGCGATGATTCCCCAGAACAGCTCGGGCTGCTGCTTGATGATCTGCGGGCTGGGCTGGATGCCCTGGATCATCATGGCGCCGGCCATCAGCGCCATCACCGAGTTCTCGGGGATTCCGAGGGTGAGCAGCGGGATGAACGAGGATTGCGCGCCCGCATTGTTCGCGGCCTCCGGCCCGGCGACGCCCTCGATCGCCCCCTTGCCGAACCGATCCGGATCCCGGGCGATCCGCCGCTCGAGCGCGTAGGCGGCGAAGGATGCGAGGACGGCGCCGCCGCCGGGCAGCACGCCGAGCAGCGCGCCGACGCCGGTGCCGCGAAGCGCCGCGGGCGCGGCGGCACGCAGGTCGCGCGCGCCCGGCATCAGGCCCGTGATGCGGCCGGCGACGATCGAGCGGTCCTGCCCGGTCTCGAGATTGCGGATGATCTCGGCGAGCCCGAACACGCCCATGCCGATCGGCACGAAGCCGAGCCCGTCGGTCAGCTCGGGGATGCCGAAGGTGAAGCGCATCGCGTTCGTGGTGATGTCCGCGCCGCACAGGCCGCAGAGGATGCCGAGCAGGATCATGGCGACCGATCGCAGTGGCGGCGCGCTCGACAGCAGCACGGCGCAGATCAGGCCGAAGGTCATGAGGGCGAAGTACTCGGGCGCGCCGAAGAGCAGGGCGAGCCGGGTCAGGGGCCCCGCGAGGACCGCGATCAGCAGCGTGGCGACCGTCCCGGCGAGGAACGAGGCGAGCGCCGCCACGGCGAGCGCCGTGCCCGCGCGCCCCTGCCGCGCCATCTGGAAGCCGTCGATACAGGTGACGACCGACGAGGATTCGCCGGGAACGTTGACCAGGATGGCCGTCGTCGAGCCGCCGTACTGGGCCCCGTAGTAGATCCCCGACAGCATGATCAGCGCGGCCGAGGGCGACAGCGAGAACGTGATCGGCAGCAGCATCGCCATGGTCGCGACCGGACCGATGCCCGGCAGCACGCCGATCAGCGTCCCGACCAGCACGCCGATCAGGCAGAAGGCGAGGTTGATCGGCGTGAGGGCGACGGCGAGGCCGAGCTCGATGCCGCCGAGGAGCTCGTGCATCAGGGCAGCACCTTCATCGGCAGGCGCAGGCCCACGGCGAAGAGGAGATAGGCGGCGAGCGTCGCGCCGAGCGCGAGCACGATCGCTTCGCGCCACCGGCGCTCGCGCCCGGCGAGGATGGCGATCGCCATCTGGCCGAGCACCGCGACGAGCAGGCCGTAGCGCTCGATGGCGAGGGCGAAGAAGACGACCGCGAGCGTCACCAGCACCGGCGCGCGCCAGTGCACGGGTCCGATGCGGTCGGCGGTGCGGCGCAGGCCGCGCAGCGCCAGCACCGCGCCCGTCGCAACCAGGAGCCAGCTGACGACGGTCGGGAAATAGCCGGGGCCGATCCGCGTCGGGGTGCCGAATGCGAGGCCGCGGGAGACGACGAGCGCGCCCATGCCGATCGCGGCCACGGCGATCCCGAGCAGCAGATCCTGGCTGACCGGCCTGTTGGTCGTCTCGCGGTCCACGCGATCCCCCGGCGTTGTCGTCCGGTCGCGACGCGCCCCCGGCGCGCGATCGGCTGCCAATTCAAGGCGCGCGCATGATGCGCAGATCGCGGGAGCGCGCAAGCCGGCCAGTCGTCGCGCCGTGCGGCCGCGCCGCCGCGTGCGCGCGACGGCGCCCCGCGCGGCTACAAGGTCAGGGTGCCTTCGATGCAGCCGACGGTGTGGCCGCCGATCCAGATGTCGTCGCCGATCCGCTCCACATGGATCCGCCCGGCACGGCCCATCGCGGTTCCCTGGCTGGCGATGTAGCGGGACGGTGCGATACCCGCCCCGATCAGCCACTGCGCGAGGCCGGCATTGAGGCTGCCGGTCACCGGATCCTCGCCGACGCGCGGAAAGAACGCGCGTACCTCGAACGCGACGCCGGCCGGCGCATCGGGACCGTCGCACGGCGCGACGACCCCCAGTGCCACACCCTCGAGTGCGGGGTAGTCGGGGCGCAGGGCGAGCAGCTCGGTGCGCGAGCCCAGCATCACCGCGACCCAGCCGGGGCCGTTGTCGATCCATTGCGCGGCGCGTATCGCGCCGGGCGCGATCCGCAGGCCCGCGGCGATCCGCGCGACCAGCGCGTCGTCGACGAGGCCGCTGCGCCGCAGCGGCGGCGCCGCGAAGGCGAGCCGATCGCCGTCGCGCTTCACGCGCACGAGTCCGACGCCGCATTGCTGG
This sequence comes from Alphaproteobacteria bacterium, assembly GCA_016793165.1. Lineage (GTDB taxonomy): Bacteria > Pseudomonadota > Alphaproteobacteria > CACIAM-22H2 > CACIAM-22H2 > CAIOSQ01. The sequence continues at coordinate 28,029 of JAEULA010000054.1, read as the reverse complement.
ATCGCGACGTCGCCGCGCGGCCGTCCGCCGGCCGCGAGCCAGACATGGCAGCTGCCCAGCGTGGGATGACCGGCGAAGGGAAGCTCGCCCTGCGGCGTGAAGATGCGCACGCGATAGTCGGCGCCCGCGTCGGTGGGCGTCAGCAGGAAGGTCGTCTCGCTGAGATTGGTCCAGCGCGCGAGCTCCTTCATCCGCCCCTCGTCGAGGGGATCGGCGGCGAGTACCACCGCGAGCGGATTGCCTCGCAAGGCCTCGGTGGTGAAGACGTCGACCTGGCGGAAGTCGAATCGGGGCATGGCGGGATCCTCGCGTCGGCGGATGCCCGGTCATTGAGGCCGCAGGCGGACGGGCGCGCAAGCCCGGTCTCTGTGTCCGTCGTCACATGACGCCGCCGGCCGGGCCATGCTGAACTCGACCGCGCCGGCGGCGATCGCTCGCCGGACACAAGCCGTACGGAGTTTCGCAGCCATGCGCCTGTCACCGGTCGTCGTGTCGTTCGTCGCGGGCCTTGCCATGAGCGGTTGCGGCCCGGACGAGCCGCCGGTCGTCAGCCGGGACCAGGCGGCGGCGCGCAGCGTCGGCTTCCAGGGCCAGAGCTTCACGGCGCCGCCGCGCTCCGTCCAGGACGTCATCGACCGGATCGAGACGGCGCTGCGCAGCTCCCCGCCGCCGAACGCCGCGGATGCCGACGACGACGATGGCGAGGAGGAGGCGGGCGCGGCACCGGCGGTCGGGACGAGCAACTGGCGCGAGATCGCGGATTCGCAGCCGCCGGCCGGACTGACGGACGGCCAGCTCGCGCGCTTCCTGTTCCGTCGCTCGCAGGCCTGCCAGCGCATCGGGCGCACCGCGCAGATGCTCGACGACACCCGCCGGGCGGCCGCGCTGGCGCGCGCCGCGCGCATTCCCGGCGCCGGCTCGATGTACCAGACGCTCGCCCTGCGCGAGTGGAATCTCGGCCGCTCGGATGCGGCGTTCGCGGCGATCGAGGACGGTCTCGCCCTGTCGCCGAATGTCGGGGTGGCGCTCGCGCTGCACCGCGAGCGGATCGCGTTCCTGACGACCCTCGGCCGGCGGGCCGAGGCGACACGCGCGCTCGCGGCGATGTCGGCGATCGCCGAGCCGGCCATCCGCACGGCCTCGCCCTATGCCGATCTCTATCGCGTGCGCTTCGAGGCGGCGCGCGGCGCCCTCGCCAACAGCGGCGGCCGCTACCGCGAGGGCGAGCAGGCATGGCGCACGGCGGCCGCGGCGGCGCTGCGGATGCGCGATCGCGCCGTCGCCGGGACGCTGCCGAACGCGCAGCCGAATTTCGCCGGCATCTACACCCACGAGCACACGCGCGCGCTCGGCGCCCTGGCGCACTCGCTGATGATGCTCGGGCGGATCAACGAGGCCGAGGCGGTCGAGCGCGGCGGGCTCGACATGGCGATCCGCAGCTTCGGGCCGTGGTCGAGCCAGGCGACGATCCACCTCGTCTCGCTCGGGCAGATCGTCATGGCGCAGGGGCGCATCGACGAGGGCGAGCGGCTCCTGCGCGAGGTGTGGAAGATCCTCGATCGCAACCAGATCGGCGCCACGGCGCAGCTGCGCCTGCGGACCGATGTCGAGGTCGCCAATGCGCTGGCGCTCAAGGGCCAGTATCGCGACGCGCGCGCGATCTACGACCGCATGTCGAATGCGATGCGCGAGCTGCCCGTCCAGGCGGACCGTTTCCTCGGCCGCAATCCGCTCTACGGGCTGACACTGCTCGAGACCGGATCGCCGACGCCGGCGATCACGGCCCTGTCGATGGCCTTCGACACCCGCGCTTCGGTGTTCGGACCGACATCGGCCCTGGCCTCGGTGGCGCGTGCGTTGCGTGCCGAGGCCTATTTGAGGACGGGCAATGCCGCCGATGCGGCGGCCGACTTCAGCGCCGCCCTGGGCTCGCTGCGCCGCCCGATCGGCGCGGGCGGCGACGACGAGGTGTCGTCGCGCGAGCGCATGCGGCGCATCGCGCTCGACCATGCCATCGACCATTTCGGGCCGCGCGGCGGCACCGAGAGCACGAGCGCGCTCGCGGCCGCCGACACCTTCGGCAGCCTCGGCGTGCAGGCGGCGATCCAGGCGCTCGCGGTGCGCAGCGGCGACGTCGATCCGGCGACGCGCGACCTGCTGCGCGAGGAGCAGGACACCGGATTCCAGATCGGCGTGCTGGAGCGCCAGCTCGTCGACTCGTTGTCGCGACGCGGCGGCGACGCCGCCTCGACGCGCGCGATCCAGTCGGAGCTCGCCGCCCTGCGCCAGGCGCGGCAGCGCCTGCGCGGCGAGATCGTGCGCCGGTCGCCGCAGCTGCAGCGGCTCGAGCGCAACGCCGGACTCGACGTCGCGCGCCTCGCGGCGGCGCTGCGCGACCGCGAGGTCGCCCTCGCCATCCACACCGGCCCCCGGCAGACCCATGTCTGGGCCGTCACGCGCGCCGGCGTGGTCGGCTACCACCGCGCGCCGATCGGCGCCGCAGCGATGGCCGAGCAGGTCGCGCGGCTCCGTCGCGCACTCGATGTCGACGACACGATCGGCACGCTGCGCGACATCAGGCCCTACGACGTGCCGGCGGCGCAGCGCCTCTACGCGACGCTCATCGAGCCGGTGCGGGCAAGCTGGGGCGACGCGACGACGCTGGTCGCGTCGGTGTCGGGGCCGCTCGCCTCGTTGCCGCTCGGTGTCCTCGTCACGCGGCCGACCCCGGTCCCCGCACCCGTCGCGGGCGGCGCCTTCTTCGCCGAATACCGCGGCGTCCCGTTCCTCGCGCGCGAGGTCGCGATCGCCCACGTGCCGTCGCTGTCGGCGTTCCTTGCCCTGCGCGAGCTGCGCGACGGGGCGGCGAGCCGCCGCTCGTTCCTGGCCTTCGCCGATCCCGTCTTCTCGGCGCGTCCGGTCGCGCCGTCCGCGGAAGGGCCGGTCGTGCGCCGGGCGGCGTTCCGCTCCTCCGCGCGCGCGAGCGCGACGCTTGCCGACCTGCCGCCCCTTCCGGACACGGCCGAGGAGGCGCGCGCGATCGCCACGGTGCTCGGTGCCGCGCCCGATCGCGACCTCTACCTGGGCGCGCGCGCGACGGAGCGCAGCGTGCGCTCCCTCGACATGCAGAACTGGCGCGTCGTGATGTTCGCGACCCATGGACTGCTCGCGGGCGACCTGGACGGCCTCACCGAGCCGGCGCTGGCGCTCGCCGCCTCCGGCGAGAATGCCGATGACGGCCTGCTGACGGTCGGCAAGATCATGACGCTTCGCCTGGATGCGGACTGGGTCGTGCTGTCGGCCTGCAACACTGCGGGGCCGCAGGGCGCGGGCGGCGAGGCGCTGTCGGGGGTGAGCCGCGCCTTCCTCTATGCCGGCGCTCGCTCGCTGCTGGTCACGCATTGGCCGGTCGAGACGACCGCGGCGCGCAACTTCACCGTCGAGCTGTTCAAGCGGCAGGCCGCGGGGGACGCCACGCGCGGCGCGGCGATGCGGGCGGTGTCGGAAGAGATGATCGCACGGCTCGGGTCGACCGATGCCGGCGGCCGGATGTTGTTCAGCTACGCGCACCCGCTGTTCTGGGCGCCATTCGCCTTCGTGGGCGATCCGGGATGAGTGTCGGGGCCGCGGCGACGCTCGCCCTGTTCGAGGCCGGACCGTCCGCGGCGCACGTCGAGGCCCGCGAGTTCTGCCTCGACGTCATCCGGGAGTTCTACGGCTTCGCCTATCGCGCCGACTGGCATGCGGACCTCGACTCGCTTGCCGCGGGCGGCGCGGGCAACCCGTACGCGCCGTCGCGCGGCGGCGCCTTCGCGACCTTGCGCGACGCCGATGGGGCGCTGATCGGGACGGCGGGGCTGCACCGTCTCAGCTGGAAGTCCGCCCTCTCGGCGAGCCTGGCGTCACGCTATCCCGATGCGGACCGCGTCGGGATGGTCGCGCGCGTCTATGTCCGCCGCGCACGCCGCGGCGGGGGCGACGGAACGCGGCTGCTGGCGGCGATCGAGTCCGCCGCGGCCGCGATGGGCTACGCGAGCCTGTACCTGCACGCGAGCTCCGATGCCGCCGCCACGCTCGCGTTCTGGCGTCGTCGCGGCTATCGCGACTTCGGGACGATCGATTTCAGCACGCATTTCGACAAGCCGATCGCGCGCTGAGCGACGTCAGCGCTTGCGCAGGCCCGGCGTCAGCCGGACGGACTCGCGCACGCTGCCGGCGCGGCCGAGCTCGCGCCAGCGCGCGACGGACATCGTGGGCAGATCGAAATAGTCGCGCGTGCCGGCATAGCCTTGACCGCCCATGCGGCCGACCGCGTCGAGCGCGGCCGGATCGACATGCAGATTGCCGGGATCGACGACGTCGGCGCGGAAATGCGCCCAGACGACCTCGCCGAGGATGATCTCGCGCGACCGGCCGATCGACAGCGTCACGTGGTGCCGGCATTCGAATGCGGCGGGCGACTGCGCGATCCAGGGGCAGGGCACCTTCGTGCCCGGCATCGCGGTGAGGCCGGCCTCGCGCAGCTCGTCGACGCCCGGATCGAACGGCACCGCGCAGACGTTCATCGCCTCGACGATCGCGTCGGAGACGATGTTCACCGTGAAGGCCTGGGTGGCACGGACGTTGAAGCCCGTGTCCTTGTGGCGGCCGTCGGCTCGAAACTCGACGCCGAGCGCGAGGATCGCCGGATCGGCGGAGAGGCAGTTGAAGAAGCTGAACGGCGCGGCATTCACGCGCCCCTCGGTGTCGATCGACGTGACCAGGGCGATCGGCCGCGGCACGACCGCGCCGATCAGGAGCTTGTAGCGCTCGCGCGGCCCCAGGGCCGCGAAGTCGAAGGACACGGAGTCGGTGCCGTCGGGCGCGCCGGTCGGCGTCGGGGAATCTGCGGTCACGGCGCGATGCTGTCCTCGGATGCGGCGGCGATTGCGGCGGACGCGCAAGCGCGCCGCCGTCGGTCGCGCCCGGGTATCACCGGCGCGCGAGGTGTTCAAGTTCGCCGCCGGGACGATGCGCAGGGTTCATGAGCGATGCGCGGCGCATCCCGGTGCGCCCACGCGTCCGGATCAGAAGCCCGTCGTCCCGCGTCGGCGGGTCGCGCATGCGCTGTTACCCCGCGCGCGGAGCGTGCACGCAAGGGTCGGAAATGCGCGTTGCTGCTCGGCACGTCGCGCGTGCACGACGCGGCGGTGCGGCGTCGCCAAGTTGCAGCGGCGGTGCGTCGGCCATCGGGCCGTGAAGCCGTTGCGCGTGTCCGCGCATCGATGGGCAACGTCAGGCCGTGACGCGTCGACGCCGCCGCGGAATGCGCTCGCCCGCGTCATCGCTGCATGCGTAGATCCGCCGTCGCGGCGAGTTCGCGCTGTCGAACGCGATCGACGCGCGGCGGACCGGCTGCTCGACGAAGTGCTCGTCGCGCGGATGCGCGATGCGGCGGCGCCGCGGAGGATCAGGTCGGAGCCATGGGTCGACGATTCGACGAGTTCGGCGCCTCCCCAAGCGCCTCGCACCGGTCGCGCAGCGGCGGCGCGGCGGCGCACGCGGACATCGGCCTCGAGCCGTGGCGTCGCGCCGGCTGCCATCGGGATCCGTGCTCGCCGTCGCCGGATCCCGCGCTGTTCTATGCCTCGACGTCGGCACGCAAGATCCAGTCGGCGCTCCTCGACGGCCTCGAGACCGGAGACGGCTGCCTGTTCCTGGTCACCGGCACCGCCGGGGTCGGCAAGACGATGCATCTGCGGGTGCTCGACGCGGTGCTTCGAACGGCGGGCGAGTCCGTCATGCTCCACGACGGCGACGACGATGCGGCGCCGTGGCTCGGACGCCTGCTCGCCGAGCCGGGCGCCGCCGGCGCACGGCGGACGGTCGACCTCGTGGACGGCGGGGAGTCGTTCTCCGACGAGACCATGACGCGCCTGACCGAGGGCCTGCGCCTCTCGGCTGGGCGGCGGTTCGGCGCGCGGCTGGTGATCGCGGCACGGCCCGAGTTCGAGGCGCGGCTCTACGCGCTGGTCAAGGCGGCACTGTCGTCGCAGATCGATTTCACCTGGCTGCGCATCGAGGCTCTCGATGCCGGCGAGACCGAGAACCTCGTGATCCATCGCCTCCGCCGCTGCGGCTACTTCGGCGGGGTCCCTCTGGCGCCCGATGCCTGGCGACGGATCCATCACGGCTCTGACGGCGTCCCGCGCCGCATCCTCGAGCTCGCCTCGGCGGCCCTCGATGCGGAGTGGCGCCGTGCGGTCGCGCTCGATGCCGGCGACGCGCGCCGCGGAAGCCCGGGAGCGCTGCGCCATGCCTTTGCGGCCGCGTCGCTGCCGGCGCTGGTGGTCAGCGCCTGGATGCTGCTGCCGAGCGATGCGATCCGTTGGGGCGGAACCGGCGCCGCGCAGCGCGAGATCGTTGTCGCGAGCATCGAACCGGCGTCGGGTCCGAGCGCGACGTCGGCGCTTGGCGCGGCGCGTCTCGACGCCATGATGCGCGACGCTGCCGAGGCGCCGCTTGGGACCGCCGCGGTCTCCGACCTGGCTCGGTCACGTTCCGGCGACGCGCCGGCGTCCGAACCGCCGGCCGCGACGACAGACGCCACGGCCATGTCGCCTCAGGAGCGGACCGTCCTCGTGGCCGCGTCGGCTGGCGCGCTGCAGGGGCCCGACGCCGACGCCGTCGAGCCGCCGCGATCGGCCATCGCCGGCGCACCGCTGGTTCCGCTGGTTCCGCCCGCATGGGAGGAGCCGCACGACACGGCGGCGATCGTCCATCCCGTCGAGACGCCGGCGCCGCCCATGGCGGCACAGGTCGTCGCAGCCGAGCCCGCCGGAGTTTCCGAAGCACCGCAGCCGGTCGCGGGAGCGGACGCGCTGGCGCGCGGCGCGGCGACTTTCGTGGCGCCGCCCGAGGCGTATCTGCCGCCCGTTGCCGCGGCCGTGTCGATCGAGATCGCGCAGGCTGCCCCGGCGCCGGCCGCAGCCCCTGCGTCGGCGCCGACCGCGGAGCAGATCGCGGCGCTGATCAGGCGCGGCGACGAGCAGGCGCGCGAGGGAAGCATCGCGGCCGCGCGATTGTTCTACGAGCGCGCCGCCGCGGCGGGCGACCCGCGTGCGATGCGGGCGCTGGCGCGCAGCTACGAGGCCGACGAGCTCCGCCGGCTCGGGGTCGTCGGCATGAACCCCGATCCGGAGCGCGCCGCGTTCTGGCACCGCAAGGCCCTCGAGGCCGAGGCCGCCGCGCCGCGCGCGCGCCGCTAGACGATGTAGAGAGGACGACGACCATGCGACTGCTCCGAACCGCCTTGTGCCGCGCCGTGCGCATGCTCGCATTCGGCGCGTCGATCGCCGCGCCTTTCGCCGGCATCGACGACGCCGCGGCCCAGCAATCGCGCCAGGCGCCCGCGGCCGCGCCGCGCCTGGAGACGCTGCGCGAGCGCACCAATTCCGGGATGATCGGGCTCGTGTCGGGTGGCGTCGAAGGCACCTATGTCCGCATCGCCGCCGATCTCGCGGCCGTGCTCGATGCCGCCGACCTGCGGGTGCTTCCGATCCTCGGCAAGGGCTCGGTCCAGAACACGCTGGACATCATGTTCCTGCGCGGCGTCGACATCGGCATCGTGCAGTCGGACGTGCTCGCCTATCTCAAGCGCGAGCGCACGATCCCCGGCGTCGAGCGCTCGATCCACTACATCGCCAAGCTCTACAACGAGGAGCTCCATCTGCTCGGCGGCCGGGACGTCGCCGGAATCGCGGCCCTCGCCGGCAAGAAGGTCAATGTCGACTCGCGGGGCAGCGGCACCTTCATCACGGCGACGCTGCTGTTCGAGAAGCTCGGCATCGCGGTGGAGATGACGCATTTCGACCAGGCCCTGGCGCTCGAGAAGCTGCGCGCCGGCGAGATCGCGGCGCTCGCCTATGTCGCCGGCCGGCCGACCCGGCTGTTCCGCGACGTCAAGGCGGAGGAGGGGCTGCGCTTCCTGCCCGTGACGCCGACGGACGCGCTGCTCGAGACCTACCTGCCCGCCGCGCTGTCGGCGACGGACTATCCCAACCTCATCGCCGGCGGGGAGAGCGTCGAGACGATCGCGGTCGGCGCGGTCATGGCCGTCTACGGTTGGCCGCGCAACAGCGAGCGCTACCAGCGCGTCGCTCACTTCGTAGACGCCTTCTTCGCCCGGTTCCCGCAGCTGCTGCAGGCGCCCCGCCACGCGAAGTGGAAGGAAGTGAATCTGGCGGCGCAGCTGCCGGGCTGGACACGCTTCGGCGCGGCGGAGAGCGCGCTCGCCGCCTACAACGAGCGCGAGGGCAAGCAGCGCCAGCTGTTCAGCCAGTTCCTCGACCAGGTCGCGCCGGGGGTCGTCAAGCTGACGCCCGAGCAGCGCGATGCGCTGTTCACGCAGTTCGTCGAGTGGCAGCGCACCGGCGCCACGCGCCCGGCCGCGGCGGCGGCGCGCTGAGCCGGTGTCCGCGCCGCCGCGCCGCGCGGCGGCTCAGCTCGGCTGCGCCAGCCGGCGCGCGGTGACGTAGTCGATCTTGCCCGTGCCCAGCAGCGGCAGCTTCGCCACCGGCACGATGGCGCGCGGGACGAAGAGTTCGGGGAGGCCGCCGGCCTGGGCGGCGGCGATCAGGGCGGCGCGGGTGGCCTCGGGCTGTTCGGTGACCAGCACGAGCTGCTCGCCGCGCTTCGGATCGGGGATCGTGACGACCGCGTGGCCCACGCCGGGCCAGGTCTTTGCCACGAAGTCCTCGACCGCTCCGAGCGGCACCATCTCGCCCGCGATCTTGGCGAAGCGCTTGGCGCGGCCCTTGATCGTCACGAAGCCCTGGCTGTCCAGGGCGACGATGTCGCCGGTGTCGTACCAGCCGCCCTCCGGCGGCTCGAGCACGCCCGGCCGCTCAGCGCGGAGATAGCCCAGCATGACGTTGGGGCCGCGCACGACGAGCCGGCCGCCCTCGGCGATGCCCTCGATCGCGTCGAGACGGTGCTCGATGCCGGGCAGCAGGCGGCCGACGGTGCCGGCCTTGAAGTGCATCGGGGTGTTGACCGCCAGAGCCGGCGACGTCTCGGTGGCGCCGTAGCCCTCGAGGATCCGTATGCCGAACTTCTCGAACCAGACGGCGCGCGTCTCCGGCTTCACACGCTCCGCGCCGGCGAACACGTAGCGCACGGCGTAGAAGTCGTAGGCGTCGGCGACGCGCGCGTAGCCCGCGAGGAACGTGTCGGTGCCGAACAGGATCGTGGCATTGGTGCCGTAGACGAGCTCCGGCACCACCCGGTAGTGGAGCGGCGAGGGGTAGAGGAAGATCCGCACGCCGGCGAGCAGCGGCAGCAGCAATCCGCCCGTCAGGCCGAAGCTGTGGAAGACCGGCAGCGCGTTGAAGACGATGTCCTTGGGGCTGAAGTCGACGACCGACGCCAGCTGATGGCGGTTGGCGAGCAGGTTGCGGTGGCTGAGGACGACGCCCTTGGGCGTGCCCTCGGAGCCTGAGGTGAACAGCACGACCGCCGGATCGTTCGCCCTGGCCGCGTCCGGCCGCGGTCGCGCGAGTTTCGCGCGGATCAGCGACCGCAGCCGCGTGGTCCAGCCGATCTCCGCGCTCAGATCCTCGATGTACGCGATCGTCACCTGCCGGCCGAGCTCGGCAACCAGCGCGTCGAGCTTTGCCTTCTCGACGAAGCGACGGGCCGTCACGACCATCCGGATCTCGGCGGCGGTGCAGGCGGCGAGCAGGCCCGCGCTGCCGGTCGTGAAGTTGAGCATCGCCGGCACGCGCGACGTCGCCTGCAGGGCGAAGAACGCGGCGACGGCGGCGCGCGAGGTCGGCAGCAGCAGGCCGACGCGTTCGCCGGGGCGCGTGCGCGGGGCCAGTACGCCGCCGAGCGCGTGACTGGCCGCGATCAGGCGCTCGTAGCTCAGCGGTTTCTGGTCGATGTCGTCGACGATCGGGTGATCGCCGCCATGCAGCCGTCGGGCCTCCACCAGCGCATCGAACAGGGTGGTGTCGATGCGCGCGGTCGTGAACATGAGGTCGACCATCTCGTCGTGCAGCGCGCGCCGCAGCGCCGCGCGCCGCGCGCGCCCGACGACGCCGTCCGGCGACGCGAGCCGCCGCGGCGGCAGCACGGTGATGCGGATGCGGGGGAACCAGCGGCGGCGCAGCTTGCCGGCGAGCCGCGAGAACGGCGTGAACTCGACGCCCTCGATGCGGACGGGCACGAGCGGCGCCTTGGCGCGCTCCGCGATGACGGCCGGCCCCTCGTAGACCTTCATCAGGGCGCCGGTCGTGGTGATGCGGCCTTCCGGGAAGATGACGCAGGCGCGCCCACCTTCGACGGCACGGATCATGGCGCGAAGCGCGAGCGGATTGGTCGGATCGACGGGCAGCGCGTCGACCAGCTTGAGGAAGGGCTGCACCCACCAGCGCTGGGCGATGAACGTGTCGACCGCGAAGACCGGCCGGCCCGGCAGGAAGGCGCCCAGCAGCATGCCGTCGAGGAACGAGGCGTGGTTGGCAGAGATCACGGCGCGCGGGCCGGCGGCGGCGATGTTCTCGAGGCCCTCGAGCTCGACGCGATAGGCGACGCGCAGGACCAGGCGGATGAGTTGCTTGAGCAGCGTCCAGCGCAGGATCCATGCCGCCGCGAGCGCGACCACGACGGTCGCGGCGCCGCACAGGCCGAACAGCTCGCGCATGCTGAGACCGCCGGCAAGCAGCGCCGCCGCGGCGAGCGCCGCGATCGTCATGGCGAGCGCGTTGACGATGTTGTTGGCCGCAATGATCCGCGCGCGGTGGGCGGGCTCGCTGCGGTGCTGGAGCAGGGCGTAGAGCGGCACCGTGAACACGCCGCCGGCGACGGCGAGGCCTGCCAGGTCGGCGAGCACGCGCCAGTTCGGCGTCGCTGCCAGGAAGTCGCCGACGCCGGCCAGCGACGGGCCGGGCGCGCGGCCGGCGCTCGCGGCGGCGAGGTCGATCGCGAACAGCGCCATGGCCCCGGCGGCGATGGGGACGTGGCGGGCGCTGACCTCGCCGTGTAGCAGGCGCTCGGCGAGCAGCGAGCCGGCGCCGATCCCGATCGCGAAGACCGCCAGCATCAGCGTCACGACGTGCTCGTCGGCATGCAGGATGTCCTTGGCGAACACCGGAAGCCCCGACACGAAGGTGGCGCCGACGAGCCAGAACCAGGAGATCGCGAGCATCGGCAGCAGCAGCTCGGCGCGCGCGAAGGCATGGCGCAGCACGTCGAGCGTGTCGGCGATCATCCGCGGCGCCGGCGGCGTCCCGGTCGCGGCGGGGGGCGCCGGCGGGATCAGCCGTGCGGCCGCCCACCCGGCGACCGCCGCGCCGGCGCCGACCGCGCCGACATAGAGCGCGCCGCCGGCGAACAGCACGATGCTCGAGCCGAGGATCGTGCCGAGGAGGATGGCGAGGAAGGTTCCCGCCTCGATCAGCGCGTTGCCGGCCACGAGCTCGCGTTCGTCGAGATGCTGCGGCAGGAGCGCGTACTTGATCGGGCCGAAGACGGTGGAGTGCGCGCCGAGAAGGAACAGGGCGAGCAGGAGCAGCGCGACGCTCGGCAGGTAGAGCCCGGCGGCCCCGATGATCATGATCGCGATCTCGGCGAGCTTCACCCAGCGCGCGATGCGGCCCTTGTCGAGGCGGTCGGCCAGCGTCCCCGCCGCGCCCGAGAACAGGAAGAACGGCGCGATGAAAAGGGCGCCGGCGAGCATCACCAGCGTCGGCGCGGCGATCCCGGTCTCGGCCGACAGGCGATAGGTGACGAGGATCGCAAGCGCGCTCTTCAGAAGGTTGTCGTTGAATGCGCCGAGGAACTGCGTGGCGAACAGGGGCGCGAAGCGGCGCGCGCCGAGCAGGTCGCGGACGGGGCTGGTCATCGCGGCGCTCCGGGTGAAGTGGCGTTGAGGGCGGCCCAGGCGGCGGCGATCAGTCGCTCGCGCTGGGGGCCGAGGGTGGCGGGCAGGCGGCCGTAGGCCGCGAAGGTCGCCGGTTGGAGGACGATCCCGAGGACCAGCGCGGTGGCCAAGGCCGGATCCTGACGCGGCAGCTCGCCGCGCGCGAGTGCCGCGGCGAGTACGTCGTGGACGACGTCGACGGGATTGGCCGTCCCGGGCCGCAGCTTTGCGAGCTGGCCGTGCTGCACGAACAGCAGGAATCGGAACAGGATCGGATTGTCGTCATGGTAGCGGCAGAAGCCGGTGATCATCGCGGCGAGGCGATCGCGCGCGCCGCTGGCGATCCGCCCCAGTTCGTCGAGCCGGCGCGCGAGGTCGACGTAGTTCGTCTCGAACAGGGTCCAGACGAGGTCGTCCTTGCTCTCGAAGTGGCGGTAGAGCGCGCCGTCGGCGATGCCCACGGCCTGCGCGATGTCGCGCACCGAGGTCGCATCGACGCCCTTCTCGACGAAGAGCCTTAGGGCTGCGGTCTCGATGCGGGTGCGGGTGTCGGCAGGGCGGGCCATCGTGATCGGCATGTGAGTGAACGTTCATTCACATCCTAAGTCGAGCTTCCGGCACCGTCAACCCGCGGTTCCGCCGGGACCGACGAGCCGATAGGCTCGCCAGCGAACCAAGGAGTTAGCGATGCTTCTTCACCTGCAGACCTGGGCCGAGATCGAGCGCTATCTGAAATCGAACCGCGGCGTGATCATGCCGATCGGCTCGACCGAGCAGCACGGCCCCAACGGACTGATCGGCACCGACGCGATCACCGCCGAGGTGGTGGCCAAGGGCGTCGGCGAGGCCACCGGCGCGGTGGTCGCGCCGACGATCTCGGTCGGCATGGCGCAGCACCACCTGGCCTTCAAGGGCTCGATGGCGCTGCGGCCGACGACGCTGATCGCGGTCATCCGCGACTATGTCGAGAGCCTCTCGGTGCACGGCTTCGACCGCTTCTTCTTCATCAACGGCCACGGCGGCAACGTCGCCACGACCACCGCGGCTTTCTCCGAGATCTACGCCGCGACGAGCTTCGGCACCGCCGGCAATCGCCCGCCGATCAAGTGCGTCCTCAAGAACTGGTACGAGATGCCCGGCATCAAGGCGCTGTCGAAGGAGCTCTACGGCGACCAGGAAGGCAGCCACGCCACGCCGTCGGAGGTCTCGCTGACGTGGTACGCGTATCCGGATCGCGCGATGCCGATGCAAATGGATCCGCCCGTCGCGCCGAAGGGCACGTTCACCGATGCCGCCGACTACCGGCGCAACTTCCCGGACGGCCGCATCGGCTCCAATCCCGGGCTGTCCTCCGCCGAGCACGGCAAGCGCATCTACGATGCCGCGGTGAAGGATCTCGCCGAGGAGTATCGCCGCTGGGTGGCGGGCTGAGCCGCCCGGCCGCGCGATCGCCGGCCGCGGATCGCGCGCGTCAGATGACGCGCTCGATGAACCACCACAGGCCCAGCGCGGCGATGGCCGTCGACGCGCTGTAGACGATCGCGGGCTGGCGGGCCGGGCGCCGACCGCGCGTCGTCAGCCGATCCACGACGAGGAGCACGGCCAGCAGCGCCGCGACGATGACGAGCTGCCCGAGCTCGACGCCGAGATTGAAGGCGGCCAGCGCCGGCAGCAGCGAGTCGCGCGGCAGGCCCGCATCGGCGAGCACGGCGGCGAAGCCGAATCCGTGGATCAGGCCGAGCGCGCCGGTCCATTTCCAGCGGCGATCCACGTCGCTGGACAGGAAGTTCTCGGCCGCGACGACGACGATGCTGGCCGCGATCGCCGGCTCGACGATCCAGGCCGGCACGCGGAGGATCTCCAGCGCGGCCAGCGTCAGCGTGATCGAATGCGCGACCGTGAACGCGGTCACGATCTTGACCAGGGCCCCGAGCCGCCGCGCCCAGAGCAGCACGGCCGCGAGGAAGGCGACGTGATCGAACCCCAGGAAGATGTGCTCGACCCCGAGCTCGAGATAGCGCGCGGCGAGGGCAAGGCGTGACGGCGGCTCGACAAGGCGCGGCGCCGCGACCGGTTCGGCCGGAGTCGACGCCGCCGCGGCGACGGCGACCGCGGGACCTTGCGAGGCCGCGGGCGCGGGGGCGGGCGCAGCCGCGACGCCCGGCGCGCCGGCCGGCGCCGCGAGCGACGGCGCCGCCTTCTGCGTGATCGCCACGTCGTTGCGCTGGAGATCGAGGATCGCGATCTCGAAGGCGGCGGCGCCGCGCACCAGCTGCACCGACTGCCGCGCGGCGGCGTCGAAGTCGAGCATCGCCGTCGAGCGATAGACGATGTCGTCGGCATGCGGACAGGCGAACGCCATCACGACGACGATGCCGCCGTCGCTCTCGGCGCTGAGCTCGATCGGGCCGGTCGGCGGGCAGGGCGTGCCGGCGGCGGTGACGGTGGTGCGCGCGGCATAGTAGTCGCGCAGCCGCGCCTCGGCGGCGGCGAGCTTCTGCGGATCGACCATGCCCGAGCCGTGGTCCGTGACGTTGACGCCGGCGGCGCGGTCGACGTCGCTGCTCGTGATCGTCAGCGTCACCTGGACGCGCGTTCCGTCGACGCGCACGAAGGCGACCGCAAAATTCACCGCGTGGGCGATGGCCGCGGCCGGCACGCCGAGCAGGACGCTGGCGAGGCCGAGGATCGCAACGAGCCGAACGACGCCCGCCACGACGCTAGGGGCCGTCGTGGAGGAGGGTCGAGCGGCAGCCGAGCACGCGGCCCTCGCCGTCGAGATACACCGCCGCCGCGACGAAGCTCGCGCCGAACAGCGGAATGCCGCCGCTGCTCCAGCGCCGGCCGCCGCCCTTCAGCGCCGAGGCGGTTCCGGGCGGCGCCGGCCGCAGGTGCCACGGGATCGCGCGCAGCAGATCGCGCTGGCCGACGGTCTCGATCGCCTGGTCGCCCGAGATCTCCAGCAGGGCCCTGTCGATCGTCGCGCGATCGGGGCGCGCCGCGCATAGCGTATCGAAGCGGGCCTGCGCTTGGCGTGCGGTGGCGGGCGGCCCGTCGCCGCCGCCATTCGCGCAGGCGGCCAGCAGCGCGGCCGCGCCGAGCAGGAGGAAGTGGACACGCTGCGTCATCGGTCGATCTCGTGAAGTGTGCCGCCGGGATCCTCGACGCCGCCGTCGCGCAGATAGCCCGGGCCGACCGGCACCTTGCCGTGGCCGCCCGGGATGTCGAGCACATAAAGCGGCTGGGCGAGGCCGGAGAGCCGGCCGCGCAGCTGGCGCACGAGGCGCTGGCCCTCCTCGATGCCGAGCCGGAAGCCCGCCGTGCCCGGCGCGAGATCGGGATGGTGCAGGTAGTAGGGTTTGATCCGGCAAGCGAGGAAGCTGCGCAACAGCGCCTCGAGCGTGGCGACGTCGTCGTTCACGCCGCGCAGCAACACGGACTGGCTCAGCATCGGGATGCCGGCGCCGACCAGCCGCGCGCAGGCGGCGCGACCGGCCGGCGTGAACTCGCGCGCATGGTTGGCGTGCAGCACGACGAACAGCGCCTTGCGCGTGTTTAGCGCCGCGACCATCGCGTCGTCGATGCGGCCCGGATCGACCAGCGGCACACGGCTGTGCAGGCGCACCACGTCGACATGCTCGATCGTATCGATTGCCGCGACGATCTCGCCGATGCGCCGAGCGCTGAGGACGAGCGGATCGCCGCCCGAGAGGATCACCTCGCGGATGGCCGGGCGCGCGCGCACGTAGTCGAGCGCGGCCGCGAGCTCGGCGGCGTCCAGCGCCTCGCCGCCGGGGCCGACCATCTCGCGGCGGAAGCAGAAGCGGCAATAGACCGGGCAGGCGTGGGTCGGCTTCAGCAGGACGCGATCGGGATAGCGGTGCACGAGCCCCTTGATCGGCGAATGGCGTGCGTCGCCGATCGGATCGGCGCGCTCGTCGGGCGTCGTGACGAGCTCGGCGTCGGTCGGCAGGAACTGCCGCGCGATCGGATCGCCCGGATCGCCGGGTGCGATCAGCTCCGCCATCTCGGGGGTGATCGCGATCGCGTAGTGCGCCGCCACCGCGTCCAGCGTGTCGCGCGCTTGCGGTGTCGCGAGGCCGGCGGCGACGAGGTCGGCAGGGCTGCGCAGGCTGCGTCGCGGCGCATGGGCGGTCATGGCGCCGTCACCGGCGCCCAGAGCACGGACTCGATGTCGGCGGCGCCGCAGGCCAGCATCGCCAGGCGGTCGAAGCCCAGCGCCATGCCGGCGCAGGCGGGCAGGCCGTGGCGCAACGCGGCGAGGAAGTCCTCGTCGATCGGATAGCGCTCGCCGTAGAGACGCTGCTTGAGATCCATGTCGGCCTCGAAGCGCCGCCGCTGCTCCTCCGCATCGACAAGCTCCGAGAATCCGTTCGCGAGCTCGAGCCCGGCGACATAGAGCTCGACGCGCTCGGCGACGCGCGGATCGGACGGCTTGGCGCGCGACAGGGCGGCCATCGAGATCGGGTAGTCGTGCAGCAGCGTGGCGCGGCCGATGCCGAGCTTCGGCTCGATGTGGTCGAGGAAGATCCGGAAGAACAGGTCGTCCCAGCGATCGTCCGCGCGCGCCGTCACGCCAAGCGCCGCGGCGGCGCGCGCGAGGCGTGCGACATCGGGGGAACGGGGATCGGGGGCGGTAGCGAGGAGATCGATGCCGCAGTGGCGCTCGAACGCGCCCTGCACGCTGAGGCGCTCGGGCTCGGCGCGCGGGTCGCAGGTCCGGCCGTGCCAGCGGAACTCCGCGGCGCCGGCGGCGTCGGCCGCGAGGCGCAGCATCGCGGCGCAGTCGTCCATCAGCGCGGCGTAGTCGCTGCCGGCCCGATACCACTCGAGCATCGTGAACTCGGGATGGTGCGTCGTACCGGCCTCGCCATTGCGGAAGACGCGGGCCAGCTGGAACAGCCGCGGCTCGCCGGCGACGAGCAGCTTCTTCATCGCGAATTCGGGCGAGGTGTGAAGGCGCAGCGTCGGGCCCGTGGACTCGCCCGGGCGCAGCAGCATCGTCGCGAAGGCCCGGAGATGCGGCTCCAGGCCCGGCGACACCTGCAGGGCCGGCGTTTCGACCTCGACGAAGTCGCGCGTCGCGAACCAGTCCCGAAGGGCGCGCGCGATCGCCGCACGCTTCAGGAGGTTGCCACGCCGTGCGGCATAGCGGTCGGGCCGCCACCACGGGGTCCTCGGCGGCGCGGCGCTAGTCATCGCGCCGGCCTTCGACGGGGGCGGGGTCGTCGCGCAGCCAGACGCGGCAAGCGAGGCGGGGGTCGCGGAGACCTCCGAGATCCAGCCCGAGCGGCAGCTCGACGACGACCTCGGCGCCGAGCTGCACGGCGATCGCCCGCAGCTTGGCGGCGACATCGGCGCGTCCGCCGAAGCGCACGCGTTCGACGCCTTCGCGAAGGCTGGCCAGCACGTCGCCGGCGGCGTCGTCGCAATCGAGCAGGGTGGTCATGGCGACGTCTGGATACTCCGAGCGCGCGATCGCCACCAGGGCGCGCCACCACCCCGGGCCGGCATAGCCGGCGGCGCCGCGCGCGCTCACGAGGGTGACCGGGCGGCCCAGCGCGCGTGCCGCGTCCAGCGCGATGCGGGCCTCGGCGAGCGAGTGGATGCGGATCGCGGGACCCATGGTGTCGCGGAGCCTACCCAGGCCCGCCGGTGGCGGCCAGCGGTCGCATACCGGGGCGAGGCCGGGGATGCGAGACTGCAGCATGCGCTCGATGAAACTCCTCCTGCTCGTCGCCCTGGCCGCCGCGGCGCTCGGCGCCGCCGCGCTTTGGGCGACCCGGCCGGTCGCGGTGCGCGCCGCGGTCGCGACGCGCGGCCCGGCGGTGCAGGCCGTCTACGCGACCGGCACGGTCGAGCCTGTGCTGTGGGCAAAGGTCGGGCCGCTCGCCACGGGCCGGCTCGCGGCGATCCTCGTGCGCGACGGCGCCGAGGTCGAGGCTGGCCAGCCGCTGGCGCGGCTCGACGATCGCGAAGCGCGGGCGCGGCTGGCGGAGCTCGAGGCCAGGGAGAAGTACTGGCGCGAGGAGCTGGCGCGACAGACCCAGCTCGCCGAGCGCGGCTTCGCCTCGCGCGACTCGCGTGATCGCGCGCAGAGCGAGCACCTGCAACTCCAGGCCTCGATCGCCGCTCAGCTCCAGCGCATCGCCGACCTGACGCTGGTGTCGCCGATGCAGGGGATCGTGCTGCGCCAGGACGGCGAGGCCGGCGAGACGGTGGAGTCCAAGACGACGCTGGTCTGGGTCGGCCAGCCGCGGCCGCTGCGGATAACCGCGGACGTCGACGAGGAGGACATCCCGCGCGTCCAGCCCGGCCAGGTCGCGCTGGTCAAGTCCGACGCGTTCGTCGGCCAGGTGCTGCGCGGCACGGTGGCGGAGATCACGCCGAAGGGCGACCCGGTCGCCAAGAGCTACCGCGTGCGCATCGCGCTTCCGCACGACACGCCGCTGAAGATCGGCATGACGACCGAGGTCAACATCGTCGTGCGCGAGGTGGCCGACGCGCTGCTGGTGCCGGCCGGGGCATTGCGCGGGGCCGGCGACGCGCGGCACGTCTTCGTCGTCGACGGCGAGCACGCGCGTCGCCGCACCGTGGCCGTCGGCATCGAGGGGCGCGCCCTGGCCGAGATCCTCGGCGGTCTCGACGCCGAGGCGCGCGTCGTCGTCGACCCGCCGGCGCGCCTCGTCGACGGGGCGCGGGTGCGGTCGACGCCGCCGTGAACCTCGCGCTCGACATCGCGTTCGCGCACGTCCTCAAGCGGCGCCGGCAGAGCCTGGTTTCGGTGCTCGGCGTGATGCTCGGCGTCGGCTTCTTCATCGCGATGGCGTCGATGATGCAGGGATTCCAGCGCGACTTCGTCGCCCGGGTCATCGACGTGCAGCCGCACATCGTGATCAAGGACGAGTTCCGCGATCCGCCGCCCCAGCCCGCGGATCGCACCTTCGCCGGCGGCGCCGTCCAGCTGTTCGGGCTCAAGCCGCGCGACGAGCCGCGCGGCATCCGCAACGCGCGCGGCCTGATCGCCGCGATCCAGGCCATCGACGGGGTCGCCGTCGCGCCGACGCTGACCGGCCAGGCCTTCATGCGCTACGGCACGCGCGACGTCTCCGCGACGCTGATCGGCATCGAGCCGCAGGCCGAGCGGCGCGTGACGAATCTCGAGAAGGACATGATCGCCGGCACGATCGAGGCGCTGCAGGGCGTCGCGAACGGCGTGATCCTGGGCGAGGGCCTGGCGCGCAAGCTCGGTGCGGGGCTCGGCACGACGCTGACCCTGGTGAGCACCGAGGGCACGACGCTCAAGGCCAAGGTCGTCGGCCTGTTCCGCAGCGGCATCACCAGCATCGACAACTTCCAGGCCTACGCGCTGCTCAAGAAGGCGCAGGTCGTGCAGGACCGCCCCAATGTGATCAACCAGCTGCGCCTGCGGCTGGCGGATGTCGAGCAGGCCCAGGACCTCGCGGCGCGCCTCGAGGCGCGCTTCGGCTATCGCGCCGAGCCGTGGCAGGAGTCGAACGCCAACGTGCTCGGCATCTTCGTGATCCAGAACGCGATCATGTACTCGACGGTGGGAGCGATCCTGGTCGTCGCGTGCTTCGGGATCTTCAACGTCGTGTCGACGGTGATCTACGAGAAGACGCGCGACATCGCGATCCTCAAGTCGATCGGCTTCCGCGAGCGCGACATCAAGCGGATCTTCGTGCTCCAGGGGCTGCTGGTCGGGATCGTGGGGACCCTGTGCGGCTGGGCGCTGGGCTACGGCCTGGTCGCGCTGCTCGCGTCGCTGCGCTTCGAGATCGAGGGCTTCGTCCGAACGCAGGGCTTCATCCTCTACCGCTCGCCCACGCACTACCTCGTCGCCGGCGGCTTCGCGATCCTGTCGTCGGTCGTCGCCGCCTGGCTGCCCTCGCGCCGGGCGGCGCGGGTCAATCCCGTCGACATCGTGCGGGGGGCGGCGTGAGCGGGGCCGCGCCGATCCTGGAGTTGCGCGGCGTCGCGCGCACGCTGCCCGGGCCGGTCCCGGTGACGCTCGTGGACGGCATCGATCTCGATGTTTGCGCGGGCGAGTTCGTCGCGGTCACCGGGCCCTCGGGGTCGGGCAAGTCGTCGCTGCTCTACCTGCTGGGCCTGCTGGACCGGCCGACGGCGGGGCGGGTGCGGATCGCGGGCGTCGACACGGCCGGGCTCGATGCCGATGCCCTCGCGACGCTGCGTCTCGCGAAGCTCGGGTTCGTCTTCCAGTTCCATTTCCTGCTGCCGGAGTTCTCGGCCTGCGAGAACGTGATGATCCCGATGCGGCAGCTCGGCCGTTACGCGCCGGCGGAGATCCGGTCGCGGGCCCTGGCGCTTCTCGCGCGGCTCGATCTCGCCGAGCACGCGGCGAAGCGTCCGGACCAGCTTTCGGGCGGCCAGCGCCAGCGCGTCGCGATCGCGCGCGCGCTCGCCAACGATCCCGCGGTGCTGCTGGCAGACGAGCCGACCGGCAACCTCGACACGCGCAACGCGCAGCTGGTGTTCGAAATCTTCGCGCGCCTGGCGCGCGAGGAGGGGCGATGCGTCGTCGCCGTCACCCACGACCTCGACCTGGCGCAGCGCGCCACGCGGCGCGTGCACCTGGTCGACGGCCGGATCGCGGGGAGCGTCCCCGCCTAGGGGGCGCCGGCGACGCGACGTCGCGTCAGCCGAGCTTCGCCATCGCCGCAGCGGTGTCGAGCATGCGGTTGGAGAAGCCCCATTCGTTGTCGTACCAGCTCAGGACGCGGATGAGGCCGCCGTCGATGACCTGGGTCTGCGTGAAGTCGAAGGTGGAACTCGCCGGGACGTGGTTGAAGTCGCTCGAGACCAGTTCCTCGTCGGTGGTGCAGAGAACGCCCTTCAGTCGCGCCGACGCGGCCGCCTCGCGGATCGCCGCGTTGACCTCGTCCACGCTCGCCTTCTTCTTCGGCACGAACTTGAAGTCGATCAGGCTGACATTCGCCGTCGGCACGCGGATCGCGGTGCCGTCGAGCTTGCCCTTGAGCTCCGGCAGCACGAGGCCGACCGCCTTCGCGGCCCCGGTGGAAGTCGGGATCATTGACAGCGCCGCGGCGCCCGCGCGCCGCCTGTCCTTGTGCATCGTATCGACGGTGTTCTGGTCGCCGGTATAGGCGTGGATCGTCGTCATGTAGCCGCGCTCGATGCCGAATGCGTTGTGCAGCACGTAGGCGACGGGGGCGAGGCAGTTGGTCGTGCAGGAGGCGTTGGACACGACCTTGTGCTCGGCCTTCAGCTGGTCGTGGTTCACGCCGTAGACGACGGTCAGGTCGGCGCCGTCGGCGGGCGCCGAGATCAGCACGCGCTTCGCGCCGGCGGTCAGATGGGCCGCGGCCTGCTCGCGCTTGGTGAAGATGCCGGTGCTCTCGGCGACGATGTCGACGCCCAGGGCGCCCCAGGGGAGCTTGGCCGGATCGCGCTCGGCCGTGACCTTGATCCTGCCGCGGCCGATGTCCATCCAGTCGTCGCCCGTGGACACGCTGCCCGGAAAGGCGCCGTGAACGGAATCGTGCTTGAGAAGATGGGCGTTCATCTTGACCGAGCCGAGGTCGTTGATGCCGACCACCTCGATGTCCTTGCGGCCGGATTCATGCAGCGCGCGCAGGACGAGGCGGCCGATCCGGCCAAAGCCGTTGATGGCGATCTTCACGGTCATGGTCTTCCTCGATGGATGCCTGGACGGTGTGTTGAGGACGGCTGTCTAGAGGCGTTCCTTGACGGCCGTCGCGACAGCTTCGGCGGTAATCCCGAAGTGTTTGTAAAGATCGGCGGCCGGCGCCGAGGCGCCGAACCCGGGCATGCCGACGAAGCCGCCCTTGGCGCCGACATAGCGCTCCCACCCGAAGCCGATGGCCGCCTCGACGGCCACCTTCGCGACCCGCGAGCCGCCGAGCACCGCGCGACGATAGGTTCCGGTCTGGCGGTCGAACAGCAGCCAGCACGGCAGCGAGGCCACGGCCGCGCGCACGCCCTCGGCGGCGAGGAGCCGGCGCGCCTCCATCGCGATCGCGACCTCGGACCCCGTCGCGATGATCGTCGCCTGGCGCTCGCCGCCGTCGGCCTCGGCGAGCACGTAGCCGCCGCGCGCGCAGGCATTGGCCGCGTCGTCCGACGTCCGCAGCGTCGCGAGGTTCTGACGCGTGAGCGCCAGCACGCTGGGGCCGTCCTTGCGCTGCAGGGCGATCTGCCAGCACTCCAGCGTCTCGACCGCGTCCGCGGGGCGGAACACCGCGACGTTGGGGATCGCGCGCAGGGCGGCGAGATGCTCGACCGGCTGATGCGTCGGCCCGTCCTCGCCGAGCCCGATGGAATCGTGCGTCATCACGTAGACGACGCGCTGGCCCATCAGCGCCGACAGCCGGATGGCCGGTCGGCAGTAGTCGGTGAAGACCAGGAATGTGCCGCCGTACGGGATGACGCCGCCGTGCAGCGCCATGCCGTTCATCGCGGCCGCCATGCCGTGCTCGCGCACGCCGTAATAGACGTAGCGGCCGGCGCGGTCGGTGGCGGTGAAGGGCGCCTGCACCTTCGCCTTGGTGTTGTTCGACCCGGTGAGATCGGCCGAGCCGCCGAGCAACTCGGGCACCGCGGCGGCGAGCATCTCGAGCGCGGTCTGCGACGCGACGCGCGTAGCGACATTCGGCTTTTCGGCGATCAGCCTGGCCCGGAGCGCGGCGACCGCCTCGTCGAGCGCCTTGGGCAGCTTGCCGGCGACCACGCGCTTGAACTCGTTGCGCAGCTCCGACGTGGCGCGTGCCAGCCGGCCGTCCCAGGACTTGCGGGCGGCGCCGCCGCGGTGGCCGGCGGCGATCCAGCGCTCGAGCACGTCGACGGGGATCTCGAACGGGCCGTTGGTCCAGCCCAGGCGCTCGCGCGTGGTGGCGATTTCCGCGGCGCCCAGCGGCGAGCCGTGCGAGGCGGAGGTGCCGGCCTTGGTCGGCGCGCCGTAGGCGATCGTCGTGCGGCACGCGACGAGGGTGGGGCGCTCGCTGCGGCGCGCCTCGGCGATCGCGGCCTCGATCGCGGCCGGGTCGTGACCGTCCACCGCGATCGTGTGCCAGCCGCTGGCGGCGAAGCGCGCGAGCTGGTCCTCGGAGGTCGTCAGCGAGGTCGGCCCGTCGATCGAAATGCCGTTGTCGTCGAACAGCACGACCAGGCGGTTCAGCCGCAGATGGCCGGCGAGCGATATCGCCTCCTGGCTGATGCCCTCCATCAGGCAGCCGTCGCCGGCGATCACGTAGGTGTAGTGATCGACGAGCGCATCGCCGAAGCGTGCGTTGAGCGCGCGCTCGGCCATCGCCATGCCGACGGCGTTGGCGAGGCCCTGGCCCAGCGGCCCGGTCGTCGTCTCGATGCCGGCGGCATGTCCGAATTCGGGATGGCCCGCGGTCTTCGCGCCGAGCTGCCGGAAGCGCTTGATCTCGTCCATCGTCATGTCGGCATAGCCGGTGAGATGGAGCAGCGCGTAGAGCAGCATCGAGCCGTGGCCGGCGGACAGCACGAAGCGGTCGCGGTCGGGCCAATCGGGCGCTGTCGGATCGAACTTGAGGAACTTGGTCCACAGGACGGTGGCGACATCGGCCATGCCCATCGGCATGCCCGGATGCCCGGATTTCGCCTTCTCCACAGCGTCCATCGCCAGCGCGCGCAGGGCGTTCGCCATGCGGGCGTGCTCGGGCGTCTGTTTGGTGCTCAGGGGTTTCGGAGAGGCGACCGGAACGGTGTCGGGAGCAGCGCTCATGCGCGGCGGAAAATGCGCCCCGTCCGGAGGGGCGTCAACCTTGATTCGGCGGGCAAAACGCGATGTTCTGCCGCGCAACGGGAGAACGACCATGGCTCGCATCGACGAATCGCTGGATCGCGTGGACGCGGCGCTGAAGCGCCTGGAGGGGAACCTGTCCCGTGCGCCGGCGGCGGCACCGTCCGACGTCGCGGCCGTCGACGGCAGGCTCGACGCATTGGCGACGCGCGTCGATCGCGCCCTTGCGGCGGCGCGCGCGGCGCAGGCGGCCCTGGCGGAAGCCGATGCGATGTCGGGCGACGACGGCGGCACGGCGCCGCGTCGGCCCGAGTGAGCGCCCGCGGGGCGTGACGGAACGCATTCGAGACGTTCAAGGCGAGGCGGCGCGATGGCGCAGATTGCGATCGAGATCAACGGACGCAGCTACACGGTGGGCTGCGCCGACGGCGAGGAGGAGCGGCTGCGCGGCCTCGCGAAGTACGTCGACACCAAAGTCCGCGACCTGGCCGCGAAGATGGGCGGCGTCGGCGAGGCGCGACTGTTCATGCTCGCCTGCCTGACGCTCGCCGACGAGCTGGGCGAGGCCTATCACGACGCCGAGGCCGCCCGAGCGGCGAGCGAAGCGGGGTCGAGCGCCGTTCGGGCGGCCGACGAGCGCAACGGTGCCTTGCAGGAGCGCGTCAATGCCATCGAGGCGCAGCTTGCGCGGCGCGAGGAGACGCTTTCGCGCCATCTCGACCGGCTCGCACAGCGCATGGCGGTCATGTCCGACCGGCTCGAGGCGAATTGAGGATGTCGCCGGGGGCGGCCGCGGGACTTTTTCGTCGCGTCAGTTGTTCGGAAACCCTCGGCAGCCTAGATTGTTCCTCGGACGGGGCTGTGCGGCGCGTCAGGCCACATAATCCCTGGGGCCGATAACTTACCTCTCGGGAGCTGTCCCTGCCGGGGTCGAGGCCTCGGTACCACGGCGCCCACCTGCGTCAAGCGGGCCACAGAGGGTTTTTTGCGCCAACGGCCGCGGCGGCTCCGTCCACTCCACTCCCTCCCGTTTCCCGCCGCTGCCCTTCGTCCGGCCCGAGCGCGGCCGCCAGGACCGTCGTGAGCCTGTCCCCGATCGTCGAGACCAAGCGCGCGCTGCGGCGGACGTTGCGCGCCGCCCGCGCGTCGTGGCGCATGGCCGCGCTCGACGCCGGTCATGCGGTGGCCGGGCATCTGCTGCCGGCGCTTTCCGCGACGCCGTACCGGCCGGGACCCGTCTCGGCCTACTGGCCGATGGGCGACGAGTTCGACGTGCGGCCGGCGCTGCAGGCGCTTTTCTCGGCGGGTTGGCACTGCGCGCTTCCCGTCGTCGTCGCGCGCGAGGCTCCCCTGGTCTTCAGGGCCTGGCAACCCGGCGACCGCTTGGTCGACGCGGGCTTCGGCACGTCCGTACCGCCCGCGGACGCGCCGGTGCTGGTGCCGCGGGTGCTGCTGGTGCCGCTGCTCGCGTTCGATGCGCGCGGCTTCCGTCTGGGCTACGGAGGCGGCTATTACGACCGCACCCTCGCCAGTCTGCGCCGCGCCGGCGACGTCCTGGCGATCGGCATCGGCTACGCCGCCCAGGAGATCGACCACGTGCCACGCGAACCTTTCGACCAGCGCCTCGACCTGATCGCCACCGAGCGCGGCCTGCTGCATCCGGCGGTCGCATGAAGCTGCTCTTTCTCGGCGACGTCGTCGGGCGCTCGGGCCGTGACGCGGTCGCGAAGCACCTGCCGGGCCTGCGCGACCGGCTGGGGTTGGACTTCGTCGTGGCGAACGGCGAGAACGCCGCCCACGGCTTCGGCATCACCGACAAGACCGCCACCGAGCTCTACGACGCGGGCGTCGACTGCATCACCACCGGCAACCACGTCTGGGACCAGCGCGAGATCGTCGCGACGATCGACAACGATCCGCGGCTGTTGCGTCCGCTCAACTTCCCGCGCGGGACGCCCGGCCGGGGCATCGGCGTCTTCGGCGTCGCCAAGAAGCGCATCGTCGTCGTCAACGTCATGACCAGGCTGTTCATGGATCCGCTTGACGATCCCTTCGCGGCGATCGAGAGCGTGCTCGCCACCCAGCGCCTCGGCAACGGAGTCGACGTGCTGATCGTCGACGTCCACGGCGAGGCGACCAGCGAGAAGATGGCGCTCGGCCACCTCTGCGACGGCCGGGTGTCGCTCGTCGTCGGCTCGCACAGTCATGTGCCGACCGCGGACGCCCAGATCCTGCCCGGCGGCACCGGTTATCAGACCGATGCCGGGATGTGCGGCGACTACGATTCGGTCATCGGCATGAAGAAGGAGGCCGCGATCGCGCGCTTCGTCCGCAAGATGCCGGGGGAGCGGCTGTCGCCGGCCGAGGGCGAGGGGACGATGTGCGGCATCTACGCCGAGATCGATCCGGCGAGCGGACTCGCGCGGCGCATCGAGCCCGTCCGCGCCGGCGGCCGGCTGAAACCGACCGTCCCGACCTGACCGGGCGGCGACCGCATCGCTGGGACAAGCGCGTTCGCGCCGCCGGCAACGCTTGCCGCCGGCGGCGGCATGCCTAATCTGGCGGCGACGGCTCGATAAAGCGACAGGACAGGCCCGACGTGGTGGCTGGCGATGGCGGCAATTCGGTGATCGATCCCGCGGAGGCGCGCCGGCAGTCGCGCCACCGCTGGTCGCGCATCGGCCTGCCGATCATCGGGGTCGGGCTCATCATCGCCGCGATCCTCGGCATCGCCTGGTACTCCTACGAGACGAACAAGCGCGATGCATTGCAGCTCGCCGACGAGGTGATCCAGTCCCAGGCGCAGCGGATCTCGCGCGAGGTCGACGCCTATCTCGGGCCGGCGCCCCGCGCGGTGGAGCTGCTGCGCGGCGTGCTCTCGGACGGCAAGTTCCTGGGCGAGCCGCAGGGGGGCGCGGAGGCCATCGGCTGGCAGATCCTGTTCGACAATCCGCAGCTGTCGCTGATCAGCTACGCCTCGCCCGACGGCAGCTTCATGATGGCGAAGCGCGAGGCGAGCGGCGCCATCGACACCAAGGTGATCGATCGCCGCAAGGGCGCTCCCGAGACGACCTGGACCCGGCGCGACCCGCAAGGCGCCACTCGCCTGGTCGAGAAGGATCCCACGGACACCTACGATCCGCGAACCCGCGTCTGGTACCAGGGCGCCGTCGAGGCCCGGGGCAAGGTCCACTGGTCACGCCTCTACATCTTCTTCACGGACCAGAAGCCGGGCCTGACCGCGTCCGGCGCACTGTTCGACACCAAGGGCGCCTTGACCGCGGTCTTCGGCGTCGACATCGCGCTCGACACGCTGTCGCGCTTCCTCGCCGCGCTGCAGATCGGCAAGTCCGGCCGCGCGATGATCGTCGACGGCGACGGCAGGCTCGTCGCCTATCCGGACGCCGCCCGCACCTTCAAGCGCGTGGGTGATCAGCTGCTGCCGGCCTCGCTCGACGAGCTCGGCGACGGCGTGCTGACCCGCGCCTACAACCGGTTCCGGATCGAGGGCCACGGCCGCCGCACCATCGAGATCGACGGCGAGCGCTACATCACCGCCGCGACGCCGGTGCTGGCCGACGCCGACCACGACTGGTCGACTCTGATCGTCGTCCCGGAGAAGGACTTCGTCGGCTTCGTCGCGCTCAACAACCGCTCGACGCTGCTGATGTCCTTCGGCGTCGTGCTGCTCTCGGCACTGTTCGCGGCGCTGCTGATCCACCAGGGCCTGCGCGCCGACCGCAACGCGGCGCTCGTGGTGCTGCGCGAGCAGTCGCGCGAGGCGCAGAGCCGCGCGTTCACCGAGCTGGCGGCGAATGCGGCCCTGTTCGATCCGACGCAGGAGGACGCGGTCCAGGCGCTGACGAAGATCGCCGCGCGCGCGGTGGGCGCCAAGCGATTCGGCCTGTGGCGCGTGTCCTCCGACAGCAACGCCATGGTGCTCGAGGACTGCCGCGACCGCGAGAACGACGGCCACACGGCGGGCGTCGAGCTCACCCGCACCGAGATGCCCGGCTTCTTCGCCGCGGCCGAGGCGGGCCAGGAGCTGGAAGTCGCGGAGGCGGCCAAGGACGCGCGGACCGCCGACTTCCACAAGCTCTACCTCAAGCGCATGGGCAGCCGGTCCGTGATCACGGTGCCGATCCGCAGCGGGGAACGCTGGCTCGGACTCGTCGTCGTCGAGGACTGGCGCGCCGACGGCGCGCTGTCCTTCGCGCGGGCGGTGGCGAACATGCTCGCGGTGCGGTTTGCGGCGCGGGCGCGAACGACGGTCGTCGCGGCGCCGGCGGCGGCGGTGGTCCAGGTGGCCGCG
>JAEULA010000025.1 GCA_016793165.1 Alphaproteobacteria bacterium | reverse complement strand
CCCATGACCGACGTCATCGTCATCGGCGGCGGCATCCACGGTTCGTCCACCGCCTTCCATCTCGCGCAGCGCGGCATCAAGGCGCTGCTGCTCGAGAAGGATCACGTCGCGCGCCATGCCTCGGGCGTGAATGCCGGCGGCGTGCGCACGCTCGCCCGCGACTTCGCCGAGGTGCCGCTCTCGGTCGCCTCCATGGAGATCTGGCACGGCATCGCCGCGCTGCTCGACGACGACTGCGGCTTCGACAGCCACGGCCAGGTGATCGCCGCCGAGACCGAGGCGCAGATGGCGTCGCTGCGCCAGCGCGTCGCCCGGCTGAACGCGATGGGCTTCACCCACGAGGAGGCGATCGATGAGCGCGAGCTGCGTGCGATCATCCCGTCGATCGCCGAGCACTGCCTCGGCGGCGTGGTGGCGCGGCGAGACGGCGCCGCGATCCCCTTCCGCGCCACCACGGCATTCGCGCGCGCCGCTCAGCGCCGCGGTGCGCGCATCGTCGAAGGGGCGCGGGTCGACCGCGTCGCGCGCCGCGGCAGGCTCTGGCGCGTCGAAACCGCCGTCGGCGTCTTCGAGGCGCCTGCGCTGGTGAATTGTGCCGGCGCCTGGGCTGACCGCATCGCCGCGCAGCTGGGCGAGCCGGTGCCGCTCGAAGTGATCGCACCGATGCTGATGATCACCTCGCGCCTGCCGCCCTTCATCAAGCCGGTGCTGATCGCCGCGGGGCGCACGCTGTCCTTCAAGCAGTTCGCCAACGGCACCGTGCTGATCGGCGGCGGCCATCGCGGCCGCGCGACGCGTGACGAGAACCGCACCGATCTCGACTGGGGCCGCCTCGCGACCAATGCCGAGACGGTGTGGGACCTCGTGCCCATCATGCGCTCGGCCCAGATCGTGCGCGCCTGGGCCGGCATCGAGGCGCGCATGCCCGACGACATCCCGGTGATCGGACCGAGCTCCACCCACGAGGCGTGCTGGCACGGCTTCGGCTTCTCCGCCCATGGCTTCCAGCTCGGCCCGATCGTCGGCTCGATCCTCGCCGAGCTCGTCGCGACGGGACGCACCAACCTTCCGATCGCGCCCTTCGCGATCGGGCGCTTCACTTCGGCACGTAAGTCTTGATGCAGGGCCGGGCGGCGCGGGGGTGTAGGCTCGCCCGCGTGACTGCACAGCGAGGAGAAGCGAAATGGCCAAAGGTCAGATGCGGAGCAACCGCGAAGCCAAGAAGCCCAAGAAGGACAAGGCGAAGGCGAGCGTGGCGGCATCGCCCTTCGCCGACTCCAAGGGCAAGACGTCGCCGCAATCAGGCGGCAAGAAGCGCTAGCGCTCAGTCCGTTCGGCTTGCGGCACTCCCTTCCGGTCGCGCCGCGATAGGAAGGGTGCCTGAGCGCAGCGAAGGCGGGGGGGACAAGCGTGGCTCACGCGAGACGCCCTTGTCCTCCCCGGCCGCTTCGCGGCCACCCTTCCTATTCGGCTTCGCCGAACAGGAGGGGAGTGCCGGCGCCCGCGCACCGGCGGCTCAAGCGGCGCGCAGCATCCACGTGCCTTCGAAGCGGATCGGCAGATAGGCTTCATGATAGGCGCGCAGCGAGGCGACCGGATCGACATCGGCGAAGCGCTCGGGATGAAGCTGCTTGGCGATGTATTGCATCGCGATCCAGTCCAGCAGCGAGCGTGCCATCGTCGCCTCGATCGCATGCAACGCGTTGCGACGGATTGCCGGCAACGTGTCCCAGCCGGGCCTCTGGGCATAGGCCAGCAGCGAGCGCCGCGCCGTCTCGACATCGACGTCGTAGCCCAGCCGGACCGACTGCGCCTGGTTCGCCCAGATCGAACCGATCATGAAGACGTGCTCCGGCGCGGCGGCGATCACCAGTTCCGGCGCCAGCGGCTTCCAGCCCGGCGCGATATGGCCATTGGCGATATTGGTGCCGCCGGCGAGATCGATCATCTCGCCCCACATCGCCTTGCTGTAGCTGTTGCCGACCACGCCCGGGCCGCCCTGGCCGAGTTCGACATAGGCCTTCGGGCGCGCCGCGACGCCGGCGAGGCGTGCCACCATGTCGCGGATCTTCGATGTGTAGAGATCGACGAGGGAGCGGGCGCGGTCGAGCGCGCCCATCGCGTGTCCGAGCGCCAGCGTGCTGGCTGCGTGCAGCTCCGGCTTCTGCGCGTTGTAGTCGACGACCAGGATCGGCACCCCGGCCTGTTCGATCAGCTGCATTTGCCCGGGCAGGCTCGCGTAGCCGAACGCGTGGATGATCACCAGATCGGGTCGCAGCGCCAGCACGCGCTCGGCGCTGAAGCTCTGATCCTCGGCGGCGCCGACATCGGCGAGAAGCTCGATGCCGGGGATCGCAGCGACGGCACGCCGCCAGGTCGATTGCCGGTTCACTGCCCATTGTCTGCGCGTGAAGCCGACGACCTTCGTCCAGCCCTCGCGCCCCGCGACCGCGGTGAACTCCTCGAAGTTGAACCCGAGCACGATGCGCTCGGCCGGCGCCTTGAGCGCGACCATGCGCCCGGCGGCATCGACGAACGGCGCCATGGCGGCGCGCGCGCGATGCGGCAGCGCGGCGGCGAGAGGCAGGAGGATCGCGGCGCGGCGCGACAGGGTGGGGCGACGTGTCGACATGGAGGCTCCTATCGAGTGCTGGCGCGCGCGGCGCTCGCGATCGAACGCAGCGCGATGACGAAGGGCTTGCCGTCGCGCGCGTGATCGACCAGCGCTTCGACGCCGAAGACGTCGGCGAGCAGGCCGGTGGTGATCACCTCGGCGGGCGATCCGTCCGCGACCTTGCGGGCGCGCTCGAGCACGCAGAGCGCATCGCAATGCCGCGCGGCGGCGTTGAGGTCGTGCAGCACGACGATCGTCGTCAACCCGCGCTCGCGGGTCAGCCGTTGCACGATGCCGAGCACGTCGAGCTGGTGACGCAGGTCGAGCGCGCTGATCGGCTCGTCGAGCAGCAGCAGCTGGGGATCGGAGGCGAGCACTTGGGCCAGCATCACCAGCTGGCGCTGCCCGCCGCTGAGCTCGCCGAGCTGGCGTTCCGCGAGGTCCTGGATCTCGAGAGTCTCGAGCGTCGCGCGCGCCGCCGCCAGGTCCGAGGGCGACACGCGCAGCGCCAGCGTCTTGAGCCGGCCGAGCAGGACGACCTCGAAGACGCTGAGTGCCGCGCGGACGATGTGATCCTGCGGCATGTAGCCGATCCGGACCGCGCCGCGCTCGACGCCGCCGAATTCGATGCGGCCGGAATGGGCAACGAGACCTGCGATGCTGCGCACGAGGCTCGACTTGCCCGAGCCGTTGGGTCCGAGCAGGCCGGTCACCTCGCCCGGACGCGCGACCAGATCCACTTCATGGACCGCGCGGTGCGGGCCATAGGTGACCGTCAAGGCTTCCAGGACGAGTCTCACCAGTAGCTCCGGCGCAGGCCGAGCACGAGCCAGACGAAGAACGGGACGCCGATCAGCGCCGTGACGATGCCGATCGGGAACAGCGTGCCCGGGACAAGCATCTTGCTTGCGATCGAGGCGGTCGACAGCAGCGCCGCGCCGCATAGTGCCGACATCGGCAGCAGGAAGCGCTGGTCCTCGCCGACCAGCATGCGCGCGACATGCGGCGCGACCAGGCCGATGAAGCCGATCGTGCCGACGAAGGCAACCGCCGCGCCGGTGAGCAGCGAGATCACGACGAAGCAGCGTAGGCGCAATGCCCGCACGTCGACGCCGAGGCCGCGGGCGCGATCGTCGCCGAGCTTGAGCGCGGTGAGCCGCCAGGCGTCGGCGAGCAGGATCGGCACGGTCGCCGCCATCGCCGCGCCGACGATGGCGATCTTGCCCCAGGTCGAACGGGCGAGACTGCCGAAGAGCCAGAACACGATCTGCTGCAGCGCCTCGGGCGAGGCGATGAACTGCAGCAGCGACAGCAGCGCCTGGAACAGGAACAGCAGCGCGATGCCCGCGAGCACCATCGCCTCGGGCGTCATGCCGCGCAGCCGTCCCATGAGAAAGACCAGTGCGCAGGCAATGCCGGCGAA
>JAEULA010000024.1 GCA_016793165.1 Alphaproteobacteria bacterium | reverse complement strand
AGGAAGAAGAGGAAGTTGTAGGAGATCTGCTTCCAGGTCGCGGCGAGCACGACCAGGATCATGGCGTGGGTGCCGTTG
This sequence comes from Alphaproteobacteria bacterium, assembly GCA_016793165.1. GTDB lineage: Bacteria > Pseudomonadota > Alphaproteobacteria > CACIAM-22H2 > CACIAM-22H2 > CAIOSQ01. The sequence continues at coordinate 26,534 of JAEULA010000024.1, read as the reverse complement.
AGCAGCGGATTCCAGTCGACGCCGAGCGCGCGGATCCCGCGCGCGATCACGCCGAGCGAGGGCTGGAACATGAACAGCCACAGCACCGCCGCGACAGCGGGCGCCACGGCGTAGGGCCAGATCAGCATCGTCTTGTAGGTGCCGGCACCCTTGATCTGGCGGTCGGCCATGACCGCCAGCAGCAGCGCGCTCGACAGCGAGAGCAGCGTGACCGCCACCGAGAACAGCAGCGTCGTGCCCATCGCCTTGAAGTACTCGGGCTGCGAGAACAGATGCGTGTAGTTCTCGAACCACACGAACTGCGTGGCCGTGCCGAAGGCGTCCTCGATCAGGAAGGACTGGTAGAAGGCCTGCCCGGCGGGGAAATAGAAGAAGACGATGGTGATCGCGACCTGCGGCAGCAGCAGCGCGTAGGGCAGCCAGCGTTCCTTGAAGATCGCGCGCTTTTCCATGGATGTGCCGAACGCTGGGGCTTCATCCCCTCCTGTTCGCGAAGCGAATAGGAGGAGTGACCGCGAAGCGGACGGGGAGGACAAGTGCGTCTCTTGCAGCCACGCTCGTCCTCCCCGTCCTCGCTTCGCTCGGCCACCCCTCCTATCGCGCTACGCGCGACCGGAGGGGATGAGCGAATGCGATCACCGCGAGACCGTGCGCTCGAACTGACGCAGCGTCGCGTTGCCGCGCGCGACGGCGGCGTCGAGCGCGGCCTGGGGGGACTTGCTGCCCTGCAGCGCCGCCTCGATCTCCTCGGCCCAGATGTCGCGGATCTGGACGAGATTGCCGAAGCGCAGTCCTGCCGAGTTCTCGGTAGGGGCCTTGTTGTTCAGCTGCTGCAGCGGCGTCTCGCGGCCGGGGTTCTTCTCGTAGAAGCCCGACGCCTTGGTCGCCGCATAGGCGGCGTTGGTGATCGGGAGATAGCCCGAGACCTCGTGCAGCCAGCGCTGGCGGTCGGTGTCCGACAGGAACGTGAAGAACTTCGCCACGCCCTTGTACTCCTCGGCCTTCTTGCCGCCCATCACCCACAGCGAAGCGCCGCCGATGATCGAGTTCTGCGGAACAGACTGCGCCGCGCGCAGTTCGTTGATCGCTGTTCTCAATCCAGCCAATTCGCCCGCCTTCGCGACGAGCGCCGCCGGGCTGCCCGACGCAGAGGTCGCCAGCGCGACGACCTCGGTCGCCAGCGCGCTCGCGCGCGACTCAAGCCGACCGGCGGCCGCGACGAGCTTCTCGTCCGCCGCCTCGGGGTAGTACGGCATCGTCGAGGCGCCGAACTCGAACTTCGCGTTGGCCTTCACGTTGCCGTAGAACGCCGAGGAGGTGAGCATGATCGGGCATTCACCCGAGGTGAAGCGCCCCTCGCCGGTGTTGGTGCGGCCACCGTAGTCGAAGGTCTTGTCCTTCTGCAGGTCGACGAGATTCTGCAGATGCTTCACGTGCAGCGGCGAGTTGAACTTGAACTCGGTGTCGAAGCCGTCCATGCCGTTGGCCTTGGTGCCGAGCGGCAGGTTGTGCCAGGCGCTGAACTGCTCGATCATCAGCCAGGTGATCCAGGCCGTCGACATGCCGCAGGTGGCATGGCCCGCCGCCTTGAGCTTCTTCGCGGCCTCGAAGGTCTCGGGCCAGGTCTTCGGCGGCTTCTCCGGGTCGAGGCCCGCCTTCTTGAAGGCGTCCTTGTTGTACCACATGATCGCCGACGAACTGTTGAAGGGGAACGAGAGCATCTCGCCCTTCGCCGTCGAGTAGTAGCCGGCGATCGCCGGCAGGTAGCTCTTCGGATCGAACTTCTCGCCGGCCTCCTTCATCATGTCCTGCACCGGCTTGATGGCGCCCTTGGCGGCCATCATCGTCGCGGTGCCGACCTCGAAGACCTGCATGATGTGCGGCGCGTTGCCAGCGCGATACGCTGCGATGCCGGCGTTCATCGTGTCGGGATAGCTGCCCTTGTAGGTCGCGACGACCTTGTAGTCCTTCTGCGAGTCGTTGAAGTCCTTGGCCAGCTTCTCGATGACGTCGTTGTTGGCGCCGGTCATCGCGTGCCACCACTGGATCTCGATCTGCGCCTGCGCGGCCGCAGAGCCGAGGACGACCGCCGCGGCGGTCCCGGTGGCCAAAATCGTGCGTCTCAACATTCAAGTCCTCCCTGGAAGCGTCGAGCCCCACGCTTTGTCCCCGCGCCGTGAACCGGCAGCGACGATCGCGTGACGCTTTGATGATCGGGCGCAACCTATCACGCGCCCTCCGGACCCTCCAACCGCCGGCTGCGGCCGGGCGGCGCCGGAAGCTCTCAGCTTCGCGTGAGGACCCGGCCGACCGCGTCGCGCCAGCCCGCGTAGCGCTGCTGGCGAAGGGCGGGGTCGGCGCCGGGCACGAAACGGCGCTCGCGCTGCCAGCGACGGGCGATGTCTTCGGTCGAGGCGAAGACCCCGGTGGTCAGGCCAGCCAGATAGGCGGCCCCCAGGGCGGTCGTCTCGGTGATGGCCGGGCGCTCGACCGGCAGGTCGAGCTGGTCGGCGAGGAACTGCGCGAACCAGTCGTTGACCGCCATCCCGCCGTCGACGCGGATCGAATAGAAGTCGGCGACGCCGTCGGCGCGCATCGCGCTCATCAGGTCCTGGGTCTGGTAGACGCAGGCCTCGAGCGCGGCCCGCGCGATATGCGCGATGCCCGAGTCGCGCGACAGCCCGACGATCGCGCCGCGCGCATCGGGATCCCACCACGGCGCGCCGAGCCCGACGAAGGCCGGCACCATGTAGACGCCGTCGTTGCCGGACAGCGACTGCGCCAGCGACTGGGTGTCGGGCGCGGCCTTGATGATCTTGAGCGCGTCGCGCAGCCATTGGATCGCGGCGCCGGAGACGAAGATGCTGCCCTCCAGCGCGTAGGTGGGCTTGCCGGCGAGCCGGTAGGCGAGCGTGGCGAGCAGGCGGTTCTGCGACTGCACCTGCGTGTCGCCGGTGTTCATCAGGACGAAGCAGCCGGTGCCGTAGGTGCTCTTGATCATGCCCGGCCGGAAGCAGGCCTGGCCGATCGTCGCGGCCTGCTGGTCGCCGGCGATGCCGGCGATCGGCACGGCCTGCCCGAGCAGCTCGGTCGCGGTCGCGCCGAAATCGGCGGCGCAGTCGCGCACCTCCGGCAGCAGGGCGCGCGGGATGCCGAAGATCCGCAGCAGCTCGTCGTCCCATGCCTGCGTGGCGATGTTGAACAGCATCGTGCGCGAGGCGTTGGTCGCGTCGGTCGCATGCACCGCGCCGCCGGTGAGCCGCCACAGCAGGAAGCAGTCGACGGTTCCGAAGGCCAGCCGCCCCGCCTCGGCCGCCTCGCGCGCGCCGGCGACGTTGTCCAGCAGCCAGGAGATCTTCGAGCCGGAGAAATACGCGTCGAACAACAGGCCGGTCCGCCGGCCGAGCTCGGCATCGCCGACCTCCTTCTTCATCCGCTGGCACCATTCGGCGGTGCGGCGGTCCTGCCAGACGATGGCGTTGTGGATCGGCTTGCCGGTCGCGCGATCCCACAGGATCGTGGTCTCGCGCTGGTTGGTGATGCCGATGCCGGCGATGTCGGCGGGCTTGGCGCGGGCATTCGCGAGCGCGCGCTTCATCGTCGACAGCGCCGCGCGCCAGATCTCCTCGGGGTCGTGCTCGACCCAGCCCGGCTTCGGGTAGTGCTGCTTGAGCTCTTCCTGCGCCGCGGCGCGCGTCTGGCCCTCGCTCGTGAACACGATCGACCGCGTCGAGGTGGTCCCCTGGTCGATCGCCAGCAGCAGCTTTTCCGCCATCGTCCGTCCCGCTCCCTGTGCAGGCGGCGATTATGTCACCGCCCGAACGCGGGCGCGAAGGCCCGCGCGGCCCGGCGCGCCTCCGCTCACCCCGCAGCGACCGCGCGCGCCAGGCGGGCGTAGTCGTCGGGCACGTTGAAGATCTGCGCCGACAGCCGCGCCCACAGCGCGTCGCCGACCGGCATGATCGGGACCTCGACGCGATGCGTGTCCCAGAGCCGCTTGCGCAGCGCGCGACCCGCCTCCCAGGTCGGCGGCAGGCCGGCAGGCATCCGCACCGTCGCCATCGCGCCGAACAGCGGGCGGGCCGCGCCGACCTCGGTGCGCCAGGCGCTGGCGAGCGTCTCGGCCATCGCGGTGACCAGCGCATGATTGCGCTCGCGCACCCGGGCCGGGCCGAGCGCCTCGAGGAAGTCGAGCGCGTCCGGCACCGCGAGCCAGGCGCTGGCGTCGCGCGTTCCGACCCAGTCGAACTCCGCCACGAATCCCCCGCCGTAGCCGTGCGAGATCACCGGCGGATGCAGCTCGGCCTGACGGTCCGCGCGCGCCCAGAGGAAGGCGGCCCCCTTCGGCGCGAACAGCCATTTGTGGCAGTTGCCGATCACCCAGTCGGCGCCGAGCGCCGGCACGTCGAGCTCGACCTGGCCCGGCGCATGCGCGCCGTCGACGAGGACGGGGACGCCCTGCGCCTTGGCGAGCTCGACCAGCTTCGCGACCGGCAGGATCAGCGCGCTGCGCGAAGCGATGTGATCGATCACCAGCAGCCGGGTGCGCGGCGTGAGGCCGCGCGCGACCGCCTCGACCACCGCCGCCTCGTCGCGCACCGGCCAGGGCAGCGTCGGCTCGACGACGACCACGCCCGCCGTGGCCTCGAGATGCCGCAAGACCTGGCGAACCGCGCCATAGACGTGATCCGTCGTCAGGATCTCGTCGCCGCGCGCGAAGCGCAGGCTGCGCAGCACCGCGTTCATGCCGGCGGTCGCATTCTCGACGAAGACGATGTCGTCGCCGGCCGCACCGAGGAAGCCCGCGAGCCGCTGCGCGGCCGCGCGCAGCCGGACGGGCAGGATGTCGGCGAAGAACGCGACCGGCTGGCGCTCCATCTCGCGCCGGATCGCGTCCTGCGCCTCGAGGACGCGGGTGGGACAGGCGCCGAAGGATCCGTTGTTGAGGAACGCGGCCTCGGGATCGAGCGCGAAGAGCCGGCGCGCCGGATGGCCGAACGGCAGCCGGCCGAGATCGTCGTTCGTCATTCGGATGGGCTTCCTCTCAGCGCGGCGCCGCGACCGCGTCGGGATCCGCGACCGCTTGCGTCGAGTACGCCGCGGGCAGGTTGATCTCGATCAGCTCCAGGTCGTCGGCGCGGGCGACGACGTTGTGCGCGACTCCCGCGGGCTGCGACAGGCAGGCGCCGGCGCGCACCGTCACGGGCTCCGCGACGCCGGCGAAGCGGAACGTGATCCAGCCGCGCAGGACGTAGACGAAATGCCCGGTCATGTCGTGCCAGTGCCAGCCGGTGGGCGCGGCCATCGGCTTGATCGCGCGGATGTGCTTGGCGCCGATGCGCCCGCCGGTCGCGGCCGCCAGCCCGAGATCGCGATACTCGGCATCGGCACGCAGGCCCTCGCGCGTGAAGGCGCCGTCGACCGGCTCGCTCATCGCAAGCTTCGACAGCGCCTCGGCGAGCGGCAACGGCCCGGGATACCGGGGCGACAGGTTCGGATCGGTCATCGGAGGACTCCCACTTGCTCGTCGCTTCAGCCGCGCCGACGGGCGACGCTCGCCGCCGCCACGCACAGGATCTCGTAGAGGATCGTCGCGCCGTGGAAGGCGGTCAGTCCCGACGGATCGAAGGGCGGCGCCACCTCGACGACGTCGCCGCCGACGACATCCAGGCCCTGCAGGCCGCGGATCAGGCGCATCGCTTCGATCATCGTGATGCCGCCCGCCTCGGGCGTGCCGGTCCCCGGCGCGTAGATCGGATCGAGCCCGTCGACGTCGAAGGACAGGTAGGTCGGCCCGTCGCCCGCGACGCGGCGCGCCTCCTCGAGCGCGAAGCGCCAGCCCTTGTCGTGGAACTCGTCCATCGTCACGACGCGCATGCCGCTCTCGCGGCTGAAGCGCCAGTGGTCGGGCGCGTTGGTCGTGCCGCGGATGCCGATCTGCACGACGCGCTTCGGATCGAGCAGCTCCTCCTCCACGGCGCGGCGGAAGGGCGCGCCGTGATGGAATCGCGAACCGAGATAGTCGTCGCCGGTGTCGCAATGCGCGTCGACATGGACCATTCCGACGGGCCGGTGCTTCGCGATCGCGCGCAGGATGGGCAGCGTCACCGAATGGTCGCCGCCCACCGAGACCGGCACGACGCCCGCCGCGTGCACGGCCCGGAACGTGTCGGCGATCTCGTCGAGCGCGGCCACGAGCGCGAAGGGCGCCTCGATCCAGGCGTCGCCGATGTCGGCGATCCGCGCCAGCGCGAACGGATCGATGTCCGTCGCGGCGTTGATCCGCCGCAGCAGGCTCGACTGGCTGCGGACCTCCCGCGGCCCGTGGCGCGCGCCGGTGCGGTTGGTGACGCCGCCGTCGAAGGGGACCCCGACCAGGGCGATGTCGAGATCGTCGAGCGCCTCCCGGTAGGGAGTCCGGAAGAAGGTCGCGACGCCGCTGTATCGCGGCCGCTGCTGCGGGTCGGCGAGCTCGGGATAGTTCCGCGGCGTCTTGATCATCAACGCTCCCTCGGGCTTCGTGGGGCCGACCTTATCGGAGTCGCCCATGATCTCGCTGGAAACCTGGCTCGCCTTCGTCGCCGCCTCGATCGTGCTCGTCGTGATCCCCGGCCCGACCATCACGCTGGTGATAAGCTACGCCCTCGCCCACGGCAAACGCTCCGCCTGGGCGACGGTGCCCGGAGTCGCGCTCGGCGACTTCACGGCGCTGGCCCTGTCGCTCGCCGGCCTGGGCGCGCTGCTGGCCACATCCGCGCTCGCGTTCACGATCCTCAAGTTCGCGGGTGCGGCGTACCTCCTCTACCTCGGGATCCGGTTGTGGCGCAGCCCGGTCGCGCCGATCGAGGCCGAGGTCGCGGGGATCCCGGCCTCCCGGTCGATCCTTCTGCACCTTTATGTCGTCACGGCCCTCAACCCGAAGGGCATCCTGTTCTTCCTCGCCTTCCTGCCGCAGTTCCTGCGCGCCGACATGCCGGCGGCGCCGCAGGTGGCCGTGCTCGGCGGCACGTTCCTGGTCATCGCCACGGCAAATGCGGCGCTCTACGCGCTGCTCGCCGGGCAGATGCAGGCGTGGCTGCGCGGCGTCGGCGCGCGCCGCGCCCTCAACCGGGTCTCGGGGGCGATGCTCGTGGTCCTGGGCGGCGCCATGGCGCTGGCGCGCCGCTCCGATTGAGCGCCGCGCGGCATCGTCGGGCGCGCCGGCGCGACCCCGTCGCCGGGTCGCGGGCGCCGCGAACCGGTGATCACGTCGCCGACGGCGGCAATAGGCTTGACGGATGTCTTCTGCGAAACTTGAACGACGTCGTCGATGCGCCGGGGGAGAACGTCCGGCGCTCGACACTGCGGTTCGGCCGCTTCGTCATCTCGGAGATCTCCCAATGAAGCGCAGAACCCTCGTCCTGGCCGGCGCATCGTTGGCGGCGGCACCCGGTCCCGGATTCGGGCAGTCGCAGCCGAAGGTCGTGCGCATCGGCATTCTCGCCGGAGACCTGACCGCGCCTCATGAAGAGGAGGCGCTGATCGCCGGATTGCGGGAGCAGGGCCTGGTCGAAGGCCGCAACCTCGTCCTCGAGCGTCGCTACGCCTATGGGCGCCTGGACATGGTGCCGAACCTCGCCCGCGAGCTCGCGGCATCGAAGCTCGACGCCGTGATCTCCACCTGCACGCCGACGACGCTGGTGGCGCAGCAGGCGTTCGGCGCGACGCCCGGCTCGACACCGATCGTCATGGCCGCCGTCGCCGATCCGGTCGGACAGCGGATCATCGCCAGCCTGGCCCGCCCAGGGGCGAACGTCACCGGACTCGCCAGCCTGTCCGACGAGATCATGCCGAAGAAGCTGAGCCTGTTTGCGGCGGTGCTGCGACCCAAGGCCACGGTGGCGGTGCTGGTGGACGCGAGCAGCAACGTGCATCCGCGGATGTGGCAGACCCTCGAGCCGGTGGCCGCGCGCCTGGATCTCCGGCTGGTGCAGGTCCAGGCCGGACGCAAGCCCGGCCAGGCTTCGCTGCAGGACGCCGTCGACGCGGCGGCGCAACGCCAGGTGGACGGCATCGTCGTTCTCCCGGACGAGCCCTTCTTCTTCGCGCGGCGCGAAGAGATCGTCGCGCTCCTGGCGAAGCACCGCCTGCCGTCGATGTTCGGCGTCAGGGAGTTCGTCGATCTCGGTGGCCTGATGAGCTACGGCGAAAGCCTGCGCACCGCCTTCCGAAGCGTCGGCGGCTATATCGGCAAGATCGTCGCCGGCAGCAGGCCGGGCGAGATCCCCGTCGCGCAGCCGACCGAATTCGAGCTCGTGATCAACCTGAAGGCAGCGGAGGCGCTGGGCATCACGATTCCGCGCGACGTGCTGATCGGCGCCGACTCCATCATCGAGTAGCGGCCGCGGCCGCAAGGACGAGCCGGCGCCGATCGTCCGCCGGTCGCTTCTCGTCGTCGCGACGATCGGGGCCGCGCTCGACGTGCCGCCGCCGCCCAGGTCCGAAGGCAGTCGAGCGGCGTGCGCGGGCGGCGACGCGATGGGCGCCGCTCACTCGCCGGGCTGCAGCGTCTCCTTGGTCCCCGCGGGATAATGGAGCCGGTTGCCGACCAGGCGGTATCCGCCCTGCTCGAGGAGTTGGCGCGCGACCGCGAGCCCCGTGCGCGGATTGTCGACCTCGCCGGCGTGCCAGGCCTTGAGGGCCGGCGAGACATGCGAGTTCGCCTCGGCGGCAAAGCCGTTCCAGGCCGCCTGGACCATCAGCTTGCGGTCGAGCGCCATCGACAGGGCGCGACGGAATCCGGCGTCGCTGAACGGCGGGCGGCGATTGTTGAAGGCGATGAACTCGAAGCCGATATCGACCTCGCGACGGACGTCGATCGCGGGGTTCTGCTGTGCCAGCTGCATCAGCAGCTCTGGATCGCCGCCGAAATCGGCGAGGAAATTGATCTCGCCCGATCGCAGCATCGCCAGCGTCGCCTCCGGGTTCGGCAGGATCCGGAGGACCCAACGCTCCATGCGCGGCGCCGACCAGTGGTCGGCGAAGCGGTCCAGCACGATCTCCTCGTTCAGCCGCGCCCGCACCAGTCGGAAAGGGCCCGAGCCCACCGACGACGGGTCCTTCACGCGCTCGATGCTCTCGGTCTTGCCGGCGAGATCCTGCAGCAGCGGCTCCCAGACGTGGCGGGGCACGAGATTGATCTTGGCGAGCGACGACGTCACGAAGGAGGCGTTCGGCCGCTTCAGGCTGAAGCGGATCGTGCGCTCGCCGGTGCGCGCCACCTTCTCGATGTCGGCGACGAAGGGCTTGTACATCGGCACGCTGTTGCCCTGCGCCGGCGCCTCGAACGAGAAGATCACGTCGTCGATCGTCACCGGGCGGCCGTCGTGCCATTTCATGCCGTCGCGCATCGTGACATCGAATGCCCGGTCGCCGTCCGCCGCGATCCGCTCCGCCGCCCAGGGCCTCGGCAGCCCGTCGGGGCCGACGCGCGCGAGGCGGTCCCAGACGAGGTCCGTCACCCAGGAATCGGTGGCGCCGCTGACATAAAGCGGATGCACGGCGATCAGGTTGAAGCGCGCGTTCAGCACCATCGTCTTCTGCGCGGTCAGCGGATTGGCGCCCACGAAGGTCCAGAAATTGCGGATCGACACGCCGCTCTGCGTCACGATCGACGCCGGATCCCAGATCGTCCTGTTGAAGGCGCCGATGTTCTCCGGATGGACCAGGAAGGCGTAGGGCTGGTCGCGGTCGATCGTCGTCTGCGCCTCGACGATCAGCCGCTTGCGCTCGGTGCCGTCCATCGCGCCACGCTGCGCCTCGGCGATGCGATCGTAGTCGGGATTCGAGTAGCCGACGAAGTTGAAACCGGAATTGGCGGTCGAGGAGTGGAACAGGTTGTAGACCAGCTCGTCGGGATCGCTGCGCTCCGGACGTCCGACCATCCGCCACATCGTCGTGTCCCAGCGCTGGCGCTCGTACCAGACGATCTGGCTCTGCTGTTGGCGCGGCAGCGGCCGGACCTCGACCTCGAGGCCCAGCTGGCGCCAGGCCTGCGCCGTGAGCTGGGCCGCCTGATAGGCGGCGGGGGCGGAGCCCTGCGGGTCCGACAGGATGACGATCTTGCGGATGCGGTCGCCGGCCTGCTGCGCGAACGCGCGGCGGCCGTCCCATGTCGCCGCCAGCGCGGTGCCGGCAAGGAATATCCTGCGCGTGGTCATCGGGAAGCCCTCCTCGTGCGTTGCCCGTCGACGGCACCGCGCGCGGCTTGAACGCCGTCTTGCGCAGCGGCACGCAAGGCTAGCACTCGGCCGGGCCCGCGCAAGCGCGCCTCAGAGCCCCGGCGCCGGTTGCGGCGTCGAGGGGCGTGGCGTAGGAATTCCGGGCCGGGACCGACGCGCGGCGCATGGACGCCGGGCGCGCCCGGGTGCGGAGGGACCATGACGCCGTTGGAACGCAAGATCCTCGCCGACATCTCGCTCGATGCGCCGTGGGCGCTGATCGAGGACTACGCGAAGATGCCGCGCTGGCGCCCCGAGGACGTGAACGCGGGCGTCGACCACCTCGTGGCGGCGCTGAAGCGGCTCAAGGTCCCGGTCAAGGTGCACGAGCCGGAGATCTATCTCAGCATCCCGATCGATGCCTCGGTGACCGTCGGGAACTCCAAGTTCCGCGCCAAGCCGCCCTCGATGAGCATCTCGGTGCCGGGCGGCATCGAGGCGCCGCTCATCCATCTCAAGTCCAATCCCCACGCGATGCGCTCCTACACGCGCGATCCGGCCGAGATCTTCGTCGATGGCGGGCCCGACCTGCCGGCGCGCGTGCGCGGCCGCTTCGTGGTGATGGACGGCTTCGCCAATCCCGGCTCGTGCTCGCTGCTCGAGGAGTGGGGTGCTGCCGGCGTCATCGCCGTCAATCCCGGCGTCGACATCCACTGGGGCACGTGCACGACGATCTGGGGCTCGCCCGATCTCGACGATCTGCCGCGCAAGCCCAAGATCGTCGTCGTCGCGGTGAACAATCCCGACGGCAAGCAGCTGATGGCGATGGCGGTCGAGGGCAAGTCGGCGCGCATCATGACCGAGATGCAGGAGGGCTGGTTCAAGCAGAAGCTGCCGGTCGTCCACATCCCCGGCAACGAGGACAAGGACCGGTTCGTCTTCGTCCACGGCCATCTCGATTCGTGGGATGTCGGCGTGGGCGACAACGCGACCGGCGACGCGACGATGCTGGAGATGGCGCGCGTGCTGTGGAAGCACCGCAAGGCGCTGCGCCGCTCGGTGCGCATCGCCTGGTGGCCCGGACACTCGACCGGCCGCTACGCCGGCTCGACCTGGTACGCCGACGCCTTCGCGCAGGACTTCGACCGCAACTGCGTCGCGCAGATCGACTGCGACTCGCCGGGCTGCCGCTGGGCGACGAGCTACCACCAGACCACGACGATGTCCGACACCGAGACCCATGTGATGCGGGCGATCAAGGACGTCACCGGTATTGCGGGCAAGTCGAAGCGGCCGAACCAGGCCGGCGACTACTCGTTCAACAACATCGGGCTGAGCAGCTACTTCATGCTGAGCTCGACGATGCCGGACGCGCTGCGCGCCGAGAAGGGCTACTACGCGGTCTCCGGCTGCGGCGGCAACATCGCCTGGCACACCGAGAACGACACGATCGAGATCGCGGACAAGTCGGTGATGATGACCGACATGAAGATCTACATGCTGACAACGCTGCGCCACGCCGCCGACAAGGTGCTGCCCAGCGACTGGCGCGCGACGATGAAGGAGTTCGCGAAGACGATCGACGGCTACGAGGAGGCGTCGAAGGGGCTCGCCGACCTGTCGCCGTCACGCAAGGCGCTGAGCGCGCTGAGCCGCTCGATCAACGCGCTCTATGCCGGTATCGCAGCCGGCCGCGTGAAGCCGAAGGCGGCGAACGAGGCGCTGCGCCGCCTCGCGCGCGTCCTCGTGCCGATCAACTTCACCCGCGAGCCGCGCTTCCGCCACGACCCGGCCTACACCTGCCCGCCGCTGCCCACGCTGCAGGTCGCCGCCGAGCTGCCGCGCCTGCCCGAGGCGCTGCGCGGCTTCGGCCAGACTCAGCTGCTGCGCGGCCAGAACCGCTTCATCGCCGCGATGGACGAGGCCGGCGAGATCGTGGCGCGCGCGATGGGGCGGTAGCGGCGTGTATCTGTGGGCCCCGAAACCCGGGGAGAACTTCGCGGGGTGAGCTCACGTCCAAACGTCGCGCGGCCAGCCCCTCAAGGGCGAAGGAATCGGGACCCCTTCCAAGGCGGGAGACTCGGAGATGCCGAAGACGAGCGCCGGACCGGGTCCAGACCGACCTCCGAGCGAATTCATTGACGCGAGGATCGAGGAACTCGGCGATTGGAGAGGCGAAGCCCTGAAGCGCATTCGTCGCTGGATCCGTGAGGCGGAGCCATCCGTCATGGAAGCCTGGAAATGGCGCGGTGTCCCGGTCTGGGAACTCGGCGGCATAATCTGTACCGGTGAATCGTACAGGAGCGTCGTGAAGTTGACGTTCGCCAAGGGCGCGAGCCTCCCCGACCCGTCCGGACTGTTCAATGCGAGCCTGGAAGGCAAAACGCGGCGGGCCATCGATATCCGCGAGGGCGAAGTGCCGAACGAGAAGGCGTTCAAGGCTTTGGTTCGAGCGGCGGCCGCCTTGAACCACTCCAAGAAGCGCAAGTGAGGGTTCGGCGAGAGCGGCCGGGCAACCTCGCAAGCCGAATTCGGTGCCCCGTGCCGCCCAACGAGCCGCTGCAGCGGACGACTCCGCGCGACGCGCTCCGGCGCCGCACAACGGCGCGCCAGGTCAGGAAATCCAATCGCCGCCGCGCTCGGTCAGGACTCCGGGTCGAACATGATCTCGCGGACCTCCTGCGCACATCGGCAGCTCTCGGCGAATCGGGCCGCCCACGCCAGCGCGTCGTCTCGCGAGGGGACTTCGATGATCGAGAACCCGCCTAGGACGGCCTTGGTCTCCGGGGCCGGACCGTCCGAAACGCTTCCGTCAGGCGCCGCAATCGCTGTCCGCTGGCGAAGGATGCCGCCGCCGAAGATCCAGACGCCGGCGGCCTTTGCCTGCCGGACGACCACGCGCGTAGCCGCATCGACCGCCGGCAAGTCCGCTGCGGAAATGTGGTCCATCGAGCCGTCGTCGAATGAAATCAGGTATCGAGGCACGGCTTTGTTCCTTCCTTAGCGGAGCGCCTCCGTCCTCGGCGGCACTACATTCCCGTCGAGGCAAGCCGCCGAGGAACCTCCTCAGTATCGGCTGAGGCCGGCTCGGCTGGACACGCCCCGCAGACTCTACCTCGGAAATGAGCACGCCCACCCGGCCGGCCTGTGTCACCCGCCGCGCGCGGTCGTCGCACCCGGCGCCGGGCCCGTGCTGCCGCGCACCAGCAGCGAGATCTCGAGGCGCGTGAGGCCCGGCTTCGCGCGGGTCTTGCCCGTCATCAGGTCGATGAGCAGGCCGGCCGCCGTTGCGCCGAGCGCGTTGCGCGGCTGGCGGACGGTCGTGAGGGTCGGCTCCGCATAGTCCGCGTAGTCGATGCCGTCGAAGCCGACGACCGAGACGTCGCGCGGAACCTGGATCCCGGCGGCGCGAACGGCCTTCAGGAAGCCGATCGCCATCTCGTCGTTGGCGGCGTAGACCGCCGTCGGCCGCGGCTGCATCGCCATGAAGCGCCGCGCCGCGTCGGCGCCGGCGCGGAAGGTGAAGTCGCCGTCGAACTGGACGAGGCTCGCCGCGTCGAAGCCCGCCGCGGCGAGGCCCTTGCGGAACCCGGCATTGCGCTCCTTCTCGAGCACGTTGCCGCGGGGGCCCGCGATATAGGCGAACCGGCGATGGCCGAGCTGTGCGAGCAGCGCCGCCACCGCGATCGACGCCTCGCGGTTCTGGATCTCGACCTGCGGGAACGGCGCCTTGGGGATCGCCTCGCAGGCGGCGACGATCGGCACGCCGGACTCGGCCATGCCGCGACCCGCGCTCGCCGGGATCCCGCCGTTGAGCAGCAGCACGCCGTCGACCTGGCCGGCGAAGACGAGGTCGACGTAGCGACCCTCCTTGGCGACGGAGTTCGCGAGATTGCCGATCAGCAACCCGTAGCCCGCGGCGGCCAGCGTGTCCTCGATGCCGTGCAGCACTTCGGCGAAGAACGGGTTGGCGATGTCCGGCACGACGACCAGCACCATCATCGTGCGTCGCGCCCGCAGGTTCTGCGCGGCGACGTGCGGCGTGTAGCCGGTCTCTCGCACCGCCTGCAGGACCCGGTCGCGCGTCGTCGCCGAGACGACGCCGGGCGACGCCAGCGCCCGGCTCACGGTCGCGGTCGAGACGCCAGCCAGCCGGGCGACGTCGGCGATCCCGGCGCGCGCGCCCGCACGGGCGGCGCCGGCGCGACGCCGGGATGTCGTGGTCACGCGATCCTCATTTCCCACAGGATAGCCGCCACGACGCCCTTGCGGCCATCGGGTCGAATGGTATTCTCGCCATGTAAACGATTGCATAGAGCCCCCGTGCCGACGAGGGGCCGAAACCAGGGAGGAACGCCATGTCGTCACGCCGCATGCGCATCGCCGCGCTCACCGTCCTGCTCGCCTCGGTCGCCACCGGCGCGCTCGCGCAGGAGCTCAAGGCCGAGGTGATCCACTGGTGGACCTCGGGCGGCGAATCCGCCGCGGTGAAGGTCTTCGCCGACCAGTTCGCGAAGGCCGGCGGCACCTGGATCGACACCGCGATCGCCGGCGGCGTCAACGCCCGCACGGCAGCGATCAACCGGGTCGTCGGCGGCAAGCCGCCCACCGCGATGCAGTTCAATACCGGCAAGCAGTTCGACGAGCTGGTCGAGAACAACATGCTCGCCGATCTCGACGACGTCGCGGCCGAGGGCAACTGGAAGAAGGTCGTACCGCCGGCGTTCATCGACGCGGTCTCGCGCAAGGGCAAGATCTACGCGGTGCCGATCAACATCCACGGCCAGAACTGGCTGTTCTACAACCGCGCGGTGTTCGAGAAGGCCGGCGTGCAGGCGCCGGCGACCTTCGACGAGCTGCTCGCGGCGCTCGAGAAGATCAAGGCGACCGGCGTCGTGCCGCTCGCCTTCAGCGGCCAGAAGAACTGGGAGCGCCTGCTGTTCAACACCGCCCTCGTCGGCACCGCCGGACGCGACGTGTTCCTAACCGTCTACGGCAAGCGCGACGACGCGCTGGTGCGCGGCCCGGCCTTCAAGCAGGCGGCCGAGACCTTCATCAAGCTGAAGAGCTATGTCGACGCCGGCGCCGCGGGCCGCAATTGGAACGACGCCACCGCGATGGTGATCACCGGCAAGGCCGGCATGCAGTTCATGGGCGACTGGGCGAAGGGCGAATTCATCTCCGCCGGCCTCACGCCGGGCAAGGAGTACGGCTGCACCGTCGTCGGCCAGGGCTACATGATGGGCGGCGACGTCTTCGCCTTCGCCAGGACGAGCGACGCCGCGCAGGTACGCGCGCAGAAGACGCTGGCGAAGGTGATGTTCGCGCCGGACACGCAGATCGCCTTCAACGCCAAGAAGGGCTCGATCCCGATCCGTACCGACGTCGACGGCTCGTCGCTCGACGTCTGCGCCCAGGCCGGCATGAAGATGGTCGCCGATCCCGCGCGCCAGGTTCCGGACATCAACCTCGTCGCCGAGCCCGCCCTGGTCGGTGCGCTCGACGACGTGATCTCCGAGTTCTGGAACGCGCCGAGCCCGCGCGTGGACGCGTTCATCGCGAAGTTCGCCCAGACGCTGAAGAGCGCGCTCTAAGCCCTGGGCCTGCGCGGCCGGCGGCCTCCCTCCCTCCCCCGCCGTCGGCCGCGCTTCCGCGCGATGCGTCGCCCTCGCCTCCTGCGCCATGCCGCGGCCGCGCTCGCGTTGTCGCCGGCGACCCTGATCGTGCTCGTCGTCTATGTCGGCTGCGCGATCTGGTCGATCCGGATCTCGATGACGGCCTCGCGCATCCTGCCAAGCGACCGCTTCGTGGGCCTGCGGCAGTACGAGACGCTGCTCGCCAACACGCGCTGGGAGGTCTCGGTCGTCAACCTCGCCGTGTTCGGCGGGCTCTTCGTGCTGCTCGCGCTGGCGCTCGGCTTCCTGCTCGCGATCCTGATCGACGAGAAGGTGCGCGGCGAGAACCTGTTCCGGTCGCTGTTCCTCTACCCGTTCTCGATGTCGTTCATCGTCACCGGCCTCGTCTGGCAATGGCTGCTGAATCCCTCGCTCGGCATCCAGAAGCTGGGCCGCGACCTCGGCTTCCCCGATTTCCGCTTCGACTGGATCGTCGACCAGCAGATGGTGATCTTCACCGTCGTCATCGCCGCGGTCTGGCACGGCGCCGGGCTGGTGATGGCGATCGCGCTCGCCGGCCTTCGCGGCATCGACGCCGAGATCTGGAAGGCGATCCGCGTCGACGGCATCCCCACCTGGCGCGCCTATGTCTCGGTGATCCTGCCGATGCTCGGCGGCAGCCTGGCGACCGCGACCGTGCTTCTCGCCATCTCGGTGGTGCGCCTCTACGACCTCGTCGTCGCGATGACCAACGGCGGCCCGGGCCTCGCCTCGGAGGTGCCCGCGAAGTTCGTCATCGACCATCTCTTCGACCGGCAGAACATCGGCCTCGCCACCGCGGCGACGACGGTGATGCTGATCACGGTGCTGGCGGTGGTCGCGCCGTGGCTCTACGCGCAGCAGCGCGGGCGGACGGCATGACCGGGCCCGCCGGACCGCGCCCCACGCCCCTCACCCTCTCGCGCGTCGCGATCTACGCGATGCTCGCGACGACGGCCGCCCTGTTCCTGGTGCCCCTCTACGTGATGATCGTCACGTCGCTGAAGACGATGGACGAGATCCGCGCCGGCACGATCCTCGGCCTGCCGCTCGCCGCGACCGTCGAGCCTTGGATCAAGGCCTGGACCTCGGCCTGCACGGGCCTCAACTGCGAGGGCATCCGGGTCGGGTTCTGGAACTCGGTGACGATCCTCGTGCCGAGCGTGGTCGTCTCGATCGCAGTCGGCGCCGTCAACGGCTACGCCCTCGCCTTCTGGCGCGTGCCGGGCGCCAACGTGCTGTTCACGCTGCTCCTGGTCGGCGCCTTCATCCCCTATCCGGTCTTCGTCTTCCCGCTGGTGCGCATCCTCTCGGGCCTCGGCCTTTACGGCTCGCTGCCCGGCATCGTGCTGATCCACACCATCTTCGGCATGCCGGTCATGACGGTGCTGTTCCGCAACTTCTACGCCGGGCTGCCGATCGAGCTCTTCAAGGCGGCGCGCGTCGACGGCGCCGGTTTCCTGCGCATCCTCGTCAGCATCATGCTGCCGATGTCGACGCCGATGATCGTCGTCGCGGTCATCCTGCAGGTCACCGGCATCTGGAACGACTTCCTGCTCGGCCTCGTCTTCGCGGGGCGCGAGAACCTGCCGATGACCGTGCAGCTCAACAACATCGTCAATTCGACCCAGGGCGAGCGCGCCTACAACGTCGAGATGGCGGCGACGCTGCTGACCGCCGCGGTGCCGCTGGCCGTCTACTTCCTGTCGGGGCGCTGGTTCGTGCGCGGCATCGCCGCCGGCGCGGTGAAGGGGTGAGGGCATGGTGACACCGTCCAACGTCTCCGTGCGCGACCTCGAGGTCGCCTTCGGTCCCGTCAAGGTCCTCGACCGGCTGTCGCTCGAGGTGGCGCAGTCGGAATTCGTCGTGCTGCTCGGCCCCTCGGGCTGCGGCAAGTCCACCCTGCTCAACGCCATCGCCGGACTGCTCGACATCAAGGGCGGGCAGGTCTGGATCGGCGAGCGGAACGTCACCTGGGAGGAGCCCAAGGACCGCGGCATCGCGATGGTGTTCCAGTCCTACGCGCTGTATCCGCGCATGCGCGTGCGCGACAACCTCTCCTTCGGCCTGAAGGTCGCCGGCCGCCCCCGCGCCGAGATCGACACGCGGGTGAAGTCGGCGGCGGAGATGCTGCGCATCACCGAGCTGCTCGACCGCCGGCCGGCCGAGCTGTCGGGCGGCCAGCGGCAGCGCGTGGCGATCGGCCGCGCGCTCGTGCGCGAGGCGCCGGTCTTCCTGTTCGACGAGCCGCTGTCGAACCTCGACGCCCAGTTGCGCGCCGAGCTGCGCGTCGAGATCAAACGCCTGCACCAGCGCCTGGGCGCCACGATGATCTACGTGACCCACGACCAGATCGAGGCGCTGACGCTCGCCGACCGCATCGCCGTGATGCGCGGCGGCGAGATCCAGCAGCTCGACACGCCGCACAAGGTCTACCTCGAGCCCGCCAACCGATTCGTCGCCTCCTTCGTCGGCTCGCCGGCGATGAACTTCGTCAGCGGCAAGCTGGCCGGCGGCGACGGCGGCGACGGCGGTGCGCCGGTCTTCGAGAGCCCCGACCTGCGCATGCCGCTCGACGGCTACCGCTTCGCGACGGCGCCCGCACGCGGCGCCGCGGTGACGCTGGGTGTGCGCCCCGAACACGTGGTGCTCGACGCCGGCGGCGAGATTGCGACGACGGTCGAGATGGTCGAGCCGATGGGCGCCGACAGCCTGGTCTGGTGCCGCAGCGGCGGCACGTCGATCTCCGTGCGGCTCGACGGCGAGCGCCGCGCCCGCCTCGGCGAGACGGCCCGGCTCGACTTCTCGCGCGAGCGGCTCTCGCTGTTCGATGAGGCGAGCGGCCGGCGACTCTGATCCTCCGACACGTCCCAGGAGACTTCCGTGGCAGCGATCGACGACCTCTCTTTCCAGCTCTACTCGGCGCGCAACCTGCAGCCGCTCGACAGCCAGATCGAGCTGCTGGCGGGGCTCGGCTACCGGCGCGTCGAGCCATTCGGCGGGCTGTTCAACGACGTGCCGAAGCTGCGCGACCTCCTGCAGCGCCACGACCTGACCGCACCGAGCGCGCATGTCGGCCTCGACCGGCTGCGCGCCGATCCGGTGGCCGCCACGAGGCTGTGCCGCGAGCTCGGCATCTCCCTGATCCTGGCGCCGGCGCCGCCGCAGAACGAGCGCGACAAGGACGCGGCGGGCTGGCGCGCGCTCGGGCAGGAGCTCGCGCGCATCGGCAAGGTCGTGACCGGCGAAGGGCTGCGCTTTGGCTGGCACAACCACCACTGGGAATTCCAGAAGCAGTCCGACGGCAGCTTCGGCATGGACCTCATCCTCGGCGAAGCGCCCGAGCTGCTGTGGCAGATGGACATCGCCTGGGTCGTGCGCGGCGCCGCCGATCCGCTCGTCTGGCTCGCGAAATACGCGGGCCGCATACCGTCGGTGCACATCAAGGATCTCGCCCCGGCGGGCCAGTGCACGGACGAGGACGGTTGGGCGGATGTCGGCCACGGCACGCTCGACTGGACGAAGCTGCTGCCCGCGGCGCGCAAGGCGGGGGCGACGCTGCTCGTCGCCGAGCACGACAAGCCCAACGACGTCGCGCGCTTCGCACGCCGCACCATCGCCACCGTCAAGAACTGGAACTGAGGTCCGTCGCCATGAGCACACTGGGAGTCGGCATCATCGGCTGCGGCGTCATTTCGACCCGCTATCTGCAGAACGCCCCGCTGTTCAAGGGAATCGCCGTGCGTGCGGTCGCCGACCTGCGCGCCGACGCCGCCGCGGCGCAGGCCGCGCGTTTCAAGGTCGAATCCGTCCCGATCGCCGAGCTGCTCGCGCGCAAGGACATCGACATCGTCGTGAACCTGACCGTTCCCGACGCGCATTTCGAGGTCTCGATGCGCGCGCTCGAGGCCGGCAAACACGTCTACTCCGAGAAGCCGCTCGCCATCTCCGCCGCGGACGGGCGCAAGCTGGTCGAGGCGGCGACGCGGCGCGGACGGCAGATCGCCGTGGCGCCGGACACGATCCTCGGGCCCGGCCACCGCATCGCCCGGCAGATGATCGACGACGGCAAGGTCGGCCGCATCGTCGCGGGCACCGCCTCGTTCATGTCCCGCGGCATGGAGCACTGGCATCCGCAGCCGTCCTTCTACTTCAGGCCCGGCGGCGGACCGGTGCTCGACATGGGGCCGTACTACATCACGGCGCTGGTTCAGCTGATCGGCCCGGTGAAGCGCGTCGTGGGCATGAGCGGCAAGGCGCTCCCCGAGCGCGTCGTGACGGCGCCCGGGCCGAACACGGGCCAGCGCATCGCCGTCGACACGCCGACCTCGTATTTCGCCGTGCTCGAGTTCGAGCAGGGCGCGCTGGTTTCGGCCAACATGAGCTGGGACGTCTACAAGCACGGCCACCGGCCGCTCGAGCTGCATGGGCTCGACGGCTCGCTGCGCATTCCCGACCCGAACTTCTTCGCGGGGCAGGTCGAGCACACCGAGGGCCGCGGCGAGTGGCAGGTCCGCGACACCCGCGGCGAGCCCTGCAGCCGGCCCAACCATCCCGATGCCGACCCGGTCCAGGCCAACTATCGCGGGCTCGGCATCGCCGAAATGGCGGCTGCGATCCGCGCGGGCCGCCCGGCCCGCACGGGGGCGGCAGTGAGCCAGCACGTGCTCGAGGTCATGGACGGGATCATGGACGCCGCCACCAACGGCCGCGTCGTGACGATAGGCGGCGGCGTGCGGCCGCCCGCGATGACCGAGGCGGAGACGCGCGCGCTGCTCGTCGATCCCGCCGCAACGACCTGAACAGACACCGCGAAGGAACACGACCATGCCGAGCACGATGAAGGGGCCGGGCATCTTCCTGGCGCAGTTCGCGAGCGACACCGCGCCGTTCAATTCCTGGGACTCGATCACGAAGTGGGCGGCCTCGCTCGGCTATCGCGGCGTGCAGCTGCCGAGCTGGGATGGTCGCTACTTCGACCTCGCCAAGGCTGCCGCATCGAAGACCTATTGCGACGAGATCGCCGGCGTGGCGAAGGCGAACGGCGTGGCGATCACCGAGCTCTCGACGCACCTGCAGGGCCAGCTCGTCGCCGTGCATCCGGCCTACGACGCGATGTTCGACGGCTTCGCCCCGGAGGCGATGCGCGGCAAGCCGGCGGCGCGCCAGGCCTGGGCGGTCGATCAGATGAAGCTCGCGGCCAAGGCCTCGCGCCATCTCGGCCTCGACGCGAGCGTGAGCTTCCCGGGTGCGCTCGCCTGGCCGTTCCTCTATCCCTGGCCGCAGCGCCCGGCCGGCCTCGTCGAGACCGCCTTCGCCGAGCTCGGCAAGCGCTGGACGCCGATCCTCGACGCCTACGACGCGCAGGGCGTCGACGTGTGCTTCGAGATCCACCCCGGCGAGGACGTGTTCGACGGCGCGACCTTCGAGATGTTCCTCGATGCCACGCGCGGCCATCGCCGGCTCAACATCAACTACGACCCGTCGCACTTCCTGCTGCAGCAGCTCGACTATCTCGGCTTCATCGACGTCTATCATTCGCGGATCAAGGCGTTCCACGTGAAGGACGCGGAGTTCAATCCGTCGCCGCGGCAGGGCGTCTACTCGGGCTATCAGCCCTGGCTGTCGCGCGCGGGGCGGTTCCGCTCGCTCGGCGACGGGCAGGTCGACTTCACGGGCATCTTCTCGCGCCTCGCCGGCCACGGCTATTCCGGCTGGGCCGTGCTGGAGTGGGAATGCTGCCTGAAGCACCCCGAGGACGGCGCGCGCGAGGGCGCCCCGTTCATCGCAAAGCACATCATTCGCGTCACCGAGAAGAGCTTCGACGACTTCGCGGCGGGCGGCAGCGACGCCGCCGCGAATGCGCGGCTCCTCGGAATCGGCTGAGGAGCGAGACCATGGCGATCGAGGCGAGCAAGGCGGAGCGCAGCGGCGGGCGGATCCGGCTGGGCATGATCGGCGGCGGCGAGGGCGCGTTCATCGGCGCGGTCCACCGCCTCGTCGCGCGGATCGACGATCAATTCGAGTTCGTGGCCGGTGCGCTGTCGTCGACGCCCGAGAAGGCGCGACGATCGGGCCGCGCGCTCGGCCTCGAGCCGGCACGCTGCTATCCCGACTACCGCGCGATGCTCGCCGCCGAGGCCCAGCGCGCCGACGGCATCGAGGCGGTGGCGATCGTCACGCCCAACCACCTGCACGCGGCGCCGGCCGAGGCCTGCCTCGCCGCGGGCCTGCACGTGATCTGCGACAAGCCGCTGGCGGCATCGCTCGACGACGCCCTGCGGCTGCAGAAGGCGGCGGCGCGGCGCGACGTCGTCTTCGGCGTCACCTACAACTACACGGGCTATCCGATGATCCGCGAGGCGCGCGCGCGCATCGCGGCGGGCGAGCTCGGGCGGATCCGCGTCGTCAATGTCGAGTACATCCAGGACTGGCTGACGACGGCACTCGAGCAGGCCGGCCAGAAGCAGGCGGTCTGGCGCACCGACCCGAAGCAGGCGGGCGCCGGCGGCTGCATCGGCGACATCGGCACGCACGCCTTCCAGCTGCTCGAGTTCGTCACCGGGCTCGAGGTCGAGGCGCTGAGCGCCGACCTGCAGCGCTTCGTGCCGCGCCGCCGCCTCGACGACAACGCGCACATCCAGCTCCGGCTCGCCAAGGGCGCACGCGGCACGCTGTGGGCGAGCCAGGTCGCCGTAGGCAACGAGAACGGGCTGCGCCTGCGCGTCTACGGCGACAAGGGCGGCATGAGCTGGCACCAGGAGCATCCCAACCAGCTGCTCTGGACGCCCTATGGCGAGCCCACACGCATCCTCTCGCGCGGAGGCGCCGGCACGGGGAGTGCCGCGAGCCGCGCGACCCGCATTCCCGCCGGCCATCCGGAGGGCTACCTCGAAGCCTTCGCCACCGTCTACACCGAGATCGCCGCCGCGATCCGCGCGCGCGACGCCGGCAAGCGCGTGCCGCGCGAGGTCGTCTTCCCGGGGATCGCGGACGGCGTGCGCGGACTGCGCTTCGTCACGGCGGCCGTTCGCTCCGCGTCGCGCGACGGGCGCTGGACGAAGCTCGGCTGAACGCGCGGCGCCGCCGCGAGCGCGACCTGGGGTCGCGAAAACTCGCAGTTGCCTGATCGTCGCGACTTGCCCAGGGTACGCAGCGCGAAACGCAAGCGAGAGCGACGAGCCCCGTGAACCCGATCTTTGCCAATCTCCAGACCAGCATCTTCGAGGAGATGTCGGCGCTCGCGCGCCTGCATCAGGCGATCAACCTGGGCCAGGGCTTTCCCGACGATCCGGGCCCCGAGGACGTGCGGCGCAAGGCCGCCGAGGCCGTCGTCGACGGTTGGAACCAGTATCCGCCGATGATGGGGATTCCCGAGCTGCGCCAGGCCGTCGCCAAGCACTACGCCGACCATCAGGCGCTGAGCGTCGATCCCGCCACCGAGGTGATGGTCACCTCGGGCGCCACCGAGGCGCTGTGCGGCGCGCTGCTCGCGCTGGTGACGCCGGGCGACGAGGTCGTTCTCTTCGAGCCGGCCTACGATGCCTACCTGCCGCTGGTGCTGCGCGCGGGCGGCGTGCCGAGATTCGTCAAGCTCGCGCCGCCGGACTGGCGCTTCACGGCCGAGCAGCTCAAGGCGGCGATCGGCCCGAAGACCCGCGTGGTGCTGCTCAACAACCCGCAGAACCCTTCGGGCGCCGTCTACGGCGCGGCGGAGCTGCAGCTGCTCGCCGACGCCATGAAGGGCACCGACGCGATCGTCGTCGCCGACGAGGTCTGGGAGCACGTGATCTTCGACCGCCGCGCGCACACCTCGGTGCTCGCCGTCCCCGACCTGCGCGAGCGCGCGGTGAAGATCGGCTCGGCCGGCAAGATCTTCTGCCTCACCGGGTGGAAGGTCGGATTCGTCGTCGCGACGCCGCCGATCCTCAAGGTGCTGGCGAAGGCGCACCAGTACATCACCTTCACCACGCCCCCGAACCTGCAGGCCGCCGTCGCCTACGGCCTCGGCAAGGAGGCGGCGCATTTCGCCGCGATGCGCAACGATCTGCAGGCCAAGCGCGACCATCTCGCAAAGGGCCTGCGCAAGGCCGGCCTCACGGTGCTGGCGACCGAGGGCACCTACTTCCTCAACGTCGATCTCGCGCCGCTCGGCCTCAAGGACGACGCCGCCTTCTGCCGCCGTCTCGTCACCGAGGCCGGAGTCGCCGCGATCCCGGTCTCGGCCTTCTACGCCGACGCGAGCATGAAGAGCGTCATCCGCTTCTGCTTCGCCAAGAACGACCACACCCTCGACGAATCGGTCCGGCGCCTGTCCGAGGCCGCGCCGAGGCTGGTGGGGTGACGGTCACCCTCGCATCGCCGCCAGCGCGCGGCGGATGAACTGGCGCGACCGGAACAGGACCATCTCGCGCCAGTCGTCGGCATCCGGATAGAAGTGCCGCAGCAGCTGGGTCTTGATGCGCCGCGTCTGCGCCTCGTCCCAGTCGGGCCGGCCCCGGGCATGCAGCCAATGGTCCTCGCGCAGGGCCTTGCGGCCGCGATCGGGCGAATAGGTGCCGTACTCGAGCGCGATGAACGAGACGCGGTCGCCCAGCTTCGCCATCCAACCGTGCTCGTTGAGGCCCTGCGGCACGACCGCACCGGACGTTCCCGTCAGGGCCTCGGCGAAGGACTCGCCCCACCAGCGATGCATGCGCGCCATCGCGGCTGGGCCCGCCTGCTGGCTGCACAGCGGATCGCCGAAGCCGAACGAGCCGAGGCCGGTGTGGTAGTCGATGACGCCGACCTCCGCGCGCGCCGCGAGATCGTGGTCGTCGATCAACTGCTCCAGCGTGCGGCGCGCCCAGGTCGGGCCGGCCCCGCCGTAGAAGAAGCTGTGCGGGTGTCGATACTGCCCGCTCGAGCGCGCGACGCGGAACTGCGTCTCGCCGACGCGCGCGCGGTAGGCGGCGATGCGCGCCTCGGCCGCCTCGAACTCGGGGCCCGCGATCGCGCGCGGCACGAAGGCATCGGCCAGCTCGTCGTGTCCGGGGTTCTCGGGCAGCGGCTTCGTGAAGTCGACGAAGTTGCGATTGAGGTCGACGCCCTCCTCGGTGACGCGACGGATCCAGGCGAAGCCGTAGGGGTTGATCGCGTGGATCAGCAGCAGCGCCGTGCCGTCGGGCAGGTCGCGCGCGCCGCCGGCCCGCATCAGGTCGAGGATGCAGGCCGAGCCGGCGAAGCCCTCGACGCCGTGCGTGGCGCTCTGCAGCGCGAGGACGCGCCGCGCCGCGGGCGGACCGATCCACGCGACGTCGCAGGCGAGCGCCTCGCCCCGCGGCCCGGGATTCGGATTCGCATAGCTGCGCAGGGAAGCGCCGGCGCCCCGCACCGCCGCGAGGAACCGCGCGCGCGCTTCGGCGTAGTCGGCCGAGAAGCAGCCGGCGAGGTCGAAGCCGGTCGCGAGCGCCGCCATGCTCACTTCACCCGGACGTGGCGCAGCGGGAACCAATTGTCGGCGCGCTGGACGAGCTCGATGTTGTCCTTCGCGCCCCAGACGATGACCTGTTGGAAGACCGGGATCGTCGCGACCTCGTCGCGCACGATCTGCAGCGCCTCGCGGATCATCGCGCTGCGCCGCGCGGCGTCGATCTCGGTGCGGATCCGGTCGGTGAGCTCGTCGACGCGCGGGTTGGAATAGCCGCCGACGTTGAACACGCCGCGCGGGCTGCCGGCCGCGCGCGTCACCAGCAGGTTCAGCAGCGTGTTGTGGGTGTCGTAGGTCGAGGCCGACCAGCCGACATAGGCGAGGCTCATCTCGTAGGGCGGCGAGACCAGGCGCACGTATTGCCCGAACGGCATCGTGCGCAGCTTGGCGCGGATGCCGATGCGCGAGAGCATGCCCGCGGTCGCCAGGCAGACGGCCTCGTCGTTGACGTAGCGGTCGTTCGAGCAGTCCATGCGGACCTCGAAGCCGTTCGGATAGCCCGCCTCGGCCATCAGCGCGCGGGCGCGATCGAGATCGCGCGACGGCGCGACGTTCAGCGACGGGTCGAAGCCGTTGATGCCCGGACCGGCCATGATGTAGTTCGGCGTGGCGAAGCCGCGCATCGTCACGTTGCGCAGCGCCTCGGAGTCGATCGCGATGCGCATCGCCTGGCGCACGCGCAGGTCCTTGAACGGGTTCCGGCCCCTGACGTCGCTGTCGAGCAGCTCGTCGCGCAGCACGTCCATGGCGAAGTACATCGTGCGCGTCTCGGGCGTCTGCAGGACCCGCAGGTTCGACCGCGCCTGCACCTGCGCCACCGCGTTGAGCGGCAGCGTGTAGACCATGTCGACCTCGCCGGAGAGCAGCGCCGCCGCGCGTCCCGCCGCATTGGCGATCGGCGTGAAGATCACCTCGGTGAGGTTGTGCTCGGGCTTGTCCCACCAGGACGGATTGACCTCGAGCTCGGCGCGCGTGTCCGCCTGGCGGCTGCGCAGCCGGAACGGCCCGGTGCCGTTGGCGTTGTTCGAGGCGAAGGTCGTCTCGTTGCGCGAGAGATTGGTCGCCTGGGCGGCGTTGTTCTTCTCGGCCCAGCCCTTGGACATGATGTGCCAGATCGCGAAATTGCCGGGCAGGATCGGATCGGGCCCGTCGGTCACGAACTCGACCGTGTAGTCGTCGATCTTGCGGATCTCCTTGGTGGAGGACAAGTAG
>JAEULA010000056.1 GCA_016793165.1 Alphaproteobacteria bacterium | reverse complement strand
GTGATCGACGGCGAAGGCCGGCGATTGAGATCTGAGCTGAAGAACGGGGTCAGGGATCGCGGGACGTCGTCGCCGGGCCGGATCTGGGAGCGCCAGAGACGGAGCCACTCGGCGAGGCGGACGTCCGCAGGGTCGAGGCGCGCCGGCTCGAGATAGGCGGTGTCGAACTTCTTTCGCCGCAGCTCGCCCTCGCTGCTGACGCGGAACACGGTGTAGGGCCGCGCGACGATCGGGAAGGCGTGCATCAGGCGCCGGCCCGCGAGTAGGTCCTTCGCCTTGTCGATGCACGGGCTATGCGCCGGGATCAGCAGGTTCTGCCGGATCAGCTGGCGCATCACCTTCTTCGACCCGGCCGGCGAGAGGCCGCGGCGATAGATCATGAACTCCAGCGCCTCGCCCAGCGTCATCGGCCGCTGACCGCGCTCGGCCTGGGCCCGCATCTCGATCAGCAGTTGCAGCCCGTGCATCGAGCGCAGCTCGGACAGCAGCTCGAGCGCGAAGGACAGCGCCACGACGTCGACATGGCGAGCGGGCTGATCGTCCGCCGGCGGCGGCGGCACTCCGCCGCTCGCGATCGCCGGTACGGCCGCGGGCCCGAGCGGCGGGAATGTCGGCCGGGCGAGCGACGACGGAGCCGGCGGCACCGGCATCACGGGCAGGATGCGCAGGGTCACCCTATGGTCGGGCGCTTCGACGGTCTCGGCCGCGGGCCGCACGCGACGCGGACGACGCGCGGGTTTGATGCGAGTCTTCATGGCTGTCCAACGCTCCCCCAATCAAGCGCCAAGGATTCGAATCGTTCGTCTTGATGCGAACAATGAATCGAAATCGCGCCGCTGCCGAGTTGCGACACGGTCACTTTCGTGACCCGATCGCAGGGCGCCACCGTCGGTTGCGCAGGGACGCACGCTCATCGATCGGCCCCGTCGCGCGCCGCGACGGCGACGATGCCGGGTTCGCCAGCCGCCGACGGCGCGGGCTCCGCGTCGGACTCCTGTCCCGGCACGGCCTCCAGCGCGCCGGCGAGATCCGACTCCAGGCCGCCCGGCGAAACGCGGTCGGTCGCCACGGAGGCGAGCTGTCCGGCCTTCGCCGCGGCCGCGCGCGCATCGCCGAGCGCGGCGCGCGAGCATCGCGGATCGAGCGCCGCATTGCCGCGCGCCGGATCGGCGCGGCAGGCGGCGGCGAGGGCGGCGAGCGACCATTGCGCCGCCTCGCGCGCACGCAGGCACAAGGCGCTGGCCTGCGCGTCGCTCTGCCGGCTCAGCGCCGCGCTGATCCGCGCCGCCGCCTGCGACTCGGCAAGCCGGTGCGCCTCGAAGGCGACGACGGTTCGCCCGAGCGCCAGGTCGCGCAGGCGCTTCTCCGCATCGCGACGCATCATCAGCGCGACGGCACGACCGTCGGCGGCCCGCTGCAGCATTCCCGAGGCGAGCGCATGCAGAGCACCGGCGGCCGCATCGGCCGCCACGGCCGCATCGATCGCCGCCGCGAAGTCGCGCAGGCAAGTCTCGACCGCCAGCGCCGCCGCTTCGACCTTGCCGTCGCACGCCGGTGCTTCGACCTTGCCGCCGCACGCCGGCGCGCCGACGGCGCCATCGGCATGGCCGGCGCCGTCGACGCGGAGATCGGAGCGGGCATCGCCGCGAGGCGAGGCCGGGCGCATGCCGATCCCGTCGGATGCCGCGCCGGCGCCATGCCCCTGCGCCGCGCCGGCCGGAACCGCCGTCGCCGCCGGCCCGGCATGCGCCGGCCCCGAACTCTCCGCTTCATACAGGTCGATCAGCGTCGCAAGCTGCGCGCGCAGGCTCTCCTTGAGGTCATCGATCGTGACCATTCGCTTCCCCTCCCCGTTCGCCGCATATGGCGACGTCAATGCGTCCGCCGATCGAGGATCGCCGACGCGCGCGTCCGCGCGGCAGGGGCAACACGGCTACTTTTCGGATCTTGCGCGATGACCATGCGGACCGACGTGCTGGTGATCGGCGGCGGCTCGGCGGGCTGCGTGCTCGCCGCGCGCCTCTCCGAGCGCGCGAATCTGCGCGTCACGCTCGTCGAGGCGGGGCCCGACACGCCGCCCGGCGCCGTGCCGGCCGACATCAGCAGCAGCTATCCGGGCCGGGCGTACTTCAACGCCGCCTATTCATGGCCGCACATCCGCGCGGCGCTCGGCGGCGCGCATCTGAACGCTCCGGAGTCGCGGCCGCAGGCCCGCTACGAGCAGGCGCGGATCATGGGCGGCGGCTCCAGCATCAACGGCATCGGCGTCAACCGCGGCGCGCCGGCGGACTACGAGGAGTGGCACGAGGCCGGCGCGACCGGGTGGCGCTGGACCGACGTGCTGCCCTACTTCCACAAGGCCGAGCGCGACCTCGACTTTCCCGACGATGCGCACGGCCGCAGCGGTCCGATCCCCGTGCGGCGGATCCCGGAGGCCGGCTGGACAGGCTTCACCCGCGCGGTCGTCGCCGCGTTGCAGTCGCGCGGCCATGCGCCCTATCACGACCAGAACGGCGAATGGCGCGACGGCGTCATGCCGACGTCGCTGAACCTCGATCAGGCGTGGCGACGCGTCTCGACGGCGACGGGCTACCTCACGCCGGAGGTCCGCGCGCGGCGCAACCTGCGGATCCTGCCGCTGCACACGGCGAGACGCCTCGTCCTCGACGGGCGTCGCGTCGTCGGCGCCGAGATCGAGGGCGACGGCGCGACCCGGCGGATCGATGCCGCGCTCACCGTCGTCAGCAGCGGCGCGATCAACACGCCCGCGTTCCTGCTGCGCAACGGCATCGGCCCGGCCGCTGAGCTGGCCGCGCTCGGCATCCCCGTCCTGGCCGACCGGCGCGGCGTCGGCCGCAACCTGATGGAGCACCCCGCCACCAACATGTCGTGCCTGCTGGCGCGCGACGCGCGACTGCGGCGCGCGGACGACTATCACATCCAGATGATCTGGCGCTTCTCCTCGCGCCTCCACGACGCGCCGCCGGGCGACATGCACGTCGCAATCGCCAGTCGAACCGCGTGGCACGCGATCGGCCATCGCATCGGCTCGCTGGTGATGTGGGTGAACAAGTCGTGGTCGCGCGGCTGGGTCCGGCTGCGCAGCGCCGATCCCGACGCGGCGCCGGAGGTCGACTTCCGCCTGCTCTCCGACCGCCGCGATCTCGAGCGCCTGATGGCGGCGTTCCGCATGGCGGCGGACGTGCTCGCCGATCCCGCGCTCGACGGCGTTCGGCGCGTCGCGTTCCCGACCTTCGTCTCGGACCGCATCCGCCGCATCTCGCAGCCGACGCCGCGAAACGCGGCCCTCCTCGCGGCGCTCGGGCTGTTCGTCGACGCGACCGGCCGGCACGGTGACGTGCTGATGCGGTCGCTGGCAAGCCAGGACATCGACCTCGCGCGGCTGCGCCGCGACGACGACGCGCTGGCCGCCTACCTCGCCCGGGCGACCACCGGCGTCTGGCACGCCTCGGGCACGGCGCGCATGGGCGCGGCGTCGGATCCGCTCGCGGTCACCGGCCCCGACGGCGCGGTGCACGGCGTCGCGGGCCTGCATGTCTGCGACGGCTCGCTGATGCCGACGATCCCCTGCGCGAACCTCAACCTGCCGATCATCATGACCGCGGAGAAGATCGCCGACGCGCTGAAGGCGCGGCTCTGACCCGCGCGGTCAGCGGTCAGAAATACGTGCGCACCGCGCCGACGACGTCGTAGCCCTCGCTCACCAGCATCATCACCTGCCACTTGTCGAAGGTGGTGCAGGGATGGCCGATGCCGAAGCACACCATGTCGCCGATCTGCAGCGGGCTGTCGCTCGGCACGATGAGGTGTCCGTGCTGGTCGTTGAGCGTCTCGATCGCGTGGCCGGGACCGATCGGCTGCGGCGCGGCCATCGCGCCTGGCCGGTACCAGAGCGTCGGCACCGGCCAGCCGGCGTCGGTGCCGATGTCGCGCCGGCCCATCGTGACGATCGACTTCGTCGTGTCGGGACGCGACTGCACGTAGGTCCAGACCTCGAGCGCCGGCAGCAGGTCGTGGCCCGGCAGGCGCAGCGCCCCCGCCGCCTTGATGCGGCGGTACTGCTGCTCGTATCCCATCTGATCGTGCGCGATGTAGCAGCCGCTGCGGATCACGCGCAGCACCTGTCCGGGCAGCTGGATGCGGCCGAAGCGCCGGGCGACGCGATCGAAGAACGCGCTGCCGCCCGCGGTGACGACGATCGGCCCGTCCTTGCGGAACAATCCGCGCGCGGCGGTCTGCTGCGCGACATCGGCGTAGCGCTCGAGGAACTCGTCGACCTGCTCGGCATTCTTGAGCAGGCCCTCGAAGGCCTCGATGCCGGCGAGGCTGAGGCCCGGCGTCTTCGCCACGGCCTCGGCGACGGCCAGCGCGCTCGCGACGTCGCGGCAGCCCGTACGGCCGCCGGGGAAGCCCACTTCGAGCAGCACGGAAAGGCTGCGGTTGGTGCCCGCGCGCTTGGCGCCCTCGGCGAGCATGGCGACGCCGGCGAGCGAGTCCGCGAGCAGGTAGAGCTCGTTGTCCGGCGCCGCGGCGAGATGGGCGAAGCAGGCATCGACCGCGAGGCGGCCGATCGGCTGGTTGGCGAGCAGCGCGCGCTTGACCCCGAAATGCCGCGCGACGGCGAGCTGCTGCGCCGTACCGACGGTGATCGCCCAAGCGCCGTCGCGCAGCTGCAGCGCGAAGAGTTGCGGGGTCATCGTCGTCTTGCCGTGCGGCGCGATCTCGAGGCCGTTGAGCTTGAGGAACTCCGCCATCCAGCGGCTGTTCTGGCGCAGGCGGTCGACATGGAGGACCGCGGCCGGCATCGGCAGGTCGCCGCGCAGCAGGTTCCAGCCGCGCGCCCCGACGTCGCGCAGCTTCAACGTGCCCGCGTCCGGCGGCACGCCCTTGGTGCGCGGATCGAGGATCGTGTCCTCGATCTCCCGGGCATTGGCGGTCGGCGTGAGAAAGCTGAGATCCATCTGGCGTGTCCCCCGAATTTCGACCGCGACGATAGGTCAGGCGCGGTGCGGAATTCGAGAGCTGTTCCGCGCCGGCGCACGCGACGCCCCTTCCTCCGGTCCGTCGTCGCCGGACTCAGCATCTCGCGGCCGGCGATCGCCTCGCAGGGCCGCGCGGCCGCTCCATGCGGCGACATTGCGACTTCACGGCCTCGCGCGCCGCGGCGTTCGGCGGCTGGCCGTGCTGGAACGCGCCGCGCCCGTCGCATCCCGAGGGTCGAGCGTGGCGCACGAGCCGAGGCCCGGGCATCGTCGGATGTCCGATGCGCCGGCATTTCGCTCGCGTCGCGCGTTTTCCGGGCCTATTGCGCCGGCGCGCCAAGGGGTGACAGCATCCGCGGGCGGCGCGCGCCGCGACCGGACAAATGGGGAGTCCCGATGAGAAGCATCGTCAAAGCCGCTGCCTTGGCTGCCGCCCTGTCGGTGGCGGGCATCGCCGCGCAAGCGCAGGATCTGCCGAAGACTCAGTTCAAGGTGATCGGGCTCAACAGCCCGACCGTCGCGTCGATCGTCGACGAGGTGCCGTTCTGGCGGGAGACCCTGCCCAAGGCCTCGAACGGCGCGATCACCGCCGACATCACGCCCCTCGACCAGATGGGCGTCGACGACAAGACGATGCTCCGCCTGCTCCGCCTCGGCGTCATGGACTTCGCCGGCATGGACATCTCGAAGATGGCCGGCGACGACCCGCGCTTCGAGGCCTGCGATCTCGCCGGGCTGACGCTCGACGCCGACAAGGCGCGCGCCGCCTGCAACGCCTATCGCGAGGTCATCGACCGCCAGATGCAGAAGAACTGGAACGCCAAGCTGCTGGCGTTCGGCGGCAACCCGCCGCAGGTCTTCTGGTGCCGCACCGTCCTCAACGGCCTCGAGGACCTCAAGGGCAAGAAGGTGCGCGTGTTCAACAACACGATGCGCGACTTCCTCGGCGGCATCGGCGCGACGGCGGTCTCCATGGCCTTCGCCGAGGTCGTGCCGGCGCTCAACAACGGCGTCGTCGATTGCGGCGTGACCGGCTCGCTGTCCGGCAACACCGCGGGCTGGCCGGAGGTGACGAAGTCGCTCTACCCGATGTCGCTCGGCTGGAGCATCAACATCCTCGCCGTCAACCTGAACACCTGGAAGCGCCTCGACCCCAAGGTGCAGGCGTTCATCGAGGCGCAGGTGAAAACCTACGAGGACAAGATGTGGACGACGCTGAAGAAGGCGGACTCCGAGGCCGACAACTGCAACACGAACAAACAGCCCTGCACCATGGGCAAGCTCGCCAACATCACGATCGTCCCGGTCAAGCCGGCCGAGATGGAGGCGCACAAGAAGCTCGTCGAGGGCGCCGTGCTCGCCGGCTGGGCCAAGCGTTGCGGCAGCGAATGCGCCAAGGAGTGGAACGAGACGGTCGGCAAGGTGCTCGGCCTCAAGGCGCCGACGAGCTGAAGTCCTCGTCCCCTCCCGTCGCGCGCGCGCGATCGGAGGGGTGCCCGAGCGCAGCGAGGGCGGGGAGGACCAGGGCGGCTCGCGAACCCGAGCGTCCTCCCCGCCGCCGTCGGCGGCACCCCTCCCATCCTTGCCGCGCGCAAGCAGGAGGGGAGTGGCGCCACCCATGACAGCCCTCTCCGCCCTCTCCCAACGCGTCTGCCGGGCCGGCCTCTGGTTCGGCGGCGCGCTCATCCTTCTCGCCGCCGTCGTCATCGGCATCGACGTGCTGATGCGCAAGTTCCTCGACCGCTCGATCGGCGGCGCCGACGAGCTCGCCGGCTACGCGCTCGCGATCGGCACCGCCTGGGCGCTGGGCGCCGCGCTTCTCGACCGCTCGCATATCCGCATCGACTCGCTCTATGTGCTGTTCCCCGCGCCGCTGCGCGTCGCGCTCGATCTTGCCGGTCTGGCGCTGTTCATCGCCTTCTTCGGCCTGGTCGCGTGGCACGGGCTCGGCGTGGTCGAGCAGTCCTGGGTCTCGGGCTCGCGCAGCCAGTCCGCGCTCGAGACGCCGACCGTGATCCCGCAGGCGATCTGGATCGCCGGACTCGCCGTCTTCCTCGCGAGCGCCGCGTTGCTGCTGCTGCGCGCCGCCGCGCTCGCCCTCGCGGGCGATCTCGGCGCCGTCGTGCGCATCGCCGGCACGCGGTCGGCCGAGGAGGAGGTCGAGGACGAGATCCGCGACCTGAAGGAGCGCGCCGCGCGCGAGGCGGGCCGATGATCTACGTCACCCTCGCCATCCTCATCGGGCTCCTCGCGCTCGCCGTTCCCGTCGCGGCCGCCCTCGGCGTGCTCGGACTCGCGCTGTCAGAGATCTACTCGCGCATGCCCCTGTCGCTCGCCATGGGCGAGGTGGCGTGGTCGACCTCCAACAACTTCCTGCTCGTCGCCATCCCCTTCTTCGTGCTGCTCGGCGAGATCCTCCTGCGCTCGGGCATGGCCGAGCGCATGTACAACGCGCTCGTGCTGTGGATGCCCTGGCTGCCCGGCGGGCTCATGCACTCCAACGTCGCCGCGTGCGCGATGTTCGCCGCCACGTCGGGCTCGAGCGTGGCGACGGCCGCCACCATCGGCACCGTCGCGATGGGCGAGATCAAGAAGCACGGATACAACGAGCGCCTGTTCCTCGGCACCATCGCCGCGGGCGGCACGCTCGGGATCCTGATCCCGCCGTCGATCAACATGATCGTCTACGGCGTGCTGACCGAGACCTCGATCCCGAAACTCTACCTCGCCGGCATCATCCCGGGCCTCGTGCTCGCCGGCCTGTTCAGCCTCACCGTCCTGGTGTTCTGCCTGTTCCGGCCGGAATGGGGCGGCAAGCCCATCGCGACGTCCTGGGAGGTGCGGCGCAAGGCGCTGCCCGACCTGATCCCGCCGCTGGTGATCTTCCTCGCGGTGATCGGCTCCATCTATGCGGGCTGGGCGACGGCGACCGAATCCGCGGCGCTCGGCGTGCTCGCCGCGATCGGCGTCGCCGCGTGGAACCGGCGCCTCACGCTGCGGATGCTGCTGCAGGCCTTCGAGGGCACGATGCGCACGACCGCCATGATCATGGCGATCCTGATCGCCGCCTATTTCCTCAACTTCGTCATCACCTCGATCGGGCTGACGACGCAGGTGAACCGGTTCATCACCTCGCTCGGCCTGTCGCCGGCACAGCTGCTGATCGTGGTGATCATCTTCTACGTCATCCTCGGCATGTTCATGGAGACGCTGTCGATGATGGTCGCGACCGTGCCGATCATCGCGCCGATCATGTTCCAGGCCGGCTACGATCCGATCTGGTTCGGGATCCTGGTGATCCTGCTGATGGAGACGGCGATGATCACGCCGCCGGTCGGCATCAACCTCTACGTCGTCCAGGGCCTGCGGCCGCGCGGCAAGATCGACGACGTGATCATCGGCACGCTGCCCTTCGTCGTGACGCTGATGCTGATGATGCTGGTCCTGTCGATCTTCCCGGACCTGGCGCTGATCCTGCCGCGCGCGGCGTCCAATTGACGGCGGCGGCGATGGACTTCTTCGTGGCGGTCGGCGACACCGCCGAGTTCACCAAGACGATCGGCGAGACCGACATCGCGATGTTCTCGGCGGTGTCCGGCGACTTCGACCCGATCCATGTCGACGAGGAGTACGCGAAGCGCTCGCAGTTCGGCCGGCGGATCGCGCATGGCGGCATCGCGACCAGCCTGTTCTCGACCACGTCCTCGAGGATCAGCCAGCTCGCCAAGCGGCGCGGCGCTCCGGGCGTCTCCGTTTCGCTGGGCTACGACCGCATCCGCTTCCTCGCCGCGGTCTATCCCGGCGACACGCTGACCGCGCGCTACGTCGTCAGCCGCCTCGACCCCGAGCGCGGCCGCAGCCATGCCGACCTCGTCGTCGTCAATCAGCGCGGCGAGAAGGTCTGCGTCGGCGAACACGTCATGAAGTGGCTGCCTCCGACCGCCGCGCCAACGTGATCGGGACTCCGCGTGGGCGCGCGCCACCGACGGCGACCGGGTCGCGGCCGCCGGCGCGCGTGATGCCGGCATCCGCAACGCCGACTCGATGAGTGCCGCCGGCCCCCGCGACGTCGACGCCGCGCTTGACGCGGTCGCCACGCGTATCGCCCGGGGAGACCTCCGTGCGGTTGCATGGCATCGCAGCAACTTCATAGGGCATCGCCGCCGCTACGCGCATGATCTCGCCCTGATCTGCGCACTCGGCGACGCGTCGTCGCCGGTCCTGGACGTGGGCTGCGCACCCGCGCACTTCGCTGCCGCGCTCTCCGGGCTTGGCCGTTCCGTCGTCGGAGTCGACGCCGCTCCCGACCGCGTATCCGATCTTGCGGCTGCGTTCGGCATCGAGATCCGGCGTTGCGACATCGAGCGCGAGCGTCTTCCCTGGCCCGACGGCAGCTTCCGCCTCCTCGTCTGCGCCGAAACGATCGAGCACCTGCGCGTCGATCCGCTCTTCGCACTGAGCGAAATGAACCGCGTGCTCGCGCCGGACGGGATCCTGCTGCTGTCGACACCCAACCTCTATTCGCTTCCGAACATCCTCCGGTTCATGCTCGGTCGCAGCATCGCCGATCCGCTGAGCGAGTTCGCGAAGCTCCGGCTGATCGGCCACATGGGCCATGTGCGCGAATACTCGACCCGCGAGATCGTGCGGATGCTGCGGGCCTTCGGCTTCGCGATCGAGTCCGTGACCTACGATCATTACGGCCCGAAGCACACGCGCCGCGGTCGGATCGCCCGCATCGCCTTCACCGTCGTACCGCGGCGCTTCCGCACTACCCAGACCCTGTTGGCGCGGAAGCGGCAGCGCCTGAACGCGCTCGATCCGCTTTGAAGGTTCAGATCGCCCGCCCCTCGATCGTGATCGGGATGCCGAGGAAGCGCGCGGCGTAGACCGCCTGGCCCTCGTACATCGCGCGGCCGCCGATCGCCGGGCAGCCGCGCGCCCGCGCCGCGAGCGCGAGCGGGCTGGGATCCGGGTTGTTGATGATGTCGAAGACCATCGTTCCCGGATCGAGGCGTGCCGGATCGAAGGACATCGGGTCGCCGGGCTTCATGCCAAGTGGCGTGGCGTTGATCGCGATCGCATGGCCGCGCGGGTCGGCCGGGCCGACGCGCGCCGCGCAGGCGGGAAAAGCTGCGCACACGCGCCCGGCGACATCCGCGGCACGCGCCGCATCGAGATCGGCGATGGTGAGCTCG
Organism: Alphaproteobacteria bacterium; assembly: GCA_016793165.1. Lineage (GTDB taxonomy): Bacteria > Pseudomonadota > Alphaproteobacteria > CACIAM-22H2 > CACIAM-22H2 > CAIOSQ01. Next base: position 2,227 of record JAEULA010000056.1, on the reverse strand, counting down.
GCGGTGCCGGCCTCGGCGAGCGCGAAGGCGAGCGCGCCGCCGGCGCCGCCGACGCCGACCAGCAGCACCTTGCGCCCGCGCGGGTCGTGGCCGTGCCACTTCAGGCCGAGCACGCCGCCCCTGCCGTCGAACATGTCGCCGACGAGGCGGCCGTCGGCCTCGCGCCGGATCGTATTGACCGAGCCGACCAGGCGCGCCGTCGGCAGCACTTCGTCGACCAGCGGCAGGAACAGCTTCTTGAGCGGCATGGTTACGACGATCCCCGCGATGTTGCGCATCGCGCGCAGCCCCGCGAAGCCGGCCGCCGCGTCCTTGGCCGCGATCTCCAGCCCGAAGAACACCGCGTCCGTGCCGGTGCGGCGGAACTGCTCGTTGTAGAAGGCCGGCGAGCGGACCGGCGCGATCGGGTCGCCGACGATGCAATAGAGCCGGGTGGCGCCGCTGATGGGCGGCGCGATGTCGCTGGTCATCTCGCTTGTCTTCCCCTGTTGGACGGCCGGATGCTTGGGCGATGCCCGCGACGCTGTCAACGCATGTGGGCGGGCGCATGCAGACGGGAACAACCAGCGGAGGAGGATCGGCATGGCCGTCGGGACGGAGGCGCTCCATCTCTCGGAGCGCGACGCGCTGGTGCGCGAGACGCTGCGCGATTTCGCCGACAGGGAGATCCGCCCGATCGCGGCCGAGCTCGACGAGACCGAGGGATTCCCGGCCGCCCTCTACGCCAAGCTCGCGGGCCTCGGCATGATGGGGATCACCGCGCCGAGCGAGATGGGCGGCGCGGGCGCCGACGCGCTCACCTACGCGGTCGCGATGGAGGAGCTGTCGCGCGGCTACGCATCGGTCGCCGACCAGATCGGGCTCGTCGAGCTGCTCGCCACGCTCCTCTCGCAGCACGGAACGCCGGCGCAGGTCGATCGCTACCTGCGGCCGCTGCTGCGCGGCGAGATCCGCTGCGCCTACGCGCTCACCGAAGCCGAGTCCGGCTCCGATCTCGCGAGCCTCAAGACGACGGCGACGCGCGAGGGCGACGGCTGGGTGCTCAACGGCTCGAAGCTGTGGATCCACAACGCGCCGGTCGCCGATTTCGCCGCCGTCCTGACGCGCACCGACAAGGCCGCGGGCCATCGCGGGATGAGCATCTTTCTCGTCGACCGCACCAGCCCCGGCTACGCGGTCGGCCGCAAGGAGCACAAGATGGGCCAGCGCGCCTCGCCGGTGGCGGGGTTGAATTTCGACAACATCCGGCTCCCGCGCGAGGCGATGCTCGGCCCCGAGGGCCGCGGCTTCCACATGATGATGAGCGTGCTCGACAAGGGCCGCGTCGGCATCGCGGCACTCGCGGTCGGCATCCTGCAGGCCGCCCTCGAGGCCTCGATCGCGCAGGCGAGGACGCGCCGCCAGTTCGGCCAACCGATCGCGAATTTCCAGGCCGTGCAGTGGATGATCGCCGACATGGCCAAAGACACGCACGCCGCGCGGCTGATGGTCCATGCCGCGGCGGCGAAGCTCGACCGCGGCGAGCGCGCGACGCTGGAATGTTCGATGGCGAAGTGCTTCGCCTCGGATGCCGCGGTCGCGCACACGGCCAATGCCGTGCAGATCTATGGCGGCACCGGCTACATCCGCGGCTTCGAGGTCGAGCGCCTGTTCCGCGACGCGAAGATCACGCAGATCTACGAGGGCACGAACCAGATCCAGCGGATGATCATGGCGCGGCAACTCCTGGGTGACGGGTGAGGACGATGGCGTGGCGTCCGATGGCACCGGCCGATCTCGCGGGCGTCGAGGCCATCGGCCACCTCATCCACGTCGCCTACCCCGAAGACGGTGCCGTCTTCGTCGAGCGCCTCGCGCTGTTCCCCGAGGGCTGCCTGGTGCTCGAGGATGACCACGCGCTCGTCGGCTACGTCCTCAGCCATCCCTGGCGCCATCGCGCGCCGCCCGCGCTCAATGCCCGTCTCGGACGCCTGCCGGCGGATGCCGACTGCCTCTACATCCACGACCTCGCGGTGTTGCCTGATGCGCGAGGCCGCGGCGCCGCCGGCGAGATCCTGCGTCGGCTGGCCCAGCTCGCCGCGACGATGCGGCTGCCGGCGATGGCGCTCATCTCGATCGCCGGCACGAGCCGCTTCTGGGAGCGCCAGGGCTTCATCGTCGTGGACGCGCCCGAGTTGAGCGCCAAACTCGCGAGCTACGACGCCGACGCACGGCTGATGCGGCGCGA
>JAEULA010000114.1 GCA_016793165.1 Alphaproteobacteria bacterium | reverse complement strand
CGTGCAGCGCTCGCTCGCCTTCGGGCAGCGCGCGCGATACGGGCAGCCCACCGGCAGATTGAAGAGGTCGGGCGGCGGCCCGCCGAAGACGCGCCCCGAGCCGATGCGCAGCCGCTCCGGCGTCGAGTCGATCAGGTTGATCGTGTAGGGGTGCTGCGGATCGGCGAAGACGGCGCGCGTCTCGCCCTGCTCGACGATGGTCCCGGCATACATCACCGCGATCTCGTCGCAATAATGCGCGACCACGCCGAGGTCGTGCGTGATGATGATCGCGCCGAGGCTGCGCTCGCGCACCGTCGCGCGGATCAGGTCGAGGATCTGCGCCTGGACCGTCACATCGAGACCGGTCGTCGGCTCGTCGGCGATCACGAGCTGCGGCTCGTTGATCAGCGCCATGGCGATGAGCACGCGCTGCGCCATGCCGCCGGAAAGCTCGTGCGGCCAGGCCTGCGCGCGGCGTTCCGGATCGGACAGACCGACCGCCTCCAGCATCGCGACCGCGCGACGCGCGGCCGTCGCCGTGTCGGCGCGGCGATGGGCGCGATGCACGCGCGCGAGCTGCTCGCCGATGCGCGAGAGCGGATCGAGCGAGGCGCGCGGGTTCTGGACGATCAGCGCCAGCCGATCGCCGCGCAGCTTGTTGAGCTCGGCCGGCGGCAGCGCCACGAGATCCTTGCCCTCGAAGCGGACATGCCCGGCGACGATCTGCGCCGGCGGCTTGAGCAGCCCCATGATCGACAGCGCCGTCAGCGACTTGCCCGCGCCGGTCTCGCCGACCAGCCCGAGCACGCGGCCGCGCTCGAGCGTGAAGGACACGCCGTTGAGCGCCTTCGCGACCCGGATCTCGTTGTCGAGCGAGCGCGAGATGAAATGCGTGTGGAGATTCTCGACGGCGAGCAGCGTCATTTGGCCGACTTGCGCTGCGGGTCGAGCAGGTCCTGCGCCCCGTCGCCGAACATGTTCAGCCCGAGCACGAGCAGGATCAGCGCGCAGCCCGGGAAGATCGCCACCCACCACTGGCCGGTGACGATGAACTCCGCGCCCTGGCGGATCATGGCGCCCCACTCGGGCGTCGGCTGCTGGATGCCGACACCGAGGAAGGCCAGCGTGGCGCTGATGCGCACCGCCCAGGCCGCGCGCACCGAGGTCTGCGCGATCGCGCCGCGCAGCGCGTTGGGCAGCAGATGCACGAACAGGATCCGCCAGGTCGGATTGCCGAGCGACTTCGCGGCCTCGATGAAGTTGTTGGAGCGCAGGGCCAGCACCTCGGCGCGCACGACGCGCACGAAGATCGGCGAGTCGATCAGGCCGATCACGAAGATGACGTTGATCAGCGACTGGCCGGTCGCCGCGACGATGGCGAGCGCGAGGATGATGATCGGGAAGACGCGCAGCGCGTCGAACACGCGCATCACGACCTCGTCGAAGGTCCCGCCGCGGTAGCCGGTCCACAGCCCGAGCGGCACCCCGAGCAGCAGGCCGATCGCCACCGACGGTCCCGCGATTCCGAAGGCGTAGAGCGAGCCGTAGATGACGCGACTGAAGACGTCCATGCCGTTGCCGTCGGTGCCGAACCAGAAGCGCGCGCTCGGCGGCTTGAGCACCTCGGTCGGATACGCCCGCACCGGATCGTGCGGCATGACATAGACGTGGAAGATCGCGAGCGCCGCGAAGAACAGGATGATTGCCGCGCCGATGGCCATGGTCGGGCTGCGGCGGATGATCCCGACCACGCGGTTCCAGATCCGCGTTGCGAGCGGGCGCGGCGCGGCGGCGCGGGGGTCGAGCGTCGTCGCGGCGGTCATGCTTCGATCGCCGCGCGCGGCTCGAGGAGGAACGTCAGGATGTCGACCACGATGAACACGACGATGGAGAAGAGCGCCAGGAACATGACGTAGCCCTGGACGACGGCGAAGTCGCCCGACGTGATCGCCTGCAGGCCGTACTGACCCAGGCCGCCCCACGCGAAGACGTACTCGATCAACGAGGCGGTGCCGACCAGGCCTGTGATCTCGGTACCGATGAAGGTGATCACCGGGACGAGGGAGTTGCGCCAGACGATCGCGCGCACGTCGCGCTCGGGCAGTCCGGCGGCGCGCGCCAGGCGGACGTAGTCGCGACCCAGCACCTCCAGCGCCATCGCGCGGGTCTGCTTGATGATCGGAGCCGAGGCGACGATGGCGACGCAGAGCACCGGCAGGATCAACTGCGCGGCGGCCGAGTACGCGGCCTCCCAGTCGGCGGCCAGCAGGCCGTCGATCAGGTAGCTGCCGGTGATGCGCGGCGGCGGCGTCACGATCAGGCTGATGCGGCCCATCCCCGGCGGCGCCCAGTCGAGCAGGAAAAAGAACACGAACAGCATCACGAGCCCGAGCCAGTAGGTCGGAATCGAGAAGCCGAGCAGCGACAGGAAGCGGCTGAACTGGTCGAACATCCTGTCGGCGCGGAAGGCCGCGCGCAGCCCGACGGGGATGCCGATCAGCGCGCCGAGCGCCACGCCCCAGAACATGAGCTCGAATGTCACCGGCACGCGCTCGAGCAGCTCGCTCAGCACGGGCTTGTTGCTCAGCCACGACCTGCCGAGATCGAAGCTCGCCACCTTGGCCACGTAGATCCAGAACTGCACGAACAGCGTCTGGTCGAGGCCGAGCTCGCGGCGCACCAGCTCGAGCTCCTGGACGCTCGCCGTCGGGCCGGCCAGCAGCGCCACCGGGTCCTGGCCGCCGATCCGCACCAGCAGGAAGGTGAAGAACAGCACGCCCAGCAGCAACGGCAGGGCGAAGGCGACGCGGCGGACGAGGAAGCGCGAGAGGGTCATGTCGGCGCCCGTCGAGCGGCGGCGCGCGCGCGCCGACGCGCGGGCGGCCGCCGGACGGCGGCAGGCCGCCACGGCGCCCCGCCACGCCGCGCTCGGCGGGAAGGCGCGCGCCGCGCTTGCGAGCGACGCGCCTCCCTCCCCCCGCGCGCGGCGCGCGCGGGCGTGTCGAGGCGCGCTGTGGCGACCGCTGCGTGCAACGTCAGCCGACCTTCAGGTCGACCCAGCGCTCGTGGTCGTCGGGATGCGGCGTCCACCCGACGATGTTCGGCGCCATGGCCTCGAAGATGGTCGGATAGACGGTGAGCAGCCAGGGCGCATCCTCCATCCACACCTTCTGCGCCTCGTCCATCAGCGCGTAGCGCTTCTCGCGCTCGAGCGTCTGGCGTCCCTCGTCGACCAGCTTGTCGAGCGCGGGGCTGCTGTACTTCGCGCGGTTCGAGACGCCCTGCGTGTGCGCCAGCAGGTAGAGGCAGTAGACCGGATCGAGCACGATGGGGCCGTCCTCGAAGGCGAAGAACGGCATGTCCATGCGATTGATCGCGCCGCGCGCGCGCAGGTCGGCGAGCGTGATGCGGGTCGGCTTGGCGGTCACGCCGACGGCCTTGAGCTGGTCCGCCACCTGGACGCAGAGCGGCTCCTCCCACCAGTATTCGTTGCCGTAGAGAAGCTCGACCTCGAAGCCGTTCGGGTAGCCGGCCTCGGCGAGCATCGCCTTCGCCTTGGCCTGGTCGAACGGATACTTGAAGTGGGCCGGGTTGTAGCCGCCGAGCGCGGGCGGCACGATGGACTTCGCCTCCTCGGCGAGGCCGAAATAGATGGACTGCACAATCGCCGCGCGGTTGACGGCGTGGTTGAGGGCCTGGCGCACCCGCTTGTCGTCGAACGGCTTGATGCCGACGTTCATGCGGATCGAGGACATGCTGCGGCCGAACGTGTCCTGGACCTTGACGTTGCGGTCGGCCTTGAGGTCGGTGACCTGCTGCGTCGACGGACGCTCGATCCACTGCACCTGCCGGCTCTTGAGCAGGGTGAGGCGGCTGCCGGCCGACGGCACCGCGCGGTAGACGACGCGGTCGTAGTAGGGCTTGCCGCGGAAATAGTTCGGGTTCGCGGTGAACACCGCCTGCTCGCCGGCGCGCAGCTCGGTCATATGATAGGCGCCGAAGGAGGCGACGTTCTGGTCGATCCACTTGAGCGCCCAGGGATCGTCCGCGGTGACGTGCTTCTTCACCTCGGTCGAGTCGTAGATGCCCGGCGTGTACAGCGTGAGCGCGTTCAGGAAGATCGCGCTGGGGGCGACCAGGTTGAACTCGACCTCGTACTTGGACACCGCCTTGACGCCGTTGGGCACGACATTGGCGACATTGGCGATGAAGTTGCCGGTGCGCTTCTGCGCGAACGACTTCTCCCAGCCCCACACCACATCCGCGGAGGTCAGCTCGTTGCCGCGCGCGCTCTTTACGCCCTCGCGGAGCTTGAACACGTAGCGCTTGCCGTCCGCCGACACCGTCCAGCTCTCGGCGAGATGGCCCTCGATCTTGGTCGGATCGAGATAGGGGCGGCCATTGCGCTCGGTGCGGCCGTAGCGGGTCAGGCCCTCGTAGCACTGCACGACGCAGGGCTGGGTGTTGCCCTTGAGCGCATCGCCGTCGAGGCCCTCGGGCGTGCCGCCGGCGGCGACGATCAGCGTGCGCGAGGCCTGCGCGCTGGCCAGATCGCTGGTGATCGGCAGATAGGTCGCGGCGACCGCGCCTGTCGTTGCCGTGATGAGCTTGCGACGACGAAACTTCATGAGAGGCCTCCCGTGGTCCGGTGGATTGTTCATCGAATCGAGCGATCGGCGGCCGAGATCGGCACGCGGAACTTCTCGGCGACGGCGTCGAACAGATTGACGACGTCGTAGCCGTGCCGGATCCGGCGCTTGCCGCCCGGATCCTCCATCTCGAACTCCCAGCGCTTGCCGAAGCCCAGCGCCTTGTCGAGGCTGACGATCGTGCCGCAGAAGATCAGCACGTCGCGCTTGGGCATGCCGGGGACGCGCTCGCGTACGATGCGCAGCACGTCGTCGGGATGCAGGAAGGCCGCGACCGGGACGTCCTGGTACAGGCGGCCGTCGACCCAGCTGCGCATCACGCAGTCGTCCCAGCGCGCCCGCATGGCCTCGAACGGCCACAGCACGGGCGCCAGCACGTTGGGGGTCGCCTGCTTGCTCCAGGGGATCGAGGTCTTCTCGAGCGCGCGATCGGTGTGGTCGCTGCCGACGCCGACATAGAGCTGGTCGGCGACGAGGAGCACGATCTCGACCTCCCCGGAGGTGTGCGAGCACTGCGCCTCGACCTCGTTGCCGGTGGTCAGCGCATGGGTCGCGATCGGATAGATGCGCGGCGCCGGAACGTCGAGGGCGATCCGGATCCCCTCCTTGGCGACCTCTTCCTGGTGGGCGACGGCCGTCTCGGCCTTCCGGGTCGCCGAGCCGAGATTGTACATCCGCGCGATCGGCAGGCTTGCCGGCCGCGTCGTCCTGCCGTCGTCGATCGTCACCGAGATCTGCATCGTCTCACCCGTCTCCCGTCATCCGTGGATGGTCGTGCGCGCGGCGCCGACCGTCATGCGCCGCGGCCCAGCTCCGCGGCGTCGAGCGCCACCGGATCGATCCCCGGCCCGCGATCGCGGCGCCACATCCACAGCCGCTTGAGCATGCGCCGCTCGTCGGCGGTCTCGCCGTCCTCGTAGCCCGCGCGGCCGTGGATGGTCTGGACGTTGTTCGTCACCAGCATCTCGCCGCGCGCGAGGCGGAAGACGTAATGCATGTCGGGACGCTGCATCAGGCCGTCGAACGCGTCGAGCGCCTCGCGCTGGCGCGCGGTCAGCGGCGTTCCGGCCCGCTCCATGCCCGGCTCGATCATGACCCGGGCGTAATGGATGTGGATCTCCTCGCCGCGGCGTTCGAATACCGGCTTGACGATCGTGCGCGGGCCGGCGGGCCAGGTGTGCAGATGCGGCGGCAGGAAGTGGAAGGGGCGGAAGAGCTCCGGCAGGAGGTCCGGATGCTCGGCGAGCATCGCGTCGTGCAGCGTCGCGGCCGAGGCGATCATGCTGTCGCCGCCGCGGCGCGCGGCATGCACGCACAGCAGCCCGATGTAGCAGGGCGGCCGCGGCTCGAGGCAGCCGTTGTCGGTGTGCATCCACGAGATCCGGTTGCTGGCGCCGATGCGCGTGGGATCCCGGTTGGCGGCGCCGCGATCGGTGACCGTGAAGAGGCGGCGATCGGCCTTCAGCCCCTGGCGGATCGGTCGGCCGAGATAGTTCGACAGCGCCCACCCGATGATCCCCGCCTCGTCGTCCGAATAGGGATCGAGGTCGACGCCGGAGACGATCGCGAGGCCGGGGCCGTCGTCGAGCAGGGCGCGGAGCCGCGGCGCCGCCTGCGCGAAGGACGGCAGGCGCATGTCCTCCTGCTCGACCGTGTCGAGATCGAGGCCGTTGGCACGGACCAGCGCCATCGCCAGCGCGATCTCGCGCTGCAACGACGGCGGCACGGCCCAGCGCAGCGATCCGGCACGCGCCTCGAGATCGGCGCGCCGCCATCCCCACGCCGCGAGCGTCGACGGCCGCAAAGACGGTGCGTCTTCCGGTCGCCCTGCCCGCTGCAGCAGTTCCAGCATCACCCGAACCTTTTTTCGTTCCCCGACGAAGACACTCCTTTTAACAATACCAAACGTCCGTTCAAACACTCGTTCCCGATGGAAGCGATGCACGCCCCGCGCGAGACCGAAGTCCTGATCATCGGGGCCGGCGCCGCCGGCGCCGCCGCGGCATGGCGACTTGCCCGCGCCGGCGTCGCCGTCACCTGCCTCGAGCAGGGGGATTGGGTCGACCATGCGCGCGCGCCGCAGCTCGCCCCGGACTGGGAGCGCGTTCGCCAACGCGCATGGCATCCCAATCCGAACCTGCGTCGCAGCGCGGCGGACTATCCGATCGACGACTCGCAGAGCACGATGCGGCCGATGCTGTTCAACGGCGTCGGCGGCTCGACGATCATGTGGTCCTGCCACCAGCCGCGCTTCCATCCCTCGGACTTCGCGATGCGCAGCCTCGACGGCGTCGGCCGCGACTGGCCGCTGCGCTACGCCGAGCTCGCGCCGTACTACGCGCTCAACGAGCGCATGATGGCGACCGCCGGCGCGGCGGGCGATCCGGCGATGCCGCCGCGCGAGATGCGACCGACGGCACCCGCCCCGATCGGGCCCGCCGAGCGGCGCATGATCGCCGCCTTCGAGCGGCTCGGCTGGCATTGGTGGCCGGGCGACGTCACGATCGACACGGGCACGGGCGGTCTCGCGGCCGCGTGCAACCACTGCGGCCCTTGCGAGCTCGGCTGCCCGCGCGGCGCCAAGGGCATGGTCGATGTCACCTACTGGCCCGCGGCGATCGCGGCCGGCGCGCGGCTTGTCACCGGCGCGCGCGTCGCCGAGGTCACCCACGACGCCGCGCCGCGCGCCACCGGCGCCGTGTTCATCGACCGCGCCGGCGCGCGCCACCACGTTGCCGCGCGCCACGTCCTGCTCGCCGCCAGCGGCATCGGTACGCCGCGGCTGATGCTGATGTCGCGGTCGGGCCGCTTCCCCGCCGGCATCGCCAACGACAACGGCCAGGTCGGCCGCGGTCTGATGCTACATCCTCTCGCGCGCGTGAACGGCGTGTTCGCTGAGCCGGTGTTCGGCCATCGCGGGATCGCCGCGGGCGCCATCATCTCCAAGCAGTTCTACGAGACGGACCCGCGCAACCCCTTCGTGCGCGGGTTCAAGCTGCAGGTGATGCGCAGCCACGGCCCCGCCCTCGCCGCGCTGGGCAGCACGATGGGGCGCGTCCCCTGGGGACGCGCGCATCACCGCCGCTTCGCGGAGATCTTCGACCGGACTCTCGGCGTGTCGATCTGCTCGGACGACCTGCCGGAGCCGCACAACAGGATCGAGCTGCACGACTCGCTCGTCGATTCCGACGGGCTGCCCGCGCCGCGCATGATCTACAGCGTCGGCGCCAACTCGCGCGCGATCCTCGACGCCGGCATGGCGCGCGCGCGCGAGCTGCTGCGCGAGGCCGGCGCCGTCGATTTCCACGACACGCCGCTGCTCCGCGACGCCGGCTTCCACCTGATGGGGGCCTGCGCGATGGGCGACGATCCCGCGACGACGGTGGTCGACCGCTGGGCCGAGTGCCATTCGCTGCCGGGGCTGCACGTCGTCGACGCAAGCAACTTCGCGTCCGCGGCGGCGCTCAACCCGACCAACACGATTCAGGCCCTGGCCCTGCGCACCGCCGACCGGCTGCTCGCCCGCGCGGCGCGCGGCGTCGCCTAGCCGCATCGCCGCGATGAACGCGCTCCTTCTCGGCGGCGGCGGCTTCGTCGGCCTGGCGATCGCGGAGGCGCTGCTGCGCCGCGGCGCCCGCGTGACGATCGCCGACCGCACGGCGCCGCCCGACGGCGCGCTCGAGGCCCTGCAGGCGCTCCCCGGCCGCATCGACGTCGCGATCGGCGACGTGCGCGACCCGGCCTACCTGGACTCGCTCTTCGCCGTCGCGCGCGACCGCGTGGTCTGGGGCGCGGCGATCACCGCCGATGCCGCTCGCGATGCCGAGGATCCGGAGGGCGTGATCGGCATCAACCTCGCGGCCCTGATTCCCGTGCTGCGTCGCGCCCGCGATACCGGCGTCGGCCGCGTGCTCAATCTCAGCTCGGTCGCCGCGTACGGCGAGGCGGCGTACGAGCCCGCGGCGCTTGCCGCCGGGGTGATGCACGAGACCGATCGCTGCGAGCCGATCGCCCTCTACGGGCTGACCAAGTTCGCGACGGAGCGGGTCGTCGCGCGGCTGGCCGGGCTCTGGCGGCTCGATGCGCTCAGCGTGCGGCTGTCCTCGGTCTTCGGCCCGTGGGAGCGCAAGACCGGAATGCGGGACACGCCCAGCCCGCTGTTCCAGATCGCACGCCTCGCCGCGCGCGGCGAACCCGCGCGGCTCGCGGCACCGTCGCGGCGCGACTGGGTCCATTCGCACGACGTCGCCGACGCCGTGGTCACGCTGCTCGAGGCGCCGCGCCCGCGCCACGGGCTCTACAACATCTCGTGCGGGACGCGCTGGTCCGCGCTCGACTTCGCCGAGCGGCTGACGCGCGACGTGCCGGCGCTCGATGCGCGGCTCGCGCAGGCGGGCGAGGCGCCGACGGTCGACATCTTCGGCAGTCGCGAGCGGGCGGCGCTGTCGATCGATCGCCTCGCCGCCGAGTTCGACTGGCGGCCGCGCTTCGCGGCGCTCGACGACGCCCTCGCCGACTACCTCGCCTGGCAAGGCGCGCATCGCGCGTACTGGTCCGCCGCGACGCACTGAGCGGCCGCCACCCGGCGCGCCGCGCCCGTCCGTCATTCCCGGAGCGCGCTTGTCGGGCGGCGCGCCAGGGGCTTCAATCCTTCCGGGACAAAGGGGGAGGACGACGATGACGGGCAATGCGCCGGCCATGGGCTGGGACGAGTGGATGGCCCACGATGCGACGAGCCTGTCGGCGCTCGTCCGCTCCGGCCATCTCGCCGCGAGCGACGTGACGCGCCAGGCAGCGGCCGGCGTCGCCCGGCTCAATCCGCGGCTCAACGCGGTCCTGGAGGTGTTCGAGGACGTCGTTGTCGATCCCGATGCCGATCGCCCGGCGCGCAACGGCAGGCTTTACGGCGTGCCTCTCTTCCTGAAGGACCTCGGCTCGCGGCTCAAGGGCCGGCGCCAGGAGGCCGGCACGCGTCTGATGAAGGGCAACGTGTCGAAGGAGACCGATCCGCTGGTCGAGAATTTTCTCGCCGCGGGCCTGATCCCGCTGGGCCGCTCGACGACGCCCGAGTTCGGCATGACCTTCGACACCTCGACGAGCTATCTCGGCCACGACCACGTCACGCGCAACCCGTGGAACCTCGAGCGCACGCCCGGCGGTTCGTCCGGCGGCTCCGCCGCGGCGGTCGCCGCCGGCATCACGCCGATCTCGATGGCGAGCGACGGCGGCGGTTCGACGCGCATTCCCGCGTCCTTCTGCGGCCTGATCGGGCTGAAGGCGTCGCGCGGCCGCATGGCGATGCCGCTCGCGCACAACGAGTTCACATGGCGCATCGCGGTCGAGGGCGTGGTGACGCGCACCGTCCGCGACACCGCGCTGGCGATGGACTACCTGCCCCGATGCCCCAACGGCGGGACGTTCTATCCGATGCAGCGTTTCGAGGGCTCCTACGCCGAGGCGGTCCGCACGCCGCCGGGCCGCCTGCGCGTGGCGCTGTCGACCGGACGCTGGGGGCGCGACGGAAACTGCGATCCCGAGGTCGCCGAAAAGGTGCGCGGCCTCGCGGCCGTGCTCGAGGACCTTCGCCACGACGTCGCCGAGGTGGACGACGCCCGCATCTGCGACTGGGACGCGATGTGGCGCGGCTACATCACGCAGTGGATCTGCGCGCGCGTGCTCTACGCGCCGATCGCGCAGACCGGCGGCATCAAGGTCAACGACATGCAGGGCGTCCTGTCGCCGATGGTCTATCGCCATTTCGACGCCGCCCAGCGCTACTCGACGCTCGAACTCATGCAGGCGATGGCGTGCAACAACATCGTCACCCGCGCCTTCGGGCGGCTGATGGATTCCTGGGACCTGCTGCTGTGCCCGACGTTGGCGGTCCGCGTGCCCAAGGCCAACGGCCCGTACAGCCTGCTCAACGACGAGCCGCTCGAGGGATGGATCGCGCGGCTGAGCGCCGCCTGCCGCTACACGATGCCCGGCAACGAGTCGGGGCTGCCCGGAATCTCGATCCCCGTCGGGCTCGACAGGGACGGCCTGCCGGTGGGCGCGATGCTCTACGCCAATTTCGGCCGCGAGGACCTGCTGCTCAAGGTCGCCGCAGAGATCGAGGCGGCGAAGCCGGAGTGGTTCGCGCAGAAGCCGCCGGTCAACGTCGGCGCCGCCTGACGCGGCACAGCGGCGCCTCCCCGCGCTCAGGGCGGGGAGGCGGCACCGGTCAGACGAACAGGAAGTCGACGTCCGACCACACCCGGCCGTTCGTCGCGGTGATCGTCGTGCCGTCGTTGAGAGTCGCCACCGTCGTCACCAGCGACGCGACGCGCACGCCCGCGGTGAGCACGACCTTGTCGTTGCCCCCGAAGTCGGTGATCGCGTCGCTGCCCGAGTGGATGCCATAGACGAAGCGGTCGTCCCCCGCCCCGCCGCTCAGCACGTCGTTGCCGCGGCCGCCCCAGATCCAGTTGGCGAGCTCGTTGCCGGTGACGAGATCGTTGCCGTCGCCGGCGAAGGCGCGCTCGATCTTCGTCGTCGCGCCGATCGTCAGCTGCTGCCCCGCGATGATCGAGGCGGCGCCGCTGCGCAGGTCGATCAGCGCATCGGTCGTCAGCGCGCTGGCGTTGAGCGTGTCGTCGCCCGCCGCGTCGGCCAGGACGCGCCGCGCCGCGGTGCCCTGGGCGTAGGTGCCGTACTCGTCGGTGTAGACGTACCGGTCGTTGCCGGTGACGTCGTCGCCATAGACGTTGAGCCGCCACGATCCCAGCGTGCCGACCTCGGTGCCGCGCAGGTCCTCGACACGCAGCGTCCACGTGCCGACGGACGACTCGCCCCAGAACTGGTTCGACACCAGCGAGAAGACGATATTGTCCGACGACGACGCGCCGTTGCCCGGCCGGTCGATGAGGATGCTCGCGGTGCCGGTCGGGCTGATCAGCGAGACGCGCAGATCGCCGACATAGGTGTGCTGGAGCGACAGCTCGACCTCGACCTTGTCGACGTTGAGCGCGCGCGTGATGTTGAGCCCGGAGGCGACCCCACCGGCAACGCCGTCGGGCACCGCGATCCCCGGCGCAGCGGTGTTCGTCGCGACATCCAGCGTGGCATAGGTCGACTGCCCGCCCCAGGTCTCGGCCAGGCGCACCGCGTCGTGCGCGTTCACGAGGCCGAATCCGTAGTCGGTCGAACTGTGCAGCCCGCCGCCGTTCCAGTTGGCGGCGTGGTTGACCTGCCAGGTCGTGCGCGTCGGATCGGTGACGACGGCGCTGTAGGCGAGGATCTCCTGGACGTCGCGATAGCCGAGGGCGGCGTTGGCGTCGAGCATCAGCGCGATCACGCCGGAGACGGCCGGCGCGGCGAACGACGTGCCGCTGACCGTGACCTGGTCGCCTGACGACCAGCCGGCGCTCCCCGTGATGTCGGTGGAGAGGATGCCGACGCCCGGCGCGGAGACGTGGACCGAGGCGCCCGGTGTCGACGACGACGCGACCACGCCGTTGACGTCGGTCGAGGCGACCGCGGTCGTGTGGATCGAGTTGGTGAAGTTGTGGTGGTTCGTGTTGTCGCCGGCGACGCGGTTGTTGCCGGCGGCGAAGACGTAGTTCGTCCCCAGACCGCCGCGTCCGGCCGAAACGCCGCCGATGATCGCGGCTTCGGCCGACGACATCCCGGCATCGAAATTGTCCGAGAAGAACGTCGAGTAGCCCCACGAGTTGTTGACCACGTCGGCGGTCGCGCCGGCGTTGAGCGCGGCGACGATCTGGCTCGCGCTGCCGTTCGCGCCGTAGCCGATGCGCAGCCCGATCAGCGTCGCATCCGGCGCGACGCCGACGGTGCCGGTGCCGTTGTCGTCGGCGCCGATGACGCCCATGACCGCGGTACCGTGATTGTCGCCGACATCGGCCATCGCATCGGCATCGCCGGTCCGCAGGTCGCGATCGAGAGCGAGCGCGTAGTTCGCGCGCAGATCGGCGTGGTTGTAGTCGAAGCCGTCGTCGATCACGGCGACCTTGATCCCGCTGCCGCGGAACTCGGTCCAGACCGGTCGGACCTCGATGTCCTTGCCGCTCGCGGTCCCGAGCGCCCACTGCGAAGCCAGCAGCGTATCGGTCGGCGCCGCCATGATCGGACCGGGCGCCTCGAGCTGCGCCGGAGGAGGCGGAGGCGGAGGAGGCGGAGGAGGCGGAGGAGGCGGAGGCGGAGGCGGAGGAGGCGGCGGCGGCGGAGGAGGAGGTGGTGGTGGCGGCGGGGGCGGAGGGGTCTTGCCCTTGCCGAAGCCGGTCCGCGCCGCGAGCGCGCCGACGCCCGCATCAACGTCCTGGTTGTCGAAGGAGTCGTGTTGGAAGTCCTGTCGAGCTTGATGCCGTCGAAACACGTGCACTCTCCGGGTCGATCGATCGATGGGCGAGAATTGCCATTGATCGTTCCGGAAGTGCTAAGCCAAAGGCCGTATTTTGCGGCCTTTCCGCGATGTCACGGAAATCTAACAGTACCGGCGACGCTCGACGCAACCTTGCGATGAGAACCCGATGCGCGATGCGCGCAGGACGTTTCCATCATCGCGGCGACGGCATCGCGATTCCGAAACGCTCCGCCCACGGCTTGAGGCTCGGCAGGATCGACGGATGAAGCGCGATGCCGCTGGCGAGCTGCGAGCGGCGTCGCTGCAGGCCCCGATGCCCCGGCATGCGCACGCCCTCCCCCCCGGCGCGCGGCGGGTTCTCGACGCAGCGCGTCACGAGCAGGTCGATCTGGCGATGAAATCCGTCGACACCGCCGAAGGCGGCGGGGTCGAGGACTTGGACGAACACGGATGCGCCCCATCCCGGCACGGGATCGGCGCGACCGTAGCCGCCGAGGCCGCTCGTCAGTGCCTCGATCGTGAGCCCGAGGCCGAAGCCCTTGTGGCCGGCATCCGCGCCGCCGAGCGGCATCAGTGCGCCGGGCGGATCGCCATCGAGCACTCTCGGATCGTCGCTCGGCAGGCCCTTGCCGTCGGTCAGCCACGCGCCCGGCATGCGGCGCCCCTCGCGCTTGTAGCGACCCGACATCCCCATGGTCGTGATCGAGGCCGAGATGTCGACCAGGATCGGGTCGCCGGAGGCGGGAATTCCGATCGCCATCGGGTTCGGCGTCATCACCGCCCGGGTGCCGCCGAAGGGCGCGACCGCCGCGACCGCCGGATCGGAGCTGTAGATCAGCGCGACGAGCCCGCGATCGGTGATCGGCTTGAGATAGGCGGCCAGGCAGGCGATGTGGTGCGAGCGGCGGATGACGACCGTCGCGGTGCCGTAGATCGCCGCGCGGCGCGCGGCCTCGTCGAGCGCGCGGCACACGAGCCACGGGCCCGGGAGCCGGCGGCCGTCCCACAGCAGCGCCGCTGGCCGATCGTTCAGAGTCACCGGCTGACCTGCGGGCAGCATGTCGCGCGTCGTCACCAGCGCATCGAGGTAGGGCGCGAGCAGCGCGAGCCCGTGCGTGTCGTGGCCGAGGAGATCGCCCTCGACCAGGATCCCGGCGACGGCCTGCGCCTTGTCGGCCTCCGCCCCTGCGGCCGCGAACAGGCCGCGCGCCCAGTCCACCAGACGCGCATGCTCGTAGGTCTCGCTCACGATTCCCTCCCCGACACGATGTCGTCCAATGTGACGATCGTCGCGGACGAAGTGCAATCGCGTTGCGCGCGCGGGACCTGCGGACAAGCGACGCACCCCGGGCTAGGCTCGCGCGGACCACGACAGGGGAGGACGGCGATGGACGGCACCTCGGCCAGCGATGCGGCGTTCTGGACGCGCGCACGACGCCACATGCTGCGGTACGGCGGCGAGTTCGTTCCCTTCGTCGCGGCGCGTGCGGAAGGAAGCTTCGTCTACGACGCCGCGGGCCGGCGCGTCCTCGATTTCACCTCGGGCCAGATGAGCGCGATCCTCGGGCATTCGCATCCCGAGATCGTGGCGCTGGTGCGTGACCAGATCGGCCGCCTCGACCACCTGTTCTCGTCGATGCTCTCCGAGCCGGTGGTCGCGCTCGCCGAGTCCCTCGCGCGCCACGTCCCGACGCTGCCGAAGACGATGCTGCTGACGACGGGAGGCGAGGCCAACGAGGCCGCGATCAAGATCGCCAAGCTCGTCACCGGCGGCTGGGAGGTCGTCGGTTTCGCGCAGTCGTGGCACGGCATGACCGGCGGCGCCGCGGCCGCCACCTACAAGGCCGGGCGACGCGGCTACGGCCCGCAGGCGATCGGCTCCTTCGCGATCCCGGCACCCCACTCCTATCGGCCGCGCTTCGGCGGCATCGACTGGCAGGCGGAACTCGACGACGCGTTCGAGCTGGTCGACCGCCAGAGCACGGGCAATCTCGCCGCGTTCATCGCCGAGCCGGTGCTCAGCTCCGGAGGCATCCTCGAGCTGCCCAGGGGCTATCTCGCGGCGCTCAAGCGCAAATGCGAGGAGCGCGGGATGCTGCTGATCCTCGACGAGGCGCAGACGGGGCTGGGGCGGACCGGCACGATGTTCGCGTTCCAGCACGACGGCGTCACGCCGGACCTGCTGGTGCTCTCCAAGACGCTGGGCGCCGGGCTGCCGCTCGCCTGCGTGATGACGAGCGAGGCGATCGAGCAGAAGGCCTACGAGCGCGGCTTCCTGTTCTACACGACCCACGTCAACGACCCGCTGCCCGCCGCGGTCGGCGTCAAGGTGATCGAGATCGTCGAGCGCGACCGGCTCGCGGCGCGCGCCGCGGCGCTCGGCGCGCGGCTGCGCCAGGGACTCGAAGGGCTGATGGCGCGGCACGACTGCATCGGCGACATCCGCGGTCGCGGGCTGCTGCTGGGCATGGAGTTCGTCGCCGACCGCCGGAGCAAGCGGCCCGACGAGAAGCTGTCGGATCGCGTGACCGACCGTGCGCTCGAGCTCGGCCTGAGCGCCAACATCGTGCGCGCCGGCTCCTCCGGCGGCGTGATGCGCATCGCGCCGGCCTTGACCGCCAGCGAGGGCGAGATCGATCTCGGCATCGAGATCCTCGACCGCGCCATCGCCGACGTCGCCCGGCGCTGACTCCCCAGATGCCGCCGCCGGGCCGCAGGCGGGCCGCGCCGCCGATCGGCAGCGACGGCTCGTGCCGGCCCTGGCGCCCGTGCGCGCCGCCGCCGCGACGCGGCGGCCTTGGGGCCCGGATCGCGCTCGTGCTGGGCGTGTGGCTCGCCACGATCGGAATCGCGCGGGCCGACGACGCGCAGGCACTGCAGCTCGCCATCCGGCAGCTCGTCGCGGCCCAGCACGAATCCGGCCTGTTCCGGTTCGGGTTCGATTTCGCGAACGGGACGGCGCACGAGACCGGCACGACCAAGAACGAGAAGACGACGACCATCGTGCGCCAAGCCGTCGGCGCCTACGGACTCGCGAAGTACTACCTGCACACCGGGGACGCGGGCGTCCGGCCGACGATCGAGCGGGCGATCGAGGCGCTCGCGGCGCGCTCGATCCCGGTCTCGCCGGGCGGCGTCCCGGCCTGGATGCAGCGCGCGGGGCTGTTCGACATCCCCTGGGGACGGCGCACGTTGACCTGGCTGCTGTCCGGCCTCGGGCTGCTGCACGGCACCGAGGGCGCCGGCCGCCTGGTCGCCGCCGATGGCGGGCTCGACACGGCTTGGGTCGGCGGCACGGCGATGGCGCTGCTGGCCGAGCTCCACTATGCGCGGGCAAGCGGCGACGAGCGCTTCGCATCGTGGCGCCGCGCCTGGCTCGACGGGATCATGGCGCTCTACGTCGAGGGCGCGGGCTTTCGCGAGTTCGCCGGCTCGATCGACGAGACGCCGCTGTCGAACGCCGAGGCGTGGCTGGCGCTGTCGTTCCTGCCGCCCGCGGAGGCGGCGTCGCTCGGCGACAGGCTCGCACGCCTCGACCGCTACATGGTCGGGACCTATACGGCCGCGCCGACCCTGCACATGGTTCACTGGGGCACGATGGCCGCGGCGCAGCGCGGCGACGCGATCGACGCGCGGGCGGCGCGCGATCTCGTCGAGAGCGTCGCCGACCACGTGCTGCGGACCATCCCCGCCGAGCGGGTCCTGGACGAGAACACCTGCGTGCTGGTGGAGGGCTTCGCGGCGATGGACCAGGTCTTTCGACGGGCGCCGCCGCACGACGGCGAACTCGCCGCGCGGATCGAGGCGCGCATCGCCCTCGAGATGACGAAGAACCTCGCGCTCCAGATCGTGCCGGGCCAAGCCGAGGTCGAGCGCAGCGACGGTCGGCGGCTTCCTATCCCCGACGACGCCAGGGCAGCCGGCGCGTTCATCGCCATGCGCTCGCGGCCCGTGATCCGCGTCGACTACACGGCGCACTGCATCTCGGCGCTGATCGAGCTGCAGCGGCGAGCGGCCCGCCGCTGAAGGAGCGGCGGGCCGTGCCGGACGTCGTCAGCGACGGTTCCGGTACGCCTTGACGAGCATCGCGCCGCCGACCGCCGCGCCGACGAGCAGCGCAGTGGCCGGAGCCGGCACGTCGATCGCGCCGTCCGACGCGATCGCCGCGACGACCTGCGCCGTCGCGGACGCGGTGCCGGCGACGAGCAGGACCGCGGCATTGCGGAGAATCGAGAACATGGCCATCCCTCCTTCATCGACTGGGTGGGGAACTCCCAGCGATTTCCGTGCCAGGAGCCGGAAGCCCGTCGCAGCAGCGTTTCCAGGGTCGCCCCGCCAGGACTGTAAGCGGATCCGACTGAAACCTACGGGTGCCCCCGGCAACGACGCCGGGAGGCACCCGTCCGGCGCTCGACTACTTCCGCCCCGTGGGCTTGAGCTGGGACACCGTGTACTTGAAGTTCGACCACCACCACCACGGGCCCTCGTAGTAGTTCTTCGCCGAGGGGTAGTTGTCCCAATAGTAGTTGTTCGTCGGCACGAACTTGGACGTGCCGAACATCTCGATCACCGGCAGCTGCCTGGCGAGGGCCTGCAGGATGGCCGTGCTGGTCGGCACCACGCCGGGATCGGTCGCCTGCATCGCCGAGAGCTGGTCGATCAGCTTGTCGACCTCGGGGTCGTTGAGCCGCTCGCGGTTGAATGCCGCCGGCGTGCCCGTCGGCCGCGCGTAACGGCTGTGCCAGCCCTCGAGCCGGACGAAGAGGTCCGGCCCGATCGCGCAGGACGACGACCAGTAGGAGCCGACGTCGTAATTGCCGGTCGAGTAGGCGGTGAAGAACGGCCCGCCCTGCATCTGCTGCACCGTCACGTCGATGCCGAAGCCTCGCCACTCGTTGGCGACGGCGAAGGCGAGACGCTGCGACTGGACCTCGAAGTCGGCCGGCGCGTTGATGACCATCTTCCACGGCGTCCCGTCCGGCTTCTGCCACTGGTTGCCGGCCTTGCGGAAGCCGACGCTCTCCAGCAGCTGCTGCGCCTTCGCAGGATCGTGTCGCCACCATCCGACGCCGAACAGGTCGCGCGCCGCGTTGGCTTCGGTCGGCGCGCCGTCGACGCCCTCCTTCTCGAGCCGCTTGGCCATCCGCAGCGCGAAGTCGGCGTCGAAGGGCTTGTAGCCGTCGGGCAGGGCCATGTCCTTCAGCCAGCCCGACATCGGCGCGTGATAGGTCTTGCTCACGATCGAGACCGGCGGCACCGCGATCGCCGAGGCGCGCAGCATGCCGCTGAACGTCCCCATGCTCACGTTCTCGATGTTCGCGGCGAGGGCGAGCGCCCAACGCACCTGCCACTTGTCGTAGGGCGCCGCGGCGAGGTTGAAGTGCATCCCGCGCTGGCAGGGGTCGTCGAGATTGGCCCACGGGAACTTGTCGAACCATCCCTGCGTGTTCTTGTTGCGATTGCGCAGGATCTCCAGCCCCTCGGGCGTGATGTCCGTCAGGATGTCGTAGTCGTTCTGTGCCATCGCGATGATGCGCTTCTCCTCCGGGCCGTAGGAGCGGAACAGCACGTATTTCGGCTTGGGATCGCCCTTGATCTGCCCCGCGTCCGAGCGCTGCCAGTCGTCGCGCTTCTCCCACAGCATCCAATAGCCGTTGGGGTCGTGGGCCTTGTACTTGTACGAACCGATGCCGACGGGCGGGAAGTTGTTGAACGTCGCGGCGTCGACGTCCTTCCAGATGTGCTTGGGCACCGGCCGGAACAGGTTCCCGTAGATCACCGAGCCCAGCGCGACCGCGAGGCGAGGATAGGGCTTCACCGTCTCCAGCTCGATCGTGGCCGCATCGACGGCCTTGATCGTCTTGATGACGCCCTTCAGGTAGCCGCTGAACGGCACCTTCTCGTTGCCCATGATCATCTCGGCGGTGAACACGACGTCCTCCGCCGTGAACGGCTTGCCGTCGTGCCAGGCGAGCCCCTCGCGGACCTTGAAGCGGAATTTCGTGAAGTCCTTGTCGAGCGGCTCGGGCATCGTCGCCGCCAGCGCCGGGTACTGCGTGCCCGTCGTGGTGTCGATCTCCCACAGCTGGCTGTAGGCGAGCTGATGAAGCCCGTGGCTGAGCGTCACGCCCTCCAGGAACGGATTCATCATCGTCGGGTTCGTGATGCGCGCGTTGAGCATGTCGACGATCAGCGTCTCCTCGCGCGGCGTGCCGACGTCCGTGTTGCGCGCGAAGGCGGCGTTCCAGGTGACGGCGAGTGCCAGCGCCGTGCCCAGCAGCAGACTGCGTCTCTTCATGGCGTCCTCCTTGTGGTTGCGTCGCGGATGATGGTCTCAGCGCCTGGCGCGGCTGCGGCCGAGCACCGAGTCGATCTTGGCGCCGGCATTCGCCGCCGTGCTCTTGCCGGAATTCGCCGTGTCGCCCTGCGTCGACCGGCCGACGCGCCGGTTGGCGCGCTCGGCGACGCCCGGCTTCGAGCTCGACGACGAGGTGGACGAGGCGCCGCCGGGCGCCGCCCGTCGCCGTCGCTGCGCGGGCTCGGCGGCCATCGCCGGCGCGGCGGCGAGCGCTGCCAGAAGTCCAAGTGCGACGTCGCGCCTGTTCATGTGGTCCTCCCCGGAAGTTCCTGTCGATCGAGTTCGGCGAGCTCGGGCCAGCGCGCGCCGATGCGCGGAATCGAATCCATCAGCAGGCGCGTGTAGTCGTGGCTCGGATTGGCGGTGATCGCCGCCGGCGGTCCCTCCTCCACGATCTCGCCCCTGGTCATGATCACGATGCGGTCGGCGACGTAGGTCGCGGTCGAGAGGTCGTGGGTGATGTAGATGAAGGACACGCCACGGCTCGCGCGGATCTCGGTGAACAGGTTCACGATGGTCATGCGCAGCGAGGCGTCCACCATGCTCACCGGCTCGTCGGCGACGATCAGCCTCGGGCGCGGGATGAGGGCGCGGGCGATCGCGATGCGCTGCAGTTCGCCGCCCGAGAACTGCTGCACGTACTTGCCGCGCACGCGCGCGAGGCCGAGCCCGACCGAGCCCAGCGCCTCCTCGACCACCGGCTCGGCGCTCGCCTCGTCGGCCGCCATGCCGAGATTGATCGCCGTGCGGAAGAGATAGAAGTCGACCGGCAGGTGGATCGAGTAGGCCTCGAACGGGTTCTGGAAGATCGGCTGCACCAGCCGGCGGAACTCGAGATCGTCGATCCGCGCGCGGCGCGGCCCATGCACCGGGCGGCCGTCGAGGCGGATCGTGCCGGCGCTCGGCTCGACGAGGCGAAGCACCATCCGCGCGAGGGTCGTCTTGCCCGACCCCGACTCGCCGACGATCGCGACGATGGACGGCTCGGCCGGAAGGGACAGCGTCACGTCGCGCACCGCCTCGACCCGCCCGCGCGCGAAGAGCCCGCCGCGCCGGAACGTCTTGCCCACGCTCTCCATCGTCAACAGCGGGCCCGCGCTCATGCCGGCCACCGTGGCGTCGCGGCGGGAAGGAATCCGGAGAACGCGGAGCGTGCCGAGGCGAGGTGGAGGACGCGGAAGCGTCGCGCCGCGCAACGGCGCAGCGTGATCAACCGGGGCGACGGGGCGCGCGCTTCCCGCGCGACGCGACACGTCCGCGTCCCGCGCCTCGCCGCCGCGCCCTCCGCGGTAGACCACCTTGTCGGCGCCGCCATCGCCGGCCTCACGCGAAGTGGCACGCCGCGGCGTGGCCGGGCGCGCGGTCGAGGAGGTCCGGGGATTCCCGGCGGCAGACGTCCTGCGCCTTGGAGCAGCGCGGCGCGAAGCGGCAGCCGGTCGGCGGATCGGCAAGGTCGGGCGGACGGCCCTCGATGCCCTGTCGCGGCGTGCGATCGCCCAGCCGCGGGAGCGCGTCGATCAGCGCCGCGGTGTAGGGATGGCGCGGCCGCTCGAAGAGCGCGCGGGTGGGACCGACCTCGACGATCTTCCCGGCATAGGCGATCGCGAGGCGATCGGTGATCTGGTAGTGCACGCCGAGATCATGCGAGACGATCACCAGCGCGTTGCGCTGGCGGCGCTGGACGGCGACGAGCAGCAGCAGGATATGCTTCTGCACCACGACGTCGAGCGCCGTGGTCGGCTCGTCGGCCAGGATCAGCCGCGGGTTGAAGAACGCAGCCATCGCGACCAGCACGCGCTGGCGCATGCCGCCGCTGAGCTGGTGGGGATAGGCGTCGAGCACCGAGGCCGGCAGCTTCACCTCGGCCAGGAACGCCTCGATCTCGGCGCGCAGCGCCTGGCGCCCGCGCGCGCGCGCCGCGTCGGGCAGGCCGTCGACCATCTGCGTCTCGATCCGCGCGACCGGATTGAGGACGCTCATCGAGCCCTGCGGGATGTAGGAGATCTGCTTCCACCACAGCTCGCGCAGGCGCTCGGCGGGCGTGACGGTCACCCGGCCGCTCGCCGGATCGCGGAACGTCGCCTCGACCGTGCCGCCCCGCAGCGACAGCGCCCCGCCGAGCTGGCCGTAGATCACCTTGATCAGGGTCGACTTGCCGCAGCCGGATTCGCCCGCGATCCCGAGGATCTCGCTGTCGCCGATCGTGAGGCTCACGCCGTCCACCGCGCCGACGAAGCCGGTCGGCGTCGCGTAGCCCGCGCGCACGTTCGCCAGCCGGATCATCGTCCGCGCGCCTCCTGCGAGCGCTGCCCCAGCCCCGACGCGAGCAGGAACAGGCCGACGAAGAGGAGGATGATCGCCAGCACCGGCGGCGCGATCCACCACCAGCGTCCCGCCAGCACGGCCTGATACTTCAGTGCCCAGTAGATCATCGTGCCCAGCGTCGCCTGGTCGGCGCTGGACAGGCCGATGACGGCGAGGCTGCTCTCGACGGCGATGCCGACGAGCACGGTGTTGATGAAGTTCGCGGTCGCCCACGTGCGCAGATACGGGAAGATCTGCCGGCCGATGATGCGCGCCACGCCCTCGCCCGAGAACCACGCCATGTGCACGAACTCGCGCTCGCGCATGCTCAGCGCCACCGAGCGGATCTGGCGCGCGGGGAACGGCCAGTTGAAGGCCACGAGGATCGCCGCGATCGCGGGCAGCGAGGCCTGCCCCTTCAGGATCGAGGCCATCAGGATCAGGATCGGCAGGCTCGGCACCGCGATCGTCGCGTCCATCATGAAGGACAGCGCGCGGTCGAGCGGACCGCCGCGGAATCCCGCGAGAAGGCCGAGCACCACCCCGATCGCGGTCGCGAAGAAGGCGACGATCACGCCCAGCAGCAGCGAGTTGCCGGTCGCCCAGCTCAGCAGCCAGAAGACGTCCTGGCCGAGATTGGTCGTGCCGAGCCAGTGCTCGAGGCTCGGCCGCCGATTGCGCGGGTAGGTCTGCCAGACCGTCGGGTTCGCCGGTGCGAACCACGGCATCAGCCCGCCGATCACGACGAACACGAGCAGGACCAGGCCGCCCCAGAAGATCCGCGTCGAGGAGATCCGGGCCCGCACGGCGCTCACTTGAACCGGATCCGCGGATCGATCAGCGGATAGACGAGGTCGACGAGCAGGGTCGCGGTCGCCACCGCGATGATCGACGTCGCGACCGTGCCCATGAGCAGGTTGTAGTCACCCTGGATCACCGCCGTGTAGATCAGATTCCCGACGCCGGGATAGGCGAACAGGATCTCGCAGATGATCGAGCCGTTGAACATCAAGCCCAGCTGCAGCGCGAGGAACGTCACCTGCGGCAGCAGCGCATTGCGGAAGACGTAGCCGAACAGCAGGCGCCCTTCGCCGACGCCCTTGAGCCGCGCGTAGGTCACGAACTCCTCCTCCGCCACCGCCGCGGAGAGGGCGCGCATCGACAGCAGCCACCAGCCGAAGGTGACCAGCACGATCGAGGCGGCGGGAAGGAACGAGTTGTAGACGACGCTGCCGGCGAAGGCCCAGGTCCAGGGCTCCCCCTGCACCGAGGTGGACAGCGGGAAGATCGGCCAGACGTAGCTCAGGAAGATGCTCAGCACGAGGCCGAGCACGTAGTAGGGGATCGGATAGACGACGATCGCCACGCCCTCCAGCACGCGCGAGATCCGCCAATGCGGCCGCGTGCCGACGATCAGCCCGACCGCATTGCCGACGACCCAGGCGATCAGCACCGTGCTGAGCAGCAGGCCGAAGGTCCACGGCAGCGAATTGCGGATCAGCTCGTTCACCGGCGTCGGATACATCGCCAGCGACGGCCCGAAATCGCCGGTGACCAGGATCCGCTTGAGGAACCGCCCGTACTGGTCGATCAGCGATCCCTGCAGCCCGAAGGCGTCGGTCAGCGAGGCGCGCAGCGCCTCGACCTGCGACTCCTCCATGTACTGGCCCTGCGACTGGATCTTGCCGAGCATCGCCTCGACGGGATCCGACGGCAGGAAGCGCGGCAGGAAGAAGATGAACGTGACCCCGAACAGGATCACGCCGGCGTAGCCGACCAGCCTCGTCGCGAGATAGCGGAGCATCGCCCCCGCTCCGCCACTCGTCTCAGATCACCTCGAGATAGTCGCGCGCCGGCAGCTCGGGGAACTTCGCCGTGGGCAGGGTCTGGTACCAGTACGCCACCGAGGCGATATCGTCCTGCAGCGGCAGGTAGCGGCGGTCCTTGTCGGTGCGCCAGCCGATCGCCTGCATCGTCACCTTCAGCTTCTTCTCGAAGCGGATGGGGTCGAGGATGTGCCAGCGATAGAGGCCGAAGCGCTGCTGCGAGCGATAGGTCCCGTCGGGCCGGATCACCTGCGGCAACCCCGCGTAGGCCGTCGTGAATTCGGTATAGGCGCGCGGGTAGTCCTGCGGCTCGTTGAGCCCGATGTCGAAGTCGTAGGAGCCGCAGAAATAGTCCTCGGTGCCGGTGCCGCAGATCGTCGGCCACTTCGCGTCCGAGTCCATGAAGAACTTGATCTCGCCCTCGCCCCACCAGCCATTGTTGTTGACGCCCCAGGCCATGTAGGTGCCGACGTAGTGGCCGCGGCCCTGCACGCCGTCGAGGATCGTGTAGTCCTCCTTGAACGGCAGCGGGTTGGTGCGCCGGAACTGCGCGTGGAAATAGGCGCAGTCCGCCGGCACCGGCGTCAGCGCGTAGTTGATCTGGTAGTAGAGGATGATGCGCTCGTCGTCGCGGTTCTCCAGCGTGACGATCGCGCGCTTGCGGAACGGCATCTCCCAGTAGCAATTGAAGGCGCGGCCGGGATTGACGCACACCGCGAGCGAGTTCACGTGCGCGTAGCGCTCCCATCCGTTGGCGAAGAAGTCGCCCAGCGGGCACTCGACCGAGGGATGCTTCTGGCCGTCCCAGTGGATGCGCAGGATCAGGTTGCGCCAGCGACCGTGCATGTTCGTCATCCACATCTGCTGGATGGCGCCCGGCCCCTTGATGTCGGCGAGCACGCGCACCTCGCCGGGCTGGATCTCGATCGAGGGTGAGATCTTCCAGCCCTGGCCGAGGCCGCGTGCGCGATGCGCGCCCGTGCCCTCCGTCGCCATGCCGCCCTTGCCGGCCTCGCCGGAGAAGTTCTCCGGGCTGATCGAGCGCGACTTCGCCTTCGAGAGACGAGACAGGTTGCCCAGGTGCATTCCCAGGCCCGAGAACTCGGCCATTGCATTCCCCCCCTGACCGGTCACCCGTCGACCACCCCCTGGTCGATCGCAGCCCCGATGTCGGACGCAGTGTGTTGGCGCCGCGCGGACCGGTCAAGACGCCGCGCTCGGGAGACCCCATTCAGCGACAGGCTTCGTCGCTCGGCGGCGCCGGCTGCGGCGAGTCGGCGGCCGTCAGCGTGCCCAGGAAGGCGACGACGTCGTCGATCTCGGCGTCGCTCAGATCGAGCCGGCGCAGGATCCGCTCGCCGTCGGCATGCAGACGATCCTCGTCGAGCGTCGAATAGCGCCGGACGACCGCATGCAGATCGGGCAGCGACCCGTCATGCATGAACGGTGCGGTGCGCAGCAGCTCGCGCAGTCCGGGCACCCGGAACTCGCCGAAATTCCGATGCGTGAACGCGACGAGCTCCGTCGCCTGGCGCACCGCCGGGTCGCGCGCGTCGCTGAAGCGGCCGAGGAGCGAGTAGGGCGAGGACTGCAGGCGCCGGATCCCGCCATGGCGGCCGGAGTCGACGGACCCCGGGCCCGTGAAGAACGGCACGCCGATGTCGGCGAACTCGCCGTTCGTGAAGGCAGGGCCGAAATGGCAGAGGCTGCACTGGCCGCGGCCGATGAACAGGCGCAGGCCGCGCTGCGCGGCGAGCGGATAATCCGCCGCCGTCGCGTCGCCGGCGGCCAGCGCGTCGCGGAAGACGTCGAATGCCGCGGGCACGCTCGCGATCGTCGACTGGAACGCGGCCAGCGCCTTGCCGGCGTCGACGAAGACCTCCTCGTCGTCGTCGCCCGGGGGCGCGCCGAAGGCGGCGCGGTAGCGGCAGCTCAGCTCGGGCTCGCCGCGCAGATGCGCCGCGACGCCGCGGCGCGTCGCGCCCATCTCGCGGGCATCGAGCAGGGGTCGCAGGCTCTGCGCCCACAGCGAATCCTGCGCGCCGTCCCAGCCGAACCAGCGCTGCAGCCGCACGTTCGCGAGCCCCGGCGCATTGCGATCACCGCGCGCGAGGCCCGTCGACACCGGCAGGCCGTCCGCCCAGCCGCGATCCGGCCGGTGGCACGTGGCGCAGGCCACGGCGCCGTTGGCCGACAGGCGCGGGTCGAAGAACAGCAGGCGGCCGAGCTCGATCGCCGCGGGCCGCATCGAGACGCGATTGCTCGGATCGCCCGCCCAGGGCTGAGGCCAGGGCCCATGCCGCGCGATCGCCGCGCGCTCCTCGGCGCTGAAGTCGAGCAGCGCCTGGGCCGCGGCGGCGGCGGCCGAGCCCAGCACCAGCAGCGCCGCGACCAAGCGCAGCGCCCCGCCGATCGACCTCATTCGACCCGCCGCGACAGCGTCGCGCGCTCGCTGCGCCCGCCGCCGCGCAGCTCGATGACGAACTCCCATCGCCCCGGCATGTGGAACATGAACCCCTCGGACCGGTACTGCCCGGGCCCCGCGGCGACGACTCGCGGGGTGTAGTTCATGCCGTGGCGATGCTCCGGCATATGGGCATCGATGCGCACGGACTCGACCGTCGCCTTTTCGTCGCGCGGGCAGACCGCCAGGAGCACCGCGAAGAAGGCGCCCGGCCGCACGACCCGCGGCTCGGTGGCGAGCGCCAGGCGATGGCCGGGCGTGTCGACACGCTCCGAGAGCGCCGGCAGGTCGCAGGCCGACGCGAGCTGCCCGAGGAGCGCGAGGAGCGCGGCGCCGGCGACGGCCGCAGCGAGCCGCACGATCACGGCGCCTTGGCCGGATCGAAATGGCCGAACAGCGCCTCGGCGTTCCGGAACGCGATGCGCTCGGCGAGCTCGGCCGGCAGGTCGGCGAGCCAGCCACGCGTCCAGGCGGCATGCTCCGCGACGTAATACCAGCGCTCCGGCGTGAAGGTGTCGGTGCCGACCATGAAGCGGTCCGGGAACGCGGTGAAGAGTTCGCGCCACTCGGCCGGCACCTTTCCGCCGCCGCCATGCTCGCTGCGGAATGCGAGGTCGGCCCAAAGGCGCGGATGCCGCCGCAGCATCTCGCCGAGCCGCTCCGGACGGTCGAAACCGGAATGGGCCCACAGGATCCGCGCCTGCGGCCATTGTGCAAAGAGCCGGTCGATCGCGTCGACGTCGCCATGCGCGTGCAGCACCAGGTCGTGCTGGCGGGCGAGCTCGACCATGCGGCGCACCACCGGCAGGTCGGCATCGGCGCCGTAGACGTGGAACTCCCCGATCGCGACGTAGCGGTGCCGGCTCAGCCGCGCCTCCAGGTAGTCGATGATCGCGCCGTCGCGGACCCACGAGCTGGCATCGGCCCGCGTGCGATAGGGGCGCAGCGACGGCCAGATCAGGTCGGGCGCCGCCTGCAGCAGCATCTGGTTGCCGTCGTCGTTCGACGACGAGACGAGCGCGCGCCGGAGGCCGGCCTTGCGCAGGATCGCGACGGCCTCGGCCGGCGGCGTGCGGGCCCACGCGTCATGACTGTAGTGGATATGCGCATCGACGAGGGGCAGCTCGGCGGCCGCCGCGCCCCATGCCACCGTCGCGCCGCCGACCAACACCAGGAATCGCCGCCACAAGCGCATGTCCGCCTCGCCCCTCGCGTGAAGGCGAGAGCTTCACCCCGACGATGGTGGCGATCAACGTCGAAGATGCCGGCCGCCCCGCAAGCGACCGGTTTCACGCCACGTTCGGCCGCCGCACCGGCTCGAGGTCCTCGGGCGGCACGACGCGCGTCGCCGGCAGGCGGATCTCGACGCTCGTGCCCCGTCCCGCCTCGCTGCGCAGCGTCAGCACGCCGCCGTGCAATTCGGTCAGCGACTTCGCCAGCGGCAGCCCGAGGCCGGTGCCGCCGAAGCGGCGATTGAGCGACGTCTCGACCTGGCCGAAGGGCTGCAGCACGCGCGCGATGTCGTCGGCGGCGATGCCGATCCCGGTGTCGTGCACGGTGAGCGCGACCCCGCCGTCGGCGCAAGGCGCGATCTCGAGCCGGACCCTGCCGTCGGGCTCCGTGAACTTGATCGCGTTCGAGAGCAGGTTGAGCACGATCTGGCGCAGCGCCCGCTCGTCGGCGTTCACCCAAGGCAGCGCGGGCGCGACGTCGAGGCTCGAGGCGAGGCGCCGGTCGCGCAGCTGCGAGCCGACCATGCGAAGGCAGGTCTCGGCGATCGCCTCCAGGCTGCACGGCTCCTCGACAAGCTGGAAACGGCGCGCCTCGATCTTCGCGATGTCGAGAATGTCGTTGATGATGTTCAGCAGATGCGTCCCACTGAAGTGGATGTTCTCGACGTAATCCTGCTGGTTGGCGTTGGAGCCGCCGATGCCGCGCCGCATCAGGTCGGAGAAGCCGATGATCGCGTTGAGCGGCGTGCGCAGCTCGTGGCTCATGTTCGCGAGGAACTCCGACTTCGACCGGTTCGCCTGCTCGGCCTGGTCCTTGGCCTGTCGGAGCGCCGTCTCGACCCGCTTGCGATCGGTCACGTCGAAGCACACGGTCACGAAGCCGCCGTCCGGCGTGCGGTTGTGCCGGATCTCGAGCGTGCGGCCTTCGGGGCCGGCGATCTCGACGCACGCCGGCAGCTCGGAATCGTCGACCCGGACCAGCCGCTGAAGCGTCGCCAGCGTCGGCTCATCGAGCCCGCCCAGCCGCGCCGGCGGATCGCCCGGATGCGCCGCGGCGATCCCGAGCATGGCGAGGAACCGTTCGTTCGACGCCACCAGCCTGCGGCGGCGGTCGAAGGTCGCGATCCCGGTCCCGGTGTTGTCGAGCATCATCTGCAGCAGCAGAGTCTTCTCGACCAGATCCTGACGGACTTCCGCACCGCGCATCGCATAGCGGATCGAGCGCTCGAGCAGCTCCGCGTTGAGCTTGCCCTTCTCGAGATAGTCGGCCGCCCCGGCCGCCGTCGCCTCGAGGTCGATCTCGTGCGCGCCGAGCCCGGTGAGCAGGATCATCGGCAGCGTGAAGCCGGCCGCGGTCGCGCGGCGGATGAAGTCGAGTCCGGTCTCGCCCCCGGCGAGATAGTCCACCAGCACGACGTCGAACGCCTCGCGCCCCAGGGCGTCCATGCCCGCGCCGAAGGTCTCGGCACAGGTCACGCGGAAGCGGCGCGTCTCCACGTCGGCGAGGAGCTCGCGCGTGATGAGCCGGTCCTCCTCGTCGTCGTCGATCAGCAGGACCCTGCAGATCGGAGGGTTCATCGCGACCTCCGGTCAGGCGGCAACGGCAGCCGGAGGGAGCTCGACGATCTGGATCCAGTACGACGTCAGCACCTGGACCACGTTGATCAGCCCGTCGAAGCTGACGGGCTTGGCGATGAATGAGCTCACGCCGAGCCCGTAGGTGCGGATGATGTCCTCCTCCGCCTTGGACGTCGTCAGCACCACGACGGGAATCCGCTGGAGCTGCGGATCCGACTTGAGGATCCGCAGCGCCTCGCGGCCGTCCATCTTCGGCATGTTGAGGTCGAGCAGGATCAGCCCGGGCGCCGGGGAGTTCCGGGGATCGGCGAAGTCGCCGGTCCGGCGCAGATAGGCGAGCAGCTCCTCGCCGTTGCCGACGAAGCGCAGCTCGTTGGTAAGGCGATTCTCGTCGAACGCGTCCTTGAGGAGCAGTCGGTCGTCGGGATCGTCCTCGGCGATGAGGATGGTGATCGGCTTGCTGCTGCGGGTCATGTCGCGGGCTCCGCGCGGATGCGGTCGAGATTGATCTGCCGTACGGGTAGCGTGATGACGAAGGTGGCGCCCTCGCCGGGCGCGCTCTCGGCGCGGATCGTGCCGCCGTGCCGCTCGACGATCTTGCGGCACGTCGCCAGGCCGATCCCCGTGCCCTCGTACTCGCCGCGGGAATGCAGGCGCTGGAAGATCCCGAAGATCCGGTCGGCGTGGCGCATGTCGAAGCCGATGCCGTTGTCCTTGACGCGAATCTCGACCGCCCTCGCCGCGCCGGGTTCGCCGGCGCCGCCGCCCACCGCGACGGTGACCACAGGCGGGCGCTCCTTGACGTGGAACTTGAGCGCGTTCGCGACGAGGTTCTGGAACAGCTGGCGCATCTGCGTCGGATCGGCATCGATCGTCGGCAGCGGATCGGTCTCGACCCGGCCCCGGCACTCCTCGATGCGGATCTGCAGGTCAGACAGGACGCCCTCGACGATCTCGGCGAGGTCGCAGCGAACGAAGGGCTGCGCCTTGGTGGTGACGCGCGAGTAGACGAGGAGATCGTTGATCAGCGCGCGCATGCGCGCGGCGGCATTGCCGATCCGATCCAGGTAGTTCCGGCCGTCGTCGTCGAGCTGGTCGCGCGAGCGCTTCGCCAGCCGCTCGCCGAAGGCCTCGATCTTGCGCAGCGGCTCCTGCAGGTCGTGCGACGCGACGAACGCGAAGTCCTCGAGCTCGCGGTTGCTGCGCGCCAGCGCGAGCTCGCGCAGCTTGAGCGGCGTGACGTCGGTGTGCAGGCACACCGTCGCGCCGTCGAGCGTGCGGTGCTCGTGGACGTACACCCACCGGCCGTCGGCGAGCTGCTGCTCGGAGCTGCGGTGCCGCGAGGCGTGCGCGGCGAGGCGCGCCTTCAGGCGCTCGGCCGGATCGCCCGTGCCGCCGTCGAGGCCGCGCTCGATCTCGAGCCGCGCGAAGTCAGCGTAGCTGATGCCGGGCGTGGCCAGGTCGGCGAGCTGCGGATGGAGGGCGCGGAAATGCGAGTTCGTGACCACCAGCCGGTCGTCGCCGTCGAAGAGCAGGAAACCCTGCGAGAGGCTCTCGACGATGGCCTCGCGGGTGCGCGAGGCGATCGCGGCGGCCTCGAGCTCGGCCTCCTTGATGCGCGTGGCGTCGAGGATGACGCCGTCCCACACCACCGTCCCGTCCGGCCGGCGATGCGGCCGGGCGATGGCATGGGTGAACTTGCGTCGGCCGTCGCGCGCGATGATCGTCGCCTCGACGTCCCACAGCTTGAGCTCCGCGGAGGCCTTCAGCAGCCGCTCGCGGAAGCGGGCGCGGTACTCGGGCCCATGGCAATCGAACAGCGCGTTGGGGTCGGCGAGGATCTCCTCGGGCGAGACTCCGAAGAGGTCCTTCGCGGCGTCGGAGATATAGGTGTAGCGGACCTGCCCGTCGGGCGTGACCGTG
The DNA here is from genome assembly GCA_016793165.1 of Alphaproteobacteria bacterium. Taxonomy (GTDB): domain Bacteria; phylum Pseudomonadota; class Alphaproteobacteria; order CACIAM-22H2; family CACIAM-22H2; genus CAIOSQ01. The sequence continues at coordinate 230,370 of JAEULA010000114.1, read as the reverse complement.
CGCTGATAGACGACGCCGGGGATGCTCGCCGCGAGCGCGGCGAAGCGCTCGTCGGCGGAGCGCAGCGCGGCCGACCGGCGGTCCTGCTGGACCGCGAAGCCCACCAGGTTGGCGAGCGCGGCGGCGATGCGCGTCTCGTAGCTGTCCGGACGCCGCGGCTCGCGGAAGAACAGCCCGAAGATGCCGACCGTCGTGCCGTTCTTGTCGGTGGCCGGATAGATCCAGCACGAGCGCAGGTCGTAGACGAGCGGCAGCTCGCGCAGCTTCTCGGGGATGCCGTCGTCGCGCAGATCGGCGATCAGGACCGGCTGCCGGGTGAGGACGGTCAGGCCCGGGAGCGTGTCGTCGTCGTAGGCGTTCGCGGCGGCGAGGCCGTGGGCGAAGCCCGACGGCACGCCGGACAGCGCCGCATTGCGCAGCGCGCCGGTCGTCGTGTCGACGAGCTGGATGACGCAGCCGACCGGTTCGAACAGCTCCTCCGCGAGCGCCGCGATGCGCCCGAGGGCGCGCGTCAGCTTCCCGGTCTTCGAGATCAGCCTGATGATCTCGGTGTGGGCGTCGAGAAAGGAGAGCAGGCGGTCGCGACCGCCGCGCTGGATGACCGGTCGCGGCGGGACGTCCGCGGCGGCGCCTTGCGTGGTGGAGCGCGCGACGTCGCGTCTTGGCTGTGGACTGAGCATCCTCGATCGCGGTCTGGAGTTCCCAATTCGTCCGTCGCGGCAGAGTGGACGGATCTCCTGAACGAACCATTGACGGCCGCGGCCGCCGGCGGGCGGGGCGCGGACCGCATTTCATCCAAACTTAAGTCCACGTCCCTACGCTGGCTTCCAGAGAACCCACGCAAAGCGATTCCAGCGACATGGCACACAAGTCTTCCACCGCCGCCTTGCCGATCGAAGTCCCCGCTCCGAACGACGACACGCGGACGCGGATCCTCCGACCCGCGAATCCGCGCCGAAAGGGTCGCCTCGAGGTTCTCGAGTCCCAGGTCGGGCGCCTGCTCGACCGAATGAACATCGCGGTCGTCTATGGCGGCGACAGCAAGGAGCCGCAGGCGGTGATCAACCGCACGATGAGCACGCGCTCCTGGAAGAGCTACAAGGCGGTCGCCGAGGACATCGCGGCATCCCTGTCCCGTCTCGGCGCGCGCAACGTGCAGCTCCTGGCCGACGACATGACGCTGGGCGAGAACATGCGCCGCGCCGGGATCCACATGGCGTGGCTCAACACCGGCGGTGTGCAGGGCTTCAGCCCGATGAGCCATGCCGCGGCGATGCTCGAGATGTTCGGCATCCCGTATGTCGGCCACGACCCGCTCACGTCGGGAATGCTCGACAACAAGCTGGCATTCAAGCGCGAGCTCAAGGCGCTCGGCGTGCCGACGGCGCCCTTCCTCGCATGGCATCCGTCGCGCGGGCCGCTCAAGCCGGAAGCAAGCCGCGAGTTCGCCGCCGTGTTCGGCGGCTTCGACGGCCCCTTCGTCGTGAAGCCGGTCTGCGGCCGCGCGTCGCTGCACGTCCACGTGGTCGACGACCGCGCACGCCTTCCCGAGGTCGCCGCCGAGGTGCACGAGGCCTCGGGCAACCAGGTGCTGATCGAGACCTACCTGCCCGGCCGCGAGTACTGCATGGCGATCGCCGGGACCATCGTGTCGCAAGGCCGGCGCCTGCGGAACGTCGGCGGCCCGTTCGCCTTCTCCGCCGCCGAGCGCAGGCTCGACCAGGGCGAGCGCATCTTCACCTCGATGGACATGCGGGCGATCTCGACCGACCGCGTGCATCTCCTCGACATCGCGGCGGAGCCCGAGGTCGACGCGCAGCTGCGCGAGATCGCGAAGACCGTGTTCGTTCAGCTCGGGCTCGAGACGCTGATCCGCCTCGACCTGCGCGCCGGCCCGGACGACCAGATCTGCGTGCTCGAGGCGAATCCGAAGCCCGACCTGAAGCAGCCGGACGGCGTCAAGACCAGCATCGTCTGCGTCGGCCTGGAGAGCGAGGGCATGGACTACGACGACCTGATCCTTTCCCTGCTCGCCGACCGCATCGATCTGCTGTTCAGCCAGAGACGCGGCGCGGTCGGCCATCTCGCCGCGCTGCTGGACGAGAAGTGAGGCTTCGACGGCCATGCCCAACCAACCCGTGAGCGCCTGGCGGCGGTTCATCGACGGCATCGTCGACGCGACGATGATGACCGTCGTCGCCGGCCTTTCGTTGCTCATCCTCGTCTATGTCGGACTCGGCGAGGCGACGCGCACCTACCAGGACTTCCAGGTCGAGAAGCTCGTGGCCCAGGGCCGGGTCATGCAGAGCACGATGGAGGCGTATCTGCGCCCCGGCCTGACGATGAAGAACTTCGCCGGGTTCAATGCGCTGAGCGACCGGATCCGCGCTTCCGACCCCGCGATCGCCGCCATCGGCGCCTTCGACCGCCAGGGCAACTCCGTCTTCTCCAACGGCGACCGCAATGTCGGCCTGATGCCGCGCGCGCTCGATGCTCCCGCCGAAGGCAAGGACCAGAAGGACGGCTTCGAGCTGCGGATCGACGACCGCTACCTGCAGGTCATCCTGCCGCTTCGCGACCGTTTCGAGGTCGTCGGAACCCTCGCCATCTCGATGCCGCGCTCGACCGTCGCCGAGCGTGTCGACACGTCTTTCCACCGCCTCGTCGTCATCGCCTGCGCGACGGCCTTCGCCTTCGGCGTGTTCGTCGCCATCGGCGGCCCGCGATTCCACGGCAAGAGCCGGCGCTGGCTGACGATCGGCTACACGATCGCATTCGTCGGCATGTCCGGCTCGGTGATCGTCACGCTGGTGAACCTCTACTCCGAGGGCGCCCAGTCGAAGACGCGCGCGCTCGCCGCCCTGCTGGGCCAGCGGCTGAACAGCATCGTCCAGTCGGGCCTCAACATCACGGAGATCCACGGCCTCGATCGCGTCTTCGCGGAATACAAGCGCCTCAACCCGAACATCAAGGCCGTCGCGCTGTCGGTCGACGGCATCGTCCGCGTGCATACCGAGCCGAAGTATGTCGGGCGGCCCTGGGTCGTCGACGGCTCGACGTTCGAATACCACGTGCCGCTGACGCGCCCCGGCGGCCGCGACATCCGCATCTCGGTCGCGCTGCCGGTCGACGTCATCTACGGCCAGATCACCCGAAGCGTGAAGGATTTCACCGCGCTGTTCGTGGCGTCCGCGTTCATGGCCAACCTGTTCCTTCAGCTCGCCGGCACGCTGCGCGGCGCGCGGCGGCGGCCCGGCGGACAGCAGAACGACTACATGCCGACACAGGAGGAGCGCGATCTCAACCGCGTGAAGCCGGTGTTCTTCGTCGGCGTCTTCGTCGAGCATCTGACCTACTCGTTCCTGTCGCAGCACCTGCATCAGGTCGCGGCCGGCTCGGCGCTCAGCCAGATCGCCGCGGCGGCGCTGTTCATGAGCTACTACGTGTTCTTCGCCGGGAGCCTGATCCCCGCGGGCTACCTCGCCCAGCGCTTCGGTTCGCGCCTGGTGATGCTGGCGGGCCTGTCGCTGTCCGCCGCCGGGCTCGGGCTGCTCGCCGTCAGCAGCGGCTTCGTCCCCGTGCTGGTCGCCCGCGCCCTCTCGGGCATCGGCCAGGGAATCCTGTTCATCGCCGTGCAGTCCTTCATCCTGGCCGTGGCGTCGCGCGAGCGACGCACGCAGGCGGCCGGCATCATCGTCTTCGGATTCCAGGGCGGGATGATCTCGGGCATGGCGATGGGATCGCTGCTCGTCACCAAGATGGGGACGTTCGGCGTCTTCTCGCTCGCCGCGGCGATCGCGGCGGCGATGTCGATCTACGTCAGCGCCTTCGTGCCGTCGGCGGCGCGCCAGAGCGCCATCGCCAGCGAGCCGAGCCTGCGGCTGCGCGACATCACCGGCGTCCTGCGCAGCGGCGAGTTCATGCGCACGATCCTGCTGGTCGGCGTCCCGGCCAAGGCCATCCTCACCGGCGTCATCATCTTCGCGATGCCGCTGCTGATGTCGAACGTCGGGTACCCCCCCGAAGACATCGGCCAGATCCTGATGGTCTACGCTGCGGGCGTTCTGCTCGCCAGCGGCGGCATCTCGCGCCTGGTCGACCGCTCCGGACGGACCGAGCAGGTCCTGATGGCCGGCGCCGTGCTTTCCGGCGCGGGCATGATCATCATCGGCCTCGTCGACCAGAGCGTCCTGCTCGAGAACCCGCACGCCAACCTGGTGATGACGATCCTGCTGATCGTCGGCGCCGCGGTGGTCGGCGCCGCGCACGGCTGCATCAACGCGCCGGTCGTCACCCACGTCGCCAATGCCGAGGTGTCCGCGCGCATCGGCGAGACCACCGTGACGGCGACCTACCGGTTCCTCGAGCGCATCGGCCACATCCTGGGGCCGATCGTCGTCGGGCAGGCCTTCATCGTCGGCGGCCAGCGCCCGGCCGTGATCGGCATCCTCGGCGGCGTGGTCGTCATCCTCGGCCTCGTCTTCGCGATCCGGCCCGCGGAGCCGAGGCGACCTCCGGCGCCGAAGGGAGCCCTGTCGTGAGCACCGATCGCCTTCGCCTGTCCCGCCGGCTGCTCCTCGGGCTGCCGCTGGGCTACGCCTTCGCGGGCAGCGCGGGCGCGACGACCGCGACGCCCGCTCCGCCGAACAAGCCGTTCTGGGAGTGGTTCAAGCACGAGCCCGAGGTCGAGGAGGACTGGATCGTCTCGCCCGTGGCCGGCCGGCCGTTCGAGGTCGTGATCCGCCCGATCAATCCCGACCGCAAGCAGCCCGTGCGGCGCGTGTTCGTCCTCTACCCGCGCCCGTCGTCGGCCTACGACATCGCGATCAGCAAGATCCTCGACGTCTTCGACGACAAGCACATCAATGCCGAGTTCACGGTCGTCAACTTCCGCAACGAGGACGCGCTGGCGCGCCAGGCGCTCGCGCGCGCCAAGTTCCTCAACGCCGAACTCGTCTTCTCGATGGGATCGGAGGCGACGGCCTGGCTGCACATGAACCTCCGCGACGGCAGCATTCCGGTCGTGTCCGTCTGCTCGAAGGATCCTGTCCTGCTCGGCCAGATGAAGAACTACGAGTCGGGCAGCGGCACCAACTTCGCCTTCACGTCGCTCAACATGCCGATCGACGCGCAGATGGCCTACGTCATCGACTTCAGGCCGCAGCTCCGCAACATGGGAATCCTGGTCAGCCGGGACAACGTCAGCGCCGTCGAGACCCAGGCCCGGCCGATCGCGGAGTTCGCCAAGCAGCGCGGCATCCAGGTCCTCTACCTGCAGGTCGAGAACCCGGCCACTGCCCAGGCCGAGCTGGCGGAGCTCGTCCGGTCCGCGGTCGTCACCATGCGCAAGAGCGACCCCTCGCTCGACAACAGCCTGTTCTGGATCACCGGCAGCACGGCGGTCTTCGACGAGATCGCGACGATCAACAAGCACTCCGACCGCGTGCCCGTCCTCAGCGTCGTGCCCGAGGTCGTCCGCGCCGGCGACGACAGCGCCGTGCTGTCGATCGGCATCAGCTTCGAGAGCAATGCGCATCTCGCGGCGATCTACGGCGCCGACGTGCTGATGGGCGTCCGGCAGGTCGGCACGCTGCCCGTCGGCATCGTGTCGCCGCCCGACATCGCCATCAACTTCCGAAAGGCCCGCGAGATCGGCCTGAGCGTCCCTTTCGAGTTCGTCGAGCGCGCCAGCACCATCTACGACTACGACGGCCAGGCCCTGCGCAAGAGCGCCGCGGTCGGCACGAACTGAGGCGCAAGCGCCAAGCCCCCGGCGCGCGGTCGAACGCGGCCGCCCGCACGCACGCGCCGCCGGCACCGCACGACCCCGAGGTCGATGACCCGGCCGCGGAATTCCGGCACAGTCGTCTCCGCAGAACGGGAGACGACGATGCGGTGGGAAGACTTCCGTCGATCCACGAATGTCGAAGACAGGCGCGGCCAGCCGGGCGGCGGCGGCGGCATGCGGATGGGCGGACGCGGCGGCCTCGGGCTCGGCACGATGGTGGTGCTCGGCCTGATCGGCTGGGCGCTCGGCATCGATCCCCGGATCCTCATCGGCGGCGCGGAGATGGTGATGGGCGACGGCCAGGTGGCGCCGCAAGTCGCGCCCGCGGGACCCACCGGTGCGCCGAGCGACAAGGTCGGCCAGTTCGCGGCCGCCGTGCTGGCGCAGACCGAGGACGTCTGGAGCAGCATCCTCCAGCAACAGGCGAACCGGCGATACGAGGCCCCGGCCCTCGTGCTGTTTTCCGGCGCGACGCAATCCGGCTGCGGCTTCGCGCAGGCCCAGATGGGGCCGTTCTACTGCCCCGTCGACCGCAAGCTCTACATCGACCTCGCCTTCTTCGCCGACATGCAACGCCGGCTGGGCGCCGGCGGCGATTTCGCGTTCGCCTATGTCATCGCCCACGAGGTCGGCCACCACATCGAGAACCTGATCGGCATCCTGCCGAAGGTGCAGGAGATGCAGCGCCGGGCGAGCGAGCGCGACGCCAATGCCCTGTCGGTCCGCGTCGAGCTGATGGCGGATTGCTTCGCCGGCGTCTGGGCCCATCACGCCGAGAAGCGCTGGCGGATCCTCGAGGCGGGCGACCTCGAGGAGGCGCTCAACGCCGCCGCGGCGGTGGGCGACGACCGGCTGCAGCGCGCCGGCACCGGCCGCGTCGTGCCCGACAGCTTCACCCACGGCTCGTCGGACCAGCGCATGCGCTGGCTCCAGGCCGGGCTGAAGAGCGGAAGCATCGCCCAGTGCAACACCTTCGAGGCGCAGCGGCTGTAGCCGCGGCCGCGAGCGGCCCCCGGGCGGCGCGCTCGCGACGCCGTCCGCGCGCGTCGCCCTTCAGCCGGTCGTCGCCACCCCGTCGGGCGGCCGCCGATCGAGCGCGGCGATCGCGTCGGCGAGCAGACCGCGGATCACCGTCGCCGAGCCGGCATCGACGGCACCGGGATCGAGATAGAACTCCAGCCCCGTGGTGTGCGCGCTGAACACGCGCAGGGGCGTGCCGCGCGCATCGAGCATCGCCTCGATCGCATAGGGCACGATCTCGCGGTGCAGCCCCTTGACCGTGATCGGCGCCATCGCCTTCGCCCCGACCACGTCGCGGACGAGGGCGTAGGTCTCGTAGCTCACCACGATCTGCCCCGGCTCGGCGATCGACTGCAGCCGGGCGGCGAGGTTGGCCTCGGCGCCGATGATCGTGTAGTCGAGCCGGTCGACGCTGCCGAAATTCCCGACATTGCAGTAGCCGGTGTTGATGCCCATGCGCACGCGGAAGGGCGAGGCCACGCCGCGATTGCGCCAGCGCACGTTCAGCTCGGCGACCCGGCGCTGCATGTCCACCGCCATGGCAAGGCAGGCCTTGGCGTCCTCGGCCGCGCCGCGCGTCTCGGGATCGCCGAAGAAGATGAGGATCGCGTCGCCGATGAACTTGTCGACGGTGCCGCCGTGGCGCGCGGCGATCGCCGACATCTCGGTGAAGTACTCGTTGAGCAGCGCGGTGACCTCCTCCGGCTGCAGGCGCTCGGTCGCGGCGGTGAAGTCCTTGATGTCCGAGAAGAAGATCGAGAGCTTCTTGCGCTCGGTCTGTATCGTCACGTCCTTCTCTCCGCTGATGATCTTCGAATAGATCTGCGGCGCCAGGTAGCGCGAGATCTTCTGCGCGATCGCGGCCAGCGCGGCGTTGGTGCCGGCGAGCTTGCGGTTCATGCCCTCGATGACCGAGGTCAGGTGCCGCTGCATGAAGATCACGCCGATCCCGAGCGCGGCCATGAACACGAAATAGGTCAGCAGGTACTTGAACGCGAAGATGTTGGCGGCCATCGATGCCGTGATGACGACCTCCTGGATGCCGCGAACGTCGCCGACCTTCCAGTCGCGCTTCGGGCTCTCGACATGTCCGTTGTGGCAGGCGACGCAGGCGGCCCCCATGACGACCGGCGAGACCAGCCGCACGCGGCCGTTGAAGCCGCTCCAGGCGATGTCGCTGAACGTCCGGCCGGGATCCTCGCGCAGCGCGCGGAGCGCGCCCGCCTCGAAGTCGTCGAGAACATGCGGCGCGCGCCCCCGGAAGGGGAAGTCGGACACGAAGCGATAGGCGACGTTGGACTGCTGCTGGCTGATCACCTGGCCGAGCTCGAGGGACAGCGTGGCCGGGATCGGGATCGCGCCGGGAATGCTCTCGTAGTTGTGCGCCACCGCGCTGTGGCCGGCGGTCGCCAGCACGCGGGCGACGATGTTGGTCGCGTAGTAGCCGCGCACGCTGGTGATGACCGAGTTCAGGTCGCGCGCCTGCATGAGGAGCGCATTCTCGGAGAGGTTCCGCAGGTCGAGCCAGACCGCCGTCGGCAGCCCCGCAAGCAGCAGCACGACCAGGCCCACGAGTCCCCAGCCGTGGCTGCGCACGCCCCGAATCCCGGTGTCCGCCATCCGCGTCCTCCCCTGCTGCGCATCGCCGCGCGCGCCCGAATTGCGCGCGCTCCGGCCACGGCTCCTTGCACGGCTTGTAGCCGAAACCGGCGGCCAGTGGCATCGGCTCGGGCCGCCGCGGTCGACCGTCGGCTCGCCAGCCTATACCGGCGCGCTGCCGCGCACCGCGATCGTATAGCCGACGTCGACGACGGTCGCGCCGCGCTTGCCGGCGAGCTGGCCCTGGACCCAGTCGGCGGCGAGCTTGCCGATGCGCTCCCCGGGGATCGTGATCGTGGTGAGACGAGGCTCCATCTCGGCGCTGAGCTCGAGATCGCCGAAGCCGGTGAGGGCCATGTCCTCGGGCACGCGCAGGCCCCGGCGCATGCAGCCGAAGCGGCCGCCGAGCGCCAGCGTGTCGGAGGCGAACATTGCGGCATCGGTGTCCGGAAACTCCGCCAGCAGGCGGTCGAAGCCGGCCGCCCCCGCCTGGATGGCAGGCTGGCTTCCGGGCTGCAGCACGACCCGCGGGCCGAGCCCGGCATCGGCCATCACCTCGCGATAGCCGCCGAGGCGCTCGGGCACGCGCGGATCGCCGATCGTGTCGCGCGCGATGAAGCCGGGCCGGCGGAGCCCCGCGGCGATCAGCCGCCGCGTCAGTTCGACGAACGCGGCGCGGTCGGAGAAGCCGATCGCCGCGCCGATCGGGTCGGGCCGCAGGGTCCACATCTCCGCGACCGGCACGCCGCCGCGTCGCAGCAGCGTCTCGAGCGCGGGCGTATGCACGCCGCCGGTGAGGATCAGCCCATCCGGTCGCCAGGCGAGGTAGGCGCGCACGAGCCGCTCCTCGCTGTCCTTGCGGTACTCGGACTGGCCGATGACCAGCGCCTGCTGTTCGGCCGTGAGGGCGTGATCGAGCCCGCGGATCGCGGCGGTGAACATCGTGGTCGTCGTGGTCGGCACGATCGCGGCGACGAGGCCCGTGCGGCCACCGGCGAGGCCCGCCGCAAGCCGGCTCGGCACGAAGCCGCGCTCGCGCACGGCGCGCATGATCTTCTCGCGCGTCCCGGCGGCGACCTTTTCCGGCATCCGCAGCGCGCGCGACACGGTCATCTTGGAGACGCCGGCGCGCCGTGCGATGTCGGCCAGCGTCCCTCCGTCCCGACGGGCCATCGCCCTTCCTCCCGGGAAATCAGATTGGCAAGCCGCCGGGGCGCGGCTACCATCGAGGGCAATGTTACCGGTAACACTCCGACGACGGAAGCCGGGACGCCAGGGGAGATCGCAACGCCCATGCTCGAAGCGAGCCAGGTCGAGACCTATCGCCGCGACGGCTTCGTCGTGCTGCCCGGCCATCTTGGCCCGGCGCTGACCGCCGAGCTGCGGCGCGAGACCGATCGCATCCTCGCCTCCGGGCATGGCATGCGCGAGAGCGACGCGGTCTACGACCTCGAGCCCTGGCACGCGCCCGAGGCGCCGGCGATCCGGCGCATCACCTGGCCGCACAAGCATTTTGAGTTCTTCTGGGAGCTGGCGAAGCATCCCGTGATCCTCGACGCGATCGCGCCGCTGATCGGCGACGCGATCCGCCTGCACGGCTCGAAGATCAACACCAAGCTCGGCGCCGGCGGTGCCTCGGTCGAGTGGCATCAGGACTGGGCCTTCTATCCGCACAGCAATGCCGACGTGCTCGCCGTGGGCGTGATGATCGACGACATCGACGCCGAGAACGGCCCGATGATGGTGATGCCCGGCAGCCATCGCGGCCCGCTCCACGACCACCACAGCGGCGAGTTCTTCGCCGGCGCGATCGACATCGCGGCCACCGGGCTCGACGTGGCCCCGGCGCTGCCCGTCACCGGCCGCGCCGGCTCGATCAGCATCCATCACGCGATGGCGGTGCACGGCTCGGACTTCAACCGCTCCGGACGGTCGCGCAGGTTCCTGCTCTACGAATATGCCGCCGCCGACGCTTGGCCGCTGCGCGGCGCACCCGACTATGCGGACTTCCGCGCCCGGCTCGTGCGCGGCCGGGAACCGGACGACTATCGCATGGAGAAGGCGCCGGTGCGCATGCCCTTCCCGACGCCGCCGGTCGGCGGCTCGGTGTACAAGGCGCAGACGATGCTGAAGCACCACTTCTTCGGCAAGACGCAGGCGCGCGCGTGAGATGACGGGCCCGCGCATGAATCCGCCGCCGCTGCCGTCGCGAACCGGCTTCGCCGGCGTCTATCCGATCCTCTACGCCTTCTTCGATTCCTCGGGACGGCTCGACGCTGGCGCGATGCGCCGGCAGGTCGAGGCCTGTCTCGCCGCGGGCGCGCATGGCATCGCCATCCTCGGCCTCGTCACGGAGGTGAACCGCCTCGAGACGAGCGAACGCCGCGCCCTGGTCGAGATGGTCGCGCGCGACATCGGCGGCCGCGTGCCGCTCGCCGTCACCGTCGCCGAGCAGAGCATCGCCGGCCAGCGCGAGTTCGTCCGCATGGCCGAGGCCAACGGCGCCGACTGGGTCATCCTGCAGCCGCCGCTCACACCGGGCTATCCCGAGGCGGAGTACGTGAAGTTCATCGGCGCGGTCGCGGAGAGCGCGCGCGTGCCGGTAGGCGTGCAGAACAACCCGACCAACCTCGCCGTGGCGCTGACGAATGCCAGCCTGCAGGCGCTCGGCCGCAACCACGCCAATATCAGGCTGCTCAAGGGCGAGGGCCCGGCGATCAACGTCGCGCGGCTGATCGCCGACAGCGGCGGCGCCTTCGACGTCTTCTGCGGCCATGGCGGCCGCGAGCTGATGACCAACCTGCGCAGCGGCTGCGTCGGCCTGATCCCCGCCCCCGACGTCTTCGACCTACAGGTGCGGATCTTCAGGCATTGGGCCGCCGGCACGCCCGCCGACCTTGCCGAGGCCGAGCGCCTCCACCGCAGCGTGCTGCCCTTCGTGACCTTCGTGCTGCAGTCGCTGCCGATCATGCTCTGCTACGGCAAGCGGCTCTTCGCGCGGCGCATAGGGATCACGGAGATCCATGACCGCGCGCCGGCGATCGCGCCGGGCGAATTCGGCCTCGCCGAGATGGCGCGGCTCACCAGCGAGCTCGGCCCCTGGCCGGGATGAGAGCGGACGAGATGTCGAGCACCGAGGCGATCGCGAAGGTCGAGACCTTCATCATCTCCATTCCCCGCGACGTCCCCTATCTCGGCGCACTGCGCGCGGGCGAGAGCATCAACGAGCGCGGCTATTTCGTGCGCAAGGGCAACCGCTCCGTCTATCCCCGGACCGACATGTCGGTCCTGGTGAAGGTCACGAGCAGGAGCGGGGCCGTGGGCTGGGGCGAGACCTACGGCATCGTCGCGCCCGGCGCCGTCACCGAGATCATCGGGGACCTGCTCGGCCCGATCATGGTCGGCCGCGATCCGCGCGATCCCGGCGTGCTGCACGAGGATCTCTACGACCTGATGCGCGTGCGCGGATTCTTCGGTGGCTACTACGTCGACGCGCTCGCCGGCGTCGACATCGCGGTCTGGGACCTCGCCGCGAAGCTCGCCGGCGTGCCGCTCGCGCGGTTGCTCGGCGGCATCCGCGAGACCAAGATCCCGGCCTATGTCTCGGGTCTGCCCAAGCCGACGCTGCCCGAGCGCGTGGCGATGGCGCAGGATTGGATCGCTAGGGGCTTCGACGCGGTGAAGTTCGCCTCGGCCGTGGCCGACGACGGCGACGTCGCCGAGATCGCGGCGCTGCGCGCGAGCCTCGGCCCCAAGCCGAAGATCATGTGCGACATGCACTGGAAGTGGACGGCGCTGCAGGCGATCAAGCTGATCGACGCGATGGACCGCCACGACCTCTACTTCGCCGAGGCGCCGTGCCAGCCCGAGGACATCGACGGCCAGGCCCAGGTCGCGGCGAGCGTGCGCACCTCGGTGGCGCTCGGCGAGGAATGGCGCACCGCCTACGAATACCGGCCACGCTTCATCAGGCGCTGCATGGACATCGTGCAGCCCGAGATGGGCCATACCGGCGTGACCGAGTTCATGAAGATCGCGCGCATGGCCGAGGCCTTCCACTGCAAGGTCATCCCGCACGCCTCGATCGGCATCGGCATCTTCCAGGCCGCGAGCCTGCATGCCGCCGCCGCCCTGCCCAACGTGCCGTACCACGAGTACCAGCACTCCATCTTCGACAAGAACCTGCGCTACGTGAGCGGCGACATGCGCTGCCAGGCCGGCTTCTTCCATCTGCCCACGGGTATCGGGCACGGCGTCGAACCGACCGCCGATGTCTGGCAACATGTCGTGAAGCGCTGAAGCGCCGCACATCTCGGGAGGACCCCAGTCATGAAGCTCCATCGTCGACAGATGCTCGCCGCCTCGGCCGCTGCGCTCGCCGCGCCCTCGATCGCGCGCGCCCAGGCCGTCACGCTCGAGTTCCCGAGCTGGCAGGCCGAGGAGCCGGGCAATCGCGAATGGCTGCGCGCGGTGATCGCCGAGTTCGAATCGAAGAACGCCGGCGTGAAGGTGAACCTGTTCCAGATTCCCTTCGCGCAGTTCGTGAACCAGATGACGACGCGCTTCGCCGGCAACAATCCGCCGGACATCGTGCATCTGCCGGCGCGCAACTTCCCGAGCTTCGCGGCGCAGGACTGGCTGGCGCCGCTCGACGACCGCCTCAAGGGCACCGACATCCCCGCGACATGGACGCCGCTGCGCGAGGAGATGGTCTGGGACGGCAAGACGCAGGGCGTGCTGCTGATGGGCTACGGCAGCATCCTCTACTACAACGAGAAGCTCCTGGCGGAGGCCGGGCTCGGCGTGCCGACCACGCCCGAGCAGTGGCTCGCCGCGATCGAGAAGACGACGAAGCGCGACCAGGGCGTGTTCGGCCTCGCGACCACCACGGTCGAGCATCCGCAGCTGCTCGTCGACGTGGGCACATGGGTCACCGGGCTGGGCCTCGACTGGCTCGAGGGCGGGCGCTACCGCTTCACCGATCCGAAGATCGTCGACGCCTTCGAGCAGTATCGCAAGTCGGTGCGTTTCGCGCCGCCCGGCCAGTCGACCGAGTCGACGCGCCAGATCTTCGCCGATGGCAAGGCGGCGTTCCTGCGCGACGGCCCGTGGGTCTTTCCGATCACGCAGCGCGCGCCCGAGGCGGTGCGGCCGCATCTGAAGATGGCGCGGCTGCCGTTCAAGTTCGTCAGCGGCGGCACCTCGAACTCCTTCCACATCGCGGCCAAGACCACGGGCCGCAAGGCCGACCTGGTCTGGGAGTTCATCAGGGCCGCGACCTCGCCGGCGCTGCAGGAGCAGTTCACCGTGCTCACGGGCTCACCCGCTCCGCGGCGCGACGCGCTGGGCGCGGCACAGGCCGAGAAGCTGCCGCATCTCAAGCTCGTCAATGCCTCGGCCGCGGAAGCGCGCAACCTGTTCCCGGTCGTGCCGAGCGTGCGCGAGAACTACAACGAGTTCGCGCGCGCGGTGGCGCAGGCGGCGATGCGCATGCAGAGCTCGGACACGCCGACCGCGACGGTCCTCGCCGACCTGCAGCGCAATCTGGAGCGCCAGATTCCGCTGAAGTGATCGGCGTGACGCTGCGACTCACTCCCCCTCGTTCAACCGTCCCCCTCGAAGACGGGGACGGGCCGCGAAGCGGCCAGGGGGAGAGTCTTGGCCGCGGCGTCGCGACATGCCTCGGACGAATGCGCTTCGACTCTCCCCCTGGCGCCGCTGCGCGGCGCCTGTCCCCCTCTTCGAGGGGGACGGTCTTGGCTCGATCCTGATGCGCCGCCCTTTCCTCGCCTACGCGCTGCTGTCGCCGGCGATCGTCGCGGTGATCTTCCTGATCGCGTACCCGCTGTGGGTCGCGGTGAACGTGAGCACGCGCGAGGGGCGCACGATGAACATCGCGCGGCTCGATCGGCTGCCGCGCGGCTGGGGCAATTTCGAGCGCATCCTCGACGAGCCCGCCAACTGGGAGGCGCTGCTGCGCTCGGCGATCTACGTCGTCGGCTCGGTGCTGCCGGCGTTCCTGATCGGGCTCGGCCTCGCACTGCTGCTCAACCGCGCCTTCCCCGCACGCCGCTGGATCCGCAGCCTGATGATGCTGCCCTGGGCCGTGCCCGGCGTGGTCACGAGCATCGCCTTCCTCTGGCTGCTCGACGGCAGCTACGGCGTCGTCAATTCGATCCTGCGCACGCTCGGCCTGATGAGCGGCGACGTCGCCTGGTACGCGCGCCAGGAGACGGCGATGTTCGCCGTCATCGTGCCGACGGTGTGGAAGGGCTTTCCGTTCTTCGCGCTCACCCTGCTCGCGGCGATGCAGGCGATCCCGCACACGCTCTACGAGGCCGCGCGCATCGACGGCGCCTCGGCACGCGACCAGTTCCGCTACGTCACCTGGCCCGGCATCCGCGGGCCGGCGCTGCTCGCGGTGATCCTCCATTCGCTCTGGGTGTTCAAGGAGCTCGACATCATCTTCGCCGCGACCGGCGGCGGGCCGGCGGGCGCGACCGAGACGCTGGCGCTGCGGGTCTACCTCGAGGCGTTCCAGTTCTTTCGTCTCGGCTCCGCCTCGGCGATGGGGCTCATGATGATGGCACTGTGCGCGGCCCTGGTGCTGCTTGCGCTGCCGCGCCTGCGCGCGCGGTTCTTCTGAGATGCCTGCCCGGCACCGCATCCCGACGCTGATCGCCGCGCTGGCGCTGGCGACCGTCATCCTGTTCCCCGTGTACTGGATGTTCGTGACCTCGATGCTGCCGACCACGATCGTCCTGTCGCGCGATCCGCCCCTCGTACCGCCGCTCGCCACCGCGTCCTTTGCGGCCTATGCCGAAGTGCTGGCGCGCAAGCCGGTGCTGCGCTGGTTCCTGAACAGCGCCGCCGTGACATGCGGCTCGGTCGCGATCGCGCTGGTCGTGTCGACGCTCGCCGGCTACTCGCTGTCGCGCTACCGCAGCCGCGGGCAGCAGGCGGCGGGCTTCGTCCTGCTGCTGAGCAAGATGCTGCCGCCGACCCTGATCGTGATCCCGTTCTTCATCATGTTCACGACCTTCGGGATGATCGATTCGATCTGGGGGCTGATGCTGGCCAACGCGGCCGTCGGCGTGCCCTTCGCGGCCTGGCTGCTGAAGGGGTTCTTCGACGGCATCCCTCAGGAGCTCGAGCAGGCCGCGATGATCGACGGCTGCGGCGAGCTGGGCGCGCTCTGGCGCATCACCCTGCCGCTCGCGCGGCCGGGCATGGCGGCGAGCGCCGTCTATCTCGCGATCGTCGCCTGGGCCGATTTCGTCTTCGCGCGCACGCTGGTGTCGAAACCGGAGAACTGGCTGCTGACGGTGGGGTTGCAGAGCTTCATCGGCGAGCACGCGGTGGACTGGACGATGCTGATGGCCGCAGGATCGCTGTCTCTGCTGCCCGTCCTGCTTCTCTTCCTGATCCTCGAGCCCTTCCTGGTCAGCGGCATGACCCAGGGCGCGGTGACGAGCTGACGACGACCGACGAACCACAATGGGAGGACACGACATGACCAAGCTGACCCGCAGGACGCTGCTCGCCGCGGCCCCTGCCCTGGCGCTCGCCTCGACGGCGGCGCGCGCGCAGGCCGCGAAGATCGAGTTCCTCGGCTGGAGCGCCGAGGAGGCGCCGAGCAAGCCGAGCATCGAGCACATGATCCGGACGTTCGAGCAGGCGAACTCCGGCACGCAGGTCAGCTGGGTCGGCTTCCAGTGGGGGGACGTGCAGCGCAACCTGCTGCTGCGCATCCGCGGCAACCAGGTGCCGGACGTGGTGCAGATCCAGGACCGCTGGCTGCCGTCGCTCGCCCGCCTGCCGCAGATGGTCGACCTCAACGAGGTCTACGGCAAGGCCGAGCTCGAGAAGCTGATCGACCCCGGGCTGCTGGCGATGGGCCGCATCCGCGGCAAGCAGATGGGCATGCCCTGGTGCAGCGGCACGATCGGGATGGTCGCCAACAAGCGGGTGCTCGACGATGCGGGGGTCGGCGAGCTGCCGACGACGGTCGACGCCTTCGTCGCCGCGCTGCGCAAGGCGAAGCAGAAGAACGCCAACTCGGTGCCCTACCCGATGGCGACCAAGAACAACGGGTCGATCCTCCTGGACGTGCAGATCTGGATGTGGACCTTCGGCGCGCAGTTCTTCGACGACGCCGGCGCCGTCAAGGTCAACTCGCCGCAGGCCGTCCAGGCCCTCGAGTTCATGGTCGCCCTCGTCAAGGAAGGCCTCGCCGCGGTCGACATCGACCGTCCCGACTCGCGTCGACTGTTCGCGCAGGAGCAGTCCGCGATGTATTTCGACGCCCCGGTGGCGCGCAGCTTCGCGCGGCAGATGAGCGGCAAGGGCGAAGCCTACGATGCCAACGTGATCCCGATGCCGACGCCCGTGGCCAAGGCCGGGGACAGCCCGCGCGCGATCCAGTGGGGCCATGTCGTGTCGCTGATGAAGAAGGGCGACGGCCCCAAGGCCGACGGGGCGGCGGCGAAGTTCCTGCTGCACCTCACGACCAATCCCGACATCCAGGTCCTCTACTACAAGAACGTCGGCCTCTTCCCCACGGCGCGCGCCTCGCTCGGACGGCCCGAGATCAGCTCCGACCCCTATGCGAGCCGCTGGATGCGCGAGGCGATGCGCGCCGATCGCGCCGAGGTGGCGAACTGGGAGAACGCCGTCGACCTCACCAATGTCATCGGCGAGGAGACGCAGGCGGCCATGCTCGGGCAGAAGGCGCCGGCCGCCGCGGTGGCCGCGATGGCGCAGCGGCTGGAGCCGCTGATGGCGAAGAACCGCGGCTGATGCGTATCTCCCCTCCCGTCGTGCGAAGCACGATGGGAGGGGTGGCCGCGCAGCGGCGGGGGCGGTCGAGCGTGACCTCGAGAGACGCCATCGATCGCCCCCGCCTCGCCGCGCTCGGCCACCCCTCCCGGTCGCGCGCGCGCGCGACCCGGAGCGGCGTGTGAAGGGCTTCGCTTCCGCCGGGTTCCACGCCGCGGAGCGCCGCGCCGGGCTGATGTTCCTGGCGCCGGCGCTGATCGCCTATGTCGTGGTGATCCTCTGGCCGTTCGCGAACTCGATCTTCATGTCGCTCTACGAGTTCACGCTGCTCGACCCGGTACCGAAATTCGCCGGGCTCGGCAATTTCCGGCGGATCCTGAGCGAGCCGACGGTGATACAGGCGTGGCTCACGACTCTCGGCTTCGTGATCTGCACGACGGCGCTCGCCACCCTGCTTGGCCTCGCATGGGCGCTGCTCATGCAGCAGCCCTTCTGGGCCCGGGACTTCATCCGTGCCGCATCGCTGCTCGCCTGGGTCCTGCCCGCGACGGTGACCGCCTTCCTGTGGTCGTGGATCCTCAACGGCCGATACGGGATTCTGAATGCGGCATTGCTCGGCCTCGGCATCCTCGACAGGCCGGTGGCCTGGCTGAGCGACAGCACCGGCGCCCGCGTCGCCATCATGATGGCCAAGTCGTGGCTGTCGATCCCGCTCTACATGACCTTCTTCCTGTCGGGCATGCAGAGCCTGTCCAAGGAGCAGCTCGAGGCCGCGCGCATCGACGGCGCCAACAACTGGCACCTCGTGCGCCACGTCGTGGTGCCGCATCTGCGGCCGACGCTCATGATCGTGGTGCTGATCGCGGCGATCGGGAACATCCACCAGTTCGACGTGATCTACGCCCTGACCTCGGGCGGCCCGGTGCGCGCGACGACGACCCTGTCGGTCGAGATCTACAAGCAGGCCTTCGAGAATTGGGACATGGGATTCGCCGCGGCGATCGGCGTGATCTACGTGATCAGCGTGCTGCCGCCGGCCTGGGCCTATCTGCGCCGGCTCGTGAAATAGGCGGCCGCGCGATGTTCGACCTCACCCGGCCGCTCTCGCGCCTCGTCTTCCTGGCGCTGCTCGCGTCGATCGGGACGTTCCTGTTCTTCCCGCTCTATTGGCTGGTCTCGACGTCCTTCAAGACCAATGCCGAGCTCTTCCGCGTCGTGCCGACGATCGTCCCGCTGGCGCCGACGCTCGAGAACTTCGTCGATGCGCTGACGCGCGGCACGCTGCCGCGCAACCTGCTCAACAGCGTGATCGCCGCCGGCGGCAGCGCGATCCTCACCACCGTGCTCGCCACCTGCGCCGGATTCAGCTTCGCCAAGTACCGCTACCGCGGCCGCATCCCGCTGATGTACGCGCTGCTCGCGGCCCAGGTGATCCCGCACGGCGTGCTGCTGATCAGCGTCTACCCGATGCTGTCGGACTGGAACCTGCTCAACACCTATCCGGGTCTGATCCTCGCCTACCTCACGCTCGCGCTGCCCGCGGGCTGCTACATGATGTACAGCTACTTCGTGAACCTGCCGCACGAGCTGATCGAGGCGGCGCGGGCCGACGGCGCGTCAGAGCTCCTGATCATGCGCCGGATCGTCCTGCCGATCTCCTGGCCGGCGGTAATCACGGTGTTCCTCTACGCCTTCATGTGGGCGTGGAACGACCTCCAGTTCGCGATGACCATCCTGACCGCGACCGAGATGCGCACGGTCGGACCGGGCCTGCTGTACAACTATCTGAACGAGCAGACGGCGAACTGGGGCGCGGCGATGGCGGCATCGCTGCTCGCGGCGCTGCCGGTCGTCATCGGCTTCTCCCTCGTCCAGCGCCACTTCATCCAGGGCCTCACGGCAGGAGCGGTAAAGTCATGAGCACGGGACCGGCGCGCGGCGCCGTCGGCGGGCGCCTCCAGGGCAAGACCGGGATCGTCACCGGTGCTGCGCAGGGGATCGGCAAGGGGATCGCGGGGCTGTTCGCCCGGGCGGGCGCACGGCTGGTCGTCTGCGACAACGACGCCGCCCTGCTCGAGCGGACCGCCGGGGAGTGGCGCGCGGACGGCGCGCAGGTCGTCGCGCTGCCGCTGGACGTCACGGCCGCGGACTCGCCCCGGCAGCTCGTCGCGGCGGCGCAGCGCGCGGGCCGGCTCGACTTCGTCGTCAACAACGCGGCCGCCTACGCGACGAAGCCGCTGCTCGAGACGACCGACGCCGACTGGGAGTCGACGATCGATGCCTGCCTCACCCAGGTGTTCGCGCTGTGCCGCGAGGCCGTCGGCGCGATGACGGCCGACGGCCACGGCGGCTCGATCGTCAATCTCGCCTCGGTCAACCAGATCCACGCCAATCCCCACCTGCCGGCCTACACCGCCGCGAAGGGCGGCGTGCGCGCCCTCACCATGCAGATCGCGGTCGAGTACGGGCCGCGCGGGGTGCGCTGCAACTCACTCTCGCCCGGCCTCATCTTCACCGAGAAGATGGCGGCATCGATGAGCGACTACGACGTCCGGCTCAACATCGAGGCCTATCCCGTCGGGCGGCTCGGCTCGCCCGCCGACGTCGCCTACGCCGCCCTGTACCTCGCTTCCGACGAGTCGGGCTTCGTGAACGGCGCCGACATCCCGGTCGATGGCGGCCTGTCCTCGCTCGCCGCCTCGGCGCTCGTCTCGCCCAAGGTCCGCCGCTGGTACGGGCGCGACCCCTGGCCCGATCCCCAGAAGAAAGGCTGATCATCCGATGCTGTCCGGAGTCTTCCCCATCGTTCCGACGCCCTTCGCCGCCGACGGCTCCCCCGTCGAGCGCGACCTCGAGCGCGTCGTCGACTACATCGTGCGCGCCGGCGCCGACGGGCTCGTCTTCCCGGGCGTGGCGAGCGAGTTCGACACGCTCAAGCCCGCGGAGCGCACGCGCCTGGCCGAGGTCGTCGCGCGGGCGAATGGCGGCCGCATCCCGCTGGTGATCGGCGTGTCCTCGACCGACGGCCCGAGCTCCCTCGGCTTCGCGGCGCAGGCGAAGCAGCTCGGCGCGGCCGCGGTCATGGCGATGAATCCCGCCGCGATGAAGGACGATCCGGCGCGCATCGAGGCCTTCTACCGCGATGTCGCCGACGCCGCCGGCGCTCCCGTCATCCTGCAGAACGCCCCGCCCCCGCTCGGATCGGCGCTGACCATGGCCGCGGTCGCCAGGCTGGTCGAGACCGTGCCGGGCGTCGAGTACGTGAAGGAGGAGACGATGCCCTGCGGCCAGCGCATCTCGCAGCTGCTGGCCCTGAAACCGCGCGGGCTGAAGGGGGTCTTCGGCGGCGCCGGCGGACGCTACATCACCGACGAGCTGGCGCGCGGCGCCGCGGGAACGATGCCGGCCTGCGAGCTCACCGAGCTGCACGCCAAGCAGTTCATGCTCCATCGTGTCGGCGACGCGGCCGGCGTCCGCCGGCTGTTCAACCGCATGCTGCCGCTGCTCAACTTCCAGGCCGTGTTCCGGATGGCGATGACCAAGGCAGTGCTGGCCCGGCGCGGCGTGATCGAGAGCACCTTCGTGCGCGCCGCCGGGCCGCGGCTCGATGCCGGCGACGAACGCGAGCTCGACGCGATGCTCGCCGAGCTCGCCGACATCCTGCCCGCGCGCGCCGGGTGAGATGGCGGCCATGGCCGCGGCCGACCGGGGACGCGACTACAGCCTCGTCGGCGAGGACACGAGGCGCGCCGAGACGCGGGGCCTGGCGAAGGCGCGCTGGTACCGCAGCGACGTGCCGCGCGAGGAGCTCAAGCGGCTGATGCAGCGCGAGGACGGCCCGGCCATCCGCGACACGCTCCTCTGGATCGCGGGCTTCGCGGTCAGCGGCACCGGCGCCGTGCTGACCTGGGGCACGTGGTGGTGCGTCCCGTTCCTCCTCGTCTACGGCGTGCTCTACGGCTCGTCGAGCGACTCGCGATGGCACGAATGCGGGCACCGCACCGCATTCAGGACGCAGTGGATGAACGACGCCGTCTACCACGCCGCGTGCTTCATGATCCTGCGCGAGCCCGAGCTCTGGCGCTGGAGCCACGCACGCCACCACATGGACACGCTCATCGTCGGGCGCGATCCGGAGATCGGCGCGCAGCGGCCGATCAGTCTCCTCAAGACGGCGATGAAGTTCCTCGGCCTGCTGCAGGCGAAGGCCCACTTCGTCAAGCTGTTCACGCATGCCGCCGGCCGCATGCTGCCCGACGAGGCGACCTACGTCCCTGAGCGCTGCTGGCCGCGGATCCATCGCACGGCGCGGGTCTATCTCGCGATCCACACCGCGACGCTGGTCGCCGCGGTGGCGAGCGGCAGCCTCCTGCCGCTGATGCTCGGCGGCCTCGCGTCGCTCCATGGCGCCTGGTTCCACGTGCTGACCGGGCTCACGCAGCACGCGGGCCTGGCCGAGGACGTGCTCGACCACCGCCTGAACTGCCGGACCGTCCACATGGGGCCGATCGCGCGCTTCCTGTACTGGAACATGAACTACCACGTGGAGCACCACATGTTCCCGATGGTGCCCTATCACCGCCTGCCCGAGCTCCATGCGCTCTTGAAGGACGATATGCCGAGGCCCTATGCGGGCTTCGTCGATGCCTATCGCGAGATCATCCCGGCGCTGCTGCGCCAGCGCCGCGACCCCGACCATTTCGTCGAGCGCCGGCTGCCGGCGACCGCCCGACCCTTCACACCGGGCGCCGCGGTGCACGTCGCGCTGGTCGACGACGGCGCGAGCGACGCCTTCAGCCGCCCTTGACGCCGCCCGCCGTCAGGCCGCCGACGATCTCCTTCTGGATCAGCAGCGTCAGCACCAGGACGGGCGCGGTGACGAGCAGCGCTGCCGCCGCGAGCGGGCCCCAGGCGACCTGCTCGAAGGTGAGCATGTTGTAGACCGCGGCCGGGAGCGTGCGCGTCTGGCGGCCGCCGAGCACCGCGCCGAAGACGAAATTGTTCCAGCTGAAGATGATCGACAGGATCATCGCCACCACGATTCCCGGCCGCGCCAGCGGCAGCGCCACGTGGCGGAAGGCCTGCCACAGCGTGCAGCCGTCGATCAGCGCCGCCTCCTCGAGATCGGGCGGAAGGCTCTCGAAGAAGCCGATCATGATGTAGACGAAGATCGGGATCGTGATCACGAGATGCGTGATGAAGATCGGCCACAGGCTGCCGGTGAGCCCGAGCAGCTGGAACAGCATGTACAGCGGGATCAGGTAGCTGAGCGCCGGCGTGATGCGCGCGATCAGGATCGCGATCGCCAGCTTGTGCGCCTGCGCCTTGGCGATGCCGTAGCCCGCCGGCACGCCGACGACGATCGCAACCAGCGTCGCGAGCCCGGTGACGAACAGGCTGTTGACCAGGTAGCGCATGATGTTGGAGTTCTCGAACACCGCCTCGAAGTTCGCGAAGGTCGGCGGGCTCGGGATCATCACCGGCGGGAACGCCATGTTGTCGACCTCGTTCTTCAGCGAGAGCGACAGCATCCACAGCATCACGAGGATCGCCGGCGAGACGATCACGAACACCGACAGCGCGAAGGCGACCTTGCCGGCGATGCGCCGGGCCCACCAGGCGAGCCCGGGGGCGGCGGCCGTCGGGGGCGGCGGGGCGCTCATGACCATTTCGCCTTCTGCCGGAGCCACAGCAGAACCATCGCCAGCACGATGATGAGCACGAAGAACACGACCACGACCGCCGAGGCGTAGCCGATGTTGTAGAACGAGAAGGCCTGCAGATAGAGGTAGATGTTGATCGTCTCGGACGCGGTGCCGGGTCCGCCCTCGGATATGACGAAGATCGTGTCGAACGCCTTGAGCGCGTCGATGGTGCGGATCACCGTGGCGAGCACGATGAACGGCAGGATCAGCGGCAGGGTGATGTAGCGGAACATCTGCCAGGCGTTCGCGCCGTCGAGCTTGGCGGATTCGTAAGGCTCGGTGGGCGCGGCGGCGAGGCCGCCGAGGACGATCAGCATCACCAGCGGCGTCCAGTGCCAGACCTCGACCATGACCAGGGTCGGGATCACCGTGTCGACCGAGGTGTGCCAGAGCGTCGGCGGCAGGCCGAACAGGCTCAGGATGTAGTTCAGCACCCCGAGCTGCGGGTGGAACATCATCTTCCACACCAGCGCGATCGCGACCGGCGTCGCCATCATCGGCAGGATGAAGATCGCGCGGCACAAGCCGCGCAGCGGGAAGCGCTCGTTGAAGACCAGGGCGGCGGCCGTCCCGAACCCGATCGGCAGGACGACGGCGAGCGCCGTGAAATACAGCGTGTGGCCGATCGACTCGATGAAGCGGGGATCGGTGGCGAGCTTGAAGTAGTTGGCGAAGCCGACGAACTCGCGGGCCGAGCCGATCTTCCACTCGTGCACGCTCATGAACAGCGTGAACAGCCACGGGAACACGATCACGGCGACGGTGATCACGAGCGCCGGATAGGCGAAGGGCAGGTAATTGCGGCCGTAGCTGGGGCCGCGCGCGTGGGCGGATGTCGTGCTCAAGGGACCCTGCGTGTCGTTTCGCCGGCGCCGCACCCGCCCCGGCCGTCCCCCGCTCGCCTCGCCGGGCGAGAGGTCGGCGGCTGCCCCGCGTCGGGACGGTCGCGCATCGGCGCAACCGCGCTCCCTCCCCCGGCGCGAAGGATCCGGGGGAGGGTCGGGACGGAGGTCGCGGCCGGTCTCAGGCCTCGGACTTCGCCAGCACCGGCGTGAAGGCCTCGGTCGCCTTCTGGATCTCGGCGCGCGCGTCGGCGCCGCCGATCGTGTTGGTGAGGCCGACCCCGAAGACGTCGCGGAACTCGGTCACCGGCACGATCTCGGGCAGCCCCGGACGGCCGATCGCCGCCGACTCCTGGAGGCAGCTCAGCCACTCGCGCGGCAGCTTGAGGCTCGAGATGACCTCCGCGTTCGTGTACGACGAGCCGCGGCAGGGCGAGCCGCCGCCCGACTGCAGCAGGCGATTGCACATCAGCTTCGACGTGGCCCACTGGCAGTAGAGATACGCGGCTTCCTTCTTCTTGCTCGCGACCGGCACGCCGATGCCGTCGGCGAAGGTCGCGGAGTGGCGCGCCTTCGGGCCCTGCGGCATCACCGCGTAGCCGACCTTGCCGACGACGCGCGACTTGGTCGGATCCTCCAGCGGCGGCGCGAAGCCGATGCCGTCGATCCACATGCCGATCTTGCCCTGGCTGAACGACGTCTGCGCCTCGTTCCAGTTGAAGCCGACCGTGCCCGGCGGGGCGTATTCGCGGTTGAGCTTCTTGTAGTACTCGGCCGCCGCGATCGCGCCGTCCGACATCGTCTGGAGCTGGATCGTCTTCGGGTTCACCGGGTCGACGTCGTGGCCGAGCATGAAGCTCGTCCACACCGGCACGTTGGCGTTCTTGAGGCCGCGCGACACCCAGCCGTACTGACCCGACGCCTTGTCGGTCAGCTTCTCGGCCGCCATCACGATCTCCTCGAAGTTCTTCGGGAAGGCGAGCCCCTTCGCCGCGAAGAGCTCCTTGTTGTAGTAGATCATCCACGGATCGATGTTCAGCGGCAGCGTGTCCATGCGGCCGTCGCCCTGGGTCGCCCAGCGCAGGCCGCCCGCCGTGAAGTCCGGGAAGTCGTAGTCGGGCGCCGTGAGCTGCGAGTCCGCCAGCAGCGCCTTCATGTCGTGCAGCCACTTGGCCTTGCCGACGAGGCGCTTCTGGACGTGCAGCGACACGGTCAGGACGTCGAACTGCGGATTGCCGGAATTGAACTGGATGACGACCTGCTGGCGGTGCTGCTGCTCCGGCACCGCCTCGGAGCCGACCTTGATGCCCGTCAGCTCGGTGAACTCCTTCTCGTACTGGCGCAGCACGTTCGCGCGCGGCCCGAGGGTCAGGGACACCTCGATGCTCTGGCCCGCGAAGCGCTTCCAGTTGAAGGCGCCGCTGGTCTGCGCCGTCGCGACCTTCATGATCGCCGGTGCCGCAAGGGCGCCGACGCCAGCCGAGAGCGCGGCGCGGCGCGTGATCCGACCGCGGTCCTTGATCCGTTCACTCATCCCAGTTCCTCCCGAAGAAAAGGCTTCTGCCGGCCAGGCCGACCGGTGTGGACTAACATGTTAGCTGCCCGTCCGGTAGCCGCAAAAGCGCCGCCCGAAAGCGGCCGCCGGGCGCGCGATCGTCGCGTGCCGCGCGCCGCCGGCGCACTCAATGGTGGTGGCCGCCCGTCCCGCGCACCGGCTCGACGTTCACGGTGACCTCGAGCGCGCCGGCCTTCTCGAACACGAGGGTGAGCGGGAAGCTCGCGCCGGCCTTCAGCGGCTCGCGCAGATCGAGCAGCATCACGTGCTGGCCGCCGCGCTGCAGCCTGACCGTGCCGCCCGCAGGGATATCGATCGCCGTCAGCGGCCGCATCTTCATGACGCCGCCTTCGGTCACCGTCGAGTGCAGCTCCACACGCGCCGCGGCGGGCGTCGAGGCCGACATCAGGCGGTCGGCGGCGCTGCCGCGGTTCTGCATGATCAGGTAGGCCGCCCCGTTGCGGGCCGCCGCCGGCGTCGAGAACGCGACCGGCGTATGAACCCGCATCGTCCCGGCATTGAACTCGGCGCCCGCTGCGCCCCCCGGACCGGCCAGCACGAGGCCGAGGGCGAGGCCGAAGGCGACGGCGAGACCGGCCGACGACCGGCCGAGGCGGCAAAGCAGGGAACGGCGAACGGGATCGATCATGGCCAATCCAACCCTTGTGCGACGCTGCAAGGGGACTCCTGTGCCACATGCCGGCGGTGCAAGGCCACCCCCCGCGCTCGCCGCTTGACCCGACCGCGGCCAGGGCCGAGGGATGGGCGCGAGATGAATCTCCCCGCCACCCCCGCCCTCTCGGCACGCATCCTCGCGATGTGGACGCTGGCGGCATCGACCTTCCTGTACGCGTTCCTGCAGCGCGTCTCGCCGTCGGTCATGGTCGAGGACCTGATGCGCGGCTTCGGCGTCGGCGGCGCGCTGCTCGGCAATCTCTCCGCCTTCTACCTCTACGCCTATGCCGCGCTGCAGCTGCCGCTGGGGATGCTCTTCGACCGCTTCGGGGTTCGCCGCCTGATGAGCGCGTCGTTCGTCCTGGCCGGGCTTGGTTCGCTGCTCTTCGCGGCGGCCGACACGCTGCCGCTCGCCTATCTCGGACGCCTGTTGATCGGCGCGGGGGTCGCCTGCTCCTTCGTCGGCGCCCTGACCGTCTCGGCGCAGTGGCTGCCGGCCGCGCGCTTCGGGATGTTCGCCGGCCTCGTGCAGCTCCTCGGCATGGTCGGCGCCATCTTCGGCCAGGCGCCGCTCGCCGCGACCGTCGAGGCGCTCGGCTGGCGCGGCGCGCTGGCCGCCCTCGGCATCGCCGGCATCGCCCTCGCGCTCGGCCTCTATGCCGTGCTGCGCGATCCGCCGCACGCCGGCGGGTCGCGGCCGCAGCTCGGCGCCTCGCTGCGCGCGGTCATCGGGCTGCGCGACACCTGGTCCTGCGCGGTCTACGGCTTCGCCATGACCGGGCCGATGCTCGCCTTCGCCGGCCTCTGGGCGGTGCCCTTCCTCGCCACCGCCTACGGGCTGCCGCGCACGACGGCGGCCGGGCTGACCTCGCTCATTTTCGTCGGCTGGGGCGTGGGCGCGCCGACGATCGGCTGGCTGTCCGACCATCTGCGAAATCGCAAGGCGCCGATGCTGGTCTGCGCGGTGGTCGCCGGGCTCATGCTCGGCGCGATCATCCTCGGGCCGGTCTGGCCGCTGCCGCTGCTCGCGGCGATGCTCGTCGTCCACGGCGCCTGCGCCTCGGCGATGGTGCTGTCCTTCGCGCTGGTGAAGGAAAGCAACGCCCCCGAGGCGAGCTCGGCGGCCATGGGCGTCGTCAACACCTTCGTCGTCGGGTCCGGCGCACTGCTGCAGCCCTTCCTCGGCTGGCTCCTGGATCTGCAATGGAACGGGGCGACGCTGAACGGTGCGCGCATCTACGACCCCGCGGCCTACCGGGTCGCCCTGGCCGTGCTGCCCCTGCTCTTCGTCGTGGCGCTCCTGGCCGGATTGACGATGCGCGAGCGCCGCACCGCGCTTCGTTCTTGACGGATCCGCCGGCCGTCTCCAGAAGGCTGGCGTCATGAGTTCCGAACTCGTCGTCACGCGCAACGGGCCCGTCGCGACCCTGACGCTCAACCGCCCGGAGAAGCTCAATGCGCTCGATCTGGCGCAATGGGATCGCCTGGGCGATGCCGTGCTCGGATTCGAATCGGACGCGACCCTGCGCGTGATCGTGATCGCAGGCGCCGGCACCGCCTTCGCGGCCGGCGGCGACATCGAGGAGTTCACGCGCGTCCGCCGAACCCCGGCCGAGGCGAGGGCCTACGACGTCCGCGTGATGCGCGCGACGCGCGCGATGACCGGAAGCCCGCATGCCGTGATCGCCGCGATCCGCGGCGCGTGCGTCGGCGGCGGGCTCGAGATCGCCTGCGCCTGCGACCTGCGCATCGCCGCGGAATCCTCGCGCTTCGGGATTCCCGTCGCACGCCTGGGCATGGCGGCGCCGCCCGAGGAGCTGCCGCCGATGGTGCAGCTGCTCGGCATCGACGGCGCGCTGGAGCTCCTGCTCGAGGCGCGGCTGTACGACACGCGCGAGGCGCTGGCGAAGGGGCTCGTGACGCGCGTCGTCCCCGACGACGAGCTCGACGCCGAGATCGCGGCGACCGCTCAGCGCATCGCGGCCGGCGGCGCGCTGGCCGCGCGCGCGCACAAGCGCGTGGTGCGCGAATGGGCGCGCGCCGGCAGCCTGTCCCCCGCCGCGATCGACCAGGCCTATGCCTGCATCGCGTCGGACGACTTCCGCGAGGGCGTCGCCGCCTTCCTGGCCAAGCGCCGCCCGCAGTTCACCGGCAAGTGAGGACGACATGACGGCCGCAGCGACACGCAAGCTGATCGCGACCTACTACGAACGTTTCAACGACCAGGACGTCGAGGGCTTCCTCGCGCTGCTGACTCCGGGCGTCGTCCACGAGATCAGCCAGGGCGGCAGCGAGAAGGGCAAGGCGAAATTCCGCGCCTTCCTCGGACACATGAACGCCTGCTACCGCGAGCGCGTCAGCGACCTCGCCGTCATGACCAGCGCGGACGGCAGTCGCGCCGCCGCCGAGTTCCGCCTCGACGGCAGGTACATCAAGACGGATGGCGACTTCGTCGCGGCGAAGGGGCAGCGCTATCGGCTGCGCGTCGGCGCCTTCTTCGTGATCAAGGGCGGCCGGATCGCGCGCATCTCGAACCACTACAATCTGAAGGACTGGCTCCGGCAGGTCGGGGGCTGACCGGCGGGACGTCGCGCCGCGCGGCGTCGAGAGGACCATGGGACAGCGAGCGATGAACTTGGTCCGCGCGAGCGCGTCGACGCTCGGAGCGACCGCCCCGGAGGGCCGCGAATGAGCGGCGGCGTCTCCGTGCTGACACTCTCCGGCCGCGCGGTGCTGCCGGTGATCCCGGACCTCGCGCGGCTGCGCGTCGAGGTGTTCCGCGAGTGGCCCTATCTCTACGACGGCGACCTCGACTACGAGCGGCGCTACCTCGCGAAATACGCCGATCTCGACGGCGCGACGATCGTGGTCGCCCGCGACGGCGAGCGCGTCGTCGGCGCATCGACGGCGCTGCCGCTGGCGACGGCCGAGGCCGCGATGCAGAAGCCGTTCCGCGATGCCGGTCTGGGCGTCGCCGACTGGTACTATTTCGGCGAGTCCGTGCTCGATCGCGCCTATCGCGGCCGCGGCCTGGGTGTCGCGTTCTTCGCCGGCCGCGAGGCGCGCGCGCGCGAGCTCGGCTACCGCCGCACGACGTTCTGCGCCGTGCAGCGCCCCGCGGATCATCCGCTCAAGCCGGCGGACTACGTCCCGCTCGACGCGTTCTGGACGAAGCGCGGCTACGCGCGCCGCGACGAGCTCGTCGCGAGCTTCGACTGGCAGGACATCGATCAGCCCGGCGAGACGTCCCACCCGATGGTCTTCTGGACCCGCGAGCTGCCGCCGGGCTGAGCGGACCGCGCCGCCGCGAGCTCAACGCGCCGGATCGAGCAGGATGCAGGTCTCGGGTGCCGCCTGAAGCCAGGCCTGGGCGCCGTCGGCGACCGGCGCCGGGCCGGTCTGGCGGGCGATGAGCTCGCGCTTTCCCCAGCGCAGGTGGAGCTGCGTCATGTCGCCGAGGAAGACCGAGCGGATCAGCTCGACCGGCCACACGTTGGTGTCGCCGGCGGGCCGCGCGGCGCCGACCTTCAGGTGCACGGTGCGCAGCGAGAGCGTCGCCGTGCCGCCATGCCGGCGCCCGCGCGTCACGCCCTCGACGAGATGCATGCCGTCGACGCGCAGCGTGATCCGGTCGGCGGTCGTGCGCTCCGCGACCACCTCGCCGTCGACGAGATTGGCCGAGCCGACGAAGTCGGCGACGAATTCCGTGCGCGGGTGGTTGTAGATGTCGCCCGGCGTGCCGGCCTGCTCGACCAGCCCCTGGCGCATCACGACGATGCGGTCGGACATCGCCAGCGCCTCCTCGAGGTCGTGCGTCACGTAGAGCGAGGTGACGCCGATGCGGCGCTGCAGCTCGCGCAGCTCGATGCGCATCTCCGCGCGCAGCTTGGCGTCGAGGTTCGACAGCGGCTCGTCGAACAGCAGCACCGAGGGCTGGAAGGCGCAGGCGCGCGCCAGCGCCACGCGCTGCTGCTGGCCGCCCGAGAGCTGCGAGGCGTTGCGGTCGGCGTAGGCGCCCATCTTCACGAGCTCGAGCGCGTGGCGGACCTTCTCGTCCAGCGCCTTGCCGCTCTCCTTGCGCACGCGCAGGCCGTAGGCGACGTTCTCGAACACCGTCATGTGCGGCCAGATCGCGTAGGACTGGAACACCATCGACATGCCGCGCTGCTCGGCCGGCACGTTGATCCCGGCGCTCGAGTCGAAGACCGGCCGGCCGCCGATGCGGATGGCGCCGGCGGTCGGGCGCTCGAGGCCGGCGACGGCGCGCAGCGTCGAGGTCTTGCCGCAGCCCGAGGGCCCGAGCAGCGTGAGCTGCCGGCCGGGCTCGACGGTGAAGCTCACCGTCTCGACGGCGGTGACGTGGCCGTAGCGGATCGACAGGTTGTCGACCTCGATCGCGGGGACGGCAGGAGGGGGCGGCATCGCTCTCAGACTCCGTGCTGCGCGATCACGCGCCGGGTGAGCAGGTTGAAGACGACCATCGTGCCGGCGATCACGACGGTCTGGATCAGCGCCATCGCGGCGGTCAGCTCGGAACTGGTCGAGAACCACGCTTCGACGATCGCCGGCG
Source organism: Alphaproteobacteria bacterium (assembly GCA_016793165.1). GTDB lineage: Bacteria > Pseudomonadota > Alphaproteobacteria > CACIAM-22H2 > CACIAM-22H2 > CAIOSQ01. Next base: position 199,838 of record JAEULA010000114.1, on the reverse strand, counting down.
TCATCACCTTGGAGTCCGGCCCCATCAGCAGGATCGAGGCGCCGAGCTCGCGCACGCTCGCCACGAAGATCAGCAGCCAGGCGGCCAGCAGGCCGGGGCGCAGCAGCGGTGCGGTGATCGTGCGCAGCCGGTAGATCCAGGAGGCGCCGCAGACTTGGCCGCACTCGTCGAGGCTCTTGTCGAGCTGCATCACCACGCCGGAGATGGTCCGCAGGCCGAGCGGCATGAACACCGTCAGATAGGCGATCAGCAGGACCCAGAACGTGCCGTAGACCGGGATCGGGAAGACGATCCAGGCCCACATCATGCCGAAGGCGAAGACGATGCGCGGCACCGCCTGCGGGAACATCGCAACGTACTCGAGCGCGCCGCGGCCCGGCAGCTTGGTGCGCAGGATGATCCAAGACAGCAGCCCGGTCAGCGCCACGCCGAGCGTCGCGGCCACCGCACCGAGCGCCAGGCTGTTGACCATCGCCTCGCGCACGGCATTGATCGACCAGGCCTGCCGGAAGTTCGCGAGCGTGAAGTTCGCCGCGGCCGGGAAGGCGACGGCGAGCTTCTGGACCGAGGCATAGACGAGTGCTGCCACGGGCAGGATCGCGGACATCAGCACGTAGACCACCACGACGCCGAGCAGCACCCAGCGCAGGGGCCCGACATCCATCGGCCGCGGCCGGAACGCCTTGCCCGAGATCGTCACGTAGCTGTTGCGCGAGGTGATCCAGCGGTAGAGGAACAGCATCGCGAACATGACCGCGAACAGCGACACGCCCAGCGCCGCGGCGACCTGCATGCGCGGCGGGTACTGGGTGACCAGCTGGTAGATCGCGGTGGTGATCACGTAGAACCGCGCCGGCGTGCCGAGCACAAGCGCGGCGGCGAAGGCGCCGAGCATCTCGGCGAAGACGAAGATGGCCGCCCCGAGCACGCCCGGCAGCACGAGCGGCAGCGTGACGCGGCGCATCGTGTGCCAGCGCGAGCCGCCGATGACCTGCGACGCCTCCTCGAGCGCCGGGTCCATCGACTGCATGACCGCGCTGATCATGACGTAGGCGACCGAGCCCTCGAACAGCGCCATCACCCAGGCGATGCCCATGGGCGACGTGATGTCGACGAGATGGCCGCTGCCGCCGAGTGCGCGCCAGACCTGGTTGATGAAGCCGCTCTCGGGCGCGCCGAGGAAGCTCCAGGCGAGTGCGCCGAGCAGCGGCGTCACGTAGTAGGGAACGGTGATCAGCTGGTCGAGGGTGCGCTTGAACGGCACGTTGGTGCGCGTGAGGATCCATGCGGTCATGAAACCGAAGACGAGCGCCATCACGGTCGCCGCCGTCGTCACGACGAAGGTGTTCAGCAGGATCTGCTGGTAGTTCAGGATCCTGGCGAAGTTGTCGAAGCCGTAGGCCGTCGGCGGCCGCGTGTCCGGCACGCCGACGTCGAGCGCGGCCTGGAACAGGAACCAGATCGGATAGATCACCAGCCCCGCGACCACGGCGACGAGGATCGCCATGGTCGCGTGCTGGATCGTCCTGCTGCTGGTCGGTACCCCTGGTGCGGCCGCGTGGATCGCGGTCGTCACGTCAGAGCCCGAGCATGCCATTCCATTCCTTGGTGAACGCGTCGCGCGAGGCGACGAAGGCGTCCATGTCGCTGTCCGGCAGCAGCAGCTTGAAGCTGCTCAGGCTCCAGCCGCCCGGCATCGGGCCCATGCCCTTCCGGACCGAGCCGTAGAAGAGGTACGAGCTCGTCTGCTGGTGGTTCTGGCCGCGCGGCGACATCTGCCAGTCCATGAACAGCCGCGCCGCCTCCGGGTGCGGGGCGCGATCGGCCATGCCGCAGATCGCCGGCGTCGCCGGGAGCCCGTCCGCCGGCGCCACGAAGGCGACCGGCGCCCCCTTCTCCTTCACGAGCAGATAGCCGGCATACTCGGCGAGCACGCAGATCCGGTCGTCGCCCTTGGCAAGGCGCTCGAACTGTTGCGCGCGCGAGTCGAAGCCGCGCGGGCGGTTCTTGGCGAAGTCCGCCCAGAACTTCTCGCCGTACAGCTTGCGCAGCTCCCACCACTGGACGAACTGCATGCCCGAGTTCGATTGCTTGACGTTGGCGCCGTTCATCCAGGTCGGCTTGAGGACGTCCTTCCACTCCTTCGGCGCGTCCTCGGCCTTCACCTTCTCGGTGTTGTAGGCGATGCCGGCAAAGGTCACGCCGACCCAGAAATAGTCGCCGACGGGATTGCTGAGGTAGCGCGCGTCGTAGTGCTTGGTCTCCGGCGAGACGTAGCGCTGGTAGCCGCCGCGCTTCTGGAAATCCATCGCCGTGGTGATCTCGGAGAACTGTATGACGTCGGCGACGTAGCGGCCGGCCTGGCGCTCGGCGATCGTGCGGCTGAACAGCGTCCCCGTCTGGGCGCGCACGTACTTGCCCTTGATCTTGGGGAAGTCCTTGTTGAACGCCTCGAGGATGCCGGCGATCGCGGGCTCGCTGTCATGCGAATAGTAGGTGAACTCGCCCTCGGCCTCGGCCTTGGCGATGTCGGCCATCGTCTCGAAGCCGTGGACCTTGGTGGTCGGCCGCTCCTGCGCGGCGGCAAGCTGGGCCACCCCGCTCGCCAGCGGCGTGGCCGCCAGCGCCAGCCCCGCCTTGAGGGTCGACCGGCGGGACGACAGGTTCTTGCGTTCGTTCGACATGGCGTGTCCTTCCCTGCAGCGTTTGATTTTGACGACGACGCTACATTGCCGGGGCGACGACCCACAACCGGCATTCGCCGTGACGTCGCCACTCGCGCGCCGCGCGCGAAACGCGACGCTAGGTCCGGGCGCAGGCGGCGAGGACGTCGTGGAGCTGGCTGCGCAGCGCGCCCTTCGTCGGCGAGAAGGAACCGTCGAACACCGCCGATCCGATGGTGAAGGCGTCGGCACCCGCACGCGCGAGAGCACCGATCCGCGCCGGCGAGTTCACGCTGCCGGCGACGATCAGGCGATGCGCGCCCAGCGCGACGCGTGCGGCGCGGACGAGATCGATCGGATCGGCATCGGTCGCGCGATAGGCGAGCAGGTCGACGCCGCCGCAACCGCGCTCGATGGCGGCCCGGCAATCCGCCGCGACCTGCTCCGGCGTGCCGCCAAGCTTGGTCGGGTGGCCGACGGGGCGCCCCGGAAACGGATGGTAGCCCGCGAGATCGCCGAGGATCGCCTGCGCCGCGGCGACATCGGTGCCGCCGAGGAGACGATCGACGCCCAGCGCCTTCCCCGCGCGCAGCGACGTCACGACCGCTTCGGGCGTGGTGCTCACGACCTCGAGATACGACGTCGCGCCCGCGGCGCGGATCTTCGCCACCACGCGGCGCATCACCGCTTCCGGCACGCCGACGTCCTTGAAGCCCACATGCCGCACGCCGCAGGCGAGCACGTCGTCGACGACCGTGTCGGCATCCTCGACGGTACGGTCGTCGCGCGTCAGCATCATGATGAAGTCCATCGGGTCCTCCGGGGCGTCGAGGCGAAGCGATGCGCGAGGCTCAGCCGGCGAGGCGGCGCAACGCCTTGCGATGGAGGCCGCGGTCGCCCGCGGCGCAGATCCGCCCGCCCGATCCGAGGCCGAGCGCCCGGCCCTCCCAGTCGGTGAGCGCGCCGCCGGCGCCCTCGATGACGGGAGCGAGCGCGAGATAGTCGTAGGGCTTCAGGCCCGCCTCGACGACGAGATCGACATGGCCGCTCGCCAGCTGCCCGTAGGCGTAGCAGTCGCCGCCGTAGCGCGGCAGCTTGACCGACCTGCGCAGCCGCTCGAATGCGGCAAGGTCGCGGCCGTGGAACATGTGCGGCGAGGTCGCGAACAGCGTCGCCTCGGCCAGGGCCCGGCATGGGCGCGTGCGCGCCGGCTTGCCGCAGAAGCGCGTCGGCCGCCCGGCGGCGCCGATCCAGCGCTCGCGCAGGATCGGCTGGTCGATGATGCCGAGGATCGGGCGGCCGCGATGCAGGAGCGCGATCAGCGTTCCGAACAGCGGGAACCCCGAGATGAACGACTTGGTCCCGTCGATCGGGTCGAGCACCCAGACATGCTCCGCCTCGGGCCGCACGGTGCCGTGTTCCTCGCCGACGATGCCGTGGTCGGGGAAGCTGCGCTCGATCAGCCGGCGCATCGTCGCCTCGGCCTCGCGATCGGCGATCGTCACCGGCGAGGCGTCGGCCTTGCCGATCACGGCGACGCCGGTGCGGAAGTAGCGGCGCGCGACGCGCCCGGCGGCATCGGCAAGCCGCTCCGCAAGCGCGATGTAGGCGGGCGGGCAACGCAGCACGGCAGTGGGACGGCGGCTCATCGGGTCATGTCCTCTTCGAGGTGTCGGCTCGGCATTGGAGATCAGCGCAATCGCCCCGGCGACGGCCGCACGCAAGCGCAATCTGGCGCGAGCGGTCCGCGTCGCGCGCCGGCGCCGCCGTCCGGGCCGCGCTCACGCGCCCTCGACGGAGATCTCGGCGGCGCGCGCGCCCGCGACCGCGGCAAGCGCGGCCGGCGGCAGCGTCAGGCGGCGCTTGCGCAGGATCCGGGTCGGCGCGCCCATCCAGCGCGTCGCGCCCTCGGCGCGCACGCATAACCGGGCCTGCGGCATGTCGACGAGCGCGCCCAGGCAGATCGCCAAAGCCTCGCCTGATCCGCCGGGCGCCGCCCAACGCTGCGGCATCGCATAGGCGAGGCCGCTGCCGACCCCGATCGGCGTCGCGCTCGCGTCCCAGCCGAGGCGACCGCCGAGATAGGCGCCGACATTGCCGCCGACGCGGGCACCCTCGATCGCCGCCCGGCCGCTGCTCTCGACGGCACGCAGGAGATTGCCCGCGGCGAACACGCCCGGCGCGCTCGTGCGTCCGAACTGGTCGACGATCGGCCCGGCCGTGCCGCGGTCGAGCGCGATGCCGCTGGCCGCGACCAGGGGCGCATCGGGAATGAAGTCGCCGCAGAACACGACGGTGTCGCAGGCGATGCGCCGTGGGCCACCGGGGCCGCGCACGATCACGGCCTCGACGCGCGCGTCACCCTCGATGTCCTCGATCGAGCTGTCGAGGTGGATGGGCACGCCGACGAGCCGCGCCGCCCAGGCCGCCCCGGCATAGGACATCACGCGGTCCTCGGCCCCGATCATCGCGACGACCGCGAGACCGGCGCGCCGCGCGGTGAACAGCACCGAGAAGGCGACATGCTCGGTGCCGACCACGACTGCGCGCCGGCCGCCGACCGCGACGCCGCGCGCGACGAACTGCTGCAACTGGCCGGTCGTCAGGACGCCGCGCTCCGGTCGCCGTCCGGGCACGAGCCGCGCGCTGCGCGGGCGTTCGCGGATCCCGGTCGCCAGGACCACCGCGCGCGGACGCAGCCGCTGGTGGCCGAGCTCGGCCCCGAGGATCTCGACCTCGGGCCCCGGATGCACCGCGAGCACCGTGGTACGCGGAATCACGGTCACGGCCTCCGGGTCCAGCGCCGCGAGCAGCCGGCGGGCGAAGCGCGGACCGGTCTCGAGCCGGTGCGTGAATTCCCAGCCGAAGCCGGCGTGGTGGCAGAAGCGCGGCAAGCCGCCCGGCGCGTCGTCGCGATCGAGCACCAGGATGCGGCGCTCGCCGCGCTGCGCGAGCGCGTGCGCGGCCGCCAGGCCCGCGGGCCCCGCGCCGACGACGACGATCGAGGCGTCCACCGGACTCATCGCCCGCGCGCCGCCGCCGCCGCATCGAACATCGCCTGGACCCGGGCGCCGCAATGGAAGCCCTGGCAGCGCCCGAACATCGCGCGCGTCCGGCGCTTCAGCGCCTTGAGCGAGCACGGCGGCAGCGGAGCCGCGAGCGCATCGCGGATCTCGCCGCACGTGATGCCCTCGCAATGGCAGACGATCTCGCGATAGGCCGCGTCGACGTCGCCGTCCCGCATCCAGGGCCGCGGCGCGCCGAAGGCGAGGCTCGGCACGCGCACCGGCACGACCGCCGGCTTGCGCGCGGCCGGCGCCATCTCGCCGACGACGATCCCTGCCACGTGCTCGGCGATGCCGAGCGACCCGGAAAGCCCGGTGGAGCGGATGCCGCCGACCGTGAGCCAGCGCTCGTCCAGGCGCGGGATGATCCGGTACTCCGGGCGGTCAGTGCCGGGACGGATGCCGCAATAGGTGGCGGTGATCTCGTGCGCCGCGAGCCCGGGAAGCAGGCGCAGCGCGGCCGCCTTGAGCAGATCGAGGCTCTCGCGCGTGACGCGCCAGTCGTCGATGTCGTCGATGTCCTCGGCGGTCGGGCCGACCAGCACGTTCCCGAAGATCGTCGGCGTCATCAGGATGCCGCGATAGGTCGGCGACGGCACGGGCTTGAGCACGACGTCGAGCAGCGGCCGCGCGCTCTTGTCGTAGACCAGGAACTGGCCGCGTCGCGGGCGCATCGCGAAGTCGGCATAGCCGGCAAGGGCCTCGACGCGCGCGCCGTGCAGGCCGGCGCAATTGACCACCACCGCGGCCTCGATCGCGCCCTGCGGCATCTGCAGCTGCCAGAGCCCGTCGCGACGCTCGGCGCGCTCGACGGGGCAGGCGCTGCGCACCTCGACACCGTTGGCGAGCGCATCGCGGGCATAGGCATAGGGGGTCGAGAACGGATCGACGATGCCCTCCTCAGGCTCCCAGATCGCGCAGACCGCGCCCGGCGCCAGCTGCGGCACGCGGCGATAGATCTCCGCCGGCCCGACCATGCGGCCGGAATGGAAGCCGGCCGCGACCGTCTCCGCCTCGATCGCGGCCAGGCGCTCGGCCTCGGCCGCGTTCCACGCGACGGTGAGGCTGCCGACGAGCTCGACCGGCAGGCCCAGGCCCGGCGCCTCGGCCAGATAGCGCTGGTGGCCGCGCGCGACGAGCCGGCATTCGAGCGTGCCGAAGGGCGTGTCGGCGCCCGTCGACAGCACGGCCGAGTTGCCCTTGCTCGCGCCGTCGCCGAGATCGCTGCGCGCCTCGATCAGGATCGTGCGCAGCGCGTAACGCGACAGCTCGCGCGCCACCGCGCAGCCGACGACGCCGGCACCGACGATCGCGACGTCGAAGCGCTCGCCGGTCACGGCGCGACACGATCCAGGCGCCGCCAGCACATCTCGGTGTAGTCCGCGAGATCGCCGCGCAGGCCGGCATGGCGCTGCTGCACCTCGCACCACAGCGCCTCGCGCAGCGCGAGGACGGGCTGCAGCGCCGCGACCGTGGCCGGATCGGCCGCGCCGTGCGTCGCGACGAACATCGCGGCCTGGTGCGCGGGCAGGCCGAAATGCAGTACCACCGAGGCGACATCGACGACCGGGTCGCCGCGACCGGCATATTCCCAGTCGACCAGCGCGAGGCCCGTGTCGGACACGATCACGTTCTCGGGGATCAGATCGGCGTGGATCAGCGCCGTCGTCGCGAGGCGCGGCGCGCCATCCAGGATCGCCGCGGCGCGCGCGCGCCGCGCGGCCGGCAGCGCCCCGTCGGTCAGTGCCGCGAGATCGCGACGACCGACCGCGACAGGATCGAAGACGTTGAGGTCCGCCGGCGCCGGCCGCGCGGCGAGCGCGCGCAGCGCCTGCGCGAGGCGGCGCAGCACGTCGTCCGCGACCGGCTCGCCCTGCACCAGCGTGCGGCCCGCGACGAAGGCGGTGACCATCACGCCGTCGCCGGCATGCACGACCTCCGGCGCCACGCCGGCTTCGGCCGCGAGCCGCGCGCAGCGCAGCTCGTTCGCACGCCGGATCCCGTGATGCGGCAGGTCGACGCCCAGCCGCGCGAAGAACGAGCGCCCGCCGGCCTCGACGCGGAAGTTCTCGTTGGTGCGCCCGCCGGCGATCGCCGCGATCCGCGGCGCGCCGGGCCAGATCGGCAAGGCGGCAAGACGCGCGATCGCGGCCGGCCGCGTCGATTCTTCGCTGCTCAAGGTCGTCCGGTCCGGCTGGAGTGAACGGGGGAGATCGGCGCCGTCACGACGGCGACATCCGCCGCGGCCAGCGCGTCGCGCAGGGTCGGCGGCAGCGAATCGGTGACGACGACGTCGATCTCGGCGATCGGAACGCCGGTGAGGCGCGCGGTCCAGGAGAATTTCGCGCTCGTGACCATCGCCACGCAGCGCTTGGCGCGCATCGCCATGCGGCGCGACAGCAGGCCGTCGTCGGCATTGGCGAAGCTCATGCCGTCGGCGGCGCTGAAGGCGTCGGAGGACAGGACGGCGAGATCGGCGTTGAACTGCTCGAGCATCCCCTCGGCAAAGGGACCGCTGGTCGCCAGCGACGAGCGGCGCACGAAGCCGCCGAGCAGGCAGACGGTGAGCCGGGGATTCTCCGCCAACAGCTGCGCGACATTCACCGCGCAGGTGACGACGAAGAGCTCGAGCTCGGAACTCGCCAACTCGCGGGCGAGCGCCATCACCGTCGAGCCGTCGTTGAGGAAGATCGTCTCCCCCTCGCGGATCATCGCCGCCGTCGCCCGCGCGATCGAGCGCTTCGCCTCGACGTCCTTGCGCTCGCGGATCGCGAGCGCCTCCTCCGCGGGTCGCGCGGCGCGCGCCGCCGCGCCGCCATGGCCGCGCTCGACGATTCCCTCGCGCGCCAGCGCTTCGAGATCGCGGCGCACGGTAGCGGCCGAAGCGCCCAGGATTGCGCTCAGCTCGGCGACCGACACGGCGCCGCGCACAGCCAATTCGCGCTGCAGGATTCGTCGTCGCGCGATCGGATTGCGGGTCGTCGGCGGCGACGGCCGCGCCGCGACGCTCGTATCGACAGGTCTCGATCGCTCGTTCATCGGCATGCTTATTGAGCAGTTCCGCTCTCAAATCAATCACTGACGATCAAAACAGTGATTGATATTGCGCAAAACCCGGCGCTAGGCTCGGACAACGGATCCGGGCGACCGGAGATTGGGAGGGGGATGTGGGCTCGATCGGTCGTCGTCTCGCAGCTGGGCGTCTCGCAGCTGGACGTCTCGCAGCTGGGCGTCTCGCAACTGGGCCTGGCGCGCGTGGACTGCGGATCGGTTCGGCGATCGCCGCGATCCTGCTTGCCGCGACGAGCGCATCGGACCCGGCTCGAGCCAGCGCCTGTCCCTCCGTTGCCGACCCGAAAGGGCTGAAGACCGAGGCGCCCCAGCAGGGCGACCTCGCCGAGATCGAGCGCCTGCTCGGCAAGAAGCTCGCGTTCCAGGACAACCCGCTCTTCGCCGAGCGCGTGAAGGCGGGCCAGCTGCCGCCGGTCGCCCAGCGCCTGCCGGCGGAGCCGCTCGTGGTCGTTCCGTACGAGGAGTGCGGCCGATACGGCGGCACGCTGCGCGGCCTGTCGCGCGCGCTGGAATCGGGATCGTCCGAGGTGCTGAGCTGGCGGCAGGTCAACCTCGTCCGCCTGGGCGACGACCTGTCGACGATCGTGCCGAATGTCGCGCGCGCCTGGCGCTGGAGCGACGATCGCCGCCAGATCACCTTCACGCTGCGCAAGGGCCATCGCTGGTCCGACGGCTCGCCGTTCACCGTCGACGACGTCGTCTTCTTCATCGACGACATCATCAAGAACAAGGACCTGCATCCGAGCGTCCCCAGCGCCTGGATGTCCGGCGGCCGCCCGGTCGAGATCGAGAAGCTCGACGACACGAGCTTCCGCCTGAGCTTCGCCGCGCCCTACCCCGGGCTGCTGCATTTCCTCGCGACGGGCGGCTCGTTCTTCGCGCCCTATGCGCCCAAGCACCATTACGCGCGCTATCACCTCAAGTACAACGCCAAGGCCGACGAGGAGGCGAAGGCCGGCGGGCAGGAGAACTGGGTCAAGAACTTCCACCGCATCTGGAGCAAGTGGAAGGACGCGGAGACGATCCCGGCGCACGCGCTCACGCGACCGACGCTCGAGAGCCACATCATCGAGGTCGAGACGAACACGCAGCGCCGGATCTTCGTGGCCAACCCCTACTACTTCAAGGTCGACACCGCCGGGAACCAGCTGCCGTACATCGACCGCCACCACGAGCGATTCCTGAACAAGGAGCTGTCGACCCTCGCGATCCTCAACGGCGAGGTCGACCAGAAGGCGCAGGGCGTCGATCTCGAGGCCTATCCGGTGCTCAAGGAGAACGAGGCCAAGGGCGGCTACCGCCTGTCGCTGCCGCCCGGCCAGACCGGGTTCCCCATCGCCTTCAACCTCACCCATCGCGACCCGGCGCTGCGGGCGGTGTTCTCGGACGTGCGGTTCCGGCGCGCGATGTCGCTGGCCATCAACCGCGAGGAGATGAACGAGACGCTGTGGTTCGGACTCGGGAAGCCCGCCGCAGCCCTGCCGCTGAACGTCCCCTTCGTCACCGACGCCGACCGCGCGCACCTCATCAAGCACGATCCCGCCGCGGCGAACCGCCTGCTCGACGACATGGGGCTGAAGCGCGGCGCCAACGGCATCCGCCTGCGGGCGGACGGCAGGCCGCTGACCCTGCTGTGGGAGTATTCGACGCAATTCGCCTCGGGCGGCGGCGTGCAGCTCGTCCAGGGCTACTGGCGCGCCGTCGGCGTCGACGTGAACATCAAGGAGATCACCACCCAGCTGACGCGCCAGAAGGCGAAGGAGGGCGGCGCCGACATCCTGATGGAATGGGACGTGCCCTACGAGCCGAACCTCGTCAGCGACGTCCAGCTCTACATGCCGCCCTATCGCGACGAGTCGCCGCTGTTCGGCGCGTCGTGGCGCGAATGGAACGACAGCAAGGGCGGGCGCGGCGAGGAGCCGCCGGCATGGGCGAAGCGGCTCTATGCCATCGAGGCGGAATGGCGCACGGTGGTCCCGGGCAGCGCCCGCTACCTCGAGCTCGGCCGCGAGCTGGTGCGCATCAATCTCGAGAACATGACGGTCATCGGCACCGTCTCGGATCTGCCGGGCCCGACCGTCGTCTCGCGCCGGCTCGCCAACGTCCGCGACTGGACGGTGCAGCACTACAACTACGCGCGGACCTACCCGTTCCGTCCGGACCAGTGGTACTTCGCGCGCTGACGCCCCGTCCGAGCGACGCCCCGGCACCGCCGCGCGACCGATGGTGAGATTCGTCGCCCTGCGCCTGCTCGGCATGGCGCTGACGCTCTGGCTGGTCTCGATCGTCGCCTTCGTGGTGATCCAGCTGCCGCCGGGCGACTTCGCCGAGGCGTACCTGACGGAGAAGCAGCAGTCGGGCGCGGTGGTCACCCAGGACGAGCTCGCCCAGATGCGCCGCTTCCTCGGCATTGACCGGCCCTGGCACGAGCAATACGCGGCCTGGTTCTCCGGCATCGTGCTGCGCGGCGACTTCGGCCACTCCTTCGAATGGAAGCGCCCGGTGGCCGAGGTGATCGGCGAGCGGCTGCCCTTCACCCTCGCGCTGGCCGCCGCGACCCTGCTGCTGATGTACGCGGTCGCGCTGCCGATCGGGATCTACTCCGCGGTCCGCCAATACTCGGTCGCCGACCACGCCTTCTCGCTGGCCGGCTATGTCGGACTCGCGACGCCGAACTTCCTCGTCGCGCTCGTGCTGATGTTCCTGGGGCAGCAGTGGTTCGGACAGAGCGTCGGCGGCCTGTTCTCGCCGCAATACGAGGATGCGCCCTGGAGCTGGTCGAAGTTCGCCGACTTCCTCCAGCATCTCTGGGTGCCGGTGATCGTGCTCGGAACGGCGGGCACCGCGTTCCTGGTGCGCTCCATGCGCGCCCTCGTGCTCGACGAGCTCGGCCGCATGTACGTCGTCGCGGCCCGCGCCTCCGGCCTGTCGCCCATGCGCCTCCTGCTCAAGTATCCGGTGCGCATGGCGCTCAACCCCATCGTCGCCACGCTGGGATGGCGCCTGACCTTCGTGATCTCCGGGGCGCCGATCGTCGGCGTCGTCATGTCGCTGCCCGACACGGGGCCCCTCTTCCTGCATTCGCTGCTCAACCAGGACATGCCGCTCGCGGGGGCGATGGTGTTCATCTACTGCGCGCTGACGATCCTCGGCTCGTTCCTGTCCGACATCCTCCTCGCGCTGCTCGATCCGCGCATCAAGATGTCCTGAGGAGCCGCCCCGCGTGAGCACCGCCGCCGCCTCGCCGCCCCGGACATTCGGCGCCTTCCTGCGCCCCGACCAGGCGACGCAGTGGCAGCTGATGTGGCGGCGGTTCCGCCGCCATCACATGGCCATGCTGGGCCTCGTGATCCTCGCGCTGCTGTTGTTCGTCGCGGCGTTCGCGGAGTTCCTGTCGCCGTATGCGCCGGGCCAGCGCAACCCGCGCTATCTCGCCGGCGAGCCGATGGTGGTGCGGTTCGTGGACTCCGCGGGCACGCTGCACGCGACGCCATTCGTGCATGCCCGCGCCAACAAGCGCGATCCGGTCACGCTGCGCCTGACGCCGGTGGTCGACACCGGAAAGGCCTGGCCGATCCGCTTCCTGGTGCGCAGCGAGCCCTACCGGCTCTGGGGGCTGATCCCGATGGAGACGCGGCTGTTCGGCGTCGAGGAGGGCTTCATCCACCTCTTCGGCACCGACACGCTCGGCCGCGACCAGTTCTCGCGCACCCTGCACGCCACCCGGGTCTCGATGTCGATCGGGATCGTCGGCGTGGCGGTGTCGTTCGTCCTCGGCACGATCATCGGCGGCATCGCCGGCTATGTCGGCGGCCTCGCCGACCACGTGATCATGCGCGTGATCGAGTTCATCCGCTCGATCCCCACGCTGCCGCTGTGGCTGGCGCTCAGCGCGGCGCTGCCCCGCGACTGGACCTCGCTGCAGGTCTATGTCGCGATCACGATCCTGCTCGCCCTGATCGGCTGGACGCATCTCGCGCGCACCGTGCGCAGCAAGCTGCTGGCCCTGCGCGAGGAGGAGTTCGTCGTCGCCGCACGGCTCGCCGGATGCTCGGACGCGCGGCTGGTCTGGCGGCACCTGCTGCCCTCCTTCATGAGCTTCCTGATCGTCGATCTGACGATCGCCTTCCCCGAGGTCCTGCTCGCGGAGACGTCGCTCAGCTTCCTCGGCCTGGGGCTGCGCGAACCGGCGGAGAGCTGGGGCGTGCTGCTCTATGCGGCGCAGAACATCCGCTCGATCGCGCACCTGCCGTGGCTGCTGATTCCCGGACTGTTCGTGATCGCCGCCGCCCTCGCCTTCAACTTCATCGGCGACGGCATGCGCGATGCGGCCGACCCCTACGCCAAGACGTCATGACCGGCGCCACCGAGGGCCCGCTGCTCGAAGTCGACGACCTGCGCATCAGCCTGATGCTGCGCGGCGGGCACATCGACGTCATCGACGGCGTGTCCTTCGCCGTGGCGCGCGGCGAGGTGCTGGCGCTCGTCGGCGAGAGCGGCTCGGGCAAGAGCGTGACGGCGCAGTCGATCCTGCGCCTGCTGCCGCGCGAGCTGAGGATCACGGGCGGACGCCTCCGCTTCCGGCCCGAGGGCGCCGTCGCGCCGCTGGACCTCGCGGCCCTCGAGGCCGACGGCGCCGAGATGCGCCGCATCCGCGGCAACCGCGTCGCCATGGTCTTCCAGGAGCCGATGAGCTCGTTCTCGCCGCTCCACACGATCGGCAACCAGATCGGCGACGTGCTGCGCCTGCACCGCGGCCTCGGCGGCGAAGCCATGCGCAGGGCGGCCGCCGGACTGCTGGACAAGGTCGGCATCGCCGAGCCGGGGCGCGCGATCGACCGATACCCGCACGAGTTCTCCGGCGGCATGCGCCAGCGCGCGATGATCGCCAAGGCGCTCGCCTGCGATCCCGCGCTGCTCATCGCGGACGAGCCGACCACCGCGCTCGACGTCACGATCCAGGCGCAGATCCTCGACCTCATGCGCCGCCTGCGCCGCGAGATCGGCATGGCGATCATCTTCATCACCCACGACCTCGGCGTCGTGGCGCAGATGGCCGACCGCGTGGCGATCATGTACGCGGGCAAGATCGTCGAGACCGGCTCCGTGCGCGACATCTTCAAGCGCCCGGCGCATCCCTACACGCGCAGCCTGCTGCGCGCGGTGCCTCGGCTCGGCCGCCTGCGGCACTGGCGCGACCTCCGCCCGATCCAGGGCGCGGTGCCGAGCCTCTATGCCCTGCCGACCGGCTGCACCTTCCACCCGCGCTGCGAGGCCGTGCTCGACGGCGTCTGCGCACGCGACGTGCCGACGCCGCGCGCGGTGGCGGCCGGGCATTCGGCCAGCTGCCACCGCGTCGGCGACGTGTCGTCGTGACCACACCGGTCCTGCAAGTCGAGGACCTGCGGGTCCACTTCCCGATCCGTCGCGGCTCGACCTTCGGTCGGACGACCGGAGTCGTGCGTGCCGTCGACGGCGTGAGCCTCGACGTCCGGCGCGGCGAGACGCTGGGCCTCGTCGGCGAGAGCGGCTCGGGCAAGACGACCCTGGGTCGCGCGGTGCTCCGCATCGTCGAGCCGACCGGCGGACGTGTCCGCATCCGGCTCGACGGCGAGGAGATCGACATGGCGCGTCTCGATCGCGCCGGGCTGCGGCGCGCCTGGCGCCACATGCAGCTGATCTTCCAGGATCCCTACGCCTCTCTCAATCCGCGCATGACGGTGCGCGAGATCATCGGCGAATCGTTGCTGGTCCACGGTCTCGCCCGCGGCGACGCCCTCGAGGCGCGCGTCGCCGACATCGCCGCGCGCTGCGGCCTCGATCGCGAGCATCTCGGGCGCTATCCGCATGCGTTCAGCGGCGGCCAGCGCCAGCGCATCTCGATCGCGCGCGCGCTGGTCATGCGGCCCGAGTTCATCGTCTGCGACGAGCCGATCTCGGCGCTCGACGTCTCGATCCAGGCGCAGATCCTCACGCTGCTCAAGTCGCTGCAGCAGGAGCTCGGACTCACCTACCTGTTCATCGCCCACGATCTGGCGGCGGTCGCCTATGCCTGCGACCGCGTCGCCGTGATGTACCTCGGACAGATCGTCGAGATCGCGCCGACGGGCGCGCTCTACTACGCCCCGCGTCATCCCTACACCGAGGCGCTGATGTCGGCGATCCCGGTGCCCGATCCGGATGCCGAGCTGCGGCCGATCGCCCTCGACGGCGAAAGGCCCGATCCGGCGAGTCCGCCGGCGGGTTGCCGGTTCCACACGCGCTGCCGCTACGCCGATGCGCGCTGCCGGAGGGACGTTCCGGCGCTCGCCGCCGTGGCGCCGGGCCATCTCGCCGCCTGCCACCATGCCGCTTCGCTGACCCTCGTCGGCGCGCGCGACCATGCCGAGGCGGACGTCCCCGGCCTCGGCGCGGCGCCGCCCCTCGCCCCCCGTCCGTCGCCGGAGCCGCCATGACGAACCGCCCCAACGTCCTCCTCGTCACCGCCGACCAGTGGCGCGGCGAATGCTTCTCGGCGCTCGGCCATCCCGTGGTGCGAACGCCGAATCTCGACCGCCTCGCGGCCGAGGGCGTCCACTTCGCCGCTCACTACGCCCAGTGCGCGCCCTGCGGTCCGAGCCGGGCGTCGCTGCTCACCGGCATGTACGCGATGAACCACCGCTCGCTGCGCAACGGCACGCCGCTCGACGCCCGCTTCACCAACATCGCGTCGGAAATGCGCCGGCTCGGCTACGACCCGGCGCTGATCGGCTACACGGACACCAGCCTCGACCCGCGCGGACGCGATCCGCGCGATCCGGCGGCGCGCACCTATGCCGGAACGCTGCCGGGCTTCACGCAGCTCGTGCCGGGCAGCGAGGGCGACGACGCCTGGATCGCGGAATTGAAGGCCAAGGGCTATGCGATCGGCGCGACGCGCAATGAAGCCTGCGCGCCGGTGCGCGGCCATCCCGGCGCCGAGCGCCGCGGCCCGACCTTCCCGCCGCCGGCCTATCGCAAGGAGGACAGCGAGACCGCGTTCACGATCGACCACGCCCTGCGCTTCATCGGCCGGCAGACGGCCCCGTGGTTCCTTCACCTGAGCATCCTGCAGCCGCATCCGCCATTCGCGGCGAGCGCGCCCTACAACGCGCTCTACGATCCCGCCGCCGTTCCGCGCTTCCGCGGCTTCGCCGATCCGGCCGACGAATCCGCGCTCCATCCCTATGCCGCCTACATGCGCCGGCACTTCCGCGACCGCGAGGGCCATCGCGACGTCGAGACGCCCGAGGACGAGGCGGCGCGTCGCCAGCTGCGCGCGACCTATTTCGGCATGATGACCGAGGTCGACGACCAGTGGGGCCGGCTGGTGGCGGGGATGGAGAGCCTCGGCTGCTACGACGACACGTTGATCGTGTTCACGTCCGACCACGGCGAGATGCTCTGGGATCATTGGGTCCTCGGGAAGGAGTTCTTCTTCGACCAGGCCTTCCGCATCCCCCTGATCGTCCGCCTGCCGGCCGGCGCGCCGGCGGCCGCGCGCGGCCGCGTCGTCGAGGAGTTCTCGGGCAGCATCGACGTGATGCCGACGATCCTCGACCTGCTCGGCGCCGAGCCGCCGCTGCAATGCGACGGCCGCTCGCTCGCGCCCTTCCTGCGCGGCGAGACGCCGTCGCGCTGGCCCACCGAAGTGTTCTGGGAGCTCGACTTCCGCGATCCCGTCAACGACCGGCCCGAGCGCGAGCTCGGCGTCGCGCTCGACGACAGCTCGATCGCGATCGTCCGCGGCCGGCGGCACAAATACGTGCACTGCGCCGCGCTGCCGCCGCTCCTCTTCGACCTCGAGGCGGATCCCGACGAGACGCGAAACCTCGCAGGCGACCCGGCCCATGCGCCGCTGGCCCTGGCGATGGCGCAGCGGATGCTGAGCTGGCGGCTGGCCAAGGCCGAGCGGACGCTCACCGGCATCCGCCTGACGCGCAACGGTCCCGTCGAATGCCCGCGTGCGCGTCGCTTCCCGGACGCGCGCTGATCCTCGAGCCGCCAGCCGTCAGGAGACCGGAGACCGCCATGAACCACCTCGAAGCCCGCCGCGAGATCATCGCCGCCTGCATCGACATGAACCGCCGGGGCCTCAACCAGGGCGTGACCGGCAACATCAGCGTCCGAGTTCCCGAGGGATTCCTGATCACGCCTTCGGGGATGGATTACGGCGAGATGCAGCCCGAGGACATGGTGGTGATGCACCTCGACGGCAGCTACGAAGGCGCGCGGCGCCCGTCGAGCGAGTGGCGCTTCCACCGCGACATCATGGTCAAGCGACCGGAGGTCGGCGCGGTGACCCACATGCACTCGATGTTCGCCGCAACGATCTCGTGCCTGCGCAAGGACATCCCGGCGATCCACTACATGATCGTCGTCGCGGGCGGGAACTCGATCCGCTGCGCGCCCTACCATCTCTACGGCACGCAGGCGCTCGCGGACGCCGCACTCGCCGCGCTCGAGGGCCGCAGCGCCTGCCTGCTCGCGAACCACGGCATGATCGTGCTGGGCCCGAATCTCAAGAAGGCGATGTGGCTCGCCGTGGAGGTGGAGAACCTCGCCGCGCAGTACTGGCGGGCGCTCCAGATCGGCGAACCCTATCGCCTGACCGACGAGGAGATCGCCGCGGTGGTGCAGCAGTTCAAGAGCTATGGCCAGGGTGGCGCCGGCGAGACGCCGCGCTGCTGCTGACGCGGGCGCGCCGCATGTTCGTCGGCGTCGACATCGGGACCCAGAGCCTGAAGGCGGTCGTCACCGACGACCGGCTTTCGACGCGCGCCGTCGCGCGCCAGGCCTATGCTCCGAGCTTTCCGCGACCCGGCTGGGCGGAGCAGGCGCCGCAGCTCTGGGAAGCGGCGCTGGCGCCCACGATCGCCGCGGCCCTCGCTGCGGCCGACGCGCGCGCCGGCGACGTGCGCGGCATCGGACTGTGCAGCCAGCTCGACGGCTGCGTCGCGGTCGATCGCGACGGCGAAGCGCTCGGGCCCTGCCTGATCTGGATGGATCGCCGCGCGACGGCGGAGACGGCCGACGTGCCGGCCGACCTCGTCCGGCGCCTCACCGGGATCGCGCGCGACGCCGGCCACATGGGCGCCAAGATCCGCTGGCTGAAGCGCAATGGCGGAGCCCGCGGCGCGGCGCGCTTCCACCAGCCCGTGAGCTACGTCGTCGAGCGATTGACGGGGGCCGCGGTCATCGACCACGCGCTGGCGTCGACGTCGATGCTCTGCGCCCTCGCCGCCCCGCGCTACGAGGGCGAGCTGCTCGCGCGCTTCGAGATCGACGCCGCGGAGCTGCCGCGCATCGCCGCGGCCGCGGCCTGCGCGGGCCGGCTGCACGCGCGCGGCGCCCGGCTCGCGGGACTGCCCGAGGGCGTGCCCGTCGCGGTGGGCACCGGCGACGATTTCGCGACGATGCTCGGCGCCGGCCTCGTCGCGCCCGGCCGCGTCGGCGCGAGCCTCGGCACCGGCGAGGTCGTTGGCGCCTTGCATCCCGCGCCCCTCATCGACGACGAGGGGCTGGTCGAGACGCATGCCTACCCGGCCGGCGGCTATTTCATCGAGAACCCGGGCTGGCTCTCCGGCGGCGCGGTGGCCTGGCTGACGGGAATCCTCGGCCTCGACCGGCCGGCCGCGCTCGACGATCTTGCCGCGACGGCGCCGCCGGGCTCCGACGGCCTATTGTTCCTGCCTTGCCTCAGCGGCGCCATGGCGCCGCGCTGGAACGAAGCCGCGCGCGGCTGCTTCTACGGTCTCACCGCCGCGCACGGCCGCGCCCACATGGCGCGCGCGCTGCTCGAGGGCACGTCGTTCGCGATGCGCGATGTCGTCGATCGCCTGACGGCGATGGGCGTGCGCACCGACTCGCTCCTGCTGCTCGGCGGCGGCGCGCGCAGCCGGCTGTGGACCGGAATCCGCGCCGACGTCACGCGGCGCGAGGCGGCGACTCCCGCCGATGCCGACACCGCGCCCAAGGGCGCCGCCCTGCTCGGGGCGGTGGCCGCCGATAGCTTCTCCGGCATTGCCGAGGCGGCGGCCGCGATCGCCGCCGACGGCACCGTCGTCGCCCCGGATCGGGCGCACGCCGCCGTCTACGACGACGCCTACGCGTCGTATCGTCGACTCTTCGACCAGCTCGAGCCGCTCTTCCGATGACCGACCCAGACGCCATCGGCCGTCTCCTCGACGGCACCCATCCGGACCCCGACGGCGGCGCACCGCTGCGCGTCGCGACGCGGCGCGTCGTCGTCGCGCCGACCCTGCGCGGCCGCGAGGCCGACTGCATCGCAGGCCTGCCGCTCGGGCGGCGGCTCGCGGTCGTCGTCGATCCGATCACCCGCGGCGTGCTGGGCGACGCGGTCGAGCGCGCGCTTGCCGCGCGCGGCGAGGTCGACGCCATCGTGCTTCCCGACCGCCCCCATGCCGACGAGGCGACCGTCGGGCGGCTCGCCGCCGCGACGACGCGCGCGGACGCGCTGGTCGCGGTCGGCGCCGGCACGATCAACGACCTCTGCAAGTACGTCTCGGCAGGCGCCGGCAAGCCGTATGTCGTCTTCGCCACGGCGCCGTCGATGAACGGCTACGTCTCGCTCAACGCCGCCATCACCGTGCACGGCCACAAGAAGTCCCTCGCCGCGCAGGCACCGCTCGGCGCCTTCTTCGATCTCGGCGTGCTGGCGGCCGCGCCGCCGCGCATGATCCGCTCCGGCCTCGGAGACAGCCTGTGCCGGTGCACCGCCCAGGCGGACTGGCTGCTCGCCCATCACCTCCTGGGGCTGCCCTATCGCGAGGCGCCCTTCGCGCTGCTCGCCGCCGACGAGGCGCCGCTGTTCGCCGAGTCCGCTGCCCTGCTGCGCGGCGACCTCGCGACGATGGAGCGCCTCGTGCGTACGCTGCTGCTCTCCGGCTTCGGCACCGCGATCGTCGGCAACAGCCAGCCCGCCAGCCAGGGCGAGCACCTGATCAGCCACTACGTCGACATGCTCGGCGATCCGGCCTGGCCGATGTCGTTCCACGGCGAGCAGATCGGCGTGACGACGCTGACGATGGCGCGGCTGCAGGAGCGCGTGCTCGCATCCGAGGCGCCGCGCGTCCACCCCTGCACGCTGGACCAGGCGGCGCTGGTGGCGAAGTTCGGCCCCGAGCTGGGCGCTTCGTGCTGGACGGACTACCAGCGAAAGCGCGTCGACACGACGCGCGCCGAGCGCATCAATGCAGTGCTCGCGGCGCGCTGGGATGCGATCCGGACCTCGATCGCGGACATCCTGCGCCCCGCGCGCGAGCTCGAGGCGGTCCTGCGCCGCGCCGACGCGCCGTTGACGCCGGCCGCTCTCGGCTGGCCGGAACCCTTCTATGCCCGTGCGGTCGCCGAGGCGCGCCTGATCCGCGACCGCTACACCTTCCTCGACTTCGCCGCGGACACGAGCGCCGCCGCCGCTTGAGTCGACGGCGCCGCACGCGCGCGTCACGCTGCGCGAGCCGCGGCGCCGGGCCTCGCGCATCTTTCGTCGCGCGGCGCGCGACCCGTCGCGACGCAACGCGACCGACCACCATGCGGCGACAAGCAGTTGTCCACCGCGGCCGCGACGATGCCTCGCGCTGAGCGTGCGATTAACCGTCGGCAAGAATTACTTAATCACGTCGTCTTCGACGATCGGCCGAGCAAGTCGCTGAAACGACGGCGTTTCGCGCAGTGGCCCGCGTATTGCTCTGGGTATGTCACCGGGTCGCCAACCGCCGGTGTCGTCAACCCGCCGTCGCAGGCACTCGTTCCCAGAACCCCCAACGATTCCATACGAGGCCAATCATGAAGCTCAGGACAACGACACTCGCCGCGGTCGTCGCGGCGACGCTCTTCGGCGGCACGCAAGCGGCGCTTGCGGCGGCGACGATCATCAACGCCGCTGGCACCGTCGCGCTCGGCGTGAACGACCTCGGCCACCTCAACACCTCGGTGGGCTCGGTCGCGGTGAACGCCGGCGGCGTCACCGGCGTGGCCTACAAGTTCTCGGACGGCGCCTTCCGTGACGCCACGTCGCCCGGATGCCTCTGCGAAGGCTGGGGCGTGTCGGTCAACGGCACGACGTTCGGCCAGGCCGCCGCGGACACGTTCAACAACGGCGGCATCGCGAACCTGACCGGCGTCAGCTTCTCGTCGACCGCGACCACCGCCACGTCGATCGTCGGCCTGACCTCGCTCTCGGGGCTCACGGTCAAGCACGAATTCGCCCAGGCCGACAACGCGCCCGGCGCCCTGTTCAAGGCCGTCGTCACGATCTCGAACAACACGGGTTCCGCGGTCAACGACGTCAAGTACGTGCGCGTGATGGACTGGGACGTGCCGCTGACCGAGTTCAGCGAGTACGTCACGATCAAGGGCACGGCGACGACCACGCTGCTCGAGCACTCGAACGACAACGGCTTCGGCAGCGCCAATCCGCTGGTCACGCCGGCCGCGATCGTCGGCGGCACGATCAACACCGACTTCAATGACTCCGGCCCGGCCGACCACGGCGCCTACTTCCGCTTCAACTTCGGGGCGCTGGACGACGGCGAGAGCGCGACGTTCACGATCTTCTACGGCGCCACCGCGAGCGAGCGCACCGCGCTCGCCGCGATCGCCGCGGAGGGCATCGAGCTCTACTCGCTCGGCCAGGCCAGCAGCGAGGGTGGTGCGGAGTTCGGCACGCCGGCGACGTTCATCTTCGGCTTCAAGGGCGTCGGCGGCGTTCCCGTCGAGGACGTGCCGGAGCCGGCCACGATGACGCTGCTGGGCCTCGGTCTCGCGGGTGCGGCGGCGATGCGCCGTCGCGTCGCGCGCAAGGCCTGAGCCGAGCAACACCGACGACGGGAGGGGGCGTGCCCTGCACGCCCCCTTTTTCTTTGCGCACGCGTCGGGCGGATCAGAACTCGGCGACCTTGCCCCATGCGCCGCTCGCCAGCCGCTCGGGGCGATACGCCGCGGGGTCGACGATCGGCGCAGCGCCGGTGACGAGATCGGCGATCAGATGCCCGGCGCCGGGCCCGATGCCGAAGCCGTGGCCGCTGAACCCGGCGGCCAGGATGAAGCCCGGCAGGCCGGGGACCTCGCCGATCGCCGGGATCCCGTCGGGCGTGGAATCGATGTAGCCGGCCCATGACGCCGCGACCGGCAAATGGCGCAGCGTCGGCAGGAGGCGGCAGGCGCGCTCGTGCGTGTCGCGGATCTGCGCGGTATCGGGGCGCGGGTCGAGGATGCGCACGCGCTCCATCGGCGTCGGCGCATCGAGCCGCCAGCGCGCCAGGGTCTCGAAGCCGAGGCGCCAGCCCTCGAGCCCGCCCGGCGCTACCAGGGCGCGCCGCTTGAGGAACATCGGCAGGAAATCGCCGGCGAAGCGCAGCTTCTGCGGCGTGATGTCGACGCGTGCGCGGCCGCTGATCGCCAACGTATGGCCGCCGTCGCCGCGGCGCGTGATCGAGACCGCCGCCGTGTGGAGCGCATCGGGCAGGCCCTGCGCCCCCGGCGCCAGCGCCAGGATCGAGGCGCGCACCGAGGATTGCGGGAATGCGAAACCGAGCTGGCGGCAGAAGGACGACGCCCAGGCGCCGCCGGCGTGCACGACGACGCGCGTGCGGATCGTCCCCGCCTCGGTGACGACGCCGCCGACACGCCCGCCTTCCGTCTCGAGGCCGCGCGCGGCGCAGTTCTGGTGCACGCTGCCGCCAGCCTTGAGGATGCCGCGCGCGATGATCGGCGCGGCGCCGGCGGGATCGGCGATGCCGTCGCTCGGCGAGAGCACGCCGCCCTTCCATTGCTGGCCGGTCGCCCGGCCGAGATCGTTGGCCTCGTGGGCGGCAAGCATCCGCGTCGGCACGCCCGCCGGGCGCGCGACGTCCTGCCAGCGCGCCCAGGTCGCCAGCTCGGACTCGTCGTTGCTGAGGTACAGCAGGCCGCAGCGCCGGAAGCCGGGATCCTCGCCGATCTCCGCAGCGAAGCGATCCCACAGGGCGAGGCTCTTCGTCGCCATCGGCAGCTCGCGCGCATCGCGGTTCTGCTGCCGACACCAGCCCCAGTTGCGGCTCGACTGCTCCGCGCCGATCCGCCCCTTCTCGACGAGAGCGACGCGGAGCCCGCGCCGCGCGAGGTAATACGCCGCGGAGACTCCGACGATGCCCCCACCGATGACAACGACATCCGCGGCGGTCGGAAGCGCCGGCGACGATTCGATATGCAGGAGCGGAGCGGGCACGGGCGCGGCAGGAGCAATGGCGATCCGCTCCTTATAGCGCCCCGTCCGTGATCGATCCCACCAAACCCGGCCCGCGCCGTGGCATTCCGTTTCATCCCGGCTCGGCGCCGCGGACGACGTCGCCCGACACGGCGCGGTCCGGGTCGCCGTCGGCGGTCACGCGCCGCAGGAAGCTGCGCTCCTCGGCGAGGATCAGGCGCTCGGCCTCCGCAAAGCCGAAATTCGCGGCGCCCGCGGGATCGCCGCGCAACCGCGCCCGATAGGACTCGTAGGCCGCGAGGCTGTCGAAGGAGATCAGGCCGTAGGCGATGTCGTTGGTGCCCTCGTGGGGCATCCAGTAGCCGTCGACGCGGCCGCCGCAGGCCGGGATGATCGACAGCCACTTGCGCGCATAGGCCTCGAACGCCGCGCGCTTGAACGGATCGATCCGGTAGCGGATGAAGACGGTGACGGTCACGACGGGCCTCCTCCAGGCGGAAGGAGGTGGCGTATCGCGCGGACCCGAGCCCGGATGCTTCGCGCACCGCCGAAGCATCCGGCGCCGACGCCGCTCGCCGAAGGATCGGTCCGTCGCCGAGTCGCGCTAGACTGAGCCCGAACCCGAACCTCCCAAGGAGCCGAGATGTCCATTCCCCGTATCGCCCTCGTCACCGGCGCCAGCCGCGGGATCGGCGCCGCCTGCGCGATCAGGCTCGCCGACGCCGGCTGGGACATCGTGGTGAACTACGCGCGCGACGCCGACGCGGCGGCGCGGGTCGCGGCCCAGGTGCGCGAGCGCGGCCGTCGCGCGCTCGTGGTGCAGGCCGATGTCGGCGACGAGGCGGCGGTGCTCGCGATGTTCGCGACCATCGACCGGGAATGGGGCCGCATCGGCGCGCTGGTGAACAACGCCGGGATCGTCGACATGAAGGCGCGGCTCGACGAAATGACGACCGCGCGCTGGCGACGAATGTTCGACGTCAACGTCATCGGCACGATGCTCTGCGCCCGCGAGGCGGTGCGACGCATGAGCACGCGCCACGGCGGACAGGGCGGCGGCATCGTCAATCTCGCCAGCGCCGCAGCCGTCCTCGGCGCACCGGGGATGTATGTCGACTATGCGGCGAGCAAGGGCGCGATCGACACGCTCACGCTCGGGCTCGGACGCGAGGTCGCCACGGAAGGCGTGCGCGTCAACGCGGTGCGCCCGGGAATCATCGACACCGAGCTCCACGCCATGAGCGGCGATCCGCAGCGCGCGGTCACGGGAGCGGCGCTCGTTCCGATGCAGCGTGCCGGCACGGCGATGGAATGCGCCAATGCCGTCGCGTGGCTGCTGTCGGACGAGGCGAGCTACGTCACGGGCACCGTCGTCGCGGTGACCGGCGGGCGGTGAACCGCGGCGCGCGCCGCCTCAGACCAGGCGGGCGCTGCCGGGCCGCCAGCACAGGCTGGCCTCGGCGCCCGTCGCCCAGCTCGCCTCCGGCGGGGCGATGACGGAGACGCGGTGACGGCCGAGGGCCGCCACCACGCGCTGCGCCGCGCCGTGATACGCCGCGGCGACGATCGTCACGGGCAACCCGACCTCCCCGGGCTCCGGCGCGGCCCGGAGGTGGAGATCTTCCTGGCGCAGCACCAGCTCCGCGCGGCCGTCGGCGGTGCCCGGCAGGTCCACGGCCAACCCGTCGCCGAGCCGGGCGACGCCGTCGCGGACCTCCACCGGCACCAGGTTCGCGGCGCCGAGGAATCGCGCGGCGAAGGCCGTGCGTGGCGCGGCGTAGATCTCGCGCGCCGTGCCCTGCTGCTCGATGCGACCCTGGCGCATCAGTACGACGCGGTCGGCGAGGCTCAGCGCCTCGTCCTGGTCGTGGGTCACGAGCACGGTCGTGATGCCGAGCTTGCGATGGAGCTCGATGAGCTCGACCTGCATGTCCTTGCGCAGCTGCGCGTCGAGATTGGACAGCGGCTCGTCGAGTAGGAGGACCGGCGGGTCGGCGATCATCGCCCGCGCCAGCGCGACGCGCTGCTGCTGGCCGCCGGAGAGCTGGCGCGGGAAGCGATCGGCGAAGCCCTCGAGCTGGACGAGGCGCAGCGCCCTCTCGACGCGCGCCATCTGGGCGTCGCGCGCCTCGGCACCGCGCATGCGCAGCGGGAAGCGGATGTTCTCGGCGACCGTCATGTGCGGGAACAGCGCGTAGCTCTGGAACATCATGCCGAGGCCGCGCCTTTCCGGCGGCAGGCCGGTCACGTCGGCATCGCCGATCCGGATCCGCCCGGAGGTGGGCGTCTCCAGCCCCGCGAGCAGGCGCAGGAACGTCGTCTTGCCGCAGCCGCTGGGCCCGAGCAGCGCCGCGAAGGCGCCGTCGGGGATGACGAGGTCGACGGCATCGAGCGCCGCGAGGGCGCCGAAGCGCTTGGTGAGCGCGGAGACCGCGACCTCGGCCATCAGGCGGCCACCCGGTCGAGGCCCACGGCGCGGTCGAGGGCGATCATCAGCACCACCGTCAGAAGGATCATGAGCGAGGCCGCCGCGGCGACCGATGGGTCGGGGCTGAACTCCAGCTTCGAGTAGATCAGCAGCGGCAGCGTCTCGACGCCCGGCGCGCGCAGGAACAGCGCCACCACCGCCTCGTCGAAGGAAACGTTGAAGGCGAAGAACGCGCCGGCGGCAAGCCCGGGCCGCGCCTGCGGCAGCACCACGTGCCAGTAGCGTCGCCACCACGGCGCGCCCATCACGCGCGCGGCCTCCTCGAGCGAGCGGTCGCTGCGCGCGAGGGTCGCCGCGACGGTGCGCACGACGTAGGGCAGCGTGACGACGACGTGGCCGGCGGCCAGCGTCCAGAACGAGGGGCCGCCGGCCCAGCGGCTGGAGGCCATCAGCAGCCCGATGCCGAGCAGGATCGTCGGGATGACGAGAGGCGACAGGAAGAAGCCCTGCAGGACCTCCGAGCCGGGCACGGCGTGGCGCGTGATCGCGATCGCCGCGCCGGCGCCGAGGGCGAGCGCGAGCGCGGTGACGACAAGCGCGAGCTTCAGGCTGAACCAGGCCGCATCGAGATACACGCGCGAGCGCAGGATCTCCTCGTACCAGCGCAGCGACCAGCCGCGCGGCGGGAAGACGAGGAACTCGCTTGCCGAGAACGAGCTGACGACGACCACGACCAGCGGCGCGAGCATGAAGATCGCCACCGCGATCGCGAGGATCGCGCCGATCACGATCGCGCCGCGCGGCGTGCCGCCGACCATCTCAGGCCGCCCCGCGCGCGCGACCGAGCCGCGCATAGGGCAGGATCACCACCAGCGCGAGCAGCAGCAGCAGGGTCGCCTGCGTCGCCGCGAAGGACCAGTCGAGCGTGCCCGTGACCTGCTGGTAGATCGCGCCGGCCAGAACCGGGAGCCGGACCCCGCCCACCAGCATCGGCGTGACGAACGAGCTCACCGCCAGCGCGAAGACGAGCAGCGATCCCGAGACGATGCCGTGTTTCGCGAGCGGCAGCACGACGTGGCGCAGCGTGGCGGCGAAGCCGGCCCCCGAGACGCGCGCGGCCTCCTCCAGGCGCGGATCGATGCGCGTGATCGACGCGAGCACGGTCAGCGTCATGAACGGCAGCAGGACCTGCGACATCGCCAGCACGATGCCCGCCTCCGTGTGCATCAGGGAGAAGTTGCGGCCGGCGAGGCCGAGCGGCTCGAGCACGCGCGCGAGCAGGCCGCCGCGACCGAGGATCACCAGCCAGCCGAAGGTGCGGATGACGACGCTGGTCATCAGCGGCAGCACGATCAGGATCGTGAGCAGCGTGCGCGCAAGTCCGCCGGCGCGGTGCATGAGGTAGGCGAGCGGCACGCCGAGCACGGCGGTGACGAGCGTGATGATCACGCCGAGCCGGATCGTGCGCTCGGCGACGAGCGGATAGTAGGCGTCGGCGAAGAGCTTGGCGAAATTCGCCGGCCCGATCCCGCCGCCCGGCTCGAGGAAGGCCAGCGCCAGGACCTGCGCCACGGGCAGGACGAAGGCGAAGACCAGGCCCGCGACGGCGGGCAGGAGAAGGAGAAGCGGCTCGCGGGACATGGGGGACAAAGTGCATCCCCTCCTGTGCCGCGACGCGGCATCGGAGGGGTGGCCGAGCGAAGCGAGGTCGGGGAGGTCGGGAGCGGCTCACAGAACCGCTCCCGACCTCCCCGTCACGCGCTGCGCGCGTGCCACCCCTCCTATCGCGCCGCGCGCGCCAGGAGGGGATGGATGCACCTCACTTGGCGATGGCGCGGTTCCACTGCTCGGTCCAGGCGGCGCGCATCTGGCCGACCTTGATCGGGTCGAAGGTGATCAGGTTCTTCGTCGCCTCCTCGCCCGAGAGCACGCCGGCGGCGGCCTCGGCCGAGAGCTTCGCCTTGCGGTTGACCGGCGAGTAGCGGAACGATTCCGCCCACCCGGCCGACGCCTCGGCGCGCAGCGAGAAGTCGATGAACTTCAGGGCCAGCGCCTGGTTCGGGCGGCCGGCGACGAGATTCACCGTGATCGGCGAGAACACCGCGCCCTCCTTGGGCTGGACGAACTTCACCGGCAGGCCGGCGCTCGTCAGCGTGAAGGCGTAGTCCTGCGCATAGGGCGCCACCCAGGCATCGGACTGGGCGAAGGCCTGCTGGATCTCCGGCGACTTCGACAGCACCGTCGCGCCCTTGAGGCTCTTCTTGATCACCTCCAGGCCGGGGTTGATGTCGTCGAGCGAGCCGCCGGCGACCTTGTTGATCATGAGGAAGCCGAGCAGGCCCCAGTTGTTCGAGATGTCGGTCAGCACCAGGTGGCCCGCATAGGCCGGGTTGGCGATGTCGAGCCAGCTCGTCGGCACGGGCTTGGTCTTCTTCTCGTCGTAGAGCATGCCGACGACCGCCGCCGAGTAGGCCGGCCCCTCGCCCTTGGCGATGTTCTGCACCGCGAAGGGATAGAGATCGGCATGGTTCGACAGCTGCTCCGGCTTGATCGGCGCGAGCAGCCCTTCGGCCGCGGCGGTCGCCTCGAGCCCGCCCGAGAGATGCACGACGTCGAAGCGGGGCGCCGCCTTCTGCGCGCGCAGCTGCGCCACCATGTCGGCCGAATAGGCCGTCACGACGGTGATCTTGACGTTGTTCGCCTTCTCGAACGGCTCGATCACGAGCTCGCGGTGCTTCTTCTCGTAGGCACCGCCGAAGGAATTTATGACGAGCTCGGTCTGGGCGAGCGCGGTCGCCGAGGCGAGGACCGTCGCGAGACCGACGGCAGCGAAGAGTTGGTTGCGCATCGTGGATCACCTCATCTGTGAAGGCCGGCCCCTGCGGCGCGGCTCCTGTGGCTCAACTCTGGCGGTTCGGCCCTCGTGACGCGGGCCGCGCGGCTCAGCCCTTGTGGCGGCCGATCTCGACTTCCTTGGCGCCGGTCAGTCGGATGCCGCGGCACTCCTCGGCAACCTCGTCGATGCCCTGGCGCATGATCCCGAGGATGTTGACCGGCGTCCAGCCGAGCGGGCCGAACGTGCGGCCGCCGTGGTCGTAGAACATGCCGAGTTCCCACAGCTCGTCGGTCAGGCCCTTCATGACGTTCTTGCCCTGGTAGTACCAGAGCATCTCGCCCTTCGCCGGCGTCACCGTCTGGTTCTCGATCGGCACCTTGGTCGGGTCGAAGGTCTGCGCGGCCTTCGGCAGGCCGGTCATGATCTCGGGCCCGGCGAACATCGCGTGGAACACGGTCACGCGGATCGGCTTCTTGAGCGCCTTCCAGATCGTCGCGCAGGTGACCGGCGCGTTCTCCTCGTAAAGGTCGATCAGGCCCTGGGTCTTGGTCTTGGTAAAACGCAGATAGAGCTGCTTGCCGGCCATGGGACTCCCCTCGTGAAGGCTTGCGGACCCGGGTGAATCTCCGGGAGCCCGCTCAATGCGTCCAATGAGACTTTCGCGCGCCACTCATAGCAAGCCCTGATCAATGACCGGCCGGGTCACGCGCCGGTCCAGCGTGCGCGCGGGTCGCGCTCGGCCCGGAAGGCGGCGACCGCCTCGCGGCATCCGGCGAGGACGGCGGCCACGGCCCGATTGCGCGGCTCGGCGCGATAGGAGCCGTAGAAGGGCAGCGGCGGGAACGGCTTTGCCGTGCGGACCGGGCACAGCGCGCCGGCGCGGATCTCCTCGAGCACGCAGACCGGCGGCACCGCGGCGATGCCGAGCCCGTCGGCCGCCAGCCGGATCATCGTCGACATCGAGTTCGAGGCGCTGATCCGCGACCGGCTGAGATCGGTGCCGGCGAAGTAGTCGGCGATCAGCCGCTCCGGCGGGGAATGGCGCGGGTAGGTGATCAGCGGCAGGCGAGCGAGATCCTCGACACCGTGGACCTTGCGCCTGTTGACGAGGCGCGGGCTCGCGACCCAACCCATCGCATAAGCGCACAGCTCGAGGCTCGCGAGATGGTCGCCGCGCACCGGCTCGATCGCGACCACGAGGTGCAGGTCGCCCTGGTGCAGGCCGCGGGCGAGCTGCAGCGTGGTGTCGACGATGACTTCGACCGTGAGCTGGGGATGCCGGTCGCGGATCAGCTCCAGCAGCCGCGGCAGCCAGGTCCGCACGATCGCATCGACGGCGCCCACGCGCACGATGCCGGTCGGGGTGTCCTCGCTCGACCCGCTCTCGTGGATGAGGCGCGCCGCGTCGAGGATCGACTCGACGTGGCGCAGGATGCCCAGGCCCTCGGGCGTGAGGTGGACCTCGCGGGTGGTGCGGAAGAGCAGCCGCATCCCGAGTTCGCGCTCGAGGGCCCGGATGCGGCCGGACACGGCGGGCTGCGTCGTGTTCAGCCGCGCTGCCGTCGCCGTGAAGCTCTTGAGCCGGGCGAGCCAGAAGAACGTCTCGAGGAAGCGCAGGTTCATTGCGTCCGGACCTTAGCTCGGCGGAGGATGCCGCGTGACCCTCGATGGAGACCGCGACGCGATGACCACCCCGCCCCAGCTGCCCCTCGCCGGAATCCGCGTCGTCGAGTTCGTGCACATGGTGATGGGGCCGACCTGCGGGCTGGTGCTCGCCGATCTCGGCGCCGAGGTGATCAAGGTCGAGCCGACGCCGGACGGCGACAACACGCGCCGGCTGACCGGCTCGGGGGTGGGCTTCTTCGTCAATTTCAACCGCAACAAGAAGTCGCTGATCGTCGACATGAAGACGCCCGAAGGCCGCGCCATCGTCGACCGGCTCGTCGCCAGCGCCGACGTCGTGACCGAGAACTTCCGCCCGGGCGCGATGGAGAAGCTCGGCCTCGGCTACGAGCAGCTCAAGGCCAGGCATCCGGGGATCATCTACGCGAGCCACAAGGGCTTTCTCGACGGCCCCTACGAGACGCGCACCGCGCTCGACGAGGTCGTGCAGATGATGGGCGGCCTCGCCTACATGACCGGCCTGCCCGGCCGGCCGCTGCGCGCGGGCACGTCGGTCAACGACATCATGGGCGGCATGTTTGCCGCGATCGGGGTGCTGGCCGCGCTGCTCGAGCGCAAGGAGACCGGCCGGGGCAAGCTCGTGCGCTCGGCACTGTTCGAGAACTGCGCGTTTCTCGTCTCCCAGCACATGGCCGCCTACGCGATGACGGGCAGGGCGCTGCCGCCGATGTCGATCCGGGTCGCGGCCTGGGCGATCTACGACGTGTTCGAGACCGGCGACGGCCAGCAGATCTTCTTCGCCGTGGTCAGCGACACGCAATGGGCCGCGTTCTGCGAGGCCGTCGGCTGGCAGGCGCGCTTGGCCGACCCGGCCCTGAAGACCAACAACCTCCGCGTCGCGGCGCGCCCGACCCTGCTGCCGGAGATCGAGGCGCTGCTGCGCGGCATGACGCGCGACGAGGTGATCGCGCTCGCGGAGCGGGCCGGCCTGCCCTACGCGCCGATCATCCGGCCCGAGGACCTGTTCGAGGATCCGCATCTGAACGCCTCCGGCGGTCTTGCCGACACGGTGCTGCCCGACGGCCGGCACGCCAGGCTGCCGACGCTGCCCCTCGACCTCGACGGCCGGCGCCTGCCCAAGCGGCTGGACCCGCCGGGTCCCGGCGCGCATAGCCGCGAGATCCTCGAGGGGCTCGGCTATCCCGACGCGGAGATCGAGCGCCTCGGCGCCGCGGGCGTCGTCCGCCTCGGCTGACCGCCGCGGCGAAGTGACCGGGTCGGGCGGCTTGGCATCGCGTACCGGACTCCCCATCTTGCTCGTCCGCGGCATTCACCGCGTTGCGCCGCGGGCCGCGTCGCGCGCGCACGCGACGGGACGCGCGACGCCGCGTCGCGCGCCGGAGGCGAACTCCCCGAGGCGATCGCGCGACACGTCACCGACACGACCCCTCACCCCCTTGGAGATGAAGCGATGAAGATCCTGCTGCCGATCGACGGGAGCGACTATACGAAGCGGATGCTCGCCTATCTCGGTGCGCACGCCGAGTTCTTCGGCGCGGCGGCGGAGTACACGCTGCTCTATGTCGGCACGCCGATCCCGCCGCGCGCGCGAGCCGCCGTGGGCAAGGAGATGATCGACAAGCTGCACGCCGACGAGACCGCCGCCGCGTGCAAGGGCGTGGTCCCCTACTTCAAGCAGAAGGGCTGGAAGCACAAGGTCGTCACGAAGGTGGGCAATGCCGGCGACGAGATCGCCAAGCTCGCCGCGTCCGGCAAGTTCGACATGATCGTCATGGGGTCCCACGGCCATGGCGCGCTGGCGTCGCTGGTCATGGGCTCGACCTCGCAGCGCGTGCTGGCGAACTGCGACGTGCCCGTCCTGCTGATCCGCTGAACCGGACGGGCGAGGCGCCGCCGGTCAGGCCGGCGGCGTCTCGTACTTGGGCGAGCGCCAGGTCTCCGCGAGCCCTTCGCGGACCCAGCGCGCAACCAGCGGCTGCGTCCACACCGCATCGACATAGGCCTGCGCCGCCGCCGGCAGCTCCGGCTCCCACGTCTTGAAACGGCAGACGATCGGCGCGTAGAACGCGTCGGCAAGCGAGAAGGCCGCGCCGAACAGGAACGGGCCGCCGGCGCCGAAGCGCGCGCGCGTGCCACCCCAGAGCTCGACGATGCGCGCGATGTCCGCCAGCGCCCCGGGCGTGCGGCCGTGGCCCGGCCAGCGCTGGCCGAGATTGAAGAACATCGCCTTGCGCAGCTCGACGAAGCCGGAATGCATCTCGGCCGCGATCACGCGGGCGTGGGCGCGCGCGTCGCGGGCGGTCGGCCACAGCCCCGGCGCGAGCTCCGCGCAGTACTCCGCGATCGCCATCGAATCCCAGATCACGTTGCCGTCGTGATGCAGGCAGGGGACGCGGCCCGAGGCCGATACCGCCCGGATGCTGCGATTGGTCTCCGGCGTGTCGAGCGGGATCACGACCTCCTTGAACGGGAAGCCGGCCATCATGCAGGGCAGCCAGCCGCGCATCGACCACGAGGAATAGCGCTTGTTGCCGAGGTAGAGGATCGCGTCGGACATCGATGTTCTCCCGAATGGCGGACGGCGCGGACCTTTGCATCGGCGCCGAGGCTCGGGCAAGTTCCGACGCGTCCCCGACATACCCTTCGAAGGAATCGACATGGCCAGCGCCCTCGTGACCTCCGCCCCGCGCCCCCGCGCCCTCGCGCTCGTCGCGGCATCTGCCGCGAAGGCGTGGATGCGAAAGCAGCCCGCGGCGACGCGGTCCTGGCTCGAGGCGGCGGGCTTCGGCGGCCGCGCGGGCGACCTGCAGCTGCTGCCCTCGGCGAGCGGCCGCGGCGCGGTCGGCGCGGTGATGGTCTTCGCCGACGACGGGTCGACCGACGATTTCTGGCGCCTTGCCGGCCTGCCGACGCGGCTTCCCGTCGGCGCCTGGAAGATCGACGACGCGATCGCCCCGGCGCTCGCCACGCGCCTCGCCACAGCCTGGGGCATCGGCGCCTACCAGTTCACGCGATATCGCAAGCCGGCGCGCGCGCCGGCGAAGCTGGTGCTGCCGGCGGCCGCCGATCGCGCGGCGGCGACGCGCACCGTCGAGGCCAACGCCCTGGTCCGCGACCTGATCAACACGCCGTCGCAGGACATGGGCCCGGCCGAGCTCGCGGCCGCCGCCGTCGACATGGCCAAGGCGCTGGGCATGACCGCGACGATCATCGTCGGCGAAGCGCTGCTGACCGAAGGCTATCGCCTCGTCCACGCCGTCGGCCGCGCCTCGGCCCGACCGCCGCGCCTGATCGACCTGCGCTGGGGCGACGAGAGCCATCCCAAGCTCACGCTGGTCGGCAAGGGCGTGTGCTTCGACACCGGCGGCCTCGACCTCAAGGGCGCCGACGGCATGAAGATGATGAAGAAGGACATGGGCGGAGCCGCGCATGTCCTCGGCCTCGCCCACATGATCGTCAAGGCGAAGCTTCGCCTGCGGCTGCGCGTCCTCATCCCCGCGGTCGAGAACGCCGTCTCGGGCGACGCCTTCCGCCCGCTCGACGTGATCACCTCGCGCAAGGGGCTGACCGTCGAGATCGGCAACACCGATGCCGAGGGGCGGCTGATCCTCGCCGACGCGCTGCACGAGGCGAGCAGCGAGAAGCCGGCGCTGATCATCGACATGGCGACGCTCACCGGCGCGGCACGCGTCGCGCTCGGACCCGAGCTGCCCGCGACCTACTGCAACGACGATGCCGTCGCCGGGCGCCTGGCCCACCACGCCGCCGCCGCCGCCGATCCGCTGTGGCGCATGCCGCTGTGGCGCCCCTACCGCCCGCTGCTCGACAGCAAGGTGGCCGATCTCAACAACATCAGCGGCGGCCCGATGGCCGGCTCGATCACGGCGGCCCTGTTCATGCAGGAGTTCGTCGATCCGGGCATCGCCTGGATCCATCTCGACATCTTCGCCTGGAACAATGCCGGCCGCGCCGGCAGGCCGGAGGGGGCCGAGGCCCAGGCCCTGCGGGCCTTGTTCGCGCTCGCAGCCGAAAGGGCGGCGTTAGTCACACCTTAACCGCCCCATGCGACGGTCCCACGAGACCCCCCGGGCGTGCCTTCGCAACCGCCCCGTTTCGTGATGACCAGATCCGCATATGGCCGAAGAAGGCAACGCTGCCGTCGCCGAGACTAGCGATCAGACCGCCGCGCCGACGCCGGCCGGCGACCGCAGCACCCATTTCATCTTCACGCACAAGCTGTTCTCGGTGAAGGGCGCGTTCTTCGCGATCTCGCCGGCGACCGACGAGGCGGTGCTCAACGTCACCCTCGGCGAGCTCAAGGCGTCGCTGACCATCCCGACCCTCGCCCGCGAGTTCCAGCTCACGCCCGACACCGACGACGGCAAGCTGCTGAACATCATCGCCAAGAGCTTGAAGTTCGTGAAGGTGATCCATCCCGGCGATTCGATCCCGCGCGAGCTGCTCGACGGCTCGTCGTCCTGGACCGTCGAGCCGCACCACCACGCCATCGCCAAGGCGCGGCTGTCGGTGAACCTGGCGGCATGGGCGACCAACACGGATGCCGGCACGTCCGACCCGCACATCCTGCAGAAGATGGCGGAGGATCCCGAGACCAAGGCGCATGTCAACGAGGCGCTCGGCGAGATGGCCGAGAAGCTCGGCTACGGGCGCGAGAACAAGGAGAAGGTCCTCGAGCAGGTCGACACGCTGGCGCGCGAGCTCGCCTATATCGAGGCGCTGCGCGAGCGGCACGGCAAGGTGAAGATGATCGAGCGCAAGCTCGCGGACGCCGCCAAGCTGTACCGCCGCGAGCGCTCGATCGCCGACGACGTGCAACGCGTGCAAGCCCTGATGCGCACGCCGTCCAACGAGTTCAACGGCATCTTCCAGATGGTCGACGCGCAGACCGGCGAGGTCGTCCAGGTCCTGCGCAAGATGTCCCAGCAGATCGAGTTCATCCGCACGATGCGCGACGAGCTGCACACCAAGCTGATGCGCTGGGACGAGATGATCGAGCGCTGGGACCCGATCGCGAGCGAGCGCGGCGACGCCATCGAGGCGGCGATGCGCGCGACCTACCGCTTCCTCGCCCGCTACTTCCCGCAGCGCAGCGACTGGACCCTGACCGTCAACAAGTTCTGACGCCGCCGCGCGCCCGGTCGCGTCACTTGAACAGGTTGCGGATCGCGGTGCCCATGCCCGACCACGGCCCGGGCTTCGGCGGCGCCGGCGCTTCGCTCGTCGGGGCTTCGTAGAGGCGGTCGGGCGCGGGCAGGCTCGCCGCGTCCCAGCCCCCGCCGAGCGCGCGGATCAGCGCCACGCTCGCCACCAGCCGCGCCTGCTGCACGTTCAGCGCCGCCAGCTCGTCGGCGAGCGCCGCCGCCTGCGCGGTGATCACGCTCGTGTAGGCCGCCGTGCCCGCCCGGTACTGGTTCAGCGTGAGCCGCTCGGCCTCGCGTGCCGAGCGCAGGGCGGCCGCAAGGACCTCGGCCTGCTCGGCGAGGATCCGCAGCGCGGCGAGCTCGTCCTCGACCTGCTGGAATCCGACCAGCACCGTCTGCCGGTACTCGGCCACGGCCTGGTCGTAGGCCGCGCGCGCCTGCTCGACGCCGGCGCTGCGCGCGCCGCCGTCGAAGATCGTGGCGGTCGCCTGCGTGCCGACGGACCACAGCAGGTTGGCCGCCTGGATGAGCTGGCCGAGCGCCGTCGAGGTGTAGCCGTAGCTCCCCGACAGCGTGATGGTCGGGAAGAACGCCGCCTCGGCGACCCCGATCTGGGCGTTCGCCGCCGCCATGCGCCGTTCGGCGGCCGCGATGTCGGGCCGGCGCTCGAGCAGCACCGAGGGCACCTCGACCGGGATCTCCGGGGGCGCGGCGGCGAGCGGCGCGGCGGCGAGCGCGAACCCCGCCGGCGGCCGGCCGAGCAGGACGGCGATGGCGTGCTCGAGCTGCGCGCGCTGGACGCCCACGGCGATCGCCTGCGCGCGCGTCGTCTCGAGCTGGGTCTCGGCCGACAGCACGTCCGCGCGGGCGCCGACGCCGACCGCGTAGCGATTGCGGGCGATCTCGAGGCTGCGGGCATAGGCGACCGCCGACGCGTCGAGGATGCGTCTCTGCGCGTCGGCGGCGCGGAGCAGGAAGTAGTTCGTCGCGAGCTCCGCCTGGATCGACAGCCGCGCCGCCTCGAGATCGCCCGCGCTCGCCTGCGCCGCGGCCGAGGCACCCTCGGCCGCCCGCCGCACCCGGCCCCACAGATCGATCTCCCAGGCGAGGTCGAGCGAGGCGTCGTAGAGGTTCTGCGCGCGCCCGCCGCCGGTCGTCGTCCGGGCGCGGGCGCTCGCGGCGCCGGCGCTCGAGGTACCGGAGCCGCGCCGCAGCCGCTCGGCCGCGGCACCGGCGGAGATCGTCGGATAGCCGGCGGCCGCGGCGCTGCGCGCCAGGGCGCGCGCCGTCCGGAAGCCCGCCTCGGCACTCTTGATCGTCTGGTTCGACACGTCGACCTGGGCGACCAGCGCGTCGAGCTGCGGATCGCGATAGACGCTCCACCACGCGCCGCGCGGCGCGGCATCGCGCGGCGCCGCGATCTTCCAGCCTGCCATCTCCTTGAAGGCCGGCGGCGTCGGCGCCTCGGGACGCTGGTAATCCGGCCCCGCCTTGCAGGACGCGAGGGCGAGCGCGACCGCCGCGGCCCACAGGACGCGACGCCGGTCCGGCGCCGCTCGGTTGGCATGGCTCACGTCCTCGCCTCCGGATCGCGCTCGTCGGACGCCGTCCACTGTCTCGCATCGGGCCCGGCGGCCGCGCGCCGGGGCCGCAGCCGATCGAGATAGAGATAGACGACGGGCGTCGTGTAGAGGGTCAGGACCTGGCTGAGGAGCAGCCCGCCGATGATCGACAGGCCGAGCGGCCGGCGCAGCTCCGCGCCGTCGCCCGCGCCGAGCGCGAGCGGCAGGGCGCCGAGCATCGCCGCGAGCGTCGTCATCATGATCGGCCGGAAGCGCAGCATGCAGGCCTCGCGGATCGCCGTGCGCGCATCGATGCCGCGGCGACGCTCGGCATCCAGCGCGAAGTCGATCATCAGGATCGCGTTCTTCTTCACGATGCCGATCAGCAGCAGCACGCCGATCAGCGCGATGATGCCGAACTCGAGCCTGAATGCCATCAGTGCCAGCACGGCGCCGATTCCCGCCGACGGCAGCGTCGACAGGATGGTGATCGGATGGATCGTGCTCTCGTAGAGGATGCCCAGCACGATGTAGACGGCGACGATGGCGGCGAGGATCAGCAGCGGCTGGTTGCCCAGCGACTGCTGGAAGCTGCGCGCCGTGCCCTGGAAGCCGCCATGGATCGCGCTCGGCGCGCCGGCGACGTTGATGGCACGGTCGATCGCGCGGACGGCGTCGCCCAGCGTCGTGTTCGGGGCCAGGTTGAACGAGATCGTCGTCGCGACGAAATGGCCCTGATGGTAGACGCCGAGCGGTGCGCTCGCGGGTCGGTAGGATGCGACGGCCGAGAGCGGCACCATCGTCTCGGCGGCCGTGCTCACCGCGGTCCCCGACGAGGCGCCGCTGCGGCCCGCATTGCCCAGCCGGTTGGCGCTGAGATTGCGCGCCGCATCGGCCGCGACGGCGGCCGCACCCGCCCGGCCCGCGGCGACGGCGGTGGTGCCCGCCACCGCGTTCGTCATCTGCGTCCCGCTCGCGGCGCCGCCCGAGGTGCTGACGTGGATCTCGTCCAGCGTCGCCGGGCTCTGCCAGAACCGCGGCGCCACCTCCATGACCACGTGGTACTGGTTCAGCGCGTTGTAGATCGTCGACACCTGGCGCTGGCCGAACGCGTCGTAGAGCGTAGCGTCGATCTGGCTGATCTTCAGGCCGAGGCGCGCGGCCTTGTCGCGGTCGATCGCGAGATCGATCTGCAGGCCCTTCTCCTGCTGGTCCGAGTTGACGTCGACGAGCTCGGGCGCGCGCTGCAGCGCCTCGACGATCCGCGGCGTCCAGCTCGACAGCAGCGCGAGGTCGTCCGACTGCAGCGTGTACTGGTACTGCGCGTTCGCCTGCCGGCCGCCGACTCGGATGTCCTGGACGGGCTGCAGGAAGAGCCGCGCCCCGGCGACGGTGCCGAGCGGTCGGCGCAGACGGGCGACGATCTGGTCGGCGGACGCGTCGCGCTCCGCCAGCGGCTTGAGCGACACGAAGATGAATCCCGAGTTGGTCTGGCCGCCGCCGGTGAAGCCGACAACGGTGTCGACGGCGGGATCGGCGCGCACGATGTCGACGAACTGCGCGAGCTTCCCGCGCATCGCCTGGAACGAAGTGCTCTGGTCCGCCTGCACGCCGCCGATCAGCCGGCCCGTGTCCTGCTGCGGGAAGAACCCCTTCGGCGCGGCGACGTAGAGCTGCACGTTGAGCGCGACGACGAGCAGGAGCACGGCGAGGATCGCGGCGGGGAACCGCAGCGCCCAACCCAGCGACGCGTCGTAGGCGCAGAGCATCGCGCGCTGAACCCGCGCATTCGCCCGCGCCCAGAGCCCCGGCCGCCCGGCGGCCCGGCGCCCCAGCATCGTCGCGCAGAGCATCGGTGTGGTCGTCAGCGACACCGCCAGCGACGCCAGGATCGCGATCGAGATCGTGATCGCAAACTCGCGGAACAGCCGGCCGACGATGCCGCCCATCAGCAGGATCGGGATGAACACCGCGACCAGCGACACGCTCATCGACACGACCGTGAACGCGACCTCGCGGGCGCCGCGGATCGCCGCCTCGAGCCGCGACATGCCGGCCTCGACGTGGCGGGCGATGTTCTCGAGGACGACGATCGCGTCGTCGACCACGAAGCCGGTGGCGATCGTCAGCGCCATCAGCGACAGGTTGTTGAGGCTGTAGCCCAGCAGGTACATCGCGCCGAAGGTGACGATCAGCGACACCGGGACCGCGACCGCCGGGACCAGGGTCGCGCGGGCGTCGCCCAGGAACAGGAAGACGACCAGCACGACGAGGACGATCGCCACGATCAGGGTGCGCTCGACCTCGCGCAGCGACGCGCGGATCGTCGTCGTCCGGTCGGTCGCGACCGCGATGTCGATGTCGCTGGGAATCGAGGCGCGCAGCTGCGGCAGCAGCGCACGCACCCGATCGACGGTCTCGATGATGTTCGCGCCGGGTTGGCGGAAGATGAGGACCAGCACCGACGGCCGCCCGTTCGCGAGGCCCTGGTTGCGCAGGTTCTCGACGGAATCGACGACCTCGGCCACGTCGGTCAGCCGCACCGCGGCGCC
Organism: Alphaproteobacteria bacterium; assembly: GCA_016793165.1. Taxonomy (GTDB): domain Bacteria; phylum Pseudomonadota; class Alphaproteobacteria; order CACIAM-22H2; family CACIAM-22H2; genus CAIOSQ01. The sequence continues at coordinate 160,627 of JAEULA010000114.1, read as the reverse complement.
GTTGCGATGCGCGACGATCAGGCCGCGATAGTCCGCGGCGCGGCTGGCCTGGTCGTTGGCGTAGATCTGGAACCGCCGATCACCCTCCTCGATCGCGCCCTTCGGCGCGTTGGCGTTCGCCGCCGCCAGGGCGGCGCGGACGTCCTCCAGGCCGATGCCGTACTTGGTGAGCGCGCGCGGATCGAGCTCGACCCGCACCGCGGGCAGCGAGGCGCCGCCCAGCGTGACCTGCCCGACCCCGGAGACCTGCGACAGCTTCTGCTCCATTACCGTCGTCGCGGCGTCGTAGATCTGGCCGCTGCTCAGCGTCGGCGACGTCAGCGCGAGGATCATGATCGGCGCGTCGGCCGGGTTGACTTTCCGATAGGTCGGATTGCTGCGCAGGTTGGCCGGCAGATCGGCGCGCGCGGCATTCAGCGCCGCCTGGACGTCGCGCGCCGCCCCGTCGATGCTCCGACCGAGGCCGAACTGCAGGACGATGCGGGTCGAGCCGACCGAGCTCGACGAGGTCATCTCGCTGACGTCGGCGATCTGGCCCAGATGGCGCTCCAGCGGGGTCGCGACGCTCGTCGCCATCGTCTCCGGGCTCGCCCCGGGCATCTGCGCCTGGACGGAGATCGTCGGGAAGTCGACCTGCGGCAGCGGCGCGACCGGCAGGCCGAGGAACGCCACGATCCCCGCCAGCGTCGCCCCGAGCGTGACCAGCGTGGTCGCGACCGGCCGCCGGATGAAGGTCTCCGAGAAGCTCACGAGGCCGCCCCCGGGGCGCCGCCGCGCGCGCGCAGCCGCGACGCGACGCGGTCGAAGGCGAGGTAGATCACGGGCGTCGTGAACAGGGTCAGCAGCTGGCTGACGATCAGGCCGCCGACGATGGTGATCCCCAGCGGATGGCGCAGCTCCGATCCCATGCCGCCGCCCAGCATCAGCGGCAGTGCCCCGAAGAGCGCCGACATCGTCGTCATGAGGATCGGCCGGAAGCGCAGCAGGCACGCCTCGAAGATCGCCTCGCGCGGGGTGCGGCCCTGCTCGCGCTCCGCCTCGAGCGCGAAGTCGATCATCATGATGGCGTTCTTCTTGACGATGCCGATCAGCAGCACGATGCCGATGATGCCGATCACGCCGAGATCGCTTCCCGCCACGCGCAGCGCCAGGAGCGCGCCGACGCCGGCGGACGGCAGCGTCGACAGGATCGTGATCGGGTGGACGTAGCTCTCGTAAAGGACGCCCAGCACGATGTACATCGTGATGACCGCGGCGACGATCAGCATCACGGTGTTGGCGAGCGACGCCTGGAAGGCGAGCGCCGCGCCCTGGAAGTTGGTCTTGGTGCTCGCCGGCAGCCCCAGCTCGGCCTCGACCCGGCGGATCGCAGCGACCGCGTCGCCGAGCGCCGCGCCCGGCGCCAGGTTGAACGAGATCGTCGTCGCCGGGAACTGTCCGACGTGGTCGATCTGCAGCGGTGCGCGGCGCTCGCTGACGCTCGCGATCGCCGTCAGCGGCACCTGCCGACCGGCGGCCACTGCCGACGGCAGATGGATGTCCGAGAGCGAGCGCAGCGTCGACTGCAGCGCGGGGTCGGTCTCGAGGATCACGCGGTACTGGTTGGACTGGGTGAACACGGTCGAGACGATGCGCTGACCGAAGGCGTCGTAGAGCGCGTTGTCGACCGTGGCCGGCGTGATGCCGAAGCGCGCCGCCGCGTCGCGGTCGATCGTGATGTAGGCGGATAGCCCGTCGTCCTGCAGATTGCTGGTCACGTGCTCGAGCTGCGGCAGCGCGCGAAGGCGCGCGACGAGCTGCGGCACCCAGACGGAGAACACCTCGGGGTTCGCGTCCTCCAGGGTCATCTGGTACTGCGTGCGGCTCACGCGGGAGTCGATCGTGAGATCCTGCGCAGCCTGCAGGTAGAGCGCGAGCCCCGGGCGCCCGTCGGCGCGCGCCTGCAGCCGGCGCAGCACGGCCTGGGCGTCGCCGCCGCGCTCGGCGCGCGGTCGCAGCGCGATCAGCAGGCGCCCGGTGTTCAGCGTCGTGTTGGTGCCGTCGACGCCGACGAAGGAGGAGATGCTCTCGACGTCCGGGTCACCTGCGAGCGCGGCCACCAGGTCCTGCTGGCGTCGCGCCATCGAGGCGAAGGACGCCGATTGCGGCCCCACGGTCACGCCGTTGATCAGGCCGGTGTCCTGGGGCGGGAAGAAGCCCTTCGGGATCTCGACGTAGAGCAGGACGGTCAGCGCGAGCATCGCCACGGCGACCACGAGCGTCGGCCCCTGGTGATCCAGCACGCGCTCGAGCACCCTGCCGTAGGCGGCGACCAGGGCGTCGAACCCCAGCCGCGCGCGCCGCGCGAGCGCGCCCTCGCGTGTCGCCGCCACCGGGCGCAGCAGCTTCGCGCACATCATGGGCACGAGCGTCAGGGACACGACGCCGGAGATCAGGATCGTGACCGCAAGCGTGATCGCGAACTCCCGGAACAACCGCCCGACGACGTCGCGCATGAACAGCAGCGGGATCAGCACCGCGATCAGCGAGACGGTGAGCGAGACGATGGTGAAGCCGATCTGGCGCGAGCCCTTGAGCGCGGCGGCGAGCGGCGTCTCGCCCTTCTCGACGTGGCGCGCGATGTTCTCGATCATCACGATCGCATCGTCGACGACGAACCCCGTCGCGATCGTCAGCGCCATCAGCGACAGGTTGTTGAGGCTGAAGCCGAGCAGGTACATCACCCCGAAGGTGCCGACGAGCGACAGCGGCACCGACAGGCTCGGGATCACCGTGGCGCGCAGGTCGCGCAGGAACAGGAAGATCACCAGCACGACCAGCCCGACCGCGACCGCGAGCTCGATCTCGACGTCGCGCACCGACGCGCGGATCGTCGTCGTCCGGTCGACCACGACCGCGACGTCGAGCGCGGCGGGAAGCGCCGCGCGCAGCGCCGGGAGAATCGACTTGATCTGGTCGACCACCGCGATGACGTTGGCGCCGGGCTGGCGCTGCACGTTCACGATCACCGCCGGCGTGTCGTTGATCCAGGCCGACAGCTTGGTGTTCTCCGCACCGTCGAGGATCTCGGCCACGTCGCCGAGCCGCACCGGCGCGCCGTTGCGATAGGCGATCACCAGGCCGCGATACTCGTCCGCGCTGCGCAGCTGGTCGTTCGCGTTGATCGTGTAGGCCCGGGTCGGGCCGTCGAAGTTCCCCTTCGGGCCGTTGACGTTCGCATTGGCGATCGTCGTCCGCAGGTCGTCGAGGTTGAGGCCGTAGGCGGCCAGGGCGCCCGGGTTGGCGCGCACGCGGATCGCCGGGCGCTGGCCGCCGCCCAGGCTGACGAGGCCGACGCCGGGAAGCTGCGAGATCTTCTGCGCCAGCCGCGTATCGACAAGGTCGTGGACCTGCGGCAGCGGCAGCGTCTTCGACGTCACCGCGATGGTCAGGATCGGCGCATCGGCCGGATTGACCTTGGCGTAGATCGGCGGCGCCGGCAGGTCCGACGGCAGCAGGTTGCCGGCCGCGTTGATCGCGGCCTGGACCTGCTGCTCGGCGATGTCGAGCTCGAGATTGAGCGAGAACTGCAGCGTGATCACCGAGGCGCCCGCGGCGCTCGTCGAGGACATCTGCACCAGCCCGGGCATCTGCCCGAACTGGCGCTCGAGCGGCGCCGTCAGGGCCGAGGTGACGACCTCCGGGCTCGCGCCCGGGTAGAAGGTCTGGACCTGGATCGTCGGATAGTCGACCTCGGGCAGCGCCGACAGCGGCAGGAAGCGGAAGGCCAGCCCGCCCGCCAGCAGGATGGCGATCATCAGCAGCGAGGTGGCGACCGGCCGCAGGATGAAGATCCGCGACGGGTTCACGACGACGCCCTCGCCTCGCCGCCGCGCGCGCCGCTCACGGCGCGCCCTTGCGGCGACCCTGCGGCCGGCCCTCGGTCGGCGGCGCATCGGCACCGCGCGCGCCCGGCGGACGAGCCGGACCTGCGGGCGCCGCCTCGGCGCCGGCATCGGCGGGAATGGCCACGCGGGCGCCGTCGCGCAGGCGATCGGCGCCGTCGACGACGACGCGGGCTCCCGCCTCGAGCCCCGACGACAGGACGACCCGCTCGCCGTCCTGCGGACCCAGCTTCACCGGCGCGACGGCGACCGTCGAATCGGGCTTCACGACGTAGACGAAGCTGCCCTGGCCGCCGCGCTGGACGGCGGCGGTCGGGACGATCACCGCGCCGCGCAGCACGTCGAGCGCGAGCTCGATGTTCACGAACTGGTTGGGGAACAGGATCTCGTCGTCGTTGTCGAACTGCGCCTTCAGCCGCACCGTGCCGGTCGCGCTGTCGATCTGGTTGTCGATCGTCGTCACGCTGCCGCGTCCGAGCACCGCACTGCGCGCGCGGTCGTAGGCGGTGACCGGCAGCGTCGCACCGGCGCGCAGCCGGCGCGTGATCGCCGGCACGTTGTCCTCGGGGACCGAGAAGACGACCGCGATCGGCTTCATGCGCGTGATGACGACGATGCCGGTCGCGTCGCCGCTGGTGACGTAGTTGCCCTGGTCGACGAGGCGCAGACCGACGCGTCCGGCGATGGGCGCGACGATGGTGCAGTAGGCCAGGTTGAGCCGCGCCGTCTCGACCATCGCCTGATCCGACTTCACGACGCCCTGGTACTGGCGCACCAGGTATTCCTGGTTGTCGCGCTGCTGGCGCGCCAGCGAGTCCTGGCGGACGAGGACGCGATAGCGCTCGAGATCGATCTCGGCGTTGCGCAGCAGCGCCTGGTCGCGCATCAGCTGCCCCTCGGCATTCGCGAGCGCCGCCTGGTACGGACGCGGGTCGATCTCGGCGAGCACGTCGCCCTCCTTGACGACCTGGCCCTCCTCGAACGCGACGCGGGTGAGCCGGCCGCTGATCTGCGTCTTCACGGTGACCGCCGCGACCGGCGTGACGGATCCGAGCGCGTTGAGCGAGATCGGCAGGTCGCCGGTCTGCGCCAAGGCGACCGCGACCGGCATCGGGCCGGCGGCGGCGAAGCGGCCGGTGCGCGTGTCGGCCGCCTCGCGCGGCGTCATCGCCCACCACGCCACCGCGAGCAGGGCGCCGAGGATCAGCAGCAGCACGAGCCATCCGGCGACGGCGCCGCCGCGCGACGCGGGCCGCGGCGGGACGTCGTGGGCGGGAGCGATCGGCTTCGTATCGTCCATGGTCCTGGTTCGACGAATGTGAACTCGGGTCCGGCGGCACGGAGTATCGCTCCGACATCGCGGCACCGCTATGGAGGGCCCGTGTCGCCGCGTGTCGCGGCGTTACGCCGCGTGACGGCCCCCGCCGCCGCCCGCGGCGCGCCGGGCCCGCGTCGACACGCCGCGGCGATGCTACGTCCGGACGGCGCCCTCGACGGCCTCGAGCGAAAACGCGGCGGCCATCAGCGCCCTGGTGTAGGGCTCGCGCGGCGCGTCGAAGACGGTGGCGGCCGGGCCACGCTCGACGATCCGGCCGTCCTTCAGCACCATCACCTCGTCGGCGAGCGCGCGCACCACCTTGAGGTCGTGGCTGATGAACATGTAGGCGAGCCTGTGCCTGGCCTGCAGCTCGCGCAGCAGGTCGACGATCTGCGCCTGCACGGACATGTCGAGCGCCGAGGTGGGCTCGTCGAGCACGATGAAGCGCGGCTTGAGCACCAGGGCGCGCGCGATCGCGATGCGCTGGCGCTGGCCGCCGGAGAACTCGTGCGGGTAGCGGTGGCGCGTCTCGGGATCGAGGCGGACCTCTTCGAGCACGTCGACGACCATCGCGTCGCGCGCGGCCTCGTCGGCGCCGAGCCGGTGGATCCGCAGCCCCTCGGCGATGATCTCGCCGACCGAGAGCCGCGGGCTGAGCGAGCCGAACGGATCCTGGAACACGATCTGCATCTCGCGGCGCAAGGGGCGCAGGGCGCGGGCGGTGAGGCCCTGGATCTCGCTGCCGCGGAACCGGATCGTGCCGGCGCTCGTCTCGAGCTTCAGCAGCGCGAGCCCGAGCGTCGTCTTGCCCGAGCCCGACTCGCCGACCACGCCCAGCGTGTGCCCCTCGCGCAGCGTGAGGTCGACGCCGTCGACGGCCTTCACGTGGCTGACCGTGCGCCGGAGCAGCCCCGCCTTGATCGGGAACCAGACGCGGATGTCGCTGGCCTCCACCACCGCCGCGGCATCCGTCTCGCGCGCGCCGGGCCGCCCTTTCGGCTCGGCCGACAGCAGGTGGCGCGTATAGTCGTGGCGCGGCGATCCGAACACGGATTCGACCGCCCCCGCCTCGACGATCTGCCCGCGCTGCATCACCGCGACGCGCCCGGCGATCTTGCGCACCACGCCGAGATCGTGGGTGATGAACAGCATCGCCATGCCGAGCTTGGCCTGCAGCTCCCGCAGCAGCTTGAGGAGCTGGGCCTGGATGGTGACGTCGACCGCGGTCGTCGGCTCGTCGGCGATCAGCAGGTCGGGCTCGTTGGCGAGAGCCATAGCGATCATGATGCGCTGGCGCTGCCCGCCCGACAGCTGGTGCGGATAGGCGTCGAGACGCTTCTCGGCCTGGGCCCCCATGCCCACGAGCTTCAAGAGCTCGATGATCCGCGCGCGCGCGGCCGGGCCGGACAGGCCCTTGTGGATCACCAGCGCCTCGCCGATCTGCCGCTCTATCGTGTGCAGCGGATTGAGCGAGGTCATCGGTTCCTGGAAGACCATCGCGATGCGGTTGCCGCGCACTTCGCGCAGCGCCGCCTCGCCCGCGCCCACGAGCTCCCTGCCCTGGAACCGGATCGAGCTCCCGGCGGGATGCTTGGCCAGCGGATAGGGCAGCAGCTGCAGGATCGACAGCGCCGTGACCGACTTGCCCGAGCCCGACTCGCCGACCAGCGCCAGCGTCTCGCCGCGATCGAGCGTGAAGGACACACGGTCCACCGCGGTCACGGTCCTGCCGCGCCCGACGTCGAAGGTGACGGAAAGGTCTCGGACCTCGAGCAGGGGTGCGGCGGGCGGCGTCATCGCGGGCGGCCTCATCGGAACGTCTTGCGCGGATCGAAAGCGTCGCGCACCGCCTCGCCGATGAACACCAGCAGCGAGAGCTGGCCGCCGATCACGACGAAGCCGGTGATGCCGAGCCACGGTGCCTGGAGGTTGGCCTTGCCCTGGTTGAGCAGCTCGCCGAGCGACGGCGATCCGGGCGGCAGGCCGAAGCCGAGGAAATCCAGCGAGGTCAGCGCGGTGACCGATCCCGACAGGATGAACGGCATGAAGGTCAGCGTCGCGACCATCGCGTTGGGCAGCACGTGGCGGAACATGATCGTGGTGTCGCTGGCGCCGAGCGCGCGCGCGGCCCGCACGTAGTCGAAGTTGCGCGCGCGCAGGAACTCGGCGCGCACGACGTTGACCAGCCCCATCCACGAGAACAGCAGCAGCAGCCCGAGCAGCCACCAGAAGTTCGGCTGCACGAAGGCCGAGAGGATGATGAGCAGGAACAGGGTCGGCATGCCCGACCAGATCTCGATGAAGCGCTGGAACAGCAGGTCGATCCATCCGCCGAAATAGCCCTGGATCGCCCCGGCGACGACGCCGATCACCGAGCTGAGCAGGGTCAGGCAGAGGCCGAACAGGACGGAGATGCGGAAGCCGTAGATGAGCCGCGCCAGCACGTCGCGACCCTGGTCGTCGGTGCCGAGCCAGTTCTCCGCCGACGGCGGCGCCGGCGCCGGCACCTTGAGGTTCTTGTTCACCGTGCGATTGCCGAACGGGACCAGCGGCTCGATCATCCAGCCTTTCTCGGCGATCAGCCGTCGCACCTCGGCGTCGCGGTAGTCGGCCTCGGTCTCGAAGTCGCCGCCGAAGGCCGTCTCCGGATAGGCGACGAGGAACGGCACGTGCAGCCGGCCGTCGTAGCGCACGAGGATCGGCCGGTCGTTGGCGATGAGCTCGGCGCCCATCGACAGCACGAAAAGCGTCAGGAAGATCCAGAACGACCAGAAGCCGCGGCGGTTCGCCTTGAAGTTCTCGAGCCGGCGCCGGTTGAGCGGCGACAGGCGGTCCGCAAGGCTCATCGCCGCGCCTCGAAGTCGATGCGCGGATCGACCGCCATGTAGATCAGGTCGCTGACGATCTTGAGCACGAGCCCGATCAGCGTGAACACGAACAGCGTGCCGAACATCACCGGGTAGTCGCGGTTGAGCGTCGCCTCCCAGCCGAGCAGCCCGATCCCGTCGAGGGAGAAGATGATCTCGATCAGCAGCGAGCCGGTGAACAGGATCGAGATCAGCGCCTGCGGGAATCCGGCGATCACCAGCAGCATCGCGTTGCGGAAGATGTGCCCGTAGAGCACGCGCCGCTCGGCGAGGCCCTTGGCACGGGCCGTCACGACGTACTGCTTGTTGATCTCGTCGAGGAACGAGTTCTTGGTCAGCAGCGTCAGGCTCGCGAAGCCGCCGATCACCATCGCCGCGATCGGCAGCGCCATGTGCCACGCGTAGTCCAGGGCTTTGCCCAGCGCGGACAGCTGGTCGAAGCCCTCGGAGGTCAGGCCGCGCAGCGGGAACCACTTGAAGAAGCTGCCGCCGGCGAACAGCACCACGAGCAGCACCGCGAACAGGAAGGCCGGGATCGCGTCGCCGACGATCACCGCGCCCGAGGTCCAGACGTCGAAGCGCGAGCCGTCCCTGACCGCCTTGCGGACGCCCAGCGGGATCGAGATCAGGTACACGAGCAGCGTGGTCCACAGCCCGAGCGAGATCGACACCGGCAGCTTCTCGAGCACGAGGTCGACGACCGGCTTGTCGCGGAAATAGGAGCGGCCGAAATCCAGAGTGGCGTAGCGCTTCAGCATCAGCCAGAAGCGCTCGCCGAGCGGCTTGTCGAAGCCGAAGGTCCGCTCGATCTCCTTGATGATCGCCGGATCGATGCCGCGCGCGCCGCGGTAGCGCGACGAGTCGCCCGAGGCCTGCCCCTCGTTGGGCCGGTTCTGAGGGCCGGCGGTGTCGCTGCCGCCACCCGTGAATCGCGCCGAGGGATCGGTCGCCGTCCCCTTGAGCTGCGCGATCACGACGTCGACCGGGCCGCCGGGCGCCAGCTGCACGATGAAGAAATTGACGGCGACGATCCCGAGCAGCGTCGGGATCACCAGCAGGAGGCGGCGGAGGACGTAGGAGAGCACGTCTCAGCGCAGCTGGGCGCGCTTCTCGCGCAACGCCTCGTCCTTCGCCGTGTCGACCCACCAGACGCTCGGGTCGTAGCCGGTCCTCGGCAGTACCGCGGGCCGGCCGAAGCGGTCCCACGACGCGACGCGCGCGACCCGGCTGTGCCAGTTCGGCACGACGAGGAACGACCACTGCAGGACGCGGTCGAGGGCGCGCACCCGCGTCACCAGCGAGGCGCGGTCGGGCGCCGCGATGACGAGCTCGACGAGCTTGTCGACGGCGGGGCTCTTCAAGCCGGTCGAATTCCCGGAACCCTGCGTGTCCGCGACCTGGCTCGTCCACTGGTCGCGCTGCTCGTTGCCCGGCGACTCCGACTGGCCGAACACGTCGACGGTCATGTCGAAGTCGAACTCCTCGCTGCGCCGCTGGTACTGCGCGGTGTCGACCGAGCGCGCCGAGGCGTCGATGCCGAGGCGCTTCAGCGACTCGACATAAGGCAGCACGATGCGCTCGAAGGCGCTTCCGGAGTTGAGCAGCACCTCGAACTTCATCTGCCGGCCCTGGCCGTCGACGAGCTTGCCGTCCTTGACCTGCCAGCCCGCCTCGCGCAGCAGCCGGGTGGCGACGCGGAGATTGTCGCGGATGTTCCCGGAGCCGTCGGTCTTCGGCGGGTTGTACTCCTCGGTGAAGACGCGCTCGGGGATCTGGCCGCGCAGCGGCTCGAGGATCTCGAGCTCGTCCTTGCCGGGCAGGCCGCGCGCGGACAGCTCCGAATTGTCGAAATAGCTGCGCGTGCGCGTATAGGCGCCGTGGAACAGCGTGCGGTTCGACCACTCGAAGTCGAAGGCGTAGGCGAGCGCCTCGCGCACCCGCGCGTCCTTGAACGGCTCGCGGCGCATGTTCATCGCGAAGCCCTGCATGCCGCTGACCATGCGCGTCGGAAGCTCCTCGAGCCTGTACAGGCCGCGTTCCTTCGCAGGGCTCTCGTAGCGCGTCGCCCAGGCCAGCGCCTGGTTCTCGAGCCGGACGTGGTACTCGCCCGACTTGAAGGCCTCCTGCATCACCGTGACGTCGCGGTACCAGTCGTAGCGCATCGCGCCGAAATTGTTGACGCCGCGGCGCACCGGCAGGTCCTTGCCCCAGTAGTCGGGCAGCAGCTTCACGACCACGAAGCGCCCCTGCTCGAAGCTGTCCAGCTTGTAGGGGCCGGAACCGAGCGGCGCCTCGAGTGTCTGCTTCTCGAAGTCGCGCGTCGCCCACCAGGCCTTCGACATCACCGGCAGCTGGCCGGTGATCAGCGGCAGCTCGCGATTGGTGCCGTCGGCGAAGGAGAACTTCACGGCGCGCTCGCCTAGCTTCTCGGCTTTCAGCACCGAGGCGTAGTAGGCGCGATAGCGCGGATGGCCCTTCGTCTTCAGCGTCTCGAAGGTCCAGATCACGTCGTCGACCGTCACCGGGCTGCCGTCCTGGAAGCGCGCCTGCGGTCGGAGGTTGAAGACGATCCAGGAGCGGTCCGCGGGGACCTCGATCGTCTCGCAGAGCAGGCAGTACTCGGAGAACGGCTCGTCGCCCGAATTGACCATCAGGGTCTCGATGGTCCCCGGCACGCCGATCGGCACGCCCTTCAGGACGTAGGGATTGAAGCTGTCGAAGCTGCCGGGCGCGGCGAAGCGGACCTCGCCGCCCTTCGGCGCATCCGGGTTCGCGTACTCGAAATGCCGGAAGTCCGCCGGGTACTTGAGATCGCCATGCATGGCGATGCCGTGGGACTTCGTGACTTGCGCCTGGGCCTGGGAGGTGGCGGCGAGGCTGCCGCCGGCGATCACCGCGGCGGTCGTCAGGGCCACGCGGGTCAAGGCCATCAGGGGCATGTCGGCTCCTTCGCTGGGGCCTTCGAACTTGGGTCCCGGCCCGGGTTTCGGCAAGCCGAAACCTTGCCGGCGGACCGCCTCATCCGTTCAGGACATCGAGAGCGGCGCGATGCATCCGCGCGTCGCCCGCGAGGACGACGCGGCCGTCATTGTGGAGCCCGAGCGGCCGCCCGTCCCAGTCGGTGATGACGCCGCCCGCGCCCTCGGCCACGGGGACCAGCGCCGCCCAGTCGTAGACCTGCAGCTTGGCCTCCACGACGAGGTCGACCCAGCCGCTCGCGACCAGTCCGTAGCTGTGGCAGTCGTTGCCGAAGATCGTGAAGCGGGTCCGGTCGTGGAGGCGGCCGAAGCCGTCGCGGTCGCGGCCCTCGAAGACAAAGGGCGAGGTCGCGTAGAGGATCGATTCCGCTAGGCGCTCGCGCGGCCGCGTACGGCATGGCCGGCCGTTGTGGGTCGTCGGCCGCCCGGCGGCGCCGACCCAGCGGTCTTCCACCGCCGGGCAATCGATCACGCCGACGATCGGCCGGCCGTCGCGGCACAGCGCAACCAGCGAGCCCCAGATTGGGCGGCCGGAGACGAAGGACTTGGTGCCGTCGATCGGGTCGAGCACCCAGACATGGCTGGCATCGGGCCGGTCGGCGCCGAACTCCTCGCCGATCACGCCGTGGTCGGGGAACTGCGCGCGGATCAGCTCGCGCATCGCGCGCTCGGACTCGCGGTCGGCGATGGTGACCGGTGAGGCGTCCGACTTGATCTCGGTGTCCGGATCGTTGCGGAAATGGCGGAGCGCGATGGGTCGCGCCGCGTCGGCGAGCCGGGTCGCGAGCGCGGTGAATTGCGCGAGTTCGTCGATCATGGGCCGCGGACTATGGCCCGCCTGCCGGAATGCTCACAAGCCAGGGCAGCATCCCCGGGCCCACGGCGTCAGGTGAAGCGAAGCGTCCGGTAGCTGATCGCGCCGAGCAGATGCGTGACCACGCGCTGGTCGTCGGACAGCGGCAGCCAGACGCAACGGTAGACGATCTCCGACTCGCCGCGCCGCCAGCGGCCGGCCTCGTCGATCGGCGTCATCAGCTCGACCGTGGTCTCCTGGAGGAACTGCAGGCGCTGCAGCGACTCGGCGGGCCACGCCTCGCGCATCGCCTTGCCGACCGGGTCGAGGCCCAGCGCCTCGGCGAGCACCGATCCGGCGTCGACGACTCGGGAGCCGTCGAATTCGCCCGGCCACTCCACGACGAAGAGGTGCGGCCACAGCGTGCCGGCAACGTCCCGGCGGATCGCCGTGACCGAGGGCATCCGGCGCGGCGCCGCAGCCTCGCGCCAGAGCTGCAGCGCCTGGGCGCAGGCGCGGCGCTCGACGCCGTCGGCGCGGCTGAGGGCGGGGCCCAGCGTGGGGGCGTCGAATTCGGCAACGGCGGCGGCGACGGACATGCGGGGGAAGGCTCCTGGCGCGGGAAAGTGGGGACCCTGCCGGATCGGCCTTAAGCCTTGGTTGACCGCCCGGGCCGCCGTGGGGCCCGAACGAAGCGCCAAACGAAAACGGGCGGGTTCTCGCGAACCCGCCCGCTGGATCGAGACGTCCTGCCGGCGATCAGGGCAGCGGTGCCGGCGAATCCGACTGGCCGCGCAGGAACGCGATGACGTTGGCGCGGTCCTGCGCCGACCGCAGCCCGGCGAAGCCCATCGTCGTGCCGGCGACGTAGGCCTTCGGATTGGCCAGGAAATGATTGAGGTTCTCGTAGCTCCACTTGCCGTCGTCGCCGGCCTGCTTGCCGGCCGCCTGCATGGCGCCCGAGTACTTGAACCCGTCGACCACGCCCTTCGTGCGGGTCACGACGGACCAGAGGTTCGGGCCGACGTTGTTCTTCCCGCCCTTGTCGAAGGTGTGGCACGAGCCGCACTGGCGCTGTGCGACCGACTTGCCGGCGTCCGCCGTCGCCGCGGCGAGCAGCGGCGCCACCGGATCGATCTTGGCCGCCGCGGCCGGGGCGCCGGTGGCCGGCGCGGCCGCCACGGCCGACGCGTCGATCGCGAACGCGTTCTTCGCGAGCGCCTTGGGGTGGACCAGGGCATTGCCCGCGTAGCCGATCACCGTCGTCGTCAGCAGCGCGAACAGGAACGCGCCGGCGATCTTGTTGAACTCGAAGGAATCCATCGGGGCCTCAGGAAAAGCGCGCGGCGCGGGACCGGGGTGCCGAAAAGCGCGCGCAATATGCCGAAGCCCGCCCAGGCCATCAACCGATCTTGCATCGAGTCCGAACCCCGACTTGCGCTGACATGAGAACGGGTTAAGGTCCGGCCCGCTGCAGCCGGGCCGCGCGCGCGGCCCGCGACATTCGGCCGCACGTTGCCGACTCGTGTCCGTGGCCCTCGCGCCCTCCCGCCGCGGCATCGTCCGTCGACCCTCCTCCGCAACCCGATCCCTTCGCCCCTGCCCGCGCCATGTCGAGTCGCCCCCAGCGTCCGCTCGTCCTGATCCCCGCCCGGCTCGCGTCCACGCGCCTGCCGAACAAGCCCTTGGCGGACATCCACGGGGCGCCGATGATCGTCCATGTCTGGCGCCGCGCGATGGAGGCCGAGCTCGGCCCGGTGGTCGTCGCCGCGGGCGAGCAGGCGATCGTCGATGCCGTCGTCGCGGCCGGCGGCCGCGCCGTGCTGACCCCGTCCGACCTTCCCTCCGGCTCCGACCGCATCTGGTCGGCGCTCACCCGGATCGATCCGGACGGCCGCCACGACGCCATCGTCAACGTCCAGGGCGACCTGCCGACGATCGCGCGCGAGACCATCCGGGCCTCGCTGCTGCCGCTCGACGACGGCCGCGTCGACATCGCCACCCTCGCGGTCGAGATCGTCCGCGCCGAGGAGCACGTCAATCCGAATGTCGTGAAGGCCGTCGTGTCGATGCGCGATCCCGCGCGGCGCGTCGGCCGCGCGCTGTATTTCACGCGTGCGACGGCGCCGACCGGCGACGGGCCGCGCTACCACCATATCGGCCTCTATACCTATCGCCGTGCGGCGCTCGAGCGCTTCGTGAACCTGCCGCCCTCGCCGCTCGAGCGGCAGGAGCGCCTCGAGCAGTTGCGCGCGCTCGAGGCCGACATGCGCATCGACGTCGCCATCGTCGACGCCGTGCCGCTGGGCGTCGACACGCCCGATGATCTCGCCCGCGCCCGCACGCTGCTGACGCCCGTCACCTCCAAGCCAGGACGCTGAAGCCATGTCCACCAAGCCGCCGCCGGTCATCGCCTTCCAGGGTCAGCTCGGCGCCTACTCGGACCTCGCCTGCCGCAACGCCTATCCGTCGCTGAAGACGCTCGCCTGCGCGACCTTCGAGGACGCGATGACGGCGGTTCGCCAGGGCAAGGCGCGGCTCGCGATGATCCCGATCGAGAACTCGACGGCGGGCCGCGTCGCCGACGCGCACCACCTGATGCCGCATGCCGGCCTGCACATCATCGGCGAGGTGTTCCAGCCGGTCCGCCACCAGCTCCTCGCCGTGAAGGGCGCGACGCTGAAGACGATCCGGACGATCCAGAGCCACGTCCAGGCGCTCGACCAGTGCCGCCATGCGACGCGCAAGTACGGGCTGCGGCGCGTCGTCGCCGGCGACACCGCCGGCTCGGCCGCCGAGATCGCCAAGAGCGGCGACGTCACCCGCGCCGCGATCGCCTCGTCGCTCGCCGGCGAGATCTACGGCCTCGCCACCCTCGCCAGGGACATCGAGGACAATCATCACAACACGACGCGCATGCTGGTGCTCGCGCGCCAGCCCAAGCTCCCGCGCCGCGGCGCCGGCAAGACGATCACCACCTTCGTCTTCCAGGTCCGCAACGTGCCGGCCGCGCTCTACAAGGCGATGGGCGGCTTCGCCACCAACGGCGTCAACATGACCAAGCTCGAGAGCTACATGCTCGGCGGCGCGTTCACGGCGACCCAGTTCTACGCCGATGTCGAGGGCCATCCCGAGGATCGCAACCTCAAGCTCGCGCTCGAGGAGCTGAGGTTCTTCGCCAAGGAGCTGAAGATCCTGGGCGTCTACCCGGCCAATCCCTACCGCGACACCGCCGGGTGACCGCTCGCGGACGGACCGGACGCGGCTTAAATTCCGCATTCAGGTCTTATGTCCGATGTGGTTGAATCCATCGATGTTGAAACACGCCGATATCTGGCAGGCGATCGACCAGCTCGCCGCCGCCCACGGCTTCTCGCCGTCCGGGCTGGCGCGACGTGCCGGCCTCGACCCGACGACCTTCAACAAGTCGAAGCGGGTCGCCCGCGACGGCCGCCCGCGCTGGCCGTCGACCGAGTCGATCGCCAAGATCCTCGAGGCCACCGGCGCGTCCTTCACGGAGTTCGTCGGCTTCGTCGGCGTCGCGCCCGGCGGCGGCGGCACGCTGCGCCGCATCCCGGTGATCGGCTACGCCCAGGCCGGCGCCGAGGGCTTCTTCGACGACGCCGGCTATCCGTCGGGGACGGGCTGGGACGAGCTGCTCTTCGCGGAGCTCGCCGACCAGCATGCCTACGCCCTGGAGATCAGCGGCGACTCGATGCTGCCGGTTTATCGCGACGGCGACACGATCGTGGTGAGCCCGGGCGCCGATCTTCGCCGCGGCGATCGCGTGGTCGTGCGCACGACGGGCGGCGAGGTGATGGCCAAGCAGCTCGCGCGCAAGGGCGCGAAGAAGGTCGAGCTCGTGTCGCTCAATCCGGCGCATCCCGATCGCAGCTTCGCGATCGAGGAGATCGCCTTCATCCACCGGATCGTGTGGGTCAGCCAGTAGGCGGGCCCGTTCGCGATCCACGCCAGTCCGCGACGCCCTGCCGGCGCGCGGCCATCGAGGGAGACATGTGATGCAGCAGGGTGGACGCTCGGTCGCGTATTTCGAAGGCGCGTGGATCGACGGAAAGACTCCGATCATGACCGCGAACACCCACGGCGCCTGGCTGGGCTCGATGGTGTTCGACGGCGGGCGCATCTATCGCCGCCTCGGCCCCGATCTCGACCGCCATTGCGCGCGCGCCGTCGCCTCGGCGCGCACCATCGGCCTCGCGCCCCAGGTCGACGGGCCGACGATCGAGCGGCTCGCCTGGCAGGGCGCGGACAAGTTCGCCGACGACGCGGAGCTCTATGTCCGGCCGATGTTCTGGGCCGAGGACGGGCCGCTCGGGCCCGATCCCGCGACGACGCGCTTCGCGCTCTATCTCGAGGAGGCGAAGCTCACGGCCGGCAACGGCTTCACCGCCTGTCTCGCCCGGCGCCGGCGCCCGAGCCCGGAAACGATGCCCACCGAGGCCAAGGCCTCGGGCCTCTATGCTCAGGTCGGGCTGATCGCGCTCGAGGCGCGGCAGCGCGGCTTCGACGCCAGCGTCGTGCTCGACCTCAACGGCAATGTCGCCGAGTTCACCGCGGCGAACCTGTTCATCGTCAAGGACGGCGTCGTCTCGACGCCGGTCGCCAACCGCACCTTCCTCAACGGCATCACGCGCCAGCGCGCGATCCAGCTGCTGCGCGGCGCGGGACGCGAGGTGCAGGAGCGCACGATCACCTTCGACGAGGTCCTCGCCGCCGACGAGATCTTCTCCTCGGGCAACTACGCGAAGATCCGCCCGTGCGTGAAGATCGAGGACCGCGTCCTCGACTACGGGCCGGTCACGAAGCAGACGTGGTCGCTGTACCAGGCTTTCGCGGAAAAGAGCCGCCGCCCGCGCGGATAGCGGATCGGAAGCCGCCGGATCGGGATCGCCTCCGGATCGCGATCCGGCGCGCTCCTCACGCCACCGCGAGCGCGCCGTCCTGCGCCTTGCGGATCAACGCGACCGTCTCGGCGCGGCCGTAGAGCGCGGTGAAGGAGCCGAGGCGCGGCCCCTGCTCCGTGCCGAACAGCAGTTCGTAGAGCACCTTGAACCAGCCCCGCAGGTCGGCCGCGAAGCCGTGGCGCTTGCCGACCTCGTAGACCTGGAACTGGATCGCCTCGGAATCGGCATCCGCGGGCAGGCTCTCGAGCGTGCCGACGAGATCCTCCAGCGCGGCGCGCTCCGCATCGGTCGGCGCGCGGAATCGCCGCGCCGGCTTCACGAAGTCGCGGTAATAGGCGATCGCGTAGCCGACGAGCCGATCGAGCATCGGGCAGCTCTGCGGATTGGCGTTCGGCGCGTAGCGCGTGATGAAGCCCCAAAGCACCGCCGGGTCCTCGGTGTTCGCCACGCCGACGAGATTGAGCAGGATCGAGAACGGCAGGCCGTCGCGTTCGGGCGCCGGCGGCCGGCCGGCATGGATGTGCCACGCGGGATTGTCGAGCCGCTGCCCCGACTTCGATGCCGCATCGCCGTCCGGGGCCGCCTGCTCCGGAAACTTCGCGACGTGGCCGAGATAGTCGTCGACCTGGCGCGGGATGACGTCGAAATGCAGCCGCTTCGCCGCCTTGGGCTGGTTGTACATGAACAGCGCCAGGCTCTCGGGCGGCCCGTAGCGCAGCCACTCGTCCACCGTCAGGCCGTTGCCGCGCGACTTCGAGATCTTCTCGCCCTGGGCGTCGAGGAAGAGCTCGTAGTTGAACCCCTCGGGCGGACGCCCGCCGAGCACGCGGCAGATCTGCCCCGACAGCTTCACCGAGTCGATCAGGTCCTTGCCCGCCATCTCGTAGTCGACGTCGAGGGCGACCCAGCGCATCGCCCAATCGGCCTTCCACTGCAGCTTGCAGTGGCCGCCGGTCACCGGCACCTCGGTCAGCGTTCCGTCCTCGTCGCGGAAGACGACCGAGTAGGAGTCCAGCTTCACCTCGAGGATCGGCACCTGCAGCACGCGGCCGGTGGCCGGCGAGATCGGCAGCACGGGCGAATACGTCGCGCGCCGCTCCGGCCCGAGCGTGGGCAGGATGACGCTCGTGACGCGGTCGTAGTGGTGGAGCACCTGCTTGAGCGTCGCGTCGAAGGCGCCCGACTTGTACATCTCGGTCGCCGAGACGAACTCGTACTCGAACCCGAAGGAGTCGAGGAACGCGCGCAGCCGCGCGTTGTTGTGCTGGCCGAAGCCGGCATGCGTGCCGAACGGATCCGGCACCGACGTCAGCGGCCGGCCGATATGGCCGGCCAGCGCCTCGGCATTGGGAATGTTGTCGGGAACCTTGCGCAGGCCGTCCATGTCGTCGGAGAAGGCGAAGAGCCGCGTCGGCAGGTCCGACATCGTGCGGAAGGCGTTGCGCACCATCGTCGTGCGCACGACCTCGCCGAAGGTCCCGATATGCGGCAGCCCCGACGGCCCGTAGCCGGTCTCGAACAGCACGTAGCCTTTCGCCGGCGGCGCCTTCGCGAAGCGCGCGAGCAGCTTGCGCGCCTCCTCGAACGGCCAGGCGCGACCGCGCTCGGCGGCGAAACGGACCCCAGGGCCCTCGGGCGGCATCATCGGCGTCGTCATGATGCGGGCCGGAATACGGGAGCGGCCGACAAGCGTCAACCGCCGTACCGGCCGGTGCGCAGCGCCACGCCAGCGCTCTTGCTGTCGCCGGACGCGAGCGGCGACGGGCGGCGGCGTGACGCGGGTCGACGAGCACGGGTTCCGGCCGGGAATCCTGCCATGACCTTCGGGCCGCACACGCGCGACGGGAACGCGGCCCGGGCGCACGTCGCGCTTGCGCACCGGGCGGGACGGGAGAGCGGCCACGACACCCGCGCCGTCGTCGGCGACCGCGATCGGTCGGCGACGTCCTCAGGCGCCAACCCCGCGAGCGCGTGATTGCCGACCGGTCGCCGTGGCTGCGCTGCGCACCTCCCCGGGCCGCGGACGATCAATCCGCGCCGACCGGGCGATCGGAAGCGCGAGCGAAGCGACGGCTGCGATCATATCGGGGCGGAGGAATGCGCCAGACGCGGGAGATCGTGTCGCGGCGCCGCATGGCCGGCCGCGCGCAGCACGTCGCTTCTTTGCCGAGGTCTTTGTTGCTCCCTGTCAATGCACCGTTCCTTCCGCTCGGTGATCCTGAAGTCGTTCCGACCTTGACGTGATCCTGGAAGGAATCCGCGGCGCGCCCCGAGTTCCCTCGGGCGGCCGGGACCTGCGTCGATTACCCGGGAGACAAGCCATGTGGCGCAAGACCCTGTCCGCGACGGCCCTCGTCGGCCTGCTCGCCTTTTCCGCCGAGGCCGGCGTGATCTTCAGCAACGGCGGCCCGGATCCGAACCGGGGCTGGCCCTACAGCGACTTCGACTTCCCGGCCGAGATCGCGGATGACTTCGTTCTGGCGCCGGCATCGAACGTCGTCCGCGACGTCCATTGGTGGGGACGCTACGGCTCGCGCGACGTCGCCCCCGCTTCGGACAACTTCGCGATCCGCATCTTCGCCGATGCCGCGGGCCGCCCGGCCGCCGATCCCCTGCACACCGCGGCGCTGCTCGCGCCCGTGACGCGCACCCTGATCGAGGATCCGGCCGGCACGCAGTGGACGACCTACTTCGCCTACGATGCCGCCATCTCGCCGATCGCGCTCGCGGCGGACACGACGTATTGGCTGTCGATCGTCAACGACACGGCCCCGGCCGTCGCCGACTGGCTGTGGGCGTCGACCACGACGGATGGGCGAGCGACGTTCCGCGACGATCCGAGCGACAGCTGGTCGAGCTTCGAGCCGCAACAGGCGTTCGAGCTCACGGACAGCGGGACGGCGATCCCGGCCCCCGCGACGGCGTTGCTCCTCGGCTTGGCGAGCGCGGCGCTTGCGGTGACGCGGCGGTCGGCGCCGCCTCGGCCGCACGCCTGATCGTCCGGCCGATCGGCGCGCGGGCCGCAACGACCGGCGGCAACCGGCGGCGGCCTTGACTCTCGAGCCGGAGTCCATCAGCGTTCCCAAAACGTTTTGGATAAGGTTGGGGACGCGATGGCCTCGCTCAAGAGCCTCGCTGCGGAGCTCGGACTGTCGATCACGACCGTCTCGCGCGCGCTCGCCGGCTATGCCGACGTCGCCGCCGGGACGCGCGCGCGGGTCAAGGCTGCGGCCGACGCGGCCGGCTACCGGCCGCATCCGATCGCGCGGCGCCTGCAGCACGGGCGCAGCGAGGCGATCGGCGTCGTGCTGCCCGCCGAGCCGGGCCACTTCACCGATCCGTTCTTCACCGAGCTGCTCGTCGGGCTGGGCGAGGCGCTCGCCAAGGTCGACCACGATCTGGTCGTCACCGCCGCCCGCCCCGGCGCCGAGGAGATGAAGGTCTACCGGCGCCTGATCGAGGGGCGTCGCGTCGACGGCATCGTCCTCGCGCGAACGCGCGTGAAGGACGAGCGCATCGCCTACCTGCTCGACCGGGGCTTCCCCTTCGTCACCCACGGCCGCACCGACGAGACGCGGCCCTATGCGCATGTCGATGCCGACGGCGAGGCGGCCTTCATCGCCGCGACGCGGCGCCTCGTCGGGCTCGGCCACCGCCGCATCGCGCTGGTCAACGCGCCCGCCGCCTACAGCTTCGCCCGCCATCGCGAGGCGGGCTGGGGAAAGGCGATGCGCGAAGCCGGCCTGCGCGCGGACACGACGATCGCCGGCGAGGCAACCGAGGAGACCGGCTTCGCGCTCGCCGGCCGCCTGCTCGACGCGCGCGATCCGCCGACCGCGCTGCTCTGCGCCACCGACCGCCTCGCCGTCGGCGCGCTGCGTGCGGTCACCTCGCGCGGCCTCAGGCCCGGGCGCGACGTCTCGCTGATCGGCTACGACGACCTGCCGATCGCGACCTACACCGATCCGCCGCTGACCACGATCGCGCAGCCGATCCGCGCGATGGCGGTGCGGCTCATCGAGATGCTGCTGGCGCGCATCGGCGGCGCGCCCGCCGCCGGCATGGCCGAGATCTGGCCCGCGTCGATCGTGGCGCGCGCCTCCGACGGCCCCGCCCCCGCTCCGCCGCAAGCTTCACCCCAGGGAGGACCCCATGCTCAGAAGGAGCTTCGTCGCAGTCTCTAGCGCCACGCTGGCGCTAGCCATCGCCACCGCGCCCGCACCTGCGCAAGCGCAGGAGATCGTGTTCCTGTCGACCCAGCTGCGCCCGATCGACGAGGCGCAGAAGGTGCGCGAGGTGCTGCTCAAGGGCGCGCCCAAGACCGCCTATGTCGTCGAGGAGCCGTCGCCCTTCACCGTGCGCATGCGCGCCGAGCAGCAGGCCGGCAGGAAGACGGTCAGCCTGGTCGGCGCCCTCCACGGCGAACTGCAGCCGCTGGTGCCGATGGACGCGCTCGACGCGATCGACGACGTCGCGGCGAAGATCGCGGGACGCAACATCCCCGCCGGCCTGATGGAGCTCGGCAAGCTCGGCACCGGCAAGCAGGTCTATATCCCCTGGATGCAGGCGACCTACGTCCTGGTCGTCAACAAGAAGGCCCTGCCGCATCTGCCGGCCGGCGCCGACGTCAACGCCCTCAGCTATCGCCAGCTCGCCGAGTGGGCGAAGACGATCCAGGAGAAGACCGGCCAGCGCCGACTCGGCTTCCCCGCCGGCCCCAAGGGCCTGTTCGCGCGCTTCCTGCAGGGCAATCTCTACCCGTCCTACACGGCCTCGATGGTCACCGAGTACCGTTCGGCCGAGGCCGAGGCGATGTGGGGCGAGTTCAAGGCGCTGTGGGCGCATGTGAACCCGAACGCGACCAATTACGACTTCATGCAGGAGCCGCTCGCGGCCGGCGAGGTCTGGATCGCCTGGGATCACATCGCGCGCGTGAAGGACGCCCTGCAGGCGGCACCCAACGACTACCTCGTCGTGGCGCCGCCGGCGGGCCCGAAGGGCCGCGCCTACATGCCGGTGCTCGCCGGGCTCGGGATCGCGAAGGGCGCGCCCGATCGCGCCGGCGCGGCGGCGCTGATCGAGCATCTGACCAGGCCCGAGATCCAGGTCGCGACCGCGGCCGAGGTCGGCTTCTTCCCGGTGGTCGAGGCGAAGCTGCCGGACAATCTCGCCGCCGGCGTGAAGCTGCTCGCCGAGGGCGTCGCCAAGACGCAGGGCGCGAAGGACGCGATGCCGGCGCTGCTTCCGGTCGGGCTCGGCGACAAGGGCGGAGAGTTCAACAAGGTGTTCTTCGACACCTTCCAGCGCATCGTGCTGCGCAACGAGCCGGTTCGCACGGTGCTCGACGCGCAGGCCGAGGTGCTGCGCTCGATCATGACCGCCACCAACGCGCCGTGCTGGGCGCCCGACAAGCCGAGCACCGGCGCCTGCCCGGTGAAGTGACGGACGACGCGCATCTCCCCCTGGCGCGCGCGGTGCGCGCGCCTGTCCCCCTCGTTCGAGGGGGACGGCCGACACGAGCCCTGTCCCCCTCGATCGAGGGGGACAGGCGCCGCGCCAGCGGCGCGAGGAGGAGAGTCGCAAGCCCATGACACCGCGCTGGCTCCCCTACGCGCTGATCGCGCCCGCGACCTTCTTCCTGGCGGCGTTCTTCGTCGTGCCGCTGGTGCAGACGATCGTGCTGTCCTTCGACGGCGGAACGGCCGGGCCGCTTGGCAACTACCGGCGCATGCTCGGCGACCTGAACTTCTCGGTGTCGATCGCCAATACGTTCCTGCTGGTCGCCGTCGTCGTGCCGCTGCAGGTCGTGCTCGCGCTGGCGATGGGGCTGATGCTGCAGAAGCTGCAGCGCGGCCGCGAGATCGTGCTGTGGATCTGGACGATCCCGCTGGGAATCTCCGACCTCGCCGCCGGACTCGTCTGGCTCGCGATCCTGCAGAACACCGGCTACCTCAACAGCCTCCTGTTCCAGCTCGGCGTCATCGAGGGCCCGACTGCGTGGCTGAACGCCGAGACGCCGATGACGCTGTTCCTCGGCATCGTGGCCGCGGAGGTCTGGCGCGCCACCGCCGTCGTCCTCGTCATCCTCGTGTCGGGCATGCAGCTCGTGCCCAAGGAATACGGCGAGGCGGCCGACGTGTTCGGCGCCACGCCGGTCGCCAAGTTCTTCCGCGTGACGCTGCCGTTGCTCAAGCCCAGCCTGCAGTCGGCGCTCATCCTGCGCACGGTCCTCGCCTTCGAGGTCTTCGCCGCCGTCTATGCGCTCGGCGGGCGGAATTTCCCGGTCCTCGTCGGCGAGGCCTACACCTGGCAGCACGTCAACCAGAACTACGGCGTCGCCGCCGCCTACGCGGTGCTCGTGATGCTCATCTCGCTGGCCTCGACGGTGCTGTACCTGAGGGTCCTGCGCGTGCGGCCGGAGCAGCAGGCATGAGCCGCGCGCGTCGTGCCGCCGGGTCCGGCCCGACGTCGGGGAGGCGCATCCGCCGCGCCGGTCGCGCGCGGGGCGGCGCCCCATGATGCTGCGCCGCCTGCTCTACGCCTCGGGCATCGCAACGCTCTGCGCCTGGGTGCTGGTGCCGATCTACTTCATCGCGCTCGGCGCATTCGGCGGGCGGCCCGCGGTGTTTAAGTGGCCCAAGGCCTGGCTGCCCGACATCACGTCGCTCGACCATCTGCTGCTGTTCCTGCGCATCGAGGGCGTCGGCACGGCCGCGATCAACTCCGTCATCGCCGCCGGCCTGACGATGATCCTGTCGATCGGGCTCGGGGCGCCGGCCGGCTATGCGCTGGCCCGCTATCGCTTCCGCGGCGCCAACGCGTTCCGCCTGCTCGTGCTCCTGACGCGCGCCTTCCCGCTGGCGATCCTCGCGCTGCCGCTGACCGTGCTGTTCATCCGCATCGGGCTCTACGACACGCCTTACGGCGTCGCCCTGGTCCATACCGCGCTCGCCCTGCCCTTCGCCGCCCTGGTCAGCGCCGGGCTGTTCATGGGCATCCCACGCGAACTCGAGGAGGCGGCGTGGGTCTTCGGCTGCGGCCGGTTCGCGGCCTTCCGGCGCGTCGTGCTGCCGCTGGCGCTGCCCGGCCTCGCCGCGGCGGCGATCTTCGCCTTCGTCATCTCGTGGAACGAGGTCTTCGCGGCCTCGGTGCTCACGGTGCGGCAGCGGACGCTGACCGCCTACCTCCTGACCGTGCTCGCGGAGTCGCCGTTGCACTACCGCTTCGCCGGCGGCTTCATCCTGATCGTGCCCTCGGTCGTCTTCATCTTCGCCGTCCGCAAGTACCTGTTCTCCATCTGGGGCATCACCAACCGGTGAGACGCAAAGGCCATGGCCGAGATCCGCATCGAGAACGTGAAGAAGGAGTTCGGCACAACGCGCGCGCTGGCCGACATCGAGCTGACGATCGCCGATCGCGAGTTCGTGGCGCTGCTGGGTCCGTCGGGCTGCGGCAAGACCACGCTGCTGCGGATCATCGCCGGGCTCGAGGCGCGCTCGGCCGGGCGCGTGGTCATCGGCGGCCGCGACGTGAGCGACCTGCCGCCGCGCGCGCGCGGCCTGGCGATGGTGTTCCAGAACTATGCCGTGTTCCCGCACCTCACCGTGTTCGAGAACGTCGCCTTCGGACTGCGCATGGCCAAGGCCGACGACGCGCGCGTGAAGCGCCAGGTCGAGCGGACGGCGGCGCTGATGCATATCGAGGGTCTGCTGCAGCGCTATCCCGCCCAGCTCTCGGGCGGCCAGCGCCAGCGCGTCGCCGTGGCGCGCGCCCTCGCCGTCGAGCCCGCGGTGCTGCTGATGGACGAGCCGCTCTCGAATCTCGACGCGCTGCTGCGCATGGAGATGCGCGCCGAGCTCAAGGGCGTGCTGCAGGCGGCGGGGACCACCACGATCTACGTCACCCACGACCAGACCGAAGCGATGGGTCTCGCCGACCGGATCGCCGTGATGCACGGCGGCGTCATCGAGCAGTGCGCGCCGCCGATGGAGATCTATCGCCGCCCCGCGACGACCTTCGTCGGCGGCTTCGTCGGCAATCCGCCGATGAACTTCATCAAGCGCAGCGCCACGGGCCGCAGCGTGCGGCTCGGCGCCCTCGCCCTGCCCGCCCCGCGCGACGGCGCGCTGCTGATGGGGATCAGGCCCGAGGACGTCGCGGTCAGCGACGCCGCGCACGGCTTCCCCTTCGACGTCACTGTGGTCGAGCCGCTCGGCGCGCAGACGCTGCTGACCGGCCGGGTGGACGGCGACACGATCCGCGTCGCCGCACCCCCCGAGGTCGAGGCGCGTGCGGGCACGAGACTTCACCTGCGCCCCCTCGACGGGCGAGTCCGCTGGATGGATCCCGAGTCCGGAAAGGCACTGCCGCATGCCGCTTGACCTGCCCGCCGACCGCGCCGAGGAGGCGCGCGCGATCCTCCGCGCCAACGATCGCGGCGGCTACACCGTGCCGAGCGCGCGCATGTATCCGTTCCAGTGGAATTGGGACTCGCCGCTGACCGCGATCGGCTGGGCGACCTTCGACCCCGATCGCGCGTGGCGGGAGTTCGAGTCGCTGGTCACCGGCCAATGGGCCGACGGGATGATTCCGCACATCGTCTTCCACGCGGACTCGGACGGCTACTATCCCGGTCCCGATGCCTGGGGCACGGACCACGCGCCGCGCACCTCCGGGATCTCGCAGCCGCCGGTCGCCGCGACCTGCCTGCGCCGCCTGGTCGACGGCGCCGCCGATCGCCAGGCCGCCCTCGCCCGCGCGCGGCCCCTGGTCGTGAAGCTCGCGGCCTGGCATCGCTGGTGGCACGAGACGCGCGACCCGGCAGGCTCGGGCCTCGTCGCCGCATTGCATCCCTGGGAGACGGGGCGCGACAATTCCGTCGAATGGGACGCGCCGCTCGCCGCGGTCGAGCCGCGCGTCGACGTCGCCGCCCTGCGCAAGGACATCCTGCACGCCGATCCGTCGGAGCGGCCGACCCACGACTACTACAACCGCGTCATGACGATCGTGGAGCTCGGCAAATCCGTCGGCTGGAACGGCACCGCATTCTTCGCGCGATCGCCGCTGCGCGTCTGCGACCTCGGCATCCAGTGCCTGCTGCTGCGCGCCGACGAGGATCTCGGCGTGCTCGCGCGCGAGCTCGATCTCGCGCCGGTGGCGACTCAGCTCGCGGCCTGGCGCGCGCGATCGCTCGAGGCCATGGCACGGCTCTGGAATCCGGCGAGCGGCGCGTATCACAGCCTCGATCTCCTGACCGATCGCCTCGCTCGATCGGTCAGCGTCGCGGCCTTCCTGCCGCTCTATGCCGGTGCGGCGTCGCGCGCGCAGGCCGACACCCTGGCGGCCACGTGGCGCCAGGCGATGACCGCATGCCGGTTCGGCACGCCGAGCACGATGCCGTCGATCCCGGGGTTCGATCCGAGGCGCTATTGGCGCGGGCCCGTCTGGCCGTTCATGAACCGCCTCGTCGCCGACGGCTTCGCGCGCTACGGCTTCGCCGACATCGCGGAGCGACTGCGTCGCGACACGCGCGAGCTCGTCGCGCAGGGTGGCTTCCGCGAGTACTTCGACCCGTTCACCGGCGCGGGCCTCGGCGGCAAGGACTTCTCCTGGACCGCCGCCGCGTGGCTGGTCTGGGCGGGCGTCGACGCGGCCTGATCAGCGGCGGCGGCGCCGCGCCAGGCCGCCGAGCGCCCCGGCCAGCAGCAGTGCGCTCGCGGGTGCAGGGACATCCGACGCCGGCGCGAAGAGTTCGATCACTCCACCGAACGTGGCCGCGTCGAAGTTCGGCGACAGCGTGAAGGCGAGATGGGCCTCGAGAACCCCGGCCGCGCCCGACGTCACGCCGGCCGAGAGCGGTCCGTACGGCCCGCAATCCGCCGTCTCCCCGATGCCGAGCTCGGCGACGCAGGATTCGCTCACGGTCAGGGCCGCGACGATGCCGCCGTCGAGAACACCCTCGAGGGTGAGCGGCGAAACGCCCGCCGCGTCGCCCCGTGCTTCGACCAGCACGCCATCCAGATACGAGGACATCATGGCGTACGGGCCGCCGGAGTATGGGATCGCCAAGGTGAAGTCGAACACGGCAGGCGCAGCCGTGAAATTGACCGCCGCGATGCTGAACGAAATAAACGGATCCGTGTCGAACGCGAGGCTGACATTCGCCACGGCCCCGTCGAAGGCCGTATCGCCGAGTCCGATGTAGACGCTGCCGTCGCAGGCCCGGACGCTGCCGTCGCCGAGGCGAACGCTGCCGTCGCACGCGAATATGGACGTCGGGACGACTCGGACCTCGCCAGGAGGACCTCCGACCCTGGAGAACTGCACCCGGACCGTCGGCGTGGGCACCGACGTCGCCGACAAGGCGCTCGCGGACCACCCCAGTTCGACGGCCGTCGCCAGGATGCCGGCGAGGAGCCAGCCGAGACGTGAGCGAGGCGACATTTCGATCTCCCGATTCCCCGGAGCGCGGCGACCCGACCCCGTCGGTTCGCCGCCATCCAGATACTGACAAGCACTGCCCGGACGGCAGCTTAGCATTTGCCATGCCGGTGGCGATCGGGTTGCTATTCACGGCGAGATGACGGGGCCGCCACGCGGACGTCAGGCGCGAACCGCGATCGGATCGATCATGTCCTCAGGGGGAACTTCGAATATGCGCATCTGTGTGATCGGGGCCGGGGCGATGGGTGCCGCCTATGGCGGACTGCTGTCGACGCTGGGGCACGACGTGACGTTCGTCGACGTCTGGACCGACAATGTCGACGCGATCAACGCACGCGGCCTGCGCGTCGACGGCGTGAAGGGCGACCAGACCTTCAAGGTCGCCGCGACCAGCAACACGCCGCACGGCCTCGGCGCCGATCTGGCGATGATCTGGACGGACTCCAACAACACGCGCCAGGCGGCCGAGACGGCGAAGGCGGTGCTCGCCCCCGACGGCTTCGCGATCACGCTGCAGAACGGCATCGGCAATGTCGAGACGCTCGTCGAGGTGCTCGGCAAGGCGCGCGTCGCGGCCGGCTCGAGCATGTGCAGCGCGGCGATGAAGGGGCCCGGGCACTCGACCCTGACGCACATGGGCATGACCTCGGTCGGCGAGATCGACGGCGGCGGCAGCGCGCGCGTCGACGGGCTGTGCGCCGAGCTGCGCAAGGCGGGCTTCGAAGCGCGCGTCTATCCCGACATCATGTCGCTGATCTGGACGAAATTCTCGCTGAACTGCTCGATCAACGCGCTCTGCGCGACGACCGGCCTGCGGCTGGGCGAGATCGCGCGCCTGCCGGCGATGGACAGGTTCCAGGACCTGGTGATGGACGAGATCCTCGCCGTCGTGGCGGCCAAGAAGATCACGCTCGCCGATCCGGACCTGCGCGCGACCGTGAAGGCCCATTGCCGGAAGAAGTTCTCCCGACCCTCGATGATGCAGCATGTCGACGCCGGCAAGCGCACGGAGATCGACGCGCTCAACGGCAAGATCGTCGAGGAGGGGGCGCGGCTCGGCGTGCCGACGCCCTACAATGCGGCGCTCGTGATGCTGCTCAAGGGCGTCGAGCACAAGGCGCGCAACTGCCGCGGCCGCACCGAGGCCGATTACGCGAAGCTCGAGGCCGCCGCGGCGACCGAGGCGCGCTGAGCGCCGCCGCGGGCGAACGCGCGATCAGCCTCCGGACTCGGCGCGGCGCTTCAGGTCGGCGGCGAACGCGTCGAAGGCCGGCTGCAGATCGGGGATCGACCGGGCGATCAGCGGCGCGAGCAACCCCGTGAACGTCTCGCCCATCGCGAAGGCCACCATGCCGTCGGAGCGCGGGGCGAGCGTGAACGTGCGCGTGCCCGTGAACAGGCCCAGCGGCATGCCGCCCGTCCAGACCATGCGGCGCGGCGGGTCCAGTTCGGTCACGCGGACCGGGAAGGCGCGCCCCGGCGAAATCCGCGCATGGACCTTGATCGTCTCGCCGCGCGCGATGCGGCCCTCGACGCGCTCGACGGTCGAGTTCCAAGCCGGATACGCCGCGGCGTCGGCGAGGATCGACCAGATCGCCTCGGGGGTCGCGCGGATGGGGATCTCGGTGGCAAAGCTTTTCATCGCCGAGGACGCTAGGCGAATGTGCGGCCCGGGGGGAGCGGCAGGGTCGCGCCGGACGATCACGGTCGCGCGAGATGAAGCTCGGGCTGCGAACGGAACGGCAAGCCTGCTAGGCTCGCGCCCCACCCCCGCAACCATGGACCGATCGATGCCCAGCATCCTCTCGCCCGACCAGCGCGCCGCCTTCGAGCGCGACGGCTACGTCGTCGTTCGCGGCCTGTTCGACGCCGAGGAGACGGGACTTCTGCGCACGGCGATGGAGACCGATCCGGCAATCCGCGAGCACTTCTACAATCGCCGCGACGCGCAGGGTGCCGCCACGAAGATGGTCACCTGGAACCACCCCGGCGACAGCGTCTACGGCCTCGCGGCTCGGTCGCTGCGCATGGTCGACACGATGGAGGACCTGCTCGGCGGCGAGGTCTATCACTACCACTCGAAGCTGACGGCGAAGGAGCCCTACGAGGGCGGCGCCTGGGAATGGCACCAGGACTACGGCTACTGGTACAACAACGGCTGCCTCTTCCCCCTGATGGCCTCGGCGATGATCGCGCTCGACCGCACGACGCGCGCGAACGGCTGTCTGCAGGTCCTCAAAGGCTCGCATCTCATGGGCCGCATCGACCACGGGCTGCTCGACGGCCAGCAGGTCGGCGCCGATCTCGCGCGCGTCGAGGAGGCCAGGAAGGTCGCCGAGACGGTCCATGCCGAGATGGAGCCCGGCGACGCGCTGTTCTTCCACTGCAACACGCTGCACCGCTCCGACCAGAACCGCTCGCCCGACCGGCGCTGGACGCTGATCTGCTGCTACAACGCGGCGCGCAACAATCCGTATCGCGAGCATCACCACCCGCGCTACACGCCGCTGGCGAAGGTGCCCGATGCGGCGGTCCGGCAGGCCGGACTCAAGTTCTCCGACGAGGCGCACAAGGCGGCCTTCCTGAAGCGCGCCACCGATCCCGCCGAACTCACGAAGCGCGGCAGCGCGACCTACTCCTCCGGCGCGCGCTGAGACGGCGGCCGCGGCGCGCCCGACCCGAAACGGACCGCGAGGAGGCGGTCCGACCCGCGCGTCACCGCCGGCCTCGGAACGCGCGGATCGCGACGACGACCAGCGCGCCGAGCGCGATCAGGATCGATGCCCGGACGGGCGGCGGCAGCGCCGCGATCTCGCGCGCGAGCCAGTTGCCGATCGAGCTCGGCGCGAGCAGGAGCGGCGCCCAGAGGATCGCCGAGGCCCAGTTCGCGACGTGGAAGGAACGCGCCTCGACGCCGAGCGTGCCGGCGAGCATCGGCACGACCACGCGCGCCGGCCCGACGAAGCGTCCCGCGAACACCGCCATCGCGCCCCAGCGCTCGAAGAACGCGTGCCCGCGCGCGACGAGCTCGGGACGGCGCTGGAGCCAGGGCAGCGCCTCGATCTCCTTCGCGTAGCGCCGCCCGGCTTCAAAGCTGATCCAGAAGCCGAGCCCGGCGCCGGCGATACCCCACAGCGACAGCGTCCCGAGATCGAGCAGCCCGGCCGCCGCCAGGCTGCCGATGCCGATCAGCATGACCGTGGCCGGGACGATGGCGCTGACGAGCGCGAGCGATTCCAGGAAGCAGATGGCGAAAACGATCGCTCCGGCCCAGGCGGCATGGGTCTCGACGAAATGCGTCAGCGGCGCCGCCGCGTCCTGGAACAGGGTCTCCATGGGCGTCTCGACATGGACCGGGATGCGCGCCAATTCAAGCACCGGCGCCGCACGAGGCCCGACGCGGGCGGCGCCATGCCGACGCGATGCGGCGTCGCGACCGCGACGGGACAGGGGTAGTCTGCCCGGCACCGACCATGACCACCGAGCTCGACACCGATTTCGCCCTGCGTCGCTGCGCGCTCGTCGCCCGCGGCGGCCGCGCGGCGTGGCGCGACACGCTGGGCCGGACGCGGCTCCTGGACGTTCGGGACGCGTCGGATCTGCTGGCTCGCGAGGCGCCGCTCGTCGTCCATCTCCGCGCCACGGCACGGCGCCTGACGGTCGAACCCTTCCCGGCCTTCGATCTCCTCGAGCTGTGGGCCTTCGTGCGCCCAGCCGCCTTCTGCCTGCCGACGCCCGCCGGCCTGGCCCAGGCGCTCGGCCTGCCGCGACCCCATGGGCTCGAGGCCGAGGCCGAGCTTCTCGCCGAGGCCGCGACACGCCTGCTCGCCGAGCTCGCGCTGCCGGCGCAGCGCGCGGAGCCGTCGCTCGCGCCGCTTGCGCGCCTGATGAGCCGCGGCGGCTGGCGCTGGGGCCCGCCTGTGCTCGCCGCGCTCGGCGCCGATCCCGCCCCGCAGCCCGACGACGCGCAGGCGCTGGCGGTGTGGAAGCGGCTGGGCGAATGGGCCGAGTTCGCGCCGGAGCCGCCGGCAGGCGACATCCCGGTCGAGCCGGTGGAGGCGCGCGCGCGGCTGGTGAAGCTGCTCGGCGCGGGCGCCGAGGCGCGGCCGCAGCAGGCCGACTACGCCTCGGCCGCGAGCTTCGCCTTCGCGCCGCGCGAGCACGAGGGCGAGCCGCGTGTCGTGCTCGCCGAGGCCGGCACGGGCGTCGGGAAGACGCTCGGCTATCTCGCGCCGGCGACGGTGTGGGCGGAGAAGAACGGCGCCCCGGTCTGGGTCTCGACCTTCACGCGCAATCTCCAGCATCAGATCGACCGCGAGCTCGACCGGCTCTATGCCGACGCCGACACGAAGCGGCGCAAGGTCGTGGTGCGCAAGGGCCGCGAGAACTACCTCTGCCTTCTGAACCTCGAGGAGGCCGCGCAGGGCGTCGGCGGCCGGCCGCACGACGCCGTCGCGCTCGGACTCGTGGCGCGCTGGGCCGCGGCGACGCGCGACGGCGACATGGTCGGCGGCGACTTCCCCTCCTGGCTCATCGACCTGGTCGGTCACGCCCGCACGCGCGGCCTCGCCGACCAGCGCGGCGAGTGCATCCATGCTGCATGCACGCATTACCGCCGATGCGTGATCGAGAAGACGATCCGCCGATCGCGCCGTGCCGACATCGTGATCGCAAACCACGCGCTGGTCCTCGTCCAGGCCGCGACCGGCGGCATCGAGGAGCGGCTGCTGCCGTCGCGCTACGTGTTCGACGAGGGCCATCACCTGTTCGACGCCGCGGATTCGGCCTTCGCGGCCAACCTGTCGGGCGACGAGACCGTCGAGCTGCGGCGCTGGATCGTCGGCGCCGAGAGCGGCGCCCGCCGCTCGCGCGCCCGCGGCCTGAAGAAGCGCATCGGCGATCTCGTCGCCGACGATCCCGAGGCGAGCGAACTCGTCGAGGACACGGTGCACGCGGCCGCCGCGCTGACCGCGTCGGGCTGGGAGAAGCGCCTGCGGCCTGCCAATGCGGTCGGGCCGGCGGAGCGTTTCCTCGCCTTCGTGCGCCAGCAGGTCTATGCGCGCGCCAAGGACGTCGACGACGGCTTCTCGCTCGAGGCCGGCGTCCGGCCCCCGGTCGAGGGCCTGATCGAGGCCGCGTCGGAGCTCGATGCCGCGCTCGCGCGCCTCGCCACGCCGATGCAGGGTCTGGTGCGCGCGCTGCACGCGAAGCTCGAGCGAGACGCCAGGGATCTCGACCCCGCCAGCCGCGGCCGACTCGAAGCCGCGATCCGCGGGCTGGAGCGGCGCATCGGCGGCCAGGTGCTCGCCTGGCGCGCCATGCTGCAGAGCCTGTCGCAGGAGACGCCCGCGCAGTTCGTCGACTGGTTCGAGGTCGAGCGCGACGACGGCCGCGACATGGATGTCGGATTCCAGCGCCGCTGGCTCGACCCGACCGAGCCGCTTGCCGGCGCCGTGCTGCGGCCGGCGCAGGGCGCGCTGGTCACTTCGGCGACGCTGACCGACGGCAGCGAAGACAACGAGGCGGCCTGGGCGGTCGCGATCGGTCGCAGCGGCGCCCGGCATCTGCCCGACGCCATGCGCGCGAGCGTGCCCTCGCCCTTCGACTATCCGCGCCAGACCCGCGTGCTGGTGATCACCGATCTCGGCCGCGACGACCCGCCGCGCGTCGCCAGCGCCGTGCGCGAGCTCTTCCTCGCCGCCGGCGGCGGCGGATTGGGCCTGTTCACGGCGATCAGCCGCCTGCGCCGCGTGCACGGGCTGATCGCGCGCGACCTCGAGGCCGCGGGCCTGCCGCTCTACGCGCAGCATGTCGACGCGCTCGACACCGGCACGCTCGTCGACATCTTCCGCGCCGAGGAGGACGCCTGCCTGCTCGGCACCGACGCGGTGCGCGACGGCGTCGACGTGCCGGGGCGCTCACTGCGCCTGATCGTCTTCGATCGCGTGCCCTGGCCACGGCCGACGATCCTGCACAAGGCGCGCAAGGCCGCCAGCGGCGGCAGCGCCTACGACGACACCCTGACCCGCCTCAAGATCAAGCAGGCCTTCGGCCGGCTCGTGCGCCGCGCCGACGACCACGGCGTCTTCGTGATGCTCGACTCCCGTCTGCCCTCGCGCCTGAAGGGCGCCTTTCCGCCCGGCGTCGAGGTCCAGCGCGTCGGCCTCGCCGAGGCGATCGCCACGGTGCGGGCATTCCTCGCGCCGCCCGCGGCGGCGGCGCCATGAACGGGACGCCGGTGCGCCGGATCGGCGCCGTCGCCTATCTCGTGCGCGACTACGACGAGGCGGTCGCGTGGTTCACGCGGGCGCTCGGGTTCGTCGTCGTCGAGGACAGCGACCTCGGCGGCGGCAAGCGCTGGATCCTCGTCGCGCCGGCGGCGGGCGCAGCCACGCCGCTGCTGCTGGCGCGCGCCGCGACGTCCGCACAGGCGGCCGCGATCGGCAACCAGGCCGGCGGTCGCGTCTTCCTGTTCCTCGACACCGACGACTTCCACCGCGACCACGCGCGCATGACCGCCGCCGGCGTGCGCTTCCGCGAGGCGCCGCGCCGCGAGCCCTACGGCACGGTCGCCGTGTTCGAGGACCTCTACGGCAATGCCTGGGACCTGATCGAGCGGCGCTGAAAGGCGCATGGCGGTGCGGCGCCGCGCGGTCGGTTCGCCTTGGCGGTGGTCCCCGGCACCGTCGCGCCGGGCCAGCCGCGCACGACGATGCGGAGCTTGCCGCGAGACGTGCCCGCCAGGATCGCCGGCACGAATGGAGCGCGCTCGGCTGCATGCGCCGTGCACCCGATCGGCGAGGACGGGCCCCCGGAGCAGGATCGACTCGCGCCTCGCGCTCGGCGCCACGCGCGGATCGGCCTCGATCGGCTCGCTCAGGGCTTCGGATCCAGCAGGATCATGAACGCCGACAGGGTCAGCAGCGACAGCACGGTCGACAGCAGGATCGTGGCCGAGGTGCGCTCGACGAAGACCTTGTAGCGCTGCGCGATCACGAACGCCGTCGCCCCCGCCGGAAAGGCCGCCGAGATCACGGCGCTCGCGAGCCAGAAGCTCGGCAGGCCGAAGCCGAGGCCGACCGCCCAGGTGATCGCCGGTTGCACGAGCACCTTCACCAGGCTGAGCCACCACACCTCGACGCCGCGGCGTCGATCGAACAGGGCGGACGTCCGCTGGCCGGCGAGGAAGAGTCCCACCGCGAAGAGCGCGCAGGGCCCCGCGCAGGCACCGAGCAGCTCGAAGAAGACGACGAAGGACCGCGGCATCCCGATGCCCGCGGCGCTCCACAGGATGCCGCCGGTCATCGCGATCATCAGCGGATTGGCGACGATCGCCTTGCCGACCTCGGCGAGCGCGGCGGTGATCGGGCGGTCGCGATGCAGCGTGAGCTCGACGGCGATCGCCGCGGAGCTGACGACGACGGCGCCGTTGAGCACGCTCGCGATGATCACCGGCAGCTGCCCCGCCGCGCCGAATGCGGTCAGGAAGAAGGGGATGCCCATGTAGCCGGAGTTCGAGAAGGCGCCGAGGAAGGCGGCGATCGCCGTCTCCTCGGGCCGCGCCGGGAAGGCGAAGCGGGCGACCGCCGCGACGACCAGGGCGGCACCGACGACCCCGCCCAGGAAGGTGCCGATATAGGCGAGATTGAACACGTCGCCGACCGGAACACGCGACATGCCCAGGAAGAACAGCGCGGGCAGCGCGAACCAGTAGACGAACTTGTTCAGCGCCTCGGTCGAGTCCTGACCCAGGATCCGGAAGCGCCCCGCGATCAGCCCGACGAGGATCAGGCCGAACACGGGGAATACGACGTCGACGACGGCTTGCATGGCCCGGCTTGGTTGGAAAGCGGGGGACGCTACTGGCTGCCGCCCCGCACTGTCGAGCCGCAACTCGCCGCCGGCCCGTTCAGCCCTTGAGGGATCCCGCCGCGAGCCCGGTCACGAGATAGCGCTGCGCCGCGATCACGAAGGCGAGGATCGGCGCGAGCTGCACCGTCGCCGCAGCGAACAGGATGCCCCAATCGACGCCTTCGACGGTGCTCAGGATCTCGCTGATCACCAGCGGCGTCGTCTTCGCCGCCCGCGTCGTGAACACCAGCGCGAATGTGTACTCGTTCCAGGCGAAGACGACGACGAAGACGGCGGCGGCCAGGATGCCGTTGGCCGCGAGCGGCAGCACGATGCGCAGCAGGATCTGGCGCAGCGAGGCGCCGTCGACCACCGCGGCCTCCTCGAGCTCGCGCGGGATCTGCTCGACGAAGGCCTTCAGGATCCAGGTGCCGAGGCTGACAAAGAACGCGGCATAGAGCGCGATCAGCAGGACATGGGTGTCGTTGAGGCGCAGCGCGTTGACGACGGGGAACAGCGGCAGCGTGACGATGATCGGCGGCAGCATGCGCAGCACGATCATGGAGAACGCCGTCGCGGCGAGCAGGCGGCCGCGAAAGCGGGCATAGACGTAGCCCGCCGACGTCGCGCACGCGACCGTCAGAAGCGTCGCGCCGATCGTGACGATCAGGCTGTTGCGCATGTTGTCGAAGAACGCCGGCCACACCTCCCAGAGCCGGCGGTAGTTGTCGAGCGTCGGCACGAAGATCAGGCTCGGCGGCGTCGCGAAGATGTCCCGTCCCTGCTTGAACGACGAGGCGACGATCAGGAGGATCGGGAATCCGGCCCACGCCACGGCGAGCGCGACGAGGACGAGGCGCAGGGCGCGCGCGGCGGGGCTAGGGCGCATCGCGATCGCCCCGGCCGCCAGCGCGACGGCGGCCGTCGCCCGGCGCGACCGCGCCGGATCGCCGTTCCCCGGGGCGGCGCGCGCGCCCCGCCGCGGCCCTATGCCGATGCATGGCCGAACATCCGACGGTGCATCTGGTGGAGATAGGGCAGCGCGATGAGGAGCGAGATCGCGAGCATCGCCACGCCGGTGGCGGCGGCACCGCCGAAGTCGTGGTACTTGAACGCCTGGCGGTAGAGATACACGGCGAGCACCTCCGTCAGACGCGCCGGCCCGCCCTCCGTCAGCAGCCAGACCTCGCCGAAGACGCGCATCGCGACGATGTAGCGGAACATGGTCGCGATCAGCAGCGCCGGCAGGATCAGCCGCAGCTTCACGTGCCAGAAGCCCTGCCAGGGCGTGGCGCCGTCGATGACGGCGGCTTCCGTGAGCTCGCCGGGGATCGCCGCGACGGCGGCGTAGAGGATCAGGAACGTGAACGGCACGTGGTGCCAGATGCTGAGCAGCGACACGACGAAGAGCGCGTCGAACGGATCGGCGGACCAGTCGATCTGCCCCAACCCCAGCGCCAGCAGGGTCCAGTTGATCATCCCGATGTCGGGCTCGAGCATGTAGCGCCACATCACCACGGCCGACACCTCGGTGATCGCGTAGGGCGCCAGCAGGATCGAGATCACGACGCGCTTGGCCGGCACCGGTCCGGCGAGCAGCAGCGCCAGGCCGAGCCCCAGCAGAAGCTCGCCGTAGACGACGGCGTTGGTGACCAGGAAGGTGTTCCAGAAGGCCCGCCAGAACTGCGGGTCGAACAGGATCGTCGCGTAGTTGGCGAGACCGACGGGGCTGGGCGGACGGCCGTAGGTCCAATGCTGCAGGCTGATCCAGACGACGACCAGCGCCGGAATCAGGATGAAGGCCGCCAGCAACAGATGCGCCGGCGCGATCATCAACCAGTGGACCGGCCTGAGCCGATGCATGCCGTCCGCGCTTCAGGCCGCCGAGTGGATCAGGTCTTCGGGAGCAGCGGCTCGATGCGCGCCTTCGCGCTCTGCATCGCCTTGAGCGGTTCGAGCTGGCCGAGCATCGCCTTCTGGAGCTCCTCCATGTAGATGTCCATGGCCTTCGCCGCGTGCTCGAAGCCCGGCACGGTCAGCCGGGCGCGCGACAATACGGCGCGCTCGTAGTCCGAGTAGGGCGCGAGCTCGCGCACCTGCGGATCGTCGTAGGCCGACGGCCGCACCGGCCCGTTGCCGTTGGCCGCCGCGCGGATCGTGCTTTTCTTGCTCGACAGCTCCTTGATCAGCGACCAGGAGAGCTCCTTGTTCCTCGCGTTCTTCGGGATCGCCATCGCCCAGACCGAGGTCTTGGCCGGTGCCGGCGTCGCGGATCCCGCCATGGGGAAGGTCGCGACCGCGATCTCGCCCGGGAACTTGCTCTGCTTGGGATCGTTGTAATTCACGAAGCGGCCGAAGGGCTGGTTGGTCATCGCCGCGCGCCCCTGCTGCATCGCGGTGATCACCTCCTCCGTCTTGAACGTCATCGAGTTCCGCGCCAGCACGCCCTTGCGGTACCACTCGCGCAGCAGCGTCGCTGTCTTCACCGCCGGTTCCTGGTCGCAGACGATCCGGTAGTCGCCGGTGATGAAGTCGCCGCCCTGCGCGCGGACGAGATCGACGACCGCCGAGGGGTCGTCCATCGACAGCGCATAGCCGTTCACCCGCGTCCCGTCGCCGCGGACGTAGGTCAGCTTCTCCGCCGCCGCCAGGATCTCCTCCAGCGTGGTCGGCGCGGCGGCGAGGCCGGCCTCGCGCAGGAAGGTCCGGTTGTAGAAGAAGCCGTGGGTCGCGTGGCGATAGGGGATGCCGATCATCCGCCCGGCATAGGTGTGGGCGCCGCGCATGCCCGCACCGATCTCGTCGAGATCCTCGATCGGATCGCGCTTGTGCCACTCGCCGAGATCCTCGAACAGCGGCGCGATGTGCGGGCCGCCGTAGCGCTCGAGCAGGAAGGCGATGTCGGCGGCACCCTCGCTCAGGCTCGCCTCGCGGTAGACGCGCTCATGGACGCCCTCGACGGAGAAGGTGATCCATTCCACGTCGACCCCGGTGCTCTGGCGCCACGCGGCCGTCGAGTCACCCGCCTTCGCGCCGGTGGCGACGGCGCGATGCACCGCGTGGCTCATGATCGTCAGCTTGGCGGGCTTGCCTTGGGCCAACGCGGCGCTCGAGCCGGCCAGCGTGGCGGACAGCGAGAGCCGGCCGAGCCGGCGTCGCGAGATCATCATGGTCGTCCTCCCCGGATTGCGCGTATCGGCGCGGTCGCTCAGACCGGCCGTTCGCCCTTCGTCATGAGCCGATGCATCCGCCGCCGTCCCTGTCCCGTGAACGGATCGCGGCGATGCATGGTGCAGCGGTTGTCCCAGATGACGAGATCGCCGACCTGCCATTGCTGGGTCCACACGTGCTCGGGCCGATCGACGGCGGCCCACAGCTCGTCGAGCAGCGCCTCGCTCTTGGCGAGCGGCAGCCCCGGGACGTAGCCGCCGAAGCGCCGGCCGAGATAGAGCGCCTTGCGTCCCGTCTCCGGATGCGTGCGGACCAGCGGGTGGATCGGACCCGGCAGCTCGCGCGGATCGTCCGTTTCGATGTCGCGGAAGCCCGGGCGCTTGGCGCCGTACGAGCTGTGGCTGGCCTGATGCTTGCTCTTGAGCCGGGCGATCCGCTCGCGCGTCGCCGGCGCCAGCGAGTCGAGCGCCTTGTACATGTTCGCGAAGCTCGTGTTGCCGCCCGTCGCCGGGACCTCGCGCGCCAGCAGGAAGGTCAGCGCCGAGGGGACCTCCTCGAAGCCGAGATCGGTGTGCCACAGGAGCTCGCCGTCGCCATGCTCCCCGATCGGCGCGCCGTCCTCGACGACGTTGGATACGATCGTGACCATCGGCGCGGCCGGGTTGTAGACGGCCCGGCTGCGCGTGTATCCGGGCGAGGCGTAGAGCTCGCCGAATCGGCCGGCCAGATGCTGGAACTCGACGTCGTCGATCGAGTACCCGCGGAATCGCAGGACGAGATGGTCGTGAAGTGCGCGGCGCAACGCGCCGAATTCGCCGTCCGTCAGCGCGCGCAGATCGACGCCATCGACGTCGGCCGCGAGCCCGGCCCCGGTCGGCCGGATCCGAAGCCCGGCAAGCTCGATCGTCGCCATGTTTCCTCCATCGCGTCTCGTTTCGTCGCAGGGCACACGAAGGTCCCGCGCCTGTCAATCCCGGGCGCGCCGCGCTTGACCCTACGGCGGCAGTCCCTAAATTCGCGAGCCATGCCCAAGAACCCGCAGACGTCCAAGATCACGCCGCATCAGGCGCTGATCTACGCCATGGTCCTCGTCGCCGGCTCCGACCGCGACATCACGGACAACGAGCTGCAGCTCATCGGCCGCAAGGCCCGCCAGCTGCCGGTCTTCGAGACTTTCGATGAGAACAGGCTGCCGGAGGTCGCGCAGGAGTGCGCGGTGATCGTCCACACCAGGGACGGCGTCGAGCGCGCGTTGACCCTGATCGCGGAGGCATTGCCGAGGCACCTGCGGGAGACTTGCTACCTCTGCGCGACCGAGATCGCGGCGATCGACCGGCGGATCCCGGTTGAGGAGCTTCGCCTGCTGCAGCGGCTGCGCCTCGTCCTCGACCTCGACCGCCTCGTCACGTCCGCCATCGAGCGCGCGACCCAGGCCCGGCTCGCGGTGCTCTGAGCGCGGGGCCGGGACCGCGATGAGGGTCGTCCACCATCCCGATCATCGCGGTCACGACCCGCGTTTCTTCCTGGTCCGCGGCAAGCCTGCGACGCGCAGCGCCGAGCAGCCGCAGCGCGCCGACCTGCTGCTCGACGCGGTGCGCGGCATGGGCCTGGAGCCGCTCTTGCCGCCCGACTACGGCGCCGCAACGCGCGCGGCTGTGCACGACGCGCGCTACCTCGCGTTCCTGGAATCGGCCTGGCGCCGCTGGCATGCCCTTCCCGATGCCGGCGACGAGGTGGTCGCCAACGTCCATCCCGCCGGGCCCGTCGTCGCCTATCCCGAAGCGATCGTCGCGCAGGCCGGGCTGCACATGGCGGACACCGCATGCCCCATCGGCGAGCACACGTGGCGGGCGGCCTGTGCCGCGGCAAACGCCGCGACCCATGCGGCCCAGCTCGTGATCGACGGCGAGCGCGCGGCCTACGCCCTTTGCCGGCCGCCCGGGCACCACGCCTATGCCGACAGGGCCGGCGGCTTCTGCTACCTGAACAACAGCGCGATCGCGGCGCAGCACCTGCGCCGTTGCCACGAGCGCGTCGCCGTCGTCGACGTCGACGTGCACCACGGCAACGGCACGCAGGGCATCTTCTGGCGCCGCCGCGACGTGCTGACGGTGTCGCTGCATGCGGACCCGTCGCAGTACTACCCGTTCTTCGCCGGCTACGAGCAGGAGCGCGGCGAAGGTGATGGCGAAGGCTTCAACCTCAACGTCCCGCTGCCGGTCGGCACCGACGATGCGCGCTATCTCGATGCGCTGGAGCCGGCGCTCGCCCGCGTGCGCGGCTTCGCGCCCGGCGCGTTGGTGGTGGCGCTCGGCCTCGACGCCTATGCCGGCGATCCGCTCAAGGGCATGGCGATCACGACCGCCGGCTTCGGGCGCATCGGCGCCGCGCTCGGCCGGCTCGGCCTGCCGACGGTGCTGGTGCAGGAGGGCGGCTATCTCGCTCCCGAGCTCGGCGAGAATCTCGCCGCCGCCCTGCGCGGATTCATGGGCGCCGCGTAGCGGTCACGCCAGCAGGAGCCGAATCCAGTCGCTCGGCGGCCGGCCGGATTCCGCGACGAGGCGATCCGCGATGCCGCGCCAGCGCGGGTCGAGCGCGGCGGCGAGAGCGAAGAGATTGATGGCGCGCGCAGGATCCCAGGGGCCGGCGAAGTTGGCGAGCCCGGCCCTCGCGCGGACCGCGTCGAAGCCGACGCGCGAATGCACGAACTCCTGGTGCGTCTTGCGTCGTTCGGCATAGGGCGCGAGCCAGTCGATCGCCGTCGCCACCGAGGCGCCGAGGCGGTTGCGGCGCGCCAGCCAGTCCTCGCCGTGCGCGCGCGCGGCGTGGCACGCGATCAGCAGCGGCAGGATGCTGTAGACGACGTAGTGGATCGCGTCGCGCTCGCCGAAATCGACGACCTCGCCGTCGGCGCCGACGATGGTGCGATCGAGATGCGCGACGAAGCCTTCGCGCGCCCGTGCCAGGAGCGCAGGATCGCCGAGCGCGAAAGCCGAGAGAGCGGCAAGCTTGGCGCGGTGCGACGACCAGTTGTTCACGTCCGAGCCCCGCCGCCCGCCGGCCAGCAGATGCGCGCAATAGCCTTCCGCAAACCGGCGAGACAGCCGATCGACGCCGGCGTCCGTCGCCGGGTCGACGTGGCCGCGGACCAGGTCGGCCGCCAGGAGCAGGACGTCGAAGCGCTCCTCGTCGATCGGGTTCAGGCTCACCCGATAGACGTCGGTCCAGGCACGCAGGAAGCGGTCGGCAAGCTCGAGCAAGCGCGGTTCGCCCGTGGCGCGCCAGGCGACCGCGAAGTCGAGGATGCGCGGGAAATCGCGCGTGGCCTCGATGCTGCGGTCATAGATCCCCTGGCCCGGCAGGGTCCCCTCGACATGGATCGTCGCCACGGGGTCCGGCGCGCGGCCGACATCGGCGCCGGCGCGCCGCAGGAACGCCGCAAGCGGCGCGCTCGGACGGCGCAGCCGCGCCACGATCTCGGCTTCCGGAAGAGCGGCGAAGCGCGGGCCCGCGGCCGGTCCGCCGGTCCCCGGAACGGCCGAGTCGTCGACTCGACAGGCGGCCAACGCCAGCCCGGGGAGCGTGGCCAGCACGCCGCGACGCGTGGAATTGCGGGATGTCATGGCGCCGATCCTGCCGCGCGAAGATCGCCGCAAGATGAACGGAATCGGCCCGCCGGCGTCGATCAGCGCCGGCGGAGCGCGAGCAGCGAGACCATCTCGAACAAGGCCTGCGCCGCGATCTGGGCCGTATTCGTCGTCGCGTCGTATTGCGGCGCGACCTCGACGACGTCGCCGCCGACCAGATGCAGGCCCTGCATGCCGCGCAGGATGGCGAGCACCTCGCGCGCCGAGAGGCCACCGGCCTCGGGCGTCCCGGTACCCGGCGCGAAGGCCGGATCGAGGCCGTCGACGTCGAAGGAGAGGTAGACCGGGTCGTCCCCGACCACCTCGCGCGCCTTGGCGATCACCGCCTTGATGCCGAGCTCGGTCACCGTCTCCGCATGCAGCACGGTCATCCCGGACTCGTAGGAGAACTCCCACAGGAACTCGGCGGAGCCGCGGATGCCGATCTGGATGGTGCGCTCGGGATCCAGGACGCCATCCAGCACCGCCTGCCGGAACGGGCCGCCGTGGTGGAACTTCGAGCCCTCGAACGGGCCGCCCGTGTCGCAATGGGCGTCGATATGGACGAGGCCGACGGGACGCTCGCGTCCCAGCGCCTTCAGGATCGGATAGGTGATCGAGTGGTCGCCGCCGACCGAGAACGGGATCACGCCGGCCGCCCGGACGCGGTCGTAGAAGTCCTCGATGTCCTCGATCGACTGCTCGAGGCTGTAGCGGCTGCGGAATGGCACGTCGCCGACATCGGCGATGCGCAAGGACGCGACCGGGGCGATCTTCAGGGCATGGTTGTACGGACCGATGCGCTCGATGCCGCGCACGGCGCGCGGCCCCAGCCGGGCGCCGGCACGATTGGTGACGCCGAGATCCATCGGCACGCCGACCAGCGCGGCCTCCAGCCCGGCGAAGTCGGCCCGGTCCGGCGCGTCCGGTCGATGCGGGGCGTCGAGGAAAGTCGAGACGCCCGCATAGGGCAGCCGCCGGCGCTCGGTGCCGTTGAACAGCAGCTCCGAGACCTTGCGGAATTCGGGATCCTGCACGTCGCCTGCCTTGGCGCCGGCATAGCGCGCGCGCAGCGCTTCGAGCTTCGCCTTCG
This sequence comes from Alphaproteobacteria bacterium, assembly GCA_016793165.1. Taxonomy (GTDB): domain Bacteria; phylum Pseudomonadota; class Alphaproteobacteria; order CACIAM-22H2; family CACIAM-22H2; genus CAIOSQ01. Next base: position 117,678 of record JAEULA010000114.1, on the reverse strand, counting down.
TGAACATCGGCAGACCTCCGGCTCTGGCGACCTTCTATCGCAACTCCCCGCATGCCGCTCCGGCGAATTCGCCGGCAAAAGAAAAGGGCGGGACCCGAAGGTCCCGCCCCGTTCTCCGGACGGAAATCCGATCTGCCGCGGCAGATCAGAAGTCCATGTCGCCGCCCATGCCGCCGCCCGGGCCGCCCGCCGGCATCGCCGGCTTCTTCTCCGGACGCTCGGCGATCATCGCCTCGGTGGTGATCAGCAGGGCCGCGACCGAAGCCGCATCCTGCAGCGCCAGGCGCACGACCTTGGTCGGGTCGATGATGCCGGCCTTCACCATGTCCGTGTACTTGCCGTCCTGGGCGTCGTAGCCGAAGTTGCTCTCCGACTGCTCCAGGATCTTGCCGACGACGACCGAGCCGTCGACGCCCGCGTTCTCGGCGATCTGGCGCGCCGGAGACTCGAGGGCCTGACGCACGATCGAGATGCCGCGGTTCTGGTCGTCGTTGTCGCCCTTCAGGCCCTTGAGGACCTTGGTGGCGTAGAGCAGGGCCGAGCCGCCGCCGGGGAGGATGCCCTCCTCGACCGCCGCCTTGGTGGCGTGCATCGCGTCGTCGACGCGATCCTTGCGCTCCTTCACCTCGACCTCGGTCGCGCCGCCGACGCGGATCACCGCGACGCCGCCCGCGAGCTTCGCCAGACGCTCCTGGAGCTTCTCGCGATCGTAGTCGGACGTCGTCTCCTCGACCTGCGCGCGGATCTGCGTGCAGCGGGCCTGGATGTCGGCCTTCTTGCCGGCGCCGTCGACGATGGTCGTGTTCTCCTTCTCGATCACGACCTTCTTCGCCTTGCCCAGCATGTCGAGCGTGACGCTCTCCAGCTTGATGCCGAGCTCCTCGCTGATCACCTGGCCGGCGGTCAGCGTGGCGATGTCCTCGAGCATGGCCTTGCGGCGGTCACCGAAGCCCGGCGCCTTCACGGCCGCGACCTTGAGGCCGCCGCGCAGCTTGTTGACGACGAGCGTCGCGAGCGCCTCGCCCTCGACCTCCTCCGCGATGATCAGCAGCGGCTTGCCCGACTGCACGACCGACTCCAGCACCGGCAGCAGCGGCTGCAGGCCCGAGAGCTTCTTCTCGTGGATGAGGATGAACGGGTTCTCGAGCTCGCAGATCATCTTGTCTGCGTTGGTGATGAAGTACGGCGACAGGTAGCCGCGGTCGAACTGCATGCCCTCGACGACGTCGAGCTCGGTCTCGAGGCTCTTCGCCTCCTCGACCGTGATCACGCCTTCCTTGCCGACCTTCTCCATCGCCTTGGCGATCATCTCGCCGATCTCGCGATCGCCGTTCGCCGAGACGACGCCGACCTGCGCGACTTCCTTGTGGTCCTTGACCGGCTTGGAGCGCTTCTTGAGGTCCTCGACGACCTTCTCGACGGCCATGTCGACGCCGCGCTTCAGGTCCATCGGGTTCATGCCGGCCGCGACGGCCTTGGCGCCCTCGCGAACGATCGCCTGGGCAAGCACGGTCGCGGTGGTGGTGCCGTCGCCGGCGAGGTCACCGGTCTTGACCGCGACCTCCTTCACCATCTGCGCGCCCATGTTCTCGAACTTGTCGGCGAGCTCGACTTCCTTCGCGACGGTCACGCCGTCCTTGGTGATGCGCGGCGCGCCGAAGGCCTTGTCGATGACGACGTTGCGGCCCTTCGGGCCCAGCGTCACCTTGACGGCATCGGCGAGGACGTCGACGCCACGCAGCATGCGCGTGCGGGCATCGGCGGAGAAACGTACGTCTTTAGCTGCCATTTTCGATCTTCCTTTGGATTGGCTTCAGGCGGGACTCAGGCGGCCTTCTTCTTCGCCGTGGCGCCCTCGATGATTCCCATGATGTCCGACTCCTTCATGATCAGGAGCTCGGTGCCATCGAGCTTCACCTCGGTGCCGGACCACTTGCCGAAGAGCACGGTGTCGCCGACCTTCACGTCGAGGGCGACGAGGTCGCCCTTCTCGTTGCGGGCGCCGGGGCCCACGGCGATCACTTCGCCCTGCATCGGCTTTTCCTTCGCCGTGTCCGGGATGATGATCCCGCCAGGGGTCTTGGTGTCTTCGTCGATCCGACGGACGACCACGCGGTCGTGCAAGGGACGGAACTTCATCCTTAGATTTCCTCCATATCTCAATGCCTTGGCGCGCAAGAGCCTAGTTGTTAGCACTCCCCGCTGCCGAGTGCTGGCGGAGATAGGGGTTGGCGCGCCTTGAGTCAAGGAAGCTTGTCGCGCTGGCAGCACTTTTCGCCGCCAGCTGCTAACGCATTGAGTTAAAAGAAATTTTAGTTGGCTTCCGCAAGCTGGGTACGCACGCTTTCGCGTAGTTCGGCCCACGATGGACAGGGAGGCATCGACGACATGAGCGATTTGGCACGCCAACTCGATGGCTATCGTCTGACGACGGCGGAGATCCTCTACCGGCTCCCCGACCATCCGACCCTGCTGCAGAGCTACATCTGGCAGGATTACGACTTGGCCCCGCGGTTCCCGGTGCTGCAGAAGTTCCTCGGCTTCTGGGAGACGAATCTCGAAGGCCGTTTGCACGAGGTCCGCGTCGGAGCGGTGAAGCTGCTCAAGCCGGCCGACATGCGGATCAACACGCGGATCTTCACCCTGCACTGAGCGGCGCGGGCGCCGACACCGGGATCGGCGCGAAACAAAACGGGCGGCCCCGGCGGGGCCGCCCGTCTCGGCGCAACCGCGTCGGCGGGCGCTCAGACCTGCTTCAGCATCGTGCCGGCGTCGGACACCTCGAACGCGCCCGGCTTCTCGATGTTCACCGACTTCACGACGCCGTTGTCGACGAGCATGGAGAACCGCTTGCAGCGGACGCCCATGCCGTTGGCAACCAGATCGAGCTCGAGCCCGAGGGCCTTCGCGAAGTCCGCGTTGCCGTCGGCAAGCATCAGGACCTTGTCGCCCACCTTCTGATCCTTGCCCCAGGCGTCCATCACGAACGCGTCGTTGACCGAGAGGCACGCGATCGTGTCGACGCCCTTCGCCTTGATCGCCGCGGCGCTCTCCACGTAGCCGGGAAGATGCTTGGCCGAGCACGTCGGCGTGAACGCGCCGGGCAGGCCGAACACGACCACCTTCTTGCCGCCGAAAAGCTCGTCGGTCGTCACGTCCTTCATGCCGTCGGGCGTCTTCGTCTTGAGCTTCGCCGCGGGGATCTTGTCGCCAACCTTGATCATGGTCTCGTCCTTCCTTGTGAATGCGCAGGGATGGTTAACTGACTGGTCGCAACCTATACAAGTTCATGCCGTGGCGGTCATCCGCCTCGCACGATTCCGTGATCGCGGCGTGTCGATACCCGTATGCCATCTTGGGGATAAATCGCCCCGTCGATCGCGAATATAGTGGAGGTCACAGCGGAGCAATTCCGGGATGCTTAAGCTACGGTTCATCTAGGCAAGGCACGATTCCCGACCGATGGCCAAGAGCACGGATTTCCAGACCACCGCCACGCTGACCGGCCAGCTTCTGGTCGCGATGCCGCAGATGAAGGACGCGCGCTTCGAGCGCACGGTCATTTATCTGTGCGCCCACAGCAAGGAGGGCGCGCTCGGCCTCGTGGTGAACCGGCCGTTCAAGAAGCTCACCTTCCCCGCGCTGCTCGACCAGCTCGAAATCGCGCGCGGCCCGGACACGCGGCCGATCCGGGTCCTCGCCGGCGGCCCGGTCGAGGAAGGCCGCGGATTCGTGCTGCACTCCGACGACTACGTCCGCGAGGACACGTTGAAGGTCGACGGCGGCTTCGCCCTGACGGCGACGATCGAGATCCTCAAGGCGCTGGCCAAGGGCGAAGGCCCGCGCCGCTCCATCCTCGCCCTCGGCTACAGCGGCTGGGGTCCCGGTCAGCTCGAGCGCGAGATCACCGACAACGGCTGGCTCAACGTGCCGGCCGATCCGAGCCTCGTCTTCGACGAGACTCTCGACACCAAGTGGGAGCGCGCGCTCGGCAAGCTGCGCCTCACGCCGACCTCGCTTTCGGGCGTGGCCGGCCACGCCTGAGCCAGCGCGGCGACGGTCAGGCGAGCCGATCCCGGATCCTGACCAGCGGCTCGAGCCTCGAGATCGGGCCGATCGCCGCCAGGGTCGGCGGCCCCGAGAACAGGCGCCGCGCGACCGTGGCGACGCGCTCCGCGTCCACCGCGTCGACGCGAGCAACGATCTCCTCCGGCGGCAGCGGCCGGCCATAGGTCAGGATCTGGCTGCCGAGGGCGTCCATCCGCGCCGACGTGCTCTCGAGCCCCATCAGCAGTCCGGCCCGGATCTGCGCGCGCGCGCGAGAGAGTTCCGTCGCCGGCGCCGCGGTTCCGGCGCGCCGCAATTCCTCCGTCAGCACCGGCATGAGCTCGACCACCTCGTCGGCGCCGGTGCCCGTGTAGACGCCGAAGCTGCCGCCGTCGATCAACGAGCCCGACCACGCCGAGATCGCGTAGCAGAGGCCGCGCCGCTCGCGGATCTCCTGGAACAGCCGCGACGACATCCCGCCGCCCAGCATCGTCGCCAGCACGTTGACCGCCCAGTAGTCGGGATCGGTGAAGGACACGCCGGGAAAGCCGATCACGAGATGCACCTGCTCGAGGTCGTCGGCCTCGCGGTACTCCCCGCCCACCCAGCGCGAGGCGACGATGCCGTGCTCGCCCTTCGGGGCGAGCGCCGCAAAGGCACGCTCGGCGATCGCCACCAGCGCCTCGTGATCCACACGCCCGGCGGCGCAGAGGACCATCTGCGACGCGCCGTAGTGGCGGCGGCAGAACGACACCAGCGCGTCGCGCGGCAGCGTCTCGATGATCTCGGCACGCCCGAGGATCGGCCGGCCCACCGCCTGGCCGGGATACGCGGTCTCGCCGAAGCGGTCGAAGATGACGTCGTCGGGCGTGTCCTCGACCTGGCCGAGCTCCTGCAGGATGACGCCGCGCTCGCGCTCGAGCTCCTCCGGGGCGAAGGACGAGTTGAGGAGGATGTCGGCGATGATGTCGACGCCGAGCGCGAGATCCTCCTTGAGCAGCTTGACGTAGTAGGCGGTCTGCTCGCGCCCCGTGTGGGCGTTCATCTGCCCGCCCACGGCCTCGATCTGCTCGGCGATGTCGCGCGCGCTGCGCGTCGTCGTGCCCTTGAACGCCATGTGCTCGAGGAGATGCGCGACGCCGTTGGTCTCGGCGCTCTCCTGGCGCGTGCCGACATCCACGTACACGCCGACCGACACCGTCTCGACGGAATCCATGCGGTCGGTCGCGACGGTCAGGCCGCTGGCGAGCCGGGAGATCCGGACCGTCATGCCTGACGTGCCCGCGACGCGACGAACGCCTGCACGGCGCGAAGATCGTTGGGCAGCACGCTGACACGCTCTTTGCGCTGGTAGAGATCTGCCAGCGCCGGCGGCAGGCCCGGACGGATGCCCGTCGCCTTCTCGACCGCGTCGGGGAACTTGGCCGGGTGGGCGCAGGCGAGCGTGACCATTGGCACGTCGCGCGGCCTGGCCTGGGACATCGCCACGTTGACGGCGACCGCCGTATGCGGATCGATCAGTTCGCCGGTCGCGTCGCGGACGCGGGCGATCGTCGCGAGCGTCTCGTCGTCGGAGGTCCTGCCGGCGGCGAAGGCGGCGCGCAGCGCCTTGAGCTTCGCCGCCGGGAGCGCCGCCTCGCGCGACGCGCGGAAGCCCTGCATCAGCGCCGCGGTGGCCTTGCCGTTGCGGCTCCACAGCTCGAACAGCAGGCGCTCGAAATTGCTCGAGACCTGGATGTCCATGCTCGGGCTCAGGCTCGGCTCGACCCCGGCGAGGGCCATCGCGCCGGTATTGATGGTGCGCCAGAGGATGTCGTTGCGGTTCGAGGCGACGACCAGCCGCTCGACCGGCAGCCCCATCTTCCGTGCCGCATGGGCGGAGTAGATGTTGCCGAAATTCCCGGTCGGGACGGTGAAGGCGACGCGCCGCTTCGGCGCGCCCAGCGCCACCGCGGCGGCGACGTAATAGGCGACCTGGACGGCGATGCGCGCCCAGTTGATCGAGTTGACGGCGGACAGCTTGTGCCGGTCGCGGAACGCCTCGTCGGCGAACATCGCCTTGAGCAGGTCCTGGCAGTCGTCGAACGTGCCCTCGATCGCGATGTTGTGGACGTTCGCCGAAAGGACCGTCGTCATCTGCCGGCGCTGGACCTCGGATGTGCGGCCCTTGGGATGGAGGATGAAGATGTCGACCGCCTCGCGGTCGCGACACGCCTCGATCGCCGCCGAGCCGGTGTCGCCCGAGGTGGCGCCGACGATGGTGACCCGCGATCCCCTGGCCTTGAGGACGTGGTCGAACATCCGCCCGACCACCTGCAGCGCATAGTCCTTGAAGGCGAGCGTCGGGCCGTGGAACAGCTCGAGCAGGAAGTCGCCCGGACCCAGCTGCTTGAGGGGCGCCACCGCCGTGTGGTGGAAGCCGCGATAGGCATCCTCGACCAGCGCCGCGAGATCGTCGCCCCGGATCGTCCGCCCCACGAAGGGCCGCAGCACGCGCGTCGTGATCTCGTGATAGGGCCGGCCGGCGAGATCGGCCAACATCGCGCTCGTCAGTCGCGGCCAGGCGGACGGCACGTACAGGCCGCCGTCGCGGGCGAGCCCGGCCAGGAGAACATCGTCGAAGGGCAGCGCGCGGGCGGCGCCGCGGGTCGATACGTAGCGCAAGGGGAGTTCCCGTCCTCGGGTTGGAGCGGCGCGAAGGTAAGGCCGGGGTCGCGGGCCGGCAAGCGCGCCCGGACCGACCGGTTCAGGCCCCGACCTTGGCGAGGACGTCGCCCTTCAGGAAGCGCTCGACGACCAGCATGAACGCGATCGACGGCACCAGCAGGATCAGGGCCGTGATCGAGCTGATCTGGTAGTTGCCCCCCATCGACGCCGTGAACATCTCCAGCGGCAACGTCCGCACCTCGGGTGCACCGACGAAGTAGGAGCCGGTGAACTCGTCCAGCGATTCGAGGAAGACGAAGATCGCGCTCGCGATCAGCCCCGGCATCGCCAGTGGAAGGGTCACGGTGAAGAAGGTCCGCAGCGCCGATGCGCCGATGTTCCGCGCCGCCTGCTCGAGCTCGAGATCGATCGACGCGAAGGCGGCGGTGGCGATCCAGACCGCGAACACCAGGCCGTGCGAGGTGTGGACCAGGACCACGCCGAGCACCGTCCCGTTCAATCCGAACTCGTAGAAGATCCGCGCGATGTTGATGTAGACGGGCAGGCTCGGGAAGGCCTGCGGCAGCAGGAAAGCGAGCATGATCAGCGACCGCCACGGCAGCCGGCCGCGCGCCAGCGCATAGCCGGCGGGGATGGCGACGAGCAGGCTCAGCACGACCGTGAGCACGGCGATGAAGATCGACATGCTCAGCGCCTCCATCGCCTTGCCGGTGGGGCGGAACACGTACTCCCAGAAGCGGAAGCCGTATTGCGACGGCAGCTTGTTGGGCCAGAACCAGGCCTCGGCGAAGGACCACAGCAGCAGGTTGCCGAGCGGCCCGAAGATCGCATAGGCGAGCAGCCCGAGCAGGACCGCCCGCAGCATCCAGCGGCCGGGAATCGCGAGGCTCATGCGGCCTTCTCCCGCAGGGTCTCGCGCAGGTAGACCCACGCGACGACCGCGGTCATCAGGTAGGAGAGCAGGCCGAGCGCGTTGGCGGTCCCGTAGTCGCCGTGCTGGTTGATCCGGTAGGCCATCTGCACGGTCATCATCGTCGGCGACTGGCCCGAGAGCATCAGCGGCACCGACAGCACGGACATCATCGTGACGCAGGACAGGATCAGCGCGACCATCAGCGTCGGCCGGATCTGCGGCACGATGATCTCGAGCAGGATGCGCAGGCGCGCGGCGCCGAGATTGCGTGCCGCGTCGATGGTGCCGCGGTCGAGCGCGGCCATCGCTCCGGCGATCATCAGCGTCGCGAAGGGCGCCTGCTTCCAGACGAAGGTGATCACGATCCCCCGCCAGTCGAGGAAGCCCTGGGTGTGCTCGGGCGAGAGCAGACCCAGCGCGACGGCGGTGTTGTTCATCAGGCCGTTCTTCGCGAGGAAGGTGCGCATGCACTGCGCGGCGATGATGAAGGGCACGAAGAGCGGCCAGCGATAGAGCCACGCAAGCGCCGCCACCGCCCAGGGCGTCGTGCCGAGAACGAGGTAGCCGCCGATGCCCACCGCGACGACCCCGATGATCGCCGTCGACAGCAGGATGATCAGCGCCGTGAAGCCGATGTCGCGAGCGTAGAAGCTCCATGCCGTCGCGAAGTTCGCCAGCGTCCACGCACCGCCCTTGTCCTGGAACGCCGTCGCGACGGAGTAGCCGAGCGGATAGATGAACAGCAGCGCCACCACGGCGAGCGCCGGCGCGACGAGCAGGATCGGGAGGACGCGCGAGGACGGCATGAATGCGAGGAGTGATCCCGGCGGGGGGCGACGCGATGCAGGGGGCGCGGCGTCGGACGTCCCTCCCCCGGCGCCGCGCCGCGGCGCCCGTCCCCCTCATGCGAGGAGGACGGGGCCTCGCCCCGGCCATCGCCCTCGAACGAGGGGAACAGGCCGCGCAGCGACCAGGGGGAAAGTCAGGCCGACTGTCGCGTCAGTTCGCGACCAGCTTCTCGTAGTCCTCCTGGATCTCCTTGAAGTAGTTGCCCATCGGCATCGGCTTGCCGCGGTCGGCCAACGTTTGCGGCGAGACGTCCTTGAACAGCTTGTCCCAGACCTGGCGGTCAAGATGCTGCTGGACGTGCTGGGCGTCGATGCCCGGCAGCCAGTTGAACCGCTTGACGATGCCCTCGGCCTGCACCGCGGGCGACGTCGCCAGCGCGACGAACTTGCGCGCAAGCTCCGCCGAGGCTGCCTTCTCGGGGATGACGTAGTACATCGGCTGGCCCGGGAGGCCCGGCGCGATCAGCTCCAGGCGCAGGTTCGGCGACAGCCGGCCCTCGGCCTGCCACGTGTAGAACATGTCCATCCACACCGGGCCCATCGCGATCTCGCCGCGGTTGAGCTGGTCGAGCGTTCCGGCATTGCCGGGCGTGATGACCACGTTCTTGTTGAAGTCCTTCAGCTTCGCCATCGCCGGCGCCCAGCTCGAGCGCACGCCCGCGTCGTACGGGCCGTTCATCAGCCGCTCCGGGTTCGGGCTGTTGGCGTAGACCCAGCCGAACACGAAGGCGACGCCGGACATGCCGCCGCGGATGCCGTTGTGGCCGAACTTCTTGGGGTTGGCCGCCGCCCAGCTCTCGAGCTCGGCGAAGCTCTTGGGCGGATTGGCGACCATCGCCGGGTTGTAGGCGATCGCCACCTGACTGTGGAACATCGGCATCACGAAGCCGTCGACATTCGTGCCGAGCGCCTGCTTCGCCGTCTCGCGCGTCACCAGCCCGCCGGTCTCGACGTTGCCGCGATAGCGCGACAGCTTGCTCTCCTCGACCATGCGGCCCGCCATGGTCTGGTGCACGACGGCGACATCGACGTCCCAACTCGCCGTGTTCGCCTTCTGCTGGGCATCCAGCCGCTCCCAGATCTTCTGCGAGCCGGCGTCGCCGGGGCCCGTGCCGACGGCGCGGACCTTTACGCCGGGATTGGCCTTTTCGAACATCGGCCCGAGATAGTCGGTGATGTAGTCGACCATGTTCTGGTCGCCGGCCGTGAGGATGTTCAACGTGCGCTGCTGCGCCTCGGCGTTGAACGCGAGCGCGGCGATCGCCGCGCCCAGGAACAGGCTTCGTCTCAACATGGGGATCCTCCCTTTGCGGTGGTGGTCACGCCGCGATTGTCGCGGTCGTGTGTTGCGATGACGTGGCAGGAAATACGTGGAGCGCCTCGCGCGGCACCCGCACGCGCACGGCGGCGCCGACCGGCAGCTTCTCGCGCGAATCGACGAGAAGGCGCCGTCCGCCGACATCGACACCGTAGCGCCAGACGCCGCCGGGATAGGAGATCTGCGCGACGGTGCCGGCGAGCATCAGCGCGGCATCGTCCGTCGCGGCCGCGGGTGCGAGCGACGCCGCCTCGCCGCGGAAATGCGCGACGATCGGGCCGGGACGCAGCGCCGTCTCCGGCAGCCGCAGCGCCGGCGCGACCGCGCTGGCGGCGATCGCCGGCCGGCCGTCGACGGCGACGGCCTGGAGCTCCATCCAGTTGGTGGCGCCCATGAAGTTCGCGACGAAAGCAGAGGCCGGGCGGTTGTAGACCTCCTCGGGCGACCCGGCCTGGGCGATCTCGCCCTTGTCGAGGATGACGATCCGATCGGCGAGGATCATCGCCTCCTCGCGATCATGCGTGACGTGGATCGCGGTGATCGCGAGCTCGCGCTGGATCGCCTTGATCTCGTGGCGGACGTCCTCGCGCACGCGCGCGTCGAGATTGGACAGCGGCTCGTCGAGCAGCAGGTAGCGCGGGCTCACGGCGAGGGCGCGCGCGAGCGCGACGCGCTGGCGCTGGCCGCCCGAGAGCTGCCCCGGCTTGCGGTCCCCGAGCCCTTCGAGCCGCACGAAGCGCAGCATCGTCTCCACGCGCTCGGCGATCCGGGCGCGCTCCCAGCCGCGGATGCGCAGCCCGTAGCCGATGTTCTGGCCGGCCGTCATGTGCGGCCAGAGGGCGTAGCTCTGGAACACCATCGCCATCTCGCGCTTGTCCGGCGGGGCCGCCGTGATGTCGCGGCCGTCGGCTCGCACGGCGCCGCGCGTCACCGGGACGAAGCCCGAGATCGCGCGCAGCAACGTGGTCTTGCCGCAGCCCGAGGAGCCGAGCAGCGCGACGAACTCGCCCGGCGCGATGGCGAGCGAGACGCCCTTCAGAACCCTGGTCGCGCCGTAAGCGACCTCGACCTGCTCGATCTCGAGCGCTCCCGCCATCCCTGTCCGCTCCGCTCCCGGTTGGCGGCAAGATAGCGACGCCGCAAAGCCGGCGCCAAGGCGAAGTCCGGCCGCGACGGATCACAATGCGCGCGACGGGAGGTTGCGGCACGGCGGTGCCGATCGCCGGCGGGGCGCGCCGGGCACGACGCGCCTCGAGGCCTCGGTCATGCGCCGGGATCGGACGCGTTCGGGAAGAACAGCTGCTCGCCGCCGATGCGATAGTCCGCAATGGCCGCCTGGCCTTCGGCGCCGAGCAGCCAGTCGATGAACGCCTGGGCGAGCTCACGCTTCACCTGCGGATGCTTGCGCGGATCGACCAGGATGACGCCGTACTGGTTGAACAGCCTGCGGTCGCCCTCGACGAGGATCTCGAGCGTCTGACGATTGCGGAAGCTGAGCCACGTCCCGCGATCGGCCAGGACATAGCCTTCGGCGGCGGCGGCAGTGTTGAGCGCCGGCCCCATGCCCTGCCCGACATCGCGGTACCACGGCCCTCTCGCTGCGGCGATATCGATTCCGGCCTCGCGCCAGAAGCGCAGCTCCGCCGTGTGGGTGCCGCTGCGATCGCCGCGCGAGATCACCACCGGCTGCCTGGCGGCGAGCCGTTTGAACGCCTCGACGGTATCGCGCAGGCCGCGCAATCCGGCCGGGTCGGCCGTCGGGCCGACGATCACGAAATCGTTGTACATGACGGGCAGGCGCTTCACGCCGAAACCCTCGGCGATGAACTTCTCCTCCGCCGGCCGATCATGGACGAACACGACGTCGGCATCGCCGCGACGGCCGATGTCCAGCGCCTGGCCTGTCCCGAGCGCAACGACGCGAACCTCGATCCCGGTCTTGGCCTTGAACAACGGCAGGATGTGGCCGAACAGGCCGGACTGCTCGGTCGATGTCGTCGAGGCGACGACGATGAAGCGGTCCTGCGCGACCACCGGCACCGCCAGGGCCATGACGGCGAGGACGAGTCCAAGGGCGAGGATTCGAGCGAGGCGACGACGCATGACGGCTCCTGCGATGCCAGATCGGCCGCGATTTATGTCCTTCCTTCACGCTTGCCGGATACCCGAAAGAAATGCAGAAGAACGACATAGAAATGCAGTCCCCGCCACCGGCCGCCCGTCCCGACGTCCTGACGACCCGCGAGGTCGCGGAGCACCTTCGCCTGAAGGAACGCAAGGTCTACGACCTCGTGCGCGAGCGGCAGATCCCCTGTGTCCGCGTCGGCGGCAAGTGGTTGTTCCCGCGCGCACTGATCGACCGTTGGCTGGAGCAGAAGCTCGACGCCGAGCGCGCCGCCGACGTCCATCGACCGCCGCCGGCCGTCATCGCCGGCAGTCACGATCCGCTGCTCGAATGGGCGGTGCGCAGCTCGCGCTGCGGCCTCGCGATGCTCGCGGGCGGCAGCCTCGACGGATTGGAGCGGCTGCAGCGACGCGAGGCGGCCGTCGCCGCGCTGCACGTGATCGACCCCGACACCGGCCAATACAACACGCCGCTCATCGAGCGGCACCTTCGCGGCGCCGGCGTGGTCGCCATCACCTGGGCCGCACGCGACCAGGGCCTCGTCGTCAAGCCGGGCAATCCGCTGGGCTTGACCGCGATCACCGACCTCGTGACGACGCGGGCGCGGCTCGTGGCGCGGCAGCCTGAAGCCGGCAGCCACGTGCTGTTCCTTCACCTTCTCGCCGAGGCGCGGATCCGGCTCGCCGAGGTCACCACGATCCGGCCCGTCGCACTGACCGAGACCGACGTGGCGCTCGCCGTGGCCGAGGGCACCGCCGATGCCGGCTTCGCGATCCGTGCCGTCGCGCGCCAGCAGGGGCTCGACTTCGTGCCCCTGGCGCGCGAGCGCTTCGATCTGGTGATGGGCCGGCGCAGCTATTTCGAGCCGCCGATGCAGGCGTTGCTCGCCTTCGCGCGCGGCACCGATTTCGCCGCGCGGGCCGCAGCGCTCGGCGGCTACGACGTGGCCGAGACCGGCCGCGTCGCCTTCAACGGTTGAGGCTCAATACGGCGTCTTGTCCGTCTTGGCGCGCCAGGCGTCGAACGGCGACAGCGCCTCGCGCGCCAGACGCTGTTCGCTGCCGACGGCGCGGGCGGCGGCGGGCAGTGCCATCTCGCGCCAGAACACGGCATCGTCGAACCCGGCGGCCGCGGCATCCTGCTGGCTCGCGCCGAAGCATACCCGCGCCGCGCGGCTCCACTGGATCGCCGACCAGCACATCGGACACGGCTCGCAGCTCGCATAGACCACGGCGCCATCGAGCTTGTAGGTCCCGAGGCGGCGGCAGGCGTCGCGAATGGCCACGATTTCGGCATGGGCGCTGGGGTCGTTGTCGAGCGTGACCCGGTTGGCGCCCTCGCCGACGATGCGACCGTCCTTGACGACCACGGCGCCGAACGGGCCGCCGCCGCGGGCGACGTTCTCGCTCGCCAGCGCGATCGCGCGGCGCAGGGCATCGTCGTCGTTCATGTGCGCCTGTCTACCACAGACCGCCGGCTTCCTGCTTCAATGCCGGCATCGCACGAGGGGGATTTCGATGGCCGGCCGCACGCTCCACCAGCTCGATCGCACGCGCGTCACCTACAAGTTCGACGCGAGCGACCCGCCGCGCCTCGAGGTCGAAGCCGCGGCCGAGGTGATGGTCGAGACGCATGATGCGAGAACCGGACAGCTGAAGCGCGCCGAGGACGTGATGCTCACGGCCCCCGACTTCCGCGAACCCTTCCCGAAGACCAATCCGGCAACCGGCCCGATCCGGGTCGCGGGCGCGGAGCCCGGCGATTCGCTGGCGATCGACGTGCTCGGCATCGAGCTCGACGACTACGGCTTCCTGATCGTGAAGCCCGATTTCGGCCTGGTGCGCAACCTCGTCAACCAGCCGGTCGCGAAGATCGTGCCGGTCGAGGACGGCACGATCGCCTTCGATCGGCTGCGCTTTCCGGTGCGGCCGATGATCGGCGTGATGGCGACGGCGCCGGCGGGCACCCCGATCGGGACCGCCTATTGCGGCCGCCACGGCGGCAACATGGACAACAACCGAATCCGCGTCGGCACGCGCGTCCACCTGCCGGTCCGCGTGCCGGGAGCGCTGTTCTATGTCGGCGACGTCCACGCCGCGATGGGCGACGGCGAGGTCTGCGGCACCGGCGTCGAGATCGGCGCCCGCGTGCACCTGCGCCTGCAGGTCGTCAAGGGCGCCGCGCGCGAATGGCCATGGATGGAGACGCCCGAGCTCCTCATCCAGGCCGCGTCGGCCCCGACCTACGAGGAGGCCTCGGAGATCGCCGTGCGCGAGATGATCGGCCTGCTGGGCGAGCGCCTCGGCCTTTCGCCGCCGGACGCCTTCATGCTGGTCAGCGCCATCGGCGACGTGCGCGTCAACCAGGCCTGCCGCTCGCCCATCGACGTGAGCGTGCGCGTCGAGGTGCCGAAGCTGAACGCGGGATTGACGGCTGGCTGAGGCGAGGCGCTTCGCCGCGCACGACGGATCCGACCTCAATTCGGATTGTCGGCGTGGCGGAGCACGCAGATCAATTGCCTTTGCGGCACGAGGAGGCCGCCGGTTGCCGGATAACGGGCTTCCTTGACGCGCTCGGATAGATTGCCGCCGATCGCGATGACCCGGTCTTCGGCCGCTTCGACCACGATGTCGCAATGGGCCGGATAGAAGGCATCCGGCTGATTGTCGAACGAGATGTTCGGATCCGGGTCCGATTTCCTTGCCTTCCGCCACGCGGCGATCATGTCGCCAGGCCGCGGCCGGTATTCCCCAAGACGCATTCCGCAATAGAGCTTGTCCGGCTTGCCACGGGTCGAGTTGGCGATCGCCCAGCGGATGTAGCTGTGGTGCCCGGCACTGAAGGGAAACTCGTCGAGTTTGACGCCTGATCTGCGCAGGCACCAACAGATGAAGGCCGCCGACCACGCCACCTGACTGCAGCCGTTGCGCGACGGATCGCCCAAGCCTTCGGACCAATATCCGGCAACGAGCCGAGAGCCAGGTTGATTCAGCGGATCACCGAGGGGCTTGCCCGTCACATCGCTCCGCACGCACTCGACAAGGCCGTCGCGCTTCCACGTTGCCAGTTCCGTCTTGGCGTTCTCGACAAGCGTCGCGATTCTCGACATGGCTTTCCTCCGGCGCACGTGCGGCGATTGTGGGTGGGGGGCCGGCGCGGGACATCCCCCAGTCGGGGTAGGATGACTTCGTCGGCGCGCACCTCGATGCGCGGCCGCGACTACAGCGTCACCGTCCCGTAATTCGGCGCCTTGCCCCAGACGAGAAGGCGGTAACCCTTGCGCAGACCGAGGCGGAAATAAGGGTCGCCTTCGACCAGCCTGACCGCGTCTTCGCGGCTGTCGACCTCGAGCACCCAGAGTCCGCCGCAGAACCATTCGCCCGGGCCGGGGCGCAGGCCGCCGCCGATCACGATGCGATCGGCATGGGCGCGCAGATAATCGAAATGGGCCTGATCGTGCTGTTTGCGCACCCAGTCCTGCGCCGGATCGTCCTCGAAGATCGCCACCCATCGCATGTCGCACGCCCTTTTCGCCCGTCTTCCATGGCCGGGCGCAGGACAGTGTCGCATTCCGAACCGGCTCGGGTAAAAGATCCCAACGGCCCCGTGTCATGCGGGACCTGAAACGTGCCTGGAGGACGCCCGATGTTCGCTCGCCGCCCCCTGCTCACTGCCGCCGCCCTGTTCGCGCTGTCGACCGGCCTCGCCGCGGCCCAGGCGCCGGCCGGCAAGGTCACGGTCGTCACGTCGTTCTCGAAGGACGTCACGGACCCGATCAAGAAGGCGTTCGAGAAGGCCGCCCCCGGCGTGACGCTCGAAGTGCAGAACCGCAACACCAACGCCGGCGTGAAGTTCCTCGAGGAGACGCGCGCCAACAACCAGGTCGACCTGTTCTGGGCCTCCGCGCCCGACGCCTTCGAAGTGCTCAAGGGCAAGAAGCTGCTGCACGCCTACAGGCCGAAGGCGACCGGCATTCCCGAGAAGGTCGGCGCCTACCCGATCAACGACAAGGACGGCTTCTATTTCGGCTTCGCTGCCTCGGGCTACGGCATCATGTGGAACGAGCGCTACGCGCGCGCCAACCGCCTGCCCGAACCCAAGGAATGGCAGGATCTCGCCAAGGCTCCGTTCCACGATCACGTGTCGATCGCGGCCCCGTCGCGCTCCGGCACCACGCACCTGACGATCGAGGCGATCCTGCAGGGCGAGGGCTGGGACAAGGGCTGGCGGACCATCAAGGAGATGGCCGGCAACTTCCGCCAGGTCACCGAGCGCAGCTTCGGCGTGCCCGAGGCCGTGAACTCGGGACAGGTCGGCGTGGGCATCGTCATCGATTTCTTCGCGTTCTCCTCGCAGGCCTCGGGCTTCCCGGTGAAGTTCGTCTATCCGAGCGTGTCGACGATCGTGCCGGCGAATGTCGGCATCGTCGCCAACGCGCCCAATCGCGCCGCAGCCGAGGCCTTCGTCGAGTTCCTGCTGTCGCCGACCGGCCAGGAGGTCCTGCTCGAGCCGAGCATCCGGCGCCTGCCGGTCAATCCGGCCATCTACGCCAAGGCGCCGGCCGACTACCCCAACCCCTTCACCGATCCGCGGCTCGGCAAGCTGATGCCCTTCGACGCCGAGCTATCGGAGACGCGCACGGCTCCGGTCGACACGCTGTTCGACCAGCTGATCTCGTTCCAGCTCGACGCGCTCAAGGGCGTCACCAAGACGCTGCACGAGGTCGAGGCGGCGCTCGCGAAGAAGGACAACGTGGCCGCGCGCAAGCTCGTCGGCGAGGCGCGCGACCTGGTCGCCGCCATGCCCGTGACGGCCGCCGCCGCCGGCTCGGCGGAGCTGCGCGCCGCCTTCACCGGCGGCAAGGAGAAGGGAGCCCGCCAGGCCGAGCTGGAGCAGCAATGGGCCGCCTTCGCGCGCGAGCGCTACGCCCAGGCGAAGACCAAGGCCGACGAGGCCGCGAAGCTCGCGCGGTGACGCGTTGACAGCATCGGGCGCGCCCACCGTCCCCTCGACGAGGCATGGCGATCGCATGCGGCTTCCCGTGTGGCGGCCGCGAGCTCCAGCCGTCCCTCTGATACGAGGGGGACGGTTCGCGCGCGCAGCGCGCGATCTGGGGGAGATGGAAGCGGAGCGGGCCTCGGCGCCATGTCTTCTGTGAAGCCGCGCCTCTCCCCCGGGTCGCTTCGCGGCCTGTCCCCCTGCTTCGAGGGCGACGATTGGGCAGCGACGCCACCTCGTGCGAATGCCCGACGCGAAGGGCGAACGGACTTGGTCGCGCGATGACCCGATCCGCCACGCCCGGTCAGCTCGTGCTGGCGGCCGCGATCGCGCTGTTCCTGGTCGCCTTCCTGGTGGCGCCGGTGGCGACGGTCGTCTACGTCGCGTTCACCGAGAAGGGCACCGGCGCCTTCACGCTGGTCAACTTCAAGGACTTCATCGCGACCGAGCTCTTCATCCGCTCGTTCTGGAACTCGGTCTACGTCTCTGCGATGGCGGTGGTCTGGGCCTCAGTGATCGCGCTGCCCCTCGCCACGCTCACGACTCGCTTCGAGTTCCGCGGTGCCGCCCTGGTCCAGACGCTGGGCTTCCTGCCGCTGATCATGCCGCCCTTCGTCGGCGCGGTGGCGATGCAGCTCTTCTTCGGCCGCAATGGCTCGATCAACCTGCTGCTGGACGAGCATCTCGGCTTCCGCATCCCGTTCATGGAGGGCCTGAACGGCGTCATCTTCGTCCAGGCCCTGCACTACTTTCCGTTCATCCTGATCAACCTGTCGACCTCGCTGCGCAACATCGACCGCGCCATGGAGGAGGCCGCGCAGAATCTCGGCTCGTCGGGCTTCCGCCTCTTCCGCCGCATCGTGCTGCCGCTCGCGATGCCCGGCTATCTCGCCGGCGCCTCGCTCGTGTTCGTGAAAGTGTTCGACGATCTCGCCACCCCGCTGCTGCTCAACGTCAAGGACATGCTGGCGCCGCAGGCATACCTCCGCGTGACCTCGATCGGCATCGCCGACCCGATGGGCTACGTGATCGCCGTCGTGCTGATCCTCGCCTCGGTCGCCGCCATGTGGCTCTCGGCGCTGGCGATGAAGGGCCGCGACTACGCGACCGTCCAGCGCGGCGGCGGTGGGCTCGCGCGGCGCCGGCTCACCGGCTGGCGCAGCGCGCTGGGCTACGGCGTCGTCGTGCTCATCCTACTGCTGGTGCTCGCCCCCCACGCGGCCCTGCTGCTTCTCTCCTTCGCGACGATCTGGTCCTTCGCGCCGCTGCCCGACGCCTACACGACCGCGCACTATGCCCGCGTCTTCGGCGAGAGCTCGCTCTACATCAAGAACACGCTGGTCTACGCAACACTCGCCGGCGCGATCGACGTCGTCCTGGGTGCGGCGATCGCCTATCTCGTGCTGCGCACGAAGCTGGTCGGCCGACAGTGGCTCGACTGGGCGGCGATGGCCGCCCTCGCCATTCCCGGCCTCGTGCTCGGCATCGGCTACCTGCGCAGCTTCTACGGCATGCAGCTGCCCGGTGGGGCGCCGCTTGCGACCTTCTGGGGCATGATCGTCGTGGCGCTCGCGATCCGCCGCCTGCCCTACGCGCTGCGCGCCTGCTACGCGGCCCTGCAGCAGATCGCCGTGGCGCTCGAGGAGGCCGCGGAGAATCTCGGCGCCACCAAGGGCCGCACCGTGCGACGCATCGTGCTGCCGCTGATGACCGGCGGGCTGCTCGCCGGCTTCGTGACGAGCTTCTCGACCGCCGCGGTCGAGCTCTCGGCGACGCTGATGCTCGTGCAATCGAACTCCGACGCGCCGCTCGCCTACGGGCTCTACGTCTTCATGCAGTCGCCGGCCGGGCGCGGGCCCGGGGCGGCGCTCGGCGTCATCGCCGTGGCGCTCGTGGCGGTCTGCACCCTCGCCTCGCATGTCCTCGTCGAGCGCAGCCAGCGCAGCAAGGGAGCCGCCTCATGACGGCAGCCGGCATCCGCATCCGCGACGTCAACCTGTCCTACGGGCGCAACCACGTGCTCAAGGACGTGAGCCTCGACGTCGCGCCGGGCGAGTTCTTCGCCTTCCTCGGCCCCTCGGGCTGCGGCAAGACCACGCTGCTGCGGCTGATCGCCGGCTTCGCGCAGGCCGCCGGCGGCACGGTCGAGGTCGGCGGCACCGACGTCTCCGCGCTGCCGCCGTGGAAGCGCGACGTCGGCATGGTGTTCCAGTCCTACGCGCTGTGGCCGCACATGACCGTACGCCGCAACGTCGCCTTCGGGCTCGAGGAGCGGCGCCTGCCGCGCGCCGAGATCGACCGGCGCGTGACGGCAGCACTCGAGCTCGTCGGGCTCGCGGCCCTCGCCGATCGCCGCCCCTCGCAGCTCTCGGGCGGCCAGCAGCAGCGCGTGGCCCTCGCCCGCACCATCGCGATCGAGCCCAAGGTCCTGCTGCTCGACGAGCCGCTCTCCAATCTCGACGCCAAGCTGCGCGTCCAGGTGCGTCGCGAGCTTCGCGAGCTGCAGCAGCGCCTCGGCATCACGACCATCTTCGTGACGCACGACCAGGAGGAAGCGAACACGATCTGCGATCGCATCGCCGTCATGAACGAGGGCGTCGTGCAGCAGGTCGGCACGCCGATGGAGCTCTACGAGCGGCCAGCGAACCTCTTCGTCGCCGGCTTCCTCGGCCACGCCAACATCCTCGACGGCCGCGTCGTCGGCGAAGGGGCTGCGCGCCGCTTCGAGGCCGCAGCCGGCGTGCGCCTTCCCGTGCCGCGCGACCGCGACGTGCCGCCCGGCGCCAAGCTCGTGTTCCGTCCGCAGGACGCCGTGCTCGGCGACGCGCCGCCCGGCAGCATCGCGCTGACGGGAACCATCTCGCATCGGGAATTCCTCGGCGCCTCCGTGCGCTACGGCGTGCGGATCGGCGAGGCCGAGATCCATCTCGACTCCCATTTCCGCAGCGGCGACGAGTTGCTCGCGCCCGGCATGCGCATCGACCTCGCGCTGCCGAGCCACGCCGTCCTCTATCTGGCCGACTGAGCGGCGGACCGGCACGGAACGACGCATCCCCCACGGACGGAGCCCTGCAGTGCCCAGGCGACAAGGATCGACGGAGCCGCGGCCGCCGAATGCCGGCACGAACGGCCCCGGTGCGGCACCGACGCAAGCGCCCAGCGTTCGGGACTGGATCGGCCCGGTCGCAGCGATCGCGATCCTGACCGGCATCTGGCAGCTCGTCGCCCTCGTCATCGACGACACGCCGATCGTGCCCGGGCCGCTGGACGTCGCTCGGGCGCTCCTTGCCCTGGTCGGCATGGATCCGCGCTTCCTTCCCTATCTAGCCCGCACCCTGGTCGCCGCCGTGCTCGGCTTCGCCGTCGCGGGCGCTGCGGCGCAACTGCTCGGCCGTCTCCTGCGGCGATCGCGCGCGACGCGCCTCGGCGGATTGACGCTCGCCGCCGTGCCGGTGATGGGGCTGATTCCCGTGTTCATCATCTGGTTCGGGTTCGGGCCGGACCTCACCGCCTTCTTCGCGGCCGCTCTCGCGCTGGCCGGCATGCTCGCCCGCACGACCGCGACGCCGTTCGACTGGCACGACGGTCTGCCGCTCGGCATGGCGCTCGCCTTTCACGGCGCGATCGCCGCCGACCTCGTGCTGCATGTCGGCGGATCGGGATATTTCCTGCAGGAAGCGATCGCGCGCCTCGACTTCGCGCGTGCGATCGCGGTGGTCGTCGCCTTCGCGATCGCGAGTTGTGGCCTGACGCTTCTCACCGCAGAGGTCGTCGACCGCTTCCGCGCGCGCATCGACCGCGACGCCGGCTGACGCGGCGATTGCGCCCGCGCGCCGGTTGCGCGCAGGATCGCGGCATCGAAGTTCCAGGTTGGAGACACGCGACCGATGCGCCTCGCCCTCACCCTCGCCGCCACCACGGTCCTCACGCTGATCGCCTGCGACGAGGTCGCCGCACAGCAGAAGCAGTCGAAGCAGGCCGGCACGCCGGCAACGCAGTACTGGATGGACGTCGCCACGCATTCGATGGCGGGCATGCCGGCGGGCGGCTTCGGCATGCCGGGCATGGGCGCGGGGTCGAACCATTTCGGCGCGACGCGCGGCGGCGGGCCGGGCAAGTACGTCGACCTGTCGCTGCTCGTGCGCGGCAAGCCCGCAGGCGTCGACGGCACGCATGCGATTCCATCGGGCATGGCGATGGGCGCCTCGCTGCCGCTGCGCCCGGATTCCAGCGGCCGCTCCGAGTCCGGCCCCGAGAGCATGGAGCGGCCCAAGGGCCGGCTGGTGCTCTATTGGGGCTGCGACGTGAACGTGCGTGCCGGCCAGCCGCGCATCCTCGACATGCGCACGGCGACGCCCGCGCAGATCGGCGCAGCCTTCTCGGGCAAGTACACCGGCGCGCGCGGCGCGCGCTCCGGCCCCGGCTACTCGATCTGGCCCAATCGCGAGAACAGCCGCCAGGTCCCGGGCAATGCGTCGCTGGTCGGCGAGCATCGCGTGAGCGGCGATGGCGTTCCGGCGAGCCTCGCCTTCTCGGTGCCCGCCAGCCACGACTTCATGCCCGCGGTCGACGTCACGGCGAAGGGCGCGCTCGGCGGCTCGATCCCGATGGAATGGCGGACGGTGAGCGGCGCCACCGGCTACTTCGCCCACGCCACCGGCCAGAAGGGCGACGACATGATCATCTGGACGTCGAGCGAGGTCCCCGACGCCGGCTTCGGCCTGCTCGACTACGTGTCGCCGGGACAGGTCGAGCGTTGGACGCGCGAGCGCGTGGTCATGCCGGCCGCGGCCAACCGCTGCGCGGTTCCGACCGGAATCTTCGCCGGAACCGACGGCGCCATCGCCCGTCTCGTCGCCTACGGACCCGAGCTCGGCCGGACCCATCCGCCGGGCACGCAGAGCCCGGAATGGTCGGTGCGCCTGCGCGTGTGGTCCACGGGGATGGCGCTGCTCGGCGACGAGGGCCGCGGCGGCCGGCGCGGCGGCGGTGGGGGCGGCGGCTCCGACGGCAATCCGCTGAACTCGATCCTGCGCGGGATCTTCCGGTGAGAGGCGGGCCGGCTTGCCACGGGTGTTGACCCGGGCACGGCCGCGTCCAGGTAACATTTCCGCCGACGACCGGCGCCGACCCGGTCACCCGATCCTCAGGAGGTATTGCATGGTCGACAAGGCAGCGTTCGAAGCCCGCCTCCGCCAGGAGGGATACGAGGAGATCCTGCTGCGCGAATGGGAGCCGGACCGCATCGTGCCCGAGCATACGCACCCCTTCGATGCGCATGTCCTGGTGCTCGAAGGCGACATGACGCTGACGCTGGGCGGCTCGGCGCGGACGTGCCGCCCCGGCGACGTCTTCACGGTGCCGGCAGGCACGCCGCACGCCGAGGCCTATGGCCCCAAGGGCGCGCGCCTTCTTGCCGGGCGGCGCAAGCCGGCGGTGGCGGCGTAGCGCCGGCCCCTCGACCGCCTGCCCGCAATCCGGGCAGGCGAGCAGGTCGAAGGCGCACGATTCACACGTTGTCGCGCGGGATGGTCGAATCCCACTCCTTCGAGGCGACGCGGGTCTCGCCGTCCCAGGCGTCGAGCGTGGCGCGCAGGCGAAAGGCCGTCGGCGTCGACGTCATCACCGTGCGGGTCCGTGTCTCGATCGACCACGGCCCGCGCGCCATCGTGACCGTCCAGCCGACCTCGGCGCGCGCGGATTCCGGCCGGTCCGGATGGATCGAATAGCGCGCCTCGGTGGCGCTGCTCATCGTCAGGTCGATGGCGTCGTAGCGCTTGAGCCCCTGGTCGTCGCCGACCTCGACATGGCTCAGGCCGCTCGCCACGTCGCGCGTCACGAGCCGACGCTCGCCGCCCGCCCGCAGTGTCGTGACCGCCAGCGGTGCCGGCAGCACGGCCGGCGGCAGGCCGGCTCCCGCATCCGACGCCTGGGGCGCACGCACCGGCAGGTCGAGCACGCTCGCGCCCGCGTGGACCGTCACCGTCGCCAGTTCCGGTGACGACCAGGCGATCGGCCAGTAGCTCGTCGAGATCGCGAGGCGCAGCCGATGCCCCGGCTCGATCGCCTGCCCGACGTCGTTGAGCTGCACGCGGACCCGGTATCGCCTCCCCGGCACAAGCGGCTCGGGAAATTCGTGGCTGTCGCGATGCGAGAGATTGAGCAGGCCGTAGGTCACGCGCGTCACGGCGCCGTCCGGCGCGATGTCGTTGAGGCGCACGGCGATCATCGCCTGCGGCTTGTCGGCGCTGAGCTCGAGCTCGACCACCGGCGCGCCGAGCAGCTCGACCCGCTCGGCGAACAGGTCGGAGTCGAAGACGAGCGAGCCCGCGTCCTCGGCGCGCTGATCGGTCGGCAGGTCGGGGCCGAGGCCATGCCCGCACCAGCGGCCGGCGAAGAGGCCGGTGTCGAGCGGCGAGCGGATCGAGAGCCCCGCCGCGCGGCCTGCGTTGCGCTCGAGCCGTCCGGCATTGAGGAACCAGCGCTGCGGCGTCACGTTGGCGCTCGGCCACGCGCTCTCGCCGATCCAGCGGCCGGCGACGCTCGGCAGGTAGGCGCGCGGCGGCACGTAGTCCTGCATGTAGGCCCGCAGCATCGGACCGTTCATGATCCCGGTATCCTGGCCGCGCAGCCAGTGGTTCCACCACCGCACGGCGTCCTGCAGGAAGC
Source organism: Alphaproteobacteria bacterium (assembly GCA_016793165.1). Classification (GTDB taxonomy): domain Bacteria; phylum Pseudomonadota; class Alphaproteobacteria; order CACIAM-22H2; family CACIAM-22H2; genus CAIOSQ01. The sequence goes on along the minus strand of JAEULA010000114.1, from coordinate 94,093 downwards.
CGACCGCGGGACCCGGCGCCGACATGTGCGGGTAGCGATGCGCCCACTGCCCGATCCAGGCGAGGCGCGGCACCTTGAGGCCGGCGAGCAGGCGCGGAATCGCGTTCGAGTAGCCGTCCGCCCAGCCGCCCACGGCGAAGACCGGCACCTGGATCGCGCCGAAATCCTCGCAGACCGAGCCGTGCTTCCAGAAGGCGTCGCGGCGCTGGTGGCGCAGCCAGGTGTCGATCCACAGGCCGCTGCCCTCGAGGCGCTTCAGCCACGACTCGCGCCAGCCTTCGCCGGCAAGCGCCGGATCTGGCGGACGCGTGTTGTGCGAGAACATCGTCGATGCCCACTTCATGTTGTCGTTGAGCAGGCATCCGCCCATGTAGTGGATGTCGTCGGCGTAGCGGTCGTCGGTCGAGCATGACGTGATGATCGCCTTCAGCGCCGGCGGCCGCAGGGCGGCGACCTGCAGCGCATTGAAGCCGCCCCACGAGTTCCCCATCATTCCGACGGCACCGGTGCACCAGGGTTGGCGCGCGAGCCAGGCGATGACCTCGCAGGCGTCGCTGAGCTCGAGCGGCAGATACTCGTCGGTCAGCACGCCGTCGGACTCGCCCGAGCCGCGAATGTCGACCCGCACCGAGGCGAAGCCGTGACCGGCGAAGTACGGATGAATGAACGCGTCGCGCGGCGCCGTGCCGTCGCGCTTTCGATACGGGATGTACTCGAGGATCGCCGGCACCGGCTTCGCCGCCGCGTCGACCGGCATCCACATCCGCGCCGCCAGCCGCGTGCCGTCGGCGAGCGGGATCCACTCGTTGGCGATCTCGCGGAACGCCTGCGGATAGGACTCGATCGTGCTCATGCGCATTCCCCCGTCATGCCGACCGTTGAGCCTAGTGTCGACACCCCACCGGCGTCACTACCGCCGTCGCGCGCTGATCGGGAAACCTGCATCTAGCCGCGCGACACCACCCCGTCAGCCGGTTCGCGGCCGCCCCTCCTCGCGTCGCGAGGCTGGGAGTCGAGGCGCTCCCCTCCTCTCCGCGCAGCGAGAAGGAGGGGGCAGGAGTGGCGGGACGATGACGCGCGCGGAGTCCCGTCAGACGAGATCGCGCGCGATGCGGTCGTCCCAGCTGCGGCTGCAGACCCGCACATCGCCCTCGAAGGCGTCGAAGTCCGTGACGAGCCGGAATCGCATGGCGTCGCCGGTCAGAGTCACGGCCGTCCGGATCTCGATGTTCCAGCCGGGCCGCTCGAGCTTGTAGGTGACGGTCACCGTCGACTCCGCCGCCAGGGGATCGTCGTCCTTGATGCGGTACACGTTCGACTTCACGGTCTCGACGAACGTGCCGCTGTGCAGGAGCTTGAGGCGGCCGTCGTCGCGATCGATCCGATACTCGACCCGCCCGGAGCCGACATCGTGCTTGAGCGTGCGGACGACGCTCGCGGCCCGCGCCGTCTCGGCCGGCAGAAGCGGCGCGCCCTCGGGCGGAGGAAGATCCGGCACCGCCGCGTCCTCGGCGCGCGGCGGCCTCTGCGGCAGCGTCACGCTGCTGGTGCCGCAGACGATCGACAGCATCGCCCGATCCGGAGACGGGAACAGGATCGGCCAATAGGCGGTCGAGATCGCGATCCTCAGCCGATGTCCGGCGGGAAACACGTGGGCGATCTCGTTGAGCGCCAGGCGGACCCTGTAGATCCGTCCTGGCTCGAGCGGTGCAGGCGTCTCGTGGCTGTCGCGATGCGTCAGGTTCAGCACGCCATAGGTGACGCGGAGAACCGAGCCGTCGGGCCGGATGTCCGAAAGGCGCACGATCAGGTTCGCGCGCGGCTTGTCCGCGGACAAGGCAAGCTCCGCGATCGGCGCGCCGAGGATCTCGAGGCGCTCGGCCAGCGGTGCCGAGTCGAAGACGAGCGAGCCGCCATCGTCCATGCGCTGGTCGAGCGGCAGTTCGGGCCCGACGCCGCCCAGGCCGAACGGACACCATTCGCCGCCGGCGATACCGACGGTCTCCGGCGACCGGATCGAGAGCACCGGACCCGCCGCCGCTTCGTCGCCTTCGGACAGCGTGCCGGATGACAGCACGTAGCGCCTGTCGCGCAGATTCGGCGTCGGCCAGGACGGCTCGGTGATCCAGCGCCCCTGACGGAACTCGTAGAAGGACTTCGGCTCGACGCTGTCCTGCATCCAGGCCTTGAACGCCGGCTCGCGCATGATCCCGGTGTCGCGGCCCTTGAGCCAGTGATCCCACCAGCGCAGCTGCTCCTGCAGATAGCCGACCATCGGGCCCGGATAGGCGAAGTGCGGCCGGCCGTGTCCCCACGGGCCGACGAGCGCCTTCTTCGGACAGGTGAGCCCCTTCATCATGCGGAAGACGGCATTCGAATAGCCGTCGACCCAGCCGCCGATCGCATAGACGGCGCACTCGATCGCCGAATAGTCCTCGCAGATCGACCCGTGCTTCCAGAATGCGTCGCGGCGCTGATGCGTCATCCAGTCGACGAGCTGCGGGTGGATCGCGTCCAGCCGGCGCGTCCACATCTCGCGCCACCGCTCGCCCACGATCGCGGGATCGGGCGGACGGCCGCGCTGGGCGAAGAACTGCTGCCCCCAGGACAGCATGTCGTTGAGCACCGCGCCGCCCATGTAGTGCATGTCGTCGGCATAGCGGTCGTCGGTCGAGACCACCGTGATGATGGCCTTCAGCGCCGCGGGCCGCAGCGCGGCAACCTGCAGCGAATTGAACCCGCCCCAGGAGCCGCCGAACATGCCGACCTTGCCGGTGGACCAGGGTTGTGCCGCGAGCCAGCCGATCACCTCGGCGCCGTCCTCGAGCTCCTGCGCCAGATACTCGTCGTGCATGAGCCCGTCCGAGTCGCCGGCGCCACGGCAGTCGACACGGATCGAGGCGTAGCCGTGGCCGGCCAGGTAGGCATGGGCCTGCGCGTCCCGCCGCGCGGTGAAGTCCCGCTTGCGATACGGGATGTACTCCATCACCACGGGCACCGGCCTGCTCTCGGCATCCTCGGGGATCCAGAGCTTGGCCGCGACCCGCGACCCGTCGCTCAGCGGTATGAAGACGTTCTCGACGACGCGGATCGGCACCGGAAGCCTCTCGACGATCCGCATCACGTCCTCCCCCCGCTGGTCGCGCCAGTCTGAAGCACCGGAGCCGCAAGACGCAATCGCGCACCGCATCCGACGCCCTCTTCGTGGAGACCGGCTGGAGCGCTAGAGTTGAGGAGTCTCGGGGGGAGACTGCTGCATGAAGTCACACTATCGGGTCGTCGTGATCGGCGGCGGCGTGGTCGGCTGCTCCGTCCTCTATCATCTCGCGAAGCTGGGCTGGACGGACGTCGCGCTGGTCGAGCGCAACGTCCTGACCTCGGGATCGAGCTGGCACGCCGCCGGCATCGTGCACGCGCTCAACGCCGATCCGAACATCGCGGCCCTCCAGGCCTACACGATCAAGCTGCTCAAGGAGATCCAGGCCGAGTCCGGTCACGACGTCGGCCTGCACATGACCGGCGGCATCAACGTCGCCAGCGCGCCCGAGCGCTGGGAGTGGCTGCAGGCCGCCTACCGAATCTTCCAGACCATGGGCATCGACACCGCGCGCCTCGTGACCCGGGACGAGATCAAGGCGATGCACCCGCTGCTCGACGTGAGCGACGTGCTCGGCGGGCTCTACGATCTCAACGAAGGGCACGTCGACACCTACGGCACGACCTATGCCTATGCCGGTGCTGCGCGCAAACGCGGCGCCACGGTCATCGAACATGCACGCGCGCTCGAGCTGCACCGCACGTCCGACGGCTGGGACGTGGTGACCGAGAAAGGCACGATCGGCTGCGAGCACGTCGTCAACTGCGGCGGCCTCTGGGCCAAGCAGGTCGGCCTGATGGCCGGCATCGACCTCCCGGTCACGCCGATGGAGCACCACTACCTGGTCACCGAGACCATCCCGGAGATCGCGGCGCGGTCCTCCGAGCTGCCGGTCATCGTCGACCTCGAGGGCTTCACCTACACCCGCCAGGAGGGCAAGGGGCTTCTCATCGGGCTCTACGAGCGGAACTACAAACACTGGCGAATGGAGGGCGCGCCCTGGGATTTCGGCATCGAGCTGAACCAGGAGGACATCGACCGCATCGCGCCGGAGCTCGAGATCGGCTTCCGCCGCTTCCCGGCCCTGCAGAAGGTCGGGATCAAGAAATGGGTCAACGGCTCCTTCACCTTCACGCCCGACGGCAATCCGCTGGTCGGTCAAGCACCGGGCGTGCGCAACTACTGGACCGCCTGCGGCGTGATGGCGGGCTTCCTCCAAGGGGGCGGCGTAGGCCTCAGCCTCGCCGAGATGATGATCCACGGCGAGCCGTCGACCGACATCTACGGCATGGACATCGCGCGCTACGGCAGCTGGGCGGCGAACCGCGAGTATCTGCGCCAGACCACCGGCCAATTCTATTCGCGCCGCTTCGTGATGAGCTATCCCAACGAGCAGCTCTGGGCCGGGCGCCCGCTGCGCACCGCGCCCGCCTACGACGCGATGAGTGCGAACGGCATGCGCTGGGGCGTGCTCTGGGGACTCGAGATCCCGCTCTATGTCGCGCCCTCGCCCGACTTCGTCGAGAAGCCGACGCTCAAGCGCTCGAACGCCCACGACATCGTCGGCAGGGAATGCCGCGCCGTGCGCGAGGGCGTCGGCCTGCTCGATATCTCGGCCTTCTCCCGCTACGCGGTGTCGGGGCCGAAGGCGGAGCATTGGCTGGATCGCCTGTTCGCCTCGCGGCTGCCCGCCCCCGGTCGCTGCGCGCTCGCACCGATGCTCGCACCCTCCGGCCGACTGCGCGGCGACCTCACCGTGTTCAACTGGGGCGATGGCTGTTGGTGGATCATGGGGTCCTATTACCTCCGCCAGTGGCACATGCGCTGGTTCCAGGACCATCTCGAGGACGGCGTCTCGGTCCGCGACATCTCGGACGACTGGGTCGGCTTCTCGATCTCGGGTCCGCGTTCGCGCGAGCTCCTCGCCGCGGTCGTCCGCAATGCCGACGTCTCCAACGCGGCCTTTCCCTTCATGCGCTGCCGCGTGCTCGACATCGGCATGAGCCGCGCCAGAGTCGGCCGCCTGTCGGTCGTCGGCGAGCTCGGCTACGAGATCAACGTGCCGGCGGTGGAGCACCTGCCGCTCTATCGCACGCTGAAGAAGGCCGGCGCCGATCTCGGGCTGGCCGAATACGGCTTCAACGCGATGCTGAGCCTGCGCATCGAGAAGTCCTTCGGCCTCTGGAATCGCGAATTCACCCAGGTCTACACGCCCGGCGAGTCCGGTCTCGACCGCTGGATCGACTTCGACAAGCGGGGCTTCATCGGCCGCGACAAGGCGCTCGCGGAGCGCGACCGGGGGGCCGCGCGGCGTCTCGTGACGCTCGAGGTCGAGGCCGGCGACGCGGATCCCTCGAGCTGGGAGCCGGTGTGGCGCGGCGCGGCGCGCGCCGGCTACATCACGTCAGGAGCCTTCGGGCACACAATCGGCAAGAGCATCGGCATGGCGCTGGTCGACCGCGCGCACGCGGATGTCGGGACCGAGTTCGCGACTCATGTCGTGGGCATCGAGCGGAAGGCGAGGATCATCGCGTCGTCGCCCTACGATCCGGGCGGCACGCGCATGCGGCTCTGAAGCCGTCCGACCATCCCGCTCGCCGAGGGGCCAGGCCGCGAAGCGGACGGGGGAGATTGGCGACACCGCCGCTCGCGATTCGCCGACGCCCCGCGCCTCGCATGCTGAGCGACCGGACCCGATTGCGCCTCGTCGATGTTCACGGTCCGCGACGGACGCGATTGTGGCGCCTCGAGCCGCTCAGCAGAACGGCCACTGCCCTACTCCGCCGCACACGATCCGTGTCGGCCGATCGGCCACTTCGAGCGGACGACGACGATCGCGACGATGGGGCGCATGGGCGACTGCCGAGGAACCGCACCGCGTCGTCAGGCGCGCGCCAGGTCGGCGCAATCGCCCCTGCTCAGGCGAAGATGAAGTCGGTGGCCCCGAGTGAAGCGGGGGCGACCTTGAGGAGCACCATCAGGTTCTCGCCGCCGAAGCTGATCAGGGTGGCGTCGGTTCCGCCGACGATGATCATTCCGCTGAGGGACGTGATGCCGAGGTCGCGGACGTCGATCCGGTCCTGCCCGTCGGCGAAATCCTCGATGAGGTCGCCACCCATGCCCCGCGTCGCGGTGAATATGTCGGCGCCCGCGCCGCCCTTCAGCGCGTCGAAATCGCCGCCGCCGATCAGGACGTCGTTGCCGTCGCCGCCGCGGAGCCAGTCCTGGCCGGCCTCGCCGTTAAGCGTGTCGTTGCCGATGCCGCCGGTGAGGATGTCCCCATCGTCGCCACCGAATACCGAATCGTCGCCCGCTCCGCCTCCGACCATGTCCGCGCCGCCGCCGCCGAAGAGGGTGTCGTTGCCGGCGCCGCCAGCGATGTAGTCGGTGCTGCCCTGGCCGTTGATCCAATTGCTCGCGCCGTCGCCGGCCAGGCGGTCGATCGCCGAGCCGCCGGACAACGGGCTGCTGCCCGAGGCGATCAGCCGGTTCGAGGAGTCCGCATGCACCTCGTTGAACAGCGTGGAGTGTGCGCTGTAGCCCGGGACCAGCAGCGAGGCGTCGAGGACCGGCGGGGTTTGGGACAGCGCTCCGCCGGCATCGTTGATCCCGTCCGCGCCGTTCAGGCTGTTCCATTGGGCAAGGTCGCTCGTGATCGTCCCGCCCCAGGCGAAGCCCGTAGACCCCGCGCCGAGACTGATCGAATTCGTGCCGACAATGTTCCCCGCGGCTTCGGCGCCGCCGGTGACGACGACGGCATGGGTGCCTTCGACCGCGGTAACGATGGTGTTGCCCGAAATCACGTTGCTGGCGCTGAGGCCCGGCGCCCACCCGGCGTTGGCGACGTAGATCTCCGTCTGCATCAGCTCGCCGTCGCGGGTGCCGACGCTGTCCACGCCGTTGCCCTGGAGGTGGTTCCCGGAGATGTAGTTGCGGTCAGAGCTGTAGATCGTGAGACCGGGTCCGTCGTTGCCGAAGACCCGGTTGCCGGTGACGACATTCTGCCCGGAGAAGACGTCGAGCTGGATGCCGTGGCCGTCGAAGGAATCCGGTTCGTGCTGGTAGCCGACAAGGTTGTTCGAGATGACGTTGAGCCGGCCCATCCCATCCCCCGGGGCGGCGCCGAACACATGGATGGCGGAGGTGCCGGGCAGCCCTGCGAGGCCGTTGTTGACCACCGTATTGCCGTCGACGACGACGTGGCTGCCATACAGCGTGATGCCGCTCTCGCCGTTGCGATAGATGGTGTTGCCGACGACCAGCGCAGGATTCGTCGCGGAGGCGGGCGCGCCGTTGATCCAGACGCCGCTCGTGTCGTTGTCGTGGATGCGGTTGTTGACGATCGCCACGCTTTCGATCGTCGCACCGGTGAGGTAGATCCCGGTCAACCCGCCGTGGATCTCGTTGTTCTGGATCGTGACATGACTGGAGCCGCCGGTGACGCAGACGCCGAGCCCCTGTCCGCCGGCGATATCGAGACCACTCACGACGACATGGCTGGCGCCGTCGATCATCACCGTACCCTCGATCCGGGCGGCACCGTCGCCGTAGGAAGCGATGACGATCGGCGCCTCCGCGGTGCCGTGGCCCCTGACCGTGACCCCCGGGGCAGTCGTGCCGCCGCGCTGGAGGTAGAGCGTTCCGGCCTCGAAGGTGACATCGGCCCAGGAATCGAAGGGCGAGCCCGCGGATCCGTTGCCGCCATCGGCAGCGGTCGGGTCGATGAAGACAACGCGAGGGGCCGAAGGAGCCGCGGCGGCCGACGGAGCCGCGGCGGCCGATGGAGCCGCGGCGGGTGCGACCGGCTCAGCCTGGATCGCGCTGGGCTCCCCGCCGATATCGACCGTATCGGTCTCGGAGATGCCGTCGGATTGGGTAGCGATGGACTTGCGTCGCGACATCTCGATTCCTTGTCTGTGGCGGCAACGTGTGGCTCCAAGCGTTACCGAAACTCCGTCTAGGAGCGATTAACGGGTACTTCATGTCGCACACCGGTCGTCTTGGTTGATGGTTTGCGCACGAAGTGAGACCCATCAAGGACATGCCGTGAGAAACGTGACGTGTGACAAGAATGAAGCACCGGATTCGATGAGCCGTGGGCGGCGTACAGCCTGTCCGGCGGCGCGAAGCAGGCGCGTGGCCGGGCCATGCGCGACGCCTGCCGCGATGCGGCCAGTTCGTCGGATGGAAGCGGCCGAAACGACGGCTGACGCCGGCGGGTCGCCCGGCATCCCGATTGGCTGACGACCCGCCTCCGGGCGCGAACAACGACATCCGGCCCGGGACCACGATCGTGGCCGCAAGCGCGGCCGATGCGCGCGCGAGACTCCTTTCACGACCGAGGTCGCGGCGTGTCGAGGGGTCACCTGATGACCGGCGAGGGACGCGTTCGAACCCTGCACATGCCGCGATTGCGCGGATCCGACCTCCGGACTCCGCGGTGCGCATGCGCCGTGTCCATGGGGACACCCGTGAGCGACGTCGGCCTCGTCGCCCACCCGGCAGCGCCTGCCGCCTCAGTGCCACATGTCGGGGCGAGACTCCTTGGTCTTCGCCATGAACGACCGGAGCGCATCGTCTATGCCGGGGTCGAGCGGCGGCGCCTCGTAGGCGGCAAGCATCGCACGCCATCTCTCGTTGGCTCGCCGCATGGCGTCCTTGCTGCCTCCATCGCGCCACTGCTCGAAGGAATTGTTGTCGGCGATCCCCGATTCCCAGAACGCGGTCGCGTAGTTGCGCATCGTGTGCGCGCAGCCGAAGAAGTGCTTGCCCGGTCCGACCTCGCGGAACGCATCGAGCGCCAGCTGCTCGTCGTCGAGCGGAATGCCGGCGAGATAGGTGTGCAGCGCGCCGCAGAAATCGGCATCCAGAATGAACTTCTCGTAGCCCATGGCGAGACCGCCCTCCAGCCAGCCGGCCGCGTGCAGGATGAAATTCGCGCCGCAGTGGATGGCGGCCTGCATCGAGACCGCGCTCTCGAGCATCGCCTGGCCGTCGGGGATCTTCGAGGTCGTGAAGGCGCCCGAGCAGCGCAGCGGCACCCCGACCCGGCGCGCAAGCTGGCCGACCACGAGCGAGCCGAGCGCGGGCTCCGGCGTCCCGAAGGTCGGCGCCCCGGAGCGCAGCGCGGTGGAGCTGAGGAAGTTGCCGAGGATCGCCGGCGCGCCGGGCCGCTCGAGCTGGCACAGCGCGACGCCGACCATGGCTTCCGCCATCGACTGCGCGATGGCGCCCGCCGTCGTCACGGGCCCCATCGCGCCGCCGAGGATGAACGGCACGACGACCGTGCACTGGTTGGCGCGGGCATAGGCGCGCAGCGCCTTGCTCATTGCGGCGTCGTAGACCAGCGGCGAGTTGACGTTGATGTTGCCCATGATGACGCAATTGCGATCGACGAAGTCGGCTCCGAAGACCAGCCGCGCCATCTCGATCGTTTCCTCGGCCCGCTCCTCGGCCGTCACCGAGCCCATGAAGGCTTTGTCGGAATAGCGGATATGGGCATAGACCATGTCGAGATGGCGCTTGTTCACCGGCAGGTCGACCGGCTCGCAGACCGTGCCGCCCGAGTGGTGCATCCACCGCGAGGCATAGGCGAGCTTCACGAAGTTCCGGAAGTGCTCGAGCGAGCCGTAGCGACGTCCTTCGTCGATGTCGTGGACGAACGGCGACCCGTAGGCGGGCGAGAAGACGACATCGTTGCCGCCGATCGTCACCGACCGCGCCGGATTGCGCGCGTGATGGACAAAGCTCCTCGGGGCCGAACGCCGGATGATCTCGCGCACCATTCCCTTCGGAAAGCGCACGCGTTCGCGGTCGACATCGGCGCCCGCGTCGCGCCAGAGCTCGAGACTTCGCGGATCGCCGCGGAATTCGAGCCCGATCTCCTGCAGCAGCGTGTCGATCGCCGCCTCGATCCGGACGAGGCCTTCCTCGCCCAGCAGGTCGTAGGTCGGAATGGCCCGCTTGACGCCCGGAATGACGGCCGGCGCGCCTGTCGCTTCGCCTCGCAGCGCCTGCCGCGCCCGGCGCCCGCCTCTGACGCGGCCGGAGGCGCGCGCCTCCACCGGACCCGCGGTTCCTGTCATGGCCGAACCCTCCCTGCGTTCAAACTGCCCGACGCGGCCGCTGATGTCACGGCGGCGGTGCAGGTCGGCGGCTCTCGTGGCGGGCGGAATCCTGCCCCGAGCCTGCATGCCCTCGCATGCCGATCCCCCGCTCGAGACGGCGACGCGACCCGCGAGATGACGACGGCGGCGATGGCGAGCGATGCCCTCTTCGGATTGTCGAGTTCCGCTCCGGCGACGATTTCCGATCGACGAAGTCCGCGATCGACGAGGCGCGCGAACGAGCAACGCGCCGGGTTCGCGGCGCCTCGAAGGAAGCGGACCGGACGCCGCGGCGTGGTCGTGCGCACCGTCTGGCATTTCCGGCAGACGCCTCCTACAACCAGTCATGTCGCCCTGCGAAAATCCCGCGACATCTGAGGAGAACCCCATGCCGATCATTCGAGTCGAGATGTTCCCGGGCCGCAGCGTCGAGCAGAAGCGCGCGTTCGCGAAGGCGGTGACCGACAGTTTCGTGTCGATCTGCGGGAGCACGCCGCAGGGCGTGCAGGTCGTCTTCGTCGAGGTCGACAAGAGCGACTGGGCCACGGCCGGCCGGCTCGCATCGGACGCGCCGCCGGCCGCATCGCCACCCAAGAGCTGAGCGCCGCCCATCCGTCGCCCGGGCCGCAGCGCGCCGCGCCGCCGAAGCCGGTCGCTATGGATCGGCGTCGTGTCCTCCGCGTCGTTCGCGAGCGCGATGCCGCCGCTACGAAATGGCCTAGTCGATCACATGGTCGGCGAGAGCGATCAGCCGCGCGGAAAGTGTGAACCCGATGCCGGTCGAACTGCGGGAATGTTGGCGGGCGCCGGGTCGCGAGCGCCGCTGGATTCGTCGCAACAGCGGCCTCACCCGCGAAAATGTCGACGAGAACGTCCTATCCTCCGATGCGGGACATGCCGGGAGGGCACCAGCGATGTCGACCGCCGCAAACCGACCGAAGGCGAAATTCGTCCGCATCTGGAGGGGACGAACGCGGCGCGAGGTTGCCGACGCCTACCAGGCCTACTGGCTCGCGCAGGGGACGCGGCCGCTGGTCGAGCGGGGCGCGATCGGCGTCCGGATGCTGCGGGACGATCGCGGCGACACCAGCGCGTTCATGACGATCTCGTACTGGCCGTCGCTCGAGGCGATGACCGGCGGACGCGGCGGCGACCCGCTTGCCGCCCATCATCTGGCCCGCGACGCCGAGTTCCTGATGGAGTTGCCGGAACGCGTCGAGATCCTCACCATCGTCGACAGTACCGACGAGTAGGCACGCGCGGCCCCGTCCCCGGGGCGCGCGGCTGCTGACCGGGGCGCGTCGCGTCTCGGGAATTCGAGCGAGGGAGTGATGCCATGCGCACCGACGACCGATCATCCTTCCGGGCTTGCCGACGCGCGGTCGCGAGCCCGACGTTGGCGCTCGCCATCGCAGGGCTCGCGGCGGCGGCATTGCCGGCCGACGCCGGCGAGGCGAAGGGGTCGCTCGCGCATCGCGGCGCCGCGGTCCCGGTGCGCTATGCCTATCTGGTCAAAGGGCCGGATGCCGTCGACCCCAAGCTCATCGTCCGCAAGCTGATCCTCTCGACCACCGATCTCGAGGCGAAGATCCGGGCATGCACGACGATGAGCTGCGCCGACCGCGACCTGGGCGACGGCATGACGATCGACTTCGATGCCGGACCGCGGCTCAACTACTGGCTCGTGCGCAACCGGCAGACCATCCAGCATTCCGGAACGGCGCGGCCGAGCGTCTTCGCGGCCACCCGAGACGAAGCAGGGCATCTGGCCGGCAAGCTCAGCTTCGACGACGGCGGCAGCGGCGGCCCGAAGGTCGAGCTCGAGTTCGACGCGGCACTGCTCAAGGAGTTCACCGCCGCGCGCTGAATTCACGATCGCGCCGCGGGGGCTTCGCCGAGGCGCGCCTCGCGGGCGCCGATCGCGTACGCAGGCCCGCGTCGCCTTCTCTCCGCCGGCAGGATCCGGCGGACCTCGGGATCAGCGAGCCGCGGGCGCGCCGGGTCCGTCGCGCGTGGCGCGATAGAGCACCCAGGTCGGGGCGAGCGCCGCGATGAAGATCGCCGTGACGATCAGGAACCCGTCGCGGAACGCGAGCGTGTTGGCCTGGATCGCGACGACCTGCCCGAGATAGCCGAGTGCTGCGGGCATCTGCTGGAATTCCGGCAGACCGGCCGCGCGGACGAGTTCGACGACCCGGTCGAGGAAATGCGTCGTCGCCGCGTTGCCCGCCGTCTGCGACGCGGTGAAGGCGTCGGCATGCATCATCGTGCGGCGTTCGAGCAGGATCGCGAGCAGGTTGACACCGAAGGCGCCGCCGAGCTGGCGGACAAAATTGATCGCGCCCGAGCCCTGGGCGAGAAGCTCGCGCGACAGCACCCGCAGGGATCCCGTCGTCAGCGACGGGAATATCAGCCCCATCCCGACGCGCGACACGGCGGTCCACAGGGCGAGCATCTCGAATCCCGTGTCGACGTCGATCCAATAGGTCGGCAGCGTTGCGAGCGCGAAGGTCGTCAGGCCGATCGCGATCGGGATGCCGGGCGGCACGCGGTCGGAGAGACGGCCGCCGATCGGGAAGATGAAGACCAGGACGAATCCCGCGGGCATCAGCAGCAGGCCGGCCTGGGTCGGCGTCAGCCCCTGGATCGTCTGCACGAAGAGCGGGAGCAGGTAGAGAGAACCGAACAGCCCGGCGCCGAGAACGAAGCTGACCACGCTCGCCGCCGCGAAGGGAAGGATGGAGAAGAGGCGCATGTCGAGGATCGGCTTCGGCGTGACCAGCTCCCAGCCGACGAATCCCGCGAAGGCGAGCCCCGACAGCGCGAACTGCAGCAGAATCGGATCCGAGGACCAGCCGTGGCGCTGCCCGTTCGACAGCGCGCTCAGCACCAGGCCGAGGAAGCCGCAGAGCAGCACCAGGCCCGGCCAGTCGAATCCCGGTCGCGGGCCGCGCTGCTCGCGTCCCGGCAGCAGGAAATTGGCGAGCAGGATGGCAAGCGCCGCGAAGGGCACGCCGAGGACGAAGACGTAGCGCCAGTTGAACGCGTCGATCAGGACGCCGCCGATCCAAGGGCCCAGAGCCGGGGCGATCACGACACCGACGCCGAAGATTCCCATTGCCGATCCGCGGCGGTTCGGCGGGAAGACGCGGAACATCAGGATCATCGCCAGCGGCTGCACGACGCCCGTGGCCGCGCCCTGGACGATTCGCGCGAGCGTGAGCACGGTCTCGTTGGGCGCAAGGGCGCCAAGCACCGAGCCCGCCGCGAACGTCGCCAGCGCGGCGATCATGCTGGCGCGCAGACCGAAGGCGCGGTCGGCCCAATCGGCAAGCAGCATCGTCGCGGTCATTGCTGCAAGGAACCCGGTGGAGATCCATTGCGCATCGATCTGGCCGATGCCGAAGGCGCCCATGATGCCGGGGATCGCGACGTTCACGATGGTCGTCGACAGCACGACGGCGATCGCCGAGATCATCGCCGTGACCGTCGCGAGCCAGCGATAGGCGGGCCCGTAGCGGTCGAACAGCGTCTCAATCGACGACATCGACGCTGACCTCGACCATCATGCCCGGCCGCAGCAACCGGTCTTTCTGCTCGACCGCAATGCGCACCGGAAGCCGCTGCGTCACCTTCGTGAAATTGCCGCTCGGGTTCGGGCTCGGCAGCAGCGCGAACTGGCTGGTCGCCGCGTGGCCGAGCCGCACGATCCGCCCCTCGAGCTTGAGATCGGGATAGGCGTCGACGCTGACCGTGGCGCGCGCACCGATCCGCAGCCGGCGGAAATCGGTCTCCTTGACGTTGGCGTCGACCCAGACGCTGCGCGGGTCGTGGTAGATGAGGAGGCGCGTGCCCGGCGACACGTACTCGCCGGGATCGACGAAGGTCGCATCGACGACGCCGGGCACGGCGGCATCGATGTCGCGCTTGGCGAGATCGATGCGCTTCTGGTCGAGCTGGGCGGCGACGCCGGCGAGCTGCGCGTCGAGACCCGCGATCTGGTGGCCGAGCACGGCGATCTGCGCCTCGTCCGCCTGGACCACCGCACGATTCGCGCGCGCGAGCTCGATGCCCGCAGCGGTCGCCAGCTCCTGCTGGCGCGCGAGGCGCAGGGACGCCTGCGCGTCCTCGAAGCTCTGCCTCGACATCACGTCGCGGCCCGCCAGGGCGCTGATCCGCGCGAACTGGCTGCGCGCCTTCTCCAACGAGGCCTTGCTCGCCTCGTGCGCCGCCGCGGCCGCGGTCATCTGCGCGCCCGCGGCCTCGAGGCGGCTGACGACCTGGGCGCGGATCATGTCCTGCTGCGCCGCCAGCTGTCCGCGCTGCGCGCGCAGGACGGCGGCCTGGGCCTCGAGGACCTGCACGTCCAGCCCGGCCTGCGCGCGCTCGATGCGGACCAGCGGCGCGCCCTGCTCGACGATGTCGCCGGCGATCACCGCGACGCTCGCGATGCGGCCGTTCACCTCGCTGCTCACCGTGATCAGGTCGCCGCCGATACGGGCGTCGTCGATGTACACATGGGTCCAGCGGGCCATCAGCCACTTGCCCGCAATGGCCAGCGCCACCGCAACCACCAGGACCGCGACGACGAGGTGGAACGGGCGCAAGCGGCCGCGCGACGGGGGAGCCGGGCTTCGCGTCGGCGGGGCCGGCGGCTGACCCGTCGCCGGGCCGGTCTTCGGTCGATCGGCGGTCGTCACGGTCACGTCACTTGGCTTCCAGCCGGTCGCCGATCGTCCGCAGCACGCGGTAGGCGGTCTCGAGGTCGCCAGGCCGGATGCCGGCCATCAGCTCGGCCCGCAGCCGGTCCGAGATCGTGGTGATCCTGCGCAGCACGGGCTGCGCCTTGCGCGTGAGGTGGATCCGCTTCACCCGGCGATCGCCCGCGCCGCTCTTGCGCTCGATCAGGCCCTGGCGCTCGAGCGCGTCCAGCAGCCGCACCAGGGTCGGCCCGCGGATCCCGATCTGGTCGGCAAGGTCGCCCTGCGCGATCGGCCCGAGCAGCGACAGCCGCAGCAGCGCGATCCAGCGCGCCTCGCTGAGCCCCGTGTGCTTGAGACGCGCATTGAGGCAGGTGCGCCATTTCCGGCTCACCTGTCCCACCTGCAGTCCGAATCGGATGTCGAGATCCATCCCGCCGCCGCCCGCCCGGGGGCCCGCCGGCGCGGCCGCGCACGCCGCCCCGGCACCGCCGCCCGCCCGCAACCGTTGGTTAGAGGCCTATTCGATAGTCGACTATCAAGTAGCCCGGCGCGCCCCGCGAGACAAGCGGCCGCCGGGCCGGGCGCGCGCGGCGCATCCCCGGAGCGCCCGGCGGAAAAGGCGCGGACGCAACGGTGCCGGCCGCGTAGAGTTTCGGCCGACCATGCCGTGGATCCGCACTCGCACGCCCGAGCGCCGGCGCCGGCCCCCGGGACGCCGGCGGGTCGCGGCCCTGGCGGGCACGCTCGCGCTGCTCGCCGCGTCGTCGTCCGGCCAGATGCCCCCCGCCCCGGGCATCGGCGCAAGCGATCGGCGCGTGCCGATCGACGTGGCGAGGGCGCCATGGTCGAGCGTCGTGCGGGTCAACACCGAGGGAGGCGCGCACTGCACCGGAGCGGTGATCGCGCCGCGCAGCGTCGTGACGGCCGCGCATTGCCTCGTCGCCGCGCGCACCGGCGTGGTCGTTCATCCGGATCGCGTGCACGTGCTCGTCGGCTACGCGCGCGGCCGCTTCACGACCCATGCGCGGGTGATCGCGCTCGCGCTCGGGCCCGGCTTCGTCCCGCGGCTCCTCGCGCCGCGCAGCGCCGATTGGGCGATCCTGACGCTCGGACTTCCCATTCCGGCCGCCCCGCCCCTGCGCCTGATGCCCGACGTCGGCGTCGGCACCGCCGCGATGCTGGGCGGCTGGCAGCGCGATCGCGCGCACCTGCTGCTGGCCGACACGCGATGCCGGGTCGCCGCGTTCATGCGCGAGGCGGCCGGTCCGCTGTTGAGCCACGACTGCAGCGCGACCCGCGGCGCCTCCGGCGGGCCGTTGCTCGTGCGGACAGGCGCCGACTGGGCGATCGCCGGCATCGCGGTCACGGCGAACACCGACGAGTCCGGCGGCTTCGCCGTGCCCGCCGCGACCATCGCGCCCCACATCGCCGAACTCATGCGGTGAGCGCGCCGTAGGTCTCCGGCCGGCGATGCGCGTCGAAGCGCCACGTCTCGCGCGCGGCGCGCGCGACTTCGAGGTCGATGTCCGCCACCACGAGCGCGTCGACGTCCTCAGGGCCCTGCGCGATGATCTGGCCGCGCGGATCGACGACGTAGCTGGCGCCGTAGAACTCGCCGATCGACCACGGCGCCTCGACGCCGACGCGATTGACGGCGCCGACGAAGAAGCCGTTGGCGACGGCGGCGGCGGGCTGCTCGAGCGTCCAGAGATGCCGGCTCAGGCCTTTCCAGGTGGCCGACGGATTGACGACGTAGTCGGCGCCGCCAAGGCCGAGCGCGCGCCAGCCCTCGGGGAAGTGGCGGTCGTAGCAGATGTACACCCCGAGCTTCAGGTAGCGCGTCGCGAACACCGGGAAACCGGTCGTGCCGGGCTCGAACCAGAAGCGCTCGGTGCCGCGGCGGTCGGCCGGCACCATCGTGTGCAGCTGCGCGCCGATCGTCGGGATATGGGTCTTCTCGTAGGTGCCGAGCACGCGACCGTCAGCGTCGATCACCACCGCGGAGTTGGTCTTGCGCCCGTCGTCGTGACGCCGATAGATCGGCGCCACCACGACCATCGCGTGCTCGCGTGCGAGGCGCGCGAAGAGCTGCGTCGTCGGGCCGTCGGGGACGCGCTCCGCGGCCTCGAGCCAGCGCGGCTCGGCCACCGGGCAGAAATACGGCGCGTTGAAGATCTCCTGGAAACAGACGACCTGGACGCCCCTTGCGGCCGCCTCGCGCACGCGCTCGACATGCGCCGCGTTCATCGCCTCGCGGATCTCCGCCACCGGCGCCGAGGTCGGCGCCTTGAGCGCCATCTGCACCAGCCCGACCCTGATCGTCGCCATCCGGCCCTCCCTTGCCCACCGCCCGGACGCATCGTCGCCGACTCCCGGGCCGCGCGCGAGTCGCTTTCGCGAACCGGGCGACGGGTCGCCGTCGCCGCCCGCCGCGGCGACGATGCCGCGCGACCTGACGTTACGCCGTGCGGCAGTGCGTCTCGAGGATCCGCCCGATCTCCGCGCCGAGACGCTCCACCGGCACGTCCGCCAGCGCGATCGGGTAGAAGTCGCGGACATGCGAGGTGCCGTCGCCCAGGCCGAGACCGACCAGCGTAAGGTCGGGGCGACCGGTGAGCTGCGCGATGCTGCGGTGCAGGTCGTCGGCCGTCGAGCGTAGGCCCGCCGGCTGGCCGTCGCTGATGACGATCAGCAGGTTCCGGCTGCCGGCGCGCATTGGCAGCTTCTGCGCGAAGGCGTCGAGGCAAGGGCCGTCGTCGTTGTTCCCCGCGGCGTTGTTGCCGCGCGGACGGCGATTGCACGTCTCCAGCGCCATCTCCTCGATGCGTCGCTTCATCGCCGGCGTACAACGCTCGCCGATCGCCGCGATGGGGATCAGCTCGTCCTGGAATCCGTCGATCAGGAAGTCGATCCCGGCCGCGCTCGCGGCCTCGGCGAACAGGATCGTGCCGGCAACCGCCGCCTCGATCTTGCCGCCGCCGTTCATCGACCCGGAGAGATCGACCAGCAGGCCCGCCGCCCCCCCGGGCGCGCGCTGACGCCGCAGGCGCCTCCAGACGCGATCGTCGCGCCGGTCGGCATCGTAGCGCATCAGGCGGCGCAGATCGGGCACGCGCCCGGAGCGGAAGCCGCTGCGCCATCGCGCGCGACGGCGATCGACCATGACCGCCTCGAGCGCCGCGCATAGCGTCGCGATCTGGGTCCGGATCCGACGCTCGCTATCGGCGACGAAGGGCTCACGACCCGGCGGAGCGCCGCCGCGCCTCCTGGGCGAGCGCACCTCCTCGCCGTCCAGGATCTCCTCCCTGATCCATCGTCGCCGAAGTTCTCCGCCGTCGCGCTCGCCCGCAGCCTGCGATCGCCGACCGCTGCCGACGAACAGGTCGAAGGCGCGCATCGCGCGCTTGCGCCGGATGTCGTCGTCGGGCGCCACGGCCGATGCGTCGACCCTTTCGGGACGCACATGGTCGAGCGCCGCGCGCACCGCGGCGATACGGGCCGTATCGCTGCCGCCCGCCAGCGCAAGGTCCGCAGCCGCGTCGCATTGCGCGAAGGCGACGATGCGCGCGATATCGCGCTCGATCAGCGTGAGCACGGCGGGAAGGATCTCGTCGCGCGCGATACGCCAGGCCGCATGGGCGCTGGCGCGGACCGACTCCTCGAAAGGATCGGGGGCGGATGCCGCCTCGCCGCGGCTCGCCGCCCCGACCGACGGCCGGATCGTCGCCTCCGGGACCGAGGCCCGTGGGCCGGGGTCCGGATCGGGCGTCGTCGCGCAATAGCGACGACGCATCTCGCGGGTCGCATCGAACACCCGGGCCGCCTCAGGATGCAGCCAGTCTCGACGATCGAGGTGGCTCCGCCCGCGATGATCGATCGCGGACGCTGCCAGGCAGACCTGCAGGAACAGCGACGACGGCGGCGACGGATTGATCCTCTGGACATCGTCCGCCACGGCATCGAACCACGGAAGGCTGCCCGCGTAGCGTCGGATCATCCAGAGGTCGACACGGGGATCCTCCAGCGTGTTGAGCAGCTTGAACCAGGCGCTCCGGTAGAAGGTCGGTACGGGCCAGAGGTGATACCGGCTGATCAGCGCATGGCCGCATTCATGCGCGAGAAGCCCGCGGGCGCGCGCGGGTTCGGACGCCGGATCGACATCGATGCCGATGACGTTCTGCTGCGCGTTGAACACCGAGCAGTCGGCGGCGACGACGGTGATGCGGCGGTCGACGCACAGCGCCTGCGCGAGCGCCGTGAGACCCGCGAGCGCCTCCGGCGCGATCGAGGGGCCGCTCATTTGAAGGACCAGCGGTCGGGCCCGATCCCGGTCGCCGTCGCGAGCGCGACGAGCGACGCCCGCAATGTCGGATCCGCGACCCGGGCGAGATAGTAGCGCTCGATCCCGCGCCACAGGATCGCCGGCCAATCCGTCGCCGCGCTCGGACGGTGGGCATCGAGATGGCCCACGCACGCGAGCAGCGACCGGCGCGTGACGACGGGGCGATCGCCCGACCCGCCCTGCGCCGCGCAAGCCGTCTCCGCGCCGACGTGGAAGCGCGCCATCGCGGCGATGAGGGCTTCGAGATCCGGGAGCCGCCGCCCGAGATCGCCGCAGCAGGCGCGCTCCCCCGACGCCGTCCCCGGGTAGAGCAGCCCGTCGATCACGACCGCCGGCTCCATGCCCCGGAGCATGAAGTTGAGTTGTCCGACGATGTCGGCGGCGTCGGCATGGCGCGCACGGCGAAAGCCGACGAAGCGGTCGCGCAGCGCGGGCGACAGGCTCGAGCGGCCGACATAGCCGTCGGTCGGGTTGAGGCTCGCCAGCACCCGGAAATCGGTATGCACGGGTTCGCCGCCCGGTCCGCCGATGACGCTGCCGTCGAATTCGCCCAGATAGAGGCTCGGCCAGGATTCGAGCACGCTGTTCAGCCGCTCGATGACGTTCGGATCGCAAAGGTTGATCTCGTCGAGCATCAGCCAGAGCCCCTCGCGCATCGCGCGCGGCACCGCGCCCGGCGACCAGCGCCACTCCCTGCCGATCGGCTCGTAGCGACCGATCAGCTCCGCCGTGTCCGTCTGGCCGTTCAGGTTCACGCGGATCACGCCCTGGCCCAACAGGCTGGCGAGGAACATCATCGCGCTCGTCTTGGAGGTCGCCGTCGGCCCCTCGAGGAGGCACGGCTCGCCCGCGAGGATCGACGCCGCGATGTGGTCGAGATTCTCGGCCGTCGGCTGGTCGAGCACGTAGCTCGCGAACGGGGTCGGGTCGGGGGAGAGTGCATGAGGACGGCGCCGCGGCAGCACGTGGCGACCGACGGCGACGTGGTCGTCGCGGATCGTCACGAAGGAGCGTCCGGCCGAAGGGAGTCCCGCCGTCGATGCCGTGGTCGGCAAGGCGACGGGCGCGATCGCCGCGGGCGCCGTCGAGAGATCCGAAGGCAGGTAGACCCAGATGTCGTTGTCCTGCTTCGGCCACTTCTGATCGAGGCGCAGCGTCACGCCTTGCAGAGCGTCCGCGACGAGCTTCTGCACGCGCCGCACCAGGGACGACGGCGCACCGCCGTAGGCGATCGTACCGCCGTGCCTGGCCTCCGGGCGCTTGATCGACAGGGACCGGAAGCCGAGGCCCGACAGCTCGCGCCTCACCGAGGCCGCGATCGGCGAATCCGGATCGGCGGCATAGACGACGCAGTCGAACCGATCCGGCGCCGACAGCTTCTCCATCAGCCCGCCGCTGGCGAGGGCGGACAGCGGGAGCACGGCGGTCACCAGATCGGTGTCGTCCTGGATCAGATCGATCCCGTACTCCGCCTCCTCCTCGCCGGCGACCTCCCGGATCGCCTGCTCCATCGCGCGCCGGATCGGCTCGATGAAGGCGATCGCGCCGTCGCCCTTGGGGCATCGGATCGCGAAGCCCGGCGTGTCCAATCGGATCGCGCGGCGGATCGCGCGAAACCCCTGCTCGCGCAACCCATCGACGATGAGCTGAGAGCGGACGCGATCATCGCTCTCGACACGCACGAGGTAGCGATCCGGGTCGGCCCCGGCGTAGGAGGGGCGGAGACGGGCGAGGCAGGCGTCCAGCGGCAGCGTGATCACCGGCGACGACACCTCGGTGGCGAGGCGCTGGATCGGATAGCGGCCGCGATCGACCCCCTCCGCGCGCACGAAGGCGTCGACCGCGATCAGCAGCTCCGCCACGTCGATTTCACTCTCCACGAGCGGGCCCGGCAGCACCGCGATCCTCGCCGTCCGCAACTCGTCGGCCGCGATGGTGGTCTGCTTGATGCGCGTGAAGCCGCGCGCCCTCAGGTCGGCGACCAGCGTCGCCGTCCGGGACGGCGCGTCCGTACGCACCTCGACCTCGCGCTTCCCGCGCCGCTTGGCGTCGGGGTCGCTTCCGTTGCCGAACAAAAGTGATGTCATGATCCCCTCCTCCGCACGATTTTTGCTATCGTTACACGGTATAAATAACCGTGCAATACTAAGTTGGACCAGAGGACGTCCAAGCGCTAGTCGATTCCGCGACGAAACCGGGAGGAATCGAGATGCGTGGAACGACGAAGCCGAAGCCGAAGCCGGCGCCGGAAACGGCCGCAGGGCAGGACCGGTCGACCGTCCTGACGCCGCGCGAGCGATTCGCCGCGATCGTCGCGGAGTTCGTCGCCGCCGGCGGCAAGACGGACCGCGTCGCGGAGGCCCTGAAGCAGGCCTTTCCGAGCGGCGGCTGGACACGCGAGAGCATCTACGCCGAGTTGCGCAACGGACTGGCCAGCGGATACGTCTCGGTCGACACGATCCGCAGCGAGCTCGGAGAGCGAATACGCGCACGCGCAGGGCTCCGTTCCGCGACCGTCATCTCGACGGCGTACATGGAGCAGGTCGCCGCGGTCGCCGCGCGCCGGATCCTCGCGATCCTCGCCGATCTGCGCGAGACGGCCCCGGGGCGCCCGGACGATCCCGAGAATATCGTCCGCATCGGCTTCGCCTCGGGCCACACGATGTCGCGCGTCGCGCGGGCGCTGGCCCAGCTCCTTCTGACGACCGATCTCGCGATTCCCTACCGGCTTCAGTTCCACGCGCTCAGCTCGACCTTCGACATCCGCAAGCTGCACGAGGATCCCAACTTCTTCCTTGCCCGGTTCGACGAGCCCGCCATCGCCGCGCATTGCGAGACGGCGATCAGCTTCGTCGGCCTCGCCGCGCCCAGCCTCATCGAATCGAGCGATCTCGAGCGCTTCCGCAACGGCCCCGGCATGTCGGTCGCCACCGCCGAAGCGAAGAACCTCGACATCCTCGTCACCGGTGCATCCGATCTCGACGATCCCCGGTCGACGATGTTCGAGTTCTACATGAAGGAGGCGGCCGAGAAGGAGCGCTTGCGGGCGCTCGGCTGCGCCGGCCATCTGCTCTACCTGCCGATCGGGCCCAAAGGGCCGATCGACCCGAGCGACCTGAAATTCGTCATGCCCACGGCGCTCAACCTGGGGCAGGTCGCGGACCTCGCCGCCGGGGGATCGCGGGTGATGCTCGTGACCGGGCCGACCAGGTACACGACCGACAAGGAGACCAAGCTCGGCCCGAAGAAGATCGTGGCGACGATCCTCTCGCAGCGACCGTCGCTGATCACCGATCTGGTCATCGACGAGCGGACCGCGCGCCATGTGCACGACTCCGGGGTGCTGGCATGACCTGTGCGCCCGACGGTGGCGCGTCGCGCAGGCGTCGCCGCGCCTCGCCCGGCCGGCGGTGATCCGCTAGGGTCCCCGCCCCACGTCGCCCGCCTCCGGGCACGCGCTGCCCGACACCGCCCGATCCTCGAGAGGACTCGCCATGACGACCAACATCTTCCGCGGCACGATCCCGGCGCTGATGACGCCGTGCAAGCCGGACCGCACGCCGGACTTCGCGGCGCTGACGCGCAAGGCGCGCCAGCTGATCGACACGGGGATGTCCGCGGTCGTGTATTGCGGCTCGATGGGCGACTGGCCACTGCTCAGCGACGAGCAGCGCATGGAAGGCGTCGAGGCGCTGGTGCGCGCCGGCATCCCCGTCGTCGTCGGCACCGGGGCCCAAAGCCCGGCGCGCGCGGCGGCGCTGGCGGCGCACGCAAAGAAGGTCGGGGCGACGGGCCTGATGGTGATTCCGCGCGTGCTCTCGCGCGGCACCTCTCCCGCGGCGCAGCGCGCGCACTTCGCGGGTATCCTCGAAGCCGCGATCGACCTGCCGTCGGTCATCTACAACAGCCCCTATTACGGCTTCGAGACGCGCGCCGAACTGTTCTTCGACCTGCATAGCGCCTACCCGCACCTGGTCGGCTTCAAGGAATTCGGCGGGGCGCGGGCCTTGTCCTATGCCGCCGAGAACATCACCGGCGCCTCGTCCCGCCTGACGCTGCTGGTCGGCGTCGATACCCAGGTGTTCCACGGCTTCGTCAATTGCGGCGCCCAGGGCGCGATCACGGGTGTCGGCAATGCGCTGCCCAGGCCGGTGCTGCATCTCGTGTCGCTGTGCGAAAAGGCCGCCGCGGGCGACGTCGCCGCGCGCCGGCGGGCGCGCGAGCTCGACCAGGCGATGGCCGTGCTCTCCACCTTCGACGAGGGCCCGGACCTCGTCCTCTACTACAAGCACATGATGGTGCTGGAGGGCGACGCGGAATACGGCCTGCACTTCAATCCGTCCGACGCGCTCAGCGCGAGCCAGAAGCATTATTGCGAGACGCAGCTCGCGCAGTTCAAGCGCTGGTACGCCGCGTGGTCGGCCGCCGAGGCGTGATGCGGCGCGCGGCGACATCGACCTGGAGGCGACCATGATCGGCGTATGCACCCGCTTCGCCCGCGACTACGCGACGGCGCGACGGAAATTCCTGCTCGCCGCCGAGCTGGCCGGCAAGAGCGTGCGGACCTACGCGCACCCGATGGCCGGCCCGAGCGGCGAGGCGATGGCCAACGACGTCGTGCTGCTCGGCGACCCCGACGCGACGCGCGTCCTCGTAATCACCTCGGGCACGCACGGCCCCGAGCTGTTCTGCGGCTCAGGCGCGCAGATCGACGCGATGCTCGACCTCGCCGTCGAGGATCTCGGCGACGTCGCGCTGCTGCTGTGCCACGCGGTGAACCCCTACGGCGCGGCGTGGCTGCGGCGCGGCAACGAGGACAACATCGACATCAACCGCAACCATGCGGATTTCACCAGGCCGCTGCCGGACAACCAGGGCTACGCCGAGCTGCACGACGCCTTCATTCCGGCGGAGTCGAGCGATGCGGCATTCAAGGCCGCGGAGGTCCGCATCCGGGCCTATGCCGCCCGCAACGGCGAAGCGGCGCTGCGCATCGCGACGTCGGGCGGCCAGTACACCCACCCCGACGGCATGTTCTATGGCGGCACCGCGCCGAGCTGGTCGCGGCGGACGATGGAGGCGATCCTCGACGATTTCCGCCTGCGCGAGCGGGACTTCGTGGCCTGCATCGACTTCCACACCGGCGCCGGCCCGTTCGGCTATTGCGAGCCCATCTACTCCGGCGACATCGAGCATCCGGGCTGCGCACGTCTGCAGCGCTGGATCGGTCCGGCGATGACCCTGCAGCGCACCGGCAAATCCGCCACGCCGCCGCAGGTCGGCCTGAGCTCGGAGCTTTGGGAGAAGGCCTGCGGTCGGCACGCCGCCTATGTCAGCTTCGAATACGGCACGATCCCGAACGCGGACGTGATCGACGCGCTGCGCGCCGAGCACGTCCTCCATCGCCAGGGGCGCAACGACTGGCACGACGGCGAGGTGCAGCGGGTCAAGCGCCGCTTCCTCGACGCCTTCGCCCCGGACAGCCGGGAGTGGCGCGAGATGGTGATCCAGCAGGCCCGCATGCATATCCGTCGCGTCGCCCGGGGGCTGGCGACGGAGAAGCGCTGAGCCCGCGGCCGCGCGGTCGGATCGCGGCCGAGAACGCAGCCCGCAGTCAGAATCGTTCCTTCTCGGCAGGTCGCTCGTTCTTCGAGAGCTGGCCGGGCGGCGGCAGCGGCACGTCGAGCAGGGCGCGCGCATCGAGCACGCCGTTGGCGTAGTGGTTGCCGCTGGGCGGCATCCGGGCGTGGTCCTGGGAGGCCTTGAGGCAGAACCAGAACGCCTCGACACGCCGCCAGCCGCGATAGGCGTCGAGCGCCGCGCCGTGGAACAGCGTCCACAGCGCCGCGGCGGCCACGACATGCGGCGCCGCGAACGACGTGCCGTCGCCGTTCCTGATCGTCGCGCCGGTGTCGTTCGGCGCGATCTCGGCGCGGAGGATCGGCTGCGCCGGCGCCCAGACGTCGACCCGCTGGGCGTGGTCGTCGTATTCGCTGTAGATCGAGATGCGGCCGCTCTTGGGATCCCGCCTGATCCCGCCGACCCCGAAGACCCGCGAATAGAATCCCGGATAGGTCACGCGATCGATGATTTGCCCGGCCGCGGCGACGATGATGACGCCCGCCTCGTAGGCCTCGTCGACGGCGCGCCCGAAGTCGCGGGTCGGGCCGAAGCCGCCCAGCGAGATCGACACGAACTGGCAGCCGGCGTCGTCGACCGCATGGCGCAGCGCCTTCGCCATCCGGCGCCAGTTCTTCTCGGGAAAGACGGCGGGATCGAGGATGATGTCGTCCACGACGCGATAGGGCACGACCGGCAGGCCGGGCGCGCAGCCGACGAATGCAGATCCGGGGTCGGGCATTCCCGCGAGGACGCTCATCGTCCGGCAACCATGGCCGGGAGTCTTCAGTCCGCCGCCCGAGCCGTCGTCGAAGGGCGGCTTCGCGGCGTCGAACGCGTTCAGCCCCTCCTCGACGAGGACGATCGGCGACGCGTCGCCGGTGGGGGTCGCCGTCCACGGGCCGAGCACCGGATGGCGCCGATAGCCGGTGTCGAGATGCGCCACGCGCAGCTCGCCCCAGTCGATCGGCGCGCCGCCGCCCACATGCGCGATCGCCTCGCCGAGCCGGACGAAATCGTGATTCCAAGCCATGATCCCCCTCCCAGTCTCGCCGGCCGGCCCGAGGCTTTCCCGGGAACGGCACCGGCCATCGCAATCTAGGGCGTCCGCGCGCGACCCGCGCCTTGGGGCGGATCCGCCGGTCGTCGGAGCGCGCGTCGGCCCGGCCCCGCCTCCCGCCCCTGGACGCGCACCCGGTTGCGCGCCAGTTCTACGACCGAGCCGGTCCGCCACGGCAACCAGGGAACAAGATGCTTTTCGACTTCGACAATTCCTATGCGCGCCTGCCCGCCCGCTTCTATGCCCGCCTTGATCCGACGGCCGTGGCCAGGCCGTCATTGATCCGCCTCAACCGGGACCTGGCCACCGAGCTCGGGATCGATCCCCAGGCGCTCGACACCGCGACCGCGGCCGCGCTCGCCGCCGGCAATCTCGTGCCGCCGGGTGCCGAGCCGATCGCGCTGGCCTATGCCGGCCACCAGTTCGGGCATTTCGTGCCGCAGCTGGGCGACGGTCGCGCGATCCTCCTCGGCGAGGTCGTCGACCGCGCGGGCCGCCGTCGCGACATCCAGCTCAAGGGCTCGGGCCGCACGCCGTTCTCGCGGCGGGGCGACGGCCGCGCGGCGCTCGGGCCGGTGCTGCGCGAGTATGTCGTCAGCGAGGCGATGCACGCGCTCGGCATTCCCACGACCCGCGCGCTCGCGGCCGCGACGACGGGCGAGCCGGTCTATCGCGAGGACGTCCTGCCCGGCGCCGTCCTCACCCGCGTCGCCGCCAGCCACGTGCGCGTCGGGACGTTCCAGTACTTCGCGGCCCGCGACGACCAGGACGCGATCGCCCGGCTCGTCGATCACGTGATCGCGCGCCATGATCCCGCGGCCGCACAGGCCGAGCGCCCCGCGCTGACCCTGCTCGCGGGGGTCGCGGAGCGCCAGGCGCAGCTGGTGGCGCGCTGGATGCAGGTCGGCTTCATCCACGGCGTGATGAACACCGACAACATGACCATCTCCGGGGAGACGATCGACTTCGGCCCCTGCGCCTTCATGGACACCTACGATCCGAAGACCGTGTTCAGCGCGATCGACGATTTCGGCCGCTATGCCTACGCCAACCAGCCGGGTATCGCGCAATGGAACCTCGCCCGCCTCGCCGAGGCGCTGCTCGCGCGGATCGACCCCGAGCCGCAGCGCGCGATCGATCTCGCCACCGACGTGGTCGTCGGCTTCCGGTCCCGCTACGAGGCGCATTGGCTCGACGGCATGCGCCGCAAGCTCGGCCTGTTCCACGCCGAGGACGACGACCGCCAGCTGGCCGAGGGATTTCTCGACGCCTTGCACGCCGGCGGCGCGGACTTCACGCTCGCGTTCCGTCGCCTCGGCGAGGCCGCGCGCGGCGCGGCGCATGAGTCGGCGTTGCGCGCGATGTTCACCCGGCCCGGCGCCTACGAGTCCTGGGCGACCGCCTGGCGCGCGCGCCTCGCGCGCGAGCCGCGATCGCCCGACGAGCGCGCCGCGGCGATGAATGGCGTCAATCCGCTGGTCATCCCGCGCAACCACCGCGTCGAACAGGCGATCGCCGCCGCCGTGACGCAGGCGGATTTCGGGCCGTTCGAGCGCCTGCTGCAGGCGGTCGAGCGTCCGTTCGACGAACGCCCCGCCGACGATGTCGACGCCCGGCCGCCCGCGCCGGAAGAGCGCGTGTGCCGGACGTTCTGCGGGACCTGAAGGCCGATCGTCGCGCGATGCCGCGGCGCCGGCCGGCTGACCCGCCGGCGCGCCGCGTCAGCCGCGCAGGACGTCGCAGCACTCGGCGCACATCGTCCCGGAATGGATCGCACGGTGCTCGCGAACCAGCGCGGCGATGTAGGAGCGCTTGGGCGAGGCGAGCTCCTCGACGATCCGGCCGTGCGGGTCCATGAGCCGGCCGATCACCTGGCCCTTGCGCACGACCGCGCCGACCTCGACGGCGGGCAGGAAATACCCGCCGCGCTGGTTGTAGAGCAGGTCGCAGGTGCCGACATGGAGAATCCGAGACGCCGGCTTCGGCCGCCCCGGCAGAATGCCCATCGCCTTCGCCACGCCCGCGATCGCGCCCATGTGCAGCCCGACATCGCGGTCGTTGAGATCGCCGCCGCTGCCGCATTCGACGATGATCGCCGGCTTGCCGCGCTTGGTCATCGCCGTGTACATCGCGCCGCCGAGCCAGGCGTCTGTCGAGTTCCATATCGCCTTCGTGCCCGTCGCGCGCGCAAGCTCGGCGCCGCGCTTGGAGGCCGGCGAGCCGTCCTCCCAGTAGATCGAATAGAACGGCACGACCGTGTCCTGGCCGCCGGAATGCATGTCCATCGCTGCGTCGGCCACGCCCATCGCCGTCTCGATCAGCGTCGCCGCCGCCTGGCGCGAATGCCCCGTGCGCGACGGCTTCTCGAACAGCCGGTTCATGTTCTCGCCGTCGTAGGGCGTGTTGCGGCCGAGCACGCGGAACGCGGTCGGGTTCGCCGCCATCACGCCGACGATCGCGCCCTTCATGCGCCTGACATCGATGCGCTTGAACAGCCGCAGCAGTCCGAGCGCCCCGCCGCATTCGGCGCCGTGGATCGCCGACTGCACCCACAGCACCGGCCCCGGCCGCGTGCCGCAGAGGATGTTGACCGGCGTCGTGATCGGCCCGTCGGGATAGTGTCCGAGCGTCAGCGTGCCGGTGCTCCAGGCGCCCGGCCTGGCCCGCGCCGTCCCGACCTTGAAGGAGGAGGCCGTCGCCATCTCAGACCTCCCGCGGGTCGAGGCCGATATGCACCAGCGTCTCGCCGCTGCCGATCATCGGTCCGGGATGGATCGCGAGCACGATGCCGGCCTTGGGCGCCGTCGCCTCGCCGTTCGGCCGGCCGTGCAGGTCGTAGAACTGGCCGAGCACGCTGCCCGGCTCGATGCGGTCGCCGCAGCGCACGCTGCGCTGGAACAGCCCGCCCTTGGTCGCGTGCACCCAGGCGAAGTTGGAGAAGTAGTTGAGCTTGCCGTGATCGGTCACGGCGCCGCTCACCATCTTGAGCGCGCGCAGGATGTTGTGCAGGCGCTCTGCGCCGTCCTCGACCGCCTCCTCGGTGAAGGCCGGGCCCTTCCCGCCGCACTCCACGATCATCGCCGCAATGCCGTCCTTGGCCGCCGTCATCAGCGCGGAACCGCCGAGGATCGTCGGCGGCGCCGGCAGCGTGCTCGAGTAGCCGAAGGCGCGGGCGAGCTTCTCGGACTCCTTCTCGACCTTGCCGCCGACCGCGGCGTAGAGCGCCCAACGCACGTCCTCGGTCATCGCGGTGTGGAAGTCGACGAGGTGCGTGGCGTAGCGCTTGAGCGGCTTGTAGATCGCGTGCCCCATCTGCTGGGTCAGCGTCCCGTCCGGATCGCCCGGGAAATTGCGGTTGAGGTCGCCGCCCGCGAAGCCCTCGAACGGGCTCATCCGCTGGCCCTTCTGGAAGGCCGTGATGTTGAGCGCCGGGAGCGCGACGACCGTGCCCGCCAGCGCCGCGGGCTTAAGGCGCGCGAGCAGCGCGTGGATGATGAAGGTGCCGCAATACTCGTTGCCGTGGACGCAGCCGTGCAGCCACAGCACCGGGCCGGGCTTCTTGCCGCGCACGATCACCACCGGGATCTCCATGGGCGACCCGTCGGGCAGCGTGCCGATGCGCAAGGCTCCCGTCTTGCGTCCCGCCGTCTTCGAGACGGCGGTGCCGATCTTGATCTCCTTCATGGCGCTCACTCCCCGGCGCGGGTCTCGAGCCGCGGCTCGAGACCGATATGGATCAGGATGTCCCCCTGCGGCAGCAGCGGCCCGGGGTTGATCGCGAGCACGACGCCGGTCGCCGGCGCGCGCTCGTCGGCGACCTTCTCGCCGTGCGTGTTGAAGAACGTGCCGACCAGGCCGCCCTTCTTGATCGGCTGGCCGCAGCGCACCGCCGGCTTGAACAGCCCGCCATGCGCCGCCTTGCACCAGGCGAAGTTCGACACGAGCGTCAGCTTGCCATGGTCGACCACCTTCTCGCCGAGCAGGCCGATCCGGCGCGCCACGTTGCGCAGCCGCTCGGCGCCCTCCTTGACGGTCTCGGGCGAGAAGGCCGAACCGATGCCGCCGGCCTCGATGATCAGCGACGGGATGCCCGCGGCCCCGGCCGCCATCATGGCGCTGCCGTTGAGCGTGCCGGGCGGCGTGGGCAGGCAGGGCGAGTAGCCGAAGGCGCGCGCCATCGCGAGCCCCTCGGTGCGCACCTTGCCCTCGTGGCCGGCGACGAGCGACCAGTGCGTGTCGGGCGTCAGCGCGGTGTGGAAGTCGACCAGATGCGTGGCGTGACGTTTGAGATGCGTCCACACCGCATGGCCCATCTGGTCCGTGAGGCCGCCGTCCTCCTTGCCCGGGAAGCAGCGGTTCATGTCGCCGACGTTGTAGCCCTCGAACGGGCTCATGCGCTGGTTCCGCTGCGAGGCGGTCAGGTTGAGGAAGGGCAGCGCCACGACGGTGCCGCGCAGCGCCGCCGGATCGAGGTCGCGCAGGAAGGTCTGGATGATGTAGGCGCCGCAGAATTCGTTGCCGTGCACGCAACCGTGCAGCCAGAGCACCGGCCCGTCGGCGGGTCCCTGGACGATGGTCACCGGTATCTGCATCGGCTGCCCGTCCGGCAGGTCCGCCACCTTGAGCATGCCGTCGACGCGCGCGGAGGGCCGCGCGCGTGCCGTGCCGATCTCGATCGTCGCCATGATTCTCCCCCTTCGCCCGCTCTACAGGCGCATGACCTTGCGCAAACCCACGAGGCGCTCGATCGCCAGTCCGAGCGCGATGATCATCAGCATCTGCACCGTCGTGATCGCCGCGACAACCGGCGAGCTGTCCCACAGCATGTAGGTGAAGATCTCGATCGGCAGAGTCGTCTTTCCAGGGCTCGACAGGAAGAGCGAGATGTAGACGTCGCCGAAGGAGACGATGAAGGCGAACAGCATCGAGGACACGAGCCCCGGCGCCACCAGCGGGATCGTGACCTCCCAGAGGATCCGGAGCCGCGACGCGCCCAGCGTCCAGGCCGCGAGCTCGAGCTGCGGGTCGACGCCCTCGAGGCTGGCGATGATCCCCGCGATGGTGAAGGGCAGGCAGATCATCACGTGGCCGATCAGCAGCAGCGCGACCTCTGGGATGGTGACCTGGGTGAGCAGCAGCAGCAGCGACAGGCTGATGAGGATGTGCGGGATCATCATCGGCATCAGGGCCAGCGCCTGGCCGATCGCGCGTCGCCGGCCGAGGAAGCGGACGATGCCGTAGGCGGTGACCAGGCCGATGGCCGTCGCGAGCAGAGCGGCGACCAGGCCCAGCTGCAGGCTGAAGCGGAAGGCGCCGACGAAGCCGTCGCTGGCGGCGAACTCGCGGTACCAGCGCAGCGACAGGCCGCCGGTCGGCACGCTGTTCGCCTGGCCCGGATTGAACGAGGCGGCGACGACGATGGCGATCGGCAGCAGCAGGAAGACGTAGATCAGCGTCACCCCGAGCCCGGCGCCCAACCGCAGCGCCGGCCCGAGGTCGACGCGCGGCGGTGCGGGCAGGCCGCTCGCGAGCCGGCGATCGGGCCCCTCAGCCACGGCGGCCGCTCCGGAACTTGGCGAGGATCACGAGGAACTGGCAGAGCACGAGCAGCGACGCCGCCGCCGAGGCGAACGGCCAGTTGAGCGTGGAGCTGACGAGCTCGTAGATCAGCTGGCCCAGGACCTTGGCGTCGCGCGGGCCCATCAGCGCCGGCGTCACGACGGCGCCGGCGGTCAGCGTGAAGACCAGCGCGCTGCCCATGACGATGCCCGACCGGCTCAGCGGCAGCGTCACCTCGACGAAGACGCGCCATGGCCGCGCGCCCAGCGTGCTCGCGGCGCGCTCGACGTTGCGGTCCATGCTGGCGAGCGCCGAGAAGATCGGGAACACCATGTACGGCACCAGGATGTGGACCATCGCGACGATGACGGCGAACTGCGTGTTCATCATCTGCACCGGCGACGAGACGAGGCCGAGCGCCCGGAGCGTCGCATTGATCAGGCCCTCGCTGCCGAACAGCACGATCCAGCCATAGGTGCGCACGATCACGCCGCTCATCAGCGGCGCGATGACGAGGAACATGAGCACGCCGCGCCAGGCCGAGCGCGTCCGCGCCAGGAACAGCGCGAGCGGATAACCGATCAGGAGGCTGAATACGGTGACGAGCGCGGCGATCTTCAGCGTCCGCCCGAGCACCGCCAGATAGAAGCCGTCGAGCAGCAGCCGCCGGTAGTTCTCCAGCGTCGGAACGGGCAGGAAGAGCTCACCCGGGTCGTATTTCGCGACGCTGAGCGCGAGGAAGAAGCTGATCGGCGCGAGCAGGAACAGCAGGTAGATCGAGGCGATCGGCGCGAACAGCAGCCGCGCGAACCAGCGGACATGGCTGCCGGCGCCGGTCGCGGATGCGCCCGTCATGGCGCGCCCGCGGCCAGCGCGCGGCACTCGATCGGCGTCGCCCGCAGCCAGGTGCCGGGCTCGACCGCTCGGTATTCCCCGACGCTCGGCTTCTTGCACAGGAGCGACTGCCCGCTCTCGGTGCGCAGCGCGAAGGACACGACCTCGCCGGAGAATACGCGCCGCTCGACGCGCACGCGCAGGCCCGCCGCGCCGGGCTGATCGGGGCCCAGGCTGACCCGCTCCGGCCGCACGAACAGCAGGGCCGACTGGCCGACTCCCGGCGTCCCGGGGCCGGCGGCGGCGGCGACCACGGTGCCGCCCGGCAGCTCGATCGCGGCCTCGCCGTCGCGGCGGCCGACGATGCGGCCTTCGAGCAGCGAGGCCTCGCCGATGAACTCGGCCACGAACCGCGTCGCCGGCGCGTCGTAGAGCGCCTCGGGCGGTCCGAGCTGCTCGATCCGGCCGGCATTGAGCAACGCCACCCGGTCGGACATCTCGAACGCCTCGTCCTGATCGTGGGTGACGAAGATCGTGGTGATCCCGAGCCGGCGCTGGATGTCGCGCAGCTCCAGGCGCATGCGCTTGCGCAGCAGGGCATCGAGATTCGACAGCGGCTCGTCGAGGAGCAGGACCGTCGGCTCGATCACCAGCGCGCGTGCCAGCGCGACGCGCTGGCGCTGACCGCCGCTGAGCTGGTCGGGGAAGCGCCCCTCGACGCCCGGCAAGCCCACGAGATCGAGCATCGCGGCCACGCGCCTCGCGATCTCCGGCTTGCCGACATTGCGCATGCGTAGGCCGAAGGCGACGTTCTCGGCGATCGTCTTGTGCGGGAACAGGGCGTAGTTCTGGAACACCAGCCCCATGTCGCGGTAGGGCGGCGCCACGCGTGTGAGGTCGCGCTCGCCCATGGTCACGCGCCCCTCGTCGGGATGCAGCAGGCCGGCGATGATGTGCAGCGTGGTCGTCTTCCCGCAGCCCGAGGGGCCGAGCAGCGTGAGGAACTCGCCCGTCTCGACCTCAAGCGAGATCGGGCCGACGGCCAGCGTCGCGCCGTAGCGCTTGGTGACGTCGCGCAGGCTCAGGATCGTTGACGCCACGAATCCCCTACTCCCCGTCCCATCGGCCGGCGATCGGTCCGGGATGCCGGTCGCGCCGGCGTCCCGGACCGGTCGGCCGTGTCATCAGCCGCCGCCGATGACCTCCTTGTTGAAGCGCTCGACGTGCTGGTCGCGGTAGGAGAACAGCGCGAGATAGTCGGTCTGGCGCTGCAGTTTGCCAATGCGGTCGACCTCCTCCATCGGGATGCGCAGCTTGGCCATGTCGGCCGGCAGGTTCTTCATCGCCTCGATGTTGGTCGGCGGATAGAGCGTCAGCTTCGAGAACGCGAGCTGCTTCTCCGCGTCGAGGGTGGTGTTCAGGAACTCCTCGGCCAGGGCGATGCTGTCCTGCGGCCGGTTGGCGATGATCGGCGTGTTCCAGATCCAGCTCAGGCCGCCCTCCTTCGGCATCACGAACTCGACCGGCGCACCCGCGGCGGCCGCCTGCTCGGTGCGCGCGCCGAAATACGGGCAGATCCAGACCTCCTCGGCGACGAGCAGCTGGCGCGTGTGCTCGACGTTGTTGATCACCTTGGCCTGGTTGGCGCGGAACATCTCCTTCACCTTCGCCACGCCGGCGTCGATGTTCTCGGCGGTGCCGCCGAGCAGCGTGTTCAGCGCGTGGAAGACCTCCTCGCCCATCCACGGCCAGGCCGGGAAGCCGACCTTGCCCTTGAACTCCGGATCCCAGAGGTCGAGCCAGGACGTGATCGGCTTCTTGATCCGCTTGGTGTTCACGCAGATGCCGTAGGGCGTGTGCACCTTGCCGACATTGTAGTCGTAGACGAAGGACGGATGGACCTTCGCCGTGTTCGGAATGCGGTCCTTGCTCCACTCGCGCAGCAGGCCCTGGGCGCCGAGCCAGGTCGAGCGCGACTGCGACTGGTGGATGATGTCCCATTGCGGGTTGCGACGCTGCGCCAGGACCATCGGCTCGTGGCTGAGGCCGAGGCGATAGACGAACTCGACGCCCTTCTGCTTCGCGAAGGGATCGGCGAAGACCTGCGCGAAGAAGTCCTTCCACGTGCCGCCCGGAAACAGGATCCGGATCTCCTTCGCGGCCGCGCGCGCGATCATCGGCGCGGCCAGCACGGCCGTTCCCGTCGCCAGCGTCCCGCGCAGGACCCGCCGCCGACCCAATGCGTTCCTCGATGCATTCGCCATGGCTACCCCCCGGTCAGACCTGTGACGCACCGATCGTGGCATCGGCGACCGGTCGGAACAAGGCCGACGCGGGGGCGGCCGCAACCGAGCCTTGAATGCGATCCGACAAGCTCCGCACAATGACGCCGGGGCCCGTGCGATGAGCGCACGGGCGAGGGGGACTTTGCACGCATGATCCGGATCGGCATCGACATCGGCGGAACCTTCACGGACTTCGCCATCTGGCGCGGCGACGCCGCCGGCTACACGGCGCTCGGCACGTACAAGGTCCCGTCGACGCCGCCGCGCTACGCCCTCGGCGTGATCGAGGGGCTCGAGCACCTGATCGGGGCCTACGCGATCGACGATTCGGTGCCGGTGATCGTGGTGCACGGGACGACGGTCGGGACCAATACGGTGATCGAGCGCACCGGCAGCCGGCTGGCGCTGCTCACGACCGCCGGCTTCCGCGACATCCTCGGCATCGCGCGGCTGCGCCTGGACAAGGCCGTCGACCTCTTCAACCAGCGCGTGGTGCCGCTGATCCCGCGCGAGCGCGTGCACGAGATCGCGGAGCGCACGCTCGCCGACGGCGCGATCGACACGCCGATCGACCTCGAATCCGTCCGCGTCGCCGCGCGCGCCGCCGCCCAGGCCGAGGTCGACGCGATCGCCGTGTGCTTCCTCCACAGCTACCGCAACCCGGCGCACGAACTCGCCGCGGCGGCGGCGATCCGCGAAGTGCTCCCCGGCATGGACGTCGTCATGTCGCACGACGTGTGGCCGCAGCAATCCGAGTACGAGCGCGCCGTCGTCACGCTGCTCAACGCCTTCGTGCGGCGGAAGATGGGCGACTACATCGGCGAGATCGAGCGCTACCTCGCCGGGCGCCTGAAGCGCGGGCGTCTGTTCATCACGCGCTCGAACGGCGGCGTGATGGCGGCGAGCGAGGCGCGCAACTATCCGGTGCACACGCTGCTCTCGGGTCCGGCCGCGGGCGTCACGGCCGGCAAGACGCTGGGATCGCTGCTCGGCATCGACGCGCTCCTGACCATGGACATGGGCGGCACGAGCACGGACATGTCGCTGATCCGCAACGGCGAGTCGATGGTCTCGGCCCAGGCCGCGGTCGGCGACTTCCCGTTGATGATGCCGGTCACCGCGATCGAGGCGATCGGTGCCGGCGGCGGCTCGATCGCCTGGCTCGACGGCCCGGTGCTCAAGGTCGGGCCGCAGAGCGCGGGCGCCAATCCGGGGCCGGCCTGCTACGGCCGCGGCGGCACCGAGGCGACGCTCTCGGACGCCTACCTGCTGTGCGGCTATCTCGGCACCGAGGGCCTGCTCGGCGGGCGGCTGCCGCTCAGCCTCGAGCGCGCGCAGGCCGCCCTGCAGCCGATCGCCGAGCGTCTGAAGTCGGATCCCGTCGCGGCCGCCGAGAGCTGCCTGGCGATCGCCAGCTCCAACATGCTCTCCAAGGTGCTGCCCTTCCTCGCGCGCCTCGGCGTCGAGCCGTCGGAGCTGACGCTGATGATCTTCGGCGGCGCGGGCGGCATCCATGGTCCGCTGCTGGCCGACGAGGTCGGCATCCGTCGCATCGTGGTGCCGCGCTGGCCCTCGGTGTTCTGCGCCTATGGCTGCCTCGTCTCCGACCTCGTCCAGGACACGGTCGAAACCGTGCAGGGCAAGCCGATCGACGCCCCGGCGATCGCGCGGCGCTTCGACGAGCTGCGCGCTCGCGCCGAGGCGTGGCTCGACAAGCAGGTCGAGCGGAGCAGCCTCACCGGCGTCGCGCACC
Source organism: Alphaproteobacteria bacterium (assembly GCA_016793165.1). GTDB lineage: Bacteria > Pseudomonadota > Alphaproteobacteria > CACIAM-22H2 > CACIAM-22H2 > CAIOSQ01. The sequence continues at coordinate 57,735 of JAEULA010000114.1, read as the reverse complement.
AGGCCATCGCCGACATGCGCTACACGGCCCAGTCCTTCACGGTGTCCACCGACGTGAGCCGCGCGGTCGCGGCCCGCGGGCCGATGGCCGACTACGCCACGGCCTTCCATGCCGAGCACATGCGCCTGTTCGGCCACAACGACCCCGACGGCGCCGTCGCCTTCAACGAGCTGCGCCTGCGCCTCGCCGCGGCGCTGCCAAAGCCCGGCGCCGAGCCGGTGCGCGGCGGCGGCGACGGGCCCGCGCCGGCGCCGCTGCGTCATCGCCGCGTGCGTTACGACGGGCGCTGGCACGATCGCACCGCGATCTACGCGCGCGACTCGCTGCCGGTGGGATGGCGCGCCGCCGGGCTCGCGATCATCGAGCAGGACAACGCGACGATCCTCGTGCCGCCGGGCTTCACCGCCTCGGTCGGCCCCTACGGCGACCTCGTGATGGTCAAGGAGAGCTGAGATGGACCCGGTCCGCACCGAAGTCATGAAGAACCGCCTCTCCTCGATCGTCGAGGAAGCCGCGGTCGTCGCCTACCGCACGGCGCACACGACCTTCGTCAAGCAGACGCAGGATTTCCGCGTCTCGCTCGCCACGCTCGACGGCGAGTTCTTCGCATGCCCGATCCAGACCGGTGTCACCTCGGGCGTCGGCCATACCGTCCGGCCGATGGTCGACGCGATCGGCATGGCCCGGCTCGAACCGGGCGACGTCATCATCTCCAACGACCCGTTCTCGACCGGCGGGCTCGTGACGCATTCCATGGACATCCACATGGTGCGTCCGATCTTCCGCGACGGCACGCTGCTGTGCTTCGCGTGGTCGTTCATCCACGCCTCGGACATCGGCGGCGCGGTGCCGGGCAGCATCTCGCCGTCGAACACCGAGATCTTCCAGGAGGGCTTCCGGCTGCGGCCGATGAAGCTCTACCGCCGCGGCGAGGTGCACCGCGAGCTCGTCGAGATGCTGATGGACAACTCGCGCATCGGCGAGGAGATCTGGGGCGACCTGAGCGCGATGATCGCGGCGATGAAGCTGCTGGACCGGCGCATCCAGGAGCTGTGCGACCGCGTCGGCGTCGACGTCTTCAAGGAGTCGGTCAAGGACGTCATGGACTACGCCGAGATGAAGGCGCGCGGCGTGATCGCGAGCCTGAAAGACGGCGTCTACACCTTCTCCGACTATCTCGAGGGCATGGCGCCGGGCGAGGTCGTCTATCTCCAGGGCAAGCTGACGATCCGCGGCGACGAGGCCGAGGTCGACTTCAGCGGCAGCGACCCGCAGGCCCAGGCCTCGTTCAACTTCGTCACCACCGGCAAGTCGCACCCGTTCCTGGCGCTGGCGCTGACGAACTACATGCAGACGGTCGAGCCGACGATCCCGATCAACGGCGGCATGCAGCGGCCGATCCGGACGCATGCGCCGCTGGGAACGGTGATGAACGCCGCCTTTCCTGCGGCCATGGGCAACCGCTGGGTGGCCGTGATGCGCGTCTACGACGTCGTCCTGGGATGCCTCGCCCAGGCGATCCCGGGCGGCCTCGTGGCCTGCGGGGCCGGGCAGGCCGGGATCATCGCCGCGGCGTGGCAGGATCCGGCCACGGCCAAGCGGCGCGTCTCCGTCGTCGAGCCGTTCTGCGGCGGCTCCGGCGGACGGACGGTCAAGGACGGCGTCGACGCCACCGACGCGATGATCGGCTACCTCAAGAGCACGCCGATCGAAGCCGTCGAGGCCGAGGTGCCGCTGGTCGTGCGCCGGCATGCGCTCGAGTCCGACAGCTTCGGCCATGGCCGCCATCGCGGCGGCGCGGCGATCTGCATCGAACTGGAGAACCGCGCGGTCGAGCTCACCATCACCGTGCGCGGCCTGGATCGCTTCCGCTTCCAGCCCTGGGGCGCCCAGGGCGGCAGCTGCGGGCGCAACGGCACGACATGGCTGAATCCCGAGAGCAAGAATGCGCGCGAGGAGCTCGGGCGCATCCGCGTCCTGACCATGAAGCAGGGCGACGTCCTGCGCATGAACTCGCCGTCGGGCGGCGGCTTCGGCGATCCGCTCAAGCGCGATCCGGCGGCCGTGCTGCGCGACGTCCTCGACGAGCTCCTGTCCGCGGCGCTCGCGCGCTCGGCCTACGGAGTCGTGATCCGCGACGGCCGCGTCGACGAGGCCGCGACGCGCGCCGAGCGCGCGCGCATGGCCGCCACGGCGCGCGCCACCGCCGCCTTCGCCTTCGGCCCCGAGCGCGAGGCGCACGAACGGCGCTGGCCGAATGCCGCGAGTGCGGCGCTCGCCGACGCGGTGCTCGCCGCGCCGGCCGGGCTGCGGCCCTATCTCCTGGCGACCGCCAAGCAGCGCCTGAATGCCGGCACCGCCACGATCGATCCGGCGGCGGTCCGGCACGCCGTCGCCGATCTGCTGCGGCCGCTGACGGCCGCCGCGGAATGAAGCCCGGCGCACGCAGCCCGCGGCGCGGGCCGCCGGGCGGCCGCCGATGATCCCGCCGATCAGCGAACCGCGTCGCCGCTTCGTCGATGTCGCCGACGGCCAGGTGCACTACTGGGAAGCGGGACGCGCGGACGGTCGGCCGCTCCTGATGCTGCATGCATCGCCGGGATCGGCGCGGATGCTGCGCCCGCTGATGCGCGCCCTGGCGCCGCAGCGCCGCGTCATCGCGCTCGATACGCGCGGCAACGGCGACTCCTCGGCGCTCGCGGCGCCGGCACCGGAGATCCCCGATTTCGCCCGCGCGACGCTGGACGCCGCGACGGCGCTCGGTCTCGACCGGTTCGATCTCTACGGCACGCATACGGGCGCCAGCATCGCGACCGAAGCCGCGCTGATCGCGCCCGAGCGCATCTCCCATCTGATCCTCGAGAGCATGGGGCTGTGGGACGCCTCGCGGCAGGCCGTGCACCTGGAGCGCAATGCGCCCGACGTGGCTCCCGACCTGATCGGCACCCAGTTCCACTGGGCATGGAACTACGTGCGCGACCAGCATCTCTTCTGGCCCTGGTACGAGCGGACGGCGGAGGCGCGCCTCGCCCGCGGACTTCCGGAGGCGGCTGCGCTGCACGACGAGGTCGTCGAGGTCCTGAAGGCGCTGACGACCTATCACCGCTCGTACAAGGCGGCGGCGCGCTACCCCAAGCGCGAGCGCCTGGCGCGCCTCGCGGTGCCGACGCTCGTCGCCTCGGCCGAGAGCGACGCGCTGCATCGCTATCTCGACGAGATGCACGCCCTGGTGAAGTCCTCCCGGCGCGTCCTGCTGCGGGAACTCGAGACGCCGGCCGGCCTTGCCGAGGCGAGCCGCGCCTACGGCGCCTTCCTCGGCGAGGCCTGATCCTGGCGGCGCGGGAGCTGCCGCGAGCATGCGACCGACGGCGGCCGGCCCGCCCGCCCCGGACACGCGTCAGGCGTCGAAGCCCTGCGCAGCCCAGCGCAGCACGGCGTCGCTGCCCGCCTGGCGCGGCGCCTGCGCGGCGAGGCGCTCGGGCACCCGATGGGCCGCGAAGACGTCGGCGATCGTCTCGCGGCGCTTGATCACCTCGGCTCCGCCGTCGCCGAGCAGCACCGTCGCCGGTCGCGGGATTCCGTTGAACTGGTTGCCGAAGACCTCGGCGTACATGCCGGTGTCGAGAATGGCGACGATATCGCCGCGCGCCAGCGCCGGCATGCGCCGCGCCGCGCCGAGGACGGACTTGAAGCAGGTGCTGCCGACGACCTCTATCGTCTCGTCGAGCGGGGCGTGCATCCGCGTCGCGGGCAGGATCTGGTACCAGTGCCGCCCGGATTCGATGCGCGGCAGGTCGTTGGTGCTCGCATCGACATGCGCCCAGGCGAGGCCCGCATCGCGCTTGAGCGCGCCCACGCTCGCCAGCAGGAGCTGGGCGTTGCTGGTGATGTACCGCCCGGGCTCCAGCGACAGGGCCGGCAGGTCCTGCGTGCGGCCGAGCGCCTGCTTCAGCGCATCGGTCGCGGCGCGCGCGTAATCCTCGATCGTGAACGCGTTGATCGCGAATGCGCGTGCGGAGGGCTCGCGCGTCTGCGCCCAGCCGCCGCCGATGTCGAGGCTCGCCGGCGAGAATCCCGTGGCCTGCTCCAGGACGCGTACGGCGCGGCCCAGCCCCGCGCTCACCGACGCGAAGGCCGCCGGCTTCGTGGAAAGATGGCCGACATGCGCGCTGTAGCCCTCGAGCGTGACGCCCTCGATCGCGCGCAGCGCCGCGACCAGCGGCGCAGCCGCCTCGGTCGTGAAACCCCATTTGGTCCGGCGCACGTTCTCGGCGGCCCCTTCGGGCGTACGATAGGCGTCGAGCAGGGCGGCCTCGAGATCGTCGGGCATGATCTTGAGTCGGAGATTCACCGTCGCGCGCCTGCCGGTGCGTCGGACGGCCTCGCGCAGGAAGTCGATCTCGTCGACCGAGTCGACATTGATCGTGACGCCCAGCGCCACCGCCGCCGCGACCTCGTCGAGGCTCTTGTTGCTGCCGTTCATCACCAGCAGGCGCGGGTCCGCGCCGCCAGCCAGCGTGGCATAGAGCTCGCCCAGGCCGAAGCAGTCGCCGCCGGCGCCCTCGCTCGTCATCACGGCGCGGATGGCGAGGTTGTTGTTGCACTTGATCGCGTACATGACGTTGACCGGCGAGGGCCAGCAGGCGGTGAAGGCGCGGCGGATGCGGCGATAGTTCTCGCGCAGCGTTGCCTCGACGACGACGTGCAGGGGCGAGCCGAACCGCCCGACGAGGACGTGCACGGCCGTCCCGTCGACCGTCAGGACGCCGGCGGCGTCGACGGCGAGCCGGTCGCTCGCCATGCGGATCTGCCCCAGCAGTTCGGCTCCGGTCGCAGGCCGTGACTGGTTCCGCATGGCGAGCGCCCCGTCGTCAGCCGATCTCGCGCGTCCAGCGCTCGAGCAGCGCGTCGCGCTGCGGCAGCAGGTCGTCCCACGGCACCTCGCGGATCGAGTCGACATGCGCCTCGCCGTAGACGTGCTTCGCCGCGAGCTCCGGCGGCAGCACGACCTTGCGGTTGGTCGGGCTGTAGAGGTTCTTTGCGAAAGCGGTCTGGTAGGGAACGCCGAGCGTGGTGTTGACCCACAGGCGGGCGGCGTCGAGATTGGCGGTGTTCTTGGGGATCTGCATGCCCGTGCGCTGGCCCCAGGTGCCTTCCTTCGGGCGCGTCTTCAGCACCGGCACGCCCATGTCGATCATCTGCTGCCCGCGATGGCCGTAGTACAGCGCGGCATCGATCTCGCCCTGCTGGAACAGGGAAAGTCCCTCGCTGACGTTCTTGTAGACCTTGAACTTCTTCAGCCGCTTGATCGCCGCGAATCCGGGATCGAGGTTCTTCCCGCTGCCGCCGTTCAGGATCGACGCGATGTAGAGGAAGGTCAGGCCGTAGGACTGCGTGATGTGGGGAACGCCCGCGACGATGCCGTCCTGCCACAGATCGCCCCATGACGTCGGGTTCGGCAGCTTCTTGGGGCTGTAGACGAGCGCGTACTCGTAGACGATGCAGCCGTAGTTCGCGGTCATCGGCGGCTTCGACGTCTTGTAGATGTCGGCCGCGTTCGGCATCTGCGCCGACTGGTCAGGCGCCCACAACCCCATCTCGGCGCCGAGAATGGCGATGTTGTTGTCGACCGTGCAGACGTCGAACGGGGCCCGAGTGCGCGCCGCACGGAGCTTGGGCAGCAGTGTCGTGTCGTCCTCGATCGCCAGCGTCACGTCGATGCCGTGGTCCTTCTCGAAATCCGCCAGCACGTTCTCGCGGATCGTCTTCTCGAACAGGCCGCCGAAGGTCTGCACGACGATGCGCGGCCGCCCCTGCCCGATCGCCGGTGCGCCGAGCCCGGCGGCGAGGCCGGTGGCGGCGCCGGCCGCCAGGATCCGTCGGCGATTCCATCGTGTCGTGGTCTTCATGGCTTCCCCCTTGGATGAACGGATGGTCGAACCAGTCTGCCCTCAGGACGGCTTGCGCGCGAGGACTACGGCCCACGGCAGCCGCCACTTGCGGTCGGGCGGGCGGTCGAGCGCGCCGTCCTCGTCCTCGAACGCCGTGACGCGAAACGCCTCGAACCCGGCCGCGCGATGCGCCGCCGCGAGATCCATGCGCGCCAGCGGCTCCATGAACGGCTCGTTGTTCCGGCGTCCATGGCCGAAATGCAGCAGCCGCGCGAAGGCGTCGTTCGCCGGCAGGAAATCGAGATGGATGCTGAGCCCGCCCGGGCGCAGCAGCCGATGGGCCTCGCGCAGCATCGCCTCGATGACGTCGGGCGGCAATTCGTGCAGGACCATCGTCGAGGTGACGACGTCCGCCTCGCCGGCGGGCAAGCCCGTGGCCCGCGCGTCAGCCTGCAGATAGCGAAGGTTTCGCGCCTGCATGTCCGCGGCCAGCTGGGCGGCAAGGCGCAGCGCCGGCGCGGCAAGGTCGACGCCGACCGTCACCGCTTCGGGACGCGATCGCGCGAAGGGCAGCGCGCTCTTGCCGTAGCCGCAACCGAGGTCGACGAGCCGTGCCCAGCCCTCGGGCATCTCCGCCGCGACGACGCTCGTGAAGCGATCATGCAGGCCGCTGCGGGCGACCACGCCCGCCGAACCGCCCGCGGCCTCCCGGTAGATCGCGCCGCCAAGCGGGTCCGACCACAGGCCGCCGGGCTGCTGGTGGATGTCGCAGTCGACGTAATAGCCGGGCAGCGCCAGATCGGGATCGAGCCGCAACGCCCCGTCGGGAAGCGGCCGGGCGAGCATCGCCTCGAACTCGTCGCGCCGCGCGTCGAGCGCGGCGACGATGCCGCGCGGTCCCGAGTACTTCATGCGCTGGAGGTGGCGCTCAAGCCAGCAGAAGAAGTCGTAGGTCGGCCGTTCGGAGAGGCGCGCCGCCAGCGTCGCCTCGTCGATCGGCGCGGGGCCCCGCCGGGCGGCGTCTGCCTCCGCCGTCAGCACCGGCAGCATGCGCTCGCTCCAGAACCGGCGACTGGCGCCGACGAAATCCTGGAAGGCGGCCTGTTCGCGAACATTCCCCATGCCCGTCATGTGCGTCAGCTCCCGCCGCCGATGAAGGCCCGGTTCAGCCCGAGCAGCCGCTGCATCGCCGCGACGATGGCGAAGGACAGCGCGATGAGCACCGCAGAGATCGCCGCGACCATCGGGTCGACGGCGAACTCGATGTAATTGTAGATCCGGATCGGCAGCGGCATCACGTCGGGGCTGCTGAGGAAGACCGAGATCGTCACCTGGTCGAACGACGTGATGAAGACGAAGGTCGTCGCCGCGAAGATCGACGGCGCGATGGCCGGCAGCGTGACCTTCAGATGCGTGCGCAGCACGCCGGCGCCGAGGCTTTCGGCCGCCTCCTGGATCGCCGGATCGAGCGCCAGCAGCGCCGCGCCCACCGTGCGCACGTAGAACGGGATGGTGATCAGCATGTGCCCGATCAGCAGGCCGGTCATCGGCGCGTCGAGATCGATGGCATAGTAGAACTGCAGCAGCGCCACGCCTGTCACGATCGTCGGCAGGGTGAGCGGTGCGAGCACGAAGCTGCGCAGCGCCGCACGGCCGCGCACGCCGCCGTGCTGCAGGCCGATCGCCGCAGGGATGCCGACCGCGGCCGCGCCGGCAGTCGCCAGCACGCCGAGGACGATGCTGTCGACGAACGACCGCATGAAGTCGGGCTTGGACAGCAGCTGCTCGTACCATTTCAGCGTGAAGCCGTGCGGCGGGAAGGCGACGTAGGGCGTCGTCGTGAAGGACGCGCCGACGATCACGATCAGCGGCCCGAGCAGGAACAGCACGGTGAAGCCGGCGGCGAGCCTGACGAGACGGTCGAACATCAATTCTCCCGGAACAGACGGCCGTGCAGCATGATCACGGCGAAGTTCAGCGCCAGCAGCAGAAAGACCAGCGTCGCGCCGAGCGGCCAGTTCATCGAAAACATGAATTTCTCGTAGACCACCGTGCTGATCGTCGACACGCGGTTGCCGCCGAGCAGCCGCGGCGTGACGAAGGCGCTGATCGCCGAGCAGAAGACGAGCAGCGAGCCGGTGCCGACCCCGGGCAACGCGAGGTGGAAATGCACCCGCGACAGGATGCGCCAGGGTCCGGCCCCCAGGCTTTCCGCCGCCTCCAGCAGGCTCGGGTCGATGCGCTCCATGATCCCGACCAGGCTGATGATCATCAGCGGCAGGGTGACGTGCACGAGGCCGAGCGTCACGGCGACGTAGTTGTTGTTGATCGGCAGCGGCGCGGCGATCAGTCCGATCGTCATCAGCCAGGCGTTGATGATGCCCTTGTCGCCGAGAAGGACGAGCCAGGCGTAGGTGCGCACGATCAGGTTCACGAGCAGCGGCGACAGCGCGACGATCAGCAGGAAGGCCTTCATCCGCGGCCCCGCCCGCACGATGGCCATCGCCAGCGGATAACCGAGCACCAACGTGACGACGGTGACGCCGATGCCGAGCAGGATCGTCCCGCCGAGCATGCGCATGTAGAAGCCGTCCCCCAGCACCGACAGGTAGTTGTCGAGCGTGATCGTCGTCGTGTAGAGCGCCGAGGAGCTGAACTTGTAGAGGCTCAGCAGCAGGAGCGCGAAATAGGGCCCGACGAGGAACAGCAGATAGAAGACGACGACGGGCGCGATCATCAGCACGTGGGCCGGCAGGCTCCCGACCGCCCCGGCGGAATGCGGCGCGCCGCCGCTAGACATCGATGCCCTGCCGCGTCGCGCCTGCGAGCCGCTCCGGCACGACATGGGTCGCGAAGAGATCCGCGATCGTCTCGCGCCGCTTGACGATCTCGGCGCGGCCCGGCGCGACCAGCACGCATGCCGGTCGCGGGATGGCGTTGAACTGGTTCGCGATCGCCTCGGCGTACATGCCCGCATCGAGGATGGCCACGCAGTCCCCGGCGGCGAGGCCGGGCATCTCGCGCCCTGCGCCGATCAGCGAGGGGATGCACGTGCCGCCGACGATCTCAACCGGGCCGACGTCGTCGGCGTCCATTCGGCTCGCCGGCAGCACGTGGTACCAGGCCTGGCTCGTCTCGATCCGCATCAGGTCGTTGGTGCTCGCGTCGACATGCACCCAGGTCAGGCCGCAGTCGCGCTTGATCGCGCCAACGCGCGCGAGCAGGACCACCGCATTGCCCACGACGTAGCGGCCCGGCTCGAGCCACAGAGCCGGCAGGGCCCGGCCGGTCGGCCGCAGCGCGTCCAGCAGGCCCGCGACGCTCGCCGCGGCGTGATCCTCGATGGCGTGCGGGTTGAGGTCCGGGGCGCGCGACTCGGGTTCGCGCTGCCGAGCCCAGCCGCCGCCGATGTCGAGAATTTCCGGCCAGAGGCCGGTCGCGGCGTGCAGCGCGAGCACCGCCTCGCCGATGGCCCGCGCGACGACGCCATAGGCCCGGGGATCGGCGGCGAAGCGGCCGACGTGACAGCTGTACCCGGCGAAGCGCAGGTCGGGCGCGGCCGCGATCGCGCGCAGCAGCGGCGTCGCCGCCTCCGGGCTGTAGCCCCATTTCGACCGCCGCACGGCGTCGCGGATCCCACCCGTGGTCTTGAAGAAGACGGGGCTGAAGGAGTCGAGCCCCTCGGGCATCAGCTTCAGGCGCAGCGCGACGCGAGCCGTCCGGCCTGCCGCCCGCGCCTCCGCCTGCGCGATCGCGATCTCGGCCTCGCCGTCGATGTTGAGCGTGATGCCGAGACGGACGGCCGCGGCGATCTCGGCGCGCGACTTGTTGCTGCCGTTCATGACGACGCGAGCCGGATCGGCGCCGCCGACCATCGTCGCGTGCAACTCGCCGAGACCGAAGCAATCGCCGCCCGCGCCCTCCTCCGACAGCACCGCGCGGATCGCGAGCGTGTTGTTGGTCTTGATCGCGTACATGACGTTGACCGGCGCCGGCCAGCGCTCGGCGAAGGCGCGCCGGATGCGCCGGTAGTTCTCGCGCAGCGTCGACTCGACGACGACGTTCAGCGGCGATCCGAAGCGTTCCAGCAGCGCCGCAGCCTCATGGCCCTCGATGCGCAGCGCGCCCGCGGCCGACACGTCGAGGCGATCGCTGGGGATCAGCAGCTCGGCGAGCATCGCGCGTCCGGTCTTCGCCATGGTGCCCGCCCCGCCCCCTCTCAACCGCGCCGCAGCAGGCGGCACTCGTCGCGATCGGCCCGCACCGCGACCGGGGCTCCGACCTGGAAACGCTCCGCCGCGGCGGGGGGAAGCAGCGCGCGCACGACGCCGCCGGGATAGCCGACATGGAGCTCGACCGCGAGGCCGAGGAAGCGACGCGACGTCACGCGCAGCGCGTCGGCGCCCTCCGCTGGGGCGAGATGGACTCGATCGAAGGGGACGAAGATCACGCTGTCCGGCGCGGCGTCGCCCGGCGCCTCGGCCTCCAGGACGCTGCCCGGCCCCAGCGTCAGCGTCGCGCGGCCGGCGCCATCGCGGCGCAGGTCGCCGGCGAGCAGATTGCCGGCGCCGATGAAGTCGGCGACCCAGGCGTCGACGGGGGCGGCGAACAGCGCCTCGGGCGTCGCGATCTGGCGAATGCGCCCGTCGCGCATCACGACGATGCGATCGGCCATCGACATGGCCTCCTCGCGATCATGCGTCACGAAGACCGAGGTCACGCCGACCGTCTTCTGCAGCGTCTTCAGTTCCGTCTGCATCTGCACGCGCAGCTGCTTGTCCAGCGCGGCGAGAGGCTCGTCGAGGAGGAGGATGTCGGGCTCGATCACGATGGCGCGCGCGAGCGCCACGCGCTGCTGCTGTCCACCCGACAACTGGCGCGGACGGCGATCCGCGAGAGAGGCGAGGCCCACCAGCGCGAGCGCCCGGTTCGTTCGCTCGAGGACCTCGGCCCGCGCCACGCCTCTGCTGTCCAGCCCGAAGCGCACGTTGTCGAACACGCTCATGTGCGGAAACAGCGCGTAGCTCTGGAAGACGATGCCGATGTTGCGACGCCGCGGCGGCACCTGTGCGACGTCGCGGCCGCCGAGCCAGATCGCGCCGCGCTGCGGCCGCACGAATCCGGCGATGGCGCGCAACAGGGAGGTCTTGCCGCAGCCGGACGGCCCGAGCAGCGCGACGAACTCGCCGCGCGCGACCTCGAGGTCGATGTCGACGAGGGCCGCAACCTGCCCGTAGGAGAGGTTGAGCCCCTCGACACGAAGGGATTCCGTCGTCGACTTCCCGTGAATGTCGTCCCTCCGCATGGCCGGCCGGATGGTCCCACGTCGTCCCTGGATGCCGCCGCCGCCGACGGCCGCGTCGAGGATGCCCGAAGGTCGTGCGCGAAGGAACGCTCGAGATCGTCTATCGTCGCGGCGATGACGAGCGCGACGGAAGCCGGCGACCCCGCAGGACAATGCGAATTCGACGACGTGATCGCCTGGGCGCGCGCGCCGTTGCCGCCGGCGGTCGAACGCAAGGCACGGCTGCTGCTGTTGGACTCGATCGGCTGCATCGCGTCCGGGCTCCGGCATCCTGAGGTGCAGCGCCTCGGCGAGAGCCTCGCGCCGTGGTTCCCCGGTCCGATCCGGTTGCCTGGCGCGGCGATCCCGCTCGGCCCGGCAGGCGCCGCCGCGCTCGGCGCGGCCGCGATGTGCTGGGACGAGGCGAACGAGGGGCTCGCGCAGGCGCATGGCCGGCCCGCCCTTCCGATCGTGCCGGCGCTGCTCGCGCTCGCTGATTCGCAGCCCTTCGGCGGCCTGCTGCAGGCCTTCGCGCTCGGCTACGAAGTCGGCGCGCGCGCCGGCGAGGTCTGGCGCATTCGCCCCGGCATGCATGTCGACGGCTCGTGGCACGCGCTCGGCGCCGCGGCGGCCTGCGCCCTGGCCACCGGCGCCGATCCCGCGCGAGCCGTGCGCATCGCCGCCTGCCAGATCCCGTTCAGCCTCTACCGTCCGCTCGCCCACGGCATGACGGGCCGCAACGCCTATCCAGCACACGCCGCGCTTCTCGGCATCCTCGCCGCGGCGGCCGCGAAGGCGGGCTCGGAGGCGCCCGCGGGCGGCCTCGCGGAGGCGCGCCATCTCGCGCTGCTGCACCAGACTCCGGCGCAGCGCAGCGCGGCGGGCACGTGGCTGATCGCCGACGGCTACGTCAAGCCCTTCGCCGGCGTGCGCCACGCCCATTACGCCGCCGCGGCCGCGATCGCCGCGCGCGCACGGGTGGAGTCGACCGATGCCGTCGTCGCCCTGCGCCTGGAGACGTACGGCGAGGCGCTGCGCTACGCCGCCAATCGCGCGCCGCGCACCCCGATCGCCGCGCAATTCAGCCTGTCCTTCGCCGTCGCCGCGGGGTTGCGCTTCGGTGATCTGGCGCCGGACGCCTATCGCGCCCTCGGCGACCCCGGACTGGTGCGGCTGGAAGGACTCGTCGAACTCGCCGAGGATCCGGCAATGACCGCGGCCGGGCGACGGGGCGCTCGCCTGATCATGCGCACCGCGCTCGATACGGTGACGACCGAAGTCGACTCCGTGCCCGGCGATCCCGCCCGCCCCATGCGCGAGGACGAGGTCGCCGCGAAGTTCCTGCGGCTCGCGGGCCACCTCCCGGACGCCGCGGCGACGCTCGACCGCGTGATGCGCGGCGCAGCGTCCGAGCCGTTGCGCCTCTGAACCGCGCCGGTCGCGGTCCCGCGGCCGGCCTTCCACCAGGAGTGATCCAGATGACGACCGCCGTCACCGTCTTCGGAACATCGGTCGCCCGCGGCGACACCGCGAAGTTCCGCGCCGCCGTCGCCGAGATGAACGACGGCACGCCGGTCACCGTGCCCGTGATGGTCGTCGCCGGGCGGCGCGACGGCCCGGTCGTGCTGCTGTCCGGCGCGATCCATGGCGACGAGTACAACGGCCCGGCGACGATCCATCGCCTGCTGCGCGAGATCACGCCGGACATGCTGCGCGGGACCCTTGTCGGCATCCCGATCATGAGCCCGTTCTCGTTCTTCTGCCGCAGCCGCAGCAACGATCTGGACTACGAGCATCTCAACCTCAACCGCATCTGGCCCGGCGATCCCGACGGCTTCCTCAGCCAGCGCGCGGCGCACGTGATCCACGAGCACGCGATCCGCCGGTCGGACGTCATCCTCGACTTCCACGAAGGCGGCATCGCCTTCATGGCGCGCTACGTGGCGCTCGGCGGCGTGCCGGGCACCAAGACCGCGGTGCGCGAGGCCGAGCTGCGCATGGCGCGCCACTTCGGCCAGGGCGTGCCGATCGTCGACAAGACGATCGACGAGAAGGCCGCCCGCCTCGGCCGCCTCGGCATGCTCAGCGCCGCCGGTGCCGCAATGGACGTGCCGGTGCTGACGATCGAGACCGGCGGCGCCGGCACGCTGTGGCCCGACTTCGTCGAGCTTGCGACCACGGGCGCGCGCCGCATCCTGGTCGGCCTGGACATGCTCGACGGCCCGCCGCCCGTCGACGACCGCGAGCAGGTGATCGTGCGCGACGGCCGCTGGATCCGCCCGCAGCGCGGCGGCTTCCTACGCAACCTGCCGGGCATGGATCTCGGCGCGAAGGTGAAGGCCGGCACGCCGATGGGGCGCATCGAGGACGCGTTCGGCGACACGGTCGACGAGCTGCGCGCGCCCTTCGACTGCATCATCCTCGACACGCGCCACATCGCCACCGTCTATCCCGGCGACTGGACCTTCAGCTGCGGCCGGCTGTGAGCCCGCCGCGAAGGTCAAGCGAGCGCGCGCAGCGCCGTCGTGACGTCGCGGAGGCTTGAGGCCGACCCGAGCCCCTCGACTCCAGCGACGACGTCATCGACCGCGCGCGGCGCCAGGCGACGGCCCGCGTTGTCGCGGAACTTCGCCAGGATCGTCTCGCGCGGAAACGGCCGCGACGGGCCGCCGCGCACGTCGTCGACCGCGTGGCTCATGGTCGAACCGTCGGCGAGCCGGACGTCGAGCCGGGCCGCGAACCGCGCCGGGAACCCGCTGTCGCGCCACGGCGCCCACGTCATCGACGCCGCGCGCGCGACGAGCTCGGGGCGTGGCGCCCCGACGAAGGTCTCGAGCGCGACCTTGCCGTCGACCAGCAGGGCCGCGAGGCAATAGGGCAGGCTCCACTTGGCGTCGTAGCCCGAGCGCGGGCTCTGCTTCGCGGGCCAGGGCTCGGCGATCAGCGGCGCCTGCTCGGCCGGCACGTGGCAATGCGCCGACACGATCCGGTCGGCGCCGCCGACGCGCTCGATCAGGACGCCGAGCGCCTCGAGGAAGGGATGGATGTAGTGGCAGGTCGCGTAGGCCTTGAGCGCGGTCTCGGGCAGCCGCCATGTCCGGCCGAGATCGTCGAGCAGGCCGGCGAGCCGCGCCGGCGCCTCGGGGTCGCGCGCGAACGTCCGATAGAACCCGAAGCGGCCGTCGAGGATCGTGCTCGGGCCGGTCATGCCGCCTGCGGCCATCGCGGCCGCGACGATTCCGGCATGCGCCGCCCAGCCGGGATGCAGGCCCTTCACGCTGGCACCCTCGGCGAGGAATTCGAACACGCCGCTCGCCTGGCTTCCGGCGATGCCGACGGCATTGACGGTGGTCGCGACGTCGCGGCGCTCGAGCATCGCGGTCATGAGCGCCGCCACGAAGGCGCCGCCGACCGCGGTGATCTGGAAGCCTTCGGCCTGGAATCGCCCGGGCGAGGCGAGGCCGAGGCGGATGAACACCTCCCAGCCCGCGATGAAGGCGCGCAGCAGTTCCGCGCCGCTGCAGCCGCGCGCCTCCGCGACCGCGAGCGCGGTCGGCGCGATCACCGCGCCGCCATGGACGATCGAGGCGACATGGGTGGCGTCGAACTCGAGACTGTGGATCAGGCTGCCGTTGAGCAGGGCCGCGGATGCACAGGGCATCGGCGCCCCCCGGCCGAGCGCCGTGCTGGCGCCGCCCTCGCCCAGCCCCGCGACGGCGTCGCCCCAGCCGGCATTTCCGGGCAGCGACGACGCCGCGAGACCGACGCCGAGGGAGTCGAGGAGATGCAGCTTCGCCGATTCGACGACCGCGTCCGGGATCGCCGCGAGGTCGAGGCCGAGGGCGAAGCCGGCGAGGCGCCGCGCCAGCGTCTCGCTCACCGGCCGCTCCGGATCTCGTCCGCCGCCGTCAGCCCCGCGATGCGGCCGAGACCGAGCGCGGTCAGCAGGCCGTTTCCGGAGGAATACCCGCGGCCGCCGTCGCGGCCGCTGATCCCCGCCGCCGCGCCGCCGCCGGCGAAGAGATTGGGAATCGCCGCGCCGTCCGCCTTGAGCACGCGCGCGCGGGTGTCGATGCGCAGGCCGCCCTGGGTGTGGAACAGTCCGGGCTTCACGCGGCAGACGAACAGCGGCGCCTCCAGTGGCGCCAAGCCGAACTCGCGCCGCCCGAACGGGTCGGGGGCCTCGCCGCGCGCCGCGCGGCGGTAGGCCTCGAGCGTGGCCGCCAGCCCTGTGGCATCGACGTCGAAGAACCGGGCGAGCGCTGCCGGCGTGTCGGCGGTCTTCACGCCGCCGTGCTTGGCGAGTTCGACGAACTCCTCCTCCTTGCTCGTGACGTCGAAGATGCGGCGATCGAAGACGGCGTAGGCGAACTCGCCCTGCGCCATCACGTTCTTCGCGTAGCCGGAATAGCCGATGCTCTCGTCGCCGAAGCGCGTGCCGTCCTGCGAGACCAGGATCCCGCCCTTCTCGATGGTGGTCCACGACAGCAGGCTGCCCTGCGGATAGGCGACCGCGGCATAGCCCTGATAGGCGCCGATGTTGGCGAGGCCGGCGCCGAGACCGCGGCCCCAGGTCACCGCGTCGCCGGTGCTGCCCAGCGCGCCGAAATACTCCGCGCCGGCGATCTCCGGGCAGAACTCGCGCACCAGCGTCTTGTTGGCGGCGTAGCCGTTGGTGGCGAGCAGGATCTTGCGCGCGCCGATGCGGCTCGCGGCGCCCGACTTGTCGACGACGACCGCCCCGGTCACGGCGCCGCCGGCGTCGGCGACCAGCTCCTTGACGGGATTGCCGACCGCGATCGGCACGCTGCGCGACTCGACCGCGGCGACGAGGTCGTCGACCAGGTCCTTTCCGCGCCGCGAGCGCGGGGCATGCAGCCGCGGCACGCTGTGCCCGACATGGCAGTAGTCGGTGATCAGCGACATGCGCGCCGCGGCGACGTCGACGAGCCACTCGACCAGCGACGCCGACTGCTCGGACAGCGCGCGCGTGATCTCCGGGCATTCGTGCGGCCCGCCCTGGCGCATCAGGTCCTCGATCATGCGCTCGGGCGAGTCCTTGATGCCCGCTTCGCGCTGGAAGCGCGAATTCGCCGCCGGTACCGAGCCGGTGCTGAGGGCGGAGTTGCCGCCAGCGCGGTCCAGCTTCTCGACGATGGCGACCTGCAGGCCCGCGTCGCGCGCGGCGATCGCCGCGGCGAAGCCGCAGGCGCCGGCGCCGACGACGAGCAGATCGGTCTCGATGTCCCAGCCGCCCATCACGCCGTCACTCCGGTGATCTCGCCGACCGTGTCGCGCCAGGATTGCCGCGCCGTCGCCGGATCGAGCGCGATCAGGCGTTGCGCCACGCCGGCCATCGCCGGATAGACGCCCGCGGTGATCTTGCCGATCTTCGCCAGGATCTCCTCGGTCGAGAACGGCCGGTCGGGTCCGCCGCGCGCGCTGAGGCACTCGCCCTGCAGCCGCGTGCCGTCGGTGAGATCCAGCGTGACGCGCGCGGGCCGGTCGAGCGGCCAGGCCTGCTCGGGCAGGAACGGGGCGAGCGTCACGCGCTCGCGCAGCCCCGCGATCGTCGGATCGGCGAGCGTGGAGCCGGCGAAGGCCTCGGCGCCGGCATGGCCGAGCGCGCAGGTCGCCGCGACGATATGCGCCATCGAGAACTTGGCGGCGAGCGTCGTCGCGGGCGACCGGTTGTCCAGCGTCTGGCCCAGGCGATGGGTCTCAACGGTGATGCGCCGGATCGCACCCGCCTCGGGCCGGCGCGCGGCACGCCCGAGCAGGTCGAGCGTCGCCTCGACGGCCGAATGCGAGTACTGACAGCAGGCGTGGAGCTTGTGATAGCCGTCGCCCACCGCCCATTCGCCGCCGAGCCCGGCGGTGAACTCCGCGGGGCGCGCCTCGGCCCCGAAGGCGTCGACGAAGACGTGGTAGGGCGACTGCGCGAGACCGCCGATACCGCATTCCGCCCAGTCGACCGCGCGCATGCCGCACCACGCGCCGGCGGCGGGCCACACGTTGCGCACGAGGGCGCCCGTGACGGCGTGGTTGAACGGCCCGGGCGCGACCATCGTTGCGGCGGCGGTCACCGCCGCGAGGAACTGCGCCTCGGGCACGCGGCGCAGCGCCGCGATCCCGGCCGCGGCGCCGATGGCGGCGAGGCTCGCATGCGGATGCAGCGTCAGCTTCTTGAAGTGGAACGCGCGGGCGAAGCGCGCTGCGACCTCGTATCCGATCGTGAGCGCGCGCATCACGTCCTCGACCGACCGGCCGGTCGCCTCGGCCTCGGCGACGAGCGCGGGAACCGTGTAGAGCCCGGCATGGCACGTCGCCTTGCGGTAACCCTCGTCGAGCTCGCACCAGTCGCAGGCGGCGCCGTTGGCGACGGCGGCCGAATAGCGATCGGTGCGGGGGCGGCCGCCGCGGAATACGGTCGCTTCGGCGACGCCGCCCGAGGCCGCCATCCGGACCTGGAGCGCCGCCACTTCGGCCTCGTCGCGCGCCGCGACGATCGCAGCGATATCGTCGCAGAGGATGAGATAGCTGCGCCGCCGCGCGGCCTCCGGGATCGCCGCGGCCTCGAGCGTCGCCGCCCAGCGCACGAGGGCGCGCACGCCGTCGGCCGTCGGTTCCGGGCTCGTCGCGGGCTCGCGCGGCCCGGTCGGGTTCGTGGTGTCCATCGCGCTTCCTCTCGATCGCAGGCCTCGGCACCGGACGCGACGTCGTGCGCGCAATGTCGAGGCGCGGCGAGTTGACGGGCGAGAATGGGCACTGTCAAGGTGCCGGCCACGTCGCGCCGCTCCGGACTCCAGCCCCAGTCGACACGCCATGAAGCTTCCCGCCCACAACCGCTACGACTTCGTTCCGATCGATCGCCGCCCCGACTACGTGTGGCCGAACGGCAAGCGGCTCGCGGTCACGATCTGCAACAACATCGAGCATTTCGCGTTCAACGCGGGCCTGGGCTCGGACAGCGCGACGGGAACCGCGCCGCAGAACCAGCGCAACTACGCCTGGCGCGATTACGGCAACCGGGTCGGGATCTGGAACCTCCTCGACCTGCTCGACGAGTTCGAGCTGCCCGCCTCGCACAACATCAATTCCGCGGCGCTCGAGTACTGCCCCGAGATCGTCGAGCGGCTGAACCGCCGCGGCGACGAGTATGTCGGCCACGGCCGGACCAATGCCGAGCGCCAGGACACGCTCTGGGAAGAGGACGAGGCGCGGCTGATCGCGGAATGCACCGAGGTGCTAGCGCGACTCTCGGGGAAGCCGGTGCGCGGCTGGCTCGGCCCCTATCTCGCGCAGAGCCGGGTCACGCTCGATCTGCTCAAGGAGGCCGGCTACGACTACGTGATGGACTGGCCCGCCGACGACCAGCCCTTCTGGATGCGCACGCGCTCCGGTCCGATCCTCTCGGTGCCCTACCCGCTCGAGCTCAACGACTCGCCGGCGCTCGTCTTCCGTCAGCACAGCGCGCGCGAGTTCGCCGAGATGATCGTCGACCAGTTCGACGAGATGCTGCTGCAGTCGCGCAAGCGCACGCTCGTCTTCGGCGTCTCGCTGCATCCGTTCATCATCGGCCAGCCGTTCCGGCTGCACGCGCTGCGCGGGGCGTTGGCGCACGTGCTCGAGCACCGCAGCGACCTCTGGATCACCACGCCCGGCGAGATCGCCCGCTATTGCGCCGCGCTGCCGAAGGGGATCGTGCCGGGCTCGTGAGCGGGCGCGGCGGGCGCCGGCCGGGTCAGATCCCGAGATAGGCGCGGCGGACCTGCGGGTTCTCGAGCAGTTCGGACGCCGGACCCGTCAACGTCACGCGGCCTAGCTCGAGGATGACGGCGCGCCGGGCGATCGCCAGAGCCCAGGCCGCGTTCTGCTCGGCGAGGATCACCGACAGGCCTTCGGCGGCCTGGATCTCGCGCAGAATGTCGCCGATGCGCTCGACGATCACCGGCGCCAGCCCCAGCGACGGCTCGTCGAGAAGGAAGATCGAAGGACGCGACATCAGGGCGCGGCCGATCGCGAGCATCTGCTGCTCGCCGCCCGACAGGCTGCCGGCGTTCTGGCGCGCGCGCTCCTTCAGCCGGGGAAAATAGGCGTAGATGCGCTCGACGCGCTCGGCCGCCTCGGCGCGATCGCGCGAGTAGGCGCCGATCTTGAGGTTCTCGTAGACCGAGAGCTGCGGGAAGACGCGACGGCCCTCCGGGCTGTAGCCGATGCCGAGCCGCACGATCTCCGACGGCCTGAGCCCCTTGAGGGACCGGCCGTCGAGGGTGATCGAGCCCTCCGGATAGTCGACCATGCCGAGGATCGCCTTGAGCGTGCTCGACTTGCCCGCGCCGTTGGCGCCGATCAGGGCCAGCGTCTCGCCGGAGGCGAGCTCGAACCCGACCCCGTCGGTGCCGAGGATCGCGCCGTAGCGGACGCGAAGTCCGTCAAGCTTCAGGTTTGGCATAGGCCCGGCCGAGGTAAGCCTGGATCACGGTGGGATCGGAGAGCACCTCGTCGGGCGTGCCGCGGGCGAGCTCCTGGCCGTGATGCATGACGAAGATGCGGTCGCAGATGTCGCGCATGAAGCGCATGTTGTGGTCGATCACGACGACGGCGATGCCGCGCTCGCGCAGCCGGCGGATCGTGTCGCGCACATGGTCGGCCTCCTCGGCCGACAGCCCGGCTGCGGGCTCGTCGAGCATGACCAGCGACGGCTGCGCGACCAGGGCGATGGCGAGGCCGAGCGTCTTCTGCGCGCCGTAGGGCAGGTTGCTCGCGATCGTGTCGGCCGCCGCCGTCAGCCCGAGCCATCCCAGCACCTCCTCGATGCGCGCATCGGCCTCGGCGCGCATCGCGCGCGCGGCCGCCGTGTGCAGGAATGTGCCGAGGAAGCCGGGATAGAGATGGAGATACGCGCCGCGGAGGCAGTTCTCGTACACGCTGCGCTGGCCGTAGACCGTCGTCGCCTGGAAGGTCCGCGCCAGGCCCTTGCGCACCAGGCGGTGCGGCGGCAGGCCGGTGACCGCCTCGCCGCGGAAGCGCACGACGCCCGACGACGGCTTGATCACGCCGCTGATCAGGTTGATCGCGGTCGTCTTGCCCGCGCCGTTCGGGCCGATGATGCCGAAGACCTCGCGCTCCTGGACATCGAGCCCCAACCCGCTGACCGCGGCCAGGCCGCCGAAGTTGCGCGAAAGGCCCTCGACCTCCAGCAGCGTGCTCATCGCGAGCCCCCGCGCAGCGCCGCGATCAGCTTCGATCCCATGCCGACGAGCCCGGTCGGCAGGCCCGCCATGACGACGATCAGGATGATGCCGAACAGGATGTGCTGTGCGTTGACGTAGTCGCGCAGCAGCTCCGGCACGATGATCATGAACGCGGCCCCGACCAGCGGCCCCACGAGCGTGTGCATGCCGCCGATCACGTTCATGATCACGTAGTTCAGCGACTCCAGCGAGGAGTAGAGCTGCGGGCTGATCAGCGTCTCGTAATGCGCCTGGAGCGAGCCCTGGAAGCCGACCAGCGCGCAGGCGATGACGAAGACGGTGATCTTCGTGCGGATCACCGGGACGCCGGAGCATTCGGCGAGCCGCTCGCCCTCGCGGATCGACTCCATCGCGCGGCCGACCTCGGAGTTCAGCAGCCGCCCGCAGAAGGCGACGACCGCCGCCGCCGCGGCCAGCGCGAGATAGTAGTACCAGAGCTTTTCGGCGAAGACCGGCGCGGGCGGCGGGATCTCGAAGATCCCGTTGGCGCCGCCGGTGACGCTGCGCCAGTCGACATAGACCATGCGCGCGATCTCGCCGAGCAGGAAGGTGATCAGCACGAAGTACTTGCCCGTCAGGCGCAGGATCACCGGGCCGATCGCAAGCGCGAGGAGCGCCGACGCCCCGGTCGCGGCCACGAGCCCGGCCAGGAACGGCAGCTTCAGCTGCATCACGAGGTAGACGCTCGTGTAGGCGCCCACGCCCATGAACGCCGTGTGGCCCAGCGAGACGTGGCCGGTGCGGATGATCAGGTGGAGGCTCGCGGCGCCGATCGCCGCGAAGCAGAGCCGCGTGCCGACATGCAGGAAGAACTTGTCCTGGGTCAGCAGCGGCCACAGCGCCAGCGCCGCCGCCACGGCGGCGATCGCCCATCGGTGGCCGCTCGAGCGGCCGGTGGCGCCGCGCGCGGCGGCGAGGCTCGCGCTCGTCATGGCTATTCCGGTGTCCCCAGCAGGCCCCAGGGGCGGAAGATCAGCAGCAGGATCACCACGCCGAACGACGCGAAGGCCGAGACCGCGGCGCCGTACATCGTGCCGAGGAAGCTCTCGGTGAAGCCGAGGATGATGCCGCCCAGCGCCGCGCCGGGGATGCTGCCCATGCCGCCGAGGATGACGACGATGAAGGCGACCATCAGCGGGCGCTCGCCCATGAAGGGCGACACCGTGTAGGTCTGCGCGAACAGCGCGCCGGCCAGCGCCGCGAGCAGCACGGCGACGAAGAAGGCGATGCGGTAGATGCTGCGCGTGTCGATCCCCTGGGTCTCGGCGATCTCCAGGTCCTGCGCCGCGGCGCGCATCGCGAGCCCGGCGCGGGTATGGGTGATGAACAGGTAGAAGGCCGCCAGCGTCGCCATCGCCACGCCGATCACGACGAGGCGGTCGAGCGGCAGCAGCACCTCGCCGAGCTCGATCATCCGCGTGAAGGCGGCCGGCACCTGGCGCTCATGCGCGTCCCAGATCAGCAGGCTGCCGAACACCATGATCATGCTCAGCCCCATCAGGCCGATCATGCTCTGGAACATGCGCTGGTAGAACCAGCGGAAGACGAGGCGCTCCAGCACCAGCGCCGGGACGGCCACCGCGAGGGCCGCCAGCGGCACGGCGATCAGCCAGGGCAGCTTGATGGTCAGGCCGAGCCAGGGGATCGTGAAGCCGCCGTACAGGTAGTAGAGCGAGAAGCCCCCGAGCATCGCGAACTCGCCGTGCGCGAAGTTGACGACCCGCATGATGCCGAACAGCAGCGTGAAGCCCAGCGCCACGAGCACGTAGATCGCGGACAGGCTGACGCCGTTCACGATCATCTGCCCGAGCAGGATCGGATTGGTGAAGAACAGGCCGATGGGGCCGAAGAGGGCGTCGAGCATGTCGGAGCCTGAAGCGCAGCGCGCCGCCGGACCTTCGCCCGGCGGCGCGCGATCTATCGCCGTCCCGACTCAGATCAGGGAACGACCCGGGCGCGGGTCTTTGTCGTGCCGTCTTCCTGCAGCTCGACGATGAAGAAGGGCAGCAGCAGCTGGTGCTTGACGCCGTACTTCTCCGTGCCCGTCCAGCGCACCGGCCCGTAGATTCCGGTATCCCAGCCCTCGAGCGCCTCGACCTGGTCGCGCACCTTCTTGACGTCGGTGGTCGTGCCGGCGCGCTTGAGCGCCTCGAACAGGATCCGCGTGGCGTTGTAGAAGGCCGGCAGCTGCGAGTTGATGATGCCCTTGCCGTACTTCGCCTCGTAGGCCTTGGTCAGCTTCTGGCCGACCTCCGACGAGAAGTCGAACATCTCGTAGGACAGGAAGCCCTTGGCGAGGCCGCCCGCGACCTCGAAGATCTCCGGCACCGACGGGCCGCCGGCCTGGATGATCGGGCCGCGGAAGCCCGCCTGGCGCGCCTGGCGCACCAGCAGCCCGGCCTCGCCCGGCGCATTGAAGTTGACGTCGAAGGTGTCGACGCGCGCCGCGATCATGCGGGTGAGCAGCGGGATGAATTCCTTCGAGCCGCGCTCGTACATCTCGTAGAAAACCTCGAAGCCGGCGGCCTCGTAGATCTTCTTCAGGCCCGGCGCGACCTGCTGGCCGATCGCGTCGTTGGGGACGATGAAGCCGATCTTCTTGGCGTTGGGCAGGCCCTCCTTGACCCACTTCACGAACGCCTCCGAGTACTCGTCGTTCGTGTTGGTCATGCGGAAGTTGTAGGGCGCCTTGGCCTCGTTGCGCAGGATGCCCGGCGCATAGCCGTTCGAGAGCACGAGCACCTCGGCCGGCGTCGTCACGGAGACCGTCGACAGGACGGGGCCCGAGCCGATCGGGCCGATGATGAACTTCACCTTGTCCTGGTGGACCAGCCGCTCCGCGGCGGTCTTGCCGCCCTGCGCGTTGTACTGGTCGTCGTACATGATCATCTCGATCTTGTAGGACTTGTCGCCGACCTTGAGGCCGCCGGTCGAGTTGACCTCGTCGATCGCGAGCTCGGTGCCGCGCTGGATCGCGAGGCCCCAGGCGGTGCCGCCGCCGGACAGGCTGCCGATGGCGCCGATCTTCAGGGTCTCCTGCGCCAGGGCGCCCGCCGCACCGAAGGCGATCAGCGCCGCGCCCGCCATGATGGATCGAATGAGCTTCATCGTCGCCGTCCCTTCCCGCCGAATGGCAAGTGTCAGAAGGACGCGATCATGTCCGCGGGATGCGGCAAGTCAACACCTGCGAACCCGCGCGATGCCGGCGACCTTCGCGTGCGACTATGGTCCATGACCCGCGACCGACGCAATTTAAGGCCAGCCCGATGAACCCGTCCGCACCGCCGCCGCCCCCGGCCTCGATTCCCGGGACGCCGGCCGATGCCATCCTCGCCCGGCTGGCCGCGCGATTTTCCTGCCGCGAATTCGACGGCAGCCCCATCGATCGCGCCGAGATCGAGGCGATCCTGTGCGACGGCGTCGAGGCGCCGTCGTCCTGCAACCACCAGAACTGGCATTTCATCGTCGTGAGCGAGCCCGAGTTGAAGCTGCGGGCACGCGACATCTCCGGCGGCAACCTGCATTTCGCCCATTGCTCGGCGCTCATCTACCTGTGCTTCCAGAAGGGCTGGACGCACGACAAGTTCTCCATCGTCCAGAGCGTGGCCGGCGCCTGCTATCACATGATGCTGAGCGCCCATCTGCGCGGCTACGCGTGCATCTGGAATGCCGGCATCGGCGATACCGACGCCCTTGCCGCGATGCTGGGCGTTCCGGGCACCTTCGAGATCCAGGGCGCGCTCGCGATCGGCCGGCCGAAGCCGTCGGCGCCCAAGATCAAGGCCCCGCGCCGTCCGCCGGCGGAGACGCGGTCATGGAACCGGTTTGAGCGCCCGGCCCACGCGCTGTATCCCGCAAGGCCGGCGCCCGCCTATCCGTATTGGCGGATCCGCAACTCAGACAATCCCTTCGCCGAGTGGAATCCCGCGGCCTGGGGCTGGGATCGCATCGCGGATTTCCGCGGCTACGCGGTCTGGGCCAAGTCGCCGCTCGCCGGCGTCTACCGGTCCCGCCGCCAGGGCGACGCGACCACACTCGAGATCGCGACGCTGCCCGACCTGCCCGACGGGGCGCATCTGCTGGAGGTGATGCCTTGGGGCGGCACCTACTCCACCGAGCTGCGGCGCCGCTACGGGGCCGGCGTGCACCTGCACCTCGCCGAGCTGTCGCCGCACAACCACCTCTTCATCCTGGAGCGGCTGCGCCAGGAAGGCCTGTCCGGCGCGAACGTCCATGCCGAACTGTTCGCCGCCGGACGACTTCCCCATGCCGACGCCAGCATCGACGCGGCATTCCTGCCGCAGGTGCTCGAGCACATGCCCGAGACCTCGACGATCCTGGCCGAGGTCGCGCGCGTGCTGAAGCCGGGCGGCATCGCCGTGATCAGCGCCCGCAACAGCCGTTCGCGCTACGGGCTCTACTATCGCCGCCGCCTCTCGCGCGAGATGGTCCCCAACCAGGGGCCCTTCGCGCCGCTGCCGGCGGCGACCGTCCGCACGCGGCTCGCCGCGCATTTCGCGATCGTCGAGGAGTTCGGCATCTCGCTGGCCGCGGCGGGCGACGCCACCCGCGTCGACGGCTGGCTGCGCCGGTTCGCGCGGCTCTACGTCGCGCGCGTGGCGAAGTCCGCGTCGCGGTGAGCCGCTACGGCACGCAGAGCCGCACCAGGGCCGCCGCGTCGCCGGCCGCCTCCAGCCCGTCGATCGCCGCGATGATCGCGTCGGCGCGCGCGGCGTCGAACACGACGGCGGCACCCGCGCGGAACTTCGCCTCGAGCTCGGCACGCGACATCGGGTTCTCGCGGCTGCCGCGATTGTGGTCGAGCCTGCCGGCGACGCGCCGGCCGTCGCGCGTCGCGACCTCGACGATGCCGCGGAACTGGCCCGACGGCGGCGGCGACGGGTCGGGCACGCAGTCGATCCGCCCGGCGAGCTCCAGCACCGCGGAGTCCGCGAGCGCCGCGTCGTCGAGCAGGGTCTCGTCGAAACGGCCGTGCACGAGGGCCGCGGCGACGCAGAACGCGAGGCTTGCGCGGGCATGCGTCGGCGTCACCGGCCGCAGCTTCGCGGCGCGCGGCTCCGCGATCACCGGCATCAGATAGGGCGACAGCGGCAGCGAGACCCGGTCGATCTGCGCCGCGCGCAGCCCCCCGGCGTGCAGCCCGATGGCGGCATCGATGAAGGGGTGGATCGCGTGCGCGCACGGATACGGCTTGAACGAGTTCTCGCGCGCCTCCCACTGCGTGCCGAGCCGGTCGGTGATCCGCGTCAGCTCGATCGGCGTCCGCGGGTCCTGGACATGCGCGCGGTAGACGCCGAAGCGCCCCTCGAGCACGGAGGCCGGGCCGGTGAAGCCCGCACGCGCGAGCAGCGCCGCGGCGATGCCGCAATGCCCGGCCCAACCCGGATGCAAGGTCTTCGCCCAGCTGCCGTCCTCGTAGGCCTCGAGCAGGCCTGCCGCCTGGCTGCCGGCGATGCCGACGGCCGAGGCCGTCACGCGCGGCGCCAGGCCGTAGAGCCGGCCCGCCATCATGGCCGCGACCAGTGCGCCGATGACGCCGGTCGGATGGAAGCCGGAGCGATGGAAGGCCCCGGGCGTCACCATGCCGAGGCGGCAATTCAGCTCGATGCCGCCGGCGACGACCGCGATCAGCTCGCGCCCGGACAGCGCGCAGGGTCCGATCAGCGCCATCGCGGTCGCGACGGTCGGGGCGCTGGCGTGCATGACCGAGCGGTTGTGGGTGTCGTCGAAATCCGCGGCATGGGCGAGCGTGCCGTTGACCAGCGCCGCGGCCATTGCCGTCGTGCGGTCGCCGTAGCCGAGCATCCGCGCCTCGTCGCCCTGCCCCATCGCGAGTGCGCCGGCGCGCACCGCGCGCCCGATCGGCGAGGCCGTGGCGCCGAGGATCAGGCCCAGCGTGTCGAGGATCCGCAGCTTCGCGTCGGCGACGATGTCCGCCGGCAGGTCCTCGCAGCGCAGCTCCGCGAGCCATGCCGCCGCGCGTTCCGCAAGGCCGGTCATCCGATCCGCCGTTCCATCTTCATGCGCATGTGGTCGCCGGCGCGGATCGGCGCGTAGGTCGGCGCCGCGCCCGGCGCCACGCAGGTCGGGATGCAGGCGACCGTCGCGTCGTAGTTGGGATGCAGGAAATACGCGATCGACTGCCGGCGGCTCCGGCTCGCCAGCGAGGTGGGCGGATTGACGACGCGGTGCATCGTCGAGCGCCAGCGGTCGTTGGTCCAGCGCGCCATCATGTCGCCGATGTTCACGACGAACTGGCCGCGCGCCGGCCGCACGTCGTGCCAGACGCCCGGAGCCGCCTCGACCTGCAGGCCGCCCGGCGCATCGTCGGTCAGCAGGATCGTCAGGCTCCCGAAATCGCTGTGCGCGCCGGCGCGCAGCTGGCCCGGCTCGGGCGGCCGCGTCGGCGCGGGATAGTGGTTGATCGCGCAGGTGCTGAAATGCGCGTCGATCTTGTCGTCGAAGAACCGCTCGTCGATGCCCAGGCCGAGCGCGAAGCCGCGCATCAGCCGGCCGCTCAGGCCCTCGAGCGCGCGGTAGAGCTCCGTCATCACCGGCCGGAAGGCCGCCGGCTCGTCGGGCCAGATGTTGGGCCGGTAGAACGCGCCCGCCTCGGGGATGGCCGCGTAGCGATCGGCGAAGTCGTCGAGCGGGCCGAGATAGAACTGCTCGCGCAGGTCGGGCGGGGTCTCGATGCCGATCGTGCGCGACAGCCGCTTCGAGGCGAAGCCGTGATAGCCGCGCGGCACGATCGACTGCGGCGGCGCCGCCCGCCGCTTGGCCTGCGCGTCGGCGTCGAAGAAGGACAGGCCGACGGCGAAGGCGCGGTCGACCACCTCCTGCGCGACGCCATGCCCGGTGACGACGAGAAATCCGATCCGCTCGCAGGCCTCCGCGACGGCGCGCGCCGTGCGCCGCCTCGCCGCGACGTCGTCGGACCCGAACGCCGAACAGTCGATCACCGGAACGGCCGGCGGCTCGTGGATCTCGGTCATGACGTCGTGCCCTGCGCTGCTTGCTTCCCGCGTCGCGGCGAAACGTGGCACGCTGCCTTCGCATCGACAATCGCGGATCGCGCATGGAACCGGACCGAGTCGTCTATTCGCCGATCGGCACGCGCCCCCGCCTGCGCTGGCCGGGCGACGCGCGCGTCGCCCTGTGGGTCGTGCCCAACATCGAACATTACGAGTACCTGCCGGATCCGATCCGATCCCGTGATCCCTGGCCGCGCTCGCCGCATCCCGACGTGCTCGGCTACGGCGGCAAGGACTACGGAAATCGCGTCGGCCTGTGGCGGATGTTCGAGGTCATGGACCGCCACGACATCCGCTGCACCGTGTCGCTGAGCATGGCCGTGTTCGAGCACTACCCGGAGATCCTCGCCGCGATGGAGCGGCGGCGCTGGGACGTCATGTGCCACGGCATCTACAACACGCAGTACCACTGGGGCATGAGCGAGGCCGAGGAGCGCGCGGTCATCGCCGACTGCATCGCCACGCATCGGCGCCTCACGGGCCGCGACTTCGCGGGCTGGTTCTCGCCCGCGGCGACCTTCACGCACAACACGCCCGACCTCGTCGCCGAGGCCGGCATCAAGTACTACTGCGACTGGTACCACGACGATCAGCCGTTCCCGATGAAGACGCGCTCGGGGCGGCTGATCACGATCCCGTACCAGATGGATATCAACGACGCGATGGTCTATCGCCACGCGATCGAGGCCGAGGAATTCGCGCGCATGATCACCGACCACTTCGACGTGGTCTGGCGCGAGGGTGCGGAGAGCGGCCGCGTGATGTGCATCGCCCTGCACCCCTACATGATGGGACAGCCGCACCGGATCCGGCATCTCGATCGCGCGCTCGCCTACATCCTGGGGCACGAGGGCGTGTGGAAGGCGACCGGCGAGGAAATCGCGGACTGGTACATCGCCCATCACCTGCCGCTGATCGAGCGGCATCTCGCGAACGAGGCGCCGCGGCGCGCGCCGCGCGACCGGCGCGCAGGGGCCGCGCAGTGACCACGCGCAAGCGGGGCATGGACCACGCGCTCTATCCCTATTCGCCGCTGCCCGAGCGCCCGGCGCTGCGCTGGCCCGGCGGCGCGCGCGTCGCATCGTGCGTCGTGCTCTATCTCGAGCACTGGGAGCTCGAGCCCCCCGCCGACGCCGTCCGCGATCCGCGCTTCAAGGACATCTACGGCACCTTCACGCCCGAGTACCGCGCCTACACCTGGCGCGAGTACGGCAACCGCATCGGCGTGTTCCGCGTTCTCGAGCTGCTCGACCGCTACGCCATCAAGGCCACCGTCGCGGCGGGCTCGGCGGTCGCCGGGCATTATCCGCAGCTGATCGACGCCTGCCTCGAACGCGGCGCGTCGTTCATCGGCCACGGCGACCACGCCACGCGCATGCTGACGAGCCGCATGAGCGGAGCCGAGGAGCGCGACTTCATCGCGGGAGCGATCGAGGCGCTGCATCGCGCGACCGGCACGCGCCCGGAGGGCTGGGCGGGACAGGACTACGGCGAGTCCACCCGCACCCCGGCACTGCTGGCCGAGGCCGGGCTCACCCATGTCGTCGACTGGCCCAACGACGACCAGCCCTATCTCATGACCGTCGGCCGCCCCTTCGTCTCGATCCCGAACCAGTCCGAGTGGGACGATGTGCAGCTGCTCTGGCACCGCCGGCTGCTCACGCCGCGCTATCCGGACATCGTCGGCGAGGCCTTCGCCACGCTGTGGGACGAAGGTGCCGCCTCGGGGCGCTTCTTCGCGCTCCACCTGCATCCCTGGCTGATCGGCATGCCGCATCGGATCCGCTACCTGGACGCGGCCCTCGAGCGGCTCGCCGGTCATGCCGAGGTGTGGCGCACCACGACCGCCGAGGTCGCACGCCACGTGCTTGCGACGGGTCCCGCGTCCCCCTGACCGGCGCGACGGCGCCCCGGCCGCACCGGAGCGCGGCGCGTCCCGCCACGGCGGGTCCGTTGCGCTAGATCGGGATCTCGACGTCGAGCAGCGGCGCGTGCTGCTGGGCGCCGTAGATGTCGGTGTCGCCGATGTCGCCCGACGGGATCCGGCGCGGGATCGTCGCCTTGAAGGCGAAGCCGGCGGGATAGGGCGTGAACAGCACGTCGGCCTCGGCGACGTCGTAGAGCCGCGCGATCAGGGCCGGCCCCAGCACGCCGGCGGCGCGCACCTTCTCGAACAGCTCGGCGGTGTCGAACACCACGTCCAGGGTGAGCTCGAACGGGCCGGCGTTCTTGCTCTTGCAGACCTTGGCGATGTCGCGGATCCGGGGCATCAGATCGTCTCGTACTCGATGGGGAACATCTCGCAGGGGTCGTCGGGCTCGACGACATGGAAGACGCTGAAGCGGTAGGACGGCGCGAGCTCCATGTCCGAGGGCGAGAACGGGAAGGCCATGTTGCCCTCGCGGCAGAGCCGCCCCGGGAAGTCGGTGTGCAGCAGCGTCACGCGCGCCACCGACAGCACCGCATTGGCGACCTCCTGCCGGTCGGCCAGTGCCTCGACCAGGATGCCGAGCTCGTGCGAGCGGATCTCCTTCACGATCTCGGCCGGTCCCATCACGCCGGACTGGCCGTAGACGCGGAAGACCAGCTTGTACTGGTCGGGCGCGATCCCGAAGGCCGCGACCTTCTCCTGCACCGACGCCCGGACCGTGACGAGGAAGGAGTCGAACTGGCCGATGAGCAGCGGGTCGCGCGTGCCGCAGACCGTCGCCGCGCGATAGCCGGCGAGCTCGGCGCCCTCGAGCTTGACCGTGTAGGGCTGCGGCAGCCAGCGCATGCCCGAGATGCGCACTGCGCGATCGCTCACCGCCTCGAAGCGGCAGTGCTCGGTGTCCAGGATGCCGCCGGGCTCGATGTGATGGATCGGGCTCGCATTCTCGTGGAGCGAGTGGTTGGCCACCGACAGCGGCGTGCAGCGCCGGATCGGATTAGTCGGCTCGACCTCGACCGAATCCTCGCGCACGGTCGCGATCAGGCAGTCGTGCCCCTTGGGCACCGAGGCGGTGGCACCGCATTCCAGCATCTTACCCGCGTACCAGGCCGGGCCCGGCGGCAGCTGCGCGCGCATCGCGCTGCCGGCCCAGGGGGCGGGATCGCTGCCGCGCCCCGCGAGAACGACCTGCGCGCCGGCGTCGAGCGCCTTCATGAACGGCTCGGCGCCCATCATGCCGACGATGCGCGTCGCCCGGTCGATCGCCGCATCGTCGAGATGCGGCGCGTTGCGCAGCGCCTTGATGCGACCCGCCGCCAGGCGCGACTTCAGCGTCGCCTTGTCCTGCTCGGAATGGATGACCGCCATCCTGAAATGCAGGCCGTGCTCGCGGGCGAGTTCGCGAACGATCTCGACCACGGCCTGGAGATGCGGCTCGCCGCCGGCTCCACCGCAGCTGCCGATCACGAGCGGGATGCGATTGGCGATCGCGCCGCGGAGCATCAGGCCGATGTCGCGCTTCATCGCCAGGCGCGAGCTCAGGCACTTGCCGGAGCCGAGATAGTAGGGGCCGGGATCCGTGCTGCCGCCGTCGACGCCGAGCATGTCGGGCTCGCGCGCGAGCCCGGCCTGGAGCGAAGCCTCGGGAAATCCGTAGCCGAGCAGCCCGCTCGTCGACAGCAACTTGAACTCGCGCACGCCGCGACTCCCTCGATGGCCCGCAACCCCGACCGCCCGCGCGGCAGGGCCGATGACGGTCGATCGTTTCGACGGCACGTTAGGCCGCTTTCTTCGCCCGCAGAAACGGAATTGGCGTCGTGCGCTGCGCGATGTCGATACCGCGCGCGCGGCCGTGCTATCGCTAGCCGCGAGACATGACGAGCACCGCCACCGCCCTGCATTTCCTCACCGTCGCCGAGGCGGGCCGCCTGATCCGGGCGCGCCGGCTGTCGCCGGTCGAGCTGGTCGATGCCCATCTCGACCGCATCGCGCGCGTCGACCCGCGCATCCACAGCTACATCACGGTGCTCGCCGATCGCGCCCGCGCGGCCGCGCGCGATACCGAGGCCGCGATCATGCGCGGCGACTGGCGCGGGCCCCTGCACGGCATTCCGTACGGGCTGAAGGACAATTTCTACACCCGCGGCATCCGCACGACGGCGGCCTCGCGCCTCATGCTCGACCACGTGCCGGACGTCGACGCCACGGCGCACGCGCGGCTGCGCGATGCCGGCGCGATCCTGCTGGGAAAGCTCAACACCTACGAGTACGGCACCGGCACCGGCGCGGTGCATTTCGACCTGCCCTTCGAGCCGGCGCGCAATCCCTGGGACACCACGCGATTCACCGGCGGCTCGAGCACGGGCCCCGGCGCGGCGGTGGCGGCAGGCACCGCGATGGCCGCGCTCGGCTCCGACACCGGCGGCTCGGTGCGCCTGCCCGCCGCGGGCTGCGGCGTCGTCGGCCTCAAGCCGACCTACGGCCGCGTGAGCCGCGCCGGCGTGCAGCCCAACTGCTGGACGCAGGACCACATCGGCCCCTTGGCCTGGACGGTCGAGGATGCCGCGATCCTGCTGCAGGTCATCGCCGGGCACGACGCGGCGGATCCGGCCTGCGCGGACCGGCCGGTGCCCGACTTCTCCGCCGGGCTCGGCCAGGGCGTCGCGGGGCTCCGCCTCGGCGTGATCCGTCGCTTCCACACGCGCGACGTGGCGGGCGAGCCGGCGATCGTCGCCGGCTTCGAGGCGGCGATCGACGTGTTCCGTCGGCTCGGCGCGACGATCGTCGAGCTCGAGCTCGACGCCGGCCTCAACGACTTCCGCGCCTGCTCGCGCGTCGTCAACGCGGCCGAGTCCTATTCGATCCACGAGCGGGACTTCGTCGAGCGCCATGCCGAGATGGGGCGCGCGCTGCGCGACAAGATGATGGGCGGGGCGCTGCTGCGGGCCGCCGACTACCTGCGCGCGATGCGCTGGCGGCGCGAGTTGGCCGCGTCCCTCGACGACGCGATCTCCGCCTGCGACGCGGTCGTCTGCTGCGGCGCCACGCGCATCGCCCCGCGCTTCGAGGACGGCGAGGCGGTCGTCGCGTTCACCGGCCAGTCGGCGATGGCCGCGTTCAACCTGTCCGGCCATCCGGCGCTGTCGCTGTGCAACGGCTTCTCGCCCGAGGGCCTGCCGCTCAATCTCCAGATCGCCGGGCGATTCTGGGACGAGGCGACGGTGCTGCGCGTCGCCGCCGCCTACGAAAGGGCGACGCCGTGGCGCGATCGCCGGCCGATGGGAGACGACTCATGAGCTGGACCCACGACGAGATCCGCGCGATGGCCGCGCGCCTCGGCCTGGCCGACCTGGACGCGGCGGCGCTCGAGCGCCTGCGCGCGCAGACGGAGAGCCTCGAGCAGACCGTCGCGCGGATCCCGCGCTGGCGGGCGAAGGAGGTCGAGCCGGCCGCCATCCTCGCGATACCGGGAGCCCGCCGATGCCCAACCGCCTGACCGCCGTCGACGCCGCACGCCGCATCGCCGCGGGCGACCTGACCAGCGAAGCGCTGGTACGCGCCTGCCTGGCGCGGATCGCCGCGCGCGATGCCGAGGTGAAGGCCTGGTGCTGGATCGACCCGGCGCAGGCGATCGCCGCGGCGCGCGAGGCCGACACGCGCCGCCTGCTCGACGCGGGCAAACTGGGCCCGCTGCACGGCGTGCCCGTCGGCATCAAGGACATCATCGACACCGCCGACATGCCGACGCAGCACAACTCGCGCATCTTCCGCGGCCATCGGCCCGCGCGCGACGCCGCCTGCGTGACGATCCTGCGCGCGGCGGGCGCGGTCATCCTGGGCAAGACCGAGACGGTCGAGTTCGCCTCGCACGGCCGCAACCCGGTCACGGTGAACCCGCACGACTTCGCGCGTACCCCCGGCGGCTCGTCGAGCGGCTCCGCCGCCGCGGTCGCCGCCGACATGGTTCCGCTGTCCTTCGGCACGCAGACCGGCGGCTCGATCATACGACCCGGCGCGTTCTGCGGCGTCTACGGCTTCAAGCCGACCCACGGGCTGGTGAGTTCCGAAGGCGCGAAGCCCTTCTCCCCGACGCTCGACACGATCGGCTGGTATGCGCGAAGCGCCGCCGACCTGCGCCTGCTCGCGGATGTCTTCGAGGTCGCCGACGGCACGACCGCGCCGGCGCCGGCAGCCGGATCGCTGCGCATCGGGATCTGCCGCACGGAGTACTGGTCGCGCGCCGAGCCTGGCATGCGCGACGCGATGGCGACCGCCGAACGACGGCTCCGTGCCGCCGGCGCGCAGGTCGAGGATGTGGCATTGGGACCCGCGCTCGCGGCGCTGAACGATCTCAAGGAGACGGTGATGCGCGTCGAGGGCCGCGTCGCCTTCCTCGATCTCGAACGCGCGAGGCCGGACCTGCTGTCGCCGGGCATCGTCAAGCGCATGGCCGATGCCCGCCAGCGCGGCCACGGCGCGCTGCGCGACGCGCTCGACCGCGCCGCCGTCGCGCGCATCGAGTTCGATCGGCTCGCCGGCGCCTTCGACGCCCTGCTGACGCCGGCGGCCAACGGCGAGGCGCCGCTCGGCCTTACGTTCACCGGCGATCCGATCTTCAACGGACTGTGGACGCTGCTGCACGCACCCTGCGTCACCGTGCCGGGGCTCGTCGGGCCGGCCGGTCTGCCGATCGGCCTGCAGCTGGTCGCGCCGCGCTATCGCGATGCGCGGCTGCTCGCCGTCGCCGAGACGCTCGGCGCATTGCTCGCCGGCGCCGACGCGACGCGGTGAGCCGTTGAGCGCATCGGACGACAGGCTGCCGGTCACGCTGCTGTCCGGCTTCCTGGGCAGCGGCAAGACGACGCTGCTCGCGCGTCTGCTGCGGGATCCCGGGCTGGTCGACACCGCAGTGGTCGTCAACGAGTTCGGCGAGGTCGGCCTCGACCACCTGCTCGTCGCCCCGGGCACCGACGATGTCGTGCTGCTCAATGCCGGCTGCCTGTGCTGCACCATCAGCGACACGCTCGCCGACACGCTGGTCCTGCTGTTCCATCGCCGGGCGCGCGGCGAGGTGCCGCGGTTCCGGCGCGTCGTGATCGAGACGACCGGCCTCGCCCAGCCCGCCCCGATCCTGCGCGCGCTGCTCACCGACAAGGCGATCACCGCGCATTTCGCGCTCGACGCGCTGATCACCACGGTCGACGCAGTGCATGGCGAGCAGCAGCTCGCCTTGCATCCCGAGGCTCTCCAGCAGGCCGCGACGGCGGACCGGCTGGTCGTCACCAAGACCGACCTCACCGGCGGCGCCGTCCCCGCGGGGCTCGCCGCGCAGCTGCGACGGCTCAATCCCGCGGCGCCGATCCTGGTCGCGGTGCAGGGTGCGATCGCCGCGGACGCGCTGCTCGGCATCGGGGCGCATGCGCGGCAGCTCGACGTACCGCGCTGGCTCGGCCTGCCGGCGGGCGCGACGCCGCATCCACATGGCGACGACCGCATCCACGCGCGGAGCCTGCGTCTCGACCGCCCGCTGCAGTGGTCCGACTACGCCGC
The DNA here is from genome assembly GCA_016793165.1 of Alphaproteobacteria bacterium. Lineage (GTDB taxonomy): Bacteria > Pseudomonadota > Alphaproteobacteria > CACIAM-22H2 > CACIAM-22H2 > CAIOSQ01. Next base: position 22,768 of record JAEULA010000114.1, on the reverse strand, counting down.
GCTGCTCGAGTCGCTGCGCGGCCTGCCCGCCGCCGGACTGCTGCGGACCAAGGGCCTGATCGAGATCGCGGGCGACCCGCGGCCCTACGTCATCCAGGGCGTCCAGCACGGATTCGCGTCGCCGCTGCGCCTGCCGGCCTGGCCGACCGGCGAGCGCCGCGGCCACCTCGTTTTCATCACCTGCGACATCGCGCCGGCGACCCTCGACCGCGCACTGCAGCCGCTGCGCGACGCCGAGGCGATCGCGTAACCGGGGGTCGCGGCCGGCCCGACCGGACACCGCACCACCGCCCACCTCTTGGCCGTTTCCATGCCGCGCGCACGCGCTCAGGATGTGGGCGCACCGCAACATGCCCGACGGGCGGGGCGGCGCGATCGGGAAGCCCGAGATCATGGAGGAAACGATGTCGAGAGTCGGAGTCCCTCGGACGCGGTGGAGTCGCCTCGTCCCCATCCTGGCCCTGGCCCTGACGGCCTGCGCGAGCGACGGATCGCAGACCACGGCCACCGCGCCGGCCGCGCCTCAGGCCCGGACGGTCCAGATCCCCGCCAGGACGCTGGCCGTGCCGAAGGAGGAGGTCAGCCCCGCGATGCAGGCCGTCATCGGACAGGCCTACGCGCCGACGTGGAACGCCAACCCGCGCAATGCCGCGGAGTGGAAGGAGCTGATCAACGCCAATGCGGCGGCGAACATCGCCACGCTCCCGGCGCTGCGCGAGAAGTTCAACGTCAAGGTCGAGCCGACGACCGTCGGCGGCGTGAAGGCCTATTGGGTCGTGCCGGCGAACATCCCGCCGCGCAACCGCAATCGCCTGCTCGTGCACGTGCATGGCGGCGGCTACGTGTTCGGGCCCGGCGAGGCCGCAACGCGCGAGGCCATCCTGATGGCCGGCTTCGGCGGGTTCCGCGTGCTCTCGGTCGACTACCGCATGCCGCCCGACCATCCCTTCCCGGCCGCCATGGACGACGCGATGGCCGCTTGGAAGGCGGCGACGCGGATGGCGAAGCCCACGAACATGGCCATCTTCGGCACCTCGACCGGCGGCGCGATGACGCTGGCGATGGTCCTGCGCGCCAAGGACGAGAAGCTGCCGCTGCCGGGCGCCATCGCCCCGGGCACGCCGTGGTCCGATCTCGCCGAGGTCGGCGACACCTATTTCACAAACGAGTACGTCGACAACGCGCTCGTCTCGTGGAAGGGCTGGCTCGGCAAGGCCGCGGTGCTCTACGCCAACGGCGTCGACATGCGGAACCCGCAGCTGTCGCCGATCTACGGCGACATGAGCCGCTTCCCGCCGACCATCCTGACCTCGGGCACGCGCGACCTGTTCCTGTCGAACACGGTGCGCACCCACCGCAAGCTGCGCCAGGCCGGCGTCGTCGCGGACCTGCACGTCTACGAGGGACAGTCGCATGCGCAATACGGGCGCGACGTCAACGCGCCCGAGACCCGCGAGGCGTTCGAGGAGATCGCGCGCTTCTTCGACAGGCATCTCGGACGATAGCCGAGCACCCGGCCGGCACGGCCGGCCGACCGGTTCCAGGTTCCGGGCAGCGGAACCTGGAACCGCCTTTCCAGGAGTGGCACCTTGCGGCGCCGGCCGCGGGCGGACCGCGCGGCGAACAGCAAGGAAGAGACGAGCGATGGACATCGATTGCGCCGTCCGGGGCGGCACCGTGGTATTCCCCGAGCGCGGGACCGTGCCCGCGACGATCCTGATCCGCGACGGACGGATCGTCGGCATCGCGGCGCCGGGCGAGGAGACGCCGACCGCGCGCCGCGTGGTCGACGCCGCGGGCAAGCACGTCTTCCCCGGCCTCATCGACGCGCATCTGCATTTCGGATTCGCCGAGCCGCTCACCGAATACGCCACCGAGACGGCGTCCGCGGCCATCGGAGGGATCTCGACGGTCATCGCCTATTTCCTGACGAGCAATCCCTACAGCGAGATCTTCGCCGGCGCGAAGCGCGACGCCGAGGCGCGCGCGCATGTCGATTTCGGCTTCCACTTCTCGACCGCGTCCGAGCAGCACCTCGCCGAGATGGGCCGGTATGTCGGCGAGTTCGGCGTGAACTCGTTCAAGTACTTCATGAACTTCAAGGGCGAGGAAGGCCGCTACATGGGGCTCGACGGGACCGACGACGGGTTCCTCTACGACCTGATGCAGGAATCCGCGCGCCTGAAGGACGTCGTCCTCGTCATCCATCCCGAGAACATCGAGATCGTGAAGCGGATGAAGACGCGGTTCATGGCCGAAGGCCGGGCGACGCTGAAGGACTGGAGCCTGTCCAAGCCGGACTTCACCGAGACCGAGAGCATCGTGCGCGCGATGGTCTTCGCGCGGCAGTTCGGCGCGCGCATCTACATCGTGCACCTGTCCTGCAAGTCGGGGCTCGACGAGATCCGCTTCCATCGCCAGCGCTACGACCGCGTGCTGGTCGAGACCTGCCCGCAATACCTGACCCACACGATGGACAGCGACCTCGGGCCGATCGGCAAGGCGAACCCGCCGCTTCGCACGCAGGAGGACGTCGAGGCGATGTGGGCCGGCATCGCCGACGGGGCGATCGACGTCGTCGCCTCCGACCACGTCCCGCGCAAGCGCGCGACCAAGGAGAAGGGAATCTGGCAGGCCTCGCAGGGCTTCCCCGGGACGGCGATGATCCTGCCGGTGCTGCTCAGCGAGGGCTACCACAAGCGCGGGCTGAGCCTGCAGCGCATCGCGCAGGTGGCCGGCAGCAGGCCGGCCGAGATCTTCGGCATCGACGGCCGCAAGGGCCGCATCGCGATCGGCGCCGATGCCGACCTCACCGTCGTCGACCTCGGGCTCTCGCGCGTCGTGCGCGCCGCCGATCTCGGCTCCTGGTCGGACTACAGCCTTTATGACGGCTGGACGCTGAAGGGCTGGCCCGTGCTGACCATGGTGCGCGGCACCGATGTGATGCGCGACGGCAGGATCGTCGGCCCCCAGGGGCACGGCAGATTCCTCGCGCGACCAATGGCCTGAACCCCTCCCTCCCCGAATCGGGAGGGACAAGCCGCGAAGCGGCCGGGCGACGAGCGTCGCCGAGCCCCGCGCGGCGCCGCTTCCCGCCGCACGCGTTCGAGGCGGGACGACGACACGAGAAGGAGACACGACATGCGTCCATGGGACGGAATCATCAGCGAGGACGAGCAGCGCGCCTATCGGGCGGCGGGCTTCGGCAAGCCCTCGGGCATCGGCACGCGGCCCGCGCTGCTGATCATCGACGTGCAGTACCGGACGGTCGGGACGGTGTCGCGACCGTTCTGGGAATCGATCAAGGAGTTCCCGACGAGCTGCGGCGAGGTCGGATGGCGCGCCGTCGGCCACATCGCCACGCTGCTCGCGGAGTTCCGCAGGCGCTCCTGGCCGGTGCTCTACCCCTATGTCGCGCCGAAGGAGAGCTTCGATGCCGGCCGCCTCGCCGAGAAGGTGCCGAGCATCATGACGATCCCGCGCAAGGGCTACGAGTTCCACGCCGACATCGCGCCGCGCGACGGCGACATCCTGCTGCCCAAGAAGCATCCCAGCGCCTTCTTCGGCACGCCGCTCGCCAGCTACCTGATCGACCTGCGCGCCGACACGCTGATCGTCACGGGGTGCACGACGTCCGGCTGCGTGCGCGGCACGGTCGTCGACGCCTTCGCCTACAATTTCCGCGTGCTGGTCCCGCAGGACGCCGTGTACGACCGCAGCGCGGTCTCGCATGCCGTCAATCTGTTCGACATGTCGGAGAAGTACGCCGACGTGATGCCGACGTCCGACGTTCTGAAGGTGCTGGGCGGCGTCGCTTCGCCGGCTGCCGCGGCCGCGCGCTGACCGGGCGACGGCACACCGGCCGCGCCGGGCGACGCGCCTAGCCCCGCGGCGTGGCGCGGCCTCCGCGCAGCAGCCGGCCCGGCAGCTTCCGCTCGGCCGACCAGCCTTCGCCGGGAGGCGGCAGGACGGCGCCGTTGCAGACGACCGCGTGCACGCCGCGGGGTTGCGAGACGAGGCGATCGGCGCCGCCCGGAAGGTCGTGGATGCGCTCGAGCGGCCCGGCCGCGACGCGGTCGCGATCGAAGACGACGATGTCCGCGGGCAATCCGGGCGCGAGGCGGCCGCGATCCTCGATCCCGTAGAGCGCCGCGGTCCGTCCGGTGATCATGTGGATCGCATGCTCCAGGCTCAGCGCGCGCTTCTCGCGGACCCAGTGGCCCAGCAGATGGGTCGCGTAGCACGCGTCGCAAAGCTGGCTCATATGCGCCCCGCCGTCGCCGAGGCCCAGGACGACATGGGGATCGGTGATCAGTTCCTCGACCTCGGCCTCGTCGTAGTTGACGATCGGCGTGCGGAAGCGCGCGCGAAGGCCCGAGGCGAGCGCGAGGTCGAGGGCCAGGTCCGTGGGCGGCACGCCGCGCTCGGCGGCGACGGCCCACAGCCCGCGGCCCTCGAGCGCGGGCTGCTCGGGGCAGTAGGCGATCTCCGTCAGCGCCAGGGATCGCCGGCGCGACTCGCCCTCCGCCGCCCCGCCCGCGAAATCGGCATCGCGGCCGCCGCGCCCCGCCATCTCGTCGCGGAAGGCGGCGCGGAAGGCGGGGTCGGCGTAGATCCGGCACATCGCGGCCTCGTCCGGCGCGGCACGCGTCGGCGCGAACAGCGACCAGGTGTCGAGCAGCACCGGCGAAGCGAAATTCCATTCGCTGACGATCGGCCGGCAGGCGACCTGGGGCACGATCTCGAGGCCACGCCGCCTGTCCTCGGCCGCGCGCAGGAGCGACTTGCGATGGCCGCCGGCGCCGAGCTGGCCGGAGAGCAGCGGCGTCCAGACGACGGGACGGCCCGACTCGCGATGCAGCGTCTCGTGCATCGCGAAGGACGGCTCGCGGCTGCCGTTGTAGTGGAAGACGCCGCGGCCGCAGGCGGCCAGCGCGCGGGCCATGGCGATCATCTCCGCGTCGTCGGCGAGGCGGCTGGGCACCGGCTTGCCCGCGTGGCCGACATGGAGCGGCGAGGCCGACGTCGCGAAGCCCAGCGCACCGGCCGCCATGGCGCCGTCGAGCAGCGTGCGCATCGCCGCGATCTCGGTCGGCGTCGCGGCCCGCTCCACCGCCGCTTCGCCCATGACGTGCAGCCGGATCGGCGTGTGGCCGGCCATCACGCCGATGTTTATCCCGGTGCCGCGCCGCTCGATCGCATCGAGATACTCGGGGAAGGTCACGAAGGGCCATTGCGGTCCGAGCCCCGCCTCCAGCGCCGCGAGGCTCATCGCCTCGACGCGCTCGAGGATGCGCAGGATCAGCCCGCGATGCTCGGGCCGCGTCGGCGCCACGCCGAAGCCGCACGATCCGACGACGACGCTCGTCACGCCGTGCCACGGCGAGATCGTCATCATCGGGTCCCACAGCACCTGGGCGTCGTAGTGCGTGTGGATGTCGACGAAGCCGGGCGCGACCACGAGTCCGTCGGCCGCGACGGTGCGGGCGGCGGCGTCCGGCGCGTCGCCGAGCGCGACGATCCGCCCGTCGCGCACGCCGACGTCGCCCGCGAAGGCCGGCGCGCCGGTGCCGTCGACGATCAGCCCGCCCTTGATCTTGAGGTCGTAGGTCATCGTGTCGTCCTTTCCAGCCGCGCGGGACGATCGATCGTCTCCCGCAGCAGCGTTTCATTGCGGATGATGTCGCCGACGTCGTCCGCGCCGCGCGGCCCGACGTCGGGCGCGTCGGTCAGGGTCAGAGACACCCGGAACTCGTAGCGGTCCGGCCGGCATGCCGAGACGAGCAGCTCGATCGGCCGCCAGCTCCGGGTGAAGACGGTCCGGCGCTCGGCCAGCAGCGCATCGCCCCGCCGCACGGTGAGATGGCGCGCGGCGAGGTCGTCGGCGGGAACCGCCGAGATCGCGTGCTCCGCGAAGGCCGGCTCGAATCCGGCCGCCTGGATGTGCTCGAGGACGGTCGCGCGCTCGAGCGCCTCGCGATCGATCCGGCGACCGATGTCCGCCGGCACGTACGTCGTGATCAACGCGACCGGCGCGTCGCCATGGAGGCGCAGGCGCACGACCTTCCGCACGCGGGTCCCGACATCCAGGGCCAGCAGCTGCGCGACCTGCGCCGTCGCGCGGACATCGCCCGCGGAGATCAGCCGCACCCGCGTGCTCGCACCGATATTGGCGGCCGCCCGCACCGGCGCGGTGGCGTGGAGGCTCGCGATCATCGGCCGCGTCGCGCCGGCGACGAAGGTGCCGCGTCCCTGCCGACGCGCGATCAGGCCTTCGTCGGCGAGCAGCCGCAGCGCGTGCCGCAGCGTGATGCGGGAGACCTTGAAGCGCAGCGCGAGCTCGTCCTCGGCAGGCAGGCGCTCACCGACATGCAACGGCCCGTTGAAGATCTGCTCGCGCAGCCGTCGATAGACCTGGTGGTAGAGCGGCGGCGCCGGCTCGTGCATGACGCGGCGGCTCCTCAGCGGCCCGGCAGCGCGAGATCGCGACCGGATTGCGCGGTGAACGGTCCCGCCGTGAGCCCGCCGTCGACCGGCAGCACGGCGCCCGTGACGTAGGACGCCGCATCGGACAGCAGGAACATCGCCGCCCAGGCCACTTCATCGGTCGTGCCCAGCCGGCCGAGCGGCGTGCGCTGCACGACGACGTCCTCGCGGAACGACTCCGGGAGCGCCGCCAGGACACGACGCGTGCCGATCACGTTGGGCGCCAGCGCGTTGACGCGGATGCCGAGATGTCCCCACTCGATCGCGAGGGTCTGGGTGAGGCCGACGACGCCGAATTTGGAGGCGCTGTAATTGGCGCGCGCAGCATGGCCGCCGATCCCGTCGACCGACGCCAGGGTCACAATCGACCCGGCGCGTCGCGGCGCCATCGCGTGCGCCGCCTCGGTGCAGGTGACGAAGCTGCCCTTGAGATTGACGTCGAGCACGTGGTCCCAGGCCTCGTCGGTCATGTCGAGCGCCGCGGCCGAGCGCGCCGTGCCCGCGCAGGCGACGACACCCGCGATCGGCCCGAGTCGCGACTCGGCGGCCGCGATGGCCGACCGGGTCGCCGCGCGGTCGACGACGTCGAGACGGAACGACGCGAAGGTCTCCGGCGTCGCATCGAACGGCGCGATCTCCGCCTGGTCGACGGCCGCGACACGCGCGCCCTGCGCCAGCAGCCGCTCGGCGCAGCAGCGCCCGATCCCCTCGGCGGCGCCGGTCACCAGGAACGCGCGTCGCGCGAGGCCGAAATCGAGCATCCCCATCCTCCCCGTCGGCGCCACGGCCGCCGCGCGTTGACTCGCAGCCTAGGGCGCTCCTAATGTTATATCAATAATACGTTTTGACGACCGGCTCGGCCGAACCGAGCCGCCCGACGCTGGGCGCCGGACGATGAGCGGCGGACGATGGGCGCCCGACGACGGGCGTCGGACGATGGGGAGGACGCGATGCGACGGACAACGCGCAAGCCGGCCCACGCCTCGCGCCGGCGGGGCCGATGATGTCCGCGCACGTCATGATGTCCCGGGCCGCCTGCCGAGGCGATGGCGGCACCCCCGACGGTCGGGCCCCGACCAGGCCATTTGCGGTCGCGACGACGCCTTCGACGCACTCGGCCAGCCGAATCGACATGCCGCCGGCCCTCGATGCCGGGCCCGGACCGCAGCGGCCGACGCCATGAGGCGCGTTCGCGAGGGCTGATCGATGGCGATGAAGATCGGAATGCCCAATCTCGGCCACACGATGGAGAGCGGGAAAGTCGTCGAGTGGCTGAAGCCGCTCGGCGCGCGCGTGTCGCGCGGCGACCCCATCGCCGTCGTCGAGAGCGACAAGGTGTCGATCGAAGTCGAGTCGCCGGGCGACGGCACGATCCTGCTTCATGCCGTCGAGATCGGGGCCGAGGTCGCCGTCGGCACGGCGATCGCCTTCGTCGGCGACACCGGCGACACCCTCGTCGAGGCTGCGGCGGCGCGCCACGGGACACCCGCGCCGCCGGACCACGGCGCCATGACTCCGCCGACGGCCCCCGCTCCCGTCGCTCCGGCCGCCCGCCGGATCCTGGCGTCGCCGCTTGCCCGCAGCACCGCCCTTCGCCTCGGCGTCGACCTGCGTGGAATCGACGGCACGGGGCCCGACGATCTGGTCGTGCGCGCCGATGTCGAGCGCGCGGCCGCCCGCGCCCGCGTGCCCGGAATCCGCCACGTCGCGCCGTCGACGGCCCGGCGACGGATCGCCGAGCGCATGGCGCGGGCCTGGCGCGAGGTGCCGATGGTGCCGCTGACCCGCCACGTCGACGTCACGCGCGTCGATGCCGCGCGTCGCGCGCACGCCCCTGCGACGTGGACAGCCCTTTTCGCCCGCGCGCTGGCGATCACGTTGCCGGCGCATCCGCGGCTCAATGCCTGGTACGCCGACGACTCGATCCGCGAAGTGTCCGCCATCGACCTCGCCGTCGCCGTCGCCCTGGACGACGGACTCGCCGTGCCCGTGCTCCGCGCGATCCAGTCGAAGTCGCTGGCGAGCCTCGATGCGGAAATCGGCGCGCTGGCAGCAGCGGCGCGGGACGGCACGCTGCAGGGCCAGGCGCAGGCCGACGGAACCTTCACGCTCTCCAACCTCGGAGCGACCGGCGTCGACGCGTTCCAGCCGATCATCAACCAGCCGCAGGTCGCAATCCTGGCTGCGGGGCGCGTGCGCGCGACCGGCGATCGTCGCGAAGTGACCCTCACTCTGGTGTTCGACCATCGCGCCCTCGACGGCGAGACCGGCGCGCGATTCCTCGCGGACCTCGCCGGGACGCTCGGCGACCCCGACAAGATCTTCACCTGAACCCGGAGCCGACGCATGGCACGCAAGCCGAAAGCCGCCAACGACCTGCCGGCGGAGACGCTCCTGCACCTCTTCACCGAGATGCTGCGCATCCGGCGCTTCGAGGAGACCGCGATCTACCATTCGACGACCGGCGACCTCTACGGCGCGCTCCACGTATGCATCGGCGAGGAGGCGACGCCGGTCGGCGTGTGCCACGCCCTGCGGCGCGACGACTTCATCGTGTCGACCCATCGCGGCCACGGCCATTGCCTGGCCAAGGGCGCGCGCATGGACCGCATGTTCGCCGAGCTCTTCGGGCGCCGCGACGGCTACTGCGCCGGCAAGGGCGGCTCGCAGCACATCGCCGACTTCTCGATCGGCATGCTGGGGGCCAACGGCATCGTCGGATCGAGCTACGGCATCGCCGCCGGCGCGGCGCTGATGGCCCGGCGGCGGGGCACCGACCAGGTCGCGGTCGCCTTCTTCGGCGACGGCGCCGCCTCGCGCGGCACCTTCCACGAGGTCATGAACATGGCCGCCCTTTGGAAGCTGCCGGTGATCTTCCTGTGCGAGCACAACGAGTACGCGCAATGGGTACCGGCGCGCGAGAACATCGCGGCCGCGGACATCGCGGCCTTCGCCGCGCCGTATGGCGTTCCGGGCGTCACGGTCGACGGCAACGACGTGCGAGCCGTCTACCACGCGACGGCCGCCGCGGTCGCCCGGGCGCGCGCGGGCGACGGCCCGACGCTGCTCGAGTGCAAGACCCAGCGCTACTACGGCCACACGACGTCCGACATGCAGGTCTATCGGACGCGCGACGAGGTCAAGGCGCTGCGCGAGCGCACCGATCCGATCGATCATCTCGGCCGCCAGCTCGCGCAGGCCGGCATCCTGACGCCGGCGCACCGCGCCGCGATCGACGCCGCGGTCGAAGGCGAGATCAAGCAGGCCGTCGCATTCGCCCTGGCCAGCCCCTTCCCCGACGCCGACGCGCTCGCGCGCGACGTCACCGCAGCCTGACGCGCGAGGAGATCCCCATGGCCATGCGTGAGATCACCTTCCGCGAAGCGGTGCAGGAGGCCTTGATCGAGGAGATCGGGCGCTTCCCCGACCTGTTCATCATGGGCGAGGACCTGGTCGCCCAGGGCGGCGTCTTCGGCGTGCATCAGCGGATCGCCGTCGAGCACCGCGACCGCATCGTGCAGACGCCCATCTCGGAGCCCGGATTCATCGGCATGGCCGTCGGCGCGGCGATGACCGGCGGGCCGGTCGTCTGCGAGATCATGTTCCAGGACTTCATGACCGTCTGCATGGACGAGATCGTCAATCAGGCGGCGAAGCTGCGCTACATGACCGGCGGACAGGCGCGCATGCCGCTCGTGATCCGCTCGCCCTGCGGCATGGGGCGCGGCACGGCCGCGCAGCATACCCAGGCCCTCGAGAGCTGGTTCGTCCACGTCCCCGGCCTCCACGTCGTCGTGCCGTCGACGCCGGCCGACGCCAAGGGCCTGCTGAAGACGGCGATCCGCGGCGACGATCCGGTGATGTTCTTCGAATACAAGATGCTCTACGCGATCAAGGGCGAGGTGTCGGACGACGCCGAGCTCGCGATCCCGTTCGGCCAGGCGCGCATCGCCCGCGCCGGACGCGACATCAGCTGCGTCGCGATCGGCAGCATGGTGCACAAGAGCCTCGAGGCCGCGGCGACGCTGGAGGCGGACGGCATCTCGCTCGAGGTGATCGACCCGCGCACGCTCTCGCCGCTGGACACCGATACGATCTTCGCCTCGGTGGAGAAGACCAGCCGCGCGCTCGTCGTCGACGAGGCGACGCCGCGCTGCTCGATGGCCGCGGACATCGCCGCGACGATCGCCGAGCACCGCTTCGGTCATCTCGACGGCCCGGTGCGACGCCTCAATGCCGCGCATGTTCCCAAGCCCTTCTCCCCGGTGTTGGAGAAGCACGCCGTCCCGACCGCCGCCGACATCGTCGCCATGGCCCGGCACATGACGGGCCGGCGGCCGTCATGACGTACGACGTCGCTCCCGGCGGCGCCGGAGCGCTGCGCGCGACCGGCGTGGCGCCGTGGCTGCCGGACTGGAGCCCCGACGCACCGTCGCGGTACCGGCCGATCCGGTCTCGCGAGCGCGACGAGTGGTCCGCCATGCGGACGCGCGCACCGCTCGAGCCGCGGCCGCCCGAGGCGAAATCGTGAGCGCGGCCGGTGAACTTGCGGGCCGCGTGGCGCTGGTCAGCGGCTCGGCGCAAGGGATCGGACGGGCGGTGGCCGAGCGTCTGGCCGCGGCAGGTGCCGACATCCTGGGATGCGACCTCGGGGACCAGAGTGAAACCGGCACGCGCATCGCCGAGTCCGGCGGCCGCTTCACGCCGCTCGCCGTCGACGTCACGGATCGCGACGCGCTCGAGCGGGCGATCGCCGAACCGGTCCGTGCCCTCGGGCGCCTGGACATCGTCGTGCCCTGCGCCGGGATCGCGACGATCGGCGGTCCGGTGTCGCCGGCGGGCGACTGGCAGCGCGTACTCCGGGTCAATCTCGACGGCGCCTACGCGCTCGTCGCCGCGGCCTGGCCCGCGATGGAGCGACGGCGCGACGGCCGCATCGTTCTGATCTCGTCGATGGCGGCGCATCGCGGCAGCCTCGTCGTGGCGCCGGAATACAGCGCCTCCAAGGGCGCGCTCGAGAGCCTGAACCGGCATTTCGCGCGGCACGGTGGCCCGCTCGGGATCCGCTGCAACTGCGTCGCGCCGGGGATCATCGACACCGAGATGACGCGCGCCTTCCCGCCGCCGCGAGTCGCCGACGTGCCGATGGGCCGGATCGGCACGCCCGACGAGGTCGCGATGGTCGTCGAGTTCCTCGCCGGCGACCGCTCCAGCTACGTCACCGGCGCCAGCATCCCGATCGCCGGCGGCCTGTTCTTTTGCTGACGCTCCGCCGGCGCCGCGCCGCTCAGACGTCGCGCCCGGCCTTCTCGCCCTCGTAGATCACCGCCTCGATCGAGCGCGGCGCCAGGGCATCACCGACGCGACGGATGTCGGCGCCGCGTCCCTCGTACTCGCGCCACAGCGAGTCGACCGGCAAGCGCGACAGCGACAGTACGAGCGTGTCGACATCTTCGATGGCGCGCGCGGCGCCGTCCCAGATCCCGTAGGCGTGCACGACCGCGCCGTCGATGCGCTCGACGAAATGCTGCGGCGTGACCACGACGCCGACCGTTCGCAGCCGCCGCATGATCGCCGGCAGGTCGTAGCTGCGCGCCAGCGCGTCGCCGAAGAACAGCCCCGGCGTGAGGATCTCCACCTGCACGCCGGCCCGACCGAGGATCTCGGCGAGCCCGGCCGGCAGCGCGTCCTGCGTCTCGTCCAGGATCACCACCCGCCGCCCGAGCGATTCCGGTGCCGCGAGGGCGCGATCGATCGCGTCGCCGATGTCGACGACGTTCGCCTGCCCGGCCCCGGGGATGCCGTCACGCTCGGGGCGATAGGCGCTGAAGCCGCTCCGATCCCATGTCGCGCCGGTCGCGACGACGATCCGGTCGGCGGCCGCGACATCCGCGGCCGACGCCTCGCGGCCGAGCTCAAGCGCGACACCCGCACCGCGCGCCGTCTTGACGAGGTCGTCGATCGCCACCTGCCAGCGACCGCGCAGCGGCAGCGCCGCGAGCCGGCGCAGTCGACCGCCCAGCGTCGCAGCCCGCTCGATCAGTCGCACCGAATGGCCGCGCTCGGCCGCGCGCGCCGCAGCGCGGAGCCCTGCAGGGCCGCCGCCGACGACCAGGACCCGCTTCGCGGCACCGGCGGCCACGGGCGACAGCGTCCCCGCGCCCCAGCGCGCCTCGCGCCCCATCGCGGGATTGACGAGGCATGTGACGTGGTTCTGCTCGCCGAGCCGCCGCACGCACACCATGGCGCCCACGCAATGGACGATCGCATCGGCGCGGCCGCTGCGCGCCTTCTCGACCACGAACGGATCGGCCATGTGCGCGCGCGTCATCGCCACCATGTCGGCGGCGCCCGCGGCGACGATCTCGTCGGCAAGCGCCAGGTTCCAGATGCGCCCGACCACGAAGACCTTCGCGCGGTTGCCGGCGACCGCCTTGAGCCGCTTCGCGGCCGGCGCCAGGAATCCCTCGGGCTGGTCCGAGGTCATCGGCGTGACCGAGACGTGCTTGGCGAAATAGCCGCCACCGGAGACGTCGAAGAAGTCGAACAGGCCGCTGCGGCTGAAGATCTCGACCTGCTCCTCCGTCTGCTCCAGCGTGATGCCGGCGCCCTTGGGCAGGAACTCGCTCGCCGACAACCGCAGGCCGACCGCCAGGTCGGAACCGACCGCCTTGCGGATCGCCTCGCCGATCTCGAGCACGATGCGGCAGCGCTGCGCGACGCCGCCGCCGTAGCCGTCGTGCCGGCGGTTGAAGGCCGGGCTGAGAAAGGCGCCGAGCAGCTGGCTGTGCGCGGCGTGAACCTCGACGCCGTCGAGCCCGGCGGCGCGACAGTGGCGCGCCGAGCCCACGAAGCCGTCGATCACCGCGCGGATGTCGGGCGGCTCCATCGCCGCCGGCAGCTCCTGGAACTGCGTCGAGGCGACGGCTGACGGCGCCAGCAAGGGCCGCCAGTCGTCGATGTACATCGTGCCGGCGCCCTGCGCCCCGCCGCAGAAGAGCTGGGCGAAGACTCTTGCGCCGTGAACGTGACACGCCTCGGCAAGCTTCGCATAGCGCGGCACGATCGCCGGATCGTAGGCGGTGCAGCCCTGGAGATAGTTCCGGCCCGAGACGTGCGCGGCCTGCTGCTCTATGACGATCAGCCCGGCACCGCCGCGCGCACGCTCGGCGAAATAGGCGATGTGCCGATCGCTCACGAGACCGTTCTCGCCGTAGAGCAGCGTGTGCCCGGTGATCATCACGCGGTTCTTCACGTCGACGCGGCCGATCGTGAGCGGCTGCCAGAGGTGGGGAAAGGGCGGTGCGGCGGACATGATCGGTGCGGCCTCGAGCTGATGCGGCAGGGAAGCTATCAGCATTCTCCCCGAAGGCCCCACATCGCCCCGAAGATCGCATCGCACGCACGACCGCCGCGCCCCGACACGACCCGGGGCGCGCCGCAGCGGAGCGGTCGCGACGCCGAGCCGCCACTTCCCTGCTCCCGGAGTGAAGCGGCGGGGAAGGGTTGGGGCGGGTACGACGCCGTGATAAGCACCACGTCGTCGTTCTCCAGCCTTCCGCCATCGCCATGACCGTCGACCATCGAGCCCGCATCCTTGTCACCGCCGATGGGCTGGCGCGCGAGCTCGCCGCCCCGTCGCCGCCGGTCGTGCTCGCCATCCGCAACACGCAGCCGGGCGGCACGCCGACCTACCGGGGCGAGCCGCGCATTCCCGGTGCCGTCGATGTCGAGCTGCCGGCCGAGCTCGCGGGCGCGCCGTCCAGGCACGGCGGTGCGCGACCGTTGCCGGCGATCGCCGAGCTGCAGCGGCATGCGCGTCGCTGGGGCCTGCGCCGCGACAGCCGCGTCGTGGTCTACGACCATGATCGATGCCTGGTCGCGGCGCGCGCCTGGTGGGTGCTGCGCTGGGCGGGCATCGCCGATGTGCGCATGCTCGACGGCGGCTTCGCGCGCTGGCTCGCCGCCGGCCTGCCGATCGTCGCAGCCTCGCCCTCGCCCACGGCGGGCGACGTCGAGCTGACCGCCGGCCATCTGCCGCAGATCGATGCCGACGCGGCGGCGCAAATGGCACGCAAGGCGGTGCTGCTCGACTCGCGCATCAGGCCCAACTACATCGGCGGGGCCGTGCCCGCGGGCCAGGCGCCGCGCGGCCACATCCCCGGGGCAGTCAGCGCGCCGGCGGCCGACAATCTCGGCGACGACGGCACATTCACGGACGCGGGCACGCTGGCGGCGCTCTACGGCGCGCTCGGCGCCGACGGAACAGGGCCGGTGGCCGTCTATTGCGGCGTCGGCATCTCGGCAACGCACGACATCGCGGCCCTTGCGATCATCGGCATCGAGGCGGCGCTGTTCTGCGGCTCCTGGTCGGCCTGGAGCTCCGATCCGGCCCGTCCGGTCGCGATCGGCGCGCGACCCGGCTGAGCGCCCTTCGCCGCAGACATGCGCCCGAGGCGACGGCGCGCTTGCCTGCGCCCGCGAATTGATCACGATGGCGCCGTCGACGTGACGGCCAGACCCGCCAGGAGAACGCAGATGACGAGCTTTTCGCGCCGGACGCTGATCGCGTCCCTGCTCACGATGTCGATTGCCGCGACCAGCGCCTGGGCCCAGCGCGTCGACCCGGCAAGGACGCTGATCGTCGCGGTCAATGCCGATCCCGCCAATCTCGAGCCGGGCACCAACCGCGCCGAGCCGATCGGCAGCGAGATCATCCTCAACGTTTTCGACACGCTGGTCGCCTGGGCGCCGCCGAAATTCGACAAGCTCGAGGGGCGGCTGGCGCAGTCCTGGGCCGTGTCGCCCGACGGCAAGGCGTTCACGTTCAAGCTGCGCGACGGCGTCAGGTTCCACGACGACACGAAGCTCGACGCCGAGGCCGTGAAGTTCTCGCTCGAACGCACCCGCGACACCAATCCCTACATGAAGGCGACGCTCGGCCTGATCTCGGAGATCGCGGTCGTCGGCCCCCTCGAGGTTCGCATCTCGCTGAACGAGCCGATGCCGGTCTTCCTGTCGCTGCTCGCCCAGCCGCAGGCCGCGATCGTCAGCCCGGCCGCGGCGAAACGGTTCGCCGACAAGTTCAACGTCAATCCCGTCGGCACGGGGCCGTTCAAGTTCGTCAGCTACACGCCCGACACCAACGTCGTGCTGGCGGCGAACGAGGGCTATTTCCGCGGCGCGCCCAAGCTGCAGCGGATCATCTATCGCATCATCCCGCAGGCCTCGACGCGGCGGCTCGAGCTCGAGAACGGCGGCGTCGACATCGTGCAGCAGAACGGCCAGCTCGCCGCGATCCCGACCGAGGACATCAAGGCGCTGGGCGCCAACCGGAACGTCGAGATCATCGAGGTCTCGAGCCAGATCATCCGCCAGCTCGAGTTCAACAACCGCCGCGCCGACGGCCCGACGCGCGACGTGCGCGTGCGGCGCGCGCTGGCCCATGCCATCGACTACGACGGGCTGCTGTCGGGCGTGCTGGGCGGCACGGCGGAGCGCGTCTACGGGCCGCTCACCAGCAACAGCTGGGCCTTCAATCCGAAGGTGAAGGAGCTGGCCCCGACGTACGATCCGGCGAAGGCGCGCGCCCTCCTCGCCGAGGCCGGCGTCAAACCCGGCGACCTCAAGTTCACGCTCTATTCGTTCCAGGGCAGCCTGTGGGGCGCGATCGCGACCTTCATCCAGGCGAACTTCGCCGCGGTCGGCGTCGGCGTCGACGTGCAGCAGACCGAGTTCCCGAGCTACCGGGCGCTGCACACCCAGGGCAAGTTCGAGCTGGCGCTCGACGGCCGGCAGCCCTGGTACAACGACCCCGACGCGCACATCACCATCGGCTACCTCTCCGAGCTGGCGGACAGCGCCATGACCTTCCGCATGCCGCAGGATGCCGCCCTCGACGCGCTGATCAAGCGCGCGCAGACGACGGTCGATTTCGACCAGCGCAAGCAGCTCTATTTCGAGATCCAGGAGAAGCTGATGGAGCGCGTGCCGGGCGCCTATCTGTTCTCCAACAAGCTGATCGTCTTCAAGCGCGCCAACGTGAAGGGCCTGGTCGTCAACAGCGCGCCGCCGCTCAGCGAGTACTGGAGCGTCTCGAAGGAGTGAGCCCGCCCGCCGCCCGGGCCGCGGACGCCGCTCCCCGCATGAGATCTGCGATCGCGCCTGGATCGAAGCGGCGCGGCTCCCGTTCCGCTTCGTCCCTCGCATCGCGGCGGCGGCGATCGCGCTCGGCATGTCCGCAATCGAACCCTCCGCCTCGCGGAAGGGGACGTTCGAGCCGCGGGACGGTCGCGAGCGCGTGCCCTGCTCGAGGGAGCGCGGCCACGCGGGCGTCCGGGCTCCCGGCGCGGTGCGCGCCGCGATGACCCGTTACGCCGTCTCGCGGCTGATCGCGCTGGGGCCGGTGCTGGCCCTGGTGCTGCTCATCATCTTCGCGCTCGCGCGCATCATCCCCGGCGATCCGGCGGTGACGCTGCTCGGGCCCGGCGCCACGCGCGAGCAGATCGACATGCTGCGCGCGCAGCTCCGCCTCGACGAGCCGGCGCCCGCCCAGCTCTTCAGCTACGTCGCCGGCCTGTTCCATGGCGACCTGGGCCGCTCGATGAAGTCCGGACAGCCCGTGCTGCAGGAGATCCTGCTGCGGCTGCCGGCGACGCTGGAGCTGTCGATCCTGGCCACGCTGGTTGCGGTCGCGATCGGCATCCCGATCGGCGTGCTCTCGGCCATCCGCTCCGACTCGATGATCGACCATGTCGTTCGCGTGGCATCGCTGGTCGGCGTCTCGATCCCCGCCTTCCTCTTCGCGCTGATCCTTCAGCTGGTCTTCGGGATCTGGCTCGGCTGGCTGCCGGTCTCCGGCCGCGCCAGCCCGTTCTTCATCGTCGATCCGCTGACCGGCTTCGCGGTCCTCGACGCCGTGATCTGGCGCGACTGGGAACTGCTCGGCGACGCGCTCGCGCATCTTGTCCTGCCGACCGTCGTGCTCGCGGCGTTCCTCGGCGCGACGCTGGGCCGCTTCGTGCGCAACACGATGATCGAGGTGCTGACCGAGGACTACATCCGCACCGCGCGAGCCAAAGGCCTCAAGGAGCAGGCGGTGCTGTTCGGCCACGGGCTGCGCAACGCGTTGCTGCCGGCGATCACCGTCGTCGGCCTGAAGTTCGCGGAAATGCTGGGCGGCGCGATCCTGACCGAGACGGTCTTCGCCTGGCCGGGGGTCGGCCGCTTCATGTTCGAGGCGATCAAGAACCGCGACTACCCCGTGATCCAGGGCGCGACGCTGCTCTTCGCGCTGATGTTCATGCTCGTCTCGCTGCTGGTCGACCTGCTGTACGGCCTGGTCGATCCGCGCATCCGCCGCCGGATGGGCTGAGCGGCGATGGGCGAGCTCGGCCACTTCCTGCAACGCAACCGCCTCGGCGCCGTCGGCGGCGCGGTGCTGCTGCTCATGCTGCTGGCGATCGCGCTGGCGCCGCTCCTGATCGCGGAATCGCCGATCGCGATCGACATCGGCCGCAAGCTCGCCGCACCGAGCCTCGCCCACCCGCTCGGCACCGACTTCTTCGGTCGCGACGTGCTGTCGCGCGTGCTCTACGGCGGCCGCTTCACGCTGGCGATCGGGCTCGGCGTCGTGATCCTCGCCTTCGCCGTCGGCGTCGCATTCGGGACCGTGGCGGGCTTCGCCGGCGGCGCGACCGACATGATCGTCATGCGCATCGTCGACGCGCTGCTCTCATTTCCTTCCCTGGTCCTCGCGATCGCGCTCGCGGCGTCCTTCGGTCCGAGCCTCTCGACGGCGATGCTCGCCGTCGCCATCACGCTCGCACCGCAATTCGCGCGCGTCGCCCGCGGCCAGGCGCTGGCGATCTCGGTCCGGCCCTATGTCGAGGCGGCGATGGCGATCGGCGTCTCCACGCCGCGGCTGCTGCTGCGCTACATCCTGCGCAACGGCATCGGGCCGCTGCTGGTCCAGGCCTCGCTGTCGCTGGGCAGCGCCATCCTGCAGACCGCGAGCCTCGGCTTCCTCGGGCTGGGCGCGCAGCCGCCGATCCCGGAATGGGGAGCCGACGTCGCGGGCAACATGCAATACGTGCGGGAGGCGCCTTGGGTGGCGCTGGCGCCCGGCATCGCCATCCTGCTCGCGGTCCTGTGCTTCAACCTGATCGGCGACGGGCTTGCCGACTGGTTCAATCCGCGCAAGCGCAACGTCCGATGAGGCGAGACCGGGGCATGGAGCAGATCACGATCGCGCTGGAGAAGGTCGACTTCTTCCCCGCCAACCGCGTCACCGACGACACCAGCATCCTGACGCTCAAGAACCTCGTCTTCGAGCCGCTGCTGCGCTGGCGACCCGGCGGCCAGGTCGGGCCCGGGCTGCTCGGCTCCTGGACGCATGCGGAGGACGGGCGGCGCTGGCGCTTCGACATCCGTCCGGGCGCGACATTCCACGACGGCAAGCCCTGCACCGCCGAGGACATCCTTGCCTACATCGACGGCATCCTCGGCGCGGTCGACACATTCGGGATGAAATGGTCCTACGCGCGCTATCTCGCCGATGCGCGGTTCTCGATCCCGACCGCCGGCAGCATCGCGCTGGTGAATCCCGAGCCGATCGCCGACATCCTCGACATCTTCTCCGAGTTCTACATCGCGCGGACCGCGCCCGACGGCAGCGCGACGCTCGGCACGGGCCCCTATCGCGTCATGGAGTTCGCGGCGAAGCGGAGCGTCACGCTCGAGCGCGTCGGCGCCGGCGACGGCTACCGCCGCATCGTCGCACACTGCGTGCCCGCGGCGGACGAGCGGCTCGCGGCCCTGCGCGCAGGGCAGGTCGATGCCGCCGCCAATCTCGAGCGCGCCTCGACGCGCCTCGCCTTCGACGACGCGCTCACCTGGGGGAGGCAGAGCAACACGCTCTCTGTCATCTACTACCTCAACTGCTTGCGCGGGTTGTTCACCGCGCCCGAGGCGCGCCTCGCGGTCAACCATGCCGTCGACGTGCGGGCCATCATCGAGGAGATCTTCCACGGCCTCGCGGTGCGCGCGTCGACCGTGGTCAGCCCGCATCATCTCGGCCATGCCGACGCGCGGCTCGCCGCGATCCCCTTCGACCGAGCCCGGGCGAAGGCGCTGCTCGATCGCTGCGACATCGGCGGCGAGCTCGTGATCCGCACGCCGGAGTACATGCCCGAGAAGGCGGTCGAGGTGAGCCGCGTCGTGCAGGACTCGCTCGCCGCGATCGGCTTGCGCGCGCGGCTCGACATCCAGGAGGACCGCCCCGCCTACGCGCGCGAGGTCGGCGCCAAGAAGATCGGCGACATGGCCATCTTCGACTCCTCGCCGCACAGCACCTACCGCATCCTCAACGACAAGATCTCCAGCCAGGTGAAGGCGGTGTGGTGGCAGGGCCATCACGACGCGGGACTCGAGGCGATGATCCGCGACGCCAACCGCGCGGTCCTGCCGGCGGCGCGCGCGGCGGCCTATGGGCGATGCCTGGCGCGGCTCAATGCCGACCCGCCCTGGCTCTATCTCTTCCACCCCGTCGACGTCTTCGCCGCGAAGCCCGCCTGCCGCGGCCTGACGCTCGATCCCAAGGGCGTGCTCGGCATTCCCGCCTGAACCGGACAGGATGCGACGATGGAAAAGGACTACGCGATCACATTCTTCTACTACGACGACATCATGAAGGTGGTGCCGTTCTACGAGCAGGTGCTCGGCTTCGAGCTGGCGCTCGACCAGAGGATGGCCCGCATCTACCGCGTCGCGCCGAACTCCTATTTCGGCATCGTCGACGGCAACCGCGGCCATCTGCGCCATCAGCCGAAGAGCGCCGTGCTGTTCACGATCGTGAGCGAGGACGTCGCGGGCTGGCACGCCAAGCTGAAGGCGGCCGGCGTCGCGAACCTCACCGAGATCAAGCGCGGCACGTTCTGCGACCACTTCTTCTTCGAGGATCCGGCGGGTTATGCGCTCGAGATCCAGCGCTTCCACGATCCCGAGGTCGCGAGGCTGTTCCGCTGAGGACGAAGCATGACCCGAGCATCCGACCGCCGATGACCTGGAGTGCCCCCACCGTCGAGCGCTGCCGCGAGCTGGCCGCGGCCCATGCGGGCCTGCGCGCGGGCTGGATCCCGCTGCTGGTCCGCTTCACCCACGAGGACAAGGCGGCGAAGGGGCTGCGCGCCTTTCGCGATCCCGACGCGCCGCGGCAGGTGCCGGTGCATTTCACCGCCCTGGAACTGGTGCAGCAGGAGCGGCTGGTTCTGCTCACCGGGCCGCGGGGCAGCGGCAAGACGAGCTTCGCGCGATACCTGGCCGCGCATCTCGCCGGAGAGGTCGTCGGCGCGCGCGATCTCGATATCGCAGCGCTGACGCGCGACGTGCCCCGCAACGACGAGGGCCGAGTCGAGACGGAGCGCTGGACGCTCGGGCCGATGGCGCCCGTCCTGGCCACGGTGCCGCGCATGCGGACGGGCGATCTTCCGCTCGACGGCCTCGTCACGGCGGACGAGCCCACCTTCATGATCGTCGACGCCATCGACCGCGCGCGCGACGACGGCCCCGCGCTGCTCGCGGCGCTCGCGGCCCTGGCCGGGCGGCACGCGGATCTCCGCGTGCTCGTGCTCGGCGATGCGGATGTCTGCCGAGGCTGGACGATACCGACGGGCTTCAAGGTCCACGACCTGATGCCGCTGCCGGCGTCGCAATGCGGCAACCGCCCGGCCAATCCGGGCCTCAATGCGCTCGGCCGCGCTCTCGGCGTCGAAGGCGGCACCGAGGCCGTCGTCGAGGCGTGGATCGCCACCGCCCGCGAGCGCGGCGCCGCCCCCGGGTTTCTCGCGCCGCACCTCGACGCCCGCGACCTCGCGCGTCGGCCGCTCGCCGAAGCGCTGGACCTCTTCGCCCGCGATCCGATCGGCGCCGCCGACACGATCCGGCTGCTCGCGCGGCGACTGCGGGCCGGCGACAAGCCGATCGACGACCTGCTCCGTGGACTCGTCGCGCTCGACGCCGACACGGGGCTCGCCGGCGCCGTGCTCGCCGCGTCGATCCTGGCCGACGAGGCGGGCGGCCGCCCGCCCCTCGCCGAAGCGATCGCGCCGTCCCTGCTGCGCATCGTCGAGGACGGACGCCTGTCGCTCGCCCTGCGCGAGGAGGCGGGCCGTACCCTGGCGCGCTGGGGCGATCCGCGCGACCTGCTCGCGCTGGTCGAGGTCCCCGGCGGCGTGTTCGCGATGGGCTCGGCGCTGCACCCAAACTCCGCGCCGGCGCACCGTGCTCGCGTCGCGCCCTTCCGCATCGGCCGCTATCCCGTGACCAACGACATCTATCGGCGCTTCGTGCAGGAGACGGACCGCCGCTGGCGCAGCGTCGACGGCCTACAGCCCGAGCGCGCGAGCGCGCCGGCGGTCGACCTCACCTGGCGCGATGCCCGCGCCTTCTGCGACTGGCTCGCCGCGCGCTGGCGCGCCGAGGGACGCCTCGGGCGCGGCGAACGAGTGCGCCTGCCGACCGAACCCGAATGGGAGCGCGCCGCGCGCGGCGACCGGCCCGATGCACCGGATGCGATCGTGTACGCATGGCAGGGTGGCTGGGCCGCCGATCGCTGCAATTCCGAGGAGGCGGGGCTCAACGACACCTGCACCGTCGGGCTCTTCCCGCGCGGCCGTTCGGCCTGCGGCGCCGACGACATGTGCGGCCAGGTCTGGGAATGGTGCACGACGCTGTGGGGCGAGGACATGGGCACGCCCGCCTTCAGCTATCCCTACGCCGATGACGGCCGCGAGGATCCCGCGGCCGGCCCACGCGTCCGCCGGGTGCTGCGCGGAGGCTGCTTTTCCAGCGGCAAGGAGAAGGCGTGCTGCACCTATCGCGGCAGTCTCGAGCCCGACGGCTTCTGGCGCGGTAACGGCTTCCGCATCGTCGTCGCGCGCGACGTCAACTGAACGGGATGGACATGGGCTTCGACTTCGACACGCCGATCGATCGTCGCAACACCGGCAGCAACAAATGGAGCCGCTACCCGGCCGACGTGCTGCCGATGTGGGTGGCGGACATGGACTTCGCCGTGGCGCCAGAGATCGTCGCCGCGCTGCAGCGCCGCATCGCGCATCCCGTCTTCGGCTACGGCGCGGCACGCGACGAGCTGCGCGCGACCCTCGTCGCGATGCTGCAGCGCATGTACGGCTGGCGCGTCGCACCCGAGGCGCTGGTCTTCCTGCCCGGCGTCGAGCCCGGCTTCAACATGGCGCTCAAGGCATTCCTCGCACCCGGCGAC
>JAEULA010000089.1 GCA_016793165.1 Alphaproteobacteria bacterium | reverse complement strand
GTGGAAATGCGACATGCCCATCAGGAACAGGCGATGGCCGGTGGGCGCGCCGAGCGCGCCGTAGCCGAGGTGATGGCCCTCCATGATCCAGCGCACGGCGATCTTCTCGCCGCCTTCGTTGCAGGGCGTCGAGCAGACGTGCTGGGGCACGAAGGCGCAGTCGGGCATGAGGGCGACGAGCCCCAGGGTCTGGTGCAGCACGGCCGCACGACCGACGAGCTCCTTCATCAGCGGCCCATGCCACTGGACGGTGGGCGCATAGACCTCCTTGATCTTGCCGAACATGCGCCGGTTGTAGATCTCGTGGAGCCAGTGCAGCAGCTCGGCTTCGCTGTTGCCGTGCGCGATCGACACGTCCGCCTCGGCCTCCGGCGGGTACTGGCCGAGCAGCCGGCGGTTCTCGCCGATGTCGACGACACCGATGCCGCGCTTCGCCATGTCGCGGGCCCGCCCCTCGGCGATCGCATCGGCGTCGAGGCCGAGCTGCTTCACGACCGTCATGCTGTCGGTCGCGATCCATTCGCGGTAGATCCGGTTCTCGAACACCATGCAGTCGGCGATGGTGCGCGAGACGAAGGGCCGGCCGGTCGGCTTGCCCATGGGGCCGAACTGCGTGTGCCGACCGGAACCCGTCACGAGATGCGAGGTGTAGAATCCGTCGACGTCGTTGCCGCGCCAGACCACCTGGGTCGCCATCCCGCGCCGCTCGGGAAAGGCCGCGAGCCGCTGGATCGTGTCGCGCACGACGTCCTCGCGGTTATAGAGCGTGCCGAAATTCGTGTAGACCACCGAATTGTGCGTGTAGTGCGAATAGATCAAGCCGACATCGCGCTCGTCCCAGATGCGATGCGTGCAGCGGACGATGTAGTCCACGATGTCGGTGTAGATCGGATCGAAGCCGCGCAGGCTCTGGCTGCGCGGCCGGTCGGTCGGGACCAGGTCGACGAAATCGCGACGCTCGACCTGCATCACCTCTTCGGCCGATTCCTTCTTCACCATCGCTTTGGAAGGCTGCTTCTCGCTCATGGGATCTCCGGGGTATTGAGAGATGACGGTCGTGTGCATGGTGTCGCGCGACGGATGCCCGTGAATGCGGAGGCGCAATGAGCAAGCCCAGGGTTGCCATCCTGACGATGGGCGGCACGATCGCCTCGACCGGTGCTGCGCCGGACGCGACCACGATCTACGAACTCGATGCCGCCCGCAATCCGGTGCAGGAGCTCTTGCCCATCCTGTCGGGCGTTGCCGACATCGTCGTCGAGGCGTTCGCGCATCTCGCCAGCCACGATATTCCGATCGCGACGGTGCTGGATCTCGCGCGCCGCATCGCCGCGATCCGGGCTCGGAACGAGGCGGACGGAATCGTGGTGACCCATGGCACCGACACGCTCGAGGAAACCGCCTATTTCCTCGACCTGCTGCTGCCGGCCGGCGCGCCGGTCGTGGTCACGGGCGCGGCGCGGCCGGCCTCCGCCCTCAGCGCCGACGGACCGCTCAACCTGCTGAACGCAGTCCGGGTCGCGACGTCGGCCGAGGCGGCGGATCAAGGTGTGCTGGTGTGCATGAACGACCGCCTCAGCGCCGCCCGCTTCGTGACGAAGGCCCACGCCACGGCGACGGACGCGTTCGGGGCGGCGGAGCAGGGCCATGTCGGGGCGGTCGCCGGCGGGGAGATCGCCTTCTTCAACCGACCGCGGAACGGAACGCGGCCGCGATTCGACCCGCACGCCCCCGGCGAGCTTCCGCATGTCGACATCATCCATTGCCATCTCGGGATGAGCCCGGCCCTGGTCGATCACGCGATCGCCGACGGCGCCGCGGGCCTCGTGTTCGCCAGCACGGGCAATGGCTCCATTCCCGCGGCCGTGAAGCCGTCGCTGACGACGGCGCGCGCCGCCGGCGTCGTCGTCGTCCGCTCGAGCCGGGTCGGCAGCGGCGCGGTCACGTCCGCCAAGGTCGACGACGAGTACGGCACGATCCCCGCCGGCTCCCTCAACCCGCAGAAGGCGCGCCTGCTCCTGATGCTGGCGCTGCGGGAGACACGGGATCGCGACCACATCGCCGCGATGTTCCGGCGCGCCTAGCGGCATCGAAATCGATCGTAGACCTCTCGTCCCGGCGTCGTGCCCTCGCGCCCGCCCGATGGATCGAAGGTCTCTCATCCCGGCGTCTTGGCCTCGCGTGCCCCGATCGGTCGAGGATCCTTCTTCGCCTCCTGCCGCACCGCGGTAGGAGGGGTGCCCGAGCGCAGTGAGGGCGGGGAGATCAATGGCGTCTCGCAGAGCCACGCTCGACCTCCCCGTCAGCGTGCTTCGCATGCTGCCACTCCTCCTATTCGGCGATGCCGAACAGGAGGGGATGAGCCTGCCGCAAGAGACAGCGCCCAGCCCGGCGCCTGCGCCTCGCGCTCGCCGGTCGAGCGAAGGCCGCTCAGCGCGGCGCGCGCGCCCCGCGTTCGGCGGTCGATCGAAGACCACTCAGCCTGGCGCCTTCGCCTCGCGCCCGCCGCCGGCGAGGATCTGCGCGATGACCGCGATCTCGTCGAAGATGCGCCATTCGCGCACCAGCTTGCCCTGTCGGAACTCGAAGTGCGACGAGCCGAGGATGTTCAACGGCGCCTTGTTCGTCGGACCGTAGTGCGGCGTGCCGCTGTAGGTGCCGCGCAACAGCCAGATCACGCCGATGCGCAGGCCGAGATCGACGGAGTCGTGCACCGAGATGTCGCGCACCTCGATCTCGCCGTCGGGGACGGCGGCGAGCAGGCTCATGATCTCGAGCTGGAACGGCGCGATGCCCATGACGCGGCGCAGGCGAACCGTCTGGCAGACGCAGGTGTCGGCGAAATAGTCGGTCAGCTTGTCGAAGAAACGGCCGTTCCAGACCTCGTGGAACATCTCGAGGATCATCTCGCATTCGCGCCGATAGCGATCGGGGCGCGGGCCCGAGATGCCCTCCTTGATCGGATCCTTGATGCGGCCGGCAAAGACAGGGCTCGTGTTCGCCTCCATCGCATCGCCCAGCACCGGAGACTTCCTCAGGAGCTCGCCCGCGATGGCATAGGGGTCGAGGCCGAGATCCTGCAGCACGGCGAACTCGTCGCGGACCACCCACTCCTCGACGACCTTGTTGTCCTGCACCAGGCAATGCGCCATGCCGCGATTGACCCAGTTCCTGCCGGTCGGCGGGCCGTAGGTCCAGGGACCGAGATGGGTCGCGTTGTTGAGCACGCGATGGGCGCTGACGAAGCCGTTGTCGCCGCGCCGCTCCCAGATGACGTCGTCATGCCCGCCGCCGCGATTGGGGAAGGCGACCATGCGCTGGATCGAATTGCGCATGACGTGGTCGAAGCCGTAGGTCTCGCCATAGGCCGTGTGGACCTTGACCTCCCGCGCGTAGTGGTCGCGCAGATGGCCGAGGCCGCGGCTGATCCAGATCTTGTCGGTCCAGCTGGTGATGTACTCGCGCGGATTGCCGTATGGCGCGTAGGCGGAGGGCTTGAGCCCGGCCAGCTGGTCTTCCATTGCGTCGTCCTTCCGTGGGTATGCGCCCGTGGGTGCGTGCGGCCTTCGAGCGGCCGAAAAACCCCGCGGCCCGCATGGTCCTGGGCATTCGTTGCATTCGTATGCAGGATGCGTCGGAATCGCAAGGCGCGGGTTGATTCCGAGTGTGATCGATGTTTCCGTGCCGTCGAAATCGCAACGCCAGGGAGGGTGCCGTCATGTCGATCAATCGCCGGGAAATGCTAGGAAGCACAGCCGCGCTCGCCGCATCGGGCCTGCTCGCGGCCCCGTCGGCACGAGCCGGCATCACGCCCGGGAAGCCGTTCGCCGGAAAGGAGATCCGGGTCCTCGCGGTGCAATCGACGCAGTTCGCCGCCCACGCCAAGAAGGTCGCGGCCTTCGAGGCGCTCACCGGCATCAAGGTCACCTATGTCTACGTGCCGTTCGTGGCGCTGCGCGAACGCCTCACGGCCGAGATGGTCGGCGGATCGAACGACTTCGATCTCATCACCGCGATGGACGTCTGGATCCCGCCCCTCGTCGACAAGTACCTGGTTCCGATCGACAAGGACCTCGCCGCGCGCAACATCGACCTGAAGCGCCACCCGGGCGCCTTCGTCGCTTCGGGCGTGTTTCCGGGCGGCGTCTACGGCGTGCCGATCCGCTGCCACATCCAACTGCTCTGGTACCGCAAGGACCTGTTCGACAAGGCCGGGCTGCAGCCGCCGAAGACATGGGACGAGATGGTCGAGGCGGGCAAGAAGGTGCAGGAGCAGAACCCCGGCATCGCCGGCATCACGATCCCCTACGGTCGTCAGGACGGCCAGAACCTGATGGTCTGGTACAACTTCCTGTGGGGCGCGGGCGGCGACCTGTTCGACGACAAGATGAACCCGATCTTCAACAGCCCGGCCGGCATCAAGGCGACGCAGGACTTCACCGACATCATCCTCAAGCACAAGATCACGCCGGTCGGCGCCGCCTCCTTCAATGAAGCCGACTCGACCACGTATTTCTTCCAGGGCAAGGCCGCCATGGTTCCCGTGTGGTGGCACGTCTACAACCGCTTCCGACTGCCGGATGCCGGCGTGAAGCTCGATCAGGTCGGATTCGTGCCGCTGCCTTCGTACCCGGGCAAGGGAGCCACGACCTACACCAACAACTGGATCTACGGATTGAACGGCAAGACGCGCAACCGCGACGCCGCGATCGAGTTCCTCGACTACATCTCGACCGCCGAGATCGAGCGCTCGATCCTGATCGATCCCAACGAGAGCGACGTCGTCTGCGTGCACTGGAGCAATCTGCGCGACCCGGCGATCAACGAGCGCTTCACCGGCATGCACGCCATCGCCGCTCGGGCCCTCGAGACGACGACGAAGGCGATCCCGAACGTGCCGGAGTTCCTGCCGGTGGTGGACATCCTCTCGGCCGCGATGTCCAACGTCGTCACCGGCACGCAGACGATCCCCGACGCCTTGAACGGCGCGGCGGCCCAGGCGGCGCGCGTCATCCGGCGCGGCCGCTGAGGCGGCGTCGCGTCGCGATGCAGTCCGAGCGAGGGGCCGGCGGGACGCGGGTCCGGCCGGCGCCGCCGGTACATTCCGCCCGGCCGGGCGCGAAGCGGAGGATGAGCCAGCGGCAGCTCGCCGGCATCCTCATCGCGCCCGCTTTCCTGCTCGTCGGAATCACCACCGTCTACCCCTTGCTGAGCTCGCTCTGGACCAGCTTCCATGTCCTGAACCTGGCCAAGAGCCTGGATCTCGGACGCTTCGTCGGCCTCGAGAACTACGAAGAGGCCTTCGTGCACGATCCCGAGTTCTGGGGCGTGCTGCGCGTCACCGCGACCTTCGTGGCGATCGACGTCGGCGTCACCATCCTGAGCGCGCTGGGACTCGCCATGCTCCTGCTGCGCGCCGGATTCGGAAAGAGCTGGATCCGGACGCTGCTGATCCTTCCGTTCGCCATGAGTCCCGCCCTCATCGGCATCTCCTGGCGCTTCATGCTCAACCCCGACTACGGGGCCTTCGCGCGCACGATATCGGCGGTGTTTCCGTTCATGCGCGAGACGGACTATCTCGCCAGCCCGTTCTGGGCGATGGCCGCGCTGATCTCGGCCGATGTCTGGCACTGGGCGCCCTACTTCACCTTCATGCTGATGGGCGGCCTCGCGGCGATCCCGCCCGACACGCAGGAGGCGGCCCGGATCGACGGCGCGACGAACTGGCAGGTCTTTCGCGACGTGACGCTGCCGCAGCTCGCCCCGGTCCTCGTGGTCGCGGTGATCCTGAAGTCCGTCTTCGCGCTCAAGGTGTTCGACAGCATCGTCACGATGACGGCGGGCGGCCCGGGGAGATCCACCACGACCCTCGGCTTCTTCGCCTATCACATCGGCTTCAGGGACTACGATTTCGGCTACGCCGCGGCGGTCGCCTACATCCTGACGGCGATCCTGTTCCTGCTGTCGCTGTCCTACATGCGATTCGCCTTCAAGGCGCCGCGATGAGCGCCGTCGTCCCCCGCCGCGCCCCGACCCGTTCCGCAGAGGAGCGCCGCGCCGCCTTGCTGCGCCGGCGCCGGGTTCTCAAGGCGCTGGAGATCCTGACCCTGATCGCCGTCGCGATCATCATCCTGTTCCCGATCGTCTGGATGGTGATGACGGCGTTCAAGAGTCCCCGCTACGTCTACAGCTACACGATGTGGTTCCCGCCGACCCTCGAGAATTTCCAGCAGGTGTTCAATCCGCGCTGGCGCATCGCGGAGAAGATCGTCAACAGCACCGTGATCGCCGTGTCGACGGTCGTCGTGGCGATCCCGATCGCGGTCTGCGCGGCCTATGCGTTCTCGCGGCTGCACTTCCCGCTCAAGCGCGCGATGTTCCAATGGATCCTGCTGACGCAGTTCATCCCGGCGGTGACCATCGTGCTGCCGTTCTACGTCATGTTCCGCAATCTCGCCCTGCTCGATACCTACTACGCGCTCATCCTCGTCGATCTCGCGATCGTGCTCCCTTACGCGATCTGGACGATCAAGGGCTTCATCGACGCCATCCCGATCGAGACCGAGGAGGCGGCCATCGTCGACGGCGCCAGCCGGGCGCGCGTGATCTGGGACATCGTCGTCCCGATGGCACGGCCCGGGATCCTGACGGCGGCCATCTTCTGCTTCATCATCACCTGGAACGAGTTCCTCTTCGGGTACCTCCTGTCGCGCGAGAGCGTCGTACCGTTGCCGGTCGGAATCGTCGGCTTCGTCCTCGAGCGCGGACCGGTGTGGGAGCTGATCGCCGCCACCGGCATCATCATCACCGTCCCGATGTTCTTCTTCGCGATGATCATCCAGAAACACTTCACCAAGGGCATGAACCTCGGCGCCGTGCGCTGAGGGTCCGCCGCGGAGGCCCGATGGCCAGCGTCAACTTCAAGGGTGTCAGCAAGCGCTGGGGTGAATTCTTCGGCGTCCGCGACCTCGACCTCCATGTCGACGACACCGAGTTCCTCGTGCTCCTGGGGCCGTCCGGCTGCGGCAAGACGACGACCATGCGCATGGTCGCCGGGCTCGAGGAGCCGACGAGCGGCGAGATCTGGATCGGCGACGACATGGTCAACGACATGCCGCCGCGCGAGCGCGATGTCGCCATGGTGTTCCAGAACTACGGGCTCTACCCGCACATGACCGTGCGCGAGAACATCGGCTATCCGCTCAAGGTGCGCGGCCACGCCAGGCCGGACATCGCGCGCATGGTCGACGCGGCCGCCGCGAAGGTGGAGCTCGGCCCCTATCTCGACCGGAAGCCGGGCCAGCTCTCCGGCGGACAGCGCCAGCGCGTGGCGCTGGCGCGCTCGCTGGTGCGCACGCCGCGCGTCTTCCTGATGGACGAGCCGCTGTCCAATCTCGACGCCAAGCTGCGCGTCACGATGCGCGCCGAGCTCAAGCATCTGCATCACGAGCTGCGGATCACCACGATCTACGTGACCCACGACCAGATGGAGGCCATGACGCTCGCCACGCGCATCGCCGTGATGGACAAGGGCGTGATCAAGCAGCTCGCGGCGCCCGAGGTCATCTACAACGACCCGGCCAACCTGTTCGTCGCCGGGTTCATCGGCTCGCCGAGCATGAACCTGGTTCAGGGCGCGCTGATCGACGGCGCATTCCGCGGCGGCGCGCTGACCGTGCCGCGCCTCGGCGGCGGGACTCGCGACGGTGTCGTGCTGGGCGTGCGCCCCGAGGACGTGAGCGTCGTGGCGCCCGGCGCCGGCCTCCTCGATGCGCCGGTCTACGCCTTCGAGCTGACCGGCGAGTCGGTGCTCGTCACCGTCACGATCGCCGGCAAGCACATCGCGGCGCGCGGCGACCGGCACTTCCGCTGCGAGATCGGCGACCGGATCGGCATCAGCTTCGACCCCGCCAGAAGCTACCTGTTCGACGCCGCCAGCGAAGACCGCATCAGGCTCTGACCCACCATGACCACGATCGCCTTCATCGGGCTCGGCCGCATGGGATTGCCGATGGCGCGCAACCTCCTGCGCGCGGGATTTCGCGTCGTCGGCAGCGACATCGATCCGAAGCGGCTGGCGCTGCTGGCCGAGGCCGGCGGAGCGGTCGCGACGTCGCCGGGCGACGCCGCCGGGCGCGCGGACATCTCGCTGTCCATGATCATGAACGACGCCATCCTGCGCAGCGTGGCGCTGGACGACACGGGCGTCTTGAAGGGAGCCCGGCGAGGCCACCTCTATTGCGATCTCTCGACCGTCTCCCCCGCAGCCTCGGCGGAGGTCTCCGCGGCGGCGGGGGCGACCGGGATCGGTTATCTCTGCGCCAAGGTTGCCGGCAGCATCGGGCTCGCCGAGTCCGCTAAGCTCACTCTGTTCGCTTCCGGCGCATTGGCGGATTTCGATCGCGCGCGCGCGGCCTTCGCAGCCATGGCGGCCACGGTCGTCCATGTCGGCGAAGGGGACGCCGCAGCCTATCTCAAGCTCGTCCACAGCCTGATCGTCGGCGCCTACTCCGCCATGATCGGCGAGGCATTGGCCTTCGGGCAGAAGGGCGGCCTGTCGATCGACACCATGGTGGACGTGCTCGAGGCCGGCCCGCTCGGTTCGCGCCAGCTCAGCTTGAAGGCGCCGGTGCTCAAGCGGCGGCTGTTCGACGATCCGCCCTCGGACATCGACACGGCGGCCAAGGACGTCGACATCATCCTCGAGACGGCTCGCAAGGATCGCGTGCCCCTGCCGCTGATCTCAGCGGCACGGCAGGTCATGGCCTTCGCCCAGGCCACCGGCGGCGGAAAACGGGAGATCTATTCGGTGCTCGAGGCCTTCGAGCGGCTCGCCGGCATCGGCCCTCCCGAGAGCAGATGAGTCGTTCCGGGCGCGGCGCCGCGACCGGGCGGTTCCCACGCACGGCCCGGCCAAGGCGTGCCCGTCTTCGCTCGAGGGGCCTCGTCCCGACATCGCGCTGAATCTCCGATCGCCGCAGAGGCGGACATTGTCGGGTGGCATCGACGCCTTCATCGCCTCGAACATGAAGAGCTTGGCAATGACCGGCGTGGTCATGCGCATCTTCAGCTTCACATTGGTGAGCTCGATGGGGCCGCAGAGTCCGTTCATGTTCGTCTGGATATTCAATACGGCGGACGCCGTGCCGCCGACGTGGTGTGCCGCCTTGCGGAAGGACTCCGCCTACACGCTGCTGAACGGATTCTGGATACGGATTGGGATCATCGGCATGGCCAGGGTCGGAGCTTAGGGGCCGGGGGCCGGGAGCCGGTCCGATCCGGAGCCTCGGGCGGCCCCCTGAAGGCCCGGACGCCATCCCTTCGCTACGCGCCGACGCCGACCGGCCTGCCTCCGCTCGCCAGCATCGCCGCGATCAGGCGATGGACGTGAAGGGCGGAGCGGCCGTTGGTCTTCGGTGCGCGGTTCCGGTCGATCGCGTCGAGGAAGTCCGCGAGCAGCCGCGTGTTCGCCGCATGATCGAACGCCATCGGATCGGCGCCGCCGCCGCCGCCGCCCGTCCCGCCCTCCTCGATCACCGTGCCGTCCATCAGCTGGACACGCAGCCGCTCGATCTCCAGCACCGCCGAGCCCTTGTCGCCGGCGATCTCGATGCGCTCGGGATAGCCGGGATAGGCGGTCGAGGTCGCGTCGATCGTGCCGATGGCGCCGCTCTCGAAGCGAAGCGCCGCCGCGGCGACGTCCTCGGTGTCGATGGCGCGCAAGCCGCTGTTGGCGTGGAACGCGCTGACCTCTGCGACCGGTCCGGCGAGGCTCAGGAACAGGTCGAGCGTATGGATCGCCTGCGTGAGCAGCACGCCGCCGCCGTCGCGGGCCTTCATGCCGCGGCCGGGCTGGGCGAAATAATCGGGCCCGCGCCACCAGCGCACCTGGGCTGAGCACGACATCAGCCGGCCGAGCCGGCCGCTCGCGATCAGCTCCGCGAGCTTGAGCGCGCCGAGGCGGAACCGGTGCTGGAAGACGATGGCGAGCTTGACCCCGGCCTTCTCGCACGCCTCGACCGTCTCGACCGCGCGCTCGAGCGTCGCCTCGATCGGCTTCTCCAGCAGCACGTGCTTGCCCGCGGCGGCGCAGCGTCGCGCGAGCTCGCCATGCGCCCAGGGCGGAGTGAGGATCATCGCGGTGTCGATCGACCTGTCCGCGAGCAGCGCGTCGAGATCGTCGCTGACCGGGAACCCGTAGGTCGACTTGAACGCGGCGCGGCGATCGGCGCTGCGGCTGAAGCCGGCCGCCACCTCGACGCGCGCGGCGAGGTCGCGCAGGGCGAGCGCGTGGGGCTTCACGGCCATGCCGAGGCCGATGACGACGATGCGATGCATGGGACGATTCCTCCGGTGGTTCCGCGAGACTAGACGGCCCGCGACGTCGAGACGAGGCGTTCTCCCTGCCGGGCGTCGTCCTTGCCGGCCGCGCGGCGCCGATGACAAGATCGGCGCCCGGCGGAGACCCGCGCAGCGGGACGGCCGCGCAACGAGGGAGAGGGAGATGACGATGCGAATGGGATTGCGCCGCCTCTGGCGCACGGGCCTCGCCGCGGGCGCGGCCATCGCGCTGCTGGGCGCGGCGCCGGCGCTGGCGCAGAAGGTCGTGAACGTCTGGCACACCGAGCCGAACGCCCGCACCAAGGCCGTGATCGACGGCATCATCGCG
Organism: Alphaproteobacteria bacterium; assembly: GCA_016793165.1. Taxonomy (GTDB): domain Bacteria; phylum Pseudomonadota; class Alphaproteobacteria; order CACIAM-22H2; family CACIAM-22H2; genus CAIOSQ01. Next base: position 299,597 of record JAEULA010000089.1, on the reverse strand, counting down.
GACTTCGAGAAGGCCAACCCGGGCGTGAAGGTGGTGCAGGAGGCGCTCGCCTGGGGCGACCTCGACAAGAAGATGCAGGCGGCGCTGGCGTCGAACTCCTTCCCGGAGATCGCGCACGGCCAGACCTACATCGAACGCTCGCTCGCGGCGAAGGGCCTGCTGCGCCCGCTCAACGACCTGATCGCCTCGATCGGCGAGGACGACATCTTCCCGGTCGTGCGCAAGCTCGACTTCAACGAGAAGACGAAGACCTATTACGGCCTCGCCCATGCGGTCGGCGTCGACCTGATCATCTATCGCAAGGACTTCATGCGCGAAGCGGGACTCGATCCGGAGAAGGCGCCGGCGACGTGGCGCGAGTGGGTCGACCAGCTGAAGAAGCTCACCGACAAGTCGAAGGGCCGCTACGGCCTGAGCCTCGCGGGCCCGGGCTTCTTCATCAACGAGGACGTCTACATGTGGGTCGGGTCGAACGGCGGCAGGCTGTTCGACGAGAAGGGCCGCCCCACCTTCACCGAGAAGCCGGTCATCGAGACGCTCGAGTTCTGGAAGGAGCTCGCGGATTGCTGCCTCGCGCCGGACTGGCTGTCGCGCGGCTACCTCGACACCTTCGCAGACATCGCGACCGGCAAGGCGGCGATGATCCTGGGCTGGGGCCGCGGCACCGACTACTTCGAGCAGTACGCCGCCGACGCGGTCGCCAAGGGCGACATCGGCGTCTACCGCACCAAGCCGGTCGGCCCGAGCGCCAGCGGCAAGGGCTTCCTCACGCAGTTCGATTCCGAGCCCTGGATGGTGTTCAAGAACTCGAAGTATCCGGAGGAGGCGGTCGCCTTCCTCAAGTTCTTCCACCAGCCCGACAACTACCTCAAGTACATCCAGAGCGTGCCGGTGCACTTCTTCCCGGTGACGAAGTCGCTGCGCCAGGACGCCCGCTACCTCGCGACGCCGGCGTTCCAGAAGTGGAAGTTCTGGGTCGACGCCCAGCACGAGGTGATCGAGAAGAACGAGCCGAAGCCCGTGATGATCACGGAGTGGAAGGATCTCGACTTCCCGTTCATCGCCGAGCTCGCCAATTCGACGATCCTGGTCGACATGGTGACCGAGGTCGCGCGCGGCCAGCGCTCGCCGGCCGACGCGGCCCGGCGCGCGCAGCAGCGCGCCGAGCAGCTCATCACCCAGCTCGGCTACAAGACCTGGTGACGGAGTGAGTCTCCCCTCCTGTTCGCCGCGGACGAATAGGAGGGGTGGCAGCGGCGCGCAGCGCTGCTGACGGGGAGGTCAGAAGCGGCTCGCGAGAGACGCCGTCGACCTCCCCGGCCGCTTCGCGGCCACCCCTTCTATGCCGCCGAGCGGCACAGAAGGAGAGACGCCGTCGACTCGACAATGGCATCCACGTCCACCGCCTCCAGGACCAGCGTCCTCGGCCCCCTCAACCTGCCCAAGCGCGAGCCGCGCGAGCGCCGCGTGCCCGAGCATTGGTGGGGCTACGTCCTGCTGGCGCCGGCGGTGATCCTGGTGCTCGGCCTGATCCTCTATCCGGTCGGCTACTCGTTCTATCTGAGCCTGCACTCCAAGCACGCCTACATGCCGATCGAGACCTTCGTCGGCTTCCAGAACTTCGAGTGGATCTGGGAGGACGAGGACTTCTGGACGTCGATCCGGCTCGGCGGCATCTACGCCTTCGGCTCGCTCGGCCTGCAGATCGTCGTCGGCGTCGCCGCCGCGCTGCTGCTGCACCAGAGCTTCGTCGGCCGCGGCCTCGTGCGCGCGCTGACGCTGTTCCCCTATATGATGCCGACGATCGTGGTCGTCATCCTGATGCGCTGGATCTTCAACGACAGCTACGGCGTCGCGAAGTACATGATCGAGTCGAGCGGGCTGATGGCGCGCGCGCCGGTGTTCTTCGATCCCGACCACGTGATGCTGACGATGATCCTCGCCAGCACCTGGACCTTCTTCCCCTTCGTGGTGATCGGGGTGCTCGCGCGGCTGCAGACGATCGACACCGAGCTCTATGCCGCCGCGAAGGTCGACGGCGCCGGCGTGCTTCGCCGCTTCTGGCACGTGACCCTGCCGCAGATCCGCGGCGTGCTCTTCGTCATCGTGCTGCTGCGCTTCATGTTCATGTTCACGAAGTTCGACCTGATCTGGCTCTTCGCGGGCGCGGGAGGCCTCGGCCAGTCGGTGCGCACCCTGCCGATCTACACCTTCGTAAAGAGCTTCGGCGAGCTGCAGGTCGGCTTCGGCGCGGCGCTGTCGGTGATCATGTTCCTCATGCTCTCCGCCTTCGCGCTCGTCTACTTCAGGCTCTTCCGCCGGGACGAGCACGCGTGAGCCCGACGGTCCGCCATCTCGTCGAGCGCGGCACCGTCTATCTCGGGGCGGCGCTGCTCGCCTTCGCCTGCGGCTTCCCGCTGTTCTGGATGGCGCTCACCTCCGTCAAGCCGGACCGCGAGATCATCACGGCGACGCCGAGCATCTGGACCGCGGCCCCGCATCTCGACGCCTATCGCCGGCTCTTCGACCAGACCCGGTTCGAGACCTACTTCCTCAACTCGATCTGGGTCGCCGGCGGCTCGACCGTGATGACGATCCTGGTTGCGGTGCTCGCCGCCTACGGCATCACGCGCTTCCGCTTCAAGGGCAGGGAGTCGATCGCGACGGTGATGCTGTTCACCTACATGTTCGCGCCGATCATGATCGTGATCCCGTTCTACATCATGATGCGCAAGCTCGGCCTGACGAACTCGCATTTCGGGCTGATGCTGTCCTACGCCAGCTTCAGCCTCCCCTTCTCGATGTGGCTGTTGCGCTCGTTCTTCCAGTCGATCCCGCTCGAGCTCGAGGAGGCGGCGATGATCGACGGCGCCTCGCGCCCGCAGGCGGTGGCGCGCGTGGTCGTGCCGATGGCGCTGCCGGGCGTGATCGCCGTCTCGATCTTCACCTTCATCGTCGCCTGGAACGACTACCTCTTCGCGCGCGTGCTCATCGGCAAGGACGAGCTCAAGACGCTGCCCATCGGCATCCAGGATCTCTACGAGTCGAGCGTGACGGACTGGGGCGTGATCATGGCCGCGGGCGTGATGATCACGATCCCCGCGCTCGTCTTCTTCGTCTCGGTGCAGCGCTACCTGATTGCCGGCTGGGGCGCCGGCGGCGTGAAGGGCTGAGGGGCGCGGCCGCCGCTCAGCGCCCCGCGTCGCGTCGCAGCGCGCGCAGGGCGGCGATCGAGCGGTCGCGCCACGCCGTGCGCTCGCCGAGCTTCTCCAGCGGCAGCTTCGCGCGCATCGCGCCCCCCAGCTCGGCGACCAGCTCCGGCGTGACCGACTTGCCCTCGACGCCGGCCTCGTTGGCCATCGAGTCGAAGATCCAGCCGTAGCGGGTCAGGTAGTCGGCGATCCCCCCGGGCGCGTTGAGATCCACGCCCTCGAGCGGACCGAGAAACGCCCAGCGCAGGCCGAAGCCGTCGCGGATCAGCGCATCGGCATCCTCGGCCGACACGTAGCCCTCGCGGATCAGCCGGAACATCTCCAGCAGCAGCACGCCCTGCAGGCGATTCATCACGAAGGTCGGCAGCTCGCGCTTCACCAGGACCGGCGTCTGGCCGACCGCGACCATCAGCTCGCGGGCGCGCGCGACCGTCGCCTCGGGGGTGAACGGCGCGGGCGCGAGCTCGACGACCGGCAGCAGATGCGGCGGCGTCGCCGGGTGCACGACCAGGCAGCGCGCGCGGCCCGGAAGCGCCTCGACCAGGGTCGAGAGCGGGAAGCTCGAGGTCGAGCTGGCGATCAGCGCCTCGGGCGGCGCGAGCCGGTCGATGGCCGCGAGCACCGGCCGCTTGACCTCGCGGCGCTCGGGCACCGATTCCTGGACATAGGCCGCGCCGTCGAGGGCGGCGGCGAGTTCGTCGACGACCCGCACCTTCGCGGCGATGCCCGCGACGCCCTGGCCGGGCGCGAGCGCCAGCGACGCCGCCGCCATCGCCTCGAGACGCGGCATGAAGGCCGCGCGCGTCGCCGGCGTCTCGTCGAAGACCCGCACCTCGTGCCCCGCGCGGGCGAAGACCAGCGCCCAGGAGCCGCCGATGATCCCGGCGCCGACGATCGCGATTCGCGTCATCACGTCCCGCCCTCTCCCTTGTCGCGCGCCGGCAGCTGCAGGCCGCGGCGCACCAGCGATTCCCAGCCCTGTTCGGCCGTGTCGACGATCTCGAGCAGCCCGAGGTCGCGCTCGCCGACCATTCCGTGCTCGACCAGCGCGTCGAAATTGACGACGTCGCGCCAGAAGGCGCGGTCGAACAGGACGATCGGCATCGCCGGCGCCTTGCCGGTCTGCTGCAGCGTGAGCAGCTCGAACAGCTCGTCGAAGGTCCCGAAGCCGCCCGGGAAGACCGCCAGCGCGCTTGCCCGCATCGCCAGATGCATCTTGCGCATCGCGAAGTAGTGGAAGCGGAAGGTGAGGTCGGGCGTCGAGAAGGCGTTGGGCTCCTGCTCGTGCGGCAGGGTGATGTTGAATCCGATCGACGGCGCCCCGGCATCGCTGGCGCCGCGATTGGCGGCCTCCATCACGCCGGGGCCGCCCCCCGTCGCGATCACGTTGCTGCGCGGCCCGTGGTCGCCGACAAGCGCGCCGCCGCGCTCGGAGACGATGCGGGCGAACTGGCGGGCCGTCCGGTACCAGGCGGATTGCGCCGCGCGCCGCCGTGCCGCGACCAGGGCCGCCGGGTCGCGCGCCGACCGCAGGAGCGCCTCGGCCTGTTCGGGCGATGGCACGCGCGCGCTGCCGAAGACGACGACGGTCGACCGCACGCCCCATTCGCGCAGCAGCAGCTCGGCCTTCTCGTATTCGAGCGCGAAGCGGATCGCCCGCAGCTCGTCGCGCAACAGGAAGGCGGTGTCCTCGACGGCGAGGGTGTAGCTGGCGGAGCGCCGCTGGGCCTTGTTGTCGTCCATCAGGCCACGTGTAGCGACCTCACAGCCGTTCCCACAACCCCGTTTCTTCGTCGAGGCGCGCCTGCTCGAGGCCGCGGAAGTCGCCGCGCGACACGATGCCGACGACCTTGCCGCCTTCGACGATCGGCAGGTGGCGATAGCCGCCGTCGCGCATGCGGCGCAGCGCCTCGACGGCGGTGCAGCTCGCCCCGAGCACGTCGGGATCGGCGGTCATCACCTCGCCCAACGTGGTGCGCGCCGCGCTGCGGCCCTCGGCGCCGACGCGGCACACCGCGTCGCGGCCGGTGAAGATGCCCACGAGCTTTCCCGCCTGGTCGGTGACGAGCACCGCCCCGACCCGCCGGTCCCGCAACGCGGCGCAGGCCGCCTTCACGGTGGTCGACGCCGGCAGCATCAACGGGTTCTGGTGGCGAACCATGTCGGAGATGTGGCGATTGGTCATGGGCCCTCCCGTTGCGGGTCTCGGCGCAACGTGGCGATTGCGCGGCGGCGCCGCGAGAGGGTGTTTCGTCGCACCGGGGCGGCGGTCGCCGCCATGCCGACGCCTCGCCGCGGCGGCCGGCGCCTGCGCGGCTGCCATGCGCCGCCATTCATGGCCGCGGGCCACGGCGAACCGCTAGCGTGCGACCAGCAAGGCCGGCCCGGCACACGGGCATGGTCGCCGTCCGCCGCCGCCCGCAGGATACGCCGCTGATGCCCTTGACCGAATCGACGGAGCGCGGCCGCCCGGGGACAGCGGCGCCCCCGCCGGAGCCGGGGCGCGGGTCGGCCGGACCCGGTCGCGACGCCCGCCGTCGGCCCGGCGCGCCGCCGGGCCGTCCCCACGGGCGCCGCCGCGCATGAGCGTCCGGCGCCCGATCCAGGACCGGCCGCTGCTCGGCATCGGCCTGATGCTGGTGTTCACGGTTCTCGCGATCCACCTCGACGCGATGGCGAAGTGGTTCACCCGCCACTACCCCATCCCCGAGCTGATGTGGATCCGCTACGCGTCGCAGACCGCCGCCTTCTGCGTAGCGGGCGCGATCCTGGGATGGCGGCGGATCGCCCTGACCCGCGCGCCAAGGCTGCAGGTCGCGCGCGGCGCCGCGCTGCTGCTCTCCGCCGGGCTGTTCGTCGCGGGATTGAGCGTTCTGCCCTTCGCGACCACCAAGGTCCTCGGCGACACCGCGCCGCTGATCGTCGCCGCGATCTCGCTGCCGCTGCTCGGCGAGCGCGTGGGCTGGCGGCGCTGGATCGCGATCCTGGGCGGCTTCGCCGGCATCGTCGTCGTGGTGCGGCCCGACATCGGCGCGATCGAGCCGGCGATGCTCCTGCCGATCGGCACCGCCTGCAGCTACGCCCTCTACCAGGTGATGACGCGCTCGGTTGCGGGCATCGATGCGCCGCTGCCCTGCCTGTTCTACACGTCGCTGGTCGGATTCGCGGTCACCAGCGTCGCCGTGCCGTTCTTCTGGGTGCCGCCGACGCCGATCCACCTCGTGGTCCTGTTCTTCCACGGCCTGGGGACCGGGCTCGGCCACTTCATCCTGATCCGCGCCTTCGCCTTCGCGCCGGCCTCGCTGCTGGCCCCGTTCGGCTACGCCTCGCTCATCTGGGCGGTCGCACTGGGATATTTCGTCTTCGGCGAAGCGCCGGACTGGGGCACTCTGGTGGGCGGCGGGCTGATCGCGCTCGCCGGCATCCATCTCGTCCGCGTCGCCAGCAGGGGAACCTAGGGAATGGCCAAGCACCACGTGATCGACTCCTCGCCGTCGACGATCCACTGGGGATTCTTCGATGCGGCGCTCAAGCCGATCACGCAGGTGAAGTCGGGCGACACGGTCACCTTCAACTGCGTGTCCGGCGGACGCGAGGCGATGCCGCCGCCGCCCTTCGTCGTGCCGCCCGAGCTGCTGGAGATCCACGAAAAGTGCACCCAGCGCATGCCGGGCCATCTGCTCACCGGCCCGGTCGCGGTCGAAGGCGCCGAGCCCGGCGACACCCTGGAGATCCGCATCAAGGACGTGCGGCCGCGCGCCGACTGGGGCTACACCGGCTTCCGGCCGCTGGCCGGAGGCCTGCCGGAGGACTTTCCCTACAAGCGGCTGATCCACATCCCGATCGATCGCGCGCGCAACGTCGCCAGGCTGCCCTGGGACATGGAGCTGCCGCTCGACCCGTTCTTCGGGGTGATCGGCGTGGCGCCGCCGCCGGTCTACGGCGCCATCAGCTCGATCGTGCCGCGGGAGTTCGGCGGGAATCTCGACCTCAAGGAGCTGCGCGCCGGATCGACGCTCTACCTGCCGGTGTTCAACAAGGGCGCGCTGCTCTCGGTCGGCGACGGGCACAGCGTGCAGGGTGACGGCGAGGTCAGCCTGATGGCGCTGGAGACCTGCATGGCCGGCACCTTCGAGATCGTGCTGCGCAAGGACCTCACGCTGAAGTTCCCGCGTGCCGAGACGCCGACGCACTGGATCACGCTCGGCCTCGACGAGGATCTCGACCAGGCGGCGAAGCAGGCGCTGCGCGAGATGATCCGGCTGCTCGGCGAGCTGCGGAACATGCACCCGGCCGACGCCTATTCGCTCTGCAGCCTCGCGGTCGACCTGCGCGTCACGCAGATCGTCGACGGCAACAAGGGCATCCACGCGATGCTGCCGAAGAGCCTGCTGGCATGAATGCGGCCTACGTCCCGCCGGCGGGCGCCTGGGCGCGCATCGAGCCCGCGGCCGCGGGCTTCGACCCGTCGCGGCTGCAATCCGCGGTCGCGTTCGCGCGTGCCAACGAGACCGACTGGCCGCGCGAGCTGATCACCGCGGACGGTCAGCTCTGGTACGCGGCGTCGATGGGCGAGCGGCCGCCGACCAGCCTCCCGCTGGGCCCGGTCGAGCCGCGCGACGCGCCGAGCGGCGTGATCCTGCGCGGCGGCCGGATCGTCGCGCAGTGGGGCGACGTCGAGCGCCCGCAGATCACCTTCTCCGTCGCCAAGAGCTATCTGGCGATCCTCGCCGGCATCGCCGTCGGTCGCGGCCTCATCCGCGATCTCGATGCGCCGGTGCGCGACCTGGTGCGCGACGGCGGCTTCGACTCGGAGCAGAACCGCGCCATCACATGGCGGCATCTGCTGCAGCAGACCTCGGAATGGTCGGGCACGCTGTTCGACCGCGCGGACAGCGTCGACCACAACCGCAGCGTCGGCCTCGCCGGCGGCGAGTCGCCGAAGGGCGACCTGCGCGCGATGAAGCCGCCGGGGGCGCATTGGGAATACAACGACGTCCGCGTCAATCGGCTCAGCCTGTCGCTGCTGCGCGTGCTCGGCGCGGCGCTGCCCGAGGTGCTGCGCGAGAGCGTGATGACGCCGATCGGCGCCTCGACCGCCTGGCGCTGGGAGCCCTACCGCAATTCCGGAGTCGAGATCGGCGGGCGGACCGTGTTCTCGGTTCCGGGCGGAAGCCATTGGGGCGGCGGCCTGGTCATTCCGACGCTGGACCACGCGCGCATCGGCCTGCTTGCTGCGCGCGACGGCGTCTGGGGCGAGCGACGGATCCTGCCGGCGGGCTGGGTGAAGGCGATGACGACGCCCTGCCCGCTGAATCCCGGCTACGGCTTCATGTGGTGGCTGAACACCGGCCACGTCCAGTTCAAGTCCGCGCCCGCCTCGAGCTACTTCGCGCTTGGCGCCGGGACGCACGTGATCTGGATCGATCCCGACCACGACCTCGTCATGGTCGCGCGCTGGATCCGCAAGACCGGCATCGAGAGCCTGATCGAGTCCGTCCTGGCGGCGCGCGCATGATCCGCGCGACCGCGATGGATCCGGCCCGCATGGCCCGTCGCGGCATCGCCTTCGCGCTCTGCGCGATCGCCCTGTTCACGACGATGATCGCGCTGGTGAAGTTCCTGAGCGCAAGTTTCGCGCCGATGCAGATCGCCTTCTTCCGCTCGATCTGCGCGCTCAGTCTCTGCCTGCCGATCGTGCTGGCCGACGGCGGTCCCCGGGCGCTGCGCACGCAGTTCCCCTCGGCGTACGTGCTGCGCGGGCTGATCGGTGCCGGGTCGATCATCACGAGCTTCTATGGCGTCAGCCTGATGCCGATCGCGGACTGGGTCGCGCTGTCCTTCACCGTGCCGCTCTTCGTCGCCGCCCTGGCCGCGCCCGTCCTGGGCGAGAAGGTCGGGACGCGCCGCTGGGCCGCGATCCTCCTGGGCTTCGCGGGCGTCCTCGTCATCGTGCCGCCGACCGGCGAGGCCTCGCTCTGGGCGCTGTCCGTCGGCCTCACCGCGCATCTGCTGGTGTCGACGGCTCTCGTGCTGATCCGGCGCATGGGCACGGCCGAGCGCACGACCACGATCGTGTTCTACTACATGGTCGCGCTCAGCATCACGACGGCGCTGGTGGCGCCGTTCGACTGGCGACCGCCCGACGGCAACCAGCTGGCGCTGCTGGCGCTCGTCGGGCTCGTCGCCGGCGCGGCGCATCTGCTGATCACCGCCGCCTACCGCCTCGCGCCGGCCAGCGTGATCGCGCCGTTCGACTACACGGGCATCATCTGGGCCGTGGTGCTGGGCTGGCTGGTGTGGGGGGAGACCCCGACCGTGCGCCTCTTCCTCGGCGGCGCGATCGTCATCGCCTGCGGGCTCTACGTCCTCGTCACCGCGACCCGCCCGGCCGCCCCCGCTGCGGACGTCACGTCGTCGCCGTGACGATGATCTCGACCAGGTCCTTGCCCTCGAGCTGAACGCCGATGCAGGCGCGCATCGGCGGATTGGCGCGGTCGGCCCATTCGTCCCAGGCGCGATTGAGCTCCGGCTTCTGCCGGATGTCCGCGACGTAGACGACGGCGGTCAGGATCTTCGACTTGTGCGAGCCGAGCTTCTCGAGGTTCTTGTCGATGTTCGCCAGCGCTTCCTTCGCCTGCTGGTACATCGAGCCTGAATTGTCGTCGGCCACCGTCACGGTCGAGACGAACCCGTTCGCCGCGACGCCTTCGCAGCGGGTCGGTTGGTCGGGCAGACGCTTGATCATCCTTCGTGGCTCCTCTTCCAATGGCGCCGCGGAGCGTACAGGATTCCCCGCATGATCGAGACCGCGATCCGTCCCGCGCGAGCGGGCGACGCCGGCGCCATCGACCGCCTGCTGGGCGCCGCCTTCGGCGGTCCCGACGAGGGCGCGCTGGTCGCGGGGTTGCGCGCCGACGGCGACGTCCTGGTCGAGCTCGTCGCCCTGCGCGACGACGAGATCGTCGGACAGATCCTGTTCTCGCCGCTCGTCATCGGATCCGGGCCGCAAGCGACGATCGCGGCCGCCCTCGCGCCGGTCGCGGTGCTGCCCGCGCACCAGCGTGCTCGCGTCGGCACGCGTCTGGTCGAGGCCGGGCTTTCGGCGCTGCGGGCGCGGGCCTGCCCCGCCGCGGTCGTGCTCGGCCATCCCGACTGGTATCCGCGTTTCGGATTCAGCGCTGCGCTCTCGGCACGGCTCGTCGCGCCGTTCCACGGTCCCGCCTTCATGGCCCTCGAACTCGTGCCGGGCGCGCTCGCCGCGGGCGGTCCCGTCCGCTACGCGCGCGCCTTCGGCCTCGTCCCGTCGCAGGAGGAACCCGCCCGATGACCCCGATCGATCTCCTGCTGACCGATGCCCGGCTCCCCGACGGCCGGCTCACGACGATCGCCGTCGCAGGCGGCCGCATCGTCGCGCTCGACGCGCCGGCCGAGGCCGTCGCGCGCGAACGAATCCACCTGGGCGGCGACCTCGTGCTGCCCGCGCTGATCGACGGCCACATGCATCTCGACAAGACGCTGGTCGGCCTGCCCTGGATCGGCCACGCGGCCGAACCGTTCCGCATGAGCCGGATCGAGACCGACAAGCGCATCCTGCCGGGGCTGCCGCTGTCGACCGAGCAGCGCGCCGCCAATCTCGCCCGGCTCTGCGTGGCGCAGGGCACCGGCCACATCCGCACCCATGTCGACATCGACAACGAGGGGCGGCTCGCCAAGCTCGAGGGGGTTTGCGCCGCGCGCGAGCGCCTCGCCGGCGCCGTCTCGATGCAGATCGTCGCCTTCCCGCAGAGCGGCGTGATGCGCTGCCCCGGCGTGCTCGACCTGCTCGACGCCGCGATGCGCGAGGGCGCCGATCTCGTCGGCGGCATCGATCCGCTGGAGATCGACCGCGATCCCAAGGGCCAGCTCGACGGCATCTTCGCGATCGCCGACCGCCACGGCCGCGGCCTGGACATCCATCTCCACGAGCCCGGCGAGATGGGCCTGTTCAACGTGCAGGAGATCTGCAGCCGCACCCGGGCGCTGGGCCTCCAGGGCAAGGTGACGATCAGCCACGGCTTCTGCCTGGGCGGCGTCGCGGAGTCGAAGCAGCAGGCGGCGGCGGAGCTGATGGGCGAGTGCGGCGTGGCGCTGGTCACCCATGGCGCCGCGAGCGCGCCGCTGCCGCCGATCGCGCTGCTGCGCCGGCACGGTGTCACCGTCTTCGCCGGCAACGACGACGTCCGCGACACCTGGTCGCCCTACGGCAACGCGGACATGCTCGAGCGCATCTCCTATATCGGCTGGCGCGCCGATCTCCGCCACGACCCGATGCTGCACGACATCCTCGAGCTCGCCACCGGGGCCGGGGCGAAGGCGCTGGGCCTCGAGCGCTACGGGCTCGCGGTCGGCAATGCCGCCGACCTCGTCACGCTGCGCGCGGAGGGCGTCCCCGAGGCGGTCGGCGCGCACGCCCCGCGCCGGCTCGTGCTCCATGCCGGCCGCGTCGTGGCGCGCGACGGAGCCTATTGCGGCCCGTGAGCGCGGTGCTGCGCACGATCCTGCGGTGGCTGCTGCGCGCGGTCGCGCTCGGCATCGTCGTGCTCGCGACCCTCGTCGTCGGCTATCGCTGGATCGATCCGCCGGGGACGCCGCTGATGGCGATCCGCCGCGCCGGGGGCGCGACCCTGCAGCGCGACGTCGTGCCGCTCGAGCGGATCGCGCCCGCCCTCGCGCGCGCCGTCATCGCCGCCGAGGACAACCGCTTTTGCACACACGCCGGCATCGACCTCGACGCCGTGCGCGAGGCGATCGAAGACAACGAGGATGGCGGCCGGCAGCGCGGCGCCAGCACGATCACCATGCAGGTCGCGCGCAACCTTTTCCTCTGGCCGGGCGGCGGCTGGTGGCGCAAGGCCGTCGAGGCGCCGCTGTCGCTGGCGATCGACGCGCTCTGGCCGAAGCGGCGCATCCTCGAGGTGTATCTGGGCATCGCCGAATGGGGCGACGGCGTGTTCGGCGCCGAGGCCGCCGCGCGGCATCACTTCCGCAAGGCGGCGGCCGACCTCACGCGTGCCGAGGCGATCCGCCTCGCCATCGTGCTGCCGAGCCCGCGACGCTGGGATCCCGCGCGCCCGACGCCGTTCCTCCGGGGCCGCGCCTCCGCGATCGACCGGCGCATCGACCAGCTGGGACCGCGCTATTTCGCCTGCCTCGGCTGACGTCTCGACGCGGCGCTTGAACCGCAGGCGAGGCGAGCCGATCCTGCCACCAACGACCTACGGGGGACCCGCCATGCTGACCGATGCCGAACTCGCCCAGTATCACCGCGACGGCTACATCGTTCCCGACTACCGCCTGCCCGAAACGATCCTCGAGTCGATCCGCGACGACCATCAGCGCCTCGTCAAGCGCCACCCGCAATTCGTCGACTACTGCCCGACGGTGCTCGCCTACGACACCGGATTCCTCGCCTATGCGCGCATCCCCGAGATCGTCGACATGGTCGGCCAGATCCTCGGGCCGGACTTCGCGCTCTGGAATTCCAGCCTGTTCGCCAAGCCCGCCTTCAAGGGCTCGAAGACGCCGTGGCACCAGGACGGGGAGTACTGGCCGATCCGGCCGGTGGCGACCTGCACGGCGTGGCTCGCGATCGACGACTCGACGCCGGAGAACGGCTGCCTGCGCGTCATCAAGGGTTCGCACAAGCAGGGCCGGCTGCTGAAGCATCTGCAGAACGACGGCCCGGGCCTCGCGCTCAACCAGGAGCTCGATCCGAGCGAATACGACGAGAAGGACGCCGTCGACATCGTGCTGAAGGCCGGGCAGATCTCGCTGCACGACGTCTTCCTCGCGCACGGCTCGGAGCCGAACCGCTCGCCCCGGTCGCGCCGCGGCCTTACCCTGCGCTACATGCCGCTGACCTCGGTGTTCGATCGTGAGCTCGCCAAGCAGCAGGTCGTGTCGCGCAACCTGCGCGCCGGCCACGCCGATCGCACCCTGTTCCTGATCCGCGGCCAGGACCGCACCGGCCGCAACGACTTCCAGCTGCGGATGTGACCGCGCGCCGGTCGGCCGGCCGCGCCCGGTGGCAACGATGGTCGCCCCCGGACGCACCGGCGACGGCCGTCACCGCGCGAAGCGAAGCAGCACCAGCGAAAGGAGCGAGAGCAGCGCCAGCGCCGCCATAGTCAGGATCAGCGGCCCCTCGCTGTCGCGCAGCCAGACGCCCATCGCGATCGTGCACAGCGCGCCGAAGCCCATCTGCAGGAAGCCCATCAGGCCCGATGCGGAGCCTGCGAGGCCCGGCACGACGCTGATCGCGCCGGCACTGGCATTGGGCAGGAAGATCCCCGCGCCGATCGTCACGACCATCATCGGCAGGAACAGCGCGAGCGGCGACAGGACGCCCGCGACGTAGAAGCCGAGCTGCACGGCAGTCGCGGCGAGCACGATCGCCTGGCCCAGGGCGAGCATGCGTTCGCCGCCGATCCGGACCGACAGCCGGCCCGCCGCGAAGCTGCCGACCGAGTAGCCTGCGACGACGAGCAGGATGTACTTGCCATAGGCGATGGGCGGCAGGCCCAGGATGGAGGTCAGCACGTAGGGGGCCCCGGACACGAACGCATACCAGCCCGCGATCGAGAAGACGCCGCACATCGAATAGAGCACGAAGCGCGGCGCGCGCAGCAGCGTCAGATAGCTCGTCGCGACGCGCGCGATGCCGCCGCCGGTGTCCCGGTTGAGATTGGTCTCGTTCAGCCAGAAGGCGCCGCAGGCGACGATGACGGCCGAGAGCGCGGCGAGGACGACGAACATGGTGCGCCAGCCCGCGTACTCGACGGCGAGCGCTCCGGCCAGAGGCGAGAAGGCCGCGCCCACCGCCATCACCGTCGTCACGTAGCCGATCAGGCTCGCCGCGCGGTCGCGCTCGTAGCAGTCGCGGATGATCGCGCGGCCGAGCACGAGGCCCGCGCACCCGGTGCCGCCCTGGACGAGCCGCAACAGCGTCAGCGCCTCGATCGAGGTCGCGAGCGCGCAGCCCACCGCGGCCGCGAGATACAGCGACAGGCCCGCGAGCATCACCGGCCGCCGCCCGAGGCGATCTGAGATCGGCCCGTAGATGAGCTGCCCGAAGGCGATGCCGAAGAGGTAGGCGGTGAGCGTGCCCTGCGCCGCGGCGAAGTCGGTCCCGAACTCCGCCGCCATCGACGGCATCATCGGAATGACGATGTGCATCGAGAAGGGCGCGATCCAGGTCCCGATGACGATCAGCAGGAACGGCGGCAGGCGCGGCGGCGAGGGTGGAGTCACGTGGTCTCGGACAGGGGCTCGGACGGTTCGGGCCGGATCGGGCGGCGGTCGCGAATTCTGCCCCCTCGGCCGCACCCAGGCGAGCCGCCGCCGCGCACGGGAGCCATGCGCATGCCCTCGCCATCCCGCGCCGCGCCCGACCGCGATGCCTGCGGCCCCGCCCGCGCCCGCGAGGCCGGAGCGAGCGCTGGGGCGCCGAGCCGTGGCATCGCACCTATTCCTTCAACGCTGCGCTGGGGCCGATGCCGAGCAACCGCGCCGTGACGCGGCATGTCGGCGTCACGGCCGGGGGCGCCGATCAGCGCGAGCGGCCAGCGAGCCATTCGATGAGCACACGCCGCTGCGCCGGGTCGCGCAGACGCACGCCGGCCATGCGGCCCTCGGGGAGAAAATCCTCGGGATCGGCCAGGTAGCGGTCGAGAATCTCCGGCGTCCACACCAGCCCGGCCCCACCCGCGGCGCGCATGGCGTCGGAATACTCGAACTCCGGCAGCGTCGCGGCACGACGGCCGACGACCCCGTGCAGGTTCGGGCCGGAGAGGTTCTGCTCCGCGGGATCGACGGAGTGGCAGGAAAAGCAGCGTTGGAAGATCCGCTCGCCGTCCTCCTGCGCGATTGCGGACGCGGCGACCGAGGAGAGCAGCGCCGCAAGGGCGAGGAGCGCGGACGGGCGCGGTCGCCGCGCCATGCCCCGCTCGCGCCTCACTTGAAGCGATAGAGCACGATCTTGTCGGCAGCGGACTCCGGGGTCCACACCTCGCCCTTGCGGCCGTGGATCTGGCGTACGTTCGCGGTGCCGGAGCTCGACTTGAAGGTCTCGAACGTCTCGGTCCTCGGATCGAAGCGGAGCATGACCTGCGCCGTCCATTCGCTCACCCACGGGCGGTCCTGCTCGTCGACATAGACCGCGTAGACGCGCGGCCGGTCGCCCGGCGCCTTCCAGGCCTTCCACGCGCCGGTCTTCGGATCGAAGCGGCTGAGTTGGCCGCTGTTGAACTCGCTGACCCACAGGATGCCCTTCGAGTCCGACCACACGCGCCGGGCTCCCTGGCCGGACGTCGGCGGCTCGATCACCGTGATCGCGTCGGCGGGATCGATGCGCGCGATGTACGATCCGGCAAGCGAGGTGAAATAGACCACGCCGTCGGGCGTCGCCTGGATCCCGTAGGGGCCCCGGCCCTTGGGCGCGTCGAAGACCTTCATCTCGCCGCTCCGCGGATCGAGACGACCGACGATGCCGTTCTGGCCGGTGAACCAGTGCACGCCCGCCGCGTCGAACGCCGCGGTGTTCAGGTTGACGTAGCCGCGCTGCGGCGGCAGGTGCCATTTCGTCACCTCGCGCGACTTGCCGTTCACGCGCACGATCGCGTTCTGTCCGCCGTCGGTCAGCCAGAGATCGCCGGCCTTGTCCTGGATCACGCCGTGCGGCGCAGAGTCCTGGCCCAGGGCGATGGTGTCGACCTTGCCGGTTTTCGGATCGAGGACGCCGAGGTGGCCGCTGCGCTGGAACGCGATGTAGACCGGGCCGTCCGGCGCCGGGTCCGCCCAGACGTCATGGGCGTAGAGCTTCGGCGGCAGCGGATATTCTCGGATCTCGACCTGGGCCTGCGCGGCAACGGGCAGCGCCACCGCGAGGCTGAGCAGCAGGGATCGCAGCATCGGGCATCTCTCCTACGAGGCGATGCAGGGAAGTCTAGCGCCGTCGGCAGTGGAACGCGATCCGGGAGCCGGATGCGGCCCGGCCGCAAGCCGTCACGCCGCGGCGATCGCGCCGGTGTGGTCGGCCTCGAAGCGGGCGAAGAGGACCTCGTTCTCGTAGCGGATATGCGCCATGAGATCGTCGATCAGCTTGCGCAACCCGATCGCGAGGGCGCGCCAGCTCACGCAGGCGTCGTCGAGCACGATGCCGCCCTGGATCAGGCCCTCGAGCGCGATCATCGAGTCGCGATGGTGGTCGTGGTCGTGGCGCATGCACGAGATCGGATTGCGGATGTAGGGATGGCCGCCCGCCGCCATCATCGGGAAGAGCATCTGCTCTTCCTTGCGCATATGGAACTCGAGCTCCGCGGCGATGCGCTGAAGCACCGTCGTAAGCCCCGTCGGCAGCGCCGGATGGCCATGCTGGACATTCTCGACGTGCTTCGCGAGCTCGATCAGCTCGGGCAGCTCGCGACGATGGGCCTCGTGGAAACGGCTGAGGATGTAGCCGATCTGGACCGCGGGCTCGGCATCGGCCGCGGGCTCGGGGATCTCGCGGCCGAGCTCGCGCAGGCGCGCTTCGACGAAGGCGACCGACAGGCCATGTTCGGCCGCGGCCTGGCCGATCGAGACGTCGCCGCGGCAGCAGAAGTCGATGCCGTAGGCGCGCAGAACAGCCGTCGCGCCCGGCACCGTCGCCACGACCTCGCCGAGCCGCCGGGACCCGGGGACGGCGACAGCGGCGGGCATTCCCGTGGCGGGCGGGGCGGCGAGCGCAGTATCCATCGACGAGGCCTTTCTTCAGTTGACGGACAGGACACTCCTTCGCACCACGCAGTTTCAATCTTCGCGGAGGAGGTGCGACAAGACGCGCTGCGCGGGGACGCCGCACCGCCGCCGCGACGCGCCGAGATCTCCCGGCGACGATGCGGCAAGAAACCGCTAATTGTTGACGCCATCGGCCGGACAGCAGGGGAGATCGGGACATGGCACATCTCGGAATCGTGAACATCGGTCAGGCGCCGCGCGCCGACATCGTCGCGCAGTTCGCGGCACTGCTCCCCGAGGGCACGCGCATCACCTTGCGCGGCTGCCTCGACGGCGCCAGCGCCGCGGAGATCAAGGCCATGGCGCCGGCGGCCGGCGAGGACGTGCTCTACACCAAGCTCGCCGACGGATCCGACACGCACATCGCCAAGAAGCACGCCATCGCGCGCGCGCCCGCCGTGCTCGACAAGCTGCGCGCCGACGGCTCCGAGGCGATCCTCTTCGCCTGCACCGGCGCCTTCCCGGACGGCCTCGGCGGGCCGGGCGTCGTGTTCCCGTCGAAGCTGCTGTCCGGCCTCGCGAATGCGCTGCTGCCGTCGGGCCGCCTCGGCCTGCTCGTGCCGCTGCCCGCGCAGGTGACGCAGCTGCCGAAGAAATGGGCGCGCCCCGGGCTCGAGGTCGTCGCCGAGCCGCTGATCCCCAGCGGCGACGAGGCGGCGACCGAGGCTTCGGCGCGACGCCTGGCGGCGCACAAGCCGGATCTCGTCGTGATGGATTGCATGAGCTACACCGAGCGCCACAAGGCGATCGTCCGCAGCATCGTCCGCAAGCCGACGCTGCTGGCCGTCACGACCATGGCCCGCGTCGTGCGCGAGCTGATGGGCTGAGCGCCCGCATGGCGACCTATCGCGACATCACCGCCGACGACATCGAGTCGCTCGCCGTCGGCGCCTGGATCCTCGGCACCGGCGGCGGCGGCTCGCCCTATCTGGGCCTGCTCAACATGCGCCAGCTCTACGCGCAGGGCCGGCGCGTGCGCCTGATGAGCCCGCTCGACCTCGCCGACGACGACGCGGTCGCCGTGGTCTCGAACCAGGGCGCGCCGCTGGTCGGCCAGGAGCGCCTCACCGACAGCCGCAACGCCGCGCGCGCGGTCGAGCTGATGCAGGAGCTCATCGGCAAGCGCTTCCGCGCCATCATGTCGCTGGAGATCGGCGGCGGGAACTCCATCCAGCCGATGATGGCGGCCGCGCATCTCGGCATCCCGGTCGTGGACGCCGACTGCATGGGCCGCGCCTATCCCGAGGCGCAGATGACGAGCTTCGCCGTCGGCGACCTCACGCCCTACCCGCTCACCTCGGTCGATCCCCGCGGCGTCGAGACGATCGTCGCCAAGGTGCCGACCTGGAAATGGATGGAGCGCGTCAGCCGCAAGGTCTGCACCGAGTACGGGTCGACCGCGGCCACCTGCAAGGCGCCGCGCACCGGCGCCGAGATCAAGCGCTGGGGCATCCCGTTCACCACCACCCAGGCGATCAAGATCGGCACCGCGGTGCGCGAGGCGCAGCGCCGGCACGACGATCCCATCCAGGCGATCCTCGATGCCGAGGACGGCAGGCTCCTCTATCGCGGCAAGGTCGTCGACGTGGAGCGCCGCACCACCGAGGGATTCCTGCGCGGCCGCACGCGCTTCGACGGCATCGACGACTGGCGCGGCGCCGCGATGGAGATCAATTTCCAGAATGAGTGGATCGTCGCGTGGCTGGACGGGCGGCCGCTCGCCATGTCGCCCGACCTGATCTGCGTGCTCGACTCGGTCTCGGGCGAGGCGATCGGCTCGGAGACGTTGCGTTACGGCCAGCGCGTCACGGTCATCGCGCTGCGCTCGCCCGCCGTGTTCCTGACGCCCAAGGGCCTGCAGCATGTCGGCCCGCGGGCCTTCGGCTACGACCTGGACTTCAAGTCGGTGTTCGAATCATGAGGCGCATCGGGATCGACGTCGGCGGCACCAACACGGATGCGGTGCTGATCGATGCGGGCGCCGTGCGGCGCGCGGTGAAGGCGCCGACGAGCGAGGACGTGACGACCGGCATCCTCGAGGCGCTCGCCAAGCTGCGCGCCGAGCCTGCGGGCCAGGGCGACGTCGACGCGGTGATGATCGGCACGACGCATTTCATCAACGCGGTCGTGCAGCGCCGGCACCTGACCAGGGTCGCGGCCGTGCGCATCGGCTGGCCGATGAGCGCAACCCTGCCGCCGTTCTGCGACTGGCCCGAGGACGTGGCGGCGATCGCGCGCGGCGGCGTCTGGCAGATCGAAGGCGGCCACGAGTACGACGGCCGCGTGATCATGCCGCTCGACGAGGCGGCGCTCGGCCGGGCGGCGCGCGAGATCAGGCAGGCGGGGCTTCGCGCCGTCGCGATCTCGTCCGTCTTCGCGCCGATCGACCCGGCGCACGAGCTGCGCGCCGCCGAGATCCTGCGCGCCGAGCTGGGCGAGACGCCGATCACCTGCTCGCACGAGCTCGGCCGCATCGGCCTGCTCGAGCGCGAGAACGCGGCGCTGCTCAATGCGGCGCTCGCCGATCTCGCGCGCGAGACGATCGCCGCCTTCGCGCGCGCGATCCGCGACAGCGGCATCGCCGCCCCCCTGTTCATCACCCAGAACGACGGCACGGTCGCGGAGGCCGCGACCGCCCAGCGCTTCCCCGTCTACAGCTTCGCCTCGGGCGCCACGAACTCGATGCGCGGGGCCGCCTATCTCTCGGGCATGCTCGACGCCATGGTCGTCGATGTCGGCGGCACGACGACCGATGTCGGCCAGATCAAGGCGGGCTTCCCGCGCGAGTCGAACGCCGTGGTGCGCATCGGCGGCGTGCGCACGCTGTTCCGCATGCCCGACCTGCTGTCGATCGGCCTGGGCGGCGGCAGCCACGTCGCCGGCGATCCGCCGAAGGTCGGACCGGTCTCGGTCGGCTACCGCCTGATCCGCGACGCGCTGATCTTCGGCGGCAAGCAGCTCACGACGAGCGACATCGCCGTCGCCGCCGGCGTCCTGGATCTCGGCGAGCGCTCCCGCGTCGCCGGCATCGATGCCGCCTATGCGCGCCGCGTGCTCGACGAGGCCGCGCGCATGGTCGAGGAGGCGGTCGACCGCATGAAGACCGAGGCCGGCGACGTGCCGCTGATCGCGGTGGGCGGCGGCGCCTTCCTGATCCCCGAGAAGCTCCCCGGCGTCAGCCGCGTCGTGCATGTCGAGCACGGCGACTGCGCCAACGCCGTCGGCGCCGCGATCGCCCAGGTCTCGGGCGAGGTCGACCAGATCTTCCGCGACCTCACGCGCGCGGACGCGATCGCGGCGGCGACGAGGCTCGCCGCCGATCGCGCGGTGGCCGCCGGCGCCGAGCGCGGATCCTTGCGCACCGTCGAGACCGAAGACATGCCGCTCTCCTACCTCCCGGGCAATTCGCTGCGCGTGCGCGTGCGCATGGTGGGCGACGTCGCGGCGCGGTGAGCGCGGCGGACATGGACCCGGTCCAGCTGCCCTTCATCCACGAGCTGGCGCTCTTCCTCGCCTGTGCCGGCATCGTGGTGCCACTCTTCCGGCGGCTGCGGGTCTCGCCTGTGCTCGGCTTCCTCGCGATCGGCATCGTCATCGGGCCACTCGGCCTCGGGCGCGTCGTGCCGCCGGACTCGATCTGGGACGCGCTGGTCATCCGCGACGTCGAGACCACCCGCGTCGTCGCCGAGTTCGGTGTCGTGTTCCTGCTGTTCCTGATCGGCATCGAGCTGTCGCCGGAGCGCCTCTGGGCGATGCGCCGGCTCGTCTTCGGGCTCGGCGGCTCCCAGGTCGTCGTCTCGTCCGCGGCTCTCGCCTTGGTCGCCGCAGCCCTCGGCGCCAGGCCGGGCGGCGCGGTCGCGCTCGGCGCGTGCCTCGCGCTGTCGTCGACCGCGATCGTCATGCAGCTCCTCGCCGAGCGCGGCCAGATCGGTTCGCAGGTCGGGCGCGCGAGCTTTGCGGTGCTGCTGCTCCAGGACCTCGCCGTCGTGCCAATCCTGTTCATCATCGCGCTGCTCGCGGCCGACGGCGCGGCCGTGGCGACGGGCACGGCCGGGGTCGCGATCCTGAAGGCCACCGCCGCCGTCGCGGCGATCGCGATCGCCGGGCGCTTCGCCCTGCGACCACTGTTCCGTCTCGTCAGCGGACGCCACAGCGCCGACCAGTTCCTGGCCATGGCGCTGCTGGTCGTCGTCGCGACGGCGCTGGCGACGCATGCCGCCGGGCTGTCGCTGGCGCTCGGCGCGTTCCTCGCCGGCCTGCTCCTCGCCGAGACCGAATTCCGTCACTCGATCAGCATCTCCATCGAGCCCTTCAAGGGCCTTCTGCTCGGCCTGTTCTTCATGTCGGTCGGCATGACGATTGATCTCGCGGCGGTGGCCCCGCGCGCCGGGCAGCTGCTGGCGCTGGTCGCCGCGATGGTCGCGCTCAAGGCGCTCCTTGCCTTCGCACTCGCGCGCGGCTTCGGCATCGCCGCCGGGCCCGCGAGCGAGATCGCCTGCCTGCTCGGGCCGCCGGGCGAGTTCGGGTTCGTCGTGATCGGCACGGCCATGGCCAAGGGGCTGCTCGCGCCGTCGATCGGCCAGACCTCGCTGGCGGTCGTCAGTCTCGGCATGCTGCTCGCGCCGGGTGCCGCGTGGCTCGGACGTGTCGCACATCGCCGTCTCGGGAGCGGCGCCGACGCCGAGCCGCGCGAGGAGATCCCGGCCCTCGAGGGCCATCTGATCGTCGCCGGCTTCGGGCGTGTCGGCGGCATGCTGCGCGAGATCCTCGACACCCAGCAACTGCCCTACATCGCCGTCGAACGCGATGCTGCGATCGTCGCGGTGGCGCGCGCAGACGGCGTCGAAGCCTATGTCGGCGACGCCGCGCGCCCCGAGATGCTGGACCGGCTCGGCCTCGACCGCGCCGTGGCGATCGTCGTGACCATGGACGACATGCCCGCGATCGAGCGCATCGTCGCGTCCGTGCGCCGACGCTGGCCATCGCTGCCGATCGTCGCGCGCGCCCGCGACCAGGCGCATGCCCGGCGCCTGCTCGCCCTCGGCGCGACGACGGTCGTGCCCGAGACCCTCGAGGCGGCGCTCGAGCTCGCGGAGGTCAGCCTGTGCGCCGCCGGCGTCGAGCACGATGCGGCGCGCCAGTTGATCGACCGCCGCCGCACCGAGATCCTCGATGTGCTGGCGCGGACGAATTCACGCCGCGCGGACGCTGCGCGTGAAGGCGTCGAAATCCCGCCGTAGCTTCTCGAGCTCGGAGGCGAGGCTGCCGCTGGTCTCGAGCACCTCGCCCGACATCGAGCCGGTCTCCGACGCCGCCTGGCTGACGCCGGCGATGTTCGACGAGACCTCCTGCGTGCCCTTCGCCGCCTCCAGGACGTTGCGCGCGATCTCCTGCGTCGAGGCGCGCTGCTCCTCGATCGCGGCCGCGACCGAAGTGCCGATCTCGCTCATCCGCCCGATCGTCCTGCCGATCACCTCGATCGCGGCGACGGACTGCGTCGTGGCGCCCTGGATGGCGCCGATCTGCTGACCGATCTCCTCGGTCGCCTTGGCCGTCTGGTTGGCGAGGTTCTTCACTTCGGCGGCGACCACCGCGAAGCCCTTGCCGGCCTCGCCGGCGCGTGCCGCCTCGATCGTCGCGTTGAGCGCGAGCAGATTCGTCTGCGACGCGATGTCGTTGATCAGCTTGACGACCGCGCCGATGCGATCGGCCGCCTCGGCGAGCCCCTTGACCTGCGCGTCGGTGCGCGCGGCCTCGGACACGGCCTCGCCCGCGATCGTGCTCGCCTCGGACATCCGGCCGGCGATTTCCCCGATCGAGCCCGAGAGCTGCGAACTGGCCGATGCGACCGTCTGGACGTTCGCCGAGGCCTGCTCGGATGCGGCGGCGACGGCCGTGGACTGGCGCGAGGTCTCGTCGGCGTTCGCGGCCATGGCCTGGGCCGCGCCGCGCATCCGCTCGGTCGCCGCGCCCATCGTGCCGAGCGCATCGGTCATCCGCCGTTCGAAGCCGTCGATCGCCGTGCGCAGCGCCTCCTGCGCCCGCTCGCGCTCGGCCAGCAGCGCGTCCTGATAGACCGAGATCGCCAGTTCCATGTCGAGCAGCACGGCCGCATTGACCGCCGAGATCAGCCGCGCGCCGCGCGCCGGCGACCAGCGGGCGGCGGCGGCGACGAGCTCCACGATCCGATTCAGCACGAAGAGGTAGCCGCCGACGTACCAGCGAGGCTCGAGGCCGATGCGGCTGTGCGTCAAGCCGATGGCGCGGATGCTGCGGATGTACTCGTCGTCGAACCGGCCCGAGAACAGGCGCGACCAGTGCTTCGACTGCGCCTGCTTGAGGCGGGCCGTCTGGTCGCCGACGAGCCGCGCGAGAGCCGGCGTTCCGGAGACGTGGCGATAGAAGCCGTCGAGGATCGCCGGCAGGCTGGGCTCGACGATGACCCAGGCCTCGCGCAGCGCCGCGCCGGACTGAGCATCGATGCCCAGGAAGCGCAGGCGCTCGTCGCGATCGATGACCGCCAGCTTCTCGTCCATTGGATCCTGCATCGTCGGCACTCCGTTCCGCCCTCGGGGGCGGCGCACAAGCTTGCATCACGCCCTTAAGGGACGCTTTTCGGCCGGGTTGCCGACACGCGCCCCTTGGCCGCGACGGTGCGGGAGGGCATCGGCGCCCGCCGCCGCATGACGACGCGGACGCCGATTCGGTTTGGACACCGCCATGCACCCGGGCGATTAATGCGCCACGGATTCGGGGGAGGGCGTCATGGATCTCGGCGATCTTGCGGGCAAGGTGGTGCTGGTGACGGGAGCCAGCCGCGGAATCGGGGCGGCGGTGGCGCGCGGCTTCGCCCATCACGGCGCGCATGTCGCCGTGCACTACCATGCGGCGCAGGCCGCCGCCGACAAGGTGGTGGCCGACGCGCGCGCCCGGGGCGTGCGTGCGGAAGCGCTGCAGGCCGACCTGTCCGATGCGGCGGCGCCGGCGCGGCTTGTCGCGGAGACGATCGAACGCTTCGGACGTCTCGACGTGCTGGTCAACAATGCCGGCGATCTCGTCGCCCGGCTCCCGATGGTCGACACGCCCGACGACATGCTCGAGACGATCTACGCGCTCAACATCCGCAGCGTGGTCGCAGCCTCGAAGGCGGCGGTGATCGCGATGAAGCGCCAGGGCTCCGGCAACATCATCAACACCTCGTCGCTGGCCGCGCGCAACGGCGGCGGCGCCGGCTCGATGCTCTATGCCGGATCGAAGGGATTCGTGAGCACTTTCACGCGCGGCCTCGCCAAGGACGTCGGCCGCGACGGGATCCGCGTCAATGCGGTCGCGCCGGGAATCATCGAGACCGACCTGCAGGACAAGCACACGTCGCGCGCTGTTCTCGATCAGCTCGCCAAGGCGACGCCGCTCGGGCGCAACGCGCCGGCGACGGACTGCGTCGGCGCGTATCTTTTCCTCGCATCGGACCGCATGAGCGGCTTCGTCACCGGCCAGGTGATCGAGGTGAACGGCGGCATCCTGATGCCCTGAGGCGGCGCGCCGCCGCCGGCGGGCTCAGCGCGGCGCGCCGGCCGGGGGAAGTTCCGGAGCCGGCGGCATGCCTGCCGCGGCGCGGGTCGCGAAGACCCGGTTGCCGGGCCAACGCGCGCCGTCGCCGCCCACGATCAGGTTGCCCCGGACCTCGGGCGTCGTCGCCCAGGGCGCGAGGTTGAACAGCGAGCTGTTCGGCCGGTCGAAGATCAGCGTGTTGTCCTCGAGCACGACGCGCGCCTCTCCATGGCGGCGGTTCTCGAGCCCGACGCCGATCATGTCGAAGTTCTGCGAACGCGACCCCTTGTGCAGGATGTTCCGCCGCATGATCAGCACCCCGCCCTCGGGCACGTCGACGGCGCGGCTGTCCTCGGCCGCGCCCGAGGTGATCACGCAATCCTCGATGACCGTCTCGGCCGCGCGGCTCTTCACTTCGTGGCCCACCTGCGCACCCGCCACGCGCGTGCCCGAGACGTGCAGCCGCCCGCCGTTGACGTAGATCGAATGCGCCTGGCCGTTGCGGCCCAGCCCCTCGAACACGCTGTCGACGATGCGGATCTGGCCGGCGCGGTTGGTCGCCAGGATGCCCGTCTCGCTGTCGCGGAACTCGACGTTGCGCAGCGTCAGGTTCACGCCCTCGGCGCGGACGCACGCGCCGTTCTTGTCGGCGACATAGATGTCGGCGCAACCGATCTGCTCGATCGTGACGTCGTTCCCCGTGACGACCATCGCCGCCTTGCCGCCCGCCGCGCCGCCGACGAAGAAGGTCCCCGGCACCCCGCGCAGCGTGACGCCGCTGGCGTGGATCGTGATGCCGCGCCGGTAGATCAAGGGCGGCAGGAGGATGGTGTCGCCGGGTTTGGCCGCCTTGATCGCCGCCTCGACCGTGCGGAAGCTGGTCCTGCCGATCATCACCTTCTCGTTCGCCGGACCCTCGTCGTCGCGCGGCTCGACGCCGGCCGCCGCCGCGGCGGGCGCCGGCCGCTTGCGCGGCGCCTTCGGCTGCGCCGGCGCCTGCTCGGGCGGCGGCTTCACGATCTCCAGCGTGCCGTCGGGGAGGCGCCGGACATTGGGCAGGCTCGAGCCCTGCGCCAGCGCCGCGGGCGCGGCGAGCAGACTTGCGACGACGAGCGCGAAGGCGGCACGGCGAGGGCGGAGAAAGGCGGACGAGAGTCGAGTCATGGCGGGTCCGATCGGCGTGGCGCGAGCCGGCATTTGGAGGCGGCGACGAGCGCGGACTAGACCATGTTTGCGCGCGACCGGCACTCGTCCTCTCGTGCCGGCATGCGAAAGGACGACGCCGGTGACGGGCGCCGACGGCCTCGCGAGCCGCCGCTGCGCACGTTAGCCTGCGGCGATACGCAGCAACGGGGACGACGGATGAGACGACTGTACGAAGCCGGACGCATGGACCCGGAGACCACCGTCGCGGTGAGCTCGCCGTGAGCGCCGGGCTCGATGCGACCGTCGCCGGGCTGACGGCGAGCTGGAGCGCGGGCGACGCGCCGGGCGGCGTCGTCGCGCTGTTCGACGCCGGCGGCATCCGGAGCAGCTGGTGCCTCGGACTCGCGGACCTGGCGTCGCGGCGGCCGTGGTCTCTCGACACGCCGACGCGCCTCGCCTCGATCTCCAAGCACATCTGCGCCAGCGCCGCGCAGCGCCTCGGGCTCGCCGGGCGGATCGGCGACACGCTCGGCGAGCTCGCGCGGCCGGTCGCCGACACCACGGTCGCGAGCGCCCTGACGATGACCAGCGGCGTGCCCGACCTCGCCGAGACGCTGACGCTCAGCGGCGTGTCGTGGATGGGCGGAATCGACGCCGAGCGGCTCTTCGCCCTCGCGTGCCGGCTCGACCATCTCAACTTCGCCGCCGGGAGCGAGGTCTCCTACTCGAACACCAATACGCGGCTGGTGCAGCGGATGATCGAGCGGCGGACCGGCATGCCGCTGCGCCGCTGGCTCGACGAGAACCTGTTCGCGCCGCTCGGCCTGTCGAGCTTCGCCCTCGTGGAGGACCAGACGGAATGCGTGCCCGGCCTCGCGACCGGCTACTGGTTTGCCGACGGCGCGCCGCGTTTCGGCTGGTACGGACTGCACTACTCGGGCTCCGGCGGCATCGTCGCCAGCGCGCAGGATCTCGCGAGCTGGCTGCGCGCGCTCGCCGCGGGCAGCGGCCCGCTCGCCGGCCTGCTTGCCGAGCTCGGTGAGGTCGGCGTGCTCGCGGACGGGACGCGCACCGCCTATGCCCGCGGCCTGACGCAGACGCCGATCGGCGATCGCGTCTTCCTCGGCCACGGCGGCAGCCTGCCCGGCTACAAGGATCACTGCCTTGTCGATCCGAGATCGGGGCTGGGCATCGTCGTGCTCAGCAATCGCGAGGACACCGAGGCCGAGACGATGGCCGCGACCGTCATGGCCGCGCATCTCGGCGCGACCATCGACTGGCGACGCCCGGCCGCCATGACGACCGGCCTCTTCGTCGATCCCGCGAACGGGCATACGCTGGAACTCGCCGACGCGGCGCGCGGACCGACGGCGGCCTTTCTGGGGGCCGAGGAGAAGCTCTATCTCGCCGAGGACGGCACCTGGACGAGCCGGAGCGCCCACCTGCCGATCCGCATCGCGCCGACCGCGCTCGGGGCGGACGAGATCCAGGCGAGCATCGGCAACCGGCCACCGATCGGATTCCGACGCGCGCGCGCCGCGACGAGCGATGATCTCGCGGGGAGCTATCGCTGCGCCGCGCTCGACGCCCGCCACGAGATCGCGCTGCGATCCGAGGGCCCCGCGATCCGCTTCGGCGGCGGACCCGCGCCGGCCGCGTGGGAGTCGATGACTCCGACGGCTCCGGACTGTTTCACCACGCAGACACCGCCGCTGGGGCCGTGGCGCCTGCGCCCCGCGCTCAAATTCGATCGCGACGCGGCCGGCCGCGTGCGCGGATTCATGCTGTCGTCGAACCGGTCGCGCGGCTGGCGCTTCGAACGCGATCGCGGCGGATGACGCGGCGCTAGGCGCGCAGCGGGTCCGCGAGCAGGCTGCGGAGGCGCAGCCGGTCGGCCGTCCGGTAGTCGGGATGGCCGATCGTCATGCCGTCGTGACCGTCGATCGGCTGCGCACGCAGCGTCCGAAACAGGCGGTCCCACAGCACGAAGCTGTTGCCGAAATTGCTCGAGGCTTCCTCGCGCCGGATCGAGTGATGGATGCGATGCAGGTCGGGCGTGACCAGCACGCGGCGCAGCGCCGACTCCAGTCGCGCCGGCATGCGGACGTTGGCATGGGTGAACATCGAGGTGACGGTCGCCCAGACCTCGCTGGCCAGCACCGCAAGCACCGGGCCGCCGAGGACGAGGATCGCCGCGAGGCCCGTTACCGTCACGAACAGGGCTTCGGCCGGGTGGAAGCGAAATCCCGTGGTCACGTCGTATTCGGGATCGCTGTGATGCGAACGGTGCAGGCGCCAGAGCAGCGGCACCTGGTGCATCAACCGATGGCTGACATAGCGCACCAGGTCGAGCACCAGCACGGTCGAGACGAAGGCGAGCCAGTACGGGGCATCGAGCCATGCGAACAGCCCGATGCGCCGCTCGACGGCGACCGCCGCGGTGGCGACCGCGAGTCCCGGCAGCGCCAGATTCAGGAGGATCGCGTTGAGCAGGAAAAGGGCGATGTTCACCTGCCAGCGCGCACGGATCGTCTCGCGCACGGTCAGACGCCGCGGCGCCGCAGCCTCCCACAGCACCATCGCCGCGAAGGCGAAGAAGAAGGCGGGGGTTCGCACGGCCGCGTCGATCGCATTGGCCGTCGTCTCGAGCATCGCCCTGACCTCGCGGACGCCGATGCGGGCTCGGCGAGGCGACGACCGCGCCGCCGAGCCCCGCCGGTTTTCAGCGTCGGCCGCGCAGCCGGTAGGCCGCCGCCGCCGCCGCGGCCCCCACCGCGATCAGCGTCATTGTCGTCGGCTCGGGAACCGGGATCGGTGCGCCGGTCGCCCAAGCCGGCGTCGCCGCGATGGTCATCGCGCCGACACACGTCAGGATGGAAAGAATGCTCCGCATCTCGAGTCACCCCTCATCGTCATTGTCCGATGACGACCGGCCCTGCCGGCCGCCGGTACGAACGCAGCAATGCGCATGCCATCACATGCGACAAGGGAAATCCTCGCATTCCCAAGCACCGGGCGAAATCCCGCCGAGGTTCGTGTAAAGGATCTCGACAATCGCAGCCGCCGCCACCGGCGCCGGCGGGGCGGCACGACGACGCTGAGGAGGGCAAATGAGCGGGGAGAGAATCGGTTTCATCGGGCTGGGCAACATGGGACGCCCCATGGCGACCTCGCTCGTCACCAAGGGCTTCCCGGTCACCGCCTACGACGTGGTGCCGACCAGCGTGCAGATCCTGGCCCAGCGCGGCGCCAAGGCCGCGCGCGACGTGGCGGACGCGGTCGCGCAGAGCGACATCATCGTCACGATGCTGCCCAACACGCCCGACGTGGACGGCGTGATCGCCGAGGTCCTCAAGTCCGGCCGCAAGGGCCAGCTGTGCATGGACATGAGCACGATCGACCCGATCGCGAGCAAGCGCTTCGCGGCGGCGCTCGCCGCCAAGGGCATTGGCTGGGTCGATGCCGGCGTCGGCCGCTCGCCGGCGCATGCCG
The DNA here is from genome assembly GCA_016793165.1 of Alphaproteobacteria bacterium. Taxonomy (GTDB): domain Bacteria; phylum Pseudomonadota; class Alphaproteobacteria; order CACIAM-22H2; family CACIAM-22H2; genus CAIOSQ01. The sequence continues at coordinate 270,378 of JAEULA010000089.1, read as the reverse complement.
AGCGCGGCGAGAGCCTGTTCATGGTCGGCGGCACCGACGCCGACCTCAAGCGCGTCGAGCCGTTGCTCGGCGCCATGGGCAACAAGGTGATCCCGTGCGGCGGGCCCGGCGCCGGGATCACGATGAAGATCGTGCTCAACTTCCTCGCGATGTCGACGTGTCAGCTCACCGCGGAGGCGCTGACGCTCGGCACCAAGCTCGGGCTGACGGCGCGCACGATGTACGACGTGATCACCAACTCGCTCGCCAACAACGACCATCTCAAGAACTACTGGCCGACCAAGGTGCTGGGCGGCGACGTCGATCCCGGCTTCGCGATCGATCTCGCCTACAAGGACCTGTCGATCGGCGTGACGACCGCCAACGCCGCAGGCGTGCCGGTCTTCACCGGTGCCGCCGCCCGCGAGTGCCTGGGCCAGGCGCGCGCGGCGCAGGGCCTCGGCGGCAAGGACATCACCGCCGTGCTGGTCGCCGCGGCGAACAACGCCGGCGTGAAACCGCCGAAGCTGTGACGCCGTCCGCCGAGCCGGGGCCGGCGGCCGCCCCGACGACCCGCGCCGGCGCGCCGGCTCCGGGCGGCCCGGTGCCGCGCGTGCTGCGCGGCATCCTTTTCATGCTCGCCTCCGCGACGCTGTTCCCGGTGATGAACGGCTGCGTGAAGGTGCTGAGCAGCGGCTACGCCTCGGAGCAGATCATCTGGGCGCGCAATGCCGGGCATCTGGTCTTCGTCCTGATCCTTTTCGCGCCGCGTCGCGGGCTGTCCATCTTCCGCGCCAACCAGCTGGGCGCTCAGATCGCGCGCTCGATCCTGCTGATGACCTCGACGGTCTGCGCCTTCATCGGCGTGAAGTACATCCCGCTCGGCAAGTCGGCGACAATCCAGTTCATCGCCCCCTTCATCGTGTCGCTGATGGCATGGCGATTCCTCGGCGAGCGGCTGGTGCCTGCGCGCATCGCCGCAGTCTGCGTCGCGTTCCTCGGCGTCGTGGTGGTGATACGTCCGGGCACCGACGTCTTCACCTGGGCGGCCCTGCTGCCCGTCGCGAGCTCGACCTTCTACGCCGCCTACCAGGTCTACACGCGCTTCGTCGCCGACAAGGACGCGCCGGAGACCTCGGTCGTCTACAGCGCGCTGGTCGGCACGGTGGCGATGGCGGTCTTCCTGCCCTTCGTCTGGCGCACCCCGGCGACCCTCGGCGACATCGTGCTGATGTCCGGCCTCGGCGTGCTCGGCGGCCTGGGCCACTACTGCGTGGCGCGCGCCATGCAGCATGCCCAGGCCAGCGTCATCTCGCCGTTCAACTACTGGCAGCTGGTCGGCTCCTCGACCTTCGGCGCGATCGTCTTCGACGAATCGCTGGACGCGTACACCTGGGTCGGCGCCGCGGTGATCGTCGCCGCCGGCCTCTTCATGCTGCGCCTCGAGACCCGTCGCGCGCCGGCAAGGCGCTGAGCGACGGCCGCCTTGCCCGTCACGCCGCCGGAGCCCGCAATCGCCGGCGGCGCCACCACAGCACCAGCGCCGACCAGGCGAGCATCACCAGGAGCCCGAGCACCAGGGCGACGGCGCGCCCCAGCGGCACCGCGGCGACGTGCACGGCGACGAGGCCCGCCGGGAAGCCGATCATCGTCACCAGCGCACTCGCCATCGCCGCGGCGCAGGCCTCGCCGCCGAGCCGCGAATGGATCAGCAGGCCGACGCTCGTGAAGGTCAGCGGCATCAGGGCGACGAGGCCGGTCATCGCGGGGCCGATGCGGTCGCTGGCGGCGACCACCAGCCCGACCAGCCCGGCGACCAGCACCGCGCGCAGCAGCAGGTCGAGGAGGCCGCCGCCGACACGGCCGGCGGGCACCGTGAAGCGCAGGCGTCGCGCGATCAGGATCGCGCCGCCGTAGCTCGCGACGTTGAGACCGATCGCGGTTCCCAGCCCGAGCGGGATCTCGCGATAGACGGCGATCGTCGCGCACCAGACGGCGATGGCGCCGAGGATGCTGGCGATCGCCGACAGCCGCGCGGCATAGAGCGCGAGGAAGAGCAGGAACAGCGCCGTGCCCGCGTTCGAGATCAGGCTCGACAGCGCGCTCGCCGCGATGAAGGCATCGTCCGACTTCAGCGCCAGGAAGACATAGGCCGGCCCCGCCGACACCGGCAGCGAGGCGATCATGCCGCCGAGCTGCGGCCCCGCCTTCTCGGCGGCCAGGGCCGCGGCGACGACGATCAGCGCGGTCGCCAGCATCTTGACGCCGACCGCGAGGACTGCCGGATCCGCGATCACGCCATGCCCTCTCGGCGCAGCATTTCCCCGGACGGCGCGGCTATGCTCTGCTCGACACGTCGATATTTCACGGGGGAACCATGACGCTCGGCACCGATCTCGACCAGATCAAAGCGCTGATGACCACCTATCTCGACGGGCTCTATGCCGGCGACACCGCCAAGCTCGGCCAGGCGTTCCACGCCGTGAGCCATCTCTACTGGATCCAGGACGGCGTCGTGCAGGACGAGCCGCGCGAGGCGTGGTTCGAGCGCGTACGCAACCGGAAATCGGCCGCCGCCCAGGGTCTGTCGCGCCACGACGCGATCCTGTCGATCGACGTCTCGGGACCCGAGACCGCTTTCGTGAAGGTGGCCTGCGCGATGCCGCCGCGCTTTTTCACCGACTACCTCTCCTGCCTGAAGACCGGCGAGGGCTGGCGCATCGTCAGCAAGACCTTCCGCACCGAGACGCGCTAGTCTCTCCGCTGGCCCTGAATCCTTCCTGACCTTGACCCATCACCGGGAGCCCCGAGCCATGACTGCCGTCGTCCGTTCGCTCAGCACGACCTCCGGCGCCGATGCCGCCGAGTGGCAGGCGCGCGTCCATCTCGCCGCCGCATTCCGCCTGGCCAACCGTGCCGGCTGGAACGAAGGCATCGCGAACCACTTCTCGATGATCGTGCCCGGCACGACCGACCGCTTCCTGCTCAATCCGCGCGAGCTCCATTTCAGCGAGATCACGGCCTCGAACCTCATCGTCGTCGACGAGAAGGGCAACAAGCTCTCGGGCTACGGCCAGGTCCGCGCGGTCGCGTTCTATCTGCACGGCCGGCTGCACCAGGCGCTGCCCAACGCGGCGTGCATCCTGCATGCCCACGCGCCGTACTCGACCGCCATTTCCTGCGTGAAGGGCGGCCGGCTCGGCACCGCGCACGGCATCGCGATGGGGATCGCCAGGCTCGTCTGCTACGACGACGAGATGCAGGGGCCCGTCAACGACAGCGAGGCCGACCGGCTGATCAGGATCGTCGGGCCGGAGAAGCGGATCATCTTCCATTCGATGCACGGCATGACGACGCTCGGCGCCACCGTGGCCGAGGCCTACGACCACTTCTACTTCGCCGAGCGCATGTCGCAGTACACCGTGCTCGCCCGCCAGATGGGCCAGCCGCTGCACGAGGTGCCCGAGACGGCGCTGCGCAACTACGGCAACCGCGACCCCGGGCTCGAGCCGAGCGCCGACGTCGTGCACTTCAACGCGATGATGCGCGTGCTCGATCGCGACGAGCCGGACTACAAGACGTGAGCGCCGCCGTCGACTTCGCGCCCGGCGGCTTCCGCTACATGCCGGGCGTGTTCCAGTACTCCGGCGGCGTCGCGGCCCAGCCTGGATTCCGGATCGAGCGCGTGCGCTTCGCCGTCCCCGTGCCGCTCGAGCGGGGATTCGCGCGCATCGAGGCGATGCTGCGCGAGGCGGGCCGGCCGACCACGGCCTTCTGCGCCTGCGAGCTGCACTCGCCCGCGCCGTTCACGGAAGCCGGCTTCAAGTCCTTCAACGAGGCCTATTGCGGCACGCTCGAGCGCTGGGGCCTCTACAAGGCCGGCATCAACCCGGTCGCGCGCTCCAACACCTGCCCCGAGGTGACGCCGCCATCGAGCCCGAGCTTCCACGCCTTCTGCTACACGGTCCCGGCGGTGGACCCGGTCGCGTCCTTCGTGGTCGCCGGCAGCGGGGAGGCGCCGGAGGGCAAGGGCAACTACCGCGACCACATCATCGCGCGCGGCGACGTGTCCGCCGCCGGCCTGCGCACGAAGGCGCGCTGGGTGCTCGCCGAGATGGAGCGGCGCATGGCGGCGCTCGGCGGCGCCTGGAGCGATACGACCGCGGCGCAGGTCTATACCGTCTTCGACATGCATTCGTTCGTCGCCGACGAGCTCGCGCGGCGCGGCGCGATGCGCCACGGCCTGACCTGGCACTTCAACCGCCCGCCGGTCGTCGAGCTCGACTACGAGATGGACTGCCGCCGCATCCTCGTCGAGCGGGTCGTCGCATGACGACGGTGCGGGGCGCCCCGCCATAGGCTGACCTTATGGCTCGCCGCGAAGCGCGTATTGGTCGCGCGGCGCGGCGGAGGCGGATCATCGGGTTCCAATCGCGAATCCGAGGGGGCCGCCCGTGTATCGTCAGAACGTCCTGAAGCAGCGCCTGCGCAACGGCGAGAACGTGCTCGGCTGCTGGTCGATGCTCGGCAACCCGCACGTCGTCGAGCTGCTCGCCCACACCGGCTACGACTTCATCGTGCTCGACCAGGAGCACGGCTTCGGCGATCCGGGGAGCCTCGCCCTCCAGCTGCAGGCGATGTCCGCGACGCCGACGGTCGGCGTCGTTCGGGTGCCGTGGAACGACCACGTCTACCTCAAGCGCGTGCTCGACATCGGCGCCGAGGCGGTGCTGATCCCGAGCGTCGACACGGCCGACGAAGCGCGCGCCGCCGTGGCGGCCTGCCTCTACCCGCCCAAGGGCCGCCGCGGCACGGCATCGAGCTCGGTGCGCGCGTCGAATTTCGGCCTGGCGCCGGACTACGTCGCGACCTGCGCCGACAACCTCCTGATCGCCCTGCAGATCGAGTCCGCCACGGCGGTGCGGAACATCGACGCGATCCTCGCCGTCGAGGGCATCGACATGCTGTTCATCGGGCCGTTCGACCTGTCGGCGACGGTCGGCCTCATGGGCCAGCTCAAGCATCCCGAGGTCGCCGGGCTGATCGGCCACGCCGAAGCGCGCATCAAGGCGGCGGGGAAGCCGATGGGCACCGTGCCGCATCCCGGCTGTACGTGGCGCGACATGTTCGCGCGCGGCTACCAGTTCGTGAATGCCAGCAGCGACGTGGCGCGGCTGCGCGACGCCTCGGTCGCGGACGTGAAGGAGTTCCGCAGCGCCCATCGCAAGAGCTGAAGGAGGTTCGCATGACCAGGCCGATCGCACCCACGCGCCGCCGGCTGCTGAGCGCCGCCGCGGCATCCGCGTCTCTCCTCCCGATCGCCGGCCGGCCGGGTCTCGCCACCGCGCAGGCGCGCGGCGACACGCTCGTCATCGGGCAGACCGGCGATATCGTTTCGGTCGACCCCGCGTTCCGCGTCGACACGCTGACCGGAATCGTGCAGCGCCACATCTACTCGCCGGTGCTCTCGCGCATGCCGGACATGAGCGTCGGCCCCGGCGTCGCGACCGCATGGGAGCGCACCTCGCCGACGCTGTGGACGCTCCGACTGCGCCAGGGCATGCGCTTCTCCAATGGCGAACCGGTGGACGCCGAGGCGGTCCGTTTCACGATCGCACGGCTGCAATCGGACGAGACCAAGTCGCCGATCCGCAGCTTCTTCGACAACTTCAAGCGCGTCGAGGTCCGGTCGCCGACCGAGGTGACGATCGAGACGAGCGGCCCGGACGCGCTGTTCGAGGCGCGCATGACCAACCTCCAGCTCGTGCCGCCGGCCTACGCGGCGCAGGTCGGCGCCAAGTTCGCCGAGGCGCCGATCGGATCCGGGCCTTACCTGCTCGAGCGCTGGCGCAAGAACGAGGAGGTCACGCTCACCGCCAACCCGACCTACGAGGGCCCCGACAAGCCGCGCTACAAGCGCCTCGTCTTCCGGCCGATCCCCGAGGAGATCGCTCGCATCTCGGCCGTGAAGACGGGCGCCGTCCATCTCGTGACGTCGCTGTCGCCAAGCCAGGCCGGCAGCCTCGCCGGAGGCAAGGACGTGCAGATCCTGCGCGCCGCGAGCAATCGCGTCATGGTCGTCCAGTTCAACAAGATGGCCGAGCCGGCGAACGATCCGAAGTTCCGGCGCGCCGTCGGGCTTGCGATCAACCGCGAGGAAATCATCCGCGGCCTCATGAAGGGCTTCGCCGACCCCGTCACCACCATCTACGGCGCCGCGATCCAGGGCGTGCCCAAGGACGTCGCCGGCGACTTCCCGCACGATCCCGAGCAGGCACGCCAGATCATCAAGTCGCTCGGGCTCGAGGGGAAGGAGATCGAGCTCGCCGGCGCGGCCGGCCGCTATCCGCTCGATCGCGAGACGGCGCTGGCCGTCGGCGCGCAGCTCCGCCGCGTCGGCCTCAACGTCAAGGTCCGTACCGAGGAGTACGGCGCCTTCGCCAACGCCATCAAGACCAACCGCGTCGCGCCGATCTTCATCCAGCCGCACGGCAACGTGTGGATGGACCCGCTGCCGCAGATCGTCGCCTTCATGTACAGCAAGGGCCACTGGTCCGGCTGGCGCGACGCCGAGCTCGATGCGATGATCGACAAGGCGAACGGCGCCGACGGCGTGGAGCGGGTCCGGCTCGTCGGCGACCTCATCCGCAAGCTGCGAGACGATGCGATCGCCGTTCCGCTCTTCGCGCACCAGGTCATCTACGGCGCCGCACCGGGCCTGAAGTGGCAGCCGCGGCCGGACGACCTGATCATCGCCGAGGAGATCGGGTGAGTGCCGATCCGGAGGGCGAGCGACGCGTCCTCGCCCGGATCGCAGAACGCCTGCCGACGACGATCGAGGAGGTTCGCGCGGCGATCCGGCAGCCGAGCGTCAGCGCGACGGGCGAAGGCGTCGAGGCGATGGCGGCCTGGGTCCGCGACTACCTCGCGGCGTGCGGGGCCGAGGCGGGGCTCGCGCGAATCGACGGCGCACCGATCGTCGAGGGCGAGCTCGCCGCCGGCGGCGGCATCCGGCCGCGACTCCTCTTCTACGAGCTCTACGACGTGCAGCCGGCCGCCGGGCAGCGGGGCTGGAGCGTCGACCCCTTCGCCGCGGAGATCGTGACGGCAGCGGACGGCCGGCGGCGGCTGGTCGGCCGCGGTGCCTTCAACTCCAAGGGGCCGCTCGTCGCGGCGCTCGCCGTATTCCGCTGCTTCCGCGATGCCGGCGTGGAGCTGCCCGTCGACCTCCGCTTCCTGATCGAAGGCGAGGAGGAGATCGGGAGCCCGTCGCTGGCGCCGTACATCGCGCGCAACCGCGCCGCCCTCGCCGCGTGCGATGCCGCGTTCATTCCCTACTTCGGCACGTCGTCGCGCGGCGACACGATTCTTCGCCTGGGCTTCAAGGGCCTCGTCCTGCTCGAGCTTTCCGTCACCGGCGGCGCCTGGGGCGGGCCCGCGCGCGGCGACGTTCACGCGCTGCACGGCGCCGCCTTCGCGAGCCCCAGCTGGCAGCTCGTCCGCGCCCTCGCCTCGCTCGTCGACGCCGACGAGCGCCTGCATGCGGGCGTCCTCGGCGCGATGATTCCTCCGCCGAGCGACGCGGACCGTGCCCTGGTCGCCGCCGCGGCGCGCGACTTCGATGTCGACGCCTACCGCCGCGAGCTCGGCCTCGAGCGCTTCAAGGGAGCCGGCACCGCGGACGACGTGCTGCAGGCGCTGATGTTCGACTGCACGGTCAATATCGACGCCCTCGCCGCGGGATCGATCCCGCCGGACGGCGATCCGCCGACGGTCGTGCCGCGCGTCGCCCGCGCGTTCCTCGATCTCCGGCTGCTGCCCGGCATGGATCCGCAGGCCGCGGTCGCCGCCCTTCGGCGGCACCTCGACGACCGCGGCTTCGCCCACGTCGACCTGCGCGTGCGCTCCGCCTATCCCGCTTCGCGCGCGACCGTCGGCGAGCCGGTGGTCAAGGCGCTGGTCGAGGCCGCGCGCGCCGAGGCGCCGAAGCTGATCGTGCTGCCGATCCATGCGGGCGCCGCCCCGATGCACGTGTTCACCGAGATGATCGGGATCCCCTACGCGTTCGGCGGCGTCGGGCACGGCGCCGGGTCGCACGGCCCGGACGAGTACATCCTGGTCGACGACGTGGCGCCGTTCATGCGCACCGTCGCCCGCTTCCTGTTCCGCTTCGCCGAGCGCCGGACCGCGAGGCCGCCGTGACCGCCTATGTCGCGCGCCGGCTGCTGATGCTCGCGCTCACGCTGCTGGGCGTCACGACGCTCCTGTTCCTGCTCCGCAGCCAGCTGGGCGACCCGACCCTCTTCCTGCTGCCGCCGGACGCCAGCGAGCAGGCGCGCGTCGAGCTCCTGCGGCGCCTCGGGCTCGATCGCCCGCTGGCGGAGCAGTACCTCGCCTTCATCGGGCATGCCCTGCGCGGCGATCTCGGACTGTCGTGGCGCTACAACCAGCCGGTGCTCCCGCTCGTGCTGGAGGCCCTGCCGGCAACCCTGATGCTGGCTGGCGCGGCTCTCGGCCTCGGGCTGGCCTGCGCGATTCCGCTCGGCGTCGCCGCCGCCGTGCGGCGCGACAGCTGGGTCGACACCGTGGCCAGCTTCGTCGCGGTCACAGGCCAGGCGATGCCGGTCTACTGGTCGGGCCTGCTGCTGATCCTGCTGTTCAGCTCGACGCTGCGGCTGCTGCCGTCGATGGGAGCCGAGGGCTGGGCGGCCCTGATCCTGCCGGCGGCGACGCTGGGCCTGAACACGATGGCGCGCATCATGCGCATCACGCGCTCCGCGATGCTCGACGTCCTCGGCCAGGATTTCGTGCGGATGGTCAGGGCCAAGGGGCTGCCCGAGACCGTCGTCGTGATCCGGCATGCGCTGCGCAACGCGGCGGTCCCGATCGTGGCGCTCGTCGGATTGCAGCTCGGCAGCCTGCTCGGCGGGGCGGTCCTGGTCGAGACGGTCTTCGCCTGGCCCGGTGTCGGCCGGGTCGCGGTCAACGCCGTCTATGCGCGCGACTTTCCGCTCGTGCAGGCGGTCGCGCTGGTGGTGACGGTGCTGTTCTCCGTCATCAACCTCGCCGTCGACCTGATCGCCGCGAGCCTCAATCCGCAGATCCGGCTGGAGTAGGCGCCGATGGCGGCAAAGGGAATCTTCGGGATCGTCATCCTCGGCTGCGTGGTCGCACTCGCCGCGTTCTCGCCGTGGCTGGCGCCCTTCGACCCGAACGACCAGGACATCCTCGGCAGCCTGCTGCACCCGCTCGCGCGCGGCGAAGACGGGCGGCTGCATCTCCTCGGCACAGACCGGCTCGGCCAGGACGTGCTCAGCCGCGTCGTGTACGGCAGCCGGGTGTCCCTCGTCGTCGGCATCGGCGCCGTCGGCGCGGCCATGGCGATCGGCGTGCCGATCGGGCTGGCGGCGGGGTTCCTGGGTCGCTGGGCCGAGGCGCTGGCACTCGTCGCGAGCGACATCGTCCTGTCGATTCCCTTCGTGCTGCTCGCGCTCGTGCTGATGAGCGTGCTGGGCGCGAGTCTCGTCAATCTCATCATCGCCTTCGCCGCGGTCCGCTGGGCGCAATTCGCCCGGATCACCTACGCGCTGTCGCTCGAGCTGCGCGAGAAGGAGTACGTGCTGACGTGCAAGGCGGCCGGCATCGGCATGACGCGCACCCTCGTCGTGCACGTGCTGCCGAACATGGTCGGCCCGCTCCTGGTCGTGGCGACGCTCGAGCTCGCCTACGCGATCCTGATGGAGGCCGGGCTCTCGTTCCTCGGCCTGGGCGCACCGCCCGAGACGCCGTCGTGGGGCGGCATGCTCCAGGAAGGACGCAACGATCTCGACATCGCGTGGTGGCTCACCACCGCGCCGGGCCTCGCCATCATGCTCACGGCGATCGGATACAACTTCGTCGGCGACTGGCTGCGCGACCGCCTCGACCCGCGGCTCCAGGGGTTGCTGCGATGACCGCGGGCCCTCACGAGCCGCCCGTGCTCGAGGTGCGCGATCTGGCGATCGGCCTGGGGCGACATGCCGGAGCACCGCGGATCGTGCACGGCATCGACCTGTCCCTGCATCGCGGCCGCACCCTGGCGCTGGTCGGCGAGAGCGGCTGCGGCAAGTCCGTCACCGCGCAAGCGCTGATCAATCTGCTGTCGCCGCCCCTGGCCGTGCTGGGCGGGTCGATCCGCTATGCCGGCGAGGGCGGCGGCGTCGACATCGCGGCCCTGGCGCCCGCGAGCGACGCGATGCGGGCGCTGCGCGGCCGGCGCATCGCGATGATCTTCCAGGATCCGATGACCGCGCTCGATCCCGTCTATCCGGTCGGCGAGCAGATCGCGGAGGCGCTTCGCCATCATCTCGGCATGACCGCCCGTGCGGCCGCCGCCCGCGCGATCGATCTCCTTCGCCTGGTCGGGATCCCGGACCCCGCGGCGCGGGCCAGGGCCTATCCCTTCCAGCTCTCGGGCGGCATGCGCCAGCGGGTCGTCATCGCCATCGCGCTCGCCTGCGAGCCGTCCGTCCTCATCGCCGACGAGCCGACCACGGCGCTCGACGTGACCGTGCAGGCGCAGATCCTGGCCGAGCTGCGGTCGCTCGGGGAGCGCTTCGGCACCGCGATGCTCCTCATCACACACGACCTCGGCGTCGTCGCCGAGGTCGCCGACGACGTCGCGATCATGTATCGCGGTCATGTCGTCGAGCGCGCGGGCGTCGAATCGCTCTTCGCCGCGCCGTCCCACCCCTACACGCGGGGACTGCTCGCCTCGCTGCCGCCGGTCGACGGCGAGCGCCGGTCGCTCACGCCGATCCCCGGCCAGGTCCCACCGGTCGCCGTCGCGATCGACGGCTGCCCGTTCGCCGACCGCTGCGTGGACGCGCGCCCGGACTGCAGAGCGGCACTGCCGCCGGCGATCGAGGTCGCGCCGGGCCACGTCGTGGCGTGCGTGCTGCACGCGCGAGATCGGAGCTCGCCGTGACTCCGCGCCTGTCGGTCGAGGGGCTGCAGGTCCGCTACCCGCTGCGCGGCGGGGTGCTCCGGCGCGTGCGCGGCTGGGTGCGCGCGGTCGACGACGCGGCCTTCGAGATCCCCGCCGGCACGACGTTCGGGCTGGTCGGCGAGAGCGGCTGCGGCAAGAGTTCGCTCGCACGCGCCATTCTCCGCCTGCAGCCCGCATCCGGCCGCATCCGGTTCCTGACCGCGGGCGGCGACACGGTCGACATCGCGACCCTCGAGCCGCGCGGACTGCGACGCATGCGCCGCGAGATGCAGATCGTCTTCCAGGATTCGCAGTCCGCGCTCAATCCGCGGCTGAGCATCGGGCGGATCCTCGATGAGTCGCTGCGCGCGCTCGTCGATCTGCCCGCCCCCGAGCGGAAGGCGCGCGCCGCCTCGGCGCTCGAGGAGGTCGGACTCGCCGCCGATGCCGGCCGGCGCTACGCCCACGAGTTCTCCGGCGGGCAGCGCCAGCGCATCGCCATCGCGCGCGCGCTGATCTCGCGCCCGAGCTTCGTCGTGCTCGACGAGCCGGTCTCGGCGCTCGACGTGTCGGTGCGCGCGCAGATCCTGAACCTGCTCCTGGCGCTGCAGCGCGATCGCGGACTCACCTATCTATTCGTGTCGCACGACCTTTCGGTCGTCCGTTACCTCTGCGATCGGCTCGCCGTCATGTATCTGGGACGGCTCGTCGAGGCGGGGCCGACGTCCGGGATCTTCGCCCGGCCGCTCCACCCCTACACCGAGCAGCTGCTTGCCGCCGTGCCGCAGCCGGATCCGCGCCGGCGCCGGGAACGCCCGCGGCTGCAGGGCGACCCGCCCAGCCCGCTCGAGACGCCAACCGGCTGCCCGTTCCACACGCGCTGTCCGCACGCCGACGCCGCGTGCCGCGAGCGCTTCCCGCCGGCCCGGGATGCCGGCGGCGGTCACGTCGTCCACTGCCACCACCCGCTGGGCTGAGCGCCCGCGCCCCCGGCGATGGCGACCGGGGCCGGCCTGCTCTAGACTCCCCGCGTTGCCTGCAGGGACGACGACGCGCGCGCCATGAACCTCCGCCAGATGGAGATCTTCCACGCCGTCATGACCCATGGGACGGTCACCGGCGCGGCGCGGGCGCTCAACATCTCGCAGCCCTCGGTGACCGGCGTGCTGCGCCACACCGAGGACCTGCTGCGCTTCAAGCTGTTCGAGCGCGTCCGCGGCCGGCTGATCCCGACCGCCGAGGCGCAGGCGATCTTCGCGCAGATCGAGCACGTGTTCGAACGCGTCGACGGCGTTCGCCGGACGATCGACAACCTGCGCGACGTCCGCAGCGGCTCCATCAACATCGTCGCGATCCCCGCCGTCGGCGCGACGCTGCTTCCCGCGGCGATCGGCGAGTTCGTCAAGGCGCATCCCGAGGTCACGATCCGCTTCCAGATGCGCACGCGCCGCGAGGTCGCCGAGCTGGTCGAAAGCCGCGCCGTCGACGTCGGCTTCGGGTTCCTCACCAGCGACCTGCCGCGCATCGTGCATCACGAGATCATCCGGCGCGACATGATCTGCATCATGCCGCGCGGCCACCCTCTCGAGCGACTCGCGCGCGTATCGGTCGCCGACATCGCCGACTTCCCGTTGATCTCCTACACGAGCACGCAGGGCCTCGCGCCGATCATCAACTCGATCTTCGCCGAGGCCCGGCTCAACTTCCGGCCGTCGGTCGAGGTCGGCCTGATCATCAACGCCTGGGCGATGGTCAATGTCGGCGCGGGCCTCGCGCTCGTCGATCCGTTCTCGGCGATCGGCGCGATGTATCCGAACGTGGTCGCGCGCCCGTTCGTGCCGAGCTCGCCGATCGCCTTCGAGATGATCCGCGCGCACGAGCGGCCCTTGTCCCGGGCCGCCGGGTCCTTCGTCCGGCATATCGACGCCTTCGTGCGCGCCAAGGACCTCTTCGCGTCCGGCCGCGGCGCCGACGCGGGGGTCAGACGCGCGCCGCGCCGGTGATCCGTGCGGCCGCGTCGCCGGGGCCCGGCATCTGCTGCCGCACGCGACGGTCGAAGGCGTTGACCGCATAGGTCATCGGCACCGTCAGAATCAGGTACGCGATGCCGCCGGCGACCAGCGGCGAGAGCGTCGCCTGGATATGCGCGGCGTCCGACGCGATCGAGAAGATCTCGCGCTGCTCGGGCAGCAGTCCGAGGAGGTAGACCAGCGACGAGCCCTTGATCACGTGGATGAACTGGCCGGTCAGCGCGGGCAGGACCCGCCGAACGCCCTGCGGCACGACCACCAGCGCCATGGCCTTGAGATAGGAGAGGCCGAGCGCGCGTGCCGCCTCCATCTGGCCGCGCTCGACGCTCTGGATGCCGCTGCGGAAGATCTCGCTCATGTAGGCGCCCTCGATGAGTCCGAGCGCGAGCGCCGCATACGCGTAGGAGTTCTGACCGAACGGGCGGATTCCCGCGATCGGCAGGCCCTGCCCGATCAGGTAGATGGTCAGCACGACCGGCAGGCCGCGGAAGACGTCGACATAGGCGCGCGCGGGCCAGCGCAGCACCTGGCTCCGCGCCAGGAGCAGCAGGGCAAGGGCGAGGCCGAGCACGAGCCCGATCAGGACCGCGATCGCGGAGAGCAGCAGCGTGTTCGGGATCCCGATGCGCACCAGATCCGGGACGATCGCCAGGATCTGGTCGATGTCGAGGAAGGTCCTCTGGAACCGCTGCCACCGATCCATCGATCGCCTCCAGATTTCCGGTCGTCAGCCCGCCGCGCGACGCAACGCCTCGAATCCCGCGAAGAGGTCCGCGGCGCGGGCCGGGCTCGCCACCAGCTTCTGCGCATGCTGCTCGGCGCAGATCGCCTCGACCACGCGGCGGTTCGACGCGGACTCCATCCCGAAGGGCGGCGTGTCCTCTGTGAAGTCGTGCAGCATGGTCTCGTAGTCCGCCATCGCCCACGGCGTCGCCTCGGCGAAGCGTCGCATCTTCGTGGCCCAAACCTCGTAGGAGGCGCGCAAGGCGTCGTAGATCGCGAGCACCGCGCGCGGATTGCGCTCGGCGAAGCTGCGGCGGGCCGCGACGATGTGGAAGATCGGGTAGAGCCCGGTCCGGCGGCGGTACTCGGCCTCGACCCGCCGGTAGTCGCGCACGAGCCGCCGGATGGCGCCATTGCGCTCGAACACCGGCTGCGGCGCGAAGGCGGTGGTCACCGCGTCGATGCGACCGGCCGCCAGCTCGTCGAGCAGATTCTCCGATCCGGTCAGGAACCGCGCATCGCCGGGCGGCTGCGCGTCGCTCGGCGACGGCGGCTTGTTCGGCGTCTTCGCATCGAGCGTGCCGAGCACCCAGCGGACGTCCTCGACCCCGACGCCGGCGTCGCGCATCGCCGCGCGCGCCCACATCGTGCCGGTGTCCGGCCACGAGTTCGTCCCCACGCGCAGGCCCTTCAAGTCCTCCAGCCGCTCGAGCGGGCTGTCGGCACGGACGAAGAAGTTGCGATGGCGGAAGCCGCGCAGGATGAAGGCCGGCAAGCCGAGCAGGCTGTCGTCGCCGCGTGCATAACCGACGACATAGCGGTTGAACGACACCTCGGCGACGTCGAGCCCGTCGGGCATCTGCAGGATCAGCGGCGAGTTGCGGTCGATGCGCAGGCGCACGCCCGGCGTCGGAACATCGCCCAGCAGCAGCGGGCAGAACTGGTCGTAGGCGCGCAGCGTCATGCTGACATCGATGTCGCTCATTTCTCGTCCTCTCGTCTGGATCGTTCCGTCGTCATCCTCGTCCCACCGCGCCGCCGCGCGGGTCGGCGCCGGCGCGCAGCGCACCGTCGGCATCCACGGCAATCGCCTGGACCCGCGCCTGGTAGCGGTTGCGTCGCACCGTGCAGCCCAGTGCCGTCAGCACCGCCGCCGTCGATTCCGGCACGGTCGGCTCGAGATGGACGAGCAGGGACTCCTCGCTGTGGAAGCGCGGCGCCGCGACGGCAGCCTCGATCGGGGTCGCGTGGTCGATCACGTCGAGCAGGACCTGGAGGATCGCGGTGATGATCCGGCTGCCGCCCGGCGCGCCGAGCACGAGACGCAGGCGATCGTCGCGGCGAAGGACGGTCGGCGCACCGCTGCCGATCCGCCGACCGGCGACGATCGCCATCGGCCCGTCCGGCAGCGGGTCGAAATGCCCGAGGAAATTGTTGTGGAGGAACCCGAGGCCCGGCGTGACGGATCCCGCCCCCGCCACCGAACCGATGGAGTGCGTGAAGCTCACGCAAGCGCCGTCGTCGTCGACGGCGACCAGATGCGTGGTGCCCGTGCCGCGGACCGGCACCGAGCCGTCGACCCGTTCGCCTCCGGCGATCCGCCGCGCCCAAGCCGCGATGTTCGCGGGATCCAGGATGCGCTCGGTCCATTGCGCGGCCGCTTCCAGCGCCACCGCCTTCAGGTCCCGGTTGTCCACGAAGCCCGCGCGCATGACCTGCGCGACGAGATCGACGCTGCGCGAGCCCCAGCGCGGCAGCAGATGGTGATCGAGCCGTTCGAGGATCGCGAGCATCTCGATGACCTGGACGCCCGGGCTCGGCGGCGGCGTCGTGACGATCTCGACGCCGCGGCAGGCCGCACGGAGCGCCGGCTGCTCGACGATCCGGTAGTCCCTCAGGTCCCCGGCATCGATCAGGCTGCCGCGGCGCCGGAGGTCGGATGCCAGCGTCCGGCCGATCGTGCCGGCATAGAAATCCTCGGCGCCGGCGCGTGCCAGCTGATCGAGCGTGTCCGCGAGCTCGGGTTGGCGGAAGCGATCGCCCACGCCATAGCCCGTGCCGTCGTCGCGCGTGAACTGCGCGAATGCCCGCGGATCCGCCTCGAGCTTGCGGCGCAGCGCCGGATAGCCGGGGCGCGAGTCCGCCTGCCCGTCGCCGCCCATCCGCCACGTGTCGGCGATGTACGGATAGACATCGAAGCCGTCGGCCGCGAGGCGGATCGACGGCTCGATCAACGCCGACCACGCGACGCGCCCGCTGCCGAATCGCCGATGCAGCTCCGCACAGCAAGCGACGAACCCGGGCACCATCATCGACGGCGGCCCGATCTGGTTCGCCTCGCCGGCCACGACGTAGCGGCCGATCGCCTCGGCGCGCCCGGCATGTCCCGCGATCCAGGCCGGCGGCACGGGGCCGGAGCCGATCGCGCACTCGCCGTTGAGCACGCATCCGCGACCCGTCCGGTCGACGTGAAGCAGGATCGCGGTTCCCGCGAGACCGCAGAGCAGCGGGTTTGCCACGCCCTGTGCGAAGGCGACCGCGACCGCCGCGTCGGCCGCATTGCCGCCGCGCGCGAGGATCCCGCCGCCGATCCCGGCCGCGAGCGGCTCGGGGCATACGATCATGCCGCCCATGATGCGATCCGCGTCAGCGCCGGGACGACGCCGCCCCCGCGATCACTTCGCGCCGACCTCGCCCGGCTTGCGCTGGCCGACGAGCGACGGATAGTCGCGATAGAGCGGCTCGGGCAACGGGTTGCCGGCATGCCACTTGTCGTAGATCCGGACATAGGTGCCGTCGGCGACGATGTCCGCCAGCGCCTTGTCGAGCGCCGCGCGCAGCGTCGTGTTGCCCTTGCGCAACGGGAAGGCGTTCGGATACGGCGTCGGCGTGCGCGCGACGTCGACGAGCTGCGGGTAGCGGCGCATCGCCTCCGCCAGCTGCGCGCTGCCCATCAGGATCCCGTCGACGGAGCCGGCGTTGATCGCGGTGATCATCCCGACCTCGTTGGGAAACGCCATCAGCCGGATCTCCGGCTGGTTGTCCTGCAGCCACTTCTCCTGGATGCTGCCCTTCACGGCGCCGACGACGCGGCCGCGAAGATCGGCGTAGCCCTTGATGCCCGATGCGCGGTCGACGACGAGCGGGAACCAGCCGTAGTACCAGGGCCCGGTAAAATCGACGACGGCCTCGCGCTCGGGCGTGCGCATGAGGCCGAGCGCGGCGACGTCGTACTGGCCGTTGCTGATCGCGGGAAGCGCGCCCGCCACGTCGGAATGCGCGCGGAACACGGGCTTCAGGCCGAGACGCTTCGCCGCCTCGGCGATGAGGTCGATGGCCATGCCGGCCGGCTGGCCGTTCTGGATGAACGACGTCGGGGGCGTCGCGGGATTGTAGAGGACGCTGAGCTCGCCGGCGGTGATCGTCTCGGGCTTCCCGACCTGGGCGCGCACCGGGCCGGGCAGAGCGGCGGACGCGCATGCGGCGACCGCCAGCACCAGGAAACGGCGGCGTGAAGACAGGGCGCGGATCGGCATGGGATCCTCCATCGGGCTGCGGTCGTCGCGACCGACCGTCTGCGGACCGTACACGGGCCGTCGAATCCTTGACCATGCGAAGGATTGGCCGCCCCATAGCTTGCCCCTATGGGCGGCGCGCATCCGGGCCGGTCCCGGCGCACGCGCCGCCTCGCGATCACGCCACGAACAACGATGACGCCGGAGGTCGCCGACATGTCGAATCGGATCTTCGTCGCCGGCGCCACCGGCGCGGTCGGTGCGCGGCTCGTTCCGCTCCTGCTGGCCGCCGGTCATCGCGTGACCGGCACGACCCGCCGGCCCGAGCGTGCCGCGGCGCTCGCGCGGGCCGGCGCCGAGCCCGTCGTCGTCGACGCGTTCGATCGCGCCGCGCTGATCCAAGCCGTGGTCGCGGCGCGGCCCGATGTCGTGATTCATCAGCTCACCGACCTGCCGCCCGGCCTCGATCCGGCGCGGATGGCCGACGCGCTGCCGCGCAACGCGCGGCTGCGCGCGGAGGGCACCGCCAATCTCGCGGCGGCGGCCGTGGCCGCGGGCGCGCGCCGGCTCGTCGCGCAGAGCATCGCGTGGATCTATGCCGACGGCCCCGCGCCGCACGGCGAGGACGACCCGCTCGAAAACCCGGCAGAGCCCGCCCGGCGCGTCACGATCGACGGCGTGAAGTCGCTCGAGCGGATCACGCGCGCGACGCCGGGGCTCGTCGGCATCGTGCTGCGCTACGGGCGATTCTACGGACCGGGCACGGGCGTCGACGCGCCCGCAGCGGCGCCGACCGTGCATGTCGACGCCGCCGCGCAGGCGGCGCTGCTGGCCGTCGCGGAGGCCGACGCGGGCATCTTCAACATCGCCGAACCGAACCCGGTCGTGTCGATCGCGCGCGCGCGGGACATTCTCGGGTGGGATCCCGGCTTCCGACTGTCCGAAGGCCCGCGCTGATCACCCGTCGAGCCGCAGCCGCTCGATCAGGACCTTCTGCAGATTGCGCAGCCACTTGCTGTCGCGCGCGAGGCAGCGCTCGACGCGCACCTCGATCATCGGCAAGGGCGGGAAGCCGTCGGCTTCGCCCAGGATCCGCATGCCGGGCACGACCGCGCTCTCGGCGAAGGCGGTGACGGCGTGGCCGCTGCGCACGACCGCCTGCAGGCCGGCGATCGAATACGACGTGTAGACGATGCGATAGGCGCGCCCGACGGCATCGAGGCGCTCGGCCGCCCAGCGTCGGTAGAGGCATTCCGGCGGCACCATCGCGAGCGGGATCGGATCGCGCAGATGCGCATCGCCGCCGCTCGCCCAGACGCAGCGCTCGCGATGTATCACCGGCCCCTGACCGAGACCCTCGCCCTCGCCCAGCAGCGCGATCTCGACCTGCCCCTCGCGGACCTTCGTGCCGAGTTCCTCCGAGGGCGCGCACACGACCTGGACGGTGAGATTGGGCAGGTCCGCCCGCAGCACGTCGAGGACGCGCCCCATCATGCCCTGCGCGAAGTCCCCGCCGACGCCGAGCCGCAGCTCGCGATCGTCGTGGCGCCGGCTGCCGAGCGCCTGCACCGCGTCGTCGTGGGCGGCGAGCACCTGGCGCGCATGCGACAGGAGCAGTTCGCCCTTGATCGTGGGTCGGATGCCCGCCGGATCGCGATCGAGCAGCAACTCGCCGATCGCCTCCTCGAGCTTCTTCACCTGCAGGCTCACGGCCGATTGCGTGCGCGCGACGATGTCCGCTGCGGCGCGAAAGCTGCCGGTCTCGCAGATCGCGACGAAGGTCCTGAGAAGATCGAGATCAAGCTGCATCGGCGATCCGGCTCCTTCGATCGATTGATGCGCAACCTGCACCGGAAATCTCGCTCATCGGCGAGATTGGAAAAACTCAATTGTCGGAACGCGCGGCCCACGGCAGATAGGACGCGCACCGCCGCCCGATGGCGGCGAAGCGCCACGCAAGACAGGACGATGACCATGACCTCGACGAACGCCCCAGCACGCCCGGCAGCTCCGCTGCCTGTCGTGCCGGCGACCGCGGTCCCGGTTCGACCGGCCCCGCCGCCGCGACGACGCACGCGCTGAACCCGCTGCGCCGCGACCCCATCGGGTCGCGCCCGCCACGGGACGATACCAGACGAACAGCCCCGCCACCCCCGGGAACGGAACCCCGTCCCGCGCGCGAGAGCCCTTTCCTGCCGGTCGACATGCCCGGCGACGGGCCGAACGCGCCCACCACAAGGAGATCTCGATGACGACCAACGACAAGTTCGGCCACGCGCTCAGCGGCGCGACGACCGAGACCGCCGCCCTCTACGACCGGGCTCAGCGCCAGCTGCTTCTCTACGAGGGCGACCCCGTCGCCACCATCGCCGAGGCGATCGAGCGGCGTCCCGACTTCGTGATGGCGCGCGTCCTGCACGCCTATCTTCACCTGCTCGGGGCCCGACCCGACGTCGCCCATGTCGCGCGTGGCTCGCTCGAGGCGGCCGAAGCGCTGCCGCACACCACGCGGGAGGGCGGCCATCTCGCCGCGATCCGTCATCTCGTCGAGGGTCGCTGGCACGCCGCAGCGCGCGCGCTCGAGGATGTCGCGATCGACCATCCGCACGACATCCTCGCGCTGCAGGCGGGCCAGGCGCTCGACTTCTTCGTCGGGGACTCGCGAATGCTGCGCGACCGCATCGCGCGGGCGCTGCCCGCCTGGTCGCCCGCGATGCCGGACTATCACGGCGTGCTCGGCATGCACGCCTTCGGGCTCGAGGAGATGGGCGACTACACGGCGGCCGAGCGCGCCGGCCGGCGCGCGATCGAGCTCGAACCGCGCGACTCCTGGGCGCAGCACGCGGTGGCGCATGTCTGCGAGATGCAGGGCCGCCAGCGCGACGGCATCGCCTGGATGCGCGGCAACGAGGACGGCTGGACGCGCGACAACTTTTTCAAGGTGCACAACTGGTGGCATCTCGCGATGTTCCACCTCGACCTCGGCGAGACCGACGCCGTGCTGAAGCTCTACGACGAGTCGATCTACGGGACGCGCACCGGCGCGGTGCTCGACATGGTCGACGCCTCGGCGATGCTCTGGCGCCTCATTCTGCGCGGCGTCGATGTCGGCGGCCGCTGGCAGGGAGTCGCGGAGGACTGGGCGACGCTCACCGCGTCGAGCAACTACGCGTTCAACGACGCGCACGCGATGATGGCCTTCGTCGGCGCGGGCCGCCGCGCCGATGGCGATGCCGTGCTCGCGCTGCAGGCGGCGCCGAAGCGCGACGGCGACGACAATGCGGCGTTCATCCGCGAGGTCGGCGCGCCGGTCACGCAGGCGATCCGGGCATTCGGCGACGGCGACCACGGGACGGCCATCCGCCTGCTCCGCCCGGCGCGCAACATCGCCGCCCGGTTCGGCGGCAGCCACGCCCAGCGCGACCTGATCGACCTCACGCTGATCGAGTCGGCGCTGCGCGCGGGCGAGGACGCGCTCGCCCGGGCGCTCACCGCCGAGCGCATGGCCGTGAAGCCGTCCAGCCCGTGGAACCGCTGGCTCGCCGACCGCGCCATGGCCCGCGCCAAGGCCGCCTGACGGTACGGGCCCGGAGGTCCTCGGCGCCTCCGGGCCCCGCCGCCCGCACGCCGAGACCGGGGAGCACGAAGCCATGATCCACCACGTCCTTCGCACCGCCGCCGGCCTTCACGTCGATGCCGTCGCGCATGGACCGCGCAGCGGCGACGCGATCGTCTTCCTGCACGGCTACACCGACTCGCGGCGCGCCTTCGCCCCCATGCTCGCGCACATGCCGCCGGATCGCCGCTGCATCGCCTTCAGCCATCGCGGCCACGGCGATTCCGACAAGCCGCGCACGGGCTATCGCATCGACGATCTCGTCGACGATCTCGCCGCGGTCATGGAGCGGCTCGAGGTGCCGCGCGCCGTGCTCGTCGGTCATTCCATGGGAAGCCTCGTCGCTACGCGCTATGCCCTGACCCGGCCCGACCGCGTCGCCGGCCTGGCGCTGATCGGCGGCTTCGCCGCGCTGCGCGGCAATGCCGTCGTCGAGGCGTTCTGGCGCGAGACGATCGCGGATCTGGTCGACCCCGTCGATCCCGCGATGTCGCGCGCGTTCCAGGAGAGCACGCTCGCCCGCCCGGTTCCGGCAGCCTTCCTCGACACGGTGGTGACCGAGAGCCTCAAGCTTCCGGCGCGCGTCTGGACGCAGACCCTGCGCGGCCTGCTCGACGAGGACTTCAGCCGCTCGCTCGCGCGCATCGCGGTGCCGGCGCTCCTGATCCGCGGCGACCGCGACACGTTCAGCGATGCCGCCGAACAGCGCCGCCTGCAGGCGTTCCTGCCCGGCGCCGAGCGCATCACGATCGACGGTGCCGGACACGCGCCGCATTGGGAGGATCCGCGCGGCGTCGCGGATCTCATCGCCGGCTTCGCGCGATCGGCCCTGCACGCGATGCCGCCGATCGGTCCCGCCTCGGGTCGCCTCGCCCTTCCGGAGCTTACGACCTACGTCGCGTGAAGCCGGTCGCGACGCAACGTCAGGTCGGCGCGGCCTGCGGCCGGCTTCGCACTGGGTGAAGTCGCCGCGGAGCACTGCGTGATTTGCCCCATCGGCCCCACCCGATCGGTGGAAGAGTCGAAATCACCGTTATGCCGCAACGCGCGACGTGACCCGCCGCGTGGCACGCATGTTGCTCGATCTCCGGCAACGCCCATCAGGGCCTCGGCCATCGCGGCCGCACGGAGGACGGGGAAGGATGCATTGCACGATGTCGCGCATCGCCCACGGCGCACAGGCATCTGTCCGCAGCCGCACTTCACGGCAACCGCTGGCTGCGCTGCAACCGAGCGATCCGAACGCCGGCCTCCCGGATCTCCCGCCAGCGCCGCGCGACATCGCCGCGGCCGCATCGGATCGCCCGGCCGCCTCCCGCGCGAGGTCGCGACGCCGGCACAGCCCGATCTGGTGGCTGCGCTTCGAACGTGTCGCGCTGACCCAGCTCCGCCATGCGCTGCTGTTGACCGCCTTTGCGATGGCGGCAATCTCCCTGGCGGCGCCTGGTCGAACCTCGATCACCCTTCCGGAAGCGGCCGGGTCGCCGGTCGCGCAGTCGCGCCCGGGAATGCGTGCGCCGCACGACGTCGACAACGGGGCCGCCGGTTCCGCTCACGATGACGGGAGCGGTCGTCCGCTTCGATCGGGACTCCGACCGCAGCATCCGGTGCGCCTCGTTGCCTGGCCGCTCGAGATCGCCGCCAGGCCCGATTGCCGCGTCGCTGCCGACGCTCCTGTCAACACCGGCTCCGGGCGATGCGGCGATACCGCAGCGGAAGCGAGCGACGTCGCCGTCGCCCGCCCTTGATCCGCCGCTCGGGGCCGCTCAGAGCGCGGGCCGTCGCTCCCGCCATGGCGTCGCGCGCTCGTAGGCGCGTCCGACACGCAGGACCTTGGCATCGTCGAAGGGCTTGCCGGCGATCTGCAGGCTCAGCGGCATGCCCTGGTTCGTGAAGCCCGCGCAGACGCTCAGCGCCGGCGCGCCGGTGAGGCTGAACGGCGTCATGATCAGCTTGCCGCGCGTGGTGAAGTACGGCGGCGACGTCAGCGGATCGAGCAGCGGCGCCGGAGCGAGCGAGCATGCCGTCACGACGGCATCGACCCCCGCCGTCGCCTCGGCATAGGCGCGATTGAGCTGGCGGCGCCACCGCAGGCCGTGGATCACGTCGGCGCCGGTGAGCGCCGCGCCGGTCATGAGCCGCGTTCGCGTGATCTCGGCATAGCTCTGCGGCTGGGTCTTCAGGTCGTGCTCGTGGATCGCATAGGCCTCGGCATAGAGCAGCACGCGGCAGCATGCGTCCCAGTCGGCATGCGGCGGCAGGCGGATCGTCGTGAGCCTGGCGCCGAGCTTGCGCAGCACCTTGAGCGAGTCCTCGATCGCCGCCACGGCTTCGGGTTCGCCCTCGACGTCCTCCTCCCAGAAGTGCCGCACGACGCCGATGCGCATGCCGGCGACCGACCCGCGCGAAGCCCTGTCGAAATCGATTCCGGGATGCGGCACGCTCGCCGGATCCCCGGCATCGGGGCCGGCGAGGACGTTCATCGCCAGCGCGCAGTCCTCGACCGTCCAGGCCATCGGCCCGCAATGGTCGAGCGAGAAGGCGAGCGGAACGACGCCGGTCCGCGGCACGAGCCCGTAGGTCGGCTTGAAGCCGGCAATGCCGCAGAAAGCCGCCGGCCCGCGGATCGAGCCCGAAGTGTCGGAGCCCATCGCCAGCGGCACGAGGCCGGCAGCCACCGCGGCCGCCGAGCCGCTCGAGGAGCCGCCGGTGAAGTGGGCGATGTCCCACGGATTGCGCGCCGGCGGGAACGGGCCGTCATAGGCGGGGCCGCCGGTCGCGAATTCATGCGTCGCGAGCTTGCCGACCATCACCCCGCCGGCATCGAGCAGTCGCTGCACCGTCGGCGCGTTGCGCCTGGGCACGTTGCCGATCAGCACGCGCGAGTGCGCGGTCGTGCGCACGCCGGCCGTCGAGTAGATGTCCTTCAACGCGAAGGGCACGCCGTGCAGCGGGCCGCTCCGCCTGCCGCGCTTGATCGCGGCGTCGGCCGCCGCCGCGGCACGCCGCGCGCGCGCCTGCGTCAGAAGCACGAAGCTGTTGAGATCCTTGTCGTGCGCGGCAATGCGCGCGAGCGAATCCTCGAGCAGCGCCGCCGCCGAGGTCCGTCCGGAATCGAGCGCCTTGCCGGCTGCGGCCAGCGTCAGGGGGCCGCGGCTCATCGATCGATCCTCGCCTGGCGCGCATCGAAGGTCAGCGCCGGCTCGTCGCCGTAGCCGTACCGCCGCGGGATCCGCGCCGCGAGCTCGCGCAGCGCGGCCTGGGATTCCGCGACCAGCTGCGCCTGATCGCGCTTCGCCGGCGCCTTGGCCTTGCTCCGGGCCTTCTTCGTCTTCGTCGCCATGTTCGAGATTCCCCCGTCGGTTCGGATTGCCGGCCATCGTACATCCCCTTCGCCTGCGCGAAAGCGGGATGGCTGGCGGCCGGGGCCTGCGCCGGCAGCGGTCTCAAGAAGGAAGAGACGCGGCCGTCGCCTGCGCTAATCTGGCATGATCCTCGGGGGAGGCGACGCCATGCGCAACAGCACCATCGACATCCAGCCGCTGACCGGCGCGCTCGGCGCGGAGATCCTCGGGATCGATCTGTCGCGGCCGCTCGACGACGGCCGCGTGCGCGAGATCCGGCAGGCCTTCCTCGATCACGGCGTGATCTTCTTCCGCGATCAGACTCTGACGCCCGAGCAGCACATCGCCTTCGCCGAGCGCTTCGCCCCGATCAACGTGAATCGCTTCTTCACCGCCGTTCCCGGCCATCCGCAGATCGCCGAGGTGCGCAAGGAGCCGCAGCAGACCAGGAACATCGGCAGCCAGTGGCACACCGACCACAGCTACGACCAGGTCCCGGCGATGGGCTCGGTGCTGCTGGCCCGCGAGGTGCCCGATCACGGCGGCGACACCCTGTTCGCGAGCATGTACCTCGCCTACGAGTCGCTCTCGGACGGGCTCAAGCGCACGCTCGAGTCGCTCCGCGCCGTGCATTCCAGCCGCCACATCTTCGGGCCGCAGGCGCGGTACTTCGGCACCGACCTCGAAGGTCGCCTGCACAATCCCGAGCTCGCGACGCAGGACGCCGTGCATCCGGTGGTGATCCGGCACCCGGAGACCGGCCGCAAGGCGCTCTACGTGAATCCGAACTTCACGGTCGGCATCGAGGGCTGGCATCCGGAAGAGAGCAAGGCGCTGCTCGACTTCCTCTACCGGCACGCGGTGCAGCCGGACTTCCTCTGCCGCTTCCGCTGGCGCGCGGGATCGATCGCCTTCTGGGACAACCGTTGCACGTGGCACTACGCGGTCAACGACTACCAGGGCCAGCGCCGGCTCATGCACCGCATCACGCTCGACGGAATGCCGCTGGGCTGACGCCGGGCGCGTGCTTGCGCAGCCCCGTCGCGAGCACGCAGGCCGCCGACAGCGCCAGCGCGACGCCGAGCACGCAGGCCGGCCACCCGGCGGCGACGAAGAGGTGCCCGAGCACGGCGCTTCCCGCGAGGCCGCCGAGGAAGTAGCTCGCGAGATAGAGGCCGCTCGCCGACGCGCGGTCCCCCGCGGCCGCGCGACCAACGAAGCCCGTTGCGATCGCCTGGCCGAGGAACGTGCCGGCACCGACGAGGACGAGCCCCGCGAGCACGCCTGCGACCGTCGGCAGCAGCAGCAACGGCAGCCCGGCGAGCGCGACGGCCATCGATCCCCAGAACGCGCGGCGCGCGCCGAAGCGCTCGGCGAGCCTCCCCGCGAAGGGCGTCGTCACGATCGATGGCAGGAACACGAGATAGATGAGGCCCAGCGCCATCGCCGGCAGGCCGAGCGGCGGCGCCACGAGCACGAAGTTCACGTAGGTGAACGTCCCGATGAAGGCGAACAGGATGCAGAAGCCGATCGCGAAGGCGCGGCGCAGTGCCGGAGTCGCCAGATGCCCCAGCAATGCGAGCCACGGCGCCGCGCCCGATCGCATCGGCCGGCCCAGCGGCACCGTCGTGCGCAGCGCCGCGAACGCGAGGACCGCGCCGGCGAGGTTGAGGATCGCGAAGAGGAGGAACGTGTCGGCGAGGCCCAGCCACTCCGCCGAGGCGGCGGCCATCATCCGTCCCAGCAGATTGCTCGCGACGTTGCCGGTGATGTAGGCGGCGGCCGCGCTCGCGGCGACGCCGCCCGTCGCGTTCTCCGCGAGATGCGCCAGGGTCAGCGTGAACGCCGCGGCCATGCAGAGACCCTGCAGCACGCGCAGCGCGGTGAAGGCGACGAGGTCCGGCGCGACGGCGAGCAGCGCGGTCGGGAGCGCGAGCAGCGCGAGACTCGCGACGACCCCGCGGCGTCGGTCGATACGGCCGCCGAGCAGCCCGACCGCCAGCCCGGCGATCGCCATCCCGACGGTGCTCGCGTTCACCGCCGTGCCCATCGCGGCCGGACTCACGGCGTAGTGCACGGCCAGGGAAGGCAGGATCGCCTGCGTGGCGAAAAGATCGACCAGCGTGAGGAACGCGATCGCCGCGATCACCAGCCGGTGGCGCCGCGTCGCTGCGGCGGCGCGCGTGTTCGTCCGAGATGCCGTCTCGTCCATCGGAGCCTCCGGTCGGTTTGCAGCGCCGCCAGCCTCGGCTTCTCCCGCTCATCGCGGAAATGCCGATGCGGCCTTGGATCGATGCGCGCCCGGCATCGTCCAGGCGACGGTGTCGCGAGCATGGAGCCGCTGCCGCCGCCCTTCGCACCCGGCCCTGCCGCCGCCCTCCGCACCCGGTCGTGCCGCACCGACCGCGCCGGCGCGGTCCGCCTCTCAGGGCTCACGGGCAGGCGGCTGCCGGCCGCGACGCCCATGCGCCGTCGAACCGCCGTGCACGCGCACGGGGGTATCGGCCCTCGGCCGGGGATGGGAAGCCGCCCGCCGCGCGATGCCGCCGAAGGCCAACCGCGATCGCGGCGGCTCCGTCGGCGCGGAAGTCCCGCGATCGCCGCCGTGTCTCAGTCCCTGAAGTCGCGCGCCCAGAGCGCCGGCAGCCTCGACAATGCGGACTCGGGCAACGGCCCGGCCGCCTGCGCGGCGAGGGCGGCATCGAGATGCGCAAGCTCATGCAGGCCGACGACGATGCAGGCCAGGCGCGGCTCGGCCAGCGCGAAGCGCAAGGCGGTCTGCGCACGGGAGCCGTGGGAATCGCCGAGCGCGCGATGGACGGCGTCGGCGCGCGCGAGCTCGCGCTCCGGCTCGGCGCCGTCGGTGATCGCGACCTCGCGGCCGTGGCGCATCGCGCCGGTCAGCGCGCCGCCGGCGAAGACGCGGATGTTCATCGCCGCGACGCCGTGCCTCGCGCAGGCGGCGAGGAGCCCCGAGAAGTCCTGCGCCGGCCAGTCCGCGGGCGCGCGCTCCCAAGCCGCGCTGGGGTTGAGGATGTTGTAGTAGACCTGCGCCGAGTCGAAACGGCCGCTCTCGACCGCGCGCAGGCAGGCGCGGCTCTCGCCCACGGCGGTGAAGCCGATCGCCTTGATGACGCCCTGCTCCTTCAGCCGCTCCAGGGTCTCGACGACGCCGCGCGGCCCGAACACGTGCTCGGGCGCCAGGCGCCCCTCGGCGGCCGTCTCGCCGAGAGCGTTGTGGAGCTGATAGAGCTCGATGCGATCGATCCTCAGCCGCTGCAGGCTCGCCGCGAGCGCGCGCTCGATGGCCGCAGGAATGTCGCCGAGATCCCCGGGCGCGAGGCGGAACTTGGTGGAGATCATCGGCCGCGGCGAAAGGTCGGGCCGCAGCCGGCCGATCGTCTCCTCCGACACGCCGTTGCCGTAGGACGCGGCGGTGTCGATCCAATTGATGCCCGCGGCGGTCGCGCGCTCCAGCGCCGCGCGGCGCGTCGCCTCGTCCTTGAGGATCAGGATGCCGCCGACAATGCCGCCGCCGATGACGAGCTCGGAGACCGACCATCCCATGCGTCCGAAGCGGCGCGACTTCATGGCATTACTCCCTGCCGACGGGCCCCGGCGGCGCCGGCCGTCGCCGTGCCGCCCGCGCGAACGACTCGACGCACCGCCATCGTCTCATGGCGTCGCGGCGAATACGACGCCGAATGCCGGCGACGCCGGGCCGGGGGCGCGCGCCCGCGTCGCGTCACCCCTTGCCGAAGAGTTCGGTCATGAACGCGGTCGCCTTGAGGCCGGTTCCCGTGAGGACGACGACGGTCGTCTCCTCGGGCTTGATGGTACCGGCGGCGAGGAGCTTCTCCGCCGCGATCGCGGCGCTCGCGCAGGTCGGCTCGACATAGAGCCCGCCCGCCGCGAGGCGCTTCGTCGCGTCAACGATCTCGTCCTCCGTCAGTGCGATCGTGCCGCCGCCCGAGCGGCGCAGCGCGTCGAGCACGGGCTTGAGGCGCACCGGCTTCTTGATCGCGGTGCCTTCCGCGACCGTCGCCTTCCAGTCGCCGGCGACCAGCGCCTCGCCGCCCGACCGGAACGTCGCATGGATCGGCGAGCAGTTGACCGGCTGGGCCGCGAAGAGCCGCGGCCGCCTGGCGATCTGGCGCGCGGCGAGCAGCTCGCCGAAGCCGAGATCGCAGCCGAGCACGTTGGAGCCCGCGCCGACGGGGATGATGACGTTGTCAGGCGCGCGGAAGCCGAGGTCCTCCCACAGCTCGTAGGCGAGCGTCTTCGTGCCCTGCAGGAAGAAGGCCTGCCAGTTGTGGCTCGCGTAGAAGGTCTGCGCGGACTGGCGTATCGCCTCGTACTCGCACTCCTCGCGCGGCCCCGGCACGAGCTGGACCGCCGCGCCGAAGGCGCGCATCTGCGCGACCTTCGCCGGCTGCGTCGTCGCCGGGCAGAGGATCTTGACCTTGATCGCTGCCGCCGCTCCGAAGGCCGAGATCGCGGCGCCGCCATTGCCCGAGCTGTCCTCGAGGATCGACCAGATCCCGCATTGCCGTAGGTAGCTGACCATCACCGTGGCGCCGCGGTCCTTGAAGCTGCCGGTCGGCGCGAACCATTCCAGCTTGAAGCGGATCCGCGCGCCGCCCCAGTCGCGCGCGACCAGCGGCGTGCAGCCTTCACCGAGGCTGACGGGCGCGATGTCCATCGGCAGCGCCGCGCGATAGCGCCAGAGCGAGCGCGTCGACGTGTCGATGTCGGCGCGCGCGATCCCCGGCAGCGGCGTGATCATCAGCGGATTGCCGTCGTCGGACCGCCAGCGCGGCACGTCGAGCGGATAGGACTTCGCGGTCTCCGGATCGATGTACGCGGCTGGCATTCGGGACTCCATGAAACGCCTCTCCTCCTCGCGCCGACGCGCGAGCAGAAGGGGAATGCCACCGACACCGTGTCGCGATCAACCCGATGCGCGCGCCCGGCGACGGCCGGCGGCGGCCGGCGGCGGCCGGCGCGCGGCCGTGTCCTGCGAGCCGGTGCCGCGCTACGCTTGCACGATGAACGTCCGTCAGATCCGGAAGCACGAGCTGCCCGCCGTCCTCGCGCTCTACGTGCACCTCCACGGCGCCGACGAGCCGCCGCCGAGCGCCGAGGCCGCCCGGACGGTCTGGGACGAGGCGATGGCCAATCCCCGTTGCCGCTATTTCGGCGGCTATGACGGCGACGCGCTCGTGGCTTGCTGCACGATCATGGTCATTCCCAACCTGACGCGCGGATGCCGCCCCTACGCGGTCATCGAGAACGTCGTCACCCACGCGGCGCATCGGAACAGGGGCTGGGGCAAGGCCGTGCTGGCCGGCGCCCTCGCCCATGCCTGGGCCGAGGGCTGCTACAAGGCGATGCTGCAGACGGGCCGCAAGGACGAGGCCGTGTTCCGCTTCTACGAGGGCGCGGGCTTCGACCGCCACGACAAGCAGGCCTTCGTCGCCAGGCCCAAGGCCTGAGTCCGGGCGACCCTGCGGCGATCGGCGCCTTGCGCGCCGCCGCGCCGACCGGCGCTCTCGCGAGCGATCCGCGGGGCCGCCGCAGGCTTGCATCGACCCGGCAAACCCGGGATAAAAAACCTTCACCCGCATCGTCGGCCGAACCGGCGTTCGCCGCTTCCCGATGCCCCATCCCAGTCAGAGGTCCCCCGTGTCGAACGCCAAGATCGTCCTCATCGACCGCCATCCGGGTCGCTCGACCCAGACCATCGGACTCGCGCGCGAGCTCGGCACGGATCCCGACCTGATCCACGAGCCGTCGGTCGGCGTGGTCGGCACCAAGGGCGACAGCCAGTGCTATCTGGGCGTGCTGTCCAAGGTCGATGCGATCCACGACAAGCTCAAGAACCGCATCGGCAAGGGCGAGGGCCAGCTGAAGCTGCGCCTGGTGCAGCCCGAATACACGATCGCGACGTCCGACGGCATTCGCAACGGCACGCGCGAGATGCGCTACTCGCTGATCGGCCGCGAGGTGACCAACGACGCGCTGTGCGAGCATCTCGAGGCGACCGGCCTCGCCGGCACGATCGCGGTGGTCGCCTGCGACAAGCCGCCGGTCGGCACGCTCGCCGCCCTGCTCGAGCACAACCAGCCCTCGATCATCATGTCGGACGGCACGATCCGGCCCGGCAAGGACCCGGCGACGGGCGAGGCGCTGGACATCGTGAGCGCCTACCAGGTGGCCGGCCATCCCGATCCCGAGCTCCGCCACCGCATCGCCTGCAACGCCTGCCCGGGCATCGGCAGCTGCGGCGGCATGTTCACCTACAACACGATGCAGACCTTCATCGGCGTCGTCGGCATGCAGCCGCTGCACATGGTGGCGCCGGCCTCCGACGATCCGCGCCGGCTGAACGAGTTCCCCGCCGAGCTCGTCGAGCATCTCGCGCGCCTGATGAAGTCCGGCCTGAAGCCGCGCGACATCGTCGTACGCGACTCCCTGCGCAACGCGATGATCGTCGCGATGGCCGTCGGCGGCTCGACCAACGTGACGCTGCACGCCCCCGAGATCGCGCGCGCCGCGGGCTACGCCGACTTCTGGAAGGACGTGATGACGCCGGCGGAGTTCAACCACCTGTCGCAGCACGTCGTGCCCGTCCTGACCAACGCCCGGCCCTACGGCAAGTACTCGATGCTCGACATCGACCGCGTCGGCGGCGTGCAGGTGATCGTGCGCGAACTGCTGGACGCCGGCCTGTTGAACGGCGACGTCATGACCTGCACCGGCGAGACGCTCGCCCAGCAGGTCGCGCGGCTGGCGCCCAAGCGCCCCGACGGCGAGGTGATCCTGACCGTCGAGAAGCCCTACAAGCCGACCGGCGGCCTGCGCGTGCTGGGCGGCAACCTCTCGCCGGACTTCTCGGCGATCCTCAAGCTCGCCGGCGTCGAGGGCGGCCTCGAGAACAACGTCTTCCGCGGCCGCGCGCGCGTGTTCGAGGGCGAGCAGGGCCTGCTCGCCGCGCTCGACAAGACCCCGCAGCTCTTCCAGAACCACGACATGATCATCGTGCGCTACGAGGGGCCGAGCGGCGCACCGGGCATGCCCGAGATGCTCGACCCGACCTCGCGCATCACCACGCTCTGCCGAGAGCGCGGCATCGTCGTGGGGCTGATGACCGACGCGCGCTTCTCCGGCGGCTCGGTCGGGCTCGTCATCGGCCATGTCGGCCCGGAGGCGGCCCTCGGCGGTCCGATCGCGCTGATCGAGAACGGCGACGAGATCGTCGCCGATCTCAACAAGAACGAGCTCAACTGCACGGCGCTCGCCGACCCCGGGACCTTCGCCGGACGCAAGGCCGCCTGGGACAAGGTGGTCGCCGCGAATGGCGGGCTCCACCCGAACTGCGGCATCGCCGACACGCGGCTGCTGCATCGCGCGCGCCACACGTCCGTGCCCGCGACGCGCGGCGGCGGCCTGCACCCGAACCGCGAGGTCTGGGTCCGCGAGCCGCGCAACGCGACGCGCTCCGGCTTCGTGCCGAAGAACCGGCATCGGCCGACGACCGATCGCGCGTTCTAGGACCTGCCCCGCCAGACCCGGCTTCCGCCCCTCCCGTCGTCCATCGACGGGAGGCGTGGAACGCGGACCCGGCTCATCGACGCTGCCGAAGGAGCCCGATCTGCTGCCGCGACCGTCAGTGCCGCGCGGCGCCGGCGGTCTCCTGCCACGACGAGACCCGGATCCGCGCGGCGCGATCGGAACGGCGCGGGTGCGCGCGAACGCGAGGCTCGTCGCCGCGACGACGGGTGCCCGGTTGTCCGCGGTGCCGCGATCCCGCGGTGTCGCCGCTCTCCGGGCCGGCTCGCAGTTCGACCTCGGACGTCCGGCGCGATTCCAATCGATGCGATCACCTTGCCGCCGCGTGGGGTTTCCCGATCGCAACCGAGGCACCGATCTTGGACACTCCAGGTCGGAGTGCAGCGACATCGCTGCAATGTCGAGCCGCGACCAAATTGATTTGGTGCGCCGCATCGAACGCCGCAGGTCGGCAAGCGCGGCTCCCATCCGTCCATCCGCGATCCCGGCGGCCAACCGCCCGCATTAACCACACTCCACGCAGCGAACCGCGCAGTAAGCCCGCAATCCGCGAATGCGGTGCGCAACCGCGTTGCCGAGTCGAGCGCCCTCGCGCTGAAAGCGCCATCACGCCGCCGCTTTCCTTCGCGCCCGAGCAGGCGTGCACCGGCGGACGAGCGTCCCCTTCACCGCCTCGCCTGCGCGCGTCCCCGCCTCGGTCCGCACCCTACGGTGAACGCCACGATCAATCTGACGGTCGAGGGCGGTGGAGCGAGGCCTGTCGACGCCCGACCCGATCAACCTAACCGAGACTCGCTTATCCAAACCGCGTAAGGCTCCCGAACCGAGATGCTTCATCGACAGCGCTACGCGGATCCCATAGCGTGATGCGGCATCCAAGCGAGAGCAGAACTCGCAATCCGACAGGTCGCAACCGAGCACAGTCGTGGGGATCGGGGTCATGGCAGCGCGCGTCTTCATCGGCGATCTCCGCTACAACTATGGCGGCATCCTCGCGAGCGACTGCATGCCGCTGGGCATCGCATACATCAAGGCGGTGATGGACAAGAGGCATCGCGCCGATGCGGTCGGCTCGCGCCTGTTCGTCTATCCCGATCGGCTCCTCGCAGCCCTGAAGGAGTCGCCGCCCGACGTCCTCATGCTCAGCAACTACGTCTGGAACGAGGAGCTGAGCCACGAGTTCTTCCGCATCGCCAAGCAGCTCAACCCGAACGTCCTCACGGTGATGGGCGGGCCGAACATCTCGCTCGAGGCCGAGCGCCAGGCGACCTATCTCGATCGCCATCCGGCCCTCGACGTGTATGCGCTGGGCGAAGCCGACTTCCTGGCCACCGACATCCTCGAAGGTTTCATGGACGCCGGAATGTCCGTGAAGCGGTTCGGCGCGAAAGGGATGGACTCGATCGCCTACCGCACGCCCGAAGGCCAGGTGGTCGTCAACAAGACGAAGCCGCGCCATCGCGACGTCGAGCAGATTCCCTCGGCCTGGCTCACCGGCATCCAGGACGAGTTCTTCGATGGTCGGCTCGCGCCGATGATCGAGACCAATCGCGGCTGCCCGTTCACGTGCACGTTCTGCGTCCAAGGGACCTCGTTCTACACGAAGGTCCACAACTTCCCGATCGAGCAGATCAAGGAGGAGATCCACTACATCGCGCGGCGCATCAAGGAGCGCTCGCCGAAGATGGGAACGCTGCGGATCGCGGACTCGAACTACGGCATGTTCGAGCGCGACGTCGAGATCTCCGGCTTCATCGGGCAGATGCAGCGCGACTACGGCTGGCCGACGTTCATCGACGCGACCACCGGAAAGAACCGCCCCGAGCGCATCATCAAGTCGGTCGAGCAGGTGAGCGGCGCCCTGGTCCTCTACCAGGCGGTCCAGTCGCTCGACGAGGACGTGCTGCGCAAGGTCAAGCGCCAGAACATCAAGCTCGACGCCTACAAGCAGATCGAGGTGCACATGCGCGGGCGCGGTCTGCGCTCGGTCTCCGACCTGATCCTCGGCCTGCCGGGGGAGTCGCTCGAGAGCCATCTGCGCGCGCTGCACACGCTCCTCGATTCGAACATCCACCAGATGCACAACTTCCAGGCCATGGTCCTCAAGGGCTCCGAGATGGAGACGCTGGCCTGCCGCGAGATGTTCGGCTTCGACACGCGCTTCCGCGTGCTGCCGAAGAACTTCGGCGTGTTCGAGAACCGCAAGGTGTTCGACGTCGAGGAGATCATCGTCGCGACCGACACGCTGCCCTTCGAGGACTACATCACCTGCCGCAAGTGGCACCTGGTGAGCAGCGTGTTCTGGAACGACGGCTGGTTCGAGGCCGTCGTGCGCTTCATGCGCGCCCACGGCATCAAGAATTCCGAATGGTGGGCGCAGATGCTCCCTGCCATGGAGAACGGCAGCCAGGCGATGCGCGACTTCCTGGACAGCTTCGTGGGCGAGACCAAGGGCGAGCTCTTTCCGACGCGCGAGTCCTGTGCCGAATTCTGCGCGCGCCCGGAGAACTTCGCGAAGCTCGAGCGCGGCGAGATCGGCGACAATCTCATGTACCGCTATCGCGCGATCGCCTCCTTCCACATCTGGAGCGAGGTCTGCGCGACGGCCATGGCGGCGACGCGCCGCCTCCTGGAGGAACGCGGCATCGCCGCGTCGATCCCGGACTTCGACCGATTCTGGCGCGACTTCCACACCTACGTGGAGCTGATCCACGCGACGGGGCGGACCGAGGCCGAAATCCTGGCGCCCGCCGCCGCCGTTTTGCACTACGACATCGCCGCCTGGCTTGCCGCCGGCGAGGACGCGCTCGCGCATCCCGAGGCCTACCGGCTCGCCGAGCCGACCTCGTTCGATTTCGAGCTGTCCGAGGCCGGGCGGCGCGAGCTCGAGAGCTCGCTCGCGACCTGGACCACGCATGTGCGCGGCCTGTCGAAGCTCGTCACCCGCATCAAGGTCGAGTCGCAGATCCGCGGTTGCAAGGCCGCCCGAGCCCTGGCGCCGGCCTGAACCGGCCGGCGCGCCGGCAGGCGTGCGACGCGCGACGCGCGGTCGCCGTGCCTTGCACGTTCCTGCCGCCATGACGCCCGCCGCGTTCAACGCCTTCTGCCGCACGCTGGCGGCCGCGACCTACGTGTCGCAGTGGGGCGGCTCGCATGTATGGAAGGTCGGCGGCAAGGTCTTCGCGATCGGCTCCTGGGACGAGCCGCTCGCCGGCGTCACATTCAAGGTCACGCCGATCAGCTTCGAGATCCTCCGCGATCAGCCGGGCCTGCGTCCCGCCCCCTACCTCGCGTCGCGCGGCCTCAAATGGATCCAGCATTACGCCAAGCCCGGGCTGCCCGCCCGCGACCTCAAGCAATACCTGCGCCTCTCGCATCGGCTCGTCGCGCAGGGCCTGTCGAGGAAGGCGCGCGCCGAGCTGGGGCTGACCTGAACGCGAGCGTCGCTTCCCGACCGTTCCCCGCGCATGAGAGGGACAGGCGCCGCGCGTGCGGCGCCGGAATTGGACCCGCGACCACTCCGTGTGGAGCGCCGCCACTCGTCCTTCACGACGACGCACGGCGCAGGGCGCACGCTCCTCAAGCTCGAGTGCGGTTATCAGGCGGAGGATTGAACATCCGGGCCGAACGAAGGTCAGATCCCGATGCGGCAAGACACACGGGACGGAGCCGGGCGACTGCAAGGATGAGGGATCCGATGAACGTCTTCGAACGCGTGCGGCGCGAGTTTCTCGGTCGTCTCGCTCTTGCACCGGCGTTCGGCGCCGGCGTGGGCTCGTTCGCGCAGGCGGCCACGCACATCGAGGCCGGCGCGTCGCTGCGCTTCGACGGCGACACCGGCCCCGAAGCGGTCGGTCCCGGGGTCGATCGGATCGAGGGCACGATCAGCGGCGGCGACGAGGCGATCCGTTCAGGCTCGTATTTTCCGTCGGCGGCGTGCTGACGATCCGCGCGAGCGAGAGCGGCGGCGCGCTCAATCCCAGCCTCTTTCTGTTCGACGCGGCGGGCGGCGGCCTTCGCGCCGGCGACAATTCGGGTCCGCTCCTCGACCCGCTCATCTCGATCGCGATCTCGCCCGGGACCTACTACATCGGAATCGGCGACGAGCCGCTGACCGCGATCGACGCCGACGGCTCGGCATGGGCCTCGACGCACGCCGTCGATGCGGGACCGCCCGCCGACTTCAGCACGCTCGACCGCCGCGCCAGGTCGGCACGATCGTCTCGCCCGGCAATCACGTCATCACGCTGTCGATCCCGACGGCCGGAGGGCCCGCGACCGCGGTTCCCGAGCCCTCGACGCCGCTCATGCTTGCGGCGAGCGTGCCGATGCTGGCCGTCCTCGGCTCGAGGCGGACACGTGCCGCCGAGGTCCTGTCGGGCCGCAAGCGCCGTCGCTGACCGAGGCCGCCGTCGGCGCGACGCACGCGGTTGCGCCTCCGCCGAGATATCCGGAGCGGCTGGCCATCTTCGTGCTAGCGTCCGTCGTCGCATGCGCGACGCGAAGGATGGCCGGAGATGGGACACTCGGAACCTGGGCCGTCGCGCGATCCGCGCCCCATGCATGCGCCGGCTCGACCGATGGGGCGCCGGCGAGCGCTCGCCGCCGGCAGCATGACCGTCGGCGCGCTCGGATCCGCGCCCTCGCGCGGGCAATCCGGTCGCCCGCCGCGCGTCGGCTACCTCTCCTTCGTCTCGCCCCCGGATCGCGACATCGAAGCGTTCCGCGTGGGAATGCGCGGCTTCGGCCATGAGGAAGGGCGGACCTACGTCCTCGAGATCCGCTATGCGGAGCGGAGATCCGATCGGTTCGAGGCGCTGCTCGACGAGCTGCTGGCTGCCGGAATCTCGATCCTGGTGGTCCGCGGCCCGTCCCATCGCGTCGCCCCGCTCGCGAGCCGCAAGGTGCCCGTCGTCTTCGCCATGAGCGGAGACCCCGTCGATGCCGGGATCATCGGCAGCCTCGCCCGCCCGGGCGGCAACGTGACCGGGATCTCCTTCCTGGCTTTCGACCTGGTGCCGAAGCGGCTGTCGCTCCTAAAGGAGGCAGCGCCGTCGATCCGGCGCGTCGGCGTGATCTCGAATCCGAGCCATGCCGGCGAGCGCAACGAGCGGCGCCTCACCGTGGAGGCGGCGCAGACCCTCGGGCTCGAGATCGTCTACCAACGCATCGACAACGCCGCGGATGTGGACGCCGCGCTCGCGGCCGTCGAGCGCGAGGGATGCGATGCGCTCACGGCATTCCCGGAGGCGCTCACCTCGGACGTCGCGCGCGAGCTCGCCGATTTCGCCGTGACGCGCCGCATGGCCTCGATCTTCGGGTGGCGGAATTTCTGCGTCGCAGGCGGGATGATGAGCTACGGCCCGAGCCTCGCCGACACCAACCTTCGAATCGGATATTTCGTCGATCGCATCGTCAAGGGCGCAAGCCCCGCTGACCTCCCGGCCGAGCTTCCACGAACGATCGAGTTCGTCATCAACCAGCGCACGGCCAAACGCCTCGGCCTGGAGATCCCTCACGTCCTCGTCATGCGCGCCGACGAACTGATCGAGTGAGCGACCGTTGCGCCGACCGGACGACGATCGTGCCGCTCGAACGCGGGGCACAGGCGACGCGACAGCGGCGCCAGGCGAAGCGTCGGCCCGGTGGAATTCGATTCACGATCGCTCCATATGACCACGGCGTTCCGCGAACGCGGCACATTTCAAATGTGGAGATCGCAAATGCTCAGGGGGCTCCTGTTCGGCGTCGTAGCCGGAATTCTTGTCAACTCGCTCGCCCACGCATCGGTGGTTTTCGTGTGGCGCGAATCCGCGCCGTTCCACGGGGATCCCTCGGTCATCGAGCCGGCAAGCTCCGGTCGGATCGAGATCTCCGACGCGGCATTCTCGGCCGGATCGTTCTCGATGGCGCAGACCCATGCGGGAACCACGCCGAGCGACCTCATCAGCTTCCGGTTCTCGGGCCCGTGGGGGCCGGGAGGATACTTCCCCGGCCCCGATCGCGAGTTCGGCACTCCGACGTCCTTCGTCTTTCAGCTCGGATGGTCCTTCGAGGTCTCGACCGATCGGAACTATCTCGACGGGCGCTTCCTTGTGGCCGACGGCACCCTCGACTTCACCTTCGACCTTCGGAGCAGCCCGACCGGCTCGACCTTGATCCGCGATATTTCCGGGACCTCCTGGCCTGGCGGCAACGTGCTGACGGGCGATGGCCGATGGGTGCGGGAAGTATCGGCCCCGAGCACGATTTCGCTGCTGGCGCTGACGGCCGGCTTCATCGCAAGACGCCGGATGGCGCGGTCGACAGCGTGACCGCGGCAGCCGGCGACGGAGTCCAGATCATTCCGAGCTCCGTCGCCGGTGTTGCTTCCGCGAGGTGGACAGGCGCCGCGACAGCGGCGCCTGCGGGAAGCCCACGCGGCTCCGTGTCGTCGCCGACGCCGGCCGGCCGCATGCCTCGCGGGCGTGAATATCCGCGCTGGTTCAGTTCCGACGCCGTCGATGTTGACCGCCGCGCCGCCGCGCGGGAAGCATGATCAAGACCTCGGAGGCCCGAACGATGTTCCCGCTCTCCCACATGCTGGCATCGTTCGTGCGCATCGGTCGCTTGACGGTGATCGATGCCCGCGGGCGAGAGCATGTCTTCGAGGGGGCGGCCGGTCCGCGGGTCACGATGCGGCTCGCCGACCCGTCGCTCTACCGGAAGCTCTTCTTCAATCCGGAGCTGCACGCGGGCGAGGCCTACATGGACGGGCGCCTGAGCTTTCCCGGCTCGAGCCTGCGCGAATTCCTGACGCTGTTCTCGATCAATCGCGTCGCCCTGGGGTCCTATCCGTTGCAGAAGGCGCTGCGCCGCGTGTCGCGCGCGCTCAAGCGGTTCCAGCAATCCAATCCGGTCGGCAAGGCGCAGCAGAACGTCGCGCATCACTACGACCTCGGCAATGCGTTCTACCGGCTCTTCCTCGACGACGGCCTGTTCTATTCCTGCGCCTATTTCCGCGACCCCGGCGATACGCTCGAAGCGGCACAGATCAACAAGTGCCGGCTGCTCGCCGCGAAGCTCGAGCTCAAGCCGGGCCTCAAGGTCCTCGACATCGGCTGCGGCTGGGGCGGGCTCGCGATCTACCTCGCCTCGGTCGCCGAGGTCGAGGTCGTCGGCGTCACGCTCTCGAAGGAGCAGCACGCGCTCGCGGTCGAGCGCGTGCGCGCGGCGGGGCTGGAGGGCCGCGTGCGCATCGAGCTGCGCGACTATCGCGAGCTCGACGAGCGCTTCGACCGGATCGTCTCGGTCGGAATGTTCGAGCACGTCGGCGTGCACCACTACGGCGAGTTCTTCGCCAAGGTGAACGCGCTGATGAAGGACGACGGGCTG
Organism: Alphaproteobacteria bacterium; assembly: GCA_016793165.1. Lineage (GTDB taxonomy): Bacteria > Pseudomonadota > Alphaproteobacteria > CACIAM-22H2 > CACIAM-22H2 > CAIOSQ01. Next base: position 231,259 of record JAEULA010000089.1, on the reverse strand, counting down.
ATGGTGCTGCACTCGATCGGCCACATGAGCCCGCCGGGGACGGCGAGCCCGTGGCTGCGCAAGTACATCTTTCCCGGCGCCTACTCGCCCGCCTTGTCCGAGGTGTTCACCGCGGTCGAGCAGCACAGCCTGTGGGTCGCCGATCTCGAGTTCCTGCGCGTGCACTACGCGGAGACGCTGAGGCACTGGCACGCACGCTTCGAGGCCAACCGCGCCGAGATCGCCAGGATGTACGACGAGCGGTTCTGCCGGATGTGGGAGTTCTACCTGATCAGCGCCGAGATGATGTTCCGAACCGGCAGCCAGCTCGTCTTCCACATGCAGCTCAGTCGCCGCCGCGACGCCGCGCCGATCGTCCGCGACTACGTGGTCGACCGGCAGCGCGAGCTGATGACGAGAGAGGCGAACCGGGAACGAAGCCCGGATTGAGCCTGGATCCGTCCCCGGTCGGGAGCGCGTCCCCGATCGGTCGTACCGGAGGCCCGGCAGCCCGGGGCGACGGCGCCGATATCGACTGCCGGGGATCTACTTGCTGGGCCGATTTCGCCGATTGCATGGCTCGACTCACCGCCGGCAGGATCGGGCGTCGATTTCGGGTGATGCGCATGATCGTCGTCGGGGTTCGAGGTCGTCGGAGCGCCCTCGTCGGGTGGCGCGCCTTGGTTGCGGGCGCGCTGGCGATCGCCGTCGCGTGGATGCCGATGGCGCCGGTCGCATTCGTCATCATCGGGGCGGCGATGACCCTCGGACTCGTGCTGCTCCTCCTGGTCCCGCGTCTGCTGCGCCTCCCCGCCGGGCGCGACCGTGCCTTCGGGAACCCCCGGTGACCGCGATCGACGGCATTTCCGGCGCGGGACCGGCGATGCCGACGCCCCGATCGCAGCGCCGACGGATCCTCGCCTATCTGGGAATGCTGATCATGCTGCTGGCCTTCGGTGCGCCGCATGGAGGTTTCATCGACATCCCGCTCGGCTTCCTCCTGAAGAACAAGCTCGGGCTCGATGCCGACGCGCTTGCCGCCTTCCGGCTCGTCGCCGCGGCCCCGCTCTACGTGTCATTCGTCTTCGGATACCTGCGCGACTCCTGGGACATCCTCCGCATCCGCGATCGCGGCTTCATGATCGTGTTCGGCGCCGCCAGCGCGCTGCTCTACGCCCTTTTCGCATTCATGCCGCTGTCCTACGGCACGCTCCTCGCGGCGACGATCCTGCTCACCGTCACCTTCCTGATGGTGTCGAGCGCGCAGCACGGCCTGGCATCCGCCCTCGCGCAGCGCCACGCGATGTCGGGCGAGGTCAGCGCCGCCTGGAACATCCTCGCCTCGGTCCCCACGGTCGCGGCGTTGCTGCTCGGCGGCATCCTGAGCCAGGCGCTCGAGGCCCACGACGCGGAGCGGGCCATGCGACGGCTGTTCCTGGCAGGCGCGGCGGTCATGTCGGTCGTCGCGCTCTACGGAATCTGGAGGCCGCGCGCGGTGTTCGACGATGCACCGACGGGCGCGCCACCGCCGGATCTCCGCCAGGCGATCGCGCGGCTGCGCGCGCATCGGCCGATCTATCCGGCGCTGCTCGTCTGGCTGCTGTGGAACTTCGCCCCGGGCTCGGTCACGCCGCTGCAGTACCACATGCAGGACTCGCTCGGTGCGACCGACGCCCAATGGGGGCTGTGGAACGCGATCTTCGCGGCGTCCTTCGTGCCGACCTTCATCGTCTTCGGCGTGCTGTGCCGCCGCGTGGCGCTGCGCACGCTGCTCTGGGGCGGCACGATTGTCGCGGTGCCGCAACTCGTCCCGCTTCTCTTCATCGATTCCGTCCCGAGCGCGCTGATCGCCGCGGTGCCGATCGGCCTGATGGGCGGCGTGGCGACGGCAGCGTATCTCGACCTGATCATCCGCGCCTGCCCGCCGGGGCTGCAGGGCACCGTGCTGATGCTCTCGGGCAGCGCCTATTTCATGTCGGTCCGCCTCGGCGACGTCCTGGGCACGATCCTCTACGACCACTTCGGAGGTTTCGGCATCTGCGTCGCCGCGATCACCTTCGCCTACGCGCTCATCCTGCCCGTCCTCCTCCTCGTGCCGCGCGACCTGATCGCCACACCCGACGGCAAGTCGGCGGCGTGACGCCCGTGGCGCATGCCGGCCGGCTCGCATGCGTGTTTCCGAGATCAGGTCCGAAGCGTGCGACTGCGCTGCATTGCCGGATCGAGGCCGCAGGCCGAAACCAAACCCCGAAATCAAACCCGGGGTGATTTATTGGACGGGGGGCGCGGGATCGACGGCGCTTGGGCTTGGCCGACCCCGGCGCGATCTGGACTTCACGCCGCCCTTAGCCCCTCCCGCTCCACCCGCGCCGCGACGTCGTCGAGCGCCTTGCCGAAGATGTCGAACATCTCGTTGATCTCCGCCTCGTTGATGATCAGCGGCGGCGAGAAGCACAGCGAGTCGGTGGCGCCTGTCGCGCGGATGATCAGGCCGCGTTCCTGGCAGAGCGTGCGCACGGCCTCCTTCACGATCGGCGGGAACTTGCGCTTCGTCGTCTTGTCGGCGGCGAGCTCGACGGCGCCGATCAGGCCCACGCCGCGGGTCGTGCCGACCAGCGGGTGCGCGGCGAAGCCGTTGAGGCGCTCGAGGAAGGTCTTCGAGACCTTGCGTACATGGCCGAGGATGTCGCGCTCGGCCATCAGGTCGACGACCTTGCTCGCCACCGCGACCGCGACGGGATGCGCCGAGGTCGTGAAGGCCTGGGCGAACATGCCGATCTTGCGGCTCTGCTCCACCATCGCCTTGTAGATCTTCTCGCTGATCATCACGCCGGCGATCGGCTGGTAGGCCGAGGCGATGCCCTTCGCCATCGACATCAGGTCCGGCTTGATGCCGTAGGTGTGCGAGCCGAACATGTTGCCGGTGCGCCCGAAGCCGCAGATCACCTCGTCGGCGACCATCAGCACGTCGTACTTGCGCAGCACCGCCTGGACCTTGTCGAAATAGGTCCGCGGCGGCGTCACCGCACCGCCCGCCCCCATGACAGGCTCGGCGATGAAGGCGGCGACGGTGTCGGGGTCCTCGCGCAGGATCAGCTGCTCGAGCTCGTCGGCGAGGCGCGTGGCGAACTGCTCCTCGCTCTCGCCCGGCCGCCCCTCGCGCCAGTAGTGCGGCAGGGCCGTATGCAGGAAGCCCGGCAGCGGCAGGTCGAAGTCGGTGTGCATGACCGGCACGCCGGTCAGCGACGCCGAGGCGAGCGTCAGCCCGTGGAAGCCGAGATGGCGGGCGATGAACTTCTTCTTCTTCGGCCGGCCGATTGCGTTGTTGTAGTAGCGCACCAGCTTGACGATCGTGTCGTTCGCCTCGCTGCCGGAGTTGGTGAAGTAGACGTGGCTCATCGGCGCGGGCGCGAGCGCCTTGAGCTTCTCGGCGAGCTCGCCGGCCTGGGTCGTCGTCTTGTCGAACAGCGTGTGGTAGTAGGGCATCTTGCGCAGCTGCTTGATCGCCGCCTCAATGATCGCCTCCTCGCTGAAGCCGAAGGATGCGCACCACATGCCGGCGATGCCCTCGATGTAGCTCTTGCCGTCCTCGTCGAAGACGCGCACGCCCTTGCCCGAGGCGATCACCAGCGGCGGCGCTTCCTCGAGGGCGGCGAGATTGCCGTAGCCGTGGATCAGGCTCGCGGCGGCGCGCGCGCCCGTCGAATTCTTGTTCGCAGTCGTCATCTGTCGGTCCCCCGCCGATTGCGTGGCCGACAGTTCAACCCAGGCGCGGCCCCGCGTCGAGGCCTTCGACGCCGCAGCGCTGCGTTGCAGGCGGCGCGCAGCGCGGCGCTTGCATCGCGGCCCGCGCCTCCGCGACAGTCCCCGACCTCACCGCATCAGGGGAACCGTCGATGATCCATGAAATGCGTATCTACCACTGCGCGCCGGGCCGCCTGCCCGCCCTGCTCAAGCGCTTCGAGACGATCACGCTGAAGATCTGGGAGCGCCACGGCATCCGCCAGGCCGGCTTCTGGACCGTCGTGGTCGGGCCGTCGAACCAGGCGCTTTACTACCTCCTCGCCTGGGAGTCGCTCGCCGAGCGCGAGAAGAAGTGGGCGGCCTTCGCGAGCGACCCCGAGTGGATCGCCAAGCGCGCCGAGACCGAGAAGGACGGCCCGATCATCACCCATTTCGAGAACATGATCCTGCAGCCGACGGCGTTCTCGTCGGTGAAGTGATACCGGCGGCGCGGGCGGCTCTCCCCCTGGCGTCGCTTCGCGGCGCCTGTCCCCCTCATTCGAGGGGGATGGTCGGACCGCGCGAATTCGGCGCCCGGCTCAAGATGCGATCCCAACAGGACGGCGTCCCGCCCTTCGAACGGGACGATCGCCGACGATGCGGTCGCTGCCCAAACGTCCCCCTCGAATGAGGGCGACAGGCCGCGAAGCGGCCAGGGGGAGAGTCCCGCGCGCGCCTCAGCTCGTCGGGCGCGCGCAGCGCTTCCAGACCTCGGGGGCGCCCTCGGCGGCGCCGCGCTTGGCATGGACGGTCTGCTCGTTGACCAGGGTCATCGCGACCTTCTGGCCCGCACCGGGCTCGGTCGGCGGCACGACATAGGCCGCGTGGTGGCGATCGTAATCGCCGGCGATCTGCGCGCCGCCCGGCGTCGTGATCGCGGGGCCGCGGATGGTCATGAATCGCCCGTCGGTGGAGCACCAGTCGCCGTCGATCGCATCGGCCCGCGCGCCCGCCGCCACGAGCACGAGCCCGAGAGCCAAGCCACCCGTCAAGATCCTTCGCATGAAGCCTCCCTGGTCGATGGCCGGCAAGGCTACACCCCGGCGACCGTCGGCGTCACCGCGCCGCGAGCAGTTCGCCGACCACCGGCGAGACGATGTCCCGCCGGAAGACGCTGAGATGCGTGCCGGCGGGGATGATCCAGGCGCGGGCCGGCACGCCGCGCGCGGCCAGCCGCTCGGCATAGTCGCGGGTGAGATAGGCCGGCGTGGTCGTGTCGCGGTCGCCGGCGATCGCAACCACCCGCGTGGTCGTCGGCACGCGCGCGAGGTAGTCGCTCGGCGATTCGCTGCGCGTCCAGAGCCGCACGTTGCGGTTCCGGCGCCAGGCGACGAGGTCGCAAGGACAGGCGATGACAGCCGCCCCGTCGACGAGCCCCGGGTGCCGTCCGATCACGAGCGCGGCGAAGGCCCCGCCGCCCGAGAAGCCGACGAAGATCGTGCGCGAGGCGTTGGTCCGCCGCTTGAGCGCCGCGACGGCGCCGGCGACCTCGTCGACGTTCGCGGCGGTGTAGTTGTCGATGTGGCCGTGGCTCTCCCCCGTCGAGGCGTTGCCGGCGCCGTCGTGGTAGCCCGGCCGCCACAGCGCCGCGACGACGAGGTTGCGATGGTCGGCAGCGAGGCTTTCGGCGATCGGCACATGGGTCGTCGCCGCCGCCGAGGCGCTGTTGTTGATGTCGCCATGGACGACGACGACCAGCGCCGGCGCCGGCGAGATCTCGGCCGAGCGGAACATGCGGACGGCGAGGCACTCGCGCTGGCCGGTGACGCGCGTCGGGGCGTCGCCGATGCACGGCGCGGCCTGCGCCGCGCCGCCCGCCAGCCCGGCGAGGACGAGCAGCAGCGCCGCCGCGTACATCCTCACGCGCGTCGTGCCCGCCACGGGGCGTCGCCGTATTCGCGCCGATTGACCGGCGTGCCGGTCGTGCCGAGCTCCGCGGTGCCGACCAGGTCCATCCCCTGCAGTCGCCCGGTGAAGCGGTAGGAGAGCCCGAGTCCCTCGGCCGGATGATCGCTCTCGAGGCGGATGCGATCACCGGCGACGGTGCCGCGGATCGGGTTGGCGCGCGTGCGCAGGTGATGCGTGCCGGTGACCGCATTGCCTTGCTGCTGCAGCTCGAAGGCGTGACCGATCTCGCCGCCCACGGCCTCGAGCGTGACGATCCAGCGTCCGCTGACATTGATCGCCGCCGGCTCGACCGCTGCATCCGCCGCACCCGCCTGCGCCGAGCCGAGCTCGGCGGCGATGCGCTGGCCGACGATCATCGCCTCGCCCGGCTGCAGGTTGAGCGGTAGGATCGTGACCGAATCCGAATGGGCGAAGCGGTCGTCGACCAGCACGCTCGGATCGCCGTCCATCAGACGCTGACGCAGGCTCGGGCCGTCGATGCCGATCCGCGCGCGATCCCAGCGCACGCGCAGCCGCGGCGTCGGCTCCTCGACCCAGGTCCGGTCGAGGAACTCGCAGCTGACGCCGGGGCACTTCTCCGCGGCGACCGCCAGAAGCCGCAGCTCGGCGATATGGGCGGCTTCCTCCCTCGCCGCATCGCGGCCGCTCGCCCACAGCTCGACCGCCGCGACGAGACCTGCGATCTCCTCCTTGCTCACCTTGAGCTGACGGCCGATGCCGTTGTGCGGAGCCGTCGTCAGCGACGCCGCCCGGATCCAGCGCGGATCGCCGATCAGCAGCCCGGTCGACTGGGGTCCGCGCAGGTACTTGCCGCCCGAATAGACGACCATGTCGGCGCCGCGGGCGAGATAGGGATCGCTCTTCTGCAGGAACTCGGACGCCGCGTCGACGAGTACCGGGATGCCGCGCGGCCGGGCGAGGGCCACGCAGTCCTCGAGCTTCAGGGGCGCCGTCGGATCCGCGGTGCCGAGCACCGCGACCATTGCCGCGGTGTCGAGGGCCGCGGCCATCTCCTCGCGAGTCCCCGCCTCGACGATCTCGAGCCCGGTCGCGCGCATCGCGTGGTCGTAGCCGAAGCGCGAGCCGCGCGGCATGACGATGTGCCGCTGCGGCCAGTCGATCTGCGGCAGCTTGACGAGCCGCTCGGGATCGCCGCGCGTGGCCGCGCCCGCCGCGCCGACGAACAGCGCGCCCGAACCGCCCGTCGTCACCAGCGCCGCCGGCGCGCCGACCAGCTCGGCGATGCGCCTGCCCGCGGCGTCGAGCAGCTGCGGCACGTTCACGAAGCGCGTCGAGGCCGCGACCATCGCCTCGAGCACCTCCTTCGGCATCCGGCTGCCGCCGAAGATCGTCCGCGATCCGCAGCAGTTGATGAAGCTGCGCAGGCCCAGCAGCGCGAACGGATCGCTGTTGGCGCCGGCGCGTCCCGGTCGATCGTCGGTCATGCAGTATCCCCCGTGGTCCCGCCGGCGATGGTGGCCCATCGCCGCGCGGAGTTCACGCGGCTTCTCGCGCGCGAGGCAGCCGATCGCGTCCTAAAGCTCGATTCTCAGGAGCGGTCGCCGGGGCGTGCGGCGCGCGATCTCCGTGAAGCCGAGCGGGCGGAGCGACGAGGCGACCCCGACGAAGGCGTCGCCCCAGCCCAGGCGCTTCTCCGGCTCGACGGCGCAGACGTCGATGCGTCGCGCCTTGTTCCTCCGCGCGTAGGCGATGGCGGCATCGGCGAGCGCCCGCGTCAAGCCGCGACCGCGATGGCTGGCGCGCACGTAGAAGCACGTGATCGCCCACGTCCGATCGAGATCCTCGTCCGGCGTCGTCGGTGCCGACTTGCGCGCGATGTTGAAGCGATGGACCGCGCGACGCGGGCTGACCGCGACCCAGCCGACGGCCGTGTCCCGCTCATAGGCGAGCAGCCCGGGCGCCGGTCCGAGCGCGACGAGTCGGCGGAACCGCGCGCGCCGCGCCGCGCGCGACAGCGCCTTGAATTCGACGCCGCGGATGCGCGGCCACATGCACCAGCAGCCGGCGCATGCTCCGCGCTCCGGCCCGAACAGATCGACGAGGTCGTCCCAGCGATCGATGGTGAGCGGCCGGAAGACCGGTCGATCCGCGATCACGGCGCATTCTCTGCGAAGAGCGCGCGCCGGCGCGCGAGGCTCTCCGGCGGCCAGTGGCGGGCGGGATCGTAGTACTCGCGCATCGCCGGAACGGCCGGATCCAGGATGATCCATGGCTGCTTCGACATCGTGAAGATGTGGATGTCGGGCGGCAAACGGTCAGGCTCGTCGAGCGTACCGACGCGCACGAAGCGCATGCGCTCGCCGCCACCGGCGTAGTTGCTCCACACGGCGACGCGGCAGGTCGGGCAGCGACTGATCCGCTGACCCTTGCCGCTGTTCGACGGCGTGTCGATCACCTCGGGTCGTCCGGCAAGCAACACGACGCGATCCGCCTCGATCATGGCGTTGAGCGCGAAGGACGCCCCGGTCTCGCGCTGGCACCAGCGGCAATGGCAGCAATTCACGAACATCGGCTTGTCGGTCAGGCGATAGCGGACCGCACGACAGGTGCAGCCGCCTTCCGCCGTGAACGCGCCCATGGGCAATCCCCCGGTTCCGTCAGACCGGCGACGCGATCATCGCCGCCTTCGTCGCAGCGTATCGCGCTCGCCATACGCGTTCCACACCGAGCCGACAGGCTCTCGCCTTGCCCGACTCAGCGGTGGCGCTCGAGGAGCAGCGTGAGCAGGCGCGGTCTGCCGGCCGTGCGGTCGACCTCGTCGATGAACCACTCGTCGAGGCGGCGCAAGACCAGGCCCGCGGCGATGGCGGTGTTCACGAATTCCGGGATCGTGTGGCGGAAGGCCGGGACGCGCACCTCGGCGCCGGTCGCCGGATCGGTGAAGTTCGCCTGCTTGCCGTCGCGCTGCATCGCCGGATGCAGCTCGCTCACGTGGAAGACGCCGCCGGGGCGCAGCACCCGCGCCGCCTCGGCGAAGATCGGCGCGAGGTCCTCGATGTGCTCGAGCACGAGATCGGTCACCGCGACGTCGATCGAGGCATCTTCCGCCGGCCAGCGCGTGCGGATGTCCTGGGCTACGAAGCGCACCGGCCGTCCGGCGCAGCGCGCTTGCGCCTTCGCCAACATGCCCTCGGAGAAGTCGAGAGCGAGGACGCGCGCCGCATGCGCGGCCAGGAATTCGGTGTTGCGGCCGGTGCCGCAGCCGATCTCGACCACGACGGCCCCGGCCAACGGCAGTCCCGCGCCGCGCAGCACCGCGCCGTCGAGGTCGCGCGTGCGATTGCGGTCGGTCTCGTACACGGCCGCCCAGCGATCGTAGGCAGACGCCGTCTCGTCGCCGGTCATGGGCGCAAGCGGGCGGGCCCGCCGATGAACCGCGCGCCGCGCGTCACGACCGGCCGCGCGACGGTCCGACCGCGGTCATCGACCGCAAGGCTGCGTGCGGACCGTCCAGGGTTGCAGGTCGTCATGGATCGCAGTCTAGGCGTCGCATGCGGTCGACATCGAGCCCGGCGACGCCCTCCACGCATCCCGCGCTTCACCGGTCGCGCACCGATGCGGCGACGATCCGCGCCCCTCCGGTCACGCGACGGCGCGTCGGGAGGCCTGCGGTGCGTGCCCTCTTGCTCATCCCTGGGGCTTCGCGTCCTCGGAAGCGGCGCGACCGATCCTCCCGTCTGCGCCGCCGTAGCCGAATCGCTCGAGGCCCGCGCGACCACCGTCGGTGACCGCGTAGGTTCCGCGCGAGACGCGCTCGAACCAGCCATAGACGTCCTGCTGCAGGATGCGCGCAGCATTCGGCACGTCGCCGGCCTCGCGCAGCCTGGCGAGCGCGAGCGGCCCGTGCAGTGCCAGGAGCTCGGCGCAGCGCAGCGCTTCCTGGCGATAGGCCGTCATGATCGGGATGCGCGTCGTGCCACCGCGATTGGGATCGCCGGCGCGCCGCGCGTGCTCGCCGAGCAGGCGCTTCAGGCGCTTCGCGTTGCGTCGCGGCGCATAGGGCTCGGGATCGGTCACGACCTCGACGCGGCCGTGCACGACCACGAGCAGGCCGAGCCCGACGCGGCGGCACAGCTTGCGCACGTCCTTCAGCCGATTCGGCCAGGCGCCGACGCCGAGATACACGACCTCGGACAGGGCGAGGCGATCGATGCCCTGCAGCACGAGTCCGAGCCCGAAGGCGCGCTTGAGCTCGACGATCACCGGCGGTTCCTGGCCGCGGGTACCGACGACATCGCAGCCGCGGATCTCGCCCTTCACGTCGTAGCCGAGCCGCTCGAGGAAGGCCTTCACCGGCGCGTAGAGATCGGCCTCGGCCTTCATGCCGCGCGCGGCCGGCTCAGGCGATCGCGACCGCCGCCGCGCGGCGCCGCTCGACATCGGCGAAGAAATGCGACGGCAGCTCCATGCGCGGGGTGCGGAACCGGCTCCACAGGTCGCGATCCTCGGCGGTGTGCACGGTCTGGCGCTCGGGCAGCGCCGGCCATTGCGGGATCTGCAGCCAGAGCCGGATCATGTGCCGCCTCCGCTGCAGTTCCGGATGGTCCTCGTAGGCGGTGCGGCCGTGCAGCATCAGCCGGTTGTTGAGGAACTGGATGTCGCCCTCGCCGATCTGCATGTCGAGATAGAACTCGGGGGACGAGGCGATGCGGTGCAGCTCGTCGAAGGCCTCGCGCTGAAGATCGGTCAAGACGGCGTCGCCGGCCTTCGCCGCCATCATCGCGTAGTTGGTGCCGAGATAGCTGGAGAACTCGCCGGTCTCGAGGCTGTAGCTCGCGATCGGCACCGGCGGCACCACGACGCCGCGCCCGAGCTTGGCGTCGAGCTCGTTGCGACGATACGTGAAGCCGGCGTAATGCAGGCGCGCGAGATCTGGGCGTCGGCGCACCAGCTCGTTATGCACGGCCACCGAGCTGACGATGCGGCTCGCGCCGCCGCTCTTTGCGGCCCGAAGGCACATCAACCCGATGATGTCGCAGGAATCGGTGTGCATCAGCTGGCCGCCGCCGAACTGGTAGCCCCGCACCGTCCGATCGACGTCGCTGATGTCGATGACGTGGCCGAGCCGCTCGCCCTGGCGCGACTGCGTCATCGGCACGCCGATATGCACGCCGAGGCCGTAGTAGAGGCGCGCGATGTCGTCGGCCGACCAGCGCTCGCGCGGCAGGCCGCGCAGCAGCTTGAAGCCGCGCCCGAAGCGCAGGTCGTCGCGGTAGCGCGCCAGCACGGCTCCGAGCGTCGGCAGCGGGAATGTCGCGGGCGTGATCGCCGGCAGATCGAGATCGCCGAGGCCGCGGAGATGTCGCAGTGCCGCGTCGACCTCGTCGATCTCCGCGGCGGTCAGGACGTGCAGGCCTTCCCGCCGCCAGTCGATCTCCGGCCCCTTCCACGCCGCCGGCGTGTCGATCACACGAGGTTCCGCGCCCATCCTTCGGCTCCCTTGATGCGCCATGGTGGCCGCGGCCGCGGCCGGATGGCAATGGATACGCGCGTCGAGCTGCCGCGCCGTCCCGACGCTTGCCAAGGACACCGGATTCTGTGTCAGTCGCGGTCCGAAAATCGCCCGTGGAGCCGACCATGTCCCGATCCGCCCGACTCGCCCGGCTCGCCGCCGTGTTCGCGCTTTTCATGTCGGGAATGGCCGCGGCGCAGGACGCGCGGATCGGGCTCAGCTCGGCGGTGACATCGGTCGACCCGCAATTCTACGTGATCGGGTCGAACTCGGCGCTCGCGCGCAACGTGTTCGACGCGCTCGTCAACCAGGACGACCGCCAGCAGCTCGTGCCCGGCCTCGCGACGCGCTGGACCGCCGTCGACGCCACCACCTGGGAGTTCGAGTTGCGTCAGGGCGTGCGGTTCCACGACGGCAGCGCCTTCACGGCCGAGGACGTGGCGGCCTCGCTGCGCCGGATCCCGACGGTCAAGAACAGCCCGTCGTCCTTCATGCCCTTCGTGCGCGCGATCGCTGGCGTCGACATCGTCGATCCCCACCGGATCCGGATCCGCACCAGCGGCCCGACGCCGCTGCTCGCGAACAATCTCAGCCGTATCGCGATCCTGCCCAAGGGCCTGGAGGCGGCCACGACCGACGACTTCAACCAGCTGCGCGCGGCCGCCGGCACCGGTCCCTACCGCCTCGCCGAGTACCGGCCCGGCGAGAGGATCGTCCTGACCCGCAACGAGGCGTATTGGGGCGAGGCGCCGCGCTTCGCACGCGTCGAGTTCCGGATCCTGCCCAACGACGCGGCGCGCGTGGCCGCCCTCCTTGCCGGCGACGTCGACGCGATCGAGAACGTGCCGAGCGTCAATCTCGGCCGCCTGCGCCAGGAGCCCCGCGTGCGCCTCGCGCGCGCGACCAGCAATCGCGTGATGTACATCCATCTCGACACGGCACGTGCCGAGTCGCCCTTCGTGCGCGACCGCGCCGGCAACCCGACGCCCAATCATCTGCGCGAGCTCAAGGTCCGCCAGGCGATCTCCACGGCGATCGACCGGCGCGCCCTGGTGGAGCGCGTGATGGACGGAGAGGGCACGGCGACGATCCAGCTCGTGCCCGAAGGCTATTTCGGCCACGTCCCGGGCCTCGCGCCGCCGGCCGCGGACCGCGAGACGTCGCGGCGCCTGCTTGCCGAGGCGGGCCTTCCCAACGGCTTCAAGCTCACCTTTCACGCGCCGAACGACCGCTACCCGAACGACGAGCAGCAGGCGCAGGCGATCGCGGCGATGCTCACGCGCGCGGGCATCGAGACGGCGGTCGTGACGCTGCCGGCGGCGACATATTTCACGCGCGCGTCCGCGCTGGAGTTCTCGTTCATCCTCGGCGGCGCGGCGGCGGAGACCGGCGAAGCCTCCGGGGTCCTCAATCCCCTCCTCAAGACCTTCGACGCGGGCAAGGGGACCGGCACCGGCAATCGCGGCCGCTGGTCGAATGCGCGCTTCGACGCCCTGCTCGACCAGGCGCTGGCGAGCGTCGACGCCGGCGCGCGCGAGAAGCTGCTGCAGGACGCGACCCGCCTCGCCATCGACGACCTCGGCGTGATCCCGCTGTTCTTCCTCGCCAACACCTGGGCGACGCGCGAGGGTTTCGAGTACCGCGCCCGCTCGGACGGCTACACCCTCGCCGAGAACCTGCTGCGTGCGCGCTGACCGTCTGCCGCTCGTCATCGACACCGATCCCGGCGTCGACGACGCGATCGCGATCCTCGCGGCGCTCGCGGCGCCCGCGCTCGACCTGCGCGCGCTCACGGTGGTCAGCGGCAACGCCGCGCTCGAGACGGGCGTGGCGAACGCCGGCGGGCTCCTCGCCTTCGCCGGCCGCGACGTGCCGGTGCATGCCGGCGCGACCCGGCCGCTGTTGCGATCGATCCTGCGCGGCAAGTACCACGGCCCCTCGGGCATGGGGCCGCTGGCGCTTCCGCCCGCGAACCGCGCACCCGACCCCGAACACGCGGTCGCCTTCCTCGTCCGCAGCCTGCGCGAGGCGGCGCGACCCGGCGCGCGGCGCCTGACGATCTGCGCGATCGGGCCGCTGACGAATCTCGCACTCGCGATCGCGCAGGATCCGGCGGTCGTCGCGGGGATCGACCGCATCGTCCTGATGGGCGGCGGCTTCCGTACCGGCGGCAACCGCACGCCGGCGGCCGAGTTCAACATCCTCGCCGACCCGCACGCCGCGGCGATCGTGCTCGGATCGGGCGCGCCGATCGTCATGGCGCCGCTCGACGTGACGCAGCGCGCCATGGCCACCCCGGCCCGCGTGGCGAAGCTGCGCGCGCTCGGCGGCCGGTACGCCGTCGCGGTCGCCGACCTGCTGGACTTCTTCGACCGCAGGGACCCGGACCGCTACGGCTCGATGGGCGGGCCACTGCACGATCCGTGCACGATCCTCTACCTGCTGCAGCCCGAGCTCTTCACCGCGCGAAGCGCGCATGTCGAGATCTGCCACGACGCGGGCCCGGCCTTCGGCCAGACCCTCGCCGACTGGTGGAACCTCACCGACCGCGAGCCGAACGCGGAGATCCTGGTCGACGTGGACGCGGACGGCTTCTTCGACCGGCTCGGCGCGCTGCTTCAGGCTCTGTGAGGCCGGCCCCGCACGTCGCGTGCGAGATTGACACGCCCGATCGCGGCGACTAGTCCCGTTCGCGGCGCGCGCGGCGGCCGCGAGGCGCATGGTTCTCAGGGAGCGGAGCGATGACCGGTCAGCGATACGCGTTCGATGCCACGAAGACGAGGGTCGGCTACGGCGCGATCGATATCGTCGTGAACATGTACACGCCCGAGGTCATCGCGCAGAAGCGCGTGCCGACGGACGAGAATTTCCGCGACAAGGTGCGCGTGAAGGGCGACCACCGCCGCGGCCTCACGCACGAGGAATACATCGAGAAGATGGATCGCGCCGGGATCGAGCGCTCGCTGCTGATCGCCATGCGCTGCGGCGACCGGCGCATGAGCACCTCGGTCGAGATCCCCTACGAGATGGTCCACGCGGCGGTGCAGAAGTATCCGCATCGCTATGCCGGCCTCGCCGGCATCGATCCCCTGCGCGGCATCGCCGGACTCAAGGAGCTCGACCACGCGGTGAAGGAGCTCGGCTTCGTCGGTGCGCATCTCTATCCGCACTGGTTCGGCCAGGCGCCCGACGCCGCGATCTACTATCCCTACTACGCCCGCTGCGCCGAGCTCGGCATTCCGATCATGATGCAGGTCGGCCAGTGTCTCGTGTACCGCGCGGACAACCGCCTCGCGACCGTTGCCAAGCCGATGACGCTCGACCGCATCGCGATCGACTTCCCGGAGCTGACGATCATCGGAATCCATCTCGGCTATCCCTGGACCGAGGAGATGATCGCGGTCTGCCAGAAGCACGCCAACGTCTACATGGCCGGCGACGCCTACGCGCCGAAGCACTGGGGCGCGAACGTCTACCACTACATCAACACCTACGGTCAGGATAAGTTCCTGTTCGGCAGCGACTGGTGGGTGATCGATCCGGAGCGCGCGATGAACGACATCGCCGAGATCAAGTTCCGGCCGATCCCGGAGCGCAAGATGCTGCGCGACAATGCGCTGAAGGTCTTCAAAATCGAGGGATAGCGCCGCGGCCGATCGCCGCCTCGCTCGTCAGTCCTCGCTCTCGAACGCGGTCTTGCGCAGCGCCGCCAGCGACGGCACCGCCATGCTGATTGCCAGCGCCAGGGTCGCGAGCAGCAGCACGAGGCTGATCGGGCTCGTGACGAGGATGCCGAGGCTGCCGCGCGACAGCAGCATCGCGCGGCGGAAATGCTCCTCCATCATCGGGCCGATGATGAAGCCGAGTGCCAGCGGCGCGGGCGGGCAGTCGAAGCGGCTCAGCGCCAGCCCCAGGACGGCGAAGAAGATGGCGATGAAGATGTCGGCGCTGCTCAGCGTCAGGCTGTAGGCGCCGATGCAGCAGAACAGGATGATCGCGGGGAACAGGATGTCGTAGGGGATACGCAGGAGCCGGATCCAGATCCCGATCAGCGGCAGGTTGATGATCACGAGCATGACGTTGCCGATCCACATGCTCGCGATGAGCCCCCAGACGAGGCTCGGGCGCTGCGCCAGGACGTCCGGTCCCGGCACGATCCCCTGGATGAGCAGCGCACCGATGATGACGGCCATGACCGGGTTCGAGGGGATCCCCAACGTGAGCATCGGGATGAACGAGGTCTGCGCACCGGCATTGTTCGCCGCCTCCGGTCCCGCGACACCCTCGATCGCGCCGCGCCCGAAGCGTTCCGGGCTCGCGGACAGCTTCTTCTCCACGCCGTAGGACGCGAACGAGGCGAGCGTCGCGCCGCCGCCCGGGAGGATGCCAAGGATCGAGCCGATCACGGAGCCGCGCAAGGCGGCGGGAAAGCCGGCCCGGAACTCCGCCCGGCTCGGCAGCAGCTCCGACAGGCGCGAGGAGACGATGAAGGCCTTGGCCTCGTCGCGCATCAGGTTCGCCATGATGTCCGCGACCCCGAACAGGCCGATCGCCAGCGGCACGAAGTCGATGCCGTCGACGAGCTTCCTGACGCCCAGCGCGTAGCGCTCGGTGCCCGTGTAGAGATCGGTGCCAACGCCCCCGAGCATGATGCCCAGCAGCACCATGCCGACGGACTTCAGCGGCGAGCCGCTCGAGAGGGCGACGGCGCCGACGGCCCCGAAAAGCATCAGCGAGAAATAGTCGGCGGCCGTGAACCGGACGGCGACGTAGGCGAGCGGCGCCGCGAAGAAGGCGACGACGAAGGTCGACAGCGTGCCGGCGACGAACGAGGCCAGCGCGGCCGTCGCCAGCGCCGCCCCGCCGCGACCGTTGATGGCCATCTGATGGCCGTCGATGCACGTGACGGCCGAGGAGCTCTCGCCGGGCAGGTTGACCAGGATCGCCGAGGTCGAGCCGCCGTACTGGGCCCCGTAGTACATGCCCGCGAGCATGATGAGCGCCGTCTCGGGCGGGAAATAGTATGTGAGCGGCAGCAGCATCGCGATCGTCGCGAGCGGCCCGATGCCGGGCAGCACGCCGACCAGCGTGCCGACGGTGCATCCGACGGCCGCCATCGTCAGGTTCTGCAGCGTGAGGGCCGTCGCGAATCCGAGCGACAAGTTGTCGAGGACGGACATCGCCTACAGCGCCGGCCAGAGCGGCATCGAGACGCCGAGCGCCTTCACGAACAGCAGCCCGGCCCCCAGGCTGACGGCGAGGCAGACGGCCAGCATGCGGATCCGGTTCGACCGGGCGGCCGCGGCGCCGGCAATGAACATCGTGATCGTGCCCGTCACGACGAGCCCGAGGACCTCGATCAGCGCGGTGAACGCGAGGATCGAGGCCAGCACCAGGGCGGCCGGGAGGATCCGCACCGGAGCCGCCGGCGGACCGGCGATGCGCAATGCCTTCACGATCAGGATCAGGCCAACGACCAAGGTCAGGACCGCCGTGGCCGTCGGGAAGAATCCCGGCCCCATCTGGAAGGCGGTGCCCCGCTCCAGGTTCCGGCCGAGGATCAGGAAATACAGGGAGGCGCCGGTCAGCAACGCGCCGGCTCCGAAGTCGGATGAACTCTTCACCGTGAACCGCATCGAATGCCTCACCGACATCCTGGCCGGGCGCGAGATTTCTGCCCGCCACTTCTAGAGGCAATCGCAAGGCGCTGCCAGATCCCGACAAATCGATGGCCGGCGATCGCCGCCGCATGCTGAACTGTCCGCACGCTCGCTGGTCCCGGAAGAAGAGGCTCAAATGCGCCACGGCACGTCACGTCACCCCCTCTGGTTCCTCATGGCGACGCTCGCGCTGGTTGCCGGGCTCGTCGGCCAGGCGCGGGCCGCGTTTCCCGAGAAGCCGATCACCATCATCGTCGGGCTGCCGCCGGGATCGCCGAACGACGTTCTGGCGCGCTCGGTCGGCGAGCGGCTGTCGAAGCGCATCGGCAAGCCGGTCGTCGTCGAGAACCGGCCGGGAGCAGCCGGGATGACGGCGACCGAGGTGTTCGTCGGGAATGCGGCCCCGGACGGCCACACCCTGCTGGTCGGCAGCGTCTCGCTCGGCACGGCATTCGCCATCCGCAAGAACCGGCCGAACTTCGACCCCGAGGATCTGACCCCGCTCATGATGATGGTCAGTTCCCCGATGGCCGTCGTCATCCCGAGCGCGCTTCCGCCCAAGACGCTCGCCGAGTTCATCGCCTATGCGAAGGAGCGGCCGGGCCAGCTCAACTACGCCTCGGTCGGCGGCATCGGCGGCGCGGTGCACCTCAATGCGCTGCTCTTCCTCAAGACGGCGGGCCTCGACATGGTCCATGTGCCCTATCCGGGGAGTCCGGCCGTCGTGCCGGCGCTGATCAGCAACCAGGTCCAGTTCTACGTCGTCGACAACTCGGGCGTGCTCGCCGGCGTCCAGGGCGGGAACATCCGCGCCCTCGCCGTCGCGGCGCCGCAGCGACTCGCGGTGATGCCGGATGTGCCCACGACGCAGGAGGCCGGCATGAAGTTCGAGGCGGCCGCGTGGTACGGCCTGTTCGCGCCGAAGAAGCTGCCCGAGGACATCCGCAAGATCCTGCAGGACCATCTGGTCGCGGTCGGCCAGGACGAGTCGTTCAAGGCGGAGCTGAGCAAGCGCGGCGGCGTGCCGGGCACGCTGGTCGGCGAGGACTTCCGCCAGTTCTTCCGCGACGAGATCGTCAAATGGCAGGCGATCGTGAAGGACGCCAACATCGATCAGCGATAGCGGTGGACGGCGTCGCGGCTCGCCGTCCGTTCCCGTCGCGCGGCACCTGGACGAGCGGCGCGCTCGCATTGATCGTCGCGCCTCGCGACGGCAGAGTGACGGGCGACGGCTTGGTGCGCGCAAGGGTCTCGTGACGATGAACGACGTCGGGGTGCGGAAGGGCAATTCCACGAGCATCGTCTTCGCCGACGGCATACGCGCCGCCGCCGCGCGATCGCCCGGTAAGACCGCACTGAGCATCGGCGACCGCGGACTCACCTTCGCCTCCCTGATCGCGCGCATCGACCGGTTCTCGAACCTCGTCCATTCCGGCCTCGGGATCCCGCCGGGCCGGAACATCGGCATCGTCGCGGCCAACCGGCTCGAATACATCGAGGTCGTGTGCGGCGCCTCCTCGGCCGGCGTCGCCGTCACCACGATCGGCCCGGCCGCCTCGGGCGCCGAGATCGCGTTCATCGCCGAGGACGCCGACGTGCAGGCGCTGCTCGTCGACCCCGAGCTCGAGGAGCTGGTGCGCGCCCATGCGGGCGCTCGCGTCTCCCGGATCATCCCGTTCGGCCCGCGCTACGAGGGTCTGCTCGCCGGGGCCGCCGACACGCTGTGCCCGGTGACCGTCGACGAGTCCGACGTCTTCTGCATCCCCTACACCTCCGGATCCACCGGCCGCGCGAAGGGTGTGCTGCTCACGCATCGCGGCCGCGTCCGCGCCGCCTGCGCGACCGCGGCCGAGCACGGCTGCTACTCGCCCGACGATCGCGCGATCGCGATCACGCCGCTTTTCCACGGCGCGGGGCTGCTGGCGACGCTGACGCCGCTGTTCTTCGGCGCCAGCGTCCGGCTGCTGCAGAAGTTCGACATCGAGCAGCTGCTGCAGTCGATCGAGGACTTCGCGGCGACCAGCACCTACATGATCCCCTCTCATTTCTCCGCACTGATCGAACTCGGCGAGCGGGCCCGGCGCTACCGAACCGGATCGCTCAAGGCCGTGATGTCGGGCACCTCGCCGCTCAGCCAGAGCGCGAAGGAGAAGGTCGTCGCGTATTTCGGCGACGGGAAGCTCTACGAGCGCTACGGCTCGACCGAGGGCGGCGTGATCACCTGCCTGCGGCCCCGCGACCAGCTCCGCAAGATCGAATGCGTCGGCCAGCCGCTGCCGCTGACCCGGGTCCAGCCCTTCGCGCCCGACGGCCGGCCCGCGAAGCCCGGCGAGGCGGGCGAGGTCCGCGTCGCCTCGCCTTATCTCTTCGCGGGCTACCTCAATCTGCCCGAGGAAACGCGGCGCGTGCGCCAGGGCGACTGGTTCATCACGGGCGACATCGGCCGCATCGACGAGGAGGGCTTCCTCTACCTGGTCGGCCGCAAGAACGACATGATCATCTCGGGCGGCGAGAACATCTATCCGAAGGAGCTCGAGCACGTCATCGGCGCGCACGAGGCCGTGGCCGCCTGCGCGGTCGTCGGCATCCCGCATCCCTACTGGGGCGAGGCGGTCACGGCCTTCGTCGTGCTGCGCGCGGGAATGAACGTCGACGCGGAGACGCTGATCGAGATGTGCCGGCAGCGGCTGTCCCGCTACAAGGCGCCCAAGGAGGTCCGCTTCGTCGCCGACTTGCCGCGCAACCAGATGGGAAAGGTCGTCCGCGGCCGCCTCGCCGCCGACATCGCGAGCTGAGCGCGCGGCGACGCCGCGCTACTTGTAGGCGACCGCCGCGCTCGACGGGCCGGCGAGCGGAATGACCTCGAACCTCCGGAATCCCGCCTCGCGGCACCATCCGACGAAGTCGGCGCCCGAGTAGTCGAAGGCGTCGCCGAACTCGATCAGCATGTTCAGCGACATCATCAGCCCGAAGACGTTCTCGCGGCGCGCATCGTCGATCAGCGCCTCGATCACGACGAACGCGCCGCCGTCGGGCAGCGCGTCGTAGGCCTTGCGGATCAGCACCATCTTCTTCTCGAGATTCCAGTCGTGCAGGATCATGCCCATGGTGATCACGTCCGCCTTCGGCAGATCGTCGGCGAAGAAGTCGCCGGCGGCCGCGGCGACCCGGTCGGCGAGCCCCGCCTGTGCGATCCTGCGCTGCGCGATCGGCACGACGTTGGGCAGGTCGAGACTCGTGCAGCGCATGTGGCCATGGGCCGCCGCGACCATGCAGGCGAGCTGCCCGGTCGCGCCGCCGACGTCGCACAGGGTGCGATAGCGGCTGAAGTCGAACTTCGACGCGAAGGCGCGGAAGTTGCCGGCGGAGATGCCGGACATCGCGTTCATGAACTGCTCGAGGCGCTCCGGCACCGCATAGAGCTTCGCGAAGACGGGCTCGCCGTCGTGCTTGGTCTCGTTCTGCGGCCGCCCGGTCCGCAGCGCCTCGGTCAGGTCCGCCCAGAACCGGTAGAGCCGCGCGTTCGCCATCTCGAGGATGCCGCCGATGTAGTCCGGGCTCTCGCGGTCGAGGAACACCGCGCCCTCGGGCGTGTTGCCGTAGATCGCCGCCGCGCCGTCGCCCTCGCGCTCGAGAAGCTTGAGCGCGACCAGCGCATCCGGGAGGTCGGGCACGGCGCGGGCGCTGAGGCCGAGCGCCTCGGCGATCTCGGTCGCGGTCATGCGTCGTCGGGCCAGCGCGGTGAAGAGCCCGAGCTCGACGGCGGAGAGCAGGGTCTTCGACGCGAAGAACCCCATGCCGACCTGCATGATGTGGGACGGATTCAGCTCGGCCATGACAATCCTCCCGTCTTGCCGGCGGCCTCGCTGCGGCCGCCCGCGATTTTCCCTCGCCGGTCAGCAGATGCGACCGGCCTGGCGCGCATGCGCCAGAGCGGCGGGGTTGATCAGGTTGGGCGGCCGGTTCCGCGCGGCGTAGGCGGATGCCGCCCGGAACGAGCCCTCGGCGAGCAGGCGGTTGCACTCGTCCGTGTGGCACAACGAATGCGGCGCGACGATCACGTTGTCGAGCTTGAGGATCGGATTGTCGGCCGGCGTCGGCTCGACTTCGAAGACGTCCATCGCCGCCCCGGCGATGCGCCGCGCCGACAGCACGTCGTAGAGCGCCTTCTCGTCGACCACCGGCCCGCGCGAGGCGCTGATCAGGTAGGCCGACGGCTTCATCTGGCCGAGCCGCTGCGCATTCACGATCCGGCGCGTGGCGTCGTTGAGCAGGACGTTGGTGACGAGGAAGTCGGACTCGCGGAACAGCGTGTCGATGTCGACCAGCGTCACGCCGAGATCCGCGACGTCGGCCTGTTTCACGAAGGGATCGTGCGCGATGAAGCGCATGTCGAGCGGCTTCGCGATGCGGAACAGCTCCTTGCCGATATTGCCGATGCCGAGCGAACCCAGCGTGCGGCCGACAAGGCCGGTGCCGTAGTAGCTGCGCTGCTCGGTCCAGCGCCCCTGTCGGGTGATCCGGTCCTTGTCCATCAGCTTGTGCGCGAGTGCGAGCAGGAAGCAGAGCTGCGTCGTCGCCATCGGCCGCCGGACGGCGTCGGGATTGTTGGTCAGCAGCACGCCCGCCGCGGTCAGTGCCGCGACGTCGCGCGTGTCGTAGCCAGCTCCGAACCCGGCGAGCAGCTTCAGACGCAGGTCGGCGCGCCCCAGCGCCTCGGCCTTGACGCCGACGCCGACGGCGCAGATCGCGTCGTAGCGCGCACAGTCGTCGGCGGTCAGCCACTTGCCGCCCTGCGGCAGGTATTCCCAGCTCAACCCCGGCGTCCCGTCGAGCAGCCTCAGCGCCGCCTTGTCGAAGAAGGGCTGGCCGTTCTCCAGCAGCGCATCGCGCGTCACCCCGACCTTGAATGTCCCGTCGCTCATCGTCGATCTCTCCGTGTATCCGTCCGTCCGCCCTGGCGGCGGTCGCATGGTGCTCGGCTCGCCGTTCGCCAGTCTAGAACCGCGAGACCTCGACCTCCTTGGTGGTGATGAACTCGAGCAGGGCCGGCTGGCCGCGCTCGGTCGCGGCGATGCCGCGCCGGATCGCGGGACCGATGTCCTCGGGCCGCTCGATCCGCTCGCCGTGGCCGCCGAGCGCGCGCGCGAAGGCGGCGTAATCGCCCGAGATGTCGGTCGAGCGGTACCTGTCGGTCGACACCGGCATCACCTTCAGCTCGATCGCCATGCAGAAGTTGTTCAGCAGGATCGACAGGATCGGGATGCGCTCGCGCACCGCGGTCTCGAAGTCCATACCCGTGAACCCGATGGCCGCGTCGCCCCAGACGTTGATGCAGAGCTTGTCGGGCTTCGCGAGCTTGGCGCCCATGGCGAGGCCGAGGCCGTAGCCGAGCTGCGTGCTCTTGCCCCAGCCGACATAGGACAGCGGCGTCGTGCAGCGCCAGAACGGCGACAGCTGGTCGCGCGGGCTGCCGGCGTCGTGGGTGATGATCGTGTTGGCGATGTCGACGCTGTGCTGCAGGTCCCACAGCACGCGATACGGCGACAGCGGCGCGCGGTCGTCCGTGAGCTTGGGCATCCATTTCGCCAGCCACGCGCCATGCACCTCGGCGATCTCGTGGGCGACCGCGCCCGAGTCGCGCGGCGTCCGGCCGTGCTGCCGCTCGACCTCGGCGATCAGGGCGGCGAGCACGAGTTTGGCGTCGCCGAGCACGGCGAGCGCGCAGGGCACGTCCTTGTTCACGTCCATCGGGTCGAGCGTGGCGTGGATGATCGTCTTCCCCTTCGGCATCGCCACGCCGAAATTCGTCTCGGTGAAGCTGCAGCCGATCCCGAGGATCACGTCGGACTGGTGCAGGAAGTGGTGCACGCTGCCCGGCATCGCGAGCCCGCCGGACCCGAGCGCGAGCGGATGGGTCTCCGGGAAGGCGCTCTTCCCCTCGAGACTCGTGCAGACGGGGATCGCGAGCAGCTCGGCGAGCCGCCGGAGCTCGTCCCAAGCCTCGGCCCAATGCACGCCCTGGCCCGCGTAGATCACCGGGCGTCGCGCCTTGAGCAGCAGCGACGCCGCCTCGCGGATCGCTTCGGGATCGGGACCGCTGCGCAGCGCGCGCGGCGGCGCGTAATCGATGACGTCGATCTCCTCGTTCCACACGTCGACCGGAATCTCGATCAACACCGGTCCGCCGCGGCCCGAGCGAAGGCGCGTGAAAGCGCGGCGGAAGATCGCCGGGATCTCCCGGGCCGAGGTGATCGGCTCGGCCGACTTCGTGATTCCCTGCATCTGCAAGCTGGCGTTGTAATTCCGCTGCACCCATGCGAGGCGCCGCGCATACCCCATCGGCATCACGAGGATTGGTACGGACTCGCTGAATGCCTGAGCCACGCCGCCATAGGCGTTCTCGGTGCCGGGTCCGTGCTGCATGCAGAACACGCCGAGCTTGCGCCCGGAGGTGACGCGGCTGATGGCGTCCGCCATGTGCAACCCGGTGCGCTCCTGGCGGACGATGATGGGCCGCAACCCTACGGCGGCACCGCGTTCGAGCACATGGTTCACCGGATATCCGATCACCCACTCGACACCTTCGCGACGCAGGATCTCGGCGATCGCATCCGCGGTCTTAGCCATGTCCCTCCCCCTGAAGCCTTTCCGCAACCTAGCAGTCCGGCCGCGGCGCCCGGCAACGGAATCTCCCGGTCGCGGCGTCGCGCGCAGGCAGCAGCGCCGCGCCCGGATGCAATCGGGCCGAGCATTTCTGTTCGCCTGAAGGCGATGCTACTGATCATGGTGAATTCCGCCGCGAGGCGATCGTCGACGGGCACATCGTCGGCGATGCGGTCGGAACCATCATGGGTTGAAATACGAGCGGGGAGCGGTCTCTCGTGACAGGTCCAACGGCCGGCGGCATTGCCAATCTGAACAAGCCTTCTTCCACGCAGCAGAGTCTGATCGCGCAGGCCGGTCTCGTCGCATCCGCGACGGCGAAGAACCGAGGCCCCGGAAGGACGGAGTCCGCGAGCCGCGCCGTCGCGACGCAGTCGATGCCGATGGCGATCGTCGGCGAGGGCGAGTCGCAGCTCTTCGGGCCGATCGCGGGGCCGCGCCGCCTGCTGCATTTCGGCTTCGCGACCTCGGCCGACGCCGCGGCCGCCGATCGCGCGAGGCTCGAGGCGCTGTGCATCAGCCTCGGGCAGCCGACGCCGCGCCCCGACCTCAAGCATCACCAGGTCGACCTCGGCGACGCGCGTCTGCACTGGGAGCAGCAGAACGAGTTCACCGCGTACACCTGGGAGGTGGCGGGCGTGGGCTCGCCGTTCTCGACCTCTGCCGGCGCACGCAGCTCGGCGATGCGCCTCGTCGAGCGCCCGGGCGCCCTGCTCGTGTCGATCGACCTGCACGTCATGCCGGGCGCCGCGGGCATCCAGCTCGACCAGATCTTCGGCGGCACGCAGGTCGCGGTGTCGCGACTCGAGGGCGGCGCGGCGATCGTCGCCACCGACTTCCGGCCCGACGAGGAAGGCTTCGTCCGCATCCTCATCAGCCACGCCAACCTCTCGCCGGCGCGCGCGGGCGCGATCGTGCAGCGGCTGCTGGAGATCGAGACCTATCGCGCCCTGGCCCTGCTCGGCCCGCCCGAGGCGCAGCGGCTCGATCCGATCGTCAAGTCGGCCGAGAACGCGCTCACGCGCATCACGCAGTCGATGACCCAGGTCCGCGGCCCGAACGCCGACCGCGGTCTGCTGGAGGAGATCACCGGGCTCGCCGCCACGCTCGAGCAGGAATCGACCAACAGCGCGCATCGCTTCGGCGCCACGCGCGCCTACGACAAGATGGTGCAGCAGCGCCTGGAGTCGCTCGGCGAGCAGACCGTCCCGGGCTTCCCCACCTTCGCGGCGCTGCTGGCGCGCCGGCTCGGGCCGCCGATGCTGAGCTGCCAGATCATCGAGGAGCGGATGAAGACGCTCGCCGAGCGTCTCGACCGCGCGACGGAGCTGCTGCGCACGCGGACCAACGTGCAGATCGAGCACCAGAACCGCGACCTGATGACGGCGATGACCGAGCGCTCGCGCCTGCAGCTGCGGCTGCAGCACGTCATCGAGTTCGTCGCGCTCGCCGCGGTGAGCTACTACTTCGTGGCGCTGGTCCAGTTCGTGTTCCAGGGTATTGCCGGCGACAAGCTGCTGCTCAAGGTCGGCGAGCGCCTCGGCATGCCGATCAACCTGGATTCCAACTTCCTGACCGCCGTCGCCGTGCCGATCGTCTTCCTGGTCGTGTGGTTCCTGCTGCGCCGGATCCGCAAGAAGCACGCCGAGCGCCAGTGGTAGGCCGCCGCGCGCGTCAGGCGCGCACCAGGATGCCGCGACCCGCGAAGTAGCGCGCGAAGTCGCGCAGGCCGAGGACGGCATCGCCTTGGGACGCCGGCACGTCGCCCGACGGATTGTTGAACATCACCTCGGCCCCGTCCGCGCGATGCACGAGCACGAGATGCCCGCCGCGGCGCGGCGGCTCGCGCGCCGGCCAGCGGATCCAGGGATGGACGGAGGCGATGAAGAACGGCGCGCGCGACAGCAACGCCGGCAGGTCCCCGGCCTCGACGCCGGTGACGACCTCCGCCGCGAGGCCGAACTCGGCGGCGACGTAGCGCACGAAGGGCGCGTAGATCAGCCCCTTGATCGCGGCACCATCCTCGACATAGCAGCCGTAGGGCAGGCTCGCGCGCAGCAGCACGAGCGTCGGCGGCGCCTCGCCGCGGGTCGCCGCGAGGATCATCCTCAGGCACGCCATGCCGCAGGCGTGCATCGACCAGCGCGCGTATTCCTCCGGATCCGCCGCGCCGGAAGCCGCCCAGGCCGGATCCTCGCGCAGGTCGAACGTGCCCGCCGCGATGCGCGCGGTCAGCGCCGGCGTCTCGAACTGCGAGAAGAACGGGACGTGCGGCACGCTCAGGCGCGCGCCGCAGGCGCCGCGAGCGCGTCGAGCAGGCGCTGCGCGCGCTCGCGCTTGGCCGCATCGGCGTCGCGCGCGACGATGCGCTGCAGGACCGAGCGCGCCCGCGCGTCGCCACGCTCGCCGAGCGCGAAGGCCAACGCGTCGCGCTTGTCGAACCAGGTCCGGTCGAAGGGCTTGGGCGTGAGCGGCAGCCGCGTCCAGTAGTACTTCAGCGCGTCCGAGGCCCATCCGGCATAGACCTCCTCCCACGACAGCGGCTGACCGTCGGGATTGGCGTTGTCGAAATTGAACGGCTCGTCGACGCGCTGGTAGCGGACGTCCATCGACATTCGCAGCCGCGTGCTGCGGTTGGGCAGGCCCTTGTGCACGGTCATGCTGTGGAAGAACAGCACGTCGCCGACGCGCATCGGGCTTCCGGCCCACCGTCCCACGAGCGGATCGACGATCTCGATGCCGCCGGCGCCCGCGCCGATGTCGAAGTCGTAGACGCCGGCGCGATGGCTGCCGACCGCGACCTGCAGCGGGCCGACCTCGAGCGGGCAGTCGATCAGCGGGATCCACGCCGTGTACACCTCGGTGGAGCCCTGCACGTTCGGGTAATCCTGGTGCGCCTTGGTCGTATACTCCTCGCGTGCCGGAAAGATGTTGCGCATGAGGACCCGCGGATGCGGAAACACCGCGCCGCCGAGCATGCGCTCCAGCAGGTCGACCAGCGCCGGATGATGTTTGAGCGCATGATAGGCCTCGAGCCGATTGATGCGGCGCAGCGTGGCCAGGTAGGTCGGATCGGGATCGACGCAGAATCCGTCGAGATCGGCGACCGCGTCGGTCACCGGGCGATCGCGCCGCAGCCAGCCCGCCTCGCGGACGAACGTGCCGACCTGCGCCTGGACTTCGGCAACGGCTTCGACGGGCAGCAGACCACGCACCAGGAGATAGCCGTCGCGCGCCATGCGCGCGCCGAGCGCCGCGCCATCGCCTGCAAGCGCCGTCGAGTCGTCCAAAGGCCGCATGCTTCGCCTCCCGGGAGTGTCGCGTCGCCGCCGGCACCGCGCGGGCGCAGGCCGACCGACGTCGCCGCGATCGTAGGTCAATGCCGGGGGCGGCGGCCATCCTCCGCGCCGCATGCGCGCCCCTGGGAAGTGACGGACGCCACTGCGGCGCCATGTCCGTGCAGGTAGAACACTCGAGCCTCGGCACCCGCCGGGGACCGCCGCTTCCCGGAGATTCCCCCCCCCGATGACCAGTCTGTCGGCCTTGTCACGGCTCGCGTCCGTCGCCGCGCTGCTGATCGCGACCCAAGCGGCCGCCGAGACACCGCTCGAGCGTGGCCGTTACCTCATGAACTCCGTCGTCGCCTGCGGCAATTGCCACACGCCGCGCGGCCCCGGCGGCATGCCGATCGCCGGCCGCGAGCTCGCGGGCGGCACCGAGATCGTCGAGGACGGGCTCTTCGTCGCGCGCGCCTCGAACCTCACGCCCGATCCCGAGACGGGGATCGGGCGCTGGACCGATGCCGAGATCGCGCGGGCCATCCGCGAAGGCGTGCGGCCCGACGGCCGCGTGCTCGGCCCGCCGATGCCTTTTCCGTTCTACCGCGACATTGCCGACGAGGATGTGGCCGCCATCATCGCCTATCTCCGCCAGCTGCCGCCCGTGCGCAATGCCGTCGCGCGCTCGGAGTACAAGTTTCCCCTGCCGCCCGCCTGGGGGCCGCCGCTCGCGGTGCCGGTCCGCGCGCCGGCGCGCAGCGACACGCTGCGCCACGGCGCCTATCTCGCCGGGCCGCTCGGGCATTGCCTGGAGTGCCACACGCCGATGAACAAGGACGGCTCGCGCGACATGAGCGCGGCCGGCGCCGGCGGCCAGCCTTTCGCCGGGCCCTGGGGCGTCTCGGTCGCGCGCAACCTTACGCCGCACGAGAGCGGACTCGGCCGCTGGACCGACGCCGAGATCGTCCGCGCCATCCGCACCGGCACCAGCCGCGACGGCAGCGCGCTCAAGCCGCCGATGGCGTTCGACTACTACGCGCGCATCGACGAGGCCGACATGAGCGCGATCGTCGCCTTCCTGCGCACGCTGCCGCCCAAGCCGCTCGGCGGGAAATAGCAGCGCTCAGCGCCCGGCCGCGCGCAGGTACTCCTCGAACAGCTCGTCGACGGCGACCTTCCGCGCAACCAGGCCGGACCTCGAGGCCTGGTCGCAGAAGGCCTCGAGCGTCGCCCGGTTCGCCTCGAGTCCGTGCGCGTGCGGCTGCTCGCCGATCAGCGCGTCGGTCTCGTCGATGTCGGCCTCGAGCCATGGCGAGGCGTAGGGGAAGTAGCGCTGGCCGGCGATGAAATGTCGCTCGGCCGCGTCGAACATCGACTGCAGCGCCGGGAGGATTTTCGGCGACTTCTCGACCACGGCACGGCGCAGGATCACGACATGCTGCGGCGGGTAGCAGCGGGTCGCACGGTAGTATTCCTGCTCGACGGCGCGAAAGTTCGGCATCAGCCGCACCAGCGGACCGTCCGGCCCGCCGAAGCCGCGGGGGCGCAGCGGCGAGACGATGGCGTCGAGATCGCCGTCGCGCAGCATGTCGCTCAGCGCACGACCTGCCGGCGCCGCGACGACGCCCGCGGGAAGCTTCGTCGGCGTCGCCGGCGCCGGCTCGTCGATCGGCCCGATGGTCCAGCGCAGGGCGTCGACCGGCACCGCGAGATGCTCGAGGAGATGCCGGTACCAGACCGAGCCGCTGGCGCTCCAGCTGTACATGCCCACGCGCTTGCCGATCAGGTCGCGCGCCGCCGCAAGGCCGCCGTCGCGACGCACGAAGATGTCGCGGGCGCCGAAGTTGCGCAGCGGGAAGACCGGGATGGCGACGTGCGAACGGTCGCCGGCGGCGATGCGGTAGAGGTGCTGTGCCAGCGAATGCTCGCCGCCCTGCACCGCCGGGTCGTTCAGCGCACGCGACAGCATCTGCACCCGCGGCCCGCGGATCCAGGTGAGATCGATACCCTCGGGCTTCACGTCGCCCAGCACGATCGGCACCAGCCGCGCATAGTCCGGAAACGTCAGCGTCAGCGAAACGACCATCGCGATCCCCCTCGTCGGCATGAACGACGGCGAGGCTCGCACGCGCCCGCCGGCGGGCCAAGCCGCTCCACCGCGCCGCGCCGCGGGCCAGAGCCCGGAATCGCGCAGATCAGGCCCGATGCCCGTGCCGGCTGACACCCGGCCTCCGCTCGCGCTACTGATTGCCGGGCACCCGTGCGCCGGCTCCGGAGACCGCCATGACGATCACGATCCGCCAGATCCATCCGACGTTCGTCGGCGACGTGTCGGGGGTCGACCTCACCCGGCCGCTGTCGCACGACGAGGTCGCGGCGATCGAAGCGGGCATGGACCAGCACGCCGTCCTCGTCTTCCACGACCAGCAATTCACGGACGACCAGCAGGTCGCCTTCAGCCGGAACTTCGGCGAGATCGAGCTGGCGGTCGCGGGCAACCTGACCAAGGAGAACGAGAAGCGCCTGAGCCTGAACTTCGCCGACGTCTCGAATCTCGATCGCGACAACAAGCTGCTCGCGCGCAACGACCGCAATCGCATGTTCAATCTCGGCAACCGGCTCTGGCATTCCGACAGCTCGTTCCGCGCCGTGCCGGCGAAGTACTCGCTGCTGTCCGGCCGCATCGTGCCGGCGGAAGGCGGCAACACGGAGTTCGCGGACATGCGCGCCGCCTACGACGCGCTCGACGCCCGGACGAAGGCCGCGATCGAAGACCTCGTGTGCGAGCACTCGCTGATCTACTCGCGCGGCTCCATGGGCTTCACCGAGCTGTCGGAGGAGGAGCGTCGGATGTTCCGCCCGGTGCGCCAGCGTCTCGTGCGCACCCATCCGGTGACCGGCCGCAAGTCGCTGTTCCTGTCCTCGCATATCGGCCGCATCATCGGCTGGGAGATTCCCGAGGCGCGCGACTTTCTGCGCGACCTCACCGAGCACGCCACGCAGCGGGAATTCGTCCACGCCCATCGCTGGCGGCAATACGACCTCGTGATATGGGACAACCGCCAGACGATGCATCGGGTCCGGCGCTTCGACGACACGCGCGACGTGCGGGACATGCGCCGCACCACCATCGCCGGCGACGGGCCGACGATCGCGCAGGTCGCCTGAGCGCGCCGGGCGTGCGCCTCGACGGCAAGCGCGCGATCGTCACGGGCGCCGGCGGCGGCATCGGGCGCGCCCTGGTGACGGCCTTTGCGCAAGCCGGCGCGCGGGTCATCGGCTGCGATCGCACGGCGACGGCGATGGCGGACCTCGATCTCGCCGGTCGCGAGGTCTTCGACCTCGGCGGCGACGACCTCGTCGCCGTCGCCCGGCGGATCTGCGCCGCGCACGGCGCGCCCGACATCCTGGTCAACAACGCCGGATACAGCCGCGGCGAGACCCTGGACACCACGACCGACGCGCAGATCGCGGAGGAGATCGGGATCAACCTCACCGCCACCGTGCGCCTCACCCATGCGCTGCTGCCCGAGATGGCGACGCGCGGCGGCGGCGCGATCGTGTTCGTGAGCTCGGTCAACGGCCTCGCGCATTTCGGCAACCCGGCCTATTCGGCCGCCAAGGCCGGGTTGCAGGCCTATTGCCGTGCCGTCGCCGTCGAGGCCGCGCGCCACGGCATCCGCGCCAACGCGGTGTGCCCGGGGTCGGTTCGGACCCCCGCCTGGGACCACCGCATCGCGCAGGACCCGGGCGTCGTCGCGCGGACGACGCAGTTCTATCCGATGGGGCGCCTGGTCGAGCCGGCGGAAGTGGCGCAAGCGGTGCTCTTCCTCGCCTCGCCGCTCGCCAGCGGGATCACCGGCGTCGCGCTGCCGGTCGACGCCGGCCTGACTGCCGGGAACATCGCCTTCATCGACACCGTGCTCGGGCGCTGACGCGCCGCGACGAGGACTGCGCCATGGACCCCACCGTCAATCCGTTTCCCCACGACCGCGATCGCAGCGCGATCTGGACGATGCTTGTCCAGAGGGACATCGACGCCTTCATCGCCGCGGACTGGTCGATGGTCGACGGCGACTTCATCCGCGACGGATTCCTCGGCCTGCACGCCCACGGCTCCGGCAACCCGGATTCCTGGCGCGTCGCCTTCCCGACGCTCGAGGCCTATCGCGACGAGTGGCTGCGCCAGGCGCGCGAGACCGCGTCGGTGCGCTTCGCCGAGCCGCTGCGCGCCGCGATCTTCCGGGCGACGAACCTCCGCGACATCGACGTCGCCGGCGACGTGGCCGTGGCCCACAAGAAGTTCGACGGTACCATTCGCCGCGCCGACGGGGGCATCGACGTCCTCAACTGGCAGACGCTCTATTTCTGCGCGCGGCGCGAAGGCAGGTGGCGGCTGACCGGCTTCGTCGGCTACATGCCCTATCCGATGGCGGGGCATCGCCGTCCAGGTTCGGACGCCTGAGCGGACGACGCCCGTCCGGCCCGATAGGCGCGGGGCATCGATTCGATCGGCCGTCGGCATTTCAAGCCCGACGGCGCTCCCGGGCATCCTGCGCTCGATGCCACCACGGGAGACGACCATGCGCCCTCTGCTCGCCGCCATCGCGCTCGCCGCGGAACTCCTGCTCGGCACCGCCACGCGTGCGGCGCCGGCCGACGACGCCCGCGGCCTCTACGAGCGATTCTACGCCGCCCAAAACGCGCGCGATCTCGCCACGGTCCGTGCCCTGTTCCTCGACTCGCCGCGCTTCCTCTGGGTCAGCGACGGGCAATCCGTTTGGGGGCGCGACGCGGTGCTGGCGCGCATGGCGAGCTTCCAGGAATACGCCGTCTGGCGCGTCGCGCCCGAGCTCGATCGGGCGACGGCGGTCGAGCTGAATGCCGACAGCGCCTATCTCCACCTGCCGCTCGCCCTGACCCTGGGCGAGAGCGCGCCGCGTGCCGACACCTACCGATTCCTGGTCAGCATGCTCTGCGTGCGCACCGACGCGGGCTGGCGCATCGCGGCGCTGTTCACGACGCGCGAGAAGGAGGGCTGAGGGCGGGCGCGACCCGAGGCTTGCGGCCGGCGAGATCCCCGTTAGCGTCGGGCGGATGAAGACGCCGCACGAGATCCTGCACGACCTCTGGGCCCTGACGGGCGGCGAGCCCGCCGCGCTCGCGGCCGTCGATCTCGTCGGCGCGGAGCCCGCCCTGCCGTCGTCGTTCCGCGTCGGCGCCGCGGCGCAGGCGGCGATCGCCGCCGCCGCGCTCGCGGCCGCCGACTTCGACGCGCTGCGCACCGGCCGTCGGCAGCGCATCGGCGTCGACATGCGCCACGCCGCCGCCGAGTTCCGCAGCGAGCGCTATCTGCGCGTCGGCGGGGCGCCGGCGCCCGAGCTCTGGGACCGCATCGCCGGCGTCTATCGCTGCGGCGACGGCGGCTGGGTGCGCCTGCACACGAACTTCCCGCATCACCGCGACGGCGTGCTGGCCCTGCTCGGCTGCGCCCATGCGCGCGAGGCCGTCGCGGCGGCGCTGCAGGGCTGGTGCGCCGCGGCGTTCGAGGAAGCGGCCGCCGAGCGCGGGCTCGTCGTCGCGATGTTGCGCGACGTCGCGCACTGGGACGCCACACCGCAGGCCGCGGCGATCGCGCGACAGCCGCTGGTCGCGATCGAGCGGATCGGCGACGCGCCGCCGGGAATGCCCGGCGATTCGCGCGCCGCGCGGCCGCTCTCCGGGATCCGCGTGCTGGACCTCACGCGAATCATCGCCGGGCCGGTCTGCGGCCGCACCCTGGCGGCCCACGGCGCGGACGTCCTGCTCGTGACCAGCCCGCATCTGCCGGCGGTCGCGCCCCTGGTGATCGACACCGGGCGCGGCAAGCGAACCACGACTCTGCACCTGCGCGATCCCGCAGATGCCGATCGGCTCCGCGCCCTCGTGCGCGAGGCCGACGTCTTCGTCCAGGGCTATCGCCCCGGCGGCGTCGCGGCCCTGGGATTCGGGCCGGGGGCGCTCGCGGCATTGCGGCCCGGAATCGTCTGCGTCTCGCTCTCGGCCTATGGCGACGCCGGCCCCTGGACCGGCCGCCGCGGCTTCGACTCGCTGGTCCAGACCGCCAGCGGCTTCAACGCCGAGGAGGCGGCCGCCGCGGGCAGCGACACGCCGAAGCCGCTGCCCTGCCAGGCGCTCGACCACGCCACGGGATACCTGCTGGCGCTCGGCGCCCTGGCGGCGCTGCGCCGCCGCGCGACCGAGGGCGGCAGCTGGCATGTCCACGCCTCGCTCGCGCGCACCGGCCTGTGGCTGCGCCGGCTTGGGCGCCTCGACCGCGGCCTCGAAACATCCGATCCCGATCTCGACGCGGTACGCGACCTCCTCGAGGAGACGCCGTCGGGGTTCGGCTTGCTGACCGCGGTGCGCCACGCGGCGCGCCTCTCGGCCACGCCGGCGCATTGGGCCCTGCCGGCGATGCCCCTGGGATCGCATCCCGCGGCTTGGCTCGAGCGGCCGTTCGACTAAGCTCGGCAGGACCAACACGCACAGGGGATCGTCGATGACCGCATGCTGGACGCACCGGACGATCGCGCCGCTTCTCGCCCTCGCGCTCGCCGGCTGCGCGGCGTCGGCGCCACCGCAGACGCAGTCGCCGCCCGCCGCCGCAGCCTGCCCCGCCGGGCTGGAGAGATGGATCCGCACGGAGCTCTATTTCGGCCTGAACTGGCCGCAAGGCGTGATCTCCGAGTCGCAGTGGCGGGACTTCGTCAACCGCGAGGTCGCGCCGCGCCTGCCTGAGGGATTCACGGTGATCGGCGCCGAGGGCGCGTGGCGCTCCGCGCAGACCGGCCAGACGATCCGCGAGCCGAGTCGCGTGCTGCAGCGGCTGCGCAAGCCGGATGCCGCGCAGGAGCCGGCGTTCGCCGCCATCGTCGACGCCTACAAGACCCGCTTCCGGCAGGATGCCGTGCTGCGCGTCGACACCGAGGTTTGCGCTGCGCTCTGAGCGATCTTTGTCGTTGAAAGCGGCGGCGAAAACGGCTCCCTTCGCCGAATGTTCTACAAGGCCGGCGAGCCGCACGGGCTCAAGCACAATCCGTTCAACGCGATCGTCGTGCCGCGACCGATCGGCTGGATCTCGTCGGTCGACGTCGACGGCGTGGTCAATCTCGCCCCCTACTCGTTCTTCAACGCCGTCGCCTACACGCCGCCGCAGGTCATCTTCGCAGTCACGGGCCGGCATGCGACCGAAGGCGGCCTGAAGGACACGCTCGCGAACGTCCAGGCCACGAAGGAGTTCGTCGTCAACCTCGCGACCTACGCGCTGCGCGAGCCGATGAACCGCAGCTCGGCGCCCGCCCCGCGCGCGATCGACGAGTTCACGCTGGCCGGCCTCACGCCGGCGCCGGCGCGGCTCGTCAAGCCGCCGCGGGTCGCCGAGAGCCCGGTGCATCTCGAATGCCGCCTGGTGCAGGTCGTGCCGCTGCTCACCGGCGATCCGCGGAGCCCGAACTCGCTGGTCATCGGCGAGGTCCTCGGCGTCCATATCGCCGAGCACGTCATCGTCGACGGCATGATCGACTACGATCGCCTCGATGCGATCGGGCGCCTCGGATACATGGACTACACGCGTATCGCCGGCGTCTTCGCGCTGGAAAGACCGGGCTGGCCCTGAGACCGGCCGATCGCGCGACCATCGACAGGAGGAACGACCCGCATGTGGCAGCCCAGCACGCGCTATCCCGATCCCGCGATCGAGGTGCTCGATCCGAGCTTCATGAAGTACCGCATCTTCTCCGCCTCGGTGGAGAAGCTGTGGGAAGGCTGCCGCTGGGCCGAGGGCCCGGTGTGGTTCGGCGACGGCCGGTACGTGCTGTGGTCCGACATCCCCAACAACCGGATCCTCAAATGGGAGGAGGAGACGGGCGCGGTCAGCGTGTTCCGCAAGCCGTCAAACTTCGCCAACGGCAATACGCGCGACCGCCAGGGCCGCCTCGTCACCTGCGAGCACGGCCGGCGCGTGACGCGTACCGAGTACGACGGCTCGATCACGGTCCTGCTGGACCGCTTCGAGGGCAAGCGGCTCAACTCGCCCAACGACGTCGTCGTGAAGTCCGACGGTTCGATCTGGTTCACCGATCCCATGTTCGGGATCCTCGGCACCTACGAGGGGCACAAGGCCGAACCCGAGCTGCCGCTCAACGTCTATCGCCTCGATCCGGCGACCGGCAAGGCGACCGTGGTCGCCGAGGCGTTGCGCGGGCCCAACGGCCTCGCCTTCTCTCCCGACGAGAAGACCCTCTACGTCGTGGAGTCGCGCGCGACGCCCAACCGCCTGATCCTCGCCTACGACGTCGTGGACGGCGGCAAGTCGATCGCCAACAAGCGCACCTTCATCGACGCCGGCCCGGGCACGCCCGACGGATTCCGCGTCGACACCGACGGGAACCTGTGGTGCGGTTGGGGCATGGGCACGCCGGAACTCGACGGCGTGCGCATCTTCTCGCCCGAGGGCAAGCCCATCGGCCATATCCACCTGCCCGAGCGCTGCGCCAACGTGTGCTTCGGCGGGGCGAATCGCGACCGCCTGTTCATGGCCGCGAGCAAGTCGCTCTACGCCGTCTACGTGAACACCCAGGGCGTCGCGGGCGGCTGATCCCGCCCGGCCGGCAACCGGCCGCCGCGCAATCTCCACGCGAGATCCGCGGCGGCGGGCGCCGCGGCGCCCGCCGCGCATGCCGACGTCCCACGATTCGACGTTGAGCCGCGACGCGGAACAGGAGATACGCTTGCATCATGCGACACGGATTCCATGAAGCGCGCGCCCGCACCCGCCGGCGCGGCCGCATCCTTCTCGGCATCGCGAAATGGGCGGTGCTGCTCGCGATCTTCGGCGCGATCGGCTACTACGCGCACGAGACGGGGACGCGGATCGCGCAGCGCGACACGATCGAGCTGCGCCGGCAGGTCGCGGAGCTGACCACCGCGACCCAGACCCTGCAGCGCGACAAGGACCAGCTGCAGCGCGACCTTGCCACGACCAGCGCGCGGGCCGAGGAACTGCGCAAGCGCTACGAGTCCGACGTGCCGACGGGCGCCATTTCCGAGATCCTGAGGCTCGCGCGCGAGAAGCTCTCCGCGGGCGTGACTCCGGAGCGGATCGCGGGCGTCCTGGCAGCGGTCGAGAATGCGCGGCGCTGCGACGACAAGCCGACAAGCAAGCGGTTCCTCGTCAAGGCCGGACCGCGCGCGCCCGCCGTGAACGACACCGTCTCCTTCGCCGATCGCACGATCACGGTCAGCGCCACGGGCGAGATCACCCTTGATGCCGAGGGCCGGCCGCAGGCGTGGTTCGACCCGGGCAAGCCGCTGACCGTCGTCTTCACGCGCATCGGCGGTGCGGAGACCGTGGCCAAGGGCGTGCTGCCGATCAACCACTCCGTCGTCGTCAACGATCTCGAGCACCGCTTCGTCGTCACGCAGGGCGACGCCCGCGGCTTCGTCACGGTGACCTCCGACAGCTGCAAGTATCCGTGAGCCCGCCGCTGCGGATCCTCGTGGTCGACGGCAATCCCGCGGCGGACCGCGCGCGGCTCGCGGTGCCGATCGACGGCGACCTCGCCGTGCAGCTGTCGCGCACGCTCGCGCCGCGCCGGCCGGGGCTCCAGCTGGACGTGCACTATCCCTGCGACGGCGCGGCGTCGCCGGCCGACCTGACCCGATACGACGGCGCGATCTTCACCGGCTCGGTGCTGCACGCCTACGACGACACGCGCGACGTCGCGGGCCAGGCGCGCCTGGTTCGCGCGCTCCTCCAGGCCGGCACGCCGGTGTTCGGGCTGTGCTGGGGACTGCAGATCGGCTGCGTCGCGCTCGGCGGCCGCGTCATGCCGGATCCCGAGGGGCCGGAGATCGGGCTCGCACGCGACGTCGCCCTGTCCGAAGCCGGCCGTGCGGATCCGGTGCTGCGCCACCGCCCGGCGACGTTCGACTCGCACGCCTGGCATCTCGACGCCGTGGTCGAGCCGCCCGCCGGCGCCGTCGTGCTGGCGACCAACGGCCGGTCGCGCATCCAGGCGCTGCGCGTCGCCGCGGAGGGCGCGACCTTCATGGGCGTGCAGTACCATCCGGAATATTCGTGCGCAGAATTCGCGAGCATGGGCCGGGCCTTCCGTCCCGAGCCCAGCGTCGACACGCTGCCGAACGACGACGCGCTGGCGCTCGAGCCGCTGCGCTGGCTCGACACGCTGGCGCGCCGCGGGTGAGGCCGGCGCGGCGGGCGGCCGAGAGCCGCGCCCGGCGCAACGACAACCACGAGACGACGCCATGACCGAAGCGAACTCCGCGATCTCCGGCACCTGCGTCTGGCGCGGCGCCGACATGGCCGGCTCGCCGCGCTGGCGACGCGCCCTCGATCCCGCCCAGGTCGCGGCGCTCGAGCGGGCGCTGGCCGACGCGCAGCGACGCGGCGAGAACTGGAAGTCGCTGACCGCCCGGACCTTCCCGCTGCCGGAGCTCGCGCCGCTCGTCGCCGACATCCGCGACGAGCTCGAGAACGGCAGCGGCATCCTCAAGCTCTCGGGCGTGCCGGTCGCCGGCAAGAGCCTCGACGCGCTGCGCCTGCTCTATTTCGGCCTCGGCCGCCATGTCGGCACGCCGGTCTTCCAGAACCGCCGCGGCGAGCTGATGCGCGCGATCCGCGACGAGGGCGGCGACCTCGGCGCGCGCTACGGCCAGGTGAAGACCGGCGAAGGCGGCACGTTCCTGTCGTCCTACGCGCGCACGCTCAGCAACGGCCGGCTGCGCTTCCATACCGATCGCACCGACGTCGTCTCGCTGCTCTGCGTGCGCCAGGCGCGCGCCGGCGGCGTGAGCAAGCTCTGCAGCTCGGCAGCGGTCCACAACGCGATGCAGGCGCGCCGACCCGACCTCGCGACGCTGCTGCGCGCGCCGATCTGGCGCAGCCGCCTCGGCGAGGAGTCCGATCGCGCCGAGGACGTCTACCCGCTGCCGATCTTCGGCCAGCGCGACGGCCGCTTCACGAGCCACTACTCGCTCACCTACATCGAGGCGGCCCAGCTGGTCGAGGGCGTGCCGAAGCTGACCTCCGCGCAGCGCGAGGCGATCGAGATGCTGATGACGCTCGCCGAGGAGCTCTGCTTCGAGATGACGCTCGAGCCCGGGGACCTGCAGTTCATCAACAGCCATGTCACCTATCACGGCCGCACGGAATTCGAGGACGATGCCGCGAGCGGCCGCGACCGGCTGCTGCTGCGGCTCTGGCTGTCGATGCCGAACAGCCGCGCGCTGCCCGAGGATCATGCCGTGCTGTGGCGCGACGTGGCGGCGGGCGCGCGCCGCGGCGGAATCGCGCAGACGGGCTGACGCGCCTCAGCCCAGCGACGGCCGCAGCCGGACGGCGAGCGGGATCGTGGCGAGCGCGCAGAGCGCGAGCAGCGCGATCATCGTCGCAAGCCCCAGCGTGTCGCCGAGCGCGCCGCCGACCAGCGGGCCGAGCCCACCCGCGAGCGAGCCGGCGGTGTAGAAAACCGCGAAGGCGCGCGCGCGCCGCTCCGGCGCGACGAGCTCGGGCACGGTGCCGTAGAGCACGGACGAGGTGCCGTTGAGCGCGATGCCGAGGATCGGCAGCAGGACGAGCAGCACCTCCAGCGGCAACGGCAGCGCCGCCAGCAGGGTCAGCGCCGTGAGCGCCTCGGTGCCGATGACGACGGGCAGCATGCCGAAGCGGTGGCCGAGCCAGCCGCAGACGAGCTTGCCCGCGGCCCCGCCGGCGAAGAGCAGGCTGAGCGCGAGGCCGAGCAGCGACAGCGACGCCCCTTTGCTCGCGAGCAGGAACGGCAGGAAGGTGAGGAAGCCCGCACGCACCATCGAATCCGTCATGCCGATCGCGAGCAGCAGCCGGAACGGGCCGGTCGGGACGGCGCCGCTGGCCGCCGCCGCATCGCGCTTGCGGATCAGCGTGCGGTCGAGGGCCGGCGGGATCAGCACGGGCAGCATCAGCGCGGCGGCGAGACCGAGGCCGGCCACCGCGAGCAGCCCGCTTTGCCACGGGACGAGCGAGGCAAGCAGCGCGAAGCTCGCGGGGATCACGACCTTGCCGACGTCGCCGGCGAAGTTGTAGGTGCCGATCGCCGTGCGCGAGCTGGTGTCGTCATGCGCGGCGGCGACCAGGCTCGAGGCGATCGGATGCTGCGTGCTCGAGCCGAGGCCGCTGAGCGCGATGCCGAGAACGGCGCCCGCGAGGCCGCCGCCGAGGCCGGCGACGAGGTAGCCGAGCGCGGACAGCGCGGTGCCGAGCGCGAGCACGAAGCGCCCGCCGACGCGCTCGGCGACCAGCCCGGCCGGGATCTGCCCGCCCGCCATGCCGAACGCGTAGATCGTGCGCAAGGCCCCGACGGCCGTGTAGCTCAATGCGAACTGCGCCTGCAGCAGGGGCAGCAGGATCCCGAGCAGGTCCGTGTAGCCGTCATGCAGCGCATGCGCGCCGCCGCAGACGGCCAGCGTGCGGCGGCGCGACGGCGCCGGCGCGGCGACGGTATCGGACGTCATGCCCCCGGCCCCGGCGAGCCGGCCACGGCCCGCGCGGTGGGCGGACGGCGCCCGCATCGCATCGACGGCGCCACGCGGCGCGTCACTTCGGCTGCGACCCGACCTCCTTCTCCCATTTCTCGATCAGCCGCTTGCGCTCGGCCGACGAGCCGTACTTGGCGAAGTCGTAGTCGATCAGCTTCATCTCCGAGAGCTTCGGCGCCTGGGCCGGCACCGCGGCCTTGGGATGCGACGGCGTCTGGTAGGACTTGGCGCGCGCGGCGAGCGCTTGCGCCTCGGGCGTCAGCGCGAACTCGTACCAGCGCTTCGCGGCGTCGGGATTGCGCGCGCCCTTGATGATCGACATCGAGCCGATCTCGTAGCCGGTGCCCTCGCAGGGGCTGACCACGGCGACCGGGAATCCCTCGACCGCCTCGGCCACGGCGTCGTGCAGGAACATGATGCCGAGCATCGTTTCGCCGCGCGCGGTGTTGCGCGCCGGCGCGGGCCCGGAGCGCGTGTACTGGCTGACGTTGCGATGCAGCTGCTTCAGGTAGTCGAAGCCGCCATCCTCGCCGAACACCTGCACGAAGGTCGCGATCGCGGTGTAGGCCGTGCCCGACGACGACGGGTTCGACATCTGCACCTCGTCGCGGAACGACGCGCCGAGCAGATCCTTCCAGCAGCGCGGCGCCGTCAGCTTCTTGCGTGCGAGCTGCTCGGTGTTGACCGCGATGCCGAGCGCGCCGGCATAGATGCCCACGGTGCGGTAGCCCGACTGCTCGGCCTGGCGACGCGCCCAGGGATGCAGCTCCTCGAGCTTCGGCGAGCGGTAGACGTCGGTCAGGCCGAGCTCGCCCGCCTGGAGATGCGGATCCCCGGTCCCGCCCCACCACACGTCGCCGCGCGGATTGGCCGCCTCGGCGCGGATCTGGGCGAGCGTCTCGCCCGAACCCTTCTGGGCGACATTCACCCGGATGCCGCTCTGCTTTTCGAACTCGACGGCCATCAGCTGGCACCAGTCGGCGAGGACCGAGCAGTAGACGGTGAGGCCCGTCTGCGCCCGGGCTTGCGGCGCGGCGATCAGCAGAGCCGCCGTCAGGCCGGCGGCGGCGAATAGGCGCAGTTTCATCGGCGATCTCCCGCGGTCATCGTTCGGTCGCGCGACTGTAGCCCATTCGCGGCCGACGAACCGGAGATAGCGCGGCCGCAGCCGCCGGCCGAAGCGCGGCACGCGGAGCAACAAGTCCCCGAACGACGTCGGGTTGGCGCGCCCGGCGCCCTGTGCTCGACTGCCGCCGATGCCGCGCGTCAGTTTCACCGCCAATCTGCAACGTCACGTCGCCACGCCGACGCTCGATGTCGAGGCCACGACCGTTCGCGGCGCGCTCGACGCCGTCTTCGCCGCCCATCCGCGCCTGCGCGGCTACATCCTCGACGACCAGGGCGAGATCCGGCGCCACGTCGCGATCTATCGCAACGGTGCACAGGCGGCGCGCGCCGCGCTTGACGACGAGGTCGGCCGCCAGGACGAGATATACGTTTTCCAGGCCCTTTCCGGGGGCTGAGGAAGGGGAGAAGCGGATGAGCGCACGACTGGTGGTCGGCACCCGCAAGGGGCTGTTCGAGTTCAGACCGCGCGGTGCGGCCTGGGAGATTGCGGCCCGCGCCTTCCCGGGCGAGCCCGTGTCCATGGTGCTGCCCGATCCGCGCGACGGGTCCCTCTATGCCGCTCTCGCGCTGGGGCATTTCGGCGTGAAGCTCCATCGCGCCGATACCGGCGGCGCCTGGCAGGAGGTCGCCGCGCCCGCCTATCCCAAGACCGCCGACGCCCAGGCCGCGAGCGTGCACCTGCTCTGGAGCCTCGAGAGCGCCGGTGCCGACCGGCCCGGCGCCCTGTGGGCCGGCACGATTCCCGGCGGCCTGTTCCACTCGCGCGATCGCGGCGAGAGCTGGACGCTCGTCGAGTCGCTGTGGGACCGCGCGGAGCGTCGCGAATGGGTCGGCGGCGGTTACGACCAGCCGGGAATCCATTCGATCTGCGTCGATCCGCGCGACTCGCGCCGCCTGCTGGTCGGCGTCTCGACCGGCGGCATCTGGCTCAGCGACGACGCCGGCGCCACCTGGCGTCTGCACGGCCGCGGCATGCACGCGGAGTACATGCCGCCCGAGCGGGCGGACGATCCGCTGGTCCAGGACGTCCATCGCGTCGAGCAGTGCCCGGCCGCCCCCGACACGCTCTGGGTCCAGCACCACAACGGGGTCTTCCGCTCGTCCGATCGCGCCGCCTCCTGGTCGACGATCACGGCGATCCGTCCCGCCAAGTTCGGCTTCGCGCTGGCGGTGCATCCGCGGGATCCGCGGACCGCGTGGTTCGTGCCCGCGGTCAAGGACGAGTGCCGCATCCCCGTCGACGGCGCGCTCGTCGTCGCGCGCACGCGCGACGGCGGCGAGTCCTTCGACGTGCTGCGCGCCGGCCTGCCGCAGCGCGACGCCTTCGACCTCGTCTATCGGCACGGCCTCGCCGTCGACAACACCGGCACCTGCCTCGCGATGGGCTCGACGACCGGCCATCTCTGGATGTCCCAGGATGCCGGCGAGCACTGGCAACTCGTCGCCGGCAATCTGCCGCCGATCGCCTGCCTGCGCTTCGCCTGAGACGCGTCGCGGGAACCGGCGGCGCGAGCCGTCAGTCGACCAGGCGCATCACCGCCTCGATCTCCACGCTGATGTTCATCGGCAGCGAGCCCATGCCGACGGCGGAGCGCGCATGCTTGCCACGCTCGCCGAGCACGGCGACGAACAGGTCGGAGCAGCCGTTGATGACCTTCGGCTGGTCGCCGAACTCCGGCACGCCGTTGACCATGCCGAAGACCTTCAGCACCTCGACGCGC
The DNA here is from genome assembly GCA_016793165.1 of Alphaproteobacteria bacterium. Lineage (GTDB taxonomy): Bacteria > Pseudomonadota > Alphaproteobacteria > CACIAM-22H2 > CACIAM-22H2 > CAIOSQ01. Next base: position 189,087 of record JAEULA010000089.1, on the reverse strand, counting down.
GCGAGCTGGCCGCCGGCCGCGGCCCGCGCGGCCGCCAGCAGCCATAGGCCGGTCAGCTTGGCGTGCTCGTACGCCTGCTCGACCGTGACGTCGCGGCCGACCTTGCCGGTGAACATGCTGCCGTCCGGCTTCCGCGGCCCCTGGCCCGCGAGATAGATGGTCCTGCCGTCGAGCTTGAACGGCACGTAGTTCGCCAGCGGCTTCGGGGTCTCGGGCAGCACCAGGCCCATCGACTTGATCTTCTCTTCCGGCGTCATCGCGCTCTCCCCTCGTGAAGTCCGACGGTGCATGGAACGCCAGCGGCGCCACCGGGCGCAAGCCGCGCGCGCGCCCCGCGGCGATCGCGCCGACGCCCGGCGGGCTCGCTTTCCCGTCGCCGCATCTGCATGCTGGCCGCCATGCAAGTGCTCGAGGTCATCGTCCAGGTCGTCCTGTTCGATCTCGTCTCGCCGATCACCTTCGTGCCGGCGATCGCGGTCGGCTGGTTCGCCGGATCGCGCGGCCAGCGCATCGGCGGCATCGTCCTGCTGGTGGCGGTCAAGATCGGCCTGTCCTTCCTGGAGCCGCTCCCCGAGGACGCGATGCGCGCCTGGGAGGCACTGCCCCTGCTTGCGGTGGCGCCCGCGGCCTGGGCCTTCGCCACCGCGGCGCTGCGCGACTGGCTCCGCAACGAGCGCGCCAGCGATCCCGCGAGCCCGCGTCTGCGGCGCGCCCGCGCCGCCGTCGGCGCCGTGATCGGCGCACCGCTCGGCGCGATCCTCGGCGGCGTCCTCGGGATGATCGCCGTCGACGTCTTCCGGATCAGCAGCTTCGAAGGCGGCGCCGGCTATTTCGTCGCCTTCCTCTTCTTCCTTCCGGGACTCGCCATCGGCGGAATCCTCGGCGCCGTCCTCGCCGCGCGCCGGGGCGTGCCCAGGGCCTGAGCCTGGGGCGCGCCGTGCCGACGATCCCGCGCGCGTCCCCGACTTCGGCCGTCGTCGCGGCCGTGCTCCTCGCGGTGACGGTCGCGCGGCCGGCGATCGCCGCCGATTTCCTGATCCTCGACACGCAGGACATCCTCGGATCCGGCCGCCGTTCGGCGATCGAGGCCAGCCTGGCCCGCGTGCTCGGCGATTCCGGACCGCGTATCGCGATCCGCATCCTCGACACCGCGATGCCGCGCACGCTCGACGACGTCGTCGCCGCGGCCGACGCCGCCGTTCCGGACGCCGCGCTCGTCGCCGCGATCGCGCTGCGCGACCGGACGGCGCGCGTACGGCTGTCGCCCCCGCTCGCGACCCGCATTCCCGGCCATGTGCTCGAGTCGATGCAGATGGACCTGCGCCGCTTCGTCTTCCAGGACGACCTCGTCGCCGGCATCGACCTGCTTGCGCAGCACATCGTTCGCGTCCAGGCCGGCGACCTCGCCGGCTTCGACGCCCCGCTGCTCGATCCCGAGGCGCCGCCACGATCCGACGCGGCGATCCCGGCCCGCGCGCCCGTCGTCGACCTTGCCGGCATCCTCGATGCGGAGACGACGGCGCGGCTGCAGCAGGCGAGCGCGGCAATCGCCCGTCATGCCGGCGTCATGGCCTCGGTCCTGACGATCGCGGATGCGCGGCCGGAGCGGCTCGGCGATTTCGCCGTGCGCGTGCGTGCGGCCTGGAGCTCCGGACGCCACGACGAGGCGGTGATCGTCGCCGAGGCCGATACGCGCAGCCTCGCCTTCGCCGCCGGCTACGGCCTCGAACGGCACCTGGCGCCGGATCGCTTCGCGCGCGTCGCCCCGGACGGACGGCGCCGCATCCGGCCGCGGTCCGATTCGACCGCCGAGCTGGCCGCCCGCGTCGCGACCGCCATGGACACGCTCGCCGCGGAGCTCGGTGCCGCGCCGCGGACGCCGCCGGCGCCGCCACCGGCCGCGCGACACGACTCCATCGTCCTGGCTGCGACGGCCGCGGCCGTGGTCCTGGGCTGCCTCGCGCAGATCCGTCTCGCGCCCTGGCTCGCCGCCGGCCTCGCCGGCGCCGGGAGCGCGACGGTCGCCTATTCGCTGACCGGCGACATCGGTTACGTGCTCGCAGCGGCCTTGCCGGCTGTCGTTCTCACCCGCGTGCTCGTCGATGCGATCTTCGGTCGCAGCCGCCGCTGACGCGCCGCGCATGCGCCGTCCCTGATAGCGTGCATCGGCGCGCCCCCCGGATTGCGGCGCGCGCAGCCACACGAGGATCCGCCATGGCCACATCGACCGCCGAACTCGCCGCCAAGCTCGAAGCGGTGCTCAAGCTCCGCAGCGTTCCATTCGGCATGAAGCTCTTCGAACGGCGCGCCGACATGGAGGCGATCGCGCGCATTCGCCGTCCGAAGGCGATCCATACGCTCGACCAGCTCGTCGGCCAGGTCGCGCGACTCGGCTGGACCGTCGGCGTGACGGCGGAGAACCTCGTCGGCGCGCAATGCCGCGCCGTGGTCGGCCTCGGCAATGCCAAGGACGAGGCGTGGCGCTCCGGCCAGCACATGGTCGGCGTGTGGTACGCGACCGGCGAGGACGCTCGCGCGCACCAGGGCGCGATGACCTGCGTCGAGGACGGGCGCTACGAGGCGCTGGCGATATCGCCGCTCGCCGCAGGGCGGCTCGAGCCGCCGGACATCGCGCTGTTCTACGCCACGCCCGGCGCCATGATGTATTTCATCAACGGCCTGCAGTGGACCGGCTACAAGCGCTTCGACTGGAGCATCGTCGGCGAGAGCGCCTGCGCCGACAGCTGGGGGCGCGCGCTCAAGACGCGCCAGCCCTCGCTGTCGATCCCCTGCTTCGCCGAGCGCCGCTACGGCGGCGTGCTCGACGACGAGATGCTGATGGCGACGCCGCCCGAGTTCATCGAGCGCGCGCTGGACGGCATGGCGGCGCTGGCGAAGAACGGGCTGCGCTATCCCTTCCCGCCCTACGGCATTCAGCAGGACGTGCGCGACGGCATGGCGAGGAGCTATCCCGGCCGCGCCGGCTGAGCGGCGGCCCGTATCCGGCCCGAGCCGGGACATGGCCGGGACGGTGCCGCCAAGCGCGACGTGATCGGCCACACCGGGGCTCCGGATATCCGGGTTCGCGTCCTTGCGGATCATGCCGGCGCGGCACACGCAGGGCGGGAAGGCGCCCTTTTCCGGCGCGACGTACGCCCCCATCTAGCGGCGATGGACATGTTTCGCTACGTCGCCGACGCCGCCGATCCGCCCGCCATCGGTCCGACCCCCGAGCCACGCGATACGCGCGCGGCCGGCGCCGACGAGGCGGCGGCGCTCGACGCGTACTCGCGCATCGTCGTCGACGTCGCCGATCGGCTCGACCCCAGCGTCGTACATCTCGAGGTCCGGCGTGGCGGTCGCGTCGCCGGCACCGGGTCCGGCTTCGTGCTCTCGCCCGACGGCTACGTGCTGACGAACAGCCATGTCGCCGGCGCGGCCGAGGCGATCACCGCGCATTGGAGCGACGGCCGCGCGGCCGCGGCGGATCTCGTCGGCCACGATCCCGACACCGATCTGGCGCTGGTCCGGCTGCGCGCGAACGGCCTCGTCGCCGTGCCGCTGGGAGATTCCGACGCGTTGCGCCGCGGCCAGCTGGTGGTTGCGATCGGCGCGCCGCTCGGCCTGCAGGCGACGCTGACTGCCGGCATCGTCAGCGCCACGCGACGGACGCTTCGCGCCATCAACGGTGCCGAGATCGAGGACGTCATTCAGACCGACGCTTCGCTCAATCCCGGCAACTCCGGCGGCCCGCTCGTCGACTCGCGCGGCCGGGTCGTCGGCGTGAACACCGCGGTCATCGCCGGTGCGCAGGGAATCTGCTTCGCGGTGCCGATCAACACCGCCGCATGGGTCGTGCCGCTGCTGATGCGCGACGGCCGTGTTCGTCGCGGTCATCTCGGGCTCGCCGCCGCGACGATCGAGCTGCCGCGCCGCACGCTGCGCCAGCTCGGACGCGACGCCAGCACGGCGGTACGCGTCACCGGCACGCGACCCGACGGCCCGGCGATGCGCGCCGGAATCACGGCGGGCGACATCGTGCTCGCGCTCGACGGACGGCCGGTGCCGAGCGTCGACGCGCTGCGCCGACTGCTGACGCGCGACAGCATCGGACAGGCGCTCGAGATCGAGTTCATCCGCGCCGGCCGGCTCGAGACGCGCACCATCCGGCCGATTCCCGACGGTCGCTGACGGCGCTACGTCGGCGGCGGATCGGGGGGCCGAGGCGCGCGGAACCGGCCGACGGCATAGGCGATCCACCAGCCGAGCACCGCGACGGGAACGTAGAGCGACGGATCGCCGCCGTGCTGCGCGATCTCGAGCAGCAGCAGGCCTCCGACGGCGGTCGCGGCCACGAGGCCCGCGACGAGCGCCGCACGCCAGCGCGGCCGCACTACCCCGGCGAGCAGCAGCGCGAAGAAAAGCAGGACGCCGGCGACCGCCAACCCCGTGAGGTCGTCGCCGACCTGGGCGGAGCGGAACGCCGCCGCCATGCCGCCCGCGACGATCGCGATCGCCACCATCGCGGCGCCGAGCAGGCCGACGGCAAGGCCGAGAAGGATCCGGTTGAGCATCGCGGCGCGATCGGCGTCGGGCGCCTAGGGAACCGCGCGCAGCATCGCCGCCGGCACGATGCCGCGCCGGCCGTTGTCGAGGCTGACGTCGTATTCGAGCCGCGACCCGTCGGGCCGCCGGGCCTCGCGGATGCCGGTCACCCGGGCGCGAACCCACTCGCGGCCGTACTTCGCCTCCACGACCTGGCCGATCCGGTACTCCGGCGTCAGGGTCGATGGCGGCGCCTTGGCCGCCGCCGGCGCCGCGGCTTTGGCACCCCCGGGCGACGAGGCGGCGGCGCCGGTATTGCGGCTGCGCGCGGGGCAGAGGATCTCCCATTGCTGCGAGATCGCCAGCCCGTTGCTGGCGTTGTCCTGACCGACGATGCGGCCGCGCGCGTCGCGCCATCTCGAGCGGCCGCGGCCGACATCGCTCGTCCAGTAGCCCGCGAGCGTGTAGCTCTGCCCGTCGACGGGCGTGATGCGCCCGGCGACGCAATCCGCGGTCGCACGATGCACCTTCTTGGCATCGTCCGAGGACATCTGCAGGCGCACGCATTGCTGGCGCGGGGTCTGCGGCTCCCAGTTCTCGCACCAGGCCGCCGCATCCTCGCGCGTGATCCGCGCCTGCGCCGTCGCATTCGCGGTGTCGATCCCGGATTTCGAAAAGATCGCCGGACTGAGGCACTTGCTGCACAGGGACAGCCATTCGGACGAGGAGGCGGCCGCCGCGACGGCGCCGCCGAGAAGCGGCAGTAGGGTGGCCACAGTTGTCCACATCATCCGCGTCGTGCGCATGTCGACTCCCGTTGAGTAACGCTCGCTGGCGTGCTTTCGATGAGACCAGAACGCCGGCGACGGCGCCACCACCGACGAGGAGCAGACATGGTCAACCGACGGGCGAGCGCCCTCCGACCGACGACGCTTGCCACGCTGCGCCGCCACATCGAGTCCGTCGACCGCCTGCTGCGCGCCAACGACGCCCCCCAGCGCGCCGCCGTCGCCCTCTCCGGAGAGGTCCGCAAGCACATCGATTCCCTCAAGGACGTCAGCGCGGCGGACTCGATGCGCCTGCAGGCGGCGCTCACGCGCCTCAACGCCCTGGCCACGCGCCAGTCGAGCGCCCTGAAGAAAGCCGCCGAGACGGCGTCGAGCATCGTCGCACGGTTGCGTTGAGCGGCCCCACGCGGCCGGCCGCTCAGGCGGTCCTTCCCATCCACATCGCATCGCGCCCCGCCGGCCGTCGCGCCAGGCGGGCGCCCAGCAGGCTGCGCGCGCGATCGCGCTGTCCCGCGCGCAGGCAGGCGACGATGAGCGTGTCCTCGATCAGCTCGCGCTGCGCATGGCTGCCGCCGACGCGCACGACGTCCGGCAGCTGCGGTTCGAGGATCGCGATCGCGGCCGCCATGTCGCCCGCCGCAAAGGCGGCCAGCCCGCGATAGAGTGCAGGCAGGACTGCGCCGGGCGGCAGCTTGCCCGCGGCGCGCATCGCCTCGATCGCCTCGAGTCGTCGTGCCATCGCCGGCGCATCGTGGAGGGCGCCGGCCGCCAGGGCGTGATGGAGATCGGCGAAATGGACGCCGGCCGCCGGGAACCGCGCCTCGCCATAAACGGCGACCTCGCGCCACGTCTCGGGCGCGGGCGTCGCATCGAGCAGCATCATCCGCCAGAGAAGCGCCGCCGCGTCGGTGAAGACGTTGAGCGGCGGGCTCGTCGCGGCCGCCGGCGCCAGCGTATCGCGATAGATCGCCGACGCGGTCGCCATGTCGCCGGCATCGAGCGCGAGCAGCGCGCGATGCCACGAGAGATGCCCGTGAAGGGCACCGTTGCGATCGTAGCCGGGCAGCCAGAGGTCGAGCGCCGCGATGCCGGCCGCGGCGTCGCCGAGCTCGATCAAGGCATGCGACAGCGCATGCGCGGCATTCGCGTTCGCGCCGCGGCGCTCCAGCGAACGCTCGACAAGCTGCCGGCCGGCGCCGGGACTGCCGGCCTCGGCATGCGACCAGCCGAGCGTGGCGAGGAACCACCAGTCGTCGCCGTAGTGCCGGGCGTGCTTCTCGCACAGCGCGACGCGCGCGGCATCGTGGTCGGCACGGCCGGAGAAGGCGAGCAGGCCGAAGGCGCCCATCGGCAGGGTGAAGACGAGCGCATCGCGCGGATGCGCGTCGAGATGCTCGAGCGCCGCCGCGAGCGCCCCGGCGGCGTCGCCGTCGACGGCGCGCGCGATGACCTCGATGTGGCCGCGCTCGCGCCCCGTCGCCCCGGCGGCCACCGCGCGCGCCCGCGCCGCGGCCGCGCGGGCCGCCTCGGGCTGAGCCGCGCCCTGGTGGACGCGCGCCCTCGCGACATGCGCAAGCGCGAACTCGGGATCCGCCGCGATGGCCTCATCCAGACGTGCGGCTGCGCCGGGCCAGGCCGAAAGCATCAGGTCGATCCCCGCGCGGTACGCCGCCGCCGCCTCGGACGAGCGCGTCGACAGCGCAAGCCCATACCGATCCGTCTGCATCCCGCCCCCCGAGGTTCCGATTGCCGATCAGACTACTCGGCTTCCGCGCGCCGGGGCAGCCGAACGCCGATCCCGAAGACCGCGGCCCGCACTGGTCGGGCTGCGACAAATCGTTCCTTGCTGGCGCCGGCAGCCTCTCGATGTAGTCGAACGGTCACAAACCGGGAGAGATCATGGCTGTCGCAACGACGCGCGCGGGTGCAGGACCGCGGAGGGCGAAGGCGCCGAAGCACGTCCGCGCCACCAACGGTGCCGCGCCGCCGCAGGGCACGACGCCCGTCGCTGCGACCGATGCGCCGCCGCCGGCCGCGATCATGTCGCTGCGCATCGGCGAGGACGACGACGTACCGCGTCGCAGTACCAAGCCGAGGATGCGCAAGCGCTGGACCCCTGCCGGCCTGGCCGAGGCGCAGGCCGATCCGCGCGTCGACGCGATACGGCGCGACCCGCAGCAGCTGCGCAGCAACTTCCAGAGCGACGCCTATCCCTACGAGCACCGCATCCGCGCGCAGCCCTACGAGGCGCAGAAGGCGCAGCTGCAGGTCGAGCTCCTGAAGGTCCAGGCCTGGGTCAAGGAGAGCGGGCAGAAGATCGTGATCCTGTTCGAGGGCCGCGACGCGGCCGGCAAGGGCGGCACGATCAAGCGCTTCATGGAGCACCTCAATCCGCGCGGCGCGCGCGTGATCGCGCTCGAGAAGCCGACCGACCAGGAGCGCGGCCAGTGGTACTTCCAGCGCTACATCGAGCAGCTGCCGACGGCGGGCGAAATCGTGATGTTCGACCGCTCCTGGTACAACCGTGCCGGCGTCGAGCGGGTGATGGGCTTCTGCACGCCGAGCGAATATCTCGAGTTCATGCGCCAGTGCCCGGAGCTCGAGCGGATGCTCGTGCGCAGCGGCATCCGGCTGTTCAAGTACTGGTTCTCGGTGTCGCGCGACGAGCAGCGCCGGCGCTTCCAGGCGCGCAAGGACGACCCGCTCAAGTTCTGGAAGCTGTCGCCCATCGACCTGCAGTCGATCGACAAGTGGGACCAGTACACCCAGGCGAAGGAGTCGATGTTCTTCTACACCGACACCGCCGACGCGCCCTGGACCATCATCAAGGCCAACGACAAGAAGCGTGCACGCCTGAACTGCATGCTGCATTTCCTGTCGCGCCTGCCCTACCCCAACAAGGACCTGAGCGTGGTCGGCGCGCCTGACCCGCTGATCGTCGGCTCGACGGAGCAGGTGATCGACCGCAATGCGGATCCCCTGCACCTGCGGGTCGGCAACGGCTGACGGTCAAGGCGGCGGCGACGCGCGTCCTCAGGCGCGCGCCGCGCCAATGCCGGCGGGGAGCGTGACCTCGAGCAGCTCGAGGTCGCGCGTGCAGTCGCGCAATGCGTGAACGGTACCGGCGGGCACGGTGAAGGAATCGCCGGGCGCGAGGCGGGACTCCGCCGCGCCGTCGACCTGCAGCGTCGTGCCACCCTCGAGCACGACCATGAAGAAGAACTCGCCGTCGTGGCGCCAGCGCGGAACTTCCGCGGCGCCGGCCGGCCGCACGACGTGGACGCCGGCGAGACCGTCCGTCGCGGCGGTCATGCCGATGTCGCGGCAGTCGAAGCCGGCCCAGCGCCACGGCCGCCACGTCGCCTTCGCGACTTCGTGGCGCACGAAGCGCTGGCCGCCGAAATCGCGCGACGGATCGACGACGCCGTTCGGCAACGTCATGTCGGGATCGGCGAGGGTCTCGTGCAGCGCCGGGCAGCCGACCTCGATCACCTCGAGGCCGGGCGAGCTCTCGAGCACGCGATGGCGGATCTCCGGCGGCTGCAGGACGCAGTCGCCCGCATTCATCACGAAGGGCGGCCCCTGGTCCTCGTAGACCACGCGCACCCAGCCCTTCCGGCAATAGATCATCTGGAAGCGGACCTTGTGGAAGTGCACGTAGTCGGGAACCGGCCCGCCTCCCGGAATCGCGATGTGCGAGGCGATGAACCGGCCGCCGAGACGACCAGGAATGAGGTCGCGATAGCGCATGCCCGCGCGACCGGTGCCCCACTCGGCGCCGCCTTCGGCGCGGCTCACGACCACGCGCGCGTCGAGCGGCGGGATCGCCACGGGCGTCTCCAGCGGCACGAGGTCGATGCGCGTGCCGTTGGGCGCGTACAACGTGGTCGTGCCGGATCCGATCGCGGCGGGATCGGCGCAGGGCAGGCGGATGACGCCGGGGGCGCCCTGCCCGCGGCGTTCGAGCCGTATCGCCAGCCCGTGGCCCGCGAGCACGACCGTCGCGGGCGAGTCCGCCGGAAAGATCGCCGCGACGCGGAAACCGAGCCGCGACGTGAAGAACGCCAGCGTCTCGTCGAGCGCGGCGGCGGGCAGCACGATCTGCGCCAGGCGGGTCGCGTGCGGGGGGGACTTGGTCATGCGCGTGGAATCCGTCTCGGGATGTCGATGCCGGGGACCATAGGCGCGAGCCCCGGCGGCGGCGACAACATCGTCACCGGCCCGACGCCCGCTCTCGACGGCGTGGGCTTCGCCGCCCCGGCTCAGAAGCCGCGACGCGCGACATCGTCACCGGCGCGATGCCCGCTCTCGATGGCGCGTGCTTCGCCGCCCCGGCTCAGAAGGCACGACGCGCGACGCCGTTGCGGAAAGCGACCGGCGCGCCGGCGAACTGCGGTCGCCAGGCCAGGGTCGACGCCGCGCATTGCGCGCCCGGGCGCCGCGCCGCGGCCTCCTGCGCGCCGTGCAGCTTCAGGAAACTGCTGTCGCCGAAGCTCTGATCGCCCAGCAGCACCGTCGCGCCCTGGAGCCAGCGGCCCGCGACTTCGCGGTCGCGCGCCCCGCCGTCGGACGTCAGGTAGCCGCACATCGCGGCGCGCCCCGCCTTCTCGAACAGCCGGTAATGCAGCTGAACGCGCTCGCCGCCGGTGAAATTGAGCAGCACGCTGCGATAGCGCGGGTCGGGATCCTCGCTGCCGGCATGCGCGATCGGCCCCGCGGCGGCGGGCGCCGAGATCGCGGTCGCCACCCCGCCGGCTGCCGGCGCAGGGAAGGACGAAGCGGAGTCGGATGCCGCCGGGGCCGACGGCGCGGAACCCGGCGACGTCAAGGTCACGCAGCCCGCCAGCACCGTCGACGCCGCCAGCGCGAGCGCCCCCGACCACCAATCTCGCTTCATCGTTCTACCGCCGCCACGCGACGCGGCGCCTGCCGTCGTTGTCCGCGAGGCGAAACTTACCGATCGCCGACCGCGAATCAACCGATCGCTCGCGGCCGCGCGTCGATGCCGCGGCGGCAAGTCCGGCCGCCGGCGCGACGGCCCCGGTGTAGTCTGAGCACTCCGTCGCCCTCGAACCCGGGAACCCGCAGATGCGCCCCAACCGTCTCCGCCAACGCCTCGCCGCCGGCAAGCCGACGCTCGGCACGCATGTGCTGTCGACCTGGCCGACGCTGATCGAGCTGATCGGCCAGACCGGGCGCTACGACTATGTCGAGTTCACCGCGGAATACGGCCCGTTCGACATGCACGACCTCGACAATCTCGGCCGCGCCCTCGAGCTCGCCGGGCTCGGCGGCATGATCAAGACCGAGCAGTCGCAATGGATGCATCAGGCGATGCGCGCGATCGGCTCCGGCTTCCAGAGCGTGCTGTTCGCCGACGTGCGCACGGTCGCCGACGCCGTCGCCTGCGTGCGCGCGGTGCGCGCCGAGGAGCCGCGCGCCGGAGGGCTGCACGGAGTCGGGATGCGGCGCGACGTCGGCACGCTGCGCGAGGCCGGCCAGCCCGCCTTCGTCAAGGCGCTGGACCAGATCGTCGTCGCGATCATGGTGGAGAAGCGCGAATGCGTGGAGGACCTCGACGCGATCCTCTCCACGCCCGGCCTCGACATGGTCCAGTTCGGTCCCGCCGACTATGCGATGAGCATCGGGCTCACCGGGCAATGGACGCATCCGGACGTCCGCCGCGCCGAGCGCCGGACGATCGAGACCGCGCTGGCCAAGGGCCTCCACCCGCGCGTCGAGATCGGCGAACCGGCGCAGGCCGCCCGCTATCTCGAGATGGGCGTGCGGCATTTCTGCATCGGCTGGGATGTCGGCATCCTGCACAAGTGGTGGAGCGAAAACGGCGCCGCGATGCAGGCGCTGCTCGCGGGCGAGGCGCCGGCCCGTGCGCGTCGCGGGCGGGCGAAACCGGCGCGCGCGAAGCGCACCGGCAACTATCGCTGAACGCCGCCGCATGCGCGCGAGCGACGCGGACAGCCCGATCGCGGCGGCGGCCGCGCGCGCGTTCGCCCAGGGCCTGTTGTTGCGCGGGGGATTCCATCCCGGGCCCGGCGACGGCGTGCCGTCGCTGCCGGACGGCGGTCGCGTCGCCACGCTCCTGATGCTCGGCAATGCCGGCCCCGCGATGTGGGCGCGTTTCGCCGCAAGCGCCGAGAGCCGCGCGACGCCGTCGCCGCTCGATCTCTGGACTCGACGTGTCGTGGCCGAGATCGCCGACGCCGTCGGCGCATATCCGCTGTTTCCCTTCGGCGGGCCGCCCTATCTGCCGTTCCAGCGCTGGGCACAACGCGCCGAGTCGGTCCACGTCTCGCCGCTGAAGCTGCTCATCCATCCCGAGTTCGGGCTGTGGCACGCCTACCGCGGCGCCCTCGGCTTCGCCGAGCGGCTGGCGCTGCCGCCGGCGGCTCCGCGCGAAAGTCCCTGCGCGACGTGCCGCGACCGTCCCTGTCTCGAGGCCTGCCCGGTCGGCGCCTTCGACGATCAAGGTTACGACGCGACGCGCTGCGTCAACCATGTGCGTTCCATGGTCGGCACGGCGTGCCGCGACGACGGCTGCCAGGCGCGTCGCGCCTGCCCGGTCGGCGCGGACTATCGCTACGAGCCGGCGCAGGCGCGCTTCCACATGCACGCCTTCATCTCGAATCCCGCGCGCTAGCACCATGCTCGACGCAGCGCGCGGCGAGTTTCGATCCAATTTCGCTCCGTAATCGGACCACGCCGCCGCGAGCACCGCGCGAAAAGCGGACGAACCCTCTACGCGCGATTAAGGCCGCGGACGCCAGCATGCGCGCCATCGGATCCATTCCTGTCAGGAGGAAGCAACGATGGCACGACACGACGCAACGAGCCGCCCGCAATCGAGCGAACGACGCGACGACGATCATGATCATCACCGCGCGCACGGCCACGGCCACGACGGCCCTCACGGGCACGGGCATTGGCACTCCCACGGTCACGGTCACGGTCACGACCACGATGACGACGGCGCCTCGCCGACGGTCGTGACGACGTCGGTCGGCCTGGAGATCACCGGAACGGAGGACAACGACGTCCTGGTCGGCGGGCTCGGGCGCGACACGATCTCCGGGGGCGACGGCAACGACATCCTCATCGGCGCCGTCGGGAACGACACGCTGATCGGCGGCGCGGGCGACGACAACCTGGTCGGCGGCTCCGGCATCGACATGGCGAGCTATCGCACGAGCACGGCCGGCGTCACGGTCGACCTTTCGGTCAGCGGCCCTCAGGACACCGGCGGCGCAGGCGTCGACAACCTGGTCTCGATCGAGAACGTCACGGGCGGCACCGGCGACGACGTGCTGACCGGCGATGCAGGCGCGAATGTTCTCGCCGGCTATCTGGGCAACGACAACCTCGACGGCGGCGCGGGCGACGACGTGCTTGCCGGCGGCGCGGGCGACGACCTGATGGACGGCGGCGCCGGCTTCGACACTGCCAGCTACGACGGGATCACCGGCGACCTGGTGGTCTCGCTGGCGCTCGACGGCGCCCAGGACACCGGCGCCGCCGGCAGCGACACGCTCGTGTCGATCGAGAAGGTCGTCGGCGGCAGCGGCGACGACTACCTCGTCGGCAACACGCTCGACAACGTGCTCGCTGGCGGCGCGGGCGACGACCTGCTGGCCGGTGGCGACGGCAACGACACCCTGGTCGGCGGCCTCGGCACCGACGGGCTCTTCGGCGAGGAGGGCAGCGACACCGCGAGTTATTTCGCCATCCTGGACGACGTCGCGGTCGACCTGAGAAATGACTCCAGCCACCAGGACACCGGCGGCGCCGGGCTCGATCTGCTGAACGGCATCGAGAACCTCATCGGCGGGCAGGGCAACGACCGGCTGCACGGCTCCGACACGACCAATATCATCGACGGCAGCGCCGGCAACGACACGATCTGGGGCGGCGGCGGCACCGACTATCTCACCGGCGGGGCGGGCGACGACGTGCTGATCGGCGGTGCGGCGCGCGACCGCATGGCCGGCGGCGCCGGCGCCGACGTGTTCCGGATCGAGTCGAACGACGACAGCGGCACGGACTGGCTGCGCGACGTGATCGCCGACTTCTCGCAGGCCGAGGGCGACGTGATCGACCTCTCGCTGATCGATGCCGACCCGACGACCGACGGCGACCAGGCCTTCGACTTCACCGGCTTCGGCGGCGTGCTGAACGGCACGCCCGGGCAGCTGACCTTCACCCAGAACGACGGGCGGACGATCATCGAGGGCGACATCAACGGCGACGGCATCGGCGATCTGCAGATCGAGCTCGCCGGCACCTACATGCTCTCGAACGACGACTTCTATCTGTGAGCCGCCGGCGGCGACGGCGCGCGCCGCGAGGCCGCGCCGCCGCCGCGCCGGTCAGACGCGGATCCAGGTCTCCGAGAAGGCCAGCATCGCCGTGCTGATCGTGCGCCCGGCGATCTCGCGCGGCACCGGCTTGCCGGGCAGCTTGCGCCCGTCGACCTTGATGGTCGCGTCCGCGCAGCCGACGAACAGGCTCGGCATGTGATGCTTGCCGGTCGCCGACTTGTCGGGCGGCAGCGCGAAGCAGAACGGCGCGCCGAGGCCGCTCCAAGCGAGCTGGATCGTCGTGGCGCCGGCCTTCACCGTCTCGGTGTAGCGCTTGGTCGGATCGCCGCTCGCGACGACCGAATTGAGCCGCCGGTACTTCATCGACGCGAGACCGGGCAGTCCGCGATACGCGCCGAAATTCGCGACGAACTCCGAGACGAGGTAGCGGGCGAGCTTCTCGTTGTCGTGGTAGCAGACGTTCGGCCGGTCGGCCGGCGGCTTCGCGTCGTGCGGCGACCGCAGCAGCACCAGCGCGTGGCCGCGGCCGTGCGGCGAGAGCACGACGCGAAAGAAGCTCGCCAGCGTCGTGAACGGCCCGTCGGGGCGCTCCTTCAGCGAGATACCGGGATTCTCGCCCGACCATTCGACGACACCCGGAAAGACGATCGGTTCGGCCATCATTCCCTCCTGCGGCCACCCCATCGGCGCCGCCCAGTTGAGCCCGGCCATCGTATTCCATCGGGAGGCCGAAGCGAGAGCCTCGTCGGTGTCGGTGGCGCGGCGCGTCATGCCGCGTCGCGCAAACCGTCCTTCGCAAGTTTGCATTGGCGACTCGGCTGCCGGCCTCCTACAAGCGTCCCGTCAGACCTCGATTGCAGAAATACTGAAGGAGAATCCAATGCCGATGATTCGTGTCGAGATGTTCCCCGGGCGCAACGTCGAGCAGAAGCGCGCCTTCGCGAAGGCCGTCACCGACAGCTTCGTCGCGATCTGCGGCGGCACGCCTCAGAGCGTCCATATCGTGTTCGCCGAGGTCGACAAGGGCGACTGGGCTACCGCGGGCAAGCTCGCCTCCGATGCCGCGCCCGCGGCGTCACCCGCGAAGAGCTGACCCTGCCGACTGTCCCCGTCCCGGCCGCTCGGCCGGGACGATTCAGGAATGCGCCTTCAGGAAGCGTGCGATCGGCGGCGCGACGCGCTCCGTCGCCTCGATCAGGATTGCGTGCTTCAGGCCCGGCAGGATCACGAGCTCTGAGTTCGGCATCGCGTCGGCGATCTGCTGGTTCAGGCGCGGATTGCAGCCGCCGTCCAGCTCGCCGGTCAGGACGAGCGAGGGATGCGTCACCTTGTGCAGCCAGGGCGACATCTCAGTCTCGGCGTAGATGCGGAAGACATTGAGGAACACGTTCGCGTCGGTCTCAATCACCTGCCGCTTGCGCGCCTCGATCCGCTCCGGATGGTTCTTCTGGAAATCGTCGGTGAACCAGCGGTCAGCCAGGGTCGACAGGACCTGCGGGATGCCCTTCTGCTCCATCGCCGTGACGACGGCCCGGACCTTGGCGCTGTCGTCGGGTGTGCGGAAGGCGGCGGTCGACAGGAGGCCCAGCGCATTCACGCGCTCGGGATGCGCAAGGGCGTAGGCCGGACCGATCATCCCGCCGAGCGAGTGGCCGATGACATGCGCCCTGTCGATGCCGAGGCGCTGGCGCAGCCGCTCGAGATCGGCCACGAGCTCGTCGAGTCCGAAGGCGCCGTCGCCCTTCGGCGATTCGCCGTGGCCGCGGAGATCGTAGGCGATGCATGTGAAGTCGTTCTTCAGGTGCTGAGTCAGTGCCGCCCAGCTCGTCTTGCGGGCGCCGATGCCGTGAACCATGAGCACCGGCGGCCCCTTGCCCTCGATGACGTATGCGCAGTCGACGGCTACAGCCATGTCTTCCTCTCCTCGATATGAACTCGACCCCGTCGATGGCGGCCGCCCCGCATGGGCGCGGCGACGGCCGCCATCGACGGATGCCGTCAGCCCTTCACGGCCATCGCCGCGGCGATCCAGGAATCGAACTTCTGCTGGTTGGCGCTGATCCACGCACGCGCATGGCGCTCGATATCCTCTTCGCGGTTCTCGCCGTTCAGCATCCTTGCGTTCTGCTCGGCGCGGTCCTGCAGGACCATCTTCACCTGCTTGAAGAACTCGTGCGCCGCCGGGTTCTCGGCCGCCCATTTGCGGTTCACGCCGATGTAATAGACGGTCGGCAGCCAGCCCACGTCGCACGGGTTGCTCGCGCAGCCGTCGACGCCGGCCAGGGCCTTGTAGCGCTCCATCTGGTCGCCGGGCAGCGAGACCTTCTTGAGCTGCAGCCAGACGAGGTCGCGCCCCGGCAGCAGCTTCATCGTCGTCGGGTTCGGGTACCACGTGTAGAGGAAGATCGGCTTGCCCGACGCGTGGCGGCCGACCGCATCGGCGGCAAGGGTGGTGTACTCGCCCTGGACGACATTGATGGTCTTCTCGAGTCCGAGCGCCTGGATCTGATGGGAGACGACCCCCGCTGAACCCGTCCAGGAGACGGACGGCCCGACCATGTCGGCCTTGCCGTCGCCGTTCTGGTCGAACAGGGCAGCGATCTTCGGATCGGCGAGGTCCTCGAGATAGCGGATGTTGTGCTTCTCGGCCGTCGCCTTGTCGATCATGTAGCCCTGCACCGTGCCGGGGTCCATGATCGGGCCGACCGGCATCACGTCGGCCTGCGTCTTGGCATAGAACTCCGAGTGGTTCGGCAGGATCGTGTCGACCGTGTAGTGCAGGTCGCCGCGCGCGAGCGACGTGAAGATCGCCGCAGGCGCCAGCGTCTTGATGGACTCGACGCGATATCCGAGCCGCTCCATGCCGATGTCGACGATCTTCTGGCCGAACCAGAAGGAATCCCAGTTGGGCCGCGCGGGGCTGACGGTCTTGCCGGCACCCGGAAGCCGCTGCTGTGCATGCAGGCTCGGGGCGCCGAGCAACGCCGCGGCGCCGAGGCCGGAAGCGATGGTCGTGCGACGGGTCAGTCTCGTCGGGGACTTCATGGCGTTCTCCTTTGGCTGGTTCGTTCGGGTTCGGTTGACGACGGGTCGTTCACTGCGACGGCGGCCGCAGGGACTTGAGGCTCGCGACGAGCGAGGCAGGCTTGCCCCGGCGGCTCGAGGGATCGGCGATCTGCACGAGGCCCTGGGCGATGCGGTCGAGGCTGATCGCCATCAGCACGATCGCGAGGCCGCCGACCCCGGCGAGTCCGACGTCGAGCGCGCCGATGCCGCGCAACACCGTCAGTCCGAGGCCTTCGGCGCCGATCATCGCGATGACGACGCTCATCACGAGGGCCATCAGCAGCGTCTGGTTGAGGCCCGCCATGATCGACGGCAGCGCCAGCGGCAGGCGGATGTTGACGAGCGACTGCCACTCGGTGGCGCCGTAGGCCTCGCCCGCCTCGATCGCCTCCGGGGACACCTGGCGCAGGCCAAGATTGGTGAGCCGGATGACCGGCGGCATGGCGAAGATGATCGTCGCGATCACGCCGGGGACCGTTCCGATGCCGAACAGCATCACTACGGGAACCAGGTAGACGAAGGATGGCGTCGTCTGCATGCCGTCGAGCAGGGGGCGCAGGATCGACCAGAACCACTCGCTGCGGCTCGCCAGGATCCCAAGCGGGATGCCGACCACGAAGCAGTAGGTGACCGCCGTGAACAGGATCGCGAGCGAGATCATCGCCTGGCTCCACTGCCCCATCGCGGCGATCAGCAGGAACGATACGGCGCAGAAGAGACCGTGGCGCCAGCCCGCCGTTCGCCATCCGAGGACGGCGAAGAACACGACCACCGCCCAGAACGGCACGAAGAGCAGGAAGTCGGTGATGGCGTTGAGAACCTGCTGGATGGGCCAGCGCATCGCCTGGAACGCCGGCCGCCACTCGTACACGAGCCAGTCGACGATGGCCTGGATCCACTTGTCGACCGGCAGGCGCAGGAAGGCGGGAACTCCGCTCATGACGGCCGCACCGAATGCCCAGCAACTCCGCCAATCGATGCCGACGCGGCGCGCGCAGGTTCGCTGAGGCGGCGGATCACGTCGCTCGCATCGACCGCACCGATGGCCGTGCCGTCATCGGCGACGATCGCAACGGGCGCATTGGCGCCGAGCGCCGCGTACATGTCGGGCAGCGGCGTCGCGGCGGGCAAGGAACGGACCTCACGCCGGCGCAATGTCGCGCCGAGCTCGTCGCGGGACACGTAGCCCGAAGGACGCCCCGCGGCGTCGATCAACACCGCGTAGGGCGCCCCGCTCCGAGTCACCTGTTCGCGCATCGCCTCCGGCCCGACGTCGGCGGCGATGATGGGGATCCGGCGCGTCGCGACGTCGCCCGCGGTCAGCAGCTTCGACCGGTCGAGGTCCCGCGCGAACGTCGCAACGTAGTCGTCGGCGGGATCGAGCACGATGTCGTGCGGCGAGCCGACCTGCACGAAGCTGCCTTCGCGCATCACGGCCAGATGGTCGGAGAGCCGCACGGCCTCGTGGAAGTCGTGGGTGATGAAGACGATCGTCTTGCGAATCGTGCGCTGCAATCGCAGGAGCTCGAGCTGCAGCTCGGAGCGGATCAAGGGATCGAGCGCGCTGAACGGCTCGTCCATCAGCAGAACGTCGGGATCGCTGGCCAGGGCACGGGCGAGACCGACGCGCTGCTTCATGCCGCCGGACAGGTTGTCCGGGTATCGTGCCGCCCACTCCGAGAGGCCGACCTGCGCGAGCGCCGCGTCGCATCGCCGACGGCGAGCGGCAATGTCTTCGCCTCTGATCATGAGTCCGAATTCGACGTTCTCGAGCACGGTCCGGTGCGGCAACAGGGCGAAGTTCTGAAACACCATCGCGACCTTGCGCCGGCGCAATTCCCGAAGCCGGGCGCGCGACATCGCGAGGACGTCCTCATCATCGATGACGATGCGTCCCGCCGACGGCTCGATGATCCGGTTGATGCATCGCACCAGGGTCGACTTGCCGGACCCCGAGAGCCCCATGATCGTGAAGATCTCGCCCTCGTCGACGGCGAACGACACATCCGAAACCGCCACGACCTGGGACGTTCGTGCGAACACGTCCTTGGGCGACGCGCCCTCGCCGATCAGACGCAGAGCCTGGTCCGGATGGTCGCCGTAGACCTTTGACAGTCGATCGATCTCGAGCTTCGGAGCCATCCCTCACCAGACTGTCGCCCCGCGGGTCTTCCTGCCGCGGCATCCGAACCACGGCCAAGCACAACGCGATGCCCCTGGCGGCATCTCTGCTGCACTGCAAACGGCGGTTCACTCCCTGCGCGCCCAACATTCAGATCGCCGTCGACGCACACAAATCGTTTGTTTTCATGATGCGGTCAGTTTTTTTGATGGGCGTGGCCTCCCGGCAGTCATCACGCGGATTGATCGTCAGATCAGCCAATTCGATTTCGAGCGACCTGCGACCGCATGCGAAGTATCCGCGACGATGCGCACGCGACAAGTCGCGATGCGCGCGTTCGCCACCTTGCGTCGAGGGGCGAAGTGCCGGCCGGGAGGAATCGAGGCATGTCGAACGAGAAGCCCTTCGCCGAGATTGCCGGCGCAGGTCTGGCAGGACTGGCCGCCGCGGCGGCGCTTGCGCAGCGGGGATGGCGGGTACGTGTCCACGAGCGGGGTCGCGACCTGCGCGAGATCGGCGCTGGGATCTACCTCTGGCAGAACGCCCTCGACGCCCTGCGCGAGCTCGGCGTGTACGACAAGGTGGCGACGATCGGCGCGCCGTCGACGACTCCGCGGCTCCTCCTCGATCATCGCGGCCAAGAAGTCGATCTTCGCCGCATGAGCGACTGGGTCCCCGAGCTCATCGTCATCCTGCGCACGGAGCTGCACCGCATCCTCGCGGAATGCGCCGTGAAGCACGGCGCCGAGATCGTCACGAACTCCCTCGTTCTCGGGGCGGATCCGGAAGGCCGCCTGGAATTCGCGAACGGCTTGGGACCCAAGGCGGACCTCGTGATCGGCGCCGACGGCGTGTTCTCGCGCGTCCGCGATTCGCTGCGGCTCGCCGTCGAGATCTTCGACATGAAGGACGGCTGCGGTCGGCATCTGATTCCGCGCAAGGACGGCGACAGCATCAACACGCGGCGCATCGAGATGTGGAACGGCGGACGGCGCGTGGGCATCGCGCCGACCAGCAAGGACTTCCACTACGTGTTCCTGTGCTGCCCGGAGTCCGACATCCAAGGCCGCGTCCAGCAGCCCTTCAATCTCGAGGCCTGGGTGTCGTCGCACCCGCAGTATCGAGAATATCTCGAGCGCCTGCCCCGCCATCCCGAGGAGTACTGGCGGCCCTTCTTCAACGTCACCTGCTCGTCTTGGACCAAGGGCCGTGTCGCCATCGTCGGCGACGCGGCGCACGGCATGGCGCCCAATCTCGGACAGGGCGCGGGCGTCGCCATCGTCAATGCCGTGGTGATGGCGCGGGCCCTGGCGACCAGCAAGGACGTTCCCGAGGCCCTGCGTCGCTGGGAGGCCAGTGAGCGGCCCTATGTCGAACGGACCCAGCGCATGTCGTTCCTCTACGGCTATTTCGGCACGCGCTGGCCGCGCAAGCTGCTCGACCTGCGCAGCCGGATCCTGCCGCTGCTTGCGCGTACGGACCTCTACCAGCGCAACTTCCGCGTCGCCATCGAGCACAAGCCGGCGATCTGATGATGGCAACGGCGAGCCTGAACCGAGGTCGGCGATGATCCGAATCACCGGCGAGGGCCCGACGATCGTCTTCGTGCACGGCAACGGCTCAACGCACGAGACCTGGGCGGGCGTCGTGCAGCATCTGCCGTCGTTCCGGTGCGTGACCTACGATCTGCCCGGGCACGGCGGTCCGACGCTCCCGGCCGGCGCGCTGGAGCTCTCGACGTTCGTCGAAGATCTCGCGATGGTGATCGACCGGAACGCCGACGGCCGGATCTTCCTCGTCGGGCACTCCCTCGGCGCCTACATCGCAGCCGGATTCGCCCTGCAATCGCCCGAGCGCGTCGCGGCCCTCGGCCTGATGGCGGCCCCGGTCGCCCGAACGGCCGCCGATGTCCAGGCCGGGGCCGCGCTCATCGACGCGTTGCGCCGCGAAGGCGTTCGCGCCGTGATGGGGCGCCTCGTCCAGTCCTGGTACACGGACGAGTTCGTGCGCAACCACCCGGAGGCGCTGCGGGCCCGCCTCGCCCAGATCGACGATCTCGACGACGACGTCTTCATCAGGACCTACGAGCTCTACCTGCGAACCGAGATCGACGCGTGGCTGCCACGGATCGCGATCCCGACGATCGTGATGACGGGGGAGTCGGCCCGCGGCGCCGGGCGCGCCGCCGCCGAGCACGCTGCGCGCCGGCTTCCCGACGCGCAGGTCAGGATCTTCGAGGGGTACAAGAACGGGATCCTGACGGAGATTCCGCAGGACGTTGCCATGGAGCTCGCGCGCTTTCTCGCGTCGGCATCCCGACTGTCCGTCGGGACATGACGCTGGCCCGGAATTGATCGTAGGGTCTTCGGGCGAGCGGCGTGGGGCGCATCCGGGGCCGCGCACGTTGGGTCCGCGGCATGCTCCTCTCGAAGCGAATCAACTGGAACCTCCTCTACACGTTCGTGATCCTGGCGGAGACCGGCAGCCTTTCGCGGACCGCCCAGATCCTCGGGAGGGGGCAGCCGGCGATCAGCGCGGCCCTCAAGAAGCTCGAGCTGCAGGTCGGTCACGCGCTCGCCGAGCGCGGTCCACGGTACTTCCGGCTCACCGAGGCCGGGCGGATGCTGCAGCGCGAGGCATCCGCCATCTGCGGCACGATCGATCGCATCTCCGGCCTGCTCAAGGATGTGGAAGGCACCGTGACGGGCGAAGTCGCGATCGCCATCGCCAGCCACATGACGAGCCCCATCATCGATCTCGCCTTCGCTTCTTTCCGCCGCAAGCACCCGCGCACGACCATGAACGTCGCTGTGACACACAGCGGCGAGATGCTGCGAGCGCTCACGAACCGAGTCATCCCGTTCGCGATCGGGCCGGTGCATTCGAAGTCGCCCGGCCTGAGCTACGAACACATCTTCCGCGAATTCTGCGGCTTCTATTGCGGCCGCGGCCATGAGCTGTTCGGCCGCACGGATCTGACGGTCGCCGATCTCGAGAACCAGTCGGCCATCACCTACCGGTCGGCGATGGAGACGGACACGCTGCAGTCGATCTCGGACCTCGCCCGAGCGATGCGGTTCGCACAACCCTTCGCCGGCATCTCGAACAATCTCGAGGAGGTGCGGCGGCTCGTGGTCGCCGGCGTCGGGATCGGCGCCATACCGGTGCAGATCGCGGCCCGCGACGTCCGCGACGCCCTGCTGTGGCGCCTGCCCCCTCACGAAGACGTGATGCCGATCGACATCTACCTCATCGTCAACACGAAGGTCCGTCTCAACAGCGCCGAAGCCGCTTTCCTCGAGATGCTCCGCACCACGATCCGCGAAACCCCCGAGGATCAGCGCGTCTACCGCGAGATCGATTGATCGGCGGAGCGGAGCAGCTGCAGCCGGCCGTATCATGCCGTCGGCGGAGCGTACCGAGAGGAAAATCCCTTCGCCGCTCGCAGTCTCCGTCGGGAAATCGCCGGGTGATGCGCGGACTTCGAAGACAATATGGCGGCCATCGAACGCCTCTACTAACGTTGGCCGACCAGCTGACTAGAAGAGTGGAGGAGCCATGGCTCGACTCACGATCAACGGCACGACACGCGACATCGACGTCGAGCCCGACACGCCGCTGCTCTGGGTCCTGCGCGAGCAGGTTGGCCTCACGGGCACCAAGTACGGATGCGGCGTCGCCCAATGCGGCGCCTGCACGGTGCATATCGACGGCGAGGTCGTGCGCGCCTGCTCGATGCCCGTCTCCGCGCTGACGCCGGAGCAGAAGATCGTGACGATCGAGGGCCTCGACTCCCCCGCGGCGCAGGCGATCCAGAAGGCCTGGGTCGCGCTCGACGTGCCGCAATGCGGCTATTGCCAGTCGGGCCAGATCATGGCCGCGACGGCGCTGCTGGCAAAGCATCCCAAGCCGACCGACGAGCAGATCGCCGAGGCGATGACGAATATCTGCCGCTGCGGCACCTACAACCGGATCAAGGCGGGCATCAAGCAGGCCGCCGGGATCGCGGGCTGAGACCAGAGGAAAGGGCCGGACCATGACTCTCGCACTCGACGTCTCCCGCCGCGGCTTCCTCGCCGGATCCGCCGCCGTCGCCGGCGGCTTCAGCCTCGGCTTCCACATCCCGATGAGCGAAGCGGCCGCGCAGGGCGCCGCACCCGAAGTGAACGCCTGGGTCGTGATCCGGCCCGACGACAGCGTCTCGATCCGCGTCGCCCGCACCGAGATGGGCCAGGGCACGATCACCGGGCTGTGCCAGCTCGTCGCCGAGGAGCTGGAATGCGACTGGGCCAAGGTCAGCTACGAGTATCCGACACCCGGCCAGAACCTCGCGCGCAATCGCGTGTGGGGCAATTTCCAGACCGCCGGCAGCCAGGGCATCCGCCAGTCCCACGAATACGTGCGAAAGGGCGGCGCCGCCGCGCGCATGATGCTGATCCAGGCCGCGGCGAAGGAATGGAACGTCTCGCCGGAGGAGCTGAGGGTCGCGAAGGGCGTCATCACCCACGCCGCCTCGGGCCGCAGCACCACCTACGGCAAGGTCGCCGACGCGGCGGCGAAGATCGAGCCGCCCAAGGAAGTGCCGCTCAAGGATCCGAAGACGTGGACAATCGCCGGCAAGCCGGTCGCGCGTCTCGACACCGTCGACAAGACCAACGGCAAGCAGGTCTACGGCCTGGACTTCACGCTTCCCGGCATGCTCAACGCCGCGGTGCGCGCCTGCCCGGTCTATCAGGGCAAGCTCAAGAGCTTCGACGCGGCCTCGGTCACGGGCATGCGCGGGGTGAAGAAGGTCGTCGCGGTCGGCGACAACGCCGTCGCGGTGGTCGCCGACACCTGGTGGCGCGCGAAGACCGCGCTCGACGCCCTCAAGGTCGAGTGGGACCTCGGCGCCAACGCCAATGCCTCGAGCGAGGCGACGGCCGCGATGCTGCGCGAGGGACTCGACGCCAAGGAGGCGTTCGAGGGCAACAAGGCCGGCGACGCCGATGCCGCGATCGCGGCCGCGGCCCGCAAGGTCGAGGCCGTCTACAGCGTGCCTCACCAGCACCACGCGACGATGGAGCCGATGAACGCGACGGCGCGCTGGACGCCCGAGCGCTGCGAGGTGTGGTGCCCGACGCAGAACGGCGAGGCGGCCTTCGCCACCGCCGTCGCGGCGTCCGGACTGCAGCCGACCCAGTGCGAGGCCTATCGCATCAATCTCGGCGGCGGCTTCGGCCGGCGCGCGACCAGCCACGACTACGTGCGCCAGGCGGTGCTCATCGCCAAGGAGATGCCGGGCACGCCGATCAAGCTGATCTGGTCGCGCGAGGAGGACATGCTGCACGGCTGGTACCACCCGGTCACGATGTGCAAGCTGACCGGCGCGCTCGACGCCAACGGCAACATGACCGCGCTGAAGATGCGCATCTCGGGCCAGTCGATCCTCGCCACGGTGAATCCCAATGGCCTGCAGAACGGCCGCGATCCGATCACCTTCCAGGGCCTCAACCCGGGCGGCGCCGAGGGCCGGTTCGGCTATTCGATCCCGAACCTGATGATCGACCACGCGATGCGCAATCCGCCGCTGCCGGCGGGATTCTGGCGCGGCGTGAACAACAACCAGAACGCCATCTATCTCGAATGCTTCATGGACGAGATGGCGCACGCGGCAGGACAGGATCAGCTCGAGTTCCGGCGCAAGCTGCTGGGCAACTCGCCCAAGCACCTCGCCGTGCTCAATGCGGTCGCCGAGAAGGCCGGCTGGGGCAAGCCGGCCGCGCCGGGCGTGTTCCGCGGCCTCGCGCAGCACATGGGCTACGGCAGCTATGTCGCCGCGTGCGCCGAAGTCTCGGTCAGCGCCCAGGGCCAGGTGAAGATCCACCGCATCGTCGCGGCGACGGATTGCGGCCATGCCGTCAATCCGCAGCAGATCGCCGCGCAGATCGAGGGCTCCTTCGTCTACGGCCTCTCGGCCATGATGCACCAGGAGATCACGATCAAGGACGGCAAGGTCGAGCAGGAGAACTTCGACTCCTACCCGTGCATGCTGCTCGACGAGATGCCGGTCGTGGAGTCGATCGTCATTCCCTCGGGCGACTTCTGGGGCGGGGTGGGCGAGCCGACGATCTTCGTGGCGGCGCCCGCGGTGCTCAACGCCATCTTCGCGGCGACGGGCAAGCGGGTGCGAAACCTGCCGCTGAAGAACAACGACCTGCGCAAGGCCTGAAGGGAGGACGGCGGCACACGCCGCCGCGGGCTCCGGCCGCCATGCGCCGCATCCGCTCCTGCAGCCGCCATCGGCCGCCCGCCGCGATTCGGATCGCGGCGGGCGCGCTGCTGGCGGTGCTGGCGGCCGCCCCCGGCGCGCAGGCCCAGCAGGCCGCAGCACCGCCCGGGGCTTCCGCCTGCTCCGGCTGCCACGCGCCCGCGAGCCGACCGAGCACGATTCCGACGCTGGAGGGCCGCACCCCCGACGACATCGTCGCGGCGATGCAGGCGTTCCGCAACGGGACGCGCCACGCGACGGTGATGGATCGAATCGCCAAGGGCTTCGCCGACAGCGAGCTCGCCGCGGTCGCCGCCTATGTCGCGGGCGGCGGCCGATGAGCACGCCCTTCGACATGCGGTTCGGGCATGTCGCGCCGCCATCGCGTGGCGCGACTTCTCGCGCGACGACACGCCGGCCCAGCGATCGGGGATCTGCCGGGCGCCCGCTCCGAGGCGTCTCGCGCCGCGCCGTCTTCGCCGGCGCGGCTGCCGCGCTGGTCTCGGCCCCCGCGATCGCGCAGGCGGCACCGCGCGTCGTCGTGATCGGCGGCGGATTTGCCGGCGCCACCGCCGCGCGTCGCCTGCAGCGCGCCGGCGTGGCCGCGACGCTGGTCGAGCCGGCGGCGAACTATCTCGCGTGCCCGTTCAGCAACCTCGTCGTCGCCGGGCTGCGCGAGCTTGATGCGCAGCGCTTCGGCTACGACGCGCTGCGTGCGAGCGGCGTGACGCTGGTTCCGCATGCCGCGACGCGCATCGATGCCGCCGCACGGCGCGCGACCCTCTCCGACGGCGGCACGCTCGACTACGACCGCCTCGTGATGGCGCCGGGCATCGAGCTGCGCCTCGACGCGCTGCCGGGATATGACGAGGCCGCGACCGAGATCATGCCGCATGCCTGGAAGGCCGGCCCGCAGACCCTGCTGCTGCGCCGCCAGCTCGAGGCCCTGCCCGAGGGCGGCGTGGTCGCGATGGCGGTGCCGGCCAATCCCTATCGCTGCCCGCCCGGCCCGTACGAGCGCGCGAGCCTGATCGCGCATTTCCTCAAGGCGCGGAAGCCGCGCGCCAAGCTTCTGGTGCTCGACGCCAAGGACGGATTCTCCAAGCAGCGCCTGTTCGAGCAGGCGTGGAAGTCGCTCTACCCCGGTATCGTCGAATGGGTGTCGCTGTCGAACGGCGGGCGGGTCATCGAGGTCCATGCCGCGACGCGGACCCTCGTCGCCGAATTCGATCGCCATCGCGTCGACGTCGCCAACGTGATCCCGCCGCAGCGCGCGGCGGCGATCGCGCGCGACACCGGCCTCGCGGATCGCTCGGGCTGGTGCCCCGTCGATCCGGTGAGCTTCGAGTCGCGTCTTCAGCCGAACATCCACGTCATCGGCGATGCGGCGATCATGGGCGGCATGCCGAAATCGGCCTTCGCGGCCAACGCCCAGGCAAAGGTCTGCGCGGCCGCGGTCGTCGAGCTGCTCGCCGGCCGGGCGCCCGTCGCGCCGAAGCTGATCAACACCTGCTACAGCCTCGTCGCCCCCGACTACGGAATCTCGGTCGCCGGCGTCTACCGGCCCGCGGCGAACGGCCTGCTCGCGGACATCGAGGGCGCCGGCGGGACCAGCCCCCTCGACGCCCCGCCGGCCGATCGCAAGTCGGAAGCCGAGCATGCCGAGAGCTGGTTCAGGACGATCACGGCCGATGTCTTCGGTTGAAGTGCTGCGCGCCGGCGCGCTGTCGATTGCGCTGATGGTCGTCGGCGCCGCGGCGCCCGCGCAGGTGGCGACGGGGGCCATCGTCGACGACGGCATTCCCGCGCCGCTGACGGCAGAGCCCGGGGATCCGGCGCGCGGCCGCGCCCTGGTCGCCGATCGCCAGAGGGGGCTCTGCCTGCTCTGCCACACCGGGCCGATCCTGGAGCAGCGCTTCCAGGGCAATCTCGCGCCCGATCTCGCCGGCGCGGGCGAGCGCTGGACCGCCGCCCAGCTTCGGCTGCGCCTCGTCGATCCCGCACGACTGAATCCCGCGACGATCATGCCGGCCTATCACCGTGCCGACGGTTTCACCCGCGTGGGCCCGGCCTTCCGGGGCAAGCCGATCCTCACCGCACAGGAGATCGAGGACGTGGTGGCCTATCTCGCGAGCCTGCGATGAGCGACGCAGATCGGCGCATCGCCGCGCCGCGCGCGCCGACATCGCACGCGACGATCGGCAGGCGCAGCCTGATCGCCGGTGGCCTCGCGGCCACGCTGCTGGTGCGGCCGGCCCGCGCCACGCCCGAGCGGATGGCGGCCGCCATCCGCGACTTCACCGGCGGCCGGGCCGTCGAGCTCGGACGCGTGCGGCTGGAGATGCCGGCGCTGGTCGAGAACGGCAACGCCGTGCCGGTGACCGTGAGCGTCGACAGCCCGATGACGACAGCGGATCACGTCACGACGATCGCGCTGTTCAACGAGCGCAACCCGCTGCCCGACGTCGCGCGCTTCCATCTCGGTCCGCGCGCCGGCGAGGCCTGGGTATCCACGCGCATCCGGCTCGGCGACTCGCAGACCATCGTCGCGATCGCGCGGCTGAACGACGGCTCGCTGTGGTCGGCGCGCGCGGAGCTGATCGTGACGCTGCCCGCCTGCATCGAGCCGTGACCCCGGACGCCGTCGCCCCGCCATGATCCGCGCCCTGATCAACGTCCCCGCCACGGCCAAGGCCGGCACGGTCATCGAGATCCGCGCCCTGGTGCAGCATGCGATGGAGACCGGCTTCCGCCCGCTGCCCAACGGCAGCCTCGTCCCGCGGCTGATCATCAACCGCTTCGAGTGCATCTACGACGGCGAGACTGTATTCGCCGCCGACCTGCATCCGGCGATCGCCGCCAATCCCTACATCGCCTTCAAGACCGTCGCGACGCGCAGCGGCGAGCTCCTCTTCCGCTGGACCGACGACCGCGGCGAGGTCCGAGAGGAGCGCGCCGCCATCGTCGTCACATGACCCGCAACCAGGGCCGCAGGGCCGCGGCCGGCGCAGCCGCGGCGATCGCGGGCATCGCCGGCTTGGTCGAGGTCGCGGCGCAGACCGCACCGCGCGACGAGCGACGCTCGGGCTACACGTTCATGAGCCCCGCCACCCAGGCGATGCAACGGGACGACACGGCAAATCCGGGGATGCTGTCCGTCCTCGAGGGCGGCGAGCTGTGGGAGGCCAAGGCGGGCGCCGCGGGCAGGAGCTGCGCGGATTGCCACGGCGACGCGCGTGTCTCGATGCGGGGCGTCGCGGCGCGCTACCCCGCCTACGACGCCGCGCGCGACTCGGCGATCGACCTCGCCGGGCGGATCGACGAATGCCGCACGACGCGCCAGGCGGCGCCGGGCCTCGCGCGCGAGAGCCGCCCCCTGCTCGCGCTCACGACGTTCGTCGCGCACCAGTCGCGCGGTCTGCCGATCACGGCCGGCGACGATCCGCGCCTGGCGCCGGCGCTCGCCGCAGGCCGGGCCCTGTACGAGCAACGGATGGGGCAGATCAACCTGTCCTGCGCCAACTGCCACGACGACAACTGGGGCCGCACGCTGGGCAGCGCGCCGATCCCGCAGGCGCACCCCACCGGCTATCCGATCTACCGGCTGGAATGGCAGGACGTCGGCTCGCTGCAGCGTCGGCTGCGCACCTGCCTCACCGGCGTGCGCGCCGAGCCCTTCGCCTACGGCGCGCCGGAATACGTGGCGATCGAGCTGTTCCTGATGTCGCGCGCGCGCGGCATGACGCTGGAAACTCCCGGCGTGCGGCCCTGACGAGACGCCGCGACGTCAGCGGAAGACGAGATCGCGCAGCGCCAGCGAGATCGCGGGAACGAAGGTGATCGTGAGCTGGCAGAGACTCACGATCGCGACGAAGGGAAGGATCGGGCGGATGACCCTGTCGTAGGACAGGTTCGCGACCGAGCACACGGCGAAGAGATTCACCGCGAAGGGCGGCGTGATCATCCCCAGTGCCGCCGACACCACCATGATCAGCCCGAAATGCACGGGATCGATGCCGAATCCCTGCGCGATCGGCGTCAGGATCGGTGCCAGCACGAGGATCATCGCCCCCGCGTCCACGAACATCCCGAGCAGGAACAGCAGCACGTTGACCAGCAGCAGGAACTGCCAGTCGGTGCCGATGAGCTGGCCGATGAGAGCGGCCAGGCCGTTGGCCGCGCCGGAGCGCGTGATCAGGAAGGCGAACAGCCCAGCCGGCGCGATGATCAGCATGATGATGCTCGTCGACATCGCGCTGGCGCGCAGCGCGCGCACGATGCCGCCCCAGTCGAGGGTGCGATCGATCGCGACGCCGACGACCAGCGCGTACATCACCGCCACCGCCGACGCCTCGGTTGGCGTGAACACGCCGCCATAGATGCCGCCGAGAACGATCAGCGGCATCAGCAGCGCGGTCCATGCGTTGCGAGCCGCGATGCCGAGCGGCAGGCGGTTCTCGCCGTCGCGCATCCCGTGACCCTTGCGGCGGCACCAGAAGACGAGCCAGACCGACAGCGCCGCGGCGATCAGCAGTCCGGGCCCGAAGCCGGCGACGAACAGTTCGGCGATGGAGACGTCTGCGGAGACGCCGTAGAGGATCATCGGGATCGACGGCGGAATGATGATGCCGAGTTCGGCCGACGCGGCCTGCAGCGCCGCCGCATGCGCCACCGGATAGCCGGCGCGCACCATCGCCGGGATCAGGACGGTGCCGATCGCGAACGTCGTCGCGACCGACGAACCCGACACCGCCGCGAAGATCATGCAGGTGAGGACGCAGCTGACCGCGAGTCCGCCCTGCATGCGGCCGACCACGGCGCGGGCGAATTCGACCAGGCGGCCGGAGATCCCGGACTCCTGCATCAGGTTGCCGGACAGGATGAAGAACGGGATCGCCACCAGCGGGAACTTGTCGAGCGCGGCGTAGAACTGCTGGATCACGACCAGCAGCGGCACGCTGGTGTGGAACTCGATGGCCGCGACCCCGGCAAGCGTGAGCGCGACCGTCACCGGCACGCCGATCGCGAGCAGCGCGACGAAGACGAGGCCGAGCGTGCCGCTCACAGCAGACTCTCCTCGCGCGTCTCGGACGGCGGAGCGGCGAGCCGGGCGAGCAGCGCGAGCACCCCGAAGAAGGCGCCGAAAGGTATCGCGGCGTAGACGACGCTGATCGGGACCTCGAGCCCCGCGAGGATCTGGAAACGCGTGCGCCACGCCATCTGCGTGCCGAAGTCGATCAGCAGCACGAGGACCGCCAGCGTCAGGCCGCCGACGAGGCGCTCGAGCCAGCGGCCGCCGGCCGTGCCGGCGAGATGGCGGCGCGTGAAATCGACCGCGAGCAGCGCGCCAGCCCGCAGCGCCGCCGGAAGGCCCAGGAATACCGTCCAGATGACGCCGACGCGCGTAAGCACCTCCGACCAGTCGAGCGGCTCGGAGAGCAGGAAGCGCGACAGCACCTGCCAGAAGCCGACGCTGGCGGCGAGCGCGAGCGCGATGCACGACGCGGTCTCGATCGCCGCGCCGCAGACGCGGTCGATCGCCGCGAGCCCGTCGCGCAGGCGGGCGGGCAAAGGCAGCAGCGGGGATGACCGTCCCGTCACGCCGCAATCCGCCAATGCTCGACGAGATGCGGCGCGAACGCCGCGGGATCGAGCTCGATACCGATCCCCGGCGCGTCCGGGATCGCGACCGTGCCATCAGGCGCCACCGGCACGCGGCCGGCGAGATCGAGGAGCGGATTGTCGGTCTGGTCGTACTCGAAGACCGGCCAGGGAAAGGCGGCCGGCCCCTTGCGCGCCGGCAGGGTCGCGACGAGCTGCAGCGAGGCGTGGAAATTCACGCAGGCGCCCCAGACATGCGGGCAGAGCGGCACGTTGCAGGCCTCGGCCAGGGCGGCGATGCGGAACGCCTCGGTCAAGCCGCCGGTCAGCGCGATGTCCGGCTGGGCGATGTCCAGCAGGCCGGCGGCGAAATATTCCTGGAACGCTGCCAGGCCGATGAGGTGCTCGCCCGCCGCGATCGCCATCGGGGCCGGGCGCAGCGCGCGGAACCCCGCGAGATCCTCCGGCGGCACCGGCTCTTCCAGCCACAGCACCGAGGACGGCGCGATCGCCTCGGCGATCCGCGCCGCGCCGTCGGCGGTGAACCCGATATTCAGATCGGAGAGCAGCGCCACATCCGGGCCGCAGGCCCGACGAAGGGCCCGCATCGCCGCCCCGTCGCGAGCCGGCGTCGTTCCGATTCGCGGCTTCACCGCGCGGAAGCCCTGCCGCAGATAGGATTCCGCCTCGGCCTCGCAGCCGCGATAGGGATCGCTGCCCTGTCGCAGGAAGGGACCCGAGGCATAGGCGGGAACTCGGTCACGCACCCGGCCGCCCGCCAGGCGCCAGACCGGCTCGCCGCGCAGCCGGCCCGCGAGATCCCAAGCGGCGATGTCGATCGCGCTGATGGCCATCGTCGTGAGGCCGCGGCGATCGAAGCCGCGCCGGCCGTCGAGGGCGCGCCACAGCGCGACGGGCGCCAGCGCATCGGCACCAAGCACGGCGGCGGCGAGCCCCGACCGTATGAGGCCGCCGCAGACTTCCGGCGCGAACCAGGTCTCGCCCCAGCCGAACGCGCCGCTCTCGCACTCGAGCCGGAGGAACAGCGCCTCGCGCAGGTCGAAGAAGCCGGTCGAATTGCCGAGCGGCTCGCGCGATCGACAGGACAGGCGATAGCCGTCGATCGCGACGATCCGCACCGGTTCGGCCTCGCCCGGTTCAGCGCGCGTCGCGGATGCGCGCGATCGCCGCCTCGCCGAAGCGCTGCGCGAACTGCTGGTAGGCCGGCGCCAATGCCGCCTGGAACTTGGCGTGGTCGACGTTCTCGATCACGGTCAGTCCCTGCGCCTTGAGGCGGTCGATGCCCGCGCGTTCGCGGGCTTCCGCCTGCTCGCGCGTCGTGCGCTGCGCGAGCCGCGCGGCGTCGCGGAACAGCGCCTGGTCTGCAGGGCTCAGCCCCTTCCAGGCCGTCGGCGACATGGCGATCACGGTGCCGGTGAACGCATGGCGCGTCATCGTTACGAACTTCTGAACCTCGTTGAAGCGGTTGCCGATGATGGCACTGACCGGGTTCTCCTGACCGTCGACCGTGCCCTGTTGCAGGGCCGGAAAGACCTCGGGCAGCGCCATCGGCGTCGGCAGCGCGCCGAGCGTGCGCCAGGCCTGCAGATGGATCTGATTCTCCATCGTGCGAATCTTGAGTCCCTTCACGTCCGCGACGTCGTTGACCGCGCGCTTGCTGTTGGTCAGCTGGCGGAAGCCCAGGCCTCCGATCGCCAGCCCCTGCAGGTTCCGCGCCGGGAGCTTCGCGAGATATTCCTCGCCGATCGGCCCCTCGAGAACGGCCGCCGCGTGCGCGAAGTCGCGGAACAGGAACGGGATGTCGAAGATCTGCATCTCCGGCACGAAATTCGCGACCACCGCGGTGGCGGCATAGGCGAGGTCGACGCTGCCGAGCTGGAGCCCTTCGAGCATCTCGCGCTCGCCGCCCAGCGCCCCGGACGGGAAGAACTCGATCGTGATCCGACCGTCGGTCCCGGCCTTGATCCGCTCGATCATGGCCTGGAGCCCGACCCCTTCCGGCGTGTCCGCGCGACCGACGATGCCGAGCTTGAAGGTCTTGGCCTGCGCCCGCGCGGTGTGCGGGACGACGGCTGCGACGGCGCTTGCGCCAGCCGCACCGATGACATGACGACGGAACATCGCATCCTCCCTCTCGCGTCCGCCGCCCTCGGCGACCGACTTCGTGTCACGCTATCAAACCGCACTGCGCGCCACAAACACGACGACCCCCGGGTCCGTCGAATCGGGCGCGGCCTTATCCGGATTTGAACTCGCCCGCTGTCACGCGCTGCCGCGGCACCTATCTGGCGTCGTGCGCGCGGGTTAAGACAGGGGCGACGCCGCGCCCCGGCCCGGCGTCGGCCCCGCCAACGATGCGATACGGTCCCATGATTCTCGTCGGCCAATACGACTCGCCCTATGTCCGCCGCGTCGCCGTCTCGCTGCTGGTGCTCGGACTGCCGTTCACGCGCGACACGCGCTCGGTCTTCGGCGATTTCGACGCGATGCGCCGCATCAACCCGCTCGGCCGCATCCCCTCGCTCGTGCTCGACGACGGCGAGGTGCTGATCGATTCCGCGGCGATCCTCGACCACATCGACGAGCAGGTCGGGCCGGCGCGCGCCCTGGTGCCGCGAAGCGGCAAGCCGCGCCGCGAGACCCTGCGCCGGATCGCGCTCGCCACCGGCGCGATCGACAAGTTCGGCGCGCTCGCCTACGAACGCATCGTCCGTCCCGGCGCCTTTCGTTGGCCCGAATGGCAGGCGCGCTGCGAGACCCAGGCCGCCGGCGCCGTCGAGGCCCTGGCGCGCGAATCCTGGCCGGACGATGCGCCGCTCGATCAGGCGCGGATCACCACGGTATGCCTGCTCGACTACGTGGCGACGGCGCTTCCGGGCCTGCTGCCCGCCGGCCGCCATCCCGCGCTCGACGCCCTCGCTGCGGGCTGCGCGACGATCCCGGCCTTCCGCGACACGCGGCCGGGCGACTACGCCGTGCCGCGCAACACCTGAACGGATCCGCCCGATGCGAATCGCGCGCACCCTCGACGAGCTCGACCGCGAAGTCTCGGCCCTGCGGGCCGGCGGCCGCCGGCTGGCCATCGTGCCGACGATGGGCGCCCTGCATGGCGGCCACGTCGCGCTGATCGGCATCGGGCGGCGCCGCGCCGATCGGGTCGCCGCGTCGATCTTCGTCAATCCGCTGCAGTTCAACAGCGCCGACGACCTCGCGCGCTATCCGCGCGACGAGGCGTCGGACCTCGAGAAGCTGTCGGCGGCGGGCTGCGACCTCGCCTGGTTGCCCGGCGCCGAGGCGATGTATCCGCCGGGCACGGTCACGACGATCGACGTCGGCGGCCCGGCGGAAGGCTGGGAGGGCGCGCATCGGCCCGGGCATTTCCGCGGCGTCGCGACGGTCTGCACCAAGCTGTTCCTGCAGACGCGAGCAGATCTCGCGATCTTCGGCGAGAAGGACTGGCAGCAGGTCCAGGTGATCCGCCGCGTCGTCGCGGACCTCAACATCCCGATCGAGATCGTTCCCGTGCCCACGATCCGCGAGGCCGACGGCCTCGCGATGTCGTCGCGCAACCGGTTCCTGACGCCGGCCGAGCGCGCCACCGCGCCGCGCCTCGCGGCGACGCTCGACGCGACGGCCCGGGCGATCGCGCGCGACCACGCGCCGGGCCGCGCGATCGCCGCGGCGATCGCGACGCTCGAGGCCGACGGCTTCGTCGTCGAGTACCTGGCGCGGGTCGTGCCGGAGACGATGCGCGCGATGTCGGAGGACGATCGCGGGCCCGGCCGCCTGATCGCCGTGGCGCGCCTGGGCGCCGTCCGGCTGCTCGACAACTGGCCGGTCGCGGCGCGCGGCGCCTGAGCCGCGCCGCCGCCGGTCACGGGCTGAGCAGCTTGCCCGTGCGCACGAGCGTCGTGCCGGCGATCTTCCCGAGGCGGCCGCCGGCCCCGAGGAAGCGCAGATTCGTACGCGCGTAGAAGACGCCCGACGACACGCACGCGACCGGAGTCTCGGTACCGGTGACGGGATCGACGATGTCCGCGATCACGTCGCCGGCCGCCACCGCGTCGCCGGGCGCGCGGCGGAAGACGACGATCCCGGGCACGGGCGCAACGAGCGGCTCCGAGGCCGCGAGCGGCGTCGGCGCGCAGCGCGGCGGCGGGATGACCGGGGCGGGCCCGCGAACGGCGCCGCGCAACGTCATGTACGCGATCAGCGCCTCGGCATCGGCGGCGGCGAGCGCATGGTCGACATCGCCCTCGCCGCGGAACTCGATCGTGGCGGACTGGCAGGCGAGCGGGATCGGCGATCCGGGGTGGGCGGCGCGCAGCAGCGGCCAGGGCCTCGAGCAGGCCTCGTCGAAGGGATGGTCGCCGGACTCGTCCGCCAGCAGCATCGCGCGCACGCCCAGCAGCGCCGCAAGCGGGGCGAAGGGCTCGGCGAGGCCGGGCAGCGTGTAGAAATGCATCACGGCCTCGCTGTCGCAATGCATGTCGAGCACGACGTCGGCGCCGATGGCCAGCGACAGCAGCGCGCGCTTGAGATGCTCGGCCGGCGTCGTCGCCGGAACGGCGGCGACCGCGGCCTCGAGCGCATCGCGGATCGCCGCGACGTTGCGCGCCTCGTCGCCGCCGAGCCGCGCGGCGAGCCCGGGGTCGAGCAGCGCCATCGGATCGGGGAAGTGACGATTGAAGTTCGCGCCCGTCGCGAAGTCGAAGCGCCCGATCGGCGTGCCCAGCAGCTGCTGGCCGAGCCCGATCGGATTGGCGACCGGCACAAGCACGATCTCGCCGGCGATCGCGCCCGCCTGCTCGAGCGCGTTCAGTCGCCGGCGCAGATGGTGGACGGCCAGCATGGCCGGGATCTCGTCGGCATGGATCGAGGCCTGGAGATGGAATCGGGGTCGCGCGCCGGCGGCGCCGAAGCGCTGCACCGACAGGCTCGGCTGCACGCCGGGAACGGCCGACGGAAGGGGAATGGCTTCGCTGCGCATGAGGGGATCCCGAGGATGCTGGAGCGGACGCGACGGACCGGTGCGCCGGTCACCGCGGATGGAGGACGTGGACCGCGAGCGGCGCCAGGTCGGGCGCGAGCCAGTCGCGCCGCGCCTCGACCGACATCAGCCGCTGCTTGCTCCAGAACACGAACAGGCTCGACTTGGCGCCGAGGGGATCGGCGACGAACCCGTTCACGAGGTCGAGCAGTGGCGCCGCGCCCGCCCGCTCGAGATGACGCGCAGCGGCCCAGACATAGAACCGCGTCGCCGTCTCGTGATAGCCGCGCGTGTCGCTGTTGGGCGTGCCGACGGCCTCGTTGTAGGCGCGGATCCCGTCGCGAAGCCTCGCCCGCGCGGCGACCTCGCCGAACTCGCGCACGTGCCAAAGGCCGACGGCGAGATGCGCCTGGTGCGTCCAGGCCGGGCGCGGCAGCGTCCGGTCCAGGAATCCGGCGACGACGGCGCGCACCGCCGCCTCGTCGGCGAAGGGCGGATAGTGCTGCTCGGGGGTGTCGATCGCCATGGCGCGCCGGACGACCGGGTGATCAGGCGCCGACCTCGACCATCGTGCCGCTGCGCGCGCTCTTCAGCATGGCCTCGAGCGTCAGCGCAATGTCGATCGACTCCTCCGGCGTCGCGCCGTTCCATGCGGCCGGCCCTTCCGCGACCAGCCGCTGGAAGGACTCTGCCTCGGCGAGGAATCCGTTGCCGGGCGTCGTCTCGATCGTCTCCAGCGAGATGTTGTCCGAGCGCATGCCGCGCCAGAGCTGCAGGACCGGCGGCCCGCCCGCCGGCGGGTGGTTGAGGTAGGTCGTCTCGATCGCGCCGCTTTCGCCGGCGATCAGCGCGTGGCGATGATAGGCGGTACCGAAGCTGCAGGAGATCTGCGCCAGGGCGCCGCTCTTGAACTCCATCGTCGCCACGAGGCTGCGATCGACTTGGCTCTCGGACCAGCGCGCCAGCGCATGCACGCGCTGCGGCCTCTCGCCGGTCACGAGTCGCACGAGGCTGACCGGATAGCTGCCCGCGTCCATCAGCGAGCCTCCGGCCAGGGCGGCATCCCAGCGGATGTTCTTGGGATCGGCGATGTTGATGCCGAAGCTGGCGCGCACGATCTGCACGCGGCCAATCGCGCCCGAGGCAACGAGCTCCTTCAGCCGGATCGTCTGCGGCTGCGAGCGATAGGGATAGGCCTCGACGAGCCGCACGCCCTTGCGCTCCGCGGCCGCGAACATCGCGCGCGCTTCGGCGCCGGTGGCGCAGAGGGGCTTCTCGCAGAGCACGTGCTTCCCGGCCTCGACGGCGCGGATCGACCATTCCGCGTGCATGGAGTTGGGCAGCGGGTTGTAGATCGCATCGATCGCCGGGTCGGCGAGCAGCGCCTCGTAGGAGCCGTGCCAGCGGCCGACGCCGACCTCGCGCGCGAAGGCCTCCGCCTTGGCCGCCTGACGGCTGGCGATCGCCGTCACCTTGACGCGCGTCGAGGGCGCGACGCCGGCGCAGAAGCCGCGGGCGATGTTCGCGGCGCCGAGAACGCCGATGCGCAGCGGCGTGGAGACGATGGGTGGCATGGTGTCGAATCCTTCGGGCGTGGGGAGGAGGATCGGTCGGAACCCCGGCCAGACTGGAGACGGCCCGCGATCCCCGTCAAGGCCTCGACCCCGGGGCATCCTTCCGGCGCCTCGACCCGGAGCCCCGCCCCCGAGTCGTCCGATGCGGCGTGAGCAAGATCACACTCCGACCGTGCATCCGGATGGACTATCCTGGCGCGAGACGACGCGTGACAGGAGGCCGGAATGATTGCGACACGGGCCCTGGCGTTCTGCGGTCTTATCCTTCTCGGCATCGCCCCGCTCCGATCCCTCGCGCAGGAATGCGAGCGGCTGCCGCCCGCGCCGGGCTCGACCGGATACCAGCAGCGGCGCGGCAGCGACCGCTGCGAGGGGCTCTACGTCTCGCCGGTCAGCGGCGGCGGCATCCAGCTCGTCTCGCTCACCTTCGGCCGCATCGCCTACGAGCCGGAGCGCGACGCGAGCCTCGTGGTCAAGGCGCCCGAGAGCGCGACATCGCCGCTGCGCCTGCAGGGCATCGGCATTCCCATCGGCCTGTACTACCGGCTCGACGCGGCGCTGGCCGACGGGCGCCCGTTCCAGCTGCCGCTCGGCGCGGTGATCAAGCCCAACCGCATTCCCCCCAGCGACCTCGGCCTGATCGCGTTCCGCGACGCCGGGGGCGGACGCCGCGTCTATGTTCCGGTCCATGTGGGCCTCGATCCCGCGAAGCTGCCGCCCGCGGCGGGCGCGACCGCGGTCGTGCGCCCGGACAGCGACATCCAGAACCTCCGCTGGCGGCTGACGGCCAGCGGCGCGGCGCCCGCCGAGTTCAGGCCGGTCCCCGCCGCGGAGGGTCCCGTGCCGTCGGGCAATCGGCTGGAGATCGCGCTGCCGAAGCTCGACGCGGCGAGCGACGCGACGCTCGAGCTGCGCTACCTCGACCTGAGCGGTCGCGAGCGCACGACGCGTTTCCAGCTCTCGTCGCGGTGACGGGCGCGACGATGGCCCTGCCCCCGGTCGAAGCCGTCGTCGCGCGCCTTCTCGGCGATCTGCGCCTGCTGATCCTGCTCGGCACGCTGCTCCTCGCGCTGCTCGTGTCGATCACGTTGCGCTGGCCGAGCAACCGCATTGTGCTCGCGCTCGAGACCGGCGCCGTCGCCTTCGAGATCGCCGAGCGGACGGACCTCGCGGACCTCGACTATCGCGTGCCGGGAACCGGTCCCGTCCGGCTCTACGGCGTGCCCGAGCTCGACGTCGCGCCGCATGTCGACGTCGCCGGACTGCGCGCGCCGCTGACGGCCACGGTGACGGCCGAGGCGGTGCTGCAGTCGCTGCGCCTGGGCGCCGGCAGCGGGCTCGAGCTGCGCCTGCAGCCGAAGGCCGGCCTCGACGCGATCCTGCGCGGCGCCGGGTCGGCCGATATCGAGCTCGTGTCCGCCGGCGGCGAGCTGCGCGTCGTCGCGGCCGACGGCAAGGCGTTGGCGCCCGCGATCCTGCCCGAGCCGATCGAGATCGCGCTGACCGCGCGCCAGGCGACCGACCGGATGCGCCTGCGGTTGCCGGCGCCGACGCGCGAGCAGCCGATCGTGCTCGCCGAGGAGATCAAGATCCGCGGCCTTACCTTCGGGCGCGAGCGCAGCGGCCGCGACGACCGCCTGCCGTTCCGCTCGGCGATCCTGGGCGGCACGATCCGTATGCAGGACACCGCGCGCACCGCGACCCTGCAGGCCGGGGACCCGATCTGGCTCGAGAACTTCGACGGCATCATCACGAGCCTGCGCATCGACGAGAACGGGATTAAGCTCCACGTCCTGGGGACGGCCGCGCGCATCGCGGTCGGGCCGCCGGACTTCGAAGAAGAGCTCACGCCGACCGTGCTCGCCTACCTCTACAACAAGGAAGGCTTGAAGGCGCTATGGGGAAGCTTCCTCTTCATACTCGCGGCCTTGTGGCAGCTGCGAAGCTGGGCACGGGCGCGCTCGCCCTGATCCTCGTCCTCGCGATCGGCGCGCCACCGCGTGCCTTCGCGCAGTCATCGACCGCGGCACCGGCGGCCGGCCGGCAGACCGCGCTCGATTTCCAGCGCAACGTCGTGCGCATCATTCCCAAGACCGCCGACGGGCAGGACGGGCCCTCGGGCTTCGGCATCGTCGTCGGGGAGCGCGACGGCCGGCTGTTCATCGCCACGCCGGACCACGTCGTACGCGGCACCGAGGATCTCTCGCCGACGCCCGACGTGATCTTCTTCGCCGAGCAGGGCCGCCGTTTCCCGGCGCGTCGCCTCGAGGAGGTCCGGATCCCGGCCGCGCAGGGCGATCTCGCCGTCGTCGAGGTGCCGCGCCCGTCCGTGTTCCGTCACGCGACGATCGGCATCGCGACCCCGAGCGCGGTGCCGGACGCCGCGCCGATCTGGAACATCGGCCGCACCGAGCGCTGGCTCGTGCCCACCGATCCCGGCGGCTACCAGGGCATCGACGTGCAGACCAACCACCTGATGGTCGAGGGTCTGAAGACGCCGCCGGGCTCGTCGGGCGGCGCGGTGCTGACCGAGCGCGCGCTGCTCGGCATGACGCTGCGCGACAGCGGCGCGCAGGACATCACCTTCGTGCTGCGCGCCGACCGACTGATCGAGGCGTTCCAGCAATGGCAGCTGCCGGTGAACTTCATCCGCGGCAGCGTCGCTTCGCTGCCGGCGCCGACCACGACGCCGAGTCCGCCGCCCGCCCCGGCGTCGCCGCCGACGCCACGGCCGGCGCCGACCGCGACGCCGACGCCGACGCCCGAGCCCCGGACGCCGCCGGCGGCGCAACCGACGCCCCGGC
The DNA here is from genome assembly GCA_016793165.1 of Alphaproteobacteria bacterium. Taxonomy (GTDB): domain Bacteria; phylum Pseudomonadota; class Alphaproteobacteria; order CACIAM-22H2; family CACIAM-22H2; genus CAIOSQ01. The sequence continues at coordinate 148,993 of JAEULA010000089.1, read as the reverse complement.
CGCCACGACCGGGCACCGCTTCGCCACCCGCGTCGCCGTCAACGCCCTCGACTTCCCCGCCGGGCATCGTCTGCGATCGCCTCGCCGCGGATCCTTCCGATCCGAACAAGTCCTCCGCGGTACCGGGCGTGAGCCCGACCGAGCTGCGCGACCACGCCGAGTCGGCGACGCGCGCCTGCTCGGACGCGTTCCGCCAGCTGCCCGCGATGGCGGCCCGCTACGGCTATCAGCTGGCGCGTGCCTTGTCGGTCCAGCGCCGCAACGCCGAGGCCATCGAGCCGGCGCGCGCGGCGGCGCAGGCGGGCTCGACCATGGCCGCGATCCACCTGGGGAATCTCTATCGCCTCGGCATCGGAATTTCCGCCGACGCGCCGGAAGCGGCGCGGTGGTTCCGCCAGGCGGCGAGTGCGGGCAATCGCACCGCCCAGTACCAGCTGGCGATGCTGCATCTCACGGGACCGGGCGAGTTGCGCGACGACGGTGAGGCCTTCCGCTGGATGAAGGCGGCCGCGGACCAGGACTACATCCCGGCCTGGACGGGGATCGGCCTGATGTACGAGCGCGGTCGCGGCACCGCAGTCGACTACACGAAGGCGCGGCAGTCCTACGAGAAGGCCGCCGCGCGCGGCGACGAGGAGGCCAAGCGCGGCCTCACGCGCCTCAGCCAGTCGTTCGGCACGCCCTTCGTCCGGCCGTCGCAGCGCTGAGGGCGGCTGCACGGACGGCCGCACAGGCGCCATCGCGCGAACGGGGGTCGACCCGTCCGCGCGGATGGCCCGGCGGGAGCCGCTGCGGCGCGCGGCTCAGCCCTTGCGGGCGGCGGCATTCTCGCGATGGGCGATCGACAGGCTCGATCCGAAGATGACGACGGCGCCGACCCAGACCCAGATGTCGGGCACCTCGGCGAAGATCACGTAGCCGAGCACCGCGACGAAGGGCAGCCGCGTGAACTCCAGCGGCAGGATCGCCGAGGCGTCGGCCAGCGCGAAGGCACGGGTGAAGCAGAGCCAGCCGACCGTGCTCAGCGCGCCCAGCCCGACCAGCAGCAGGAAATGGAACGGCGACGGCGTCGACCAGAACATCGCCGCCGGCGGCACCGTCAGGAACGACATGAACAGGCTCTGGTAGAACACGACCGTCGTCGTGCGCTCCGTGGCCGCCATTCGCTTCACCAGCACCGTGACTCCGGCGAAGGCGACGGTGGAGAACAGCACCAGACCCGGGCCCAGGCTGAACGGCACGACGCCCGGCCGCACGACGATGAGCACGCCGACGAAGCCGATGGTGATCGCCACCCATCGCCGGGCGTGCACCTTCTCGCCCAGGAAGAACGCCGCGGCGAGCGTGCCGAAGAGCGGCGCGGTGAAGGTCAGCGCCGCGGAGTCTGCGAGCGGTACCAGCGACAGGCCGTAGAAGAAGCTGAGCATCGCCGCGAGGTGGAAGAGGCTCGAGGCGCCGAGCGAGCGCATCGCCGCCGTGCGCGGCCAGGCGCGCTCGCGCACCAGCATCACGACGGCCATCGCGACAAAGCCGAAGCTGCTGCGGAAGAACGCGATCTCGAAGGGATGGATGCCGCTGTCCGACAGGAGCCGGATCAGCGCGTTCTGGAAGGCCGTGATCGCGGCCGCCGAGGTCATCAGCAGCGCGGCCTGCAGCGCCGGGCTCAGCGCGCGCATGCAGCGGCTCTCATGACGGGCTCATCAGACGCGGCGAAGGGATCGGCAGCGCTCCATCGCGCGGCGCGGTGCGCGATCCCGGCCTCCCGGCGGAAGACGGCCGGCATCTTAGGTCGCGCCCGGCCGGGTGCCGCATGCAAATTCGACAACCGCGCCGCTCGTCGCGCCGCGCGCGCGGCACTACGATCGGAGCGATCTGCCGCAAACGACGAGGCGCTCGACATGACCGACGGTCGCGACATCACGCTGGCGACGGCCCGCACCATCCTGCAGACCGCCTTTTCGGCCGCCGCCGAGCTGCGGCTGAAGCCGCTGGCCATCGCCGTGCTCGATGCGCGCGGCGTGCTCAAGGCGTTCGAGGCGCAGGACGGCACGGTCGGGCTGGCGCGACCCGACATCGCCCACGGCAAGGCGCATGGCGCGCTCGCGCTGGGGCAGGGCTCGCGCGCGATCAACAAGCGCATGCAGGACAGCCCGCATCTGGTGAACGCGATGATGCATGTGGCCGGCGGCGCGCTGGTCGCCGTGCCCGGCGGGGTGCTGGTGCGCGACGGCAACGGGCGCATCCTCGGCGCCGTCGGCGTCAGCGGCGACACCTCGGACAACGACGAGGCCGTCGCGATGGCAGGCATCCGCGCCGCCGGCCTGGTCGCCGACGGCGGCTGACGGGCCGGGGCCCGATCGACCGACGCGTGCGGATCGCTTCCGCTTGCCGCGCGACGGCGTCAGTGAGGGAAAATCGCCGGGCGGAGCTTCCGCGCAGAACGGGCACGGGGCCGACCCCTCGCGCCGTCGCGATCCGGGCGGCCGAGAGCCAAACCGCGATCGATGACGTCGGGAGGCGTCAGCGGATGATGCGCCAGGACCCGTCGGCCTGCAGGCACGCCATGCCGGTGACCTTCTGCGGCTTGCCGTCGATGGTCATCGTCGTCTCGTAATCGCGGCAATTGGTCTTGCTCGCCTGCGGAACCGGCGGCGCAGCGCTCGGAACCGGCTGCGGCGTCGCCGTCGGCGCGGGTTGCGGCGGGGGCGCCGGCGCCGGCACCGGCACGTACACGACCGGCGGTGGCGGCGGCGGCGGATAATAGTAATAGGGCGCCGGGTAGTAGTAGTAGCGCGGCCGATAGTAATAGGGCGGATAGGCGTAATAGCCGCCATAGACGGTCACGCCGATGCCGCCGCGCGCGGCGGCCGGCGTCGGCGCGACGAGGGTGCCGACGAGCACGATCGCGGCGAGCGCCGTGCCGAGCATTCCCGCAATGGTCCATCGCTTGTCCATGACGCGGTCGCTCCCTATGGCGAAATCCGGAGTGGTCATGACGACTGCCGCCCTACGGCACCCGATTCCTCAAGACACCAGCGCCCAGGTCCCGTCGGGCTGCTGGCAGACATAGCCGACCGCCTCCACGTCCTTGCCGTCGATCGTGACGGTCCTGGTGAACTGTCGACAGCTCGGCTGCGGCGCGGGCGCGGTCGGGAAGACCGGCGCCGACGTCGGAACGGGATAGTAGTGAGTGCAGCCGCTGACGCCTAGACCGGCCAGAAGCCACAATGCCGCGCCACGCACCTCGTCCTCCTCCTCGTCGACGGCGAACCGCAACCTCCCGGGCCGGCCGGCGCAACCCCGGCGCGCGTCGAGCCCGGAACGTCCAAACCGGAAAACGGATGCCGAGCCCTGCCTATTCCCGCCGACGGCAAAGACATCTCCCGCCGCCACGGCGCCGGTCGTCGTCCCGGAGCTTGCCGATCGGGTCGCGGGGACATGCGAACATGCTTGGGCCGGGCCGGCAACGCCGCCATGATTCGCCCGGTGCGCCTACGCTGCCGCGACGCCAACCCCCGGGCCCATGAACGCCTCCATCTCGTCACGACCGCTGCTCGCCATCGCCTTCATGGTCGCCGCGGTGACGTCGCTGTCCGCCGTCGACGCCTTCGGCAAGGCCGCGGTCGAGCTGCTGCCCGGCGTGCAGATCCTGTTCCTGCGCAGCGTGGTCATCCTCGTTGCGGTCGTGCCGTTCCAGCTGCGCGGCGGCGAGCTGCAGCTGCGGACGTCCGTGCCGTGGCTGCACGCCGCCAATGTCGTCGCCTGGCTCGTGACGATGGGCGCCTTCTATGCCGCGATCGGCGACATGCCGCTGGGCACGCTGACCGCGATCATGTTCACCGCCCCGCTGTTCATGACCGCGCTGTCCGTGCCGATGCTCGGCGAGCGCGTGGGGATCCACCGCTGGGCCGCGATCGTGGTCGGCCTGGTCGGGACGCTGATCGTCGTGCAGCCCGGCGGCGCCGCCGGCCCGCCGCTCTCGGCCCTGCTCGCGCTGCTCTCCGCATTCGGATGGGCGGTCAACATGGTGCTGATGCGCATGCTCACACGCACCGAATCCAACGCCACGGTGCTGATCTACGCCAATGCCGGCGCGGTGGCGGCGCTCGGCGTCCTCGCGCTCTTCGCCTGGCGGCCCGTCGGCCTGACCGCCTTCGGCCTCGTGCTCGCCATCGCCTTCACGCTGGTCGTCGGCCAGTACCTGCAGCTGCGCGCCTTCCGCCTGGCGCCGATCGGCGTCGTGGCGCCGTTCCAGTACTTCCAGCTGATCAGCGCCACGCTCGCCGGCTGGCTGGTGTGGCACGAATGGCCCGCCTCGCATGTCTGGGCCGGCGCCGCCGTCGTGGTCGCGAGCGGGCTCTACGTGATCTGGCGAGAACAGCGCGCCAAGGCCTGACGCGGCCCCGTCAGGCGCGGCGGAATCGGATCGCGCGAACGCGCTCGGTCGACAGCACGAGCGCATCCGGCTCGACACGGAGGACGAAGGCCCAGGGCCGGCCGGGCGCGCAGCCGGGATCGCCCGCGCCGGCATCGGCGATCAGCAGGTCGCGCTCGGCCCAAAGCAGCGGCCAGCGCGTCGCGCCGAAGACCGAGCCCAGTCGGATGTGCAGCGCCGGGCCGTCGGCCTCGATCTCGGCGTCGAGACCGCCGGTCGTCGCGCGCCAGCGCCCGACGACTTCCCTCGCATCGCCGGCCGCGAGGACGATGCGCCGGTAGCGCCGCGCTGTGCCGCACCAGCGCGCGTCGAAGCCGTCGCGGCCTCGCGCCATCAGCTCGAAATCGATCGCGCCCTTTTCCGGCGCGAAGCGATCCGGGCCGGTCGCCCGGAACGGCACCGCGCCCAGCGTCGTCTGGAACTGCATCGCCTCCCCGCGGCCGTGCAGCGCGAAGACGTCCTCGCCGTCCTCCTGGCGATAGAACCCGTCGGCGCCGTCGAGGGCCGGTGCCGGCGGCGCCGGTCGCAGGCGATCGCCGACGCACAGATCGGCGATGCGCCGCGCCATCGAGAAGGCCGGGATCGCGTCGCAATTGGCGATCACGATCACGTCGAGGTCGAGGTCGGGAAAGCGCACCGATTCGGACCGGCCGCCCGCGACGCCGCCGGAGTGGCCGATCGTCGCCGCCCCGCGATATGGCGCGACGAGCAGGCCGTGCGCATACGGGCTCGGCGTGCCGTTGGTCAGCGTCGCCGGCGCGGCGAGCTGCGCGATCATCGCCGGCGTGCCGACGGTCGGGCGCTTGAGGTTCGCGAGCCAGATGCGCAGGTCGTCGAGCGTCGAGACCATGCCGCCCTCGCCGCCCAGCGGCAGGCCCCAATGCGCGCGATGCCACGCGCCGTCCGGCCCGCGGGTGTGGTGGCCCGCGAGCCGCTCCAGCACGGCGCTGTCCCAGGTCATCAGCCGCGTGTCGCGCATGCCGAGCGGCCGGCAAATGCGCTCCTGCAGCAGGTCGTCGAAGCCGCGGCCGGAGATCGACTCGAGGATCTCCGACAGGATCAGGAAGCCGGAATTCGAGTACAGCAGCTCGCTGCCCGGCGCGAAGTTGAGTTCCGGATGCGCCGCGATGACCGCACGGGAATCGGCGCGCGTCGAGCCCGCCGCAAGCGGCACGCCGTAGAGCGGCAGCAGCCCGAGGAAGTCGCGCAGGCCGCTCGTGTTGGTCACGAGGTGGCGCAGCGTGACGCGCTGCGCGAAGCGCGGCAGCCATGGCGCGTGGCGCTGCACCTCGTCGTCGAGGTCGAGCCTGCCCTCGGCCGCGAGCATCAGCGCGAGCAGCACGCAGAACTGCTTGGTCTGCGAGCCGATGCGGATCACCGAGCGCCGGTCGAGCGGCACGCCATGCGCGAGGGAAGCCATGCCGTATCCCGCCTCGTGCACCACGCGGCCCGCGAGCGACACGCCGACGACCGCCCCGGGCGTCCCGGCGCCGAGCCACGGCGCGAACAGCGCATCGATCGATGCCTCGCGTGGCGCGGCGTCGCCGCTCGTTGCCGTCATCCCGGTCCCTCCCCCGCTGCGCGGCCATTCAACCCGCGCCGCGCCGTCCGGGCAATCGCTGCGATCGGGCTCCGGCCGGCTTGAAGCTGCGCCCGTCGCGCTGACATGGTCGTCGTTCCACACCGCAAGGATCGCCCGCCATGATCGCCGCGATGGCCGCACGCGGATTCGCCGCCCTGCTCCTGCTCGTCGCGACCGGATGTGCGCCGGTGCGCGAGCCGCCGATCGCCACGCTCTACGAAGGCAAGGCGATCGTCACCGGGACCGACGAGCGCAGCCGGCCGCGCGGCATCGCCGAGGCCTTCGAGGACGTGCTGGTCAAGCTGTCGGGCGATCCGCGCCTGCATGGCGATCCGCGTGTCGCCGCCGCCGCGGCGCAGGCCGGCGCGCTGGTCACCGAGATCGCCTATCGCGACAGGATGGAGGGATTCCCGATCCACGACGAGCAGGGCACGCGCGACCGCCCCTACGACATGACGGTCCGGTTCGACCCGGCGCGCGTCGACGCCGCGCTGCGGGCGCTCGGCCGCGCACCCTGGCTGGCGCCGCGTCCGCGGCTCGGGGTCGTGCTCGCCGTGCAGATCGGCGCGACCCGCTACGTGCTGGCCGATGCGGGCGAGCGCGGGTTCGACCAGCGCAACGCACTGCTCGACGCCGCCGCGCGCCGCGGCATGCCCATCGCGCTGCCGAGCCCAGCGACATTGACCGCAGCGCAGCTCCGCGCGGACGACATGCCGGCCGCCGAACTCGCGCGGCTGGATGCGCTTGCCCGCGGCTTCGGCGCGGACCGTGCCTTGGCCGGTCGCATGGTCTGGAACGTCGAGGCGCTGGCCTGGCGGGCCGATTGGCGACTCACGGTCGACGGCGTCGAGCGCCGCTGGCAGGCGCGCGAAGCGACTTTCGACGAAGCGTTCCGCAGCGCGATCGGCATCGCGGCGCAGATCCTGTCGGGAAACGGCTGACGACGCCGACGGCGGCGCCGTCAGCCCGCATCCGGCTCGAACTTCAACGCCAGCCCGTTCATGCAGTAGCGCTGCCCCGTCGGCGGCGGGCCGTCCTCGAAGACGTGGCCGAGATGTCCGCCGCAGCGCCGGCAATGGACCTCGGTGCGCACCATCCACAGCGTGCGATCGACCTGCGTGGCGACGGCATTGTCGAGCGGCGCCCAGAAGCTCGGCCAGCCCGAGCCGCTCTCGTACTTGGTCGCCGATTCGAACAGCGGCTGGTCGCAGCCTGCGCAGCGGAAGCGGCCCCGCCGCTTCTCCGCGTTGAGCGGGCTGGTGCCGGCGCGCTCGGTCTTGTGCTTGCGCAGGATCGCATATTGCTCGGGCGTCAAACGTCGACGCCATTCCTCGTCGGTCAGCGAGATCTCGGCAGCGGGCTCGGTCGTCATGGTACGCCTCCTGCGCCGGCATGGCGGCGGAGCCGCCAGCCTAGCCGGAATCCGCCGCGACGTTGGACGAGTTCCTGCGCTAGCCTTCCGGCCTGCGAGAAACGCCCGGGGGGAACGACATGACGGTGCTGGCGATCGATCCGCGCGCGCGGCGGCTGAGCGCGGACGAGAAGCGGCAATTCGCCGAGAAGGGGTACATCAAGGGGCTTCCCGTCTTCGCGCCCGAGGGGGTCGCCGCGCTTCAGGCGCTGTTCCGCGAGCTCAGCAGCCGCCTGCCGCCCGGAACCGACATCAATCGCGTGAACATGTGGCACAAGGCCAGCAGGTCGTTCCATGCGCTCTGCCGCACGCCGGCGATCCTCGACTATGTCGAGGACCTGATCGGGCCCGACTTCTACCAGTGGGGCGGCCAGTTCTTCGTGAAGTACCCGGGCGACGGCTCGATCGTGCCCTGGCACCAGGATGCGCAGTACTGGCCGCTCGCGCCGCGGCGCACGGTCACGGTCTGGCTCGCCGTCTTCGACGCCGACGCGGCCAATGCGGCGATGCAGGTCGTGGCGGGCAGCCACCGTGCCGGCAACTTCGTCCATCACCGCAACGACGATCCGAACTACGTCCTCGAGCAGGAAGTCGATGCCGCCGCCATCCGCCGCGACGACGTCGTCACGTTGGATCTTCGCGCCGGCGAGATCTCGCTGCACGACGACGGCCTGCTGCACGGGTCGGGGCCGAACACCTCGGATCGCGTCCGCTGCGGCCTGACGATGCGGTTCTCGCCGACCGAGGTGAAGGCCGATCTCGCGATCTGGCCGACATTCGAGGCGTACATGGCGCGCGGGACCGATCGGCTGCACCTCAATCCCGCCGGGCCGGTTCCGACCGGCGAGCGTTTTCCGACGCGGAAATTCCAGCACTCCTCCGAATTCGCCTGACGCCGGCCCCGCCGGCCGAGCCGATCGGCCGGCCTCCGGGCGATCGGCTCATGCGAGCGGCGCGATGTAGTCGCCGTGCACCCAGCCGGTCGCCGCGGGACGTCCGGCCGCATTGAGCACCTCGACATAGCACCACGCGCCGTCGCGCCGCAGGAGATGGAGATTCGTGCCGCGCTTGAGCGGGCTCTCCCGCAGCAGCGCGGCATCCGTGCCCGGGCCGGCGCGGAAGCGCAGCCCCGAGGTGACGTTCACGACCTCGTAGCGCTGCGGCGCGTCGTCGCCGCGGCCCATCACGGCGCCGCGATAGCCGTCCATCGGGAAGGCCGGACCGGGATCCTGCTTGCGGCCCGGCGCGATGTCGTCGTGGCCGACCACGCCGCGCAGCGTGTACGCGGCAACCAGCGCCCGTCCGATCGCGATCGCCGCGGCAAGCTGGCGGGGCGGATAGACGAGCCAGCCGCGCGTGCGGCCCGGGTCGTTGCGATGTGCGGCCTCCATCACCTCGGCATCGGGGTAGGTCGTGCCGAACCACGATCGCCAGCGGCCTGCGACGCGGTCGAGCGGGCCGGCATTCACGAGCTCGATCCCGATCGAGAAGGCGTTGAGCCCGACCAGCCCCTCCCAGCGGCTCTCGCCCGCGTGCCACGCGATCTCGTCGAAGCCGACCAGCTGCGTCGTCGTGCCGTCGCGATCGACGACCAGATGTGCCGAGGCCTTCGCCGCGGGATCGGTGAGGGTCATGATCGCCGACTTCGCGCTCGCGCCCGCCGTGTAGTGCATCACCAGATAGCGCGGCGCGAGGCCGGGCCGGCGATTGGGCGTCGCGGCGAAGGCGACAGGGGCGCCGTCGAGCCAGAGCCGGTGCCTGCGGATTTCAGCCTTCATCGCGGGTCTCCTTCGCGGACACCGCGCCGTCCTGCCTTGCGATGGCACAGCATCGGCGCGGGACGCGCGTCGATCGCGCGCCGGGTGGTCCCCACGATGACGCCGCGCCCGTCTCGACCGCAACCGGCGCCTGCGGAGGCGGCGCGCGGACCTCGTGGCGCCCGGCCGACGGATCGATCCGCGACGTCGCCGCGACCGATCCCGGCCGCGCGACCGCCCGGCCGCGCGACCGCCCGGCTCACGCGGCCTTGATCTGCGTCGTGAAGGTCGCGATGCGGTGGCCGAGGTCGTGCGCGCACCGGCGCAGGCGATCGACCGAGGCGAGCATCGAGCCTGCGAGATCGTGCGTCGACTGCGCCCGCGCCTTGACGCCGTCGACCGACTGCGAGGCCGCATCGACGGAGCTCGCCGCGGCATTCGTGCTCTGCGCGAGGCTTGCGGTCGACTGCCCCTGCTGCGTCACCGAGGCCGAGATCTCCGCCGAGATCGCGTCGAGGCGCGCGATCGTCCGGCCCGTCGCGGCCATCGCAGCGATCGAGTTCGCGGTCGCCTGCTGGATCGCCGCGACCTGGCTGGCGATGTCGTCGGTCGCCTGGGCCGTCTGCGCGGCGAGGTTCTTGACCTCGCCCGCGACGACCGCGAACCCGCGGCCCGCATCGCCGGCTCGCGCGGCCTCGATCGTCGCATTGAGCGCGAGCAGGTTCGTCTGCGCCGCGATCGAGTTGATGAGCTTGACGACCTCGCCGATGCGCTCGGCGCTGGCCGAAAGCGCGCCGAAGGTGTCCGTGGCGTGGGTGACCTCGCCGACCGCCTGGCGCACGACCGTCGTCGACTGCCCGATGCTGTCCGAGATGCTGCGGATCGAGGCCGAGAACTCGCTGATCGCCGCCGCGATCGTCGCCGCCTCCGCCGAGGCGCCCGCGGTCGCCCCCGAGGCGGTCGCGACGAGATCGTTGGTCTGGGTCGCCGACGTCGTGAGATCGCCGGCGACCTTGCGCAGGAGCTCGGCCGCCTCGGTGGCGATGCCGACGTCGCCGCTGGCCGCGGTCTCGAACTGCGCCGATATCTCCTCGATCCGGCGGGCACGGACGAGCCGAAGCTCCTGCTCGCGCGCCGCGGTGTCGGACAGGCGCTGGCGCTCCAGCGCGGATTGCTTGAGGACCTCGACGGACCGCGCCATCGCGCCGAGCTCGTCGCCTCGCGTGCATCCCGGCACCTCGGCGTCGAGATCGCCGCGGGTGAGCCGCTCCATCGTGCCGCGCAACGCTGCGAGCGGCCGCGCCAGGCCCCGGCCCGACAGGACGGCGATGAGCAGCGACAGGGCGACGCCGGCCAGCACGGAGATCGAACCGACCACGTGCGAGGTGCGGACGAGCCCGACGGTGTCGTTCGACACGCGCTGCACGCGATCGCGGACCGAATCGGAGAGCGCCGAGAGGTTCGTGCCGAGACGCGCGACGGTGGCGTCCAGCGCCGTCAGTCGCGTCATCGTCTCCTGTTCCAGCGCCAGGCTCGTCCTCGAGGCGTGCTCGATGATCGCCTCGAGCTCGCGCTCCGCGCGCGCCAGGTTGCGCGCGCGCGCGCGCTCGAAATGCGATCCCCGCGCCGAGCCGCCCTCGGCCTCAAGGATGCGCCGGGCATCGGAATGGATCGCCGTGTTCGTGCGGGAGTAGGCGTCGATCAGCTTGCCGAGCTCCGCGTCGACCGCGACGTACTGCGCGCGCCAGCGCTCGAACGGCGTCGCGGCTGGATCGAGCGGATGCTTGAAGGGCGAGTCGAAGCGGGCCGCATCTCCGAGATCGGAGATCCAACGGGCAAGCTGCGCGCGCAGGTAGTGTCCGAATGTCACGACCGTGTAGAAGCGCTCGTCGAACGTGAAGCCGTAGGCCGAGAGGCGCTCGTGCACCTCCATCACGGCTACGCCGGCCTCGCCGAGCCGTCGCTGTTCCTCGCGCAACTGCCCGACGGCCTGGACGAGATCGTCACGCCCGGCATCGGCGATCGCGGTGCCCAGCGCGTCGACCGCGGCGCTCAACGTGCGCTGATCGCGCGTCACGTCGCCGCGCCGGTCCGACAGGCCCTGGCGGGACGCGAGAAAGAGGCGGACGCCGCCCACGACATTGAGCGCGGCGACCTGCGCGCGCTCGGTCCCCTTGGCGATGGGCAGCTCGTCGCGCACCAGCCGCGACGTCGCCGCGCCGACACGGTCGAGCGCGACGAGCGCGATGGCGCCCACCAGCGCGCCGATCGCGGCGACCGACAGGAAGCCCGCGAGCAGCTTCGTCCGGATGGAATCGAGTCGCCGGATCATGCCGGGCCTCCTGTCCGATGCACCGCGGGGGCGCGCCTGCAGCTCACTTCAGGTGGTCCGCATGCTCGACGGCCTCGACGAGCTCAGCTTTCATCCGGTCGAGCAGCGCGGCGTCCTTGGACTTGCGGAACTCGTTGAGCAGCGCGATCGCCAGCGTCGGATGGACGATCACGTCGACATGGCTCTTCGCCGTCGAGAACTGGTCGTTCTTCTTCAGATCGAAGCCGTGCGCGGCGAACTGGCGGCCGTCCTCGCCCCATTCGGCCTCGACGTCGTCGGCCTTCTTCGACTTGAGGCTCTCGATGCTGCCGATGAGGGCATCGAAGACCCGCGTGTGCGCCGGCTCCTTGGCGACATAGGCCTTCGCACCGTCGATCGCGAGCTTCAGCGCCTGCTCGAGGCGCGCCGCCGTGGCGTCGGGATTGCCGATCGAACCCGAGACCGCCTCCTTGACCGTCGTCTCCAGCAGCTTCTTGTACTCCGCCACCTCCATCGCATGGGCAGGGACGGGCCGCAGAGCGGGAAGGATCAGGTTGGCCAGGGCGACCGCGAGCGCGGTGCGGCGCGGCAATTCGAGGATCATCGCAAACCTCCAGGTCGGGATCTGCGACACTCTGCGCGCGCGCGCTTATGGGGGCGTTAAGTGTTGCCGATTCGATGCGCACCCGTCGATGCGATGCGCATCGGCGAATCGCGTCCCGGAAATGACCGCAACGCGCGTCGGGTCTTCAGTCGAGTCGATAGAGGCGGGATGCCGCGTCCGGCGAGATGCGCTCTTCCGCAAGGTCGCGCCGCACCGACTCGCGGTCGCGCTCCTGGGGATCGCCGTAGCCGCCCGCCCCCGGCGTCACGACCTCCAGCCACTCGCCCGGCCGCAGCACGCCCGCGCCGCGCTCCGGCTGCTCCGCCTGCGGATCGTAGCGAAGATCGATGCGACTGCCTTCCCCGCCGCCGAACAGGCCCCATGGCGCCGAGCGCCTGCGCGAGCCCAGGACATGCGTGCGGCACGTGTGGCCGTCGGGACGAAGGCGCCGGCGGATCGCCATGCCGCCGCGGAAGCGGCCCGCGCCGCCCGAGTCGCGCACGAGCTCGTAGCGATCGACGACCAGCGGATACTCCATCTCCAGCGCCTCGACCGGCAGGTTCGAGGTGTTGGACATGCCGACATGGACGCCGTCGAGCCCGTCCTTCTTCGCGCGCGCGCCGAAGCCGCCGCCGAGGGTCTCGAGATAGACGTAGAACTCTCCGGTGCGCGGGTCGGTGCCGGTGAAGATGGCGCGCGTGCAGGCGCCGTTTCCGGCCGCGGTGATCCGCTCGGGCAGGGCCGACGCCATCGCGCCGTGGATGAGGTCGACCACGCGCTGCGCGGTCTGGATGCGCGCATCGACCGCGGCGGGCGGGCTGCATTCGAGCATCGTGCCCGGCCGCTTCGTCACGTGGATCGGCCGGAACAAGCCGGCGTTCGCCGGGATCTCGGGCCCGACCAGGGTCTTCACCGCGTAGTAGACGCAGGCGAGAAGGCCGGTGCGCACGAGGTTGATCCCTGCGCGCACCTGCGCCGGGGCGGCGAAGTCGAAGTGGATCTCGCCGTCGCGCAACTCGATCGTCACGCCGAGCTCGACCTCCTGGGCAAGCTCGTCGCAGTCGAAGCGATCGGTGAAGCGATAGACGCCGCTCGGGATCGTCGCGAGCCCGGCCCGGGTCAGCCGTTCCGTGTAGTCCAGAAGCGCGTCGCAGGCGGCAAGCAGCACCGGCACGCCGTAGCGGCGGCACAGCCCCTGGAAGCGCAGGACGCCCTGGCGATTGGCGGCCATCTGGGCGCGGAAGTCGTTCAGCCTCTCGCGCGGCACCTGCATGTTCAGCAGGATCATGTCCATGACGTCCTGCTGCAGCACGCCCTCGCGGTAGAGCCGCACCGGCGGGATGCGCAGGCCCTCCTGGAAGATGTGGTCGTGCTTGCGGTCGACGAAGTCGGCGTGGTGGGCGGTGTTGGTCGCCCAGGCGACGAGCCTGCCCTCGAAGAAGATCGGCTCGGCCAGCACGATGTCCGGCAGATGCGTGCCGCCGCCGGTATAGGCGTCGTTGCCGACGAAGACGTCGCCTTCACGCAGGCTGGCCGGATCGTGGCGGGCGACGATGTGCTCGACGACGCCGAACAGCGAGCCGAGATGCATCGGGATGTGCATGGCCTGGCACAGCGTGCGGCCCTGTGCGTCGAACAGGCAGGTCGAGGAGTCGCGCCGTTCCTTGATGTTCGTCGAGTAGGCGGCACGCACCAGCGTCTCGCCCATCTCCTCGACGATGGAGGCGAGCGCGTTGCCGATCACCTCGACGGTGATCGGATCGACGGTGGGCGCGGATTCGCGACGGGGCGCGGCGGCGGTCTGGTAGTCCATGCGCCCGACGCTAGCACGCGGGCCGCACGTTTTGTCTCGCGGCGCGGCGGACGGGTGGACCGCCGCCGCGCCGCGGCTCGATCACGGATAGGTCGCCGGCAGCGGCGTCTTGGGCGTCGCAGGCCCGGAATTGGCCGGCAGCAGCGTCATGTTGACCGGGCTGTCGTATTTGTTGTCGGCGCCGCTCGCCGAGTCGATCGCCCATCCGATCCCGCCGCCGAGGATGATGTTGCCGAACGTCGCGCCCGCGACGCCGGACTTGTTCTGGTAGACGGTCTGCTGGTGGCCCTCGCGCACGCACACGATGGCGATGTCGTGCTTCGTCTTGTCGACCAGCGCCGACGCCGGCGTGCTGGCGATCGTCGCGATGCGCTGCGCCTGGCGGTAGAAGCCGCACTCGGCGCCGGCCGGATTGGTGTTCACCGCGATCTGCTGGGTCGTGCCGTCGACGATCGACGAGCATGCCGACAGCAGCCCGAACGCGACGGCGATAGTGACGAGATTGATGCTCGACGGCATGTCGATTTCCCCGGTTTGCGTCCTCGGAACCATCCGAGTCTCCGGCACCGAGTTCATGTCGAGCGTCCCGACGCGTCAATCGACGAGTGACGAGACCGCTCGATCGATTCGATGAAAGCGGGTTCATCCCGCCTGCAGACCGCGACCCTGCCCTCACCGCGCCGCGCGGCCGGCGGACGGCATCAGGACGATGATGGCGGAGGCGACCGCAATCGCGGCCATGCCTGCGAGCACGGCGAGGTCGGGCGCTTCGGCGAACAGGACCCAGCCGAGGGCGACCGCGATCGGCAGGCGCGTGAAGTCCATCGCGGCCATCGCCGAGAAGCGTCCCAGCGCGTAGCCGCGCGACAGGCACACCTGGCCGGCCCAGGCCAGGACGCCGATCGCGATCAGCCAGGGCCAGAGCGCGACCGGCGGCGTCGCCCAGTTCAGCGCCGCGGGCGGGATCGACAGCAGCATGGCGACCACCATGAAGAACATCGCGATCCGCTCCGGCGGTTCCGTCGCCGACAGCTGCTTCACCGTCATCATCGCGACGCTGCTGAGCAGCGCATTGAGCAGGGCCGCGAGCGCGGGCAGCGCAAGCGCGCCGCTCGGCTTGAGCACGAGCATCGCCCCGGCGAAGCCCAGCAGGATCGCCGCGATGCGCAGCGCGCCCAACCGCTCGCCGAAGACCACGCGGGCGAACATCGCCGACCACAGCGGCTGGGTGAAGGCGAGCGCCATCGCGTCGGCGATCGGCATGCGGCCGACCGCATAGACGAAGGCGAGAAAGCCGCCGTAGCCGCACGCGCTGCGCAGCGCGTGCCCGGCAAGCCGGTCGGTGCGCAGCATCGCACGGCCGCTGCGCCAGAGGATCGGCGCGAAGCATGCCGCCGCGACGAGGTGGCGGAAGAAGACGACCACCGTGTCGGGCAGCTCGCGCGCGACATGCTTGATCATCGCCAGCGCCACGACGAGCGCCGCGCCGCTCAGCAGCAGATAGGTGGCGCCGACGATGTCGTTGCGGCGGGCGGGGGCCGGAATCATCGGCCCAGTCTATCGCGCCGGTCGCCGCCGGTGCCCGCGGCGATCGGCGCGGCGGCGGGCTAGAGATCGATGCGCGGATGGGCCTTGAAGAACGCCCAGACGTCGCTCGCCGTGAAATAGCGGTTCGCCACGAAGTTCGCGTGCTCCATGGCGGGATCCCGATAGACGATCACCTCCGGATTGGCGGGACTGCCGTCCTGCCGGTAGGTGTACTGCGTCGACCCGGTCCCGCCCGAGACGTCGGCCAGCCCGGTCTGCACGTCGTAGGCCGAGCTGCGGCAATTGTTGTAGGTGCGGTAGGTCAGCGCCGTGGCGGCGAGGTGGCGCAGCGACGTCGCATAGGCCTCGGCGTCGGGTGACGCCACGCCGGTCGCGACATAGGCGTCGCGCGACAGCGCGCTCGGCGCCAGGCCGCTGGGATCGTTGTTCGGCCCTGGCGGCACAACCGTGTCGAGATCGCCGTGATGCGCGAACAGCGAGATGCCAGTGCGGCCGCGCGGCGGATGCGTCACCGTAGGCGTCAACCCGTCATGCGACCGTCCGCCGAAGGCGGCCGACATCGCCCACAGCGCCCCCCAGGTGTCCGGCATCTCGCTCGCGAGCCTGTACCCGAGCATGCCCCCCATCGAGTAGCCGAAGAGGAACCGACGATCGGCGTCGATCGCGCGGCGCTCGCTGCCGAGCGCGCGCAGCTCCCGCGCCAGCATCGCTTGCACCGCATCGAGCATCGCGCGGATGAATCCGACGTCGTCCTGGC
The DNA here is from genome assembly GCA_016793165.1 of Alphaproteobacteria bacterium. Lineage (GTDB taxonomy): Bacteria > Pseudomonadota > Alphaproteobacteria > CACIAM-22H2 > CACIAM-22H2 > CAIOSQ01. Next base: position 132,775 of record JAEULA010000089.1, on the reverse strand, counting down.
TCGCCAGGTAGCTCCCCGAGAAGCCGGAGTTCCAGCCGCGCAACGGCTCGCCGGCAGGGTCCGGCACGTAGGAGAAGCCGTAGGGGTAGAGGACGAAGGCGCGATCCTCCCAGGCCGCATTGTCGGGCCCGTTGAACAGGAGCGGGAACGGCCAGTCCGTCGCGAAATTCGCCGGCAACTGTCCGCCGCCATGCAGGGCGACGATCAAAGGCAGCCCGTCGCGGCCGTCCTCGCCGAATGCGCGTTCGACCCAGTAGGGCCACCCATAGGGCGCGTAGAACTCGAACTCGCGAACGACGCCGTCATGGACGATCTGGTAGGGCATCGATTCCTCCCGCTCCTCGCGTCGGCAGAGCCGACCGGCACGAGGCTAGCGTCGCGCCGGCAGGCGCGGGCGCGATCACACGATCGATCATTCCATCGACCGTCGATCGATCGCGGGGCGAGGCGGCGACGACTTTCGCGTGACCACGCGCCCGGATGTGGCGGCGCTCACATGCGTCGGTGCCGGAGCTCCGATCCGACGTCGTCGCGATCGTGCCGATGTCGGCAGGGTGCGCGCGTCGACCCCGGGCGATCGGAAATGCGAGCCACGTCCCTCGGCGGCGGCGTATCGTGCCCGGTGCAAAAGCCGGCATCGCCCGGCATGGCGGGCCGAATCCCGGCGCGCGCTCGACCACGACCGCGCGGCGGCGGGGAAGGAACCAGTGACGGATAGCGGATGCTGAGCACGGACCTCGAAGCGCGGCTCGCCGTCGCCGCCGCAATCGCCCGAGATGCGGCCGCGCTCGCCCTGCGCCACTTCGCCGACATCGGGACGCTCGCGGTCTCGATGAAGGGACCGCAGGATTGGCTGACCGAGGCCGACGGCGCAGTCGAGAGGCTGATCGTGTCGCGCCTCGCCACCGCCTTCCCGGCGGATCGCGTGCTCGGCGAGGAGGGCGGCGGCAGCGTCGTCGCCGACCGGCTGTGGGTGATCGACCCGATCGACGGCACCGCGAATTTCGCGCGCGGCCTGCCGCACTTCTCCATCGCCATCGCCTTCGTCGTCGACGGCATCACGCAGCTCGCCGTCGTTCACGAGCCGGTCGCCGGCCACCTCTATCTCGGGCGCCGCGGCCATGGCGCGACGCGCAACGGGCAACGCATCGCCGTGAGCCGCACATGCGATCCGCGGCGCGCGTTCCTCGACATCGGCTATTCCAGCCGGGTGCCCTACGCCGACTACACCGACGTCACGCGGCGCCTGCTCGAAGCCGGCATCTACGTGCGGCAGGGCGGCTCGGGCGTTCTCGGCCTCGCGCAGGTCGCGGACGGCCGCATCGACGCGTTCTTCGAGCGCTTCCTCAAGCCATGGGATGCGCTCGCCGGCCTGCTGCTGATCGAGGAGGCCGGCGGACGCGTCAACGACTTCATCGCCGGCGGCAAGGGCATCGCCGACGGCAACGTCGCGCTGGGCTGTACCCCGGCGCTGTGGGAACCGCTGGCGGCGCTCACCGCGCTGGAGCCGCCGCCCGCGATCGCCTAGCCCGCCGCGCCGCCCTGGCGGCGACGCGTATCAGACCAGGTCGATGACGATGTTGCGGCCGCCGTCGAGGCTCGCCGTCGCGCCCGGCGGGACGACACAGGTCGCATCGTATTCCTCGACGATCAGCGGGCCGCTGCGCGGCGTCGCGAGGTCGCTGCGGCGCAGGATCGGCGTCTCCATCCAGCCATGGGTCGCGCCGAAATAGGCGCGGCGGGGCGCGCCGGGCTGCGGCTCGGCGCGCGTCGGGCGCACACGCTCGGGCACGCCGGGGCCCTCGCGAAGGCCCTGACCCACGACCTGGATCGCAACCAGCTCGACGGGCTCGTCGGCGCCCGCGCGATGGCCGTAGGTCTTCTCGTGCTCGCGCCCGAATCCCTCCTCGAGATGCGCGACCATGCGCGGGTCCATCGGCCCATCCGGCACCGCGACGACCAGCTCGTAGGTCTGGCCCTGGTAGTGCAGCGCCGCCGACCGGCGCAGCCGCGCGCGCGCACCGGAGAAGCCCTCCGCCGCAAGCTGATCCATCGCCTGCCCGGCGAGTTCGTCCCAGGCGCGGCCGATCTCGGCGAGGTCGGCCTTGCGCAGCAGACGCCGGAAGCTGCGCGCGTAGTGGTGCTCGACATCGGCGTAGAGCAGCCCGAAGGACGAGAACAGGCCGGCGCTCGGCGGCACGACGACGCGGCTCATGCCGAGCGCCGCCGCCATGCCGCAGGCGAAGAGCGGGCCGTTGCCGCCGAATGCGAAGAGCGCGAACTCCCGCGGGTCGCGGCCGCGCTCCGTGGAGACCGACTTGATCGCGCGGATCATGTTCGAGGCGGCGATGAGATGCGCGCCGTGCGCGGCCTGCTCCAGGCTCATGCCGAGCTTGTCGGCGATGCGCGCCTTGAAGGCGGCGCGCGCCTTGCCGGCATCGAGCCTGAGCGCGCCGCCGACGAGATGCGTGGGGTTGATGTAGCCGAGCAGGATGTTGGCGTCGGTGACGGTCGGCACCTCGCCGCCCTTGTCGTAGGCGACCGGACCGGGAAGGGCGCCGGCGCTCTCGGGCCCGATCTGCAGCGAGCCGCCGGCGTCGATCCAGACATGGCTGCCGCCGCCCGCGCCGACCTCGGCGAGGTCGATCGCCGGGACCTTCAGCGTGTAGCCCGCGCCGGTGAGGAGCCGCGAGCCGATCATGATGCCCGCGCCCACGGAGTACTCGGTCGCGCGCGACACCTCGCCGTCCTCGACCATGGAGGCCTTCGCGGTCGTCCCGCCCATGTCGAAGGTGATGATCTTCGGCAGGCCCTTGGCGCGCGCCAGCGCCTGCGCGCCGACCACGCCCCCGGCCGGCCCTGACTCGATGATGTTCATCGGCCGCGCCGCTGCCGCCGAGTCGGTGGTGAGACCGCCGTTCGACTGCATCAGCAGCAGCCGCGCCGGAATGCCGGCGTCGTCGAGGCCCTTGCGCAGCGCCTTGAGGTAGCGCGCCACGATCGGCATCACGTAGGCGTTCACGACCGTCGTCGAGGTGCGCTCGTACTCCTTGATCTCGGGCAGCACCTCGTAGGAGACGCTCAGCGACAGGCCGGGCGCCTTGCGGCGGACGATGTCGCGCAGCATCAGCTCGTGCGCCGGATTGGCGAAGGAGTTGAGCAGGCAGATGGCGATGGCCTCCACCTTTTCGGCAAGCAGCGCGTCGATCGCGCGCTCGCCGTCCTTGGGATCCAGGGCACGCTCGACACGGCCCTCGGCGTCGACGCGCTCGTCCACGACCTGGCGCAGGTAGCGCTCGACCAGCGGCTCGGGCTTCGTCCAGCCCAGGTCGTAGAGCCGCGGCATGCGCAGCGTCCGGATCTCGAGCACGTCGCGAAAGCCCTTGGTGGTGACGAGGCCGGTGCGCGCGCCCTTGTGCTCGAGGATCGCGTTCGAGGCGACCGTCGTGCCGTGGCGGATCTCCTCGATCATCCGGCCGGACAGGCCCTGCTCCTCGAACAACTCGCTGAGCCCGTCGACGATCGCCTGCGCGTAATTGCCGACATTCGACGAGATCTTCTTGGTGTGGATCGTCCCGTCGTCGCCGAGCAGGACGATGTCCGTGAACGTGCCGCCGATATCGACGCCGACGCGGTAGCTGGTCATGGGGTCTCTCTGGGTCTCAAGGTGTGGCCGCCTTGGCGGCGATCGCGATCAGGAGCCGCAGATCGCGCGCGGCATGCTCGACGGTGTTGCGCACGGGGGCCTCGCCGGCGCACGCGGCCGCGAAGGCCTCGAGCTCGCGCAGGAACGGCTCCTGGTAGCCGACGCGTACCAGCGTGCGCTCGGCGCGGTGCCCGTCCGAGCGGACGTCCCACAGCTCGGTCGGCTGGTGGTTCAGATAGGGCGAGGGGAAGACGAGCTCGAGGTAGCGGTCGTCGAAGTACAGCGTGATGCGCTCGCGATAGTCCGCGAGGCCGGGCACGGCGAGATGGACCATCGTCCACAGCGCCCGGCCGTCGAGCAGCCGCACCTGCGCGGCCCCGCCGGCGCCGTCGGCGAAGACCTGCGCCGCGGCGATGCGGCCATCGGGCACACCCATGCGCTCGAGCATGCCGTGCACGAGGTTCACGTCGTGGACCAGGCTCGAGCAATAGGGCCCGGTCGCGCCGCGAAAGTGCAGCGGATCGAGCGCGCGGCCGGTGGCCGCCGCGACCTGCCGCGCCTGCGCGGCGCGCGCCGCGGCGATCGCTTCCGGCGGCACGTCGTCGAAGGCGCGGTAGGGATGGTGTTCGGTGAACGGCCAGGATCCCGGATCGTTGACCTCGACGGCGATCATCCTGAGGCCGGCCCCGCCCGCGGGCAGCCGCTCGAGGAGCGCCTCGTAGCTCGGATCGAAGCGCTTCATGTAGCCGACCTGCACCACGCGGCGGGCGAGGTCGCGCGCGACGCGGATGCGCTCGGCATCGGTCGGGTCGTAGCAGAGCGGCTTCTCGCAGAAGACGTGGAGCCCGGCGGCGAGCGCCGCCAGCACGTGTTCGGTATGAAGCGCATCCGGGCTCGCGATCGCCACCGCATCGAGACCGAGCGCGAACAGCTCGGCGGGAGTCGCCACGGCCGGCACGCCATGCCGCGCCGCGACGAAGTCGCGCGCGCCGGGCGACGGATCGCAAACGCCCGCGAGCACGAAGCGATCGCGGAGATGGACAATGTTGGGAATGTGCTCGACCTGCCCGATCAAGCCGGCGCCGATGACGCCGATGCGAAGACGACCCATGTCCCCGCGACTATCCAACGATCGCCGGACCGACTCAAGGCGCCGCCCATGCACGGCTGCGACGGATGCATTGCATCGCCTCGGACCGTCGACCTAGATTGCCGACACGGTCGAGCAGGCGACCGACGGACCGCGTGAAGGGTTGAACCCGCCTCCAGGAGTCGACTGATCGCTCCTTCTTTCTTGCCCGAGAGCCGCGGTCGCCGGGCGCAGAGAAAGAAGGTGTCCCATGGCCCAGGCTCTGCCGGCCCGTCCCAGTCTCGTTTGGCTCAAGAAGGCCGCCAAGGAGCGGCTCGGGACTTTGCGCGAGTCCGATCCGGGCGCGCGGCTGTTCCAGGCCCAGCTCGCGCTCGCCCGCGACCACGGCTTCCCGAGCTGGCGGGCACTCAGGGCGCAGGTCGAGGCGCACGATCCCGCAAGCGCCGCGATCCGAGACGTCTTCGCCGCCGCGCGGCGCGGCGACGTCGATGGCGTGCGACGCGCGCTCGCAGCCGGCTTCGACCCCGCGACGTCGGATGCCGACGGCGCCACTCTCTACCAGATCGCCAAGGAGCATCGGCACGACGCGATCGAGATGCTCGTCGGCCGGCACTACGAGGATCGGGCGACGTCCCCGCAACTCAAGGCGATCCTCCGCGCCGCGCAGGACGGCGACGTCGAGGCGCTCCGTCGTGGCCTCGACGAGGCGCCGGAACTGATCGACGCGCTCGGCGGCAATGGCTACCAGCGGGCATCGGCGCTGCACCTCGCGACATTGCGCAATCGTCACGCCGCGCTGCGGTTCCTGATCGATGCGGGCGCCGACGTCGGCCGTCGGGACTTCCCCGACAACGCGACACCGCTGCATTTCGCCGCGCTTCGGGGAGACCTGGAGACCCTGCGCCTCCTGATCGAGGCCGGCGCCGACGTGAATGCCGCCGGCGACGACTCGGCCATCGGGGTGCTCGGCTGGGCGACGTGCTTCCAGCAGCTGCGCGAGGACGTCGCCGCGCTGCTGCTGGCGAACGGCGCGCGGCTCAACCTCTGGACGGCCATCGCGCTCGATCGCGGCGAGGAGCTCCGCGCCATCATCGCGCGCGAGCCGGCCCTGTTGTCGCGGCGGATGACCCGCAACCAGCACCGCCGCACGCCGCTGCATCACGCCGCGGCGAAGAACCGGCCGGCGATCGTGCGGCTGCTGCTCGAGCTCGGCGCCGATCCGCGCGCGATCGACGCCGCCGGCGCCACGCCGCTCGCGGCCGCGTCGCTGGAGCGAGCCGGTCCGGCGGTGATCGAGACGCTGCTCGCCGCCGGCACGCCACTCGACTTCCTCACCGCCGTCAACCTCGGCCGCCTCGCCGAGGCCGAGGCGATGATCCGTACCGATCCGTCGCGGATCGGCCCCGATGGCGTCGACACGATCGCGCTCCATCTCGCCGTCAGCCGCAAGAACCTCGCGACGATCGAGTGGCTGATCGCGCACGGCGTCGCCGTCGACGCCAAGCGCGAGATGTGGGGCTGCAATCACACGGCCCTGCACATGACCGTGGAGAACGACGCCCTCGACATCGCGCGCCGGCTCCTCGACGCCGGCGCCGACCCGAACATTCGCGACGACAAGTTCGAAGCCACCGCGCTCGGCTGGGCCGAGTTCTTCGGTCGTCCGGACTTCGCCGAGCTGATCCGGGCGCGCGGCGGCATGCGCTGACCGTGCCGTCCCCTGCCGGCGGACAAGGCCGCGCGCGACGCCGGATGAAGGCGTGCACGCGGCCGATGCCACGCTAGAGTGACGACATGAAGATCGTCGACGTCAAAGCCGTCCCCATCAGCTTCCGCGTCCCGAAGGAGCGGCAGGTCTCGCTCGGCATCGGCACCATGACCAAGCGCGACTGCGTGATGGTCAAGGTGACGACCGCGGACGGGCTCGTCGGCTGGGGCGAGAGCCATCACGGGCGCTCGCCCGGCGCGATCGCCCATCACGTGAACACGACGCTCAAGGGCTTCGTCGTCGGCATGGACGCGGCCGACACGGTCGGCATCTGGGCGAAGATCTACAAGTTCCAGCTCGGCAGCCACGGTATGGGGGCCGCGACCGCGATCGCGATGAGCGGCATCGACCAGGCGCTGTGGGACATCAAGGGCAAGGCGGTGGGCTGGCCGCTCTACAGGCTGCTCGGCGGCTCGAGCCGGCCGGTGCCGGCCTATGCCGGCGGCATCTCGCTGGGCTACCAGCCGCCGGACTCGCTGGTCGCCGAGGCCGAGCCGATGGTCGCTTCCGGCTACAAGGCGCTCAAGCTGCGCATCGGCGACAGCGTCGCCGCCGACATCGCGCGCATGACCGCGATCCGCCGCCGCTTCCCCGACATCGCGATCCTGACCGACGCCAACACCGGCTACACCGTCGCCGACGCGCGCCGCGTGATGCCGGCAATGGACGAGCTCGACATCGCCTGGCTCGAGGAGCCGTTCCCGGCGCACGACCACCGCTCCTACGCGCTCGCCCGGACCTTCGGCCGCACGCCCCTCGCCGCCGGCGAGAACCACTACACGCGCTTCGAGTTCCACCGCCTCATCGAGGACGGCCACGTCACGATCCTGCAACCCGACCTGTCCAAGAGCGGCGGCGTCACCGAGGTGATGCGCATCGCGCACGCCGCCTCGATGTGGAAGCTGCCGGTCCACCCGCACAGCTCGATGACCGGCCTGAACCACGCCGTGTCGATCCACGTCCTCGCCGCGATCGACAACGGCGGCTATTTCGAGGCCGACCTCTCGGTCGCCAACAAGTTCCGCGACGAACTCGGCAGCGAGCCCTGGCGCATCGGCGCCGACGGCTGCGTGCGCCCGCTCGAGCGCCCCGGAATCGGCGTCGACATCGACGAGGCGTTCCTCGCCGCGCACCCGGTGATCGAGGGACCCGGATACGTCTGAGCCGCCGGCGGCGGGCGCCTCGGGCCCCTCAGGTCGCGAGGCCCGCGCGGACGCGATCCGGCGTGAAGGGCACCCGACGGAATCGCACGCCCGTCGCGTCGAAGATCGCGTTGGCCAGCGCCGCCGCCGTCGGCCCCTGCGACGCCTCGCCGGTGCCAAGGAACGGCGCGCCGGGGCGGTCGATGAGGACCACATCCACCGGCGGCACCTCGCTGAAGGTGAGGATCGGATAGCTTGCCCAGTCCTCCGACGTCACGCGCGTGTCGTCGAACTTCACCTCTTCCTTGAGCGTCCAGCTCAGCGACTGGATCAGCCCGCCCTCGATCTGGTTGGCGATGCCGTCGGGGCTGACGATGTGGCCGCTGTCGTTCGCCGCCACCGCGCGGAGCACGCGCACGCGCCCGTTGCGCCGCGTCACCTCGACCTCGAGCGCGACGGCGCAATAGGCCGCGATGCTCTTGTACCGCGCGAAGGCGATGCCGCGGCCGCGGTTCGGCCGCTTCTCCCACTTGTCCCAGCCGAAGCGCTCGGCCGCCTTCGTCAGCGCATCGCGCGCACGGGGCTCCTTGAGGAATCGAAGGCGATAGGCGACCGGGTCGACGCCGGCGGCGTGGGCGAGCTCGTCCATGAACGACTCGATCGCGAACACGTTGCCGTAGGCGCCGAGGCCGCGCGTCGACGACACGCGCACCGGCATCTCGGTGATGAAGTGCGTGACCACGCGATGGCCGGGGAATTCGTAGAGCGCGATCGCGTTGCGGTCGGCGGCGTAGTTGGGCGGACCGCCATTCCCCGGCGTCGGCTGCGCGAACGGCTTTTCCAGATAGGTCGCCGACAGCAGGTTCCCCGGATGGCCGCTCGGCCGCGTGCCGTGCGGTGTCGACCACAGCTCGAGATTCCAGTCGAGGACGTTGCCGTCCTTGTCGAGGCCGGCCCGGGTCTTCACCACCATCGCCGAGCCGTAGGGCTCCCAGCGATGCTCGTGATCGCGCGTGTACTGCACGCGCACCGGCCGGCCGGGCACCGCCTGCGCCAGCAGGGCGGCATCGGCCGCCGCATCGTCGGCCATGTTGTGCCCGTAGCACCCCGAGCCTTGGACGTGCTGGCAGCGGACCTTCCCGGTCTCGACGCCGAGCATCTTGGCGATCGCCTCGCCGGTCTGGAACACCGACTGGCTGTGCGTCTGGATCGTCGTCACGCCGTCCGGGGCGAGCGTCGCCACCGCGGTCGAGGTGCCGATCGAGGCGTGCATGTGATAGGGGCGCTGATACGTCGCCTCGATCACGCGCGCCGGCGCATCGCCGACGCCGCGCGCCTGGTTCCTGATCTCGATGTCGCGTGCGGGCCTGGTCCGGAGCAGCCAGTCGAAGATTCCGTCATGGCCCGGCAGCGCCTTCTCGACGTCCCACTTGGCGGCGAGGAACAGCGCCTGCGCGGCGGCGATCGCCTGCTCCTCGCGCGCCGCGACGACGGCGAGGAAGCTGCCGTTGCGGACGACCTTGACCACGCCCGGCATGCGCTCGACCGCGCTCGCGTCGAGCGAGGCCAGCTTCGCGCGATAGGTCGGCGGCCGGACGACCTGGCCGTGGAGCAGGCCGGCGGGGCGCAGCTCCTGCACGAAGATCTGCTCGCCCAGCATCTTGGCGGGGATGTCGAGGCGCGGGACCGGCTTGCCGATGTAGCGATGCTGCGCGGCCGGCTTGGGCCTGGCCTCGCCCGTCGCCTCGCGCTCCAGCGCCTGGCCCAGGACGAGATCCCAGTAGGTCGTGCTCGTCTCCCCTGCCCCCTTGATCGTGCCGTCCGCGACGACGAGCGACTCGGCCGGCTGGCTCAGCTTCTGCGATGCGAGCGCAAGCAGGATCTGCCGCACCTCGGCCGAGGCCTGGCGCACGGCGCTGGCGCAGTTCGGCATCGAGAACGACCCGGCGGTGACGCCTTCGTCGGGCACCAGCGCCGTGTCGCCCGAAACGATCCGCAGCCGCGCCAGGTCGATGTCGAGCTCGTCGGCGCAGATCTGCGCGACCGCCGTGAGGATGCCCTGGCCCAGCTCCACCTTGCCGACGAGCAGCGTCACGGTGCGGTCGGCATTGATGCGGATCCACGCGTCGAGCCTGCGATGGGTGTCGAGCGAGCCCGGCAGCCGCGGCTTCGCGGCCGCGGCCGGCGGCGTCTGCGCCGTCGGCGAGTCGAGCGGAATCGCGAAGGCGAGCGCCAGGAAGCCGCCGGCCTGCAGCAGGCCGCGGCGATCGAGGTTGACGGTGCCGTCCATCGATCAGCCCTCCCTGGCCGCGCGCAGCACGGCGCGGACGATCCGGTTGTGGGCGCCGCAGCGGCAGAGATTGCCGTCGAGCGCGGTGCGCACGTCGGACTCGCTCGGGCTCGGGTTGCGATCGAGCAGCGCCTGCGCGCGCATGATCATGCCGGCCGAGCAGTAGCCGCATTGCGCGGCCTGCTCGTCGATGAAGGCCTGCTGCAGGCGGCTCGGCTTGCCGTTCTCGCGCAGGCCCTCGAGCGTCGTCACGGACTTCCCGGATGCCGCGGAGAGGGGCATCTGGCACGAGCGCACCGGCTCGCCTTCGACCAGCACGGTGCAGCTGCCGCATTGCGAGCGGCCGCAGCCGAACTTGACGCCGTTCACGCCGAGATCGTTGGCGAGGACGAAGAGCAGCGGCGACGCGTCCGGCGCCTCCACGCGCACTTCCCGTCCGTTGAGCCTGAACGCGACCATGCCTGGCTTCCTCCCTCCCGAGCGGGCCCCGTCGTGCGTCGACGGCGGCCACCGCGGAACACTACTTCGCCGCGGGGAGCGGCACGAGCGCCGCGAGCGTCGCGCCCGCTTACGTCACGCCGAGCTTCCTGGCACCCTTGCGGAACAGCTGCGCGCCGTTGGCATCGAAGCGGAAGGCGCGCTGGAAATCGGCGAATCGATAGCCGGGGGCCGCCTCGTGCAGCGTCCTGAGCTGGGCGCGCGCTTCGTCGAGACGGTCGGCCAGGGCGAGCGAGAATGCGGCGATGCCGCGGATGTGCGGGAACGAGTTGGGGCGCGCCGCGGCCTTTACGCCCCACTCGGCCGCCTCGTCGAAGCGCCCGAGGCGGGCGAGCGCCATCGCGCGGGCGCCGAACATGCCGAACAGCATCGGGTCGAACGGGCTCAGTTCGCGCGAGTGGTCCGAGAACGCGATCGCGGCCTTGGCGTCGCCGGCCGTCGAGTGCACGAAGGCGAGGTTGTAGTGCGCGAGCGCGAAGTTCGGGCTGAGGTCGATCGACTGCTCCAGCTCCGCCACGGCCTCGTCGTGACGGCCGCGCAGCCATAGGGCGCGCCCGAGCGCCCAGTGCGCCGCCGGATCGCGATCGTCGGCCAGCAGGCTCTGCCCGGCCGCGGCCTGGGCCTGGTTGAGCGCCGCCTGGCGATCGGCCGTCCACCCCTGGAAGGCATCCTGCCAATGGGTGAACGAGATCCCCGCATGAGGCCGCGAGAATGTCGGATCGAGCCGCGCGGCCAGCTCGAAGAAGTGGCGCGCCTGCGCATTGTCGTCCCTGGTGAACCGGAACATGTGCCAGAGGCCGCGGTGATGCGCCTCCCAGGCATCGAGCGAGCTCGGCGCCTTCAGCACCGCCCGGTTGCGCTCGATCGTCTCCACCTCGGCGGCGACCGAGGCGACGATCCGGTCCCCGATGCTCTCGAGCACGCCGAGCGCACCCTCGGCGCGCGGCTCGAACGCCTCCGTCCAGATCACGCGGGCGGTGCGCGCCTCGATCAGCTCCGCACGCACGCTCACGTGCTCGCCGCGCCGGAGCAGCGCGCCGCCGACCACGTAGTCGACGCCGAGCATGCGCCCGGCCTCCTCCGCGCCGATGCCGCGGGCATGCAGCGCGAACACGGTGCCCTGCGCGATGACGAACATCGTGCGCAGCTTCGCGAGCCGGGCGATCACGTCGTAGGCCAGCGCATCCGCCGCCCCGCCATGGGCGCCGAGGATCGCCGAGCGGTCGATGAAGGGCATGACGGCAATGGACGCACGCGGCGCGGTGCGGCCCGTCGCATCGCGCGCCTCAGGGACCTCCGGGGCGGGCGGCGCCGCGACGCGCACCGTCGAGCGGATCGCGTCCTCGCGCGTGCGCGCTTGGCGCCAAGCGTCGCGCAGCGGCGACGTCTCCAGCTGCTCGGACTCGAACAGCCGCATGGCCGCCTCGAGATGCGCCTCGCCTTCGCGCAGCATCGCGCAGCGCGCGAACGCCGCGAGCAGCTTGCCATGCGCCTGCACATCGAACGGCGCGATCCGCACCAGCGTCTCGAGGTGCCCCAGTGCCTCGGCGTCGGGAACGCCGTCGGCGACGCGCTCGAGAAGGGCCGCGTGCAGGCCGCGGTAGCGCCGGCGCTGGGCGACCAGCCACGAATTGAAGGCGGGGCTGCGATCGATCTCGAGGCCTTCGAGCAGCTCGCCGCGGAACATCGCCGCAAGCGGCTGCAGGTCGCGCACCGCCCCGTCGCCATGGCGACTCTCGAGCGCGCGGGCGACCGCCAGGGCGTCGACCGACGCGCCGGCGAGATCGAGACCGATGGCGTCGCGGCTTGCGCGCACGCGCTTGGTCTCGGGCTCGTCGACCAGCTGCCGGATCTTGCTGAGGCACCAGCGCAGCTCGCCGCGCGGATCGTTGGGCACGTCCCACAGCAGCTCGCACAGCTCGCTGCGGCCCACCGCGACCGGCGACAGCAGCAGATAGGCGAGCAGCGCCCGCACCTTGCGCGAAGCCGGCAGAGCCAGCTCGACGTCGTTCCGGCGCAGGGACAGCGGGCCGAGCATCCGGACCTCGAGGGTGCCGACGCGCGGATCTGCGGGATGCGCGGATTCCATGCCCGTTTCCACGTTGCGTCCCACGCTGGCTCCAACGGTCGACGACTAGGGTCCTTCTCCAGCGCGCCCCATCGGCACGCCGGCGTGCCGGATCGCCCGATCCGCACGCGCCGAAGCGACGACGACCCTAGAACACGGAGCCAAGCATGAGAACCGCCGCGAGCCCGCCCTCGGCATCGACGGAGGCAAGCGGTCGCGCGCGACCGACCGCGCAATGACCGCAACGCCGCAATGGCGGCGCGCGTCTCCGCCTTCCTCGAACCCCGGAATCGAAAGGAATCCCCTAATGACCCTACAAATCGCCGCCTCCCCCGCCGTCGATTTCACCGCCGTCAAGACCCGCCAGCAGGCGGCGTGGTCTTCCGGCGACTATGCCGTCGTCGGCACCACGCTGCAGATCGTGGGCGAAACGCTGTGCGAAGCCGTCGACCTGCGCAGCAACCAGCGCGTCCTCGACGTCGCCGCCGGCAACGGCAACGCGACGCTCGCCGCGGCGCGGCGCTTCGCGGACGTCGTCTCCACCGACTACGTCGACACGCTGCTGCAGCGCGCACGCGAGCGCGCCGCCGCCGAGCGCCTGGACGTGACGTTCCAGCTGGCGGACGCCGAGAACCTGCCCTTCGCCGCGGGCAGCTTCGACGTCGTGCTGTCGACCTTCGGCGTGATGTTCGCGCCCGACCAGGCCAAGGCGGCGCGCGAATTGCTGCGCGTGTGCCGGCCCGGCGGACGGATCGGCCTCGCCAACTGGACGCCGGACAGCTTCATCGGCCGCCTGTTCAAGCTGATCGGGACCTATGTCCCGCCGGCGCCGGGGCTGGTGTCGCCCGCGATGTGGGGCAGCCGCGAGCATCTCGCGGTCCTGTTCGGCGACCAGGCCGAGATCGCCGCCGAGCGCCGGTCGTTCAGCTTCCGCTATCGCTCGCCGGCGCATTTCGTCGACGTGTTCCGGACCTACTACGGCCCGGTGCACAAGGCCTTCGCCGCGATCGGCAGCGAGGCCGGCGAGGCGCTGGAGCGCGATCTGCTGGCGCTCATGAACGACCTCAACAGCGCGCGCGACGGGACCCTCGTGATCGCAAGCCCGTACCTCGAGGTCGTCGCCACGCGCAGCTGATGCGCCGCGACGGCTCGCAATCGCAACCCGAAGGAGACACGTGTCATGACATCGATCCCCCTGCCGCAGCGCATCGCCACGCCGCTGACCATCGTCCTCGGCACTACCGGTGCGCTGGTCGCCCTCGCCGCGACGGCGCAGGCGAGCGAGCCGTTTCCACGCCCCGAAGCCTGGCTGACGAAGTCCTATGCCGACGTCGCGGCTTCGCCCGCGCCGCGCGGCGCGACCGACGATCGCGCGGCCTTGAGGCGGATCGTGGCGGCACGGACCGCCGAGGACGTCACGAGGTTCCACTGGTGGGCGACCGGCGGCCCGACCTATCGCTGGAACGAGCTGATGCTGGAGCAGATGACGGCCGACTTCGTCGTGCTGCCGATGGCCGCCCGCCACCTCGCCCTGTTCCACGCGGCGCTGGACGATGCCGTCATGGCGACGCGGCATCTCGACAAGCGCGCCGATCGGCGGGAGGCGGCCGGGATCGACGACGCGCTCGATGCCGCACGGCCGTCGCGCGAGCCGGCGCCCGCGTCCGGACACGCGGCGGCGGCGATCGCCGCCGCGAGGGTGCTCGGCTATCTGTTCCCGGCGCGCGCCGACCACTTCGCCGCGCTGGCCGAGGAATCGATCAGGTCGCGACTGCGTGCCGGCGCCGAGCTGCCGCGCGCGATCGAGGCCGGCCGCGCGATCGGCGAGCGCGTCGCCGTCCTCGCCATCGCGCACGGCAAGACGGATCGCAGCGACTCCAAGTGGACAGGCACGGTCCCGGAGGGGCCCGACAGGTGGAAGGGCGTCAATCCGATCGCGCCGACCGCCGCGACCTGGCAGACCTGGGTGCTCGCGACGCCGGCCGAGTTCCGGCCGGCACCGCCGCCGGCCGTCGATTCCGAAACCGTGCGCGGCGCCCTCGCCGAGCTCAAGGGCTTTCCGCGGACGCCGAAGTCGAATCATCGCGCGCTCTATTGGGAGGTGCATGGCGGCGCACGCGCGCACACGCTGTGGAACGAGATCGCGCGGACGAAGCTGCTCGAGCACGGCTACGGCGCGGCGACGTCGGCACGCGTTCTCGCGACGCTCAACGTCGCGCTCGCCGATGCCGGGATCGCGTGCTGGGATGCCAAATACGCCTACTGGTACATCCGGCCGTCGCAGCTCGACGCGGAGCTGAAGCCGGTCTTCGCGCCGCCCAACCATCCGAGCTACCCGGCGGCGCATGGCTGCTTCTCGACCGCTGCGGCGACCGTGCTCGCCCATGCCTTCCCGCGCGACGCCGAGCGCCTGCTCGCGCTCGGCAAGGAGGCGGCGGAAGCCCGGATCTGGGCCGGGATCCACTATCGCTTCGACATCGATGTCGGCCAGGAGCTGGGCCGCAAGGTCGCCGAGAAGACGATCGCCCGCGCCTTCGTCGCGCGAACGAACTAGGACGGGTTGCGCTCGAAGCCCGTTGCGCCCCTCCTGCCGCGACGGGAGGGGCGACCGCGCGCCGGGCGATCGCCAGTTCGAGGCGCGGCGGCGTGACCTTCGCGATCATCCCTCCCGTTCGTGATTGCCGAGCAGAAGCGAAGACACGACCAAGTCCTTGGACCGCCTGCGTCGCAAGATGCTGTGCCGGCCGCGTGCGTGATCCGCCTGCGACTCCATGGCGGAGGAACTCGAGCTCGCGAGCGAAATCATCGCCTCACGCAACCGTGCGGCGCTTTCGCAAGCCGAACTCGCCGGGCGCACGGAGACGACGCAGAGCGCCCTCGCGCCTCTCGGGAGCGGCAAGCTCTGGCCCAGCCGCAGCAAGCTGCACCGCCGCGTCCGCGCGACCGGTGATCAGGCTCGTGGATGAGAAGTGAAGACGAAAAGCACTTGTGCAGGCGCGCTCCGATCAGGCCTCACCCGGCGTTTCGTGCCGGATGAGGGCGCGGCGGACCGGCGCCGCAGTCACTCAGCCGCGCGCGCCGCCGGGACCGGGTCGGTCCATTGCACCTTCGGGACCTCGCGCCAGGCGCGCTTGGCACGGATTTCCGTGCGCGCCTTGGCCGTCGCGGCTTCGTCGATGCGCCACGTCTTCGTGTCGACGACGACGCCGTAGTCGGCGCGGGCCTTGGCGGCGCTCAGCAGCTCGTTGCGGACGTCCTTGAGGACGGCGACGGGGTCGCGCTCGAGCGGGTCGCCCCAGCCGCCGGCGCCGGCGAGGATGTGGCGCATCACGTCCCCCTTGCGCACGGTCATCGTGAACTTGCCGGGCAGCTGCCTGTTCTCGCCGTCGGGATTAAGCCAGTTCTCGCTCGGCGCGCCGGGCGAGCCGCCGTAGAGCCCGAAGGGCCGGTGGTCGCGGCGGTCGCTGCGGACCTGCAGCACGCCCTCGGTCTCGTTGAAGCGGTAGTCGCGCTTGAACGGCACGCCGCCGCGGAACTTGCCCGCGCCCGCGCGGTCCTCGACGAATTCGTAGGCGAGCAGAGAGATCGGGTGCTCGGCCTCCGTCACCTCGATCGAGTGCGAGGCCATGTTGGCGAACATGTGCGAGTTGCCGTCGAGGCCGTCGGCCCAGGGCCTGGCGCCCCAGGCGCCGCAGGTGAAGTCGACATAGATGAACGGCTTGCGGTGCTCGTCGTAGCCGCCGATCGAGATGCCGGTGTTGCCGCCGTCGCCCGCCGCCTTGACGCGGCTCGGCAGCATCATGGCAAGCGCCCCGAACATGCAGTCGGTCATGCGGAAGCCGGTGAGACCGCGCGCCGCACAGGCCGCCGGCAGCACGCCGTTGCCGACCGTGCCCGGCGGGCAGATCACCTCGATCGCCCGGAAGACGCCCTCGTTGTTCGGAATCCCCGGCGGCAGCACCGAGCGAACGCCGGTGTAGCTCGCCGCCTTGGTGAAGGAGAGCGTGTTGTTGATGGCACCCTTCACCTGCGGGTTCGTGCCCGTCCAGTCGACGACCATGTGGCCGCCCTTCTTGCGGATGGTCACGAACAGGCGGATGGGCTTGCCGTAGTCGACGCCGTCGTCGTCGATCCAGTCCTCGAAGCTCCACTCGCCGTCGGGCAGCTTCTCGAGCGAGGCGCGGGTCATGCGCTCGGCATAGTCGACCGTCTCGCGCATCAGCGCCTTGGTCTGCTCGGCCCCGTGGCGCGCCACGAGCTCGGCGAACTGCTTCTCGGCGATGTGGCAGGCCGCGAGCTGGGCGCGCAGGTCGCCGAACACCTTCACAGGCACGCGCACGTTGCGCTCGATGAAGGTCATGATCGTCTTGTTGATCCTGCCCGCCTCGTAGAGCTTGAGCGGCGCGATGCGCAGGCCCTCGGCGTAGATCTCGGTCGAGTCCGATGCATTCGAGCCCGCGACGCGTCCGCCGACGTCGGTGTGGTGGCAGACGGTGCAGGCGAAGGCGAGATGCTCGCCTTTGTGGAACAGCGGCTTGAAGATGAAGATGTCCGGCAGGTGCATGCCGCCGTCGAATGGGTCGTTCATGATGAAGACGTCGCCCTCGGCGATGTCGCCGGCGAAGTGCTTCATGATCGAGTCCATCGCCGTCGGCACCGAGCCGAGATGGCCGGGCAGCGTGAGGCCCTGCGCCACCAGCTTGCCGTTCGCGTCGGCGAAGCCGGTCGAGAAGTCCATGTTGTCCTTGAGCACGCCCGAATAGGTCGTGCGCACGACGGTCAGCGCCATCTCGTCGGCGATCGAGAAGATCGCGTTCTTGAACAGCTCGAAAGTGATCGGGTCGATCTTCTGAGTCATCGCGCGGCTCCAGCCCTAGCGTAGATGCGGTCGCACAGCGCCGTCGCGGCAGCGCATTCGTCGGACGTGGCGAGAGCTTGACGGCCGGCGGCGTGATCCGCAAGCACGCGCGCGACCAGCCGGCCCTTGGCTGTAGGCATCTCGGGCCGCGCCGTCGGTCGCTGAATTTGTCCCTGGCGGAGCGCCAATGGGCCGACGCCGGGGTCCGGCGCCGCCATTCGCCCAGTCGACGCGGTCGGGGCGCGGCCGCGATCCTCGCGTGGGAAACCGCACGAGGGATTGCCGACCATGACTGCCGCCAGCACGCAAGGATTGGCCGATCGCCCGCACGCCGCGTCGCTCGGCTCCCGGCGGCCCCGCATGCGCGCCGGCGGCACCCCGCCGGCGACGGGTCAGGCCTCCGCGTAGATCCGGTCGCAGAGATCCGTCGCCGCGGCGCATTCGGCCAGGGTCGCGAAGGGCGGACGCCCGGCGCCGAAATCGGCGAGGACGCGGTCGACCATCGGCAGGTAGCTCGGCTGCTCGGTCTCCAGCGTCTCGATCGCGCCGCCCGCCTCGCGCACGACCAGCAGGCCCTTGGTCTGCTGCAGATATGCGCCGGTGGCGGCGATGCGCCACTCGAAGTCGCCGCCGCTCGAAGGCGCCCAGCTGTAGCCGGCCTCCACCTGCATCACCGCGCCGTCCGGCAGCGTCATGACCGCCGTCGCATACTCCTCGACCCGCTCGCGGAAGCCGTGGCGGGTCGTGCGGGCCGCGGCCAGCGCCGGCGTCGCGCCGCGCGCCAGGCGCAGGATCGCGTCGGCGCCGTGCATGCCGAGATTGCGCAGCGCGCCGCCCCCGCCGATCGCCGGATCGAGCATCCACGGCACGTGGTGCATCGTACGATAGCGGCCGGGCGGGCCGTTGATGAGACGGAAGCTCGCATGCAGCAAGGCACCGAGCCGACCGGCTGCCTCGAGCCGCGCCAGCCGGTCCCAGATCTCCAGCAGTCGGTTGGGCAGTGCAGGTGCCGCCCAGACGCCGGCCGCGGCGGTGCGCCGGGCGACCTCGGCGGCGATGCGGCCGTCGACGCCCATCGGCTTTTCGATCAGGAAGGGGAGCCGCCGGTCGAGCACGGGCGCGAGTTCGTCGAGGGCGCGGTCATGGCGCGGCGTGACGAACACGAAATCGGGACGCGCACGCGCCAGCATGTCGGCGGCGTCGGGCGTGAAGTCGAGCCCCAGCCGCGCGCTCGCCGCCCGGCCGGCCTCGGCATCGAGATCGCTGGCGCCGACGACCCGGATGCCGATCCGGCTCAGGCAATCGAGATAGATCGGTGCGTGCCAATGCGCGATGCCGACGAAGGCGATGGTGGGCGACATCCGGCGGTTCTCCCCTTGCTGGCGCGCGAGAGGGGTGCCGCGAAGCGGTCCGATGGTCAAGCTCGCCGGCGGCGGCGGACGCATGCGGACTCGGGAGAAGCGGGCGCGACGCCCGAACGTCGGCCCGAAACGACGGAGGCTGCGCGCGATCGAGCCGGGCGCCGCGACACCGAGGCGGGTGCGCCGCAGCATGTTTCCCCTCGCGAAACGGCCGGCCGGCGACGTTTCGCGTGACCCGCTGCCCCGCTAGTGTCGATCGATCATGACCGACTCCTCGGCCTCGCCGCTTTCCCGGGTCACGGCCTGGGTCCCGCGCGGACTCGTCGCCGCCCTGGTGCTGCTGGCGATTTGGGAGCTCGCGGTGTGGGCGTTCGCGATCCGCGACTACATCCTGCCCGCCCCGTCCGCGATCGCGCAGGAGCTCGTCAAGCGCTGGCCGCGGATCCATGACGGCGCGCGGATCACGGGCCTCGAGATCGTCGTCGGCTACGCCATCGCGATCACGGTCAGCATCCCGCTCGCGCTGGGCATCGCCTTCTCCGGCTGGATGGAGCGCAACGTCTATCCGCTGATCGTGGCGTTCCAGGTCGTGCCCAAGATCGCGCTCGCGCCGATCTTCGTGATCTGGCTCGGCATCGGAATGGTCTCGAAGCTGACGATGGTGTTCCTGCTCTGCTTCTTCCCGATGCTGGTGAACAACGTCGCGGGCTTCCGCGGCACGAATCCCGAGATCATGGACTTCGCGCGCTCGACCGGCGCCGGCGCCTGGCGCCTGTTCCGGATGATCCGGCTGCCGTCGGCCCTGCCCTCCGTCTTCACGGGGCTCAAGATCGGCGCCGTCAACGCCGTGACCGGCGCCGTCGTCAGCGAGTTCGTCGCCGCAGATCGCGGCCTCGGCTACCTGCTCCAGGAATACAACGGCAACATGCAGTCCGGCGCCGTCTTCGCGACGGTCGCGCTGCTCTCGGCGATCGGACTCGTCGTCTACTACGCGGTCGAGTTCCTCGAGCGCGTCTCGATCCCCTGGCACGTCTCGCAACGCGGGTCGGGCCGGGAGAGCGCCTCGGATCGGTGATCCGCCGGCAAGACATCCAGCAACGAACGGGAGGGGACACGATGAAGCGCAGGACATTCACGCTCGCCGCCGCGACCAGCGCGGCGCTCATCGGCGCGCGCGACGCGCGCGCCCAGGCGCCGACGCCGGCGAGCATCCGGCTGAACTGGTATCTCGGCGGCTCGCACGGCGCCTTCGTGCTCGGCAAGGAGCGCGGCTTCTACAAGGACGAGGGCATCGACCTGACGATCAACGAAGGCCGCGGCTCGGTGCGCTCCGTGCAGCTGATCGACAGCCGCGAGGACGTCTTCGCGATGGCGGATGCCGGCAGCCTGATGCTCGGCGCGGCGCGCGGGGCCAAGGCGAAGGCGGTGATGACGGTGGTCGGGGTGTCGAGCTTCTGCGTCGTCGCGCGGAAAGACAGCGGCATCACGTCGATCAAGGACCTGCAGGGCAAGCGGCTCGCCGTCACCGCCGGCGACGCGCTTACCGCGCTGTGGCCCGCGGTCGTCGCGGCCAACAAGCTCGACGGCAACTCGATCCGGCTGGTGATGATGGATGCCGCCGCCAAGGTACCGGCCGTGCTCGAGAAGCAGGTCGACGCGCTGCTCGGCGGCATCTCCGACCAGCCCAACCTGATGCGCCAGCGTAACGTCGATCCCGTCGTGATCCCGTTCTACGACGTCGGCGTGAACACGATCGGCATGGCCATCGTCACCCATCCCGAGACGATCGAGAAGCAGCCCGAGCTGGTGCGCCGCTTCGTGCGCGCGACGACGCGCTCCTACGAGGCGACCCTGGCCGAGCCCGCGGCAGCGGCGGCGGCGGTGAAGCGGCTGAAGGCCGATCTCGTCGAGACCACGCTGCTGGCCGAGGTGAACGACTCCAACGCGAGCACGCGGCAGGGGCTGACGCCGGGCAAGCGCCTGGGCTGGAACGACCCGGCCTCGTGGCAGCAGACCTTCGAGCTGATGCGCGACTACCGCGAGCTCAAGACCGACATGCCGCCGACGGCGTTCTACACGAACGATTTCGCCGCGACGTGACTTCGGCCGCCGCGATCCGGATCGGCGGCGTCGCCAAGACGTTCCGCCGCGCCGGACAGGAGACCCAGGCCCTCGCCCGCGTCGATCTCGACATCGCCGCGGGCGAGTTCGTCTCGATCGTCGGCCCGTCGGGCTGCGGCAAGAGCACGCTGCTGCGGCTCGTCGCCGGCCTGCTGGGTCCGAGCGAGGGCGTCGTGGAGGTGCTCGGCAAGCGCGTGGAAGGGCCCGTGACCGAGATCGGCATCGTCTTCCAGAGCCCGGTGCTGCTCGACTGGCGCACGCTGCTCGACAACGTGCTGGCGCAGGTCGAGCTGCGGGGGCTGAAGCCGGGCGACTACCGGGTGCGCGCGCGCGACCTGCTGGCGGCCGTCGGCCTCGCAGGCTTCGAGGACCGCTTCCCGTACGAGCTCTCGGGCGGCATGCGCCAGCGCGCGCAGATCGTGCGCGCGCTGATCCACGACCCGACGCTGCTGCTGATGGACGAGCCCTTCGGCGCGCTGGATGCCCTGACGCGCGAGCAGATGCGCGTGGACCTCGAGGCGCTGTGGCTGTCGCGCCCGAAGACGGTGATGTTCATCACGCATTCGATCGACGAGGCCGTGCTGCTGTCGGACCGAGTCGTGGTGATGAGCGAGCGGCCGGGGCGGATCGACCGCGTCCTGACCATCGATCTGCCGCGGCCGCGCGGCCTGGAGGCGCGCGAGAGCGACGGCTTCGATGCCGCGCAGCGCGCGATCACGGAAATCTTCCTGTCCCGCGGCATCCTGAAGCGCGGGTCGATTCTCGGCGCGTGAAGCGCGGGCGACGCGCGGTGTCCCTCCTCGGGCGAGGAGGGACACCGCGACGCGGCCGGGGAGGAGGGCCTCGCCGGCTCCGGCGTGCGCCCTACTTGACCAGCCCCTCGGCCTTCAGCGCCTCCTGCACCTTCGGACGCGCGGCGACGCGAGCCTGGTGCGCGGCGACGTTCGGCCAGCTCGCGATGTCGACGCCGGTGAACTTGCCCCAGTTCGAGACGGTGAAGAGGTAGGCGTCGGCGACCGTGAACTTGTCGCCGAGCAGGTACTGCTTGCCGGCGAGGTGCTTGTCGACCGCCGCGAACTTCGCGCCCAGGTTGGCGCGCGCGATGTCCTTGTAGGCGTCGGGAGTATTCGGACGGAACAGCGGGCTGAAGCCCTTGTGCAGCTCGGAGGTGATGAAGTTGAGCCACTCCTGGACGCGGTAGCGCTCCATCGTGCCGGCGGCGCCGGCGAGGCCGGCCGCGGGCTTCTGGTCGGCGAGGTACTGCACGATCACCGGTCCTTCGGTGAGGATCTCGCCGCTGTCGAGCTGCAGCGTCGGCACCTGGCCCTTCGGATTGATCTTGGTGAAGTCGGCGCCCTTTTCGGTCACCTTCGCCTTGAGGTCGACCTTCTCGACGTCGAAGGCGAGGCCGGCTTCGCGCAGCACGATGTGCGGCGACAGCGAGCAGGCGCCGGGCGAGTAGTACAGCTTCATGGGCTAGGCCCTCCTGGGGAGTTGCAGAGGCGCGACAAACTGGCGGCACCGGCCCCGGCCGTCCAGGCTCCGCCGGGTAACGCTGTGTCGAATGGCGTTACACGATGGAACCTGCGGCATCACGCGAAGCGGTAGAGCCGCGCCGGATTGTCGACGAGGATCTTCCTGCGGACCGTGTCGTCCGGCGCGTAGTCGAGAAGCGTGTCGAGCAGCATGGCGTCGTCGGGCTTCGGATCGCGGCCGGGGTGCGGCCAGTTGCTGGCCCAGACGACCCGCTCGGGGGCATGGCGGATGATCGCCTTCGCGATCGCGCCGACGTCGGGATAGAGCGGCGGCCCCAGCTTCGAGGTGTCGTACATGCCCGAGCACTTCACCCAGCAGCGACCCGTGTCGAGCAGGCCCTGCAGCGCCTTGAACGACGCGTGGTCGGCCGGCACGGGCTCGACGAAGCGCGCGTTGTGGTCGATCACGTAGTCGCAGGGCAGCGCGCGGATGCGGTCGGCAAAGTCGGGGATCGTCCTGCCGTCGAACTGGAGCTGCAGGTGCCAGCCGTGGTCGGCCGCGCGGCACGCCATGCGCTCGAGATCCGGCCAGGAATAGTAGTTCCCGCCGAACAGGAAGAATCGCAGCCCCGCCGCGCCCGCGTCCGCGAGTCGCTTGAGCTCGGCATCGGGCGCATCGCGCTCGACCACGACGACGGCGCGGGCGTCGCGGCCGAACGCCGCAGCGCCGGCCATGGTCGCGCGGTTGTCGGCGCCGTAGGCCGAGGGCTGCACGACGACGACGCGCTGCAGGCCGAGCCGCTCGCGCACCTTGCGATAATCCGCGGGCGTCGCGTCGGGCTGCGTGCCCAGCGCGGTCGGCGCCGTCGGATACCGCGCGTCGTAGAAGTGCATGTGCGTGTCGCAGGCGCCCGCAGGCGCGACGAGCTTCGGGCCCTTCATGGCGTCGGTCCTCCCGGTTGCGGCGAACGTTGCTTCGTACCGCCGCTGCTGCGCGAATCCAATGGCGCGTCGCGGCGCCGTCGCGGATCGCGAGCCGAAGAGGCTCGCCTGCGACGGCGACTGGTCGTAGGATTCGCGACCGTGACTCGCTACTCGCTCTGGTCTCTCCTCCGCGAAGGCCTGCGTGGCCACCGGGGATGGACCCCGGCCTGGCGCGATCCCGCCCCGCGCCCGCATTACGACGTGGTGATCGTCGGCGGCGGCGGGCACGGCCTGGCCACGGCGCACTACCTTGCGAAGAACCACGGGATCACCAGCGTCGCCGTGCTCGAGCGCGGCTGGATCGGCCAGGGAAATTCAGGGCGCAACACGACGGTGATCCGCTCCAACTACTTCCTGCCGGCGAGCGCCGCCTTCTACGAGTTCTCGCTCAAGCTCTACGAGCAGCTGTCCGCCGAGCTGAACTTCAACACCATGGTCAGCCAGCGCGGCATCATCACCTTCGCGCACAGCCGCCACGACCTCGAAGGCGCGCGGCGCTGGGTCAACGCGATGCGGCTCAACGGCATCGATTCCGAGCTGCTCTCGGTCGCCGAGATCGGGCGGCTCGTGCCCTATCTCGACACGAGCCCCCGCGCGCGACATCCGATCCACGGCGGCTTCATCCAGCGCCGCGGCGGCATCGCGCGCCACGACGCCGTCGTCTGGGGCTACGCGCGCGCGGCCGACGCGCGCGGCGTCGACATCATCCAGAACTGCGAGGTCACCGGCTTCGTGTTCGAGCGGGGCCGCGCCGTCGGACTCGAGACGACGCGCGGCCGCATCGGGGCCGGCCGGATCGGCCTCGCCGCGGCCGGGCATCAGAGCGTGCTCGCCGCGATGGCCGGGTTCCGGCTGCCGCTCGTGACCTACGCGCTGCAGGCCTTCGTCTCGGAGCCGCTCAAGCCCTGGCTCGACACGGTGCTGCTGTCGCCCGCGACCGGCGTCTACGCCAGCCAGTCCGACAAGGGCGAGATCGTGCTGGGCGGCGCGCTCGACCTCTATCCGTCCTACGCCCAGCGCGGCAACCTGCCGACGGCCGAGCACGTCGTCGCCGGGTTCCTCGAGCTGTTCCCGTCGCTGTCGCGCACGCGCTTCATGCGGCAATGGGCGGGCATGACCGACGTGGTGCACGATTCCTCCCCGATCATCGGCAAGTCGCCGGTCGAGGGAATCTGGCTCAACTGCGGCTGGGGCACCGGCGGATTCAAGGCCATTCCCGCCGGCGGCTGGACCTTCGCGCACACGATCGCCACCGGCACGCCGCACCCGCTCGTCGCGGCCTTCGGCCTCGACCGCTTCGCGACCGGCGCGCTCGTCGACGAGGCCGCGGCCTCGGGGATCGCGCACTGATGCTGCGGATCCCCTGCCCCCATTGCGGGCCGCGCGACGAAACGGAGTTCGTCTGCGGCGGCCAGACCCACATCGCGCGGCCCGCCCCGCCGGAGCGCGTCAGCGATGCCGAGTGGGCGCGCTACCTCTTCGAGCGCGACAACCCGAAGGGTCTCCATTACGAGCGCTGGCTGCACCGGCACGGCTGCGGCCAGTGGTTCAACGTCGCGCGCGACACCGTCACCCACGAGGTCCGCGCGGTGTACGGGCTGCTCGAATCGAAGCCGAGGCTGCCATGAGCGGGACGCGGCGCCCATGACCGGCTTCCGCCTCGCCGCCGGCGGCCGCATCGATCGGGCGCGCCGGATCGGCTTCACCTTCGACGGCACGCGCTACCACGGCTACGCGGGCGACACGCTCGCCTCCGCCCTGCTGGCGAACGGCGTGTCGACGGTCGGCCGAAGCTTCAAGTACCACCGCCGGCGCGGCGTGTTCGCGGCCGGCGCGGACGAGGCCAATGCGATCGTCACGGTCGGCGACGGCGCGCGCGCCACGCCGAACCTGAAGGCGACCCAGGTCCCGCTCTACGAAGGGCTCGTCGCGCGCAGCGTCAACGCCTGGCCTTCCGCGGCGTTCGATGTCGGCGCGCTCGTGGGCGCCGTCGGGCGCTTCCTGCCCGCCGGTTTCTACTACAAGACCTTCATGCGGCCGGACTGGCACCTGTTCGAGCCGACGATCCGCCGCGCGGCCGGTCTCGGCGCCGCACCGCGCGCACCCGATCCCGATCGCTACGAGCAGATCAGCGCGCATTGCGACGTGCTCGTCGTCGGCGCCGGGCCGGCGGGGCTCGCGGCGGCATTGCATGCGGCACGGGCCGGCGCCCGGGTCATGCTCGTCGACGAGCAGGCCGAGGCCGGCGGGCGGCTCCTCGCGGATGGCGCGACGATCGACGACGCGCCCGCAGCCGACTGGATCGCGCGGGTCGAGGCCGAGCTCGCGGCTTGCGACGATGTCGTCCGCCTGCCGCGCACGACGGTGTTCGGCTACTACGACCACAACCTCCTGGGCGCCTACGAGCAGATCGCCCTGCCCGGCGCGCCGCCGCCGGCGCAACGGGCCGCGGGGCGGCTCTGGCGGATCCGCGCGCGCCGCGTCGTGCTGGCGACCGGCGCGTTCGAGCGTCCGCTCGTGTTCGCCGACAACGATCTGCCCGGCGTGATGCTCGCCGGCGCCGTGCGCAGCTACGTGACCCGCCACGGCGTGGCGCCGGGCGAGCGCGCGATCGTCGCCACCAACAACGACGACGCCTATGCGACCGCGCTCGCCCTGCATGATGCCGGCGTGGAGATCGCGCAGGTCGTCGACTCCCGGAGCGGCGCGCCGCCCGCCGAGGCCGACATGCTGCGCGCGCGCGGCGTGGCGATCACGACCGGCGCCGTGATCGAGCGCGCGCTCGGCGGCAGGGCGGTGGCCGGCGCCGTGATGCGGCGCCTCGGCGGGGGCGCGACCTCGATCGAGGCCGATCTCATCGCCGTCTCCGGCGGATGGAATCCGGCGGTGCATCTCTTCTGCCAGTCGGGCGGCCGCCTCGCCTATGACGAGGCGAAAGTCGCGTTCGTGCCGGCGCAGTCCGTGCAGGACGAGCGCTCCGCCGGCGCCTGCCGCGGCAGCTTCTCGCTCGCGGACGCGCTCCGCGAGGGCGCCCGGGCCGCGGCCTGGGCGACCGGGCGACCGGTCGATCCCGTCGCGCTCCCGGCCGTGGCCGAGCGACCGGGGGGCGCGGTCATGCCGCTGTGGGAGACGGCGCGCGGCGGCAAGGCCTGGGTCGACCTGCTCAGCGACGTGACGGCCGACGACGTGCGGCTCGCGGCGCGCGAGAACTACCGGTCGGTGGAGCATCTCAAGCGCTACACGACGCTCGGCATGGCGGCCGACCAGGGCAAGACCTCGAACGTCGTCGGCCTGGCGATCCTGGCCGCGGCGACCCAGCGCAGCATCGCCGAGGTCGGCACGACGCGGTTCCGGCCGCCTTTCGACCCGATCCCGTTCGGCGCGCTCGCCGGCCGCGCCCATGGCGATCTCTACCAGCCGCGGCTCGAGCTGCCGATGCGCGCGCAGCACGCGGCGCTCGGCGCACTGTTCGAGGATTTCGGCGCCTGGCGACGTCCCGCCGCCTATCCCCGCCACGGCGAGAACCTGGATGCCGCGGCGCGGCGCGAGGCACGTCATGTGCGGCGCGCGGTGGGCATCATGGACGGCTCGCCGCTCGGCAAGATCGAGGTGCGCGGTCCCGATGCCGCGACGTTCCTCGACCGGAT
Organism: Alphaproteobacteria bacterium; assembly: GCA_016793165.1. Classification (GTDB taxonomy): domain Bacteria; phylum Pseudomonadota; class Alphaproteobacteria; order CACIAM-22H2; family CACIAM-22H2; genus CAIOSQ01. The sequence continues at coordinate 105,827 of JAEULA010000089.1, read as the reverse complement.
GTATGTCGGCACAATGTCGACGCTGCCGGTCGGACGCGTGCGCTACGGGCTGATGCTGACCGAGCACGGCATCGTGACCGACGACGGCGTCTGCGCACGGCTCGGCGCCGAGCACTTCCTGGTCGGCACGAGCTCCGCGGCGGCGTCGCGGATCGCGACGGGATTCGACGAGTGGCTGCAGGGCGAATGGCCCGACCTGCGCGTCTTCGCGACGAATCTCACTTCGCGCTGGGCGGTGATCACGCTTACCGGTCCGCGGGCGCGCGACGTCCTCGCCGCCCTGGGCACCGACATCGACCTGGCTCCGCCGGCCTTCCCGCACATGGCCGTTCGCGAGGGACGCGTCGGCGGCATCGCGGCGCGCGTCTTCCGCGTCAGCTTCACCGGCGAGCTGAGCTTCGAGATCAACGTCGCGGCGCGCGCCGCTCCCGCATTGTGGGAACGCGCGATCGCCGCCGGCGCCGCCTTCGACATCGCGCCCTTCGGGATCGAGGCCCTGATGACGCTGCGCATCGAGAAGGGCTACATCCATGTGGGCAGCGAGACCGACGGCATGACCGTCCCCGACGACATCGGCATGGGCGGCGCCATCGCGCGAAAGGCGGCGGATTTCGTCGGCCGGCGCTCGCTGCTTCGCCCCGAGGCGACGCGCGGCGACCGCAAGCAGCTCGTCGGCCTGATGCCGGAGGATTCCGACGCGGCGCTGCGCGCCGGCGCCCATCTCGTGAGCACGGGCCCGCGCGACGGCACCGAAGGCTGGATCACCTCGGCCTGTTGGAGCCCGGCCCTCGGCCGCTGGATCGCGCTGGGCATGCTCGCGCGCGGCCGGCATCGCAAGGGCGAGCGCGTGATCGGCTACGACGAGGGGCGGGAGACGGTGCTGCGGGTCGTCGAGCCGTGCTTCGTCGACCCCAAGGGAGCCCGGCTCGATGGCTGACGCGCGCATTCGCGACGGACAGGGGCTTCGGCTCGCGGCGGCGGCGCCGGCCGGGCTCGTCGTCCTTCGCGTACGGGCCGACGACGCCGAAACCCGGCTCGCTCTTGCCGCCGCGCTCGGCACGGCCCTGCCGCTGTCACCCGCGCAGCCCACCGGCATTGCGGGCGCGCGCCTGTTCTGGACCTCGCCCGATGCGCTGCTGCTCGATCTCGATGCGAGCGCCGATGTCGCCTCGACCGTCGAGCGCCTGGCGGCCGCGTTGTCCGGCCGTCATGCGGCGGTCCACGACGTCACCGACGCGCGGACATGGTTCACGATCGGCGGTCCGCATGCCCGCGCCGTTCTCGCCAAGGGCACCGGCATCGATCTCGACCCGCGCGCCCTGCCGCCGGGCGCCGCCGCGCTCACCCGCTTCGCCGGCCTGACCGTCCTGCTGGCGCATCGCGACGACGGCGCGCGCTACGAACTGCTTGCCGATCGTGCCGTCGAGGACTGGTTGTGGGCCTGGCTCCTCGATGCCGGCGACGAGTACGCGGTCGCGCGCTGACGCGGCCGTTCTCGACTGTGTCGAGGCGTCGCAGGGCGAACGTGCCGCCGATGCCCAATTGGAATGCTAAAGCTCCACGAGCGCGGACGGGCCGCCGCGGCGGATCGCTTCCCATTCATTCGAACCCGAGGTGCCCCGATGACGGCCATCTCTCGACTTGGCGCGCTGTTCGCCTTCATCGCCGCCGCCATCGGTCCCGATGTCGCGGCATCGCAGGTCGATGAAGCGGCCCGGGCGTTCGAGACGGAGTGCGCGCGGTGCCACACGCCCGACGAGATCCGGCAGGCGACGAGCGGTATACGCCGGCTCTATTGGACCGACGATCGGCTGGCCGCGTGGCTGCTGCGTCACCACGCGCATGACGAGGCGCAGGCGCGGCTCATCATCCGGTTCCTGCGGGCGCAGCCCTGAGTCCGAAGGCGGATCCGCGCCGGCGCGGTCCAGGCGGAGATCCGGCGCCGACTCGCCGCAGCCGCCGGTGCGGCCGGGGCCGAGGACTCCCCCGGCGTCCGGTCGGCATCGCCCTGCGCGGAGGCGCGCGCTAGGTTCGCCGGCATCCGCCAGCGAGGGGTCAGCGATGCCGATGCTCGACATGCCGTTCCGTTCCGCCAAGCAGCTCGCCGCCGCGATCCGCGCGCGGAAGATCGGCTGCCTCGAGGTGCTCGACCTCTATCTCGCGCGCGTCGCCGCGCATAATCCCCGGCTGAACGCGATCGTCGCGACGGACGTCGAGGGCGCGCGCAAGCGCGCCCGGGCCGCGGATGCCGCTCTGCGCCGCGGCAGGCCCTGGGGGCCGCTGCACGGCGTGCCGATGACGATCAAGGAGAGCTACGACGTCGCGGGCCTGCCGACGACGTGGGGCGATCCGGCGCTGAAGGACAACATCGCGACGACGGACTCGCTCGCCGTGCAACGCCTCAAGGCGGCCGGCGTGACCCTGTTCGGCAAGACCAACGTGCCGCTGATGCTCGCCGACTGGCAGACCCACAACGTCGTCTACGGCACGACCAACAATCCGTGGGACGTCACGCGCGGGCCCGGCGGCTCGTCCGGCGGCTCGGCCGCGGCGCTCGCCGCGGGTCTCACCGGCATCGAGGCCGGCTCCGACATCGGCGCCTCGATCCGCAATCCCGCGCACTACTGCGGCGTCTACGGCCACAAGCCGACCTGGGGGATCGTGAGCCCGAAGGGCCACGCGCTGCCGGGGCGGGTCTCGGTCTCCGACATCTCCGCGGTCGGGCCGCTGGCGCGCGGCGCGGCGGATCTCGACATCGCGCTCGGCGTCATGGCCGGCCCCGACGAGATCGATGCGACCGGCTGGAAGCTCGCCCTGCCGGCGCCGCGCAAGAAGTCGCTGCGCGACTTCAAGATCGCGGTGATGATCACGGATCGCAACGGCGAGGTCGACAAGCCGATGCAGGATCTGCTCCAGAAGCTGACCGACTTCCTCGGCAGGTCGCGGGTCAAGGTCAGCGACACCGCCCGGCCGGCGATCGACTTCGACCAGCTGGCACGCGTCTACATCGCGCTGCTGCGCTCGGCGACGTCGGGCCGCCAGAGCGACGCCGCCTTCAGGGCGGCGCAGGAAAAGCTGCGCGACTTCGCCCCCGACGACGAGAGCTACTATGCGCGCATGCTGCGCGGGAACACGCTCGCGCATCGCGACTGGCTCGCGGCCAACGAGCTGCGCCACCGCATGCGGCTGGCCTGGGCCGCGTTCTTCGAGGACTACGACCTGTTCCTGTGCCCGCCGGCGACGTCGACGGCGTTCCCGCACAACCACGGCGGCGAGCGCTGGACCCGCACCATTCCGGTCAACGGCAGGCAGCAGCCCGAGACCGACCAGATGTTCTGGGCCGGCATCAACGGCGTCTGCTATCTGCCCGGCACGGTCGCCCCGATGGGCCTCACGCGGGACGGGCTTCCCGCCGGCGTGCAGATCGTCGGCCCCCAATACGCGGACCGCACCTGCATCCATTTCGCGAGGCTGCTGGAGGAGAGCTGGGGCGGGTTCGTTCCGCCGCCCGGCTACGCGTGACGCGCGACCGGCGCGAGGGACCGGCGCGCCGAGCACGCCGGCCCGGCAGGCGGCCGGCGGCGGCCTCGAAGCCGGGGCCGCGCGTCAGCCGACGAGCTTGTCCGCGCAGGATGAGGCGACATCGCGATTGGGCTCGGGCGTGCCGGGGATGGTCGCCCATCCCGACTTCATCACGAACTCGGCGCGGCTGTACGACGCGATGGTCTTCAGCTCCGCGATGCGGGTCGTCGCCTGCGGGTCGCGCTTGGACTGCTCGACGCAGACCTGCGCGAGCGCTGCAACGACATCGCTGCGCGAGCGGTCGGACGCCATCTGGCGCGCCGAGCCGCCGGTCACCCAGCCGCCCCAGGTGAAGCCGAGCACGGCCGCGAGGGCCGCGCCGAGCATGACGCCGTTCAGGCCGGGCTTGAACCACTCCGGGATCTTCATGGGAGCCTCTCTAGGTTGGTCGTCGTCTCGGCAACGAGGACGCCGTGCCGTTCCGGCGGCTCCAGGCGCGCGGCCGACCGGATCCGGTCGGCACGCCGCCGTCGGGTCAGAATGACGACAGACGATAGCCGCCGCGCCAGCCCGACTTGGTCTTGCAGCGGGGGCAGACGCGTTCGCCGCTCCACTCGCTCGCGAAGGTCGTGCGGCAGGTCAGGCAGCGGCGATCCTTGGCCTGGTGCACGACGCCCTGGGCAGCCTCGTCCAGCGCGCCGGCGTCGGGATCGGCGGGCTTGAGCCGTGCGCTCATGCCGCGAGCTTTCGCGCGCATTCCATGGCGACGCCGGACTCGGCGGACTTCGCCCCGGGGAGCGTCGCCCACTTGCGTGCCAGTTCGCTGCGCGCGCTCCAGTCGAGCTTCGCGGGTTCGCTCACCTCGGCCCGCGCGCGGCTCTCGCAGAACAGCGCCTGCTGCTCCACAACGCCGGCTCGGACCTGCTCCTGCGCCGTGCGACTCGTCACCTGCCAGCCCAGCGTGCTCGTCAGGAGCGGGCCGGCGACGACGCCGATCGCCAGACCGACGACCACCGGTTTCGCCGCACGCCATCGCGTCGCGATGTCTTCCATCATCGTCATCAGGCCCTCCATTGCGGATCGCCCGTGGACGGCGATTGATGGGCCATATGGTCATCTTCCGGCCGCGATGACGAGAAGTTTGGGCGCACGTCGCCGCGGCGCATCGACTGCGCGGGATTAACCTGCTTTCACAGCGGCTTCTGCGCCGAGGCCTGGCGTCATGCCGGCCAGAGCTGCGCGCCCCCGTCGATGCGCATCACCTGGCCGGTGACGAAGGCGCCCATCGGACCGGCGAAGAACTCCACCGTGCGCGCCACCTCGTCCACCGTGGCGACGCGATCGAGCGTCCCCTCGGTGACGAGCTTGGCGGGGTCGACCTTGCGCGTGCCGAGGAAGCGGCCGGTGCGCGTGCCGCCCGGCGCGATCGTGTTCACCGTCACGTCGAACGGCCGCAGCTGCGCGGCAAGGCAGCGCGTGTAGTGCACGACGGCCGCCTTGGCGGTCGCGTAGATCGCCACCGTGTCGCGGCCCTGGAACGCGGCATTCGAGCTGATCGTGACGATGCGGCCGCGGCGGCGCTCCATCATGTCCCGCGCCACCCGCTGGCAGAGCAGGATCGTGCTCAGGAGATTCCGGTCGACGACGGCGCGGACGTCGGCCTCCTTGATGAACACGCAGTCGTTCGGGTCGGGCTTGCCGCCCGCCGCGGCGATGTCGCCGCCGGCGTTGTGGACGAGGATGTCGATCGGGCCGAGCGATGCGACGGATTGCGCCACCACCCGCTCGACGTCCTCGCCGCGCGTGAGGTCGCCCAGGACCCGGCATGTCCGCACGCCGTGCGCCTCGCCGATCTCGCGCGCCGTCGCCGTCAGCGTCGTGCCCTCCCCGTATTCGGCCGGCCCGTCCTCGCGCATGCCGTGGACGGCGATGTCCGCGCCGCATCGCGCGAGGGTCTCGGCGAAGGCCCGCCCGAGCCCCCGCCCCGCGCCCGTCACCAGCGCCACCTGACCCTTCAGGATCCCCTCGTTCATCGTCTCGCTCCCTTGATGCATTGGATCGCTTGAACCGCGGAGCGCGCAGCGGCGTCGCAGGCGCGCGAAGCGCTCAGCGACGCGCGGGCGCGACGCATCGCTTGCCTCGCGCCATCCCCGCGTCCTTCGCGCTCTCCGCGATCGGTTCTAGTTCGTGAAGCGCAGGCCCTGCGGCCGGATGAGCCCGTCGGGGTGCGGCTTGAAGCCCTGGAGGTTGCGGCTCATGCCCCAGATCCAGGTGTAGTGATAGAGGCCGAGCAGCGGCCGTTCGTCGAGATAGATCGCCGTGGCCTTGCGATAGAGCGCCTGGCGCTGCGCCACGTCGGTGACGGCACGCGCCTGCGCGAAAAGCTGGTCGAGCTCGCGATTGCAGTAGCGCCCGCGATTGACCATGCCGTCGCACTGGATCCAGATCGTGATGTTGCCGTCGGGATCCGCGCGGCCGCTCCAGATGCCGATCGCCGCCTCGAAGTCGCCGCGCTCGGTCGCGGCCACGTAGGTGCCGGCCTCCGTCGCCTCGACCTTGACGTCGAAGCCGGCCTCCGCCGCCATCGACTGGATCACCTCGCCCACCTGGACCGTCGACGGCGTGTTGACGACGCGCAGCGTGAAGGCCACGCGCTCGTGGCCCGACTCGCGGAGCAGCCGCTTCGCCAGGGCCACGTCGCGCGGCGGCACCGGCCGCTCGGGATTGGCGTAGCGCGTGCCGGGCGCCTCGGCCTGGTTGCTCGGGGTGAACGCGCCTTCGAAGACCACCTGGTTGATCACGGCGCGGTCGAGCGACGCCTCGAAGGCGGCGCGCACCTTGGCCGACCGGCCCAGCGGCCCCGCCGCCTTGTCGCCGTGCCCGACGTTGATGAGGATCGAGTCGTAGGCGAGCCCCGTCACGCTCTCCAGCCGCAGCCGCGCATCGCCGCGCACCGTCTTCACGTCGCTGGGAGCGATGCGCTCGATCAGGTCGAGCTGTCCGGCACGCAGGTTCACCAGGCGCACGGAGTTGTCCGGCACCATCGCGAAGGTCACCGAATCGAGATGGATCGCGGCGGCGTCCCAGTAGCGGTCGAAACGCTCGAGGACGATGCGCTCGAGGGGCACGCGCTGCTTGAAGCGGAACGGGCCCGAACAGACCGGGGCGGTACCGGCGCGATCGCCGGCCGCCGCGACCGCCTTGGGCGACATCATCATGCCGGCGCGGTCGGCGAGCACCGCCATCAGCGGCGCGTTGGCCTCGGACAGCCGCAGCACCAGCGTCGTCGGATCCGGCGCCTCGACGGACGCCACCGGCTTGAGCTCGGCGCGACGCCGGCTCGTCGGCATGGTGCGATAGCGGTCGAGATTGGCCTTCGCCGCCGCGGCGTCGAAGGGCTCGCCGTCGTGGAAGACCACGCCTTCGCGCAGCTTGAAGGTCAGGGTCAGCCCGTCCGCCGACCATGACCAGGACGTGGCGAGCTGCGGCACGAAATCGATCTTCTCGTCGATGTCGATCAGCTTGTCGCAGAGCGAGGCGAAGACGATGCGCCCGGTGAAGCTGGTGCCGGTCGCCGGGTCGAGCGCATCGGGATCGCTCAGCAGCCCGATGCGAAGGCCCGCCGCGGCGGCCGGCGCGGCCGCGGCGGCGACGAGGGCGGCCAGCGCCGCCCCGCGCCACGCGGCGCTCATTGCTTGTTCACGCCGCGATAGAGGATCAGGTCGTTGACCACGCCCTGCTTGTAGCCCTGCACGCCGGCGCGCAGCGCCACCGTGTTCTGGGCCTGGAACATGATCACGAACGGCGACTGCGCCATCACGTCCTTCTGCAGGTCGCGATACATCGCCGCGCGCCTGGCCGGATCGGTCTCGCCCAGCGCGTCCATCGTGCGCTTGGACAGCTCGGGGATCAGCCAGTTGTTCCGCCAGGTCGTCGTCGACTGCGGGTTGGCGTCCGAGATGTCGGTGGCGTACGAGAACGCCTTGGCGTTGGAATGCGCGTCCATGAAGTCCGGATTCCAGTAGATCAGCATCAGCTGATGGTTGCGCGCCCGGTACTTCGAGATCACCTGCGCCGCGGCGCCGGGGACGATCGATACCTTGATCCCGGCCTGCGCCATCGTCGCCTGCAGCGCCTGCGCCATGCCGTTGAAGGGCTGGCCGTCGATGACGTCCATCTCGACCTCGAGATTCTGGATCCCCGCCTTGGCGAGGATGTCGCGCGCCTTGGCGACGTCGAGCTTGTAGGGCGTCTCCTCGAGCGCGCCGGGGAAGCCGACCGGCAGGAACGCCTGGTGCACCCGCATCGTGCCGCGCAGGAGCTTCTGCGACATGCCCTCGTAGTCGACCAGCCAGCGCATCGCCTCCCAGACCGCGGGATTGCGCAGCTTCTCGTGCTTCAGGTTGAGGGTGAAGAAGTGGACCGTGGCGGCGGGGTAGCGCTCGACCCGCAGCCCCGGCGTCTTGGCGATCGTCTCGAGGTCGTCGGGGCCGACGTCGCGCGCGATGTCGACGTCGCCCTTCTCCAGCAGCAGACGCTGGGCGCCGGCCTCGGGGACGTGGCGATAGATGACCTGCTGCATCGGCGGCGCGCCGCGGAAATGTGTCGGGTTGGCGGCGAGCGTCGCCACCTCGGCGGCGCGCACGCGCAGGAGGCGGAACGGGCCGGAGCCGGCGGAGTTCTGCCCCAGCCACTCGTTGCCCATGTCGCCGCCCTTCTCGTTCTTCATCGCCTCCACCTGGTCGACGATCGCGCCGGGGCGCGCGGCGATGGCGTTGAGGGCGAAAGCCGCCGAGAAGTTGCCGGCAAAGGTGACGCTGACCTCGCGATCGCCCGTCTTGCGCACCATCTGCTCGACGTTCTCAGGCGTCCAGCCGAGCTGGGCGAGGATGAAGGCCGGCGACTTCTTCAGCCTGATGACGCGGGCGAACGAGAACACCACGTCCTCGGGGCGGACCGGGTTGCCCGAGGCGAATTTGGCGTCGCGCAGCGCGAACACGATCGTCTTGCCGTCGGCGCTCGTCTTCCAGCTCTCCGCAAGGCCGGGCTGCAGCTTCGTCGGCTCGTCGACGTCGTACTGCACCAGGCGATCGTAGATGTTCGAGACGATCTCGCCGCCGGTGAATTCGAAGGTCTGCGCCGGATCGAGGCTGATGATGTCCGCGATGTTCTTGGCGATCACCAGCGATCGCGCGGGCGTCTGCGCCTGTGCGGACGCCGTCGCCAGGGCGAGGGCGCCGAGCGCGGCGGAGAGGAAGAGTCGGCGATAGAGCGTCATGGCGTTCCCCGGTCCTGATGGCTGGATGGCGGGATCGTGAGGCCGGGACGCGCGGGTCGTCAATCCGCCACCGCCCGGCCGTCGCGACCGCCCCCTCAGTCGAGGGGCACCGCCGTGACGCTGTTGAACGGGCTGCCGTCGGTCGACAGGGTCTTCGTGCTCCAGACGAGATAGACGAGGACGCGCTTCTGCGCGTCGAGGAAGCGCGAGACGCGCAGCTCCTTGAACAGCGCGGAGGTGCGCTGGTCGAAGACGATCTCGCCGTCGTCGGACCGGTCGATCGGCCCGGCGATCCGCGGGCGTCCGGTGGCCCGGCACGCGATCGAGAACCGCGCCGGATCCTCGGCCAGCCCGACGAGGCCCGACATGCCGCCGGTCTCGGCGCGGCTGAGATAACAGGAGACGTTCTCGACCTTCGGATCGTCGAAACGCTCGACGACGATCTTGTCGTTGGGGCCGATCAGGCGGAACGTCGTCGAGACCTCGCCGATCCGCTGCTGTGCGGCGGCGGCGGCGACGAGGACGAGGGCCAGGGCGAGGGCGAGCGGCAGGCCGGGCGGGATGCGCATCAGAGGGCTCCGAGGTCGGTGCGGCGGACGATCGCGTCGGGGCGCTGCCAGACCCGCGGATGGAGCTCGGTGCCGAGGCCGGCCCCCTCGGGCGGCAGCACGTGACCATCGGCCACGCGCGGCACGACGCTCACCAGCTCGCGATACCAGGTGCTGTAGTAGGCGCGCACGGATTCCTGGAAGATCGCATTGGGCGCATTGAGCGCGAGATGCGTCGACGCCATGAACACCACCGGCCCGGTGCAATCGTGCGGCGCCACCGGGCGCTGGAAGGTCTCGGCCAGGGTGGCGATCTTCTTGGCTTCGCTGAGCCCGCCGCACCACGACACGTCGAGCATCACGTAGTCGACCGCCTCGCGGCGGAGCAGCTCGAGGAAATGTGCGCGTGTCGCCACCGTCTCGCTGGCGCAGACGGGCACGCCGGCACGCTCGGCATAGGTCTGCAGGGCTCCCGCGTCCTGCATCTTGATCGGATCCTCCGCCCAGAAAATGCGGAAGGGGCGAAGGGCCCGGGCGATGGCGAGCGCGCAGGGGAGGTCCCACATCGAATGCAGCTCGACCATGACCTCCATGCGATCGCCGACGGCCTTGCGGATCAGCTCGAAGGGCCGCAGCGCCTGCGCGATCTCGGCGCCGGTGATGTAGGTGCCGCCGTTCGGCACCGCGTAGCGGTCGAACGGCCAGATCTTCATCGCCCCGATGCCCTCGGCGAGAAGACTCTCTGCCAGCACACCCGCGTCGCGCTCGAAGGCGATCTGGTCGTCGTAAGGGCCGCGCGCCGCGTCGGCCGCGCCGATCTCGCGGCGTCCGCCGCTGGTGTTGTAGCTGTAGCCGGCGCAGGTGTTGTAGGTGCGGATCCGGTCCCGGCTCAGCCCGCCGAGAAGCTGATAGACGGGCAGCCCGGCCGCCTTGCCGGCGATGTCCCACAGCGCGATGTCGACCGCGGACGCCGCGCGCATCTCGACGCCGGAGGAGCGGAACCCGACATAGGGCTCGGTCATCTGCTTCGACAGCGCGTCGATCCTGCGTGCGTCCCGGCCGAGCAGCTGCGCCGCCAGCGCGGTATGGATGAAGGTCTCGACCGCCTCCGCGCCGCGGAAGGTCTCGCCGAGCCCGACGATCCCCGCGTCGGTGTGCAGCCGCACCCAGAGGATGTTCGCATGGTCCGTGACCCGGACCGTCTCCAGTGCCGTGATCTTCATCTGCCGCCCCCGAGGATGAGGGCGCATCTGAGGGCCGCCGCGCCACGCGAGGCAAGCGGATTGCGGGACGGCCGCCGAGTCAGGCGATCAGGCAGTCCGGCGAGAGCAGGATGCGGGCGGTCGTACCCGCGCGGACCACGCTCTGGACCTCGACGCGCCCGCCGAGCGTCTCGATGAAGGCGCGCGCGACGCTCAGCCCGATGCCGAGCCCCTCGTGGCGCCGCGACAGGCCGGAGTTCTCCTGGAAGAAGAGGCTGCCGAGCCGGCGGGTCGCCTCCTCGCTCATGCCGACGCCGGTGTCGCTGACGCTGATGAAGGGAACGCCGCCCGCATCGATATCGGCGGCGATGCTCACGCGTCCGTCTGTGTCAGAGAACTTGATGCCGTTCGACACCAACTCGCCGACGGCGCGGCGCAGGAAGACCTCGTCGGTCCGGATCCGCGCCATGCGCGGCGAGATCTGGAAGCCGACGACCAGGCCGCTGCGGGCCGCGACCGTCGCCTGCAGCTCGACGATCGAGCGCAGCAGCGGCTCGAGCTCGACCTCGCGCTCCTTGGGAACCAGCCGCCCGCTCGTCACCGCGACGAGGTCGAGCACCTTCTCGACGAGGTCGTGGAGCCGGCGGCCGGACTCCAGGATATGCCGCGAGTAGTTGCGCACCGTGGCCTGGCCGAGCTGGGCCGTGGGCTCGCCGGCCAGCAGCTCGGCGAACCCGATGATCGAATTGAGCGGGGTGCGCAGCTCGTGGGGAAAGGTCTCGAGGACGGCGCGCCGCAGCGCATCCAGCTCCTCGCGCTTCTGCTGGTCGAGCCGACGGACCTGGCGCAGCCGCGCGTTCACGGTCTCGATGAGCAGCTCGTGGTCGATCGGCTTGGTGATGTAGTCGTCGGCGCCGCGCTTCTTGCCCTCGATCACCGCCTCGCGCTCGGCGTAGGCCGAGAGGAAGACGAAGGGCGTGTTGGCGATCTCGCTCGCCTGGGCCCGGACGGCCTCCAGGAACTGACCCCCGTCCATCTCCGGCATGTTGATGTCGGAGAGGATCAGGTCGGGGTGTGAATCGATGACGCGCTCCAGCCCCTGGCGCCCGTTCGCGGCGCTGACGGTCTGATGACCGCCGAACTTCAGCGTGTCCTCGATGTCGTCCCGGATGTCGGCCTCGTCCTCGACCACAAGAATCAGCGCCATGGCGTCCTCTCGAATTCTCGAATCTCGCTCGTACCGTACAGTCTCATTCGGCGGCCGGTGCCAGCGTCGCCACGCGGGCATGCTCGACGCTGACCGGAAGCCTCACCGTGAAGGTCGACCCCTGGCCGACCTCGCTCCGCACCGCGACGTCGCCGCCGTGCAGGCGCACGAGGTCGCGCACCAGGCTCAGCCCGATGCCGGTGCCGGGCAATCCCCTTGCGGTGCTCGCACGATAGAACCGCGTGAAGAGCTGATCCACCTCGTGCGCCGGCACGCCGATCCCGTAGTCGCGGATGGCGACCTCGACCGACTGCGCGTCGCCGCGGACCTGGATATCCACCCGCCGGCTTTCCGCGGAATACTTCACGGCGTTCGACAGCAGGTTCGTGAAGACCTGGTCGAGAAGCCGCGGATCGGCCTGCACCGGCAGGCTCGCCGCCGAGGTCGCGATCGTGAACTTGAAGTCCGGCGCGAAGCCGTCGCCGCGCCGGCAGATCCCGGTGATCAGCGCGACCACGTCGACCGTTCCGAGATTGAGCTCGATCCGCCCCTCGTCGAGACGCGCGGTGTTGAGCGTGGTGTCGACGAGCTGCGACATGCGCTGGACGGCGCCGCGGATCTTGCGCGCGCGGTCGCGCAGGTCGTCGGGGGAGATCTGGTCGGCGTAGCGCAGCAGGCGCTGCGCCGCGCCGTCGATGATGGTCAGCGGCGTGCGGAACTCGTGCGCCGCCACCGACACGAAGCGGCGTTGCTGCAGCGACACCTCGCGCTCGCGCTCGAGCGCCTCGGCGAGCCGTCGCTCCTGCTGCTTGCGCTCGGTGATGTCGGCCTCGACGGCGATGAAGCGCGCCACCTGGCCGATCTCGTCGCGCACCGGCGAGCAGTCGATCTCGATCCAGTAGGGTCGGCCGCTCTTGCCGTAGTTGAGGAGCTCGACCCGGAAGCCCTCGCCGCGCGCCACCGCCTCGCGGATCGACGCCACCGTCTCCGCGTCGGTGTCGGGCCCCTGGAGCAGCGCCCCGGGTCGCCGGCCGACGATCTCGTCGAGGCCGTAACCGGAGATACGGGTGAAGGCGGCGTTCGCCCATTCGACCCGGCCGGTCGCATCGGTGATGATCACCGCGTTGTCCGTGTGCTGCGCGACGAGGGCGAGGCGGCGGACCTCCTCCTGGCTCTCCCGCAGCTCCTGCAGCGTCTGCTCCAGCCGCTTCTTGGCGATGACCTCCGCGGTCACGTCGAGGACCACGTAGATCTCGCCCTTGTTGCGCGAGCCCGTCCCGCGGATGCGCAGCGTGCGGCCGTCGGCGAGCGTCTGGAGGATGTCGTTCTGCCGCGTCGGGTCGTAGGCCATCCGGCTCTCGACCCATTGGATGCGCTCCTCCGGCGGCAGCCCGTAGGCCGCGGACTCGGCATGCAGGGTCAGCAGCTCGCGGGCCGACATGCCGACGCGCATCACGCCGCGCAGATAGGGGAACAGCTCGACGTAACGGCTGTTCCAGAGCGCGACGCGCTGGTCGCCGTCGAACATGATCAGGCCGTTGGCCATGCCCTCGATGCCGTCGCGCAGGAGCGCCTCGCTCGCCTCGGCGCGGCGCTGCGTCTCGACGACCAGCGAGATGTCGGTGCCGATGCCGCGATAGCCCTTGAACCTCCCGTGCTCGTCGAAGAACGGGCGTCCGCTCGTCGCGACCGTCCGCACGACGCCGTTGGCGCCGACCGCGCGGAACCGGAAGTCCTTGAACGGCTCGTGGGCGCGCAGGATCCGCAGATGCGCATCCCAGTCATGGTCGGTGACACCCTCCGGGCGGAAGTCGAGCGGCGAGGTCGCGTAGAAGTCCTCGGCGGCCGTGCCGGTGATCTCGTAGTTCGACTCCGACAGGAAGGTGAACCGCAGCTCCTCGTCGAGCTCCCAGAACCAGTCGGCGGTCGCCGACGCGAAGTCGCGGAACCGCTGCTCGCTGTTGGCGACGGCGAGCTGCGCGTCTCGCATCGCCGTGACGTCGCGCAGGACCAGCGCGAAGCCGCCCTGGGCGGTCTCGTGGATCGTGCCCTCGAGGAGGCGGCCGTCGGTGAGCTCGCGGCGGTAGACCCGGCGATCGGGCGACCGCCGGTCGACGTTCGCGTCGACCCAGGCCGCGCGCGCGTCCGGCGGGATCCCGTACTCGAACGATTCGGCGAGGACCTCGAGCAGGCCGCGCGCGGTCATGCCGACATGCAAAGCGCCGTCGAGGAACGGCAGGATCCGGAGGTATCGGCTGTTCCACAGCACGACGCGGTCGTCGCGATCGAACATGACGAAACCGTCGCCGATGCTCTCGATCGCATCGCGGAAACGCCGCTCGCTCGCGGCCAGGCGTTCCGCCGCGCGGCTCGCGTCGGTGATGTCGCGGAAGATCGACACGTAGCCGCCCTTGGCCATGGCGTGGTCGACGATCTCGACGATCCGGCCGGACGGGAACTCGACCGGCCAGGACTTGCCGAGCTCGCGGCGGATCGACAGCCGCGCGTCGACGAGCCGAGTGTACTCGCCCTCGGCGAGCTCCGGATGCAGCGCCCGGATCGCCCGCTCGTTGATCTCCCGCAACGTCATCCCGAGGCGCACGAAGGGCTTCAGATGCGGCAGCAGCTCGAGGTACCGCCCGTTGAACATCAGCAGGCGATGGCTCTCGTCCCAGAACGCGATGCCCTCCGACATGCTCTCGATGCCGTCGCGCAGGAACCGGCTGACCTCGTCGAGCTTCGCCGAGCGGTCCGCGACCGCGCGCTCGCTGGCGCGCAGCAATCGTCCGCCCCAGGCGACGATCAGGAGCAGGAACAGGTAGGCCGAGGCCAGGGTGCCCGCGACGAGCCAGGTCTCGCGCCGGAGGTTCTCGCGCTGCGCGGCGAACACCGCGGTGACGTCGGTGTAGACCTCGATCACCGCGTCGATCCGGTTCTCGACCAGGCCGAAGGGGAAGAACGAGGCGACGATGTCGGCGTCGCGCAGCTCGCCGCCGATGGCGCCGAAGAGCGGCCGGTGGACGAGCACGCCGTAGCGCACCCCGGAGATCGCCTGCTCGATGCCGTCGTAGGATGAGGCTCCTGATCCGACCTCGTCGGGCGTGGTCGAGAAGATCACGCGGCCTTCGCGATTGTAGAGCTTGACCTTGGCGATCGCCGTCGCGCGCGACATTGCAACGGCGGAGACGCGAATGAGGGCGCGCAAATCGTCGGTCAGGTCGTAATCCGCAGACCACGCGTCCGGCTCGGCGAGCGACTCCGCCTGGTATGCACCGAGCGCCTGGCCCAGCAGCCGCGAGACGATCGCGACGACGGCGCCGTTCTCGCGCTGGATGGATTCGACGAGTTCGTCCTGCGCGGCCTGCGTGCGCGTCGTCGTCAGCCCGTAGCCGAGACCGAAAAACAGCGTCGCGGCGATGAGCGCAAAAGCCCACGCCAGCACGACCGGCGCCCGCAGGCTCGGGGCCCGCGGGCTCGAGGACAAGTCGAGACGCATCCCCCCAACCCTGGGGGAGGCGAGGTCACCGATCCGTTAACCCGACTCGGGCTGGCGGTATCCCGACAGCCCGTGCCGGGCGGCGCTCACGCGGCCTTTCGGGCGCCCAGCAGCCCCTGGGCGAAGGCGGCGATCTCGGCCGCGGCGGAGTCGGAGACCGGGCGCATCGGCGCCCGGGTGCGGCGCCATCCGGCGTCGCCCGACAGGGCCGCGAGCATCGCCTTCACCGTCGGCAGGAAGGAGCGGTCCCCGAAGAATCGGCACAACGCCTCGATGTCGCGCTGGGCGGCCGCCGCCCCGCCGCGCTTCTCCTTGATCTGGGCCATCAGGCGCGGCGCGACGTTGCCGAGGCCGCAGATCGTCCCCGCGCCGCCGATCTCGAGGACGCGGCCGAACTGCGGCTCGGCGCCGACGAAGTGCAGCATCTCGGGGAACGCGGTGAAGGCGCGGTCGAAATGCGTGAAGTCGGCCGAACTGTCCTTGATGCCGGCGATCACGGCGCCGAAGCGCTTGCGCAGCGCCGCGATCGTCGGGATCTCGATCGAGACCGCCGACACCTGGGGGATGTGATAGAGGATCACGCGCAGCGACGGATCGGCGACGCCGTCGAGGACGGCACTCACCGACGCCGTCACGTCGTCGGGGCTCTGACCCTTCCAGAAGAACGGCGGCAGCAGCATCGCCGCGGCGATGTCGGTGCCCAGCGCGTGGCGCGTCAGCTCGATCGCATCGGTCGTCGCGGCGCATCCGGTGCCGACCACGATCCGCTCGCGCGGCACGCCGGCCTTCAAGACGGCCTCCAGGGCGTCGATGCGCTCGCGGACCGAGAACGACTGCCCCTCGCCGGTCGTCCCGAAGAGGGCGACACCGTCGCAGCCGTCCTCGATCAGCTTCCGGCAGTGGCGCGCCAGGACGCCCGTGTCGATGCTGCCGTCGGCGGCGAGCGGGGTCAGCGAGGCGACCCACAGGCCGCGCAACAACTCGGAACGCATGTCGTATCTCTCCTAGGACGCGTTGGTGATCCGGCGGCGCCGGACGGGTTCCGACGACCGACGCGCGCGGCCGCCTTCGATGGCTTCGAGGCCCAGCGCCCGGTTGCGCGCGCTGGTGAGATGACGCTGCATCGCCGCGACGGCACCGGCGACGTCGCGCGCGCGCACGCGCTCGAGGATCGCCGCATGCTCGGCCAGCGCCGGCGGCAACGTCGCCTCGGAGAGCAGCACGCGCTCATGGCGGATCAGCCGGATGCGCAGGGCGTTGACGCGATAGACGTTGACGATCAGCTCGTTGCCCGTCGCCTCGACGATCGCGTCGTGGAATCCCCAGTCCACGGCCTGCGCCTCGGCGAGCAGGCGGCGCGTGATGCCCCGCGCGCTCGCCTGGATCACGCGGCGCAGCGCGACCTCGTGCTCCGCGATCGCCTCGTCGGTGGCGTTCTCGGTGAATCGCGCGATGGCCTCGGTCTCGATCAGCAGCCGCAGGTGGAAGGCGTTGCGCACGAGCTTCACGTCGATGCCGGCGATCTGCATGCCGCGCTGCGGGATCGTGACGATCAGGCCGTCGGCCTCGAGCCGCGGGATGAGCTCGCGGATGGCGCCGAGCGGCAATCCGGTGAGTGCCACGAGCTCGCGCTGCGTCACGAACTGGCCCGGCCGGATCCGCGCCGCGAGCAGATGCCGCGTGAAGCTCTCGTAGGCCCGGTCCCGGAGTTTCATGAGGCTCGCGATTCGAGGAGTGGTGCCGGCGCGCCGCGCGCGGCCGGCCGTCGGGGGGCGATTCTGTACGACTAACATGTCAGTCGTGCAATTCCGATTGCCGAGGGATCGCGGCGGGTGGCACCGTCCGCGCCGGCCGGGACGGGACCCGGGAGGGGAGGCACGACGATGTTGATCGGGATCGACCCGTTGCTGACGCCGGATCTGCTGCACGCGCTCGCATCCATGGGCCATGGCGACGAGATCGCCATCGTCGACGCCAATTTCCCCGCGACCAGCACGGCGCGGCGGCTGCTGGCGCTCGACGGCGTCGACGCGCCGCGTGCGCTGGAGGCCGTGCTCGGCGTCCTGCCGCTCGACCACATGGTCGCGCATCCCGCGCGGGTGATGGCGGTCGTGGACAAGCCCGACGAGGTGCCACCCGCGGTTGCCGATTTCGCGCGCGTGCTGCAGCGGCGGCTCGGCCACACGCTCAAGCCGCACCCGGTCGAGCGCCACGCCTTCTACGGCGAGGCGCAGCGCTGCTTCGCGATCCTGCGCACCGGCGAGCGGCGCTTCTTCGGCAACATCATCCTGACGAAGGGCGTCGTCGACCCCGAGGGGAAGGTCCCGCCGCTGCCGGGTGGGCGCTGATGCCCGCGCCGATGCGCGAGATCCGCGGCCTCGGGCTCGGGCCGTTCGGCTTCGGCGGCGCGCCGCTGGGCAACCTCTTCGCCGCGATCGACGAGGCCGCGGCGGTGGCCGCGGTGCGTCGCGCCTACGAGGTCGGCCTGCGCCACTTCGACACCGCGCCGCACTACGGCCACGGCCTCAGCGAGCACCGCATGGGCGAGGCGCTGCGCGGCAAGCCGCGCGACAGCTTCGTGCTCTCGACCAAGGTCGGGCGCCTGCTCTTCCCGGACGCCTCGGCGCCCAGCGAGCAGTTCGGCTTCACCGGCACCCTGCCCTTCGTCCAGCGCTACGACTACTCGGGCGACGGCGCGCGCAGGTCGCTCGAGTTCAGCCTGCACCGGCTCGGCATGGCCCGAGTCGACATCGCCTACGTGCACGACTGCGACCACGACGCGCACGGCGCCGACGGCCCGCGACGGTTCAAGGAGGCGATGGACGGCGCGCTGCCGGAGCTGGCGCGGATGAAGGCCGAGGGCGTCGTCTCCGCGATCGGTCTCGGCGTGAACCATTGGCAGACCTGCCGCGACGCGCTCGCGCACGGGCACATCGATCTCTTCCTGTTGGCCGGGCGCTACACGCTGCTCGACCAGTCCGCGCTCGACGAGCTGCTGCCGATGTGCGTCGCGCGCGGCACCGGCATCGTCATCGGCGGCCCGTACAATTCCGGCATCCTCGCGATCGGCGCCAAGCCCGCGGCGACTTACAACTACAAGCCGGCGACGCCGGAAATGCTCGCCCGCGTCGCCGCGATCGAGACGGTCTGCGCGCGCCACCGCGTGCCGCTGCGGGCCGCAGCGCTGCAGTTTCCGCTCGCGCACCCGGCCGTCGTCGCGGTGATTCCGGGGGCGCGCACGCCCGCCGAGGTCGACGACAACGCGGCGCTGATGAAGCACCCGGTGCCGGCCGCGTTCTGGGCCGAGCTGAAAGCGGAGAAGCTGCTGCGCGCCGACGCGCCGACGCCGTGATCCTCGGCCGTGCTCACGGAAGTACGGATCGTCGCGGAATCCCGACCCGGCGTGCGTTTCCGACCGCGGAGGCTCACCCCGGATCGATCTTCCGGCGACCTGGGCGCGAAGATCGCCGAGTGCTTGGCGCCGCAGATCGCCAGCCGTCGAAATGCGGGCCGCCACGCGGTGCAAGAATGTTCTCGGCGAGCTGAAGCACCTCACCGGCGTCGCCTGCCCTGAAAGGAAGCTCGAACGCGCGAACGTAGGTCTCGGCCATGAGCGGATCCAACCGGCCGAGCGCGGCGGCAATCGCCTTGCCCGGCGCCGACCAGCGGCCCCGGCTGCGAAGCACGTAGTTCGCCAGCGACGCGAACGACACGCCGCCGATGCCGAGCAGCTCGCGGCACGGGCGGGGATCGCGCAAGTCGTCGAGCATGTCGCCGATCTCGTACCGCAGCCGCGCGTCGAGCTCGGGATCGAGGCCGGGCGGCCCCGCGTCGAGCATGGCCGTGGCGCCACGCTTCAGGCCCCTCGACACCTCGTCAGGCGCCGGAGCCTCGATGCCGTCCGCGACCATCAGCGAAAGGGCCGGGATTCCTGAGCGCCGATCGACCCCGCTGAAGACGTACTCGGCCGTCTCCGCATCGTGCACGACGGCCTCGACGGGCAGCCCCGCGAAATGGAACGCCTCGCGACAGGCGCACGCGACGCTGGGGACACGACCACGAGGTCGACATCCGAATGCGCCGCGGCTTCTCGTCGGATGCGCGAACCTCGCGCGAACACCACGGAACACCCCGCGCAGCGCTGCACGCGGATCGCGTCCAAGAGGGGCAGCAGCTCGTCGGTCGCGCCCGACATTCGGTCTCCCCGTCCGGCCGACCACGGCCCGCCGCCGATGGCCGGCGCCGCGTCGGCTCAGCCCAGCTGCTTCGCGTGGTGGGCGAGGTGGTCGGCGACGAAGCTCTGGATGAAGTAGTAGCCGTGGTCGTAGCCGGCGTGGCGGCGCAGCGTGAGCTTCTGGCCCGACGCCGTCGCGGCCGCCTCGAGCAGCTCGGGCTTGAGCTGCTCGGTCAGGAACTTGTCCCCCAAGCCCTGGTCGACGAGGATCTCGCGGCCGAAAGGCTTGGCGCGCATGAGCTGGCTCGCGTCATAGGCGGACCAGGCGGCGCGATCGGCGCCGAGATAATTGCCGAGCGCCTTGTGGCCCCACGGGCATTCCATCGGCGCCGAGATGGGCGCGAAGGCCGAGCAGCTCTTGAAGACGTCCGGCCGCCGGAGCGCGGCGACCAGGGCGCCGTGTCCGCCCATCGAATGGCCGAACACGCCGCGACGCTTGTGGTCGGTGGCGAAATGCGCGTCGATCAGCTCCGGCAGCTCCTGGGTCACGTAGCTGAACATGCGGTAGTGGGACCGCCATGGCGACTGCGTCGCGTCGACATAGAACCCGGCCCCCTGGCCGAAATCCCAGTTGTCGCGATCGCCCGGCAGCTGCGGCTCTCGCGGGCTCGTGTCGGGCATGACCAGGATCAGGCCGAGCTCGGCCGCGACGCGCTGCGCGCCCGCCTTGATCGTGAACGTCTCCTCGGTGCAGGTCAGTCCCGCCAGGTAGAAGAGCACCGGCAGCTTGCGCTGCCTCGCCTGCGCCGGCGCGAAGACCGCGAAGCGCATCGGGCCGGCCACGGCGCTCGAAGCGTGGCGATAGAAGCCTTGCGTGCCGCCGAAGCAGACGTGCTCGGCGAGTGTCTCGATCGTCGACATTGTTGCTCCTGCCGGGAGACGCCCCGCTCCCCTCCCCCGTCGCTTCGTGTGGCGGGAGAGGGGGCGGCGGGACCGGTCTCTTGGACCCCTCCCCGCGGCCCGAAGCCGGGGAAGGCGGGTGGGATCAGTACGTCACGACGGTGCGGATCGACTTGCCCGCGTGCATCAGGTCGAAGCCCTCGTTGATGCGGTCGAGCGGGATCACGTGCGTGATCAGGTCGTCGATGTTGATCTTCTTGTCCATGTACCAGTCGACGATGCGCGGCACGTCGGTGCGGCCGCGCGCCCCGCCGAACGCCGTGCCGATCCAGCGGCGGCCGGTGACGAGCTGGAACGGGCGGGTCGAGATCTCCTGTCCCGCGCCGGCGACGCCGATGATCACGCTCACGCCCCAGCCGCGATGGCAGCATTCCAGCGCCTGGCGCATCAGCGTAGTGTTGCCGACGCACTCGAAGCTGTAGTCGGCGCCGCCGCCGGTGAGCTCGACGAGATGCGGGACGATGTCGCCCTTGATCTCCTTCGGGTTCACGAAGTGCGTCAGCCCGAACTTGCGCGCGAGGGACTCGCGCGCCGGGTTGATGTCGACGCCGACGATCATGTTGGCGCCGACCATCCTGGCGCCCTGGATGACGTTGAGGCCGATGCCGCCGAGACCGAAGACGACCACGTTGGCGCCCGGCTCGACCTTCGCCGTGTTGATCACCGCGCCGATGCCGGTCGTGACGCCGCAGCCGATGTAGCAGACCTTCTCGAACGGCGCGTCCTGGCGGATCTTCGCCAGCGCGATCTCCGGCAGCACCGTGTAGTTCGAGAAGGTCGAGCAGCCCATGTAGTGGAAGACCGGCTGGCCCTTGCGGCTGAACCGGCTCGTGCCGTCCGGCATCACGCCCTTGCCCTGGGTGGCGCGGATGGCGGTGCAGAGGTTGGTCTTGCGACTGAGGCAGGACTTACATTCGCGGCATTCCGGCGTGTAGAGCGGGATGACGTGGTCGCCCTTCTTGAGCGACTTCACGCCCGGACCGACATCGACGACGACGCCGGCGCCCTCGTGGCCGAGGATCGCCGGGAACAGGCCCTCGGGATCGGCGCCCGAGAGCGTGAACTCGTCGGTGTGGCAGATGCCCGTCGCCTTGATCTCGACCAGGACCTCGCCCTCCTTCGGGCCTGCGAGATCGACCTCGTCGACCTCCAGCTTGGCCCCGGCCTTCACGGCGATCGCTGCAC
Organism: Alphaproteobacteria bacterium; assembly: GCA_016793165.1. GTDB lineage: Bacteria > Pseudomonadota > Alphaproteobacteria > CACIAM-22H2 > CACIAM-22H2 > CAIOSQ01. The sequence continues at coordinate 84,255 of JAEULA010000089.1, read as the reverse complement.
GAACCTTCATCGTCTCGACTCCTCGGTCTTTCTGGTTGATCGGTGCTGGGTCTGATCAGTGCTTGGCGGCGGCGGCAAGCGCCTTCGCCCACTCCTCGCGCATCCACTTCGCGCAGGCGACGTTCTGCTCGAAGATCGAGTACTTGTGCCCGGCGCCGTAGTCGATCGCCGGGATGTGCTCGCACGAGATCTGCCGGATCGGGCTCTCGTCGTGCGTGGCGTGGTGGGCCAGCAGGTCGCGCACCACGCGCTTCCACGGCTCGATGCGCTTCTCGTCCCACTCGTCGGTCACGTACTCGCCCGGCTTCGGCCGGACGAACGGGTACTGGATGCCGCGGCCGAAGCTGCCGTCGGGATGCTTGGCCCAGACGTTGACCGGGTTGGCCGGCACCGCGCAGCGCGCATGGGCATGGTGGACGAAATTCGCGTCGATCCACTTCTTCGCCACGTTTCCGGGCCTGGCGGGGTCCAGGATCAGGCGGCCGGCATCGACGTCGGCCTTCATGTTCTGGACCATCTGCTCCTTGGGATTGTCGATCTTGAAGATCACGTGGCTGTGGTCGAGCGTCATGTGGAACGGCACGCCGCGCTTCTTCACCAGCTCGGCGACCTGCTCGACGCGGCCGAGATGCTCGGACCACATGTTCACGTGCACCTCGAAGCAGGGCACGACGCCGTGGCGCATGCCGAAGTCGTGGGCGCGCAGGTAGAACGCGGCGACCTCGTCGTTGCTCAGGACGTGGCCGTCGGCGTGGTTCGTCATGACCTGGACGTTGTGCACCTTCGTGCCGAGCAGCCGGCCCTTGATGATGTTCTGCTCGAACAGCGATTCGTCGCGACCCAGCGTGTAGAACCAGCCGCTCGCGAGGATCGGCAGGTCGTACTTCTCCGACGCCTTGAGCGTCTCGCGGAACTCCTCGTCGGGCGGCGTGCGGTCGATGTAGTCGAACACGCCCGCCTCCTTCACCATCCGGATCTTGGTCGTGATGTCCGGGATGTTGGTGTCCTGGTGGGTCGTGCCGTTGGCCGTGCAGCCGAACTTCAGATCGCCGATCTGTCTCACGTCGTTCCTCCCCGTCGGCGGCTCCGTCAGCGGGCGATGTAGGTCTCGCCGAGCGGTCGCGCGCCGTTCATGCCGCCGTAGCTCTTCCCCTGATGGCCGGACGGCGGCGAGCCGAACCAGCGATCGTCCTCGGCCTCGTCGGCCGGCTGCCAGCGGACGTCGCACGACAGGCGCACGCGACCGTTGCCGGATCGATTGTCGCATGACCCATGCAGGGTGAACATCCCGAACAGGATCACGTCCCCGGCGCGGAAATCCGCGGTGAGCAACCGGCAGCCGCGGGCGCGCGCGAAGCCGACGGCGTCCTCCGGGAACGACCCCGGCAGGCCGTCGCGATCCACGTCGACGCCGCGGTAGCGCGCGATGACGTCCTCGAAGCGGTGCGAGCCCTCGACGAAGACGATCGGCCCCGCGGCCGGCGGCACGTCGCCGAGCGGCACCCAGGCGGTCAGCACGTTGGCGCTGCCGCGGTTCATGTAGACGTGGTCGAAATGCAGAGGCGACGCGCGCCCCTCGATCATCGTTCGCAGCCACACGAAGTCGAACGGCTTCGCCGCGCGGCCGAGCGCGGCGGCGGCCAGGGCCCGCAGCGCCGGCGCATGCGCCGCGCGCCGCAGCGCCGGCCCCTCGCAGACGTCGCGCCAGAACGCGTTCGCGTCGGGGGCGAGCTCGGCACGGCGGCTCGTGCCGGTCGCGACGGCCTCGGCGCTCGGCTCCGCGATCTCGCCGACCGCCGCGAGGCGTCGCAGCACCTCATGGCGCGCCGCGAGCACGTCGTCGCGCGGTATCGCGCCGCGCAGCAGCACATAGCCGTCCGCGGCGAGACGCGATTGCAGCTCCGACGGGGTCGCGGCCTCCGCCGCCAGCACCCGCAAGCTCCCCAACATGTCCGCGGGGATCGGTCGGCCCGCGATTCGGATCTCGTCGATGTCCATCGCCCGACGCCGCGCCGCTAGCAGCCCGGCCGCGGCCCGCATCCGAACAGCCGCGGATTTGTCGGCGGCAGCAGCACGTCCACGAGCGAGGCGAGGAAGGCCGCGAAGGCGGGATCGTCGGGGCCGCGCACCGGGTCGAGGCTGCGACCGCGCGCGGTGCTGAGGAGCTTGTCGCCGATGCAGAAGGCCGCGGTCGCACTCAAGGTCGGCTCCGCCGCGATCGGCGCGTCGGGCGCCGCGCACAGGCCTCCCGCGCCGACGAACGGCTGGCCGTAGGCGAGGATGATCCGGTAGTCGACCTGCCGCGGACCCGGATCGCCGGTCGTGAGCCGCACGGGCTGCAGCGAAGGCGAGCGCGACATCGCCGCGAGCGTCGGGCCGGCGATCTCGGCGGGCGCGCCGCCGAAGGGGTTGCCGCGCACCACGAGCGGCACGGGCCCCTGCGCGGCCGCCGTCGAGAGTTCCCGGCGCTGGTAGAGCGCCGAGAAGTCCTGCCCGAAGTACAACACACGCGGCGCGCTGCAGGCCGCCAGCATCGCCAGCGCCGCGAGCAACAGGATGCGTCCAGCCATCGTCGTCTCCCTCGTCAGCCCGCCGCCGGCAGCGCCAGCACCACCCGCAGGCCCGGTGAATTGTCGTGCAGCGCCAGGTGGCCGCCATGGAGCTTGGCGACCGAGCCCACCAGACTCAACCCCAGCCCGCTGCCCGGCGAGCCGCGGCTATGCTCCACCCGGTAGAACCGCTGCGTGACCTTTTCGCGCTCCTCGACCGGGATGCCGGGGCCGGAATCGGCCACTTTTATCTCGGCGAGCCCGTCGCGCCGCACGGTCGCCACCCGGATCCGGCCTCCCGCCGGCGTGTACTTGATCGCGTTGTCGACGAGATTGGCGAGGGCCTGCGCGATCAGGGCGGAGTCGCCGACGATCTCGGCCTTGTCGAGGGCCGCCTCGAGCACCAGCCCGCGCTGCTCGGCCAGCGGCTGGTAGAGCTCGACGACATCGGTGGCGATCGCCGCCAGGTCGACCGGCGCGAAGGCCGCGCGGCGATGACCGGCCTCGATCTCCGCGATGCGCAGCAGGGCGTCGAAGATGCGCACCACCTGGTCGAGCTCCTGCAGCGCCAGCTCGGCCGTCGCGCGGAACCGCGCCGGCGAATCCGCGGCCGCGAGCGCCGTCTCGAGCCGGCCGCGCAGGCGGGTCAGCGGCGTCCGCAGGTCGTGGGCTATCGCGTTCGAGACCTGTCGCACGCCGTCCATCAGTTCGGTGAGGCGATCGAGCATGACGTTGATGTCGCCCGACAGCCGGTCGAACTCGTCGCCCGCGCCCGTCAGCGGAACGCGCGGCGAAAGGTCGCCGAGCACGACGCGATCGGCGACCGAGCTGATCGAGGCGAGCCGCCGCGTCAGGATGCGGCGCGCGACCAGCCCGAGGAGGATCGCGATCGCGGCGGTCACGCCGGTCGACCACAGCAGCGTGTCGGCGACGACCTTGCGGACCTCCAGGCGGACCTGGACGTCGCGGCCGACCATGAGGACATGTCCGGTGTTCAGCGGCAGCCGCAGCATCCGCGCCGTCGAGCTGCGCTGCTCGCGCACCAGCTCGAGGGCGAACCACGGCCCGGTCGCGCCCGCAGGCACGGTCTCGAGATTGCCCGCGACGACGCGGCGGTCGCGGTCGACCAGCACGATCACCTCGTCCTCGTCGGCCTCCTCGGCGAGCCGCGCCTCGATCGCGCGCGACAGCCCGGCGATCCCCTCGTTGCGGAAGCGCTCGAGCATCGCGTCGGCGACGGCCACGATCGTCTTGTCGGTCTGCCGCGCGAGATAGCTGTCTGTCGCCCAGTAGGTGTAGCCGGCGAGCACGAGCGCGGAGATGGCGAACAGTGCGGCGTAGCCGATCGCCAGCCGCAGCACGGTGGAGCGCAGCATGGCCGCGCTCAGCTCTCCGGGCGCAGGCTGTAGCCGGCGCCGCGCACGGTGTGCAGCAATGGCCGGCCGAATCCCTTGTCGATCTTCTGCCGCAGCCGGCTCACATGCACGTCGATGACGTTGGTCTGCGGGTCGAAATGATAGTCCCAAACCGCCTCGAGCAGCATCGTGCGCGTCACGACCTGCCCGGCATGGCGCATCAGGTACTCGAGCAGGCGCATCTCGCGCGGCAGCAGCTCGAGCCTCTGGCCGGCGCGGCGCACCTCCCGCGCCAGCAGGTCGAACTCGAGATCGGCCACGCGCAGCACCGTCTCCACTGCCTTGGCGGAGCCGCGCCGCAGGATCGCCTCCAGCCGCGCCTGCAGCTCGGAGAAGGCGAAGGGCTTGGTCAGGTAGTCGTCGCCGCCCGCCTTGAGACCGCGGACGCGATCGTCGACATGGCCGAGCGCGGAAAGGATCAGCACGGGCGTCAGGTTCTCGGCGCGTCGCAACGTCTCGATCAGCGTCAGCCCGTCGATGCCGCCCGGCAGCATGCGGTCGACGATGAGCGCGTCGTAGCGTTCGCCGGTCGCGCGATACAGGCCCTCGCGGCCGTCGGGCGCGTGCTCGACGGAATGGCCGGCTTCCGTCAAACCCTTGACGATGAACCGGGCGACTTCTTGGTCGTCTTCGACAACGAGGAAACGCATGCGCCGAGGCAATGAGGGGGCAAGGCCGATTAAGCCCAGGCTGGTGCCATGCCGCAAGGCCGAGCGCTAGACTTGCCTTGTCGGCTCGCCCCTGGAGTGCGCCCGCCATGACCCCGATCGCCCTCGCGCAGCTCGCGCTCGCCGCCGCGTTCGCCCTGCCGGCCGCTCCGGCCGCGGCGGGCACCGTGACGCTGGGCAACCACGAGATCGTCATCGCCGGCGCGCTGGAGGAGGCCGATCGCGTGCGCTTCGCCCAGGCGCTCGGCCGCTGGCTGACCGGAACCGGCCGTGCCGACCTCGTCGTGCGCCTCGACGCGGTCTCGGGCGACGCCGAGACCGCAAAGCGCATCCTGCGCTTCCTCGCCGGCATGATGGAGGCGGGGCTCCGGCTCGAGGTCGTCACCGAGCCGGGCCAGGACTGCCCCGCGGCCTGCGCGGTCCTGCGGGACGGCTACGACGATCCGGCCTTCATCGCAGGCCTCGACGCCTATCGCGGCTACCGCATCCAGCTCTACGACGGGCGCTGGGTCGCGGCCCCGACGGGACGCAGCCAATGACCACGGTCGTGCCGCAGGACGACGCGCCGATCGACGCGGCACGCATCTGCCGCGGGATCATGCGCACACTCGATCGACAGGGCTGGCGCAGCCTGACCGAGATCTCGCTCGCCAACGGGCGCCGCGCCGACGTGATGGCGATCGACGAGTCCGGCCGCTTCCTGATCGTTGAGGTGAAGTCTTCGCCTGCCGACTACCTCAGCGACCGCAAGTGGACGGAGTATCTCGACTACTGCGATCTCTTCGCCTTCGCGGTCGGCCCGAGCTTCCCGGTGGCGCTGCTGCCCGAGACGGTCGGCCTGTTCGTGACCGACGGCTACGACAGCCACCCGCTGCGCCCGCCGGTCGCCGCGCCGGCGCCGCTTGCACCCGCCCGCCGGCGCCAGCTCCTGATCCGCTTCGCACGGCTCGGCGCCGACCGCGTGCGCCGCGGCCTGCTCGACCCCGATGACGGGCTCGACGGGTTGGCGTGAGGCGGCGACGTCAGGCGACGAGCCGATTGGACGGCGAGACCGGCAGACCGATCGACACGGCGATCCGCGGACCACGGCCCGGTCACCCGACGACACGGGAAAAGCGCGGAAGCTCGCGCGTCGTTCAGCTTCCCGCCTTCGCGCGTCGCGCGATCTCGGCGACGCGGGCCGAGACTCGGGCGATGTCGAAGGTGCGGTCGGCGTAGGCGAGGGCGTTCCGGCCGAGGCGCTCGCGCAGGGCGGGATCTGCGGCGAGGCGCCGCGCGGCGGCGACGAAGGCGGCGCGATCGCCCGCGGGCACGACGAGACCGGCCTCCTCGCGCGTCAGGATGCGCGAGGCGAGATTCTCGGGCGGCATCGAGACCAGCAGCGGCCGGCCGGCGCAGAGATAGGTCAGCACCTTCGACGGCACCGAGTAGATCCCGGCATCGGGATCGAGCACCGCCATCAGCACGTCGGCCGATGCGACGACCTCGGGCAGGCGCGCGAAGGGCTGGAACGGCAGCAGCGTCAGGTTCGGCAGGTGCGCGCCGTTGCTGCGCAGCCAGTCGATCGCCGGCCCCTCGGAGATCACGACGACGCGTGTGTCGGCGCGCTCCTTGAACGCCTCCGCCACCGCGAGCAGCAGGCCCGGGTCGTGCTTGAGGCCGATCGTGCCCGAGTAGATGAAGGCGAGCTTGCCGGCGAGGCCGTGCTCGCGCGCCCAGGCGTTGTCGCGCGGCTGGCTGGGCAGCTCCTCGCGCGGCGCCCAGTTCTCGATGACGTCGATGCGCGCGCGCTCGACGCCCCAATCCTCGAGGATCGGCACGAAGTCGTCGGTGATCACGATCGAGCGCGCCGAGCCGCGCAGCAGCCGCTTCTCGAGCGCGATGTAGCGCGCCCCGACGAGATGGCCGATGCCGGGCAGCTTGCGCTTCAGGATGTTGGCGATCGCGACCGAATAGACGTCCTGCACCCAGAAGACGAACGGCACGCCGATCCGGCGCGCCGCCTTCCAGGCGAGATGCTGCGGGTCGAGGGGCGAGTTCGCCGAGATCACCACCTCGGGCTTCCAGTCCTCGATCGTGCGCGCGAGCATGCGACCGTAGGCGAACTCCTGCTGCAGCCGCTTCACGTAGCTGTACTTCGCAAAGGCCTCGGGCAGCGCCAGGCCGCGCGTCTCGAAGCCGGGCGGGTCGTCCGGGCGGCGCTCGAGCACGCCCTTGGGCGTCTGGAAGCCGGGGAAATGAACGTGCAGCACCTCGTGGCCGTCGCGCGCGAGCTGGCGGGCGAGCTGGACCAGGAAGGCGTGGCCCGAATAGTCGTGGAGCAGGAGCCTCATGCGCGCGTCGCCTCGATCACCAGGCAGTCGCCGCGGCCGCTGCGGTTCCAGGCGGCACGCCGCGCCGCGAGGCCGGTGAGCGCCCAGAGCATCAGCGGGATCACCCGCTTGGGATCGCGCTGGCGACGCGGCTCGTCGGGGAACTGCGCCGCGATGCACGACTGCGCGTACCACAGCGCGGGCGAGACGTTGCGGACCGCGGCGACGCTGAAGCCGCTCTCCGCCAGCAGCGCCGAGAGCCGCTCGGCCGAGAAATGCGTGATGTGGAACGGCACGTGCCAGTTGATCCAGTCCTTGCCGAAACGCGCGCGCAGCGCGCTCGCCGCGTTGGGAAGGCTCAGGCACAGCCGGCCGCCGGGCGCGAGATGGCGGCGGATGGCGGCGAGCATGGCGCGCGGGTCGAGCGCGTGCTCGAGCACGTTCGAGAGGACGACGACGTCGTAGGGTGCACGCGGCTGCAGCTCCTCGATCGGCACGCCGTAGACGACGAAGCCCTTGTTGCGCGCGGCGTCGGCGGCGACGCGGTTGAGCTCGAGCCCCTCGGCCTCGAAGCCGTTGCCGGCGTAGATCTCGAGCCCGCGGCCTTCGTTGCAGCCGACGTCGAGCAGCCGGCCGGCGCCGCGCAGCGTGTGGAACGACACGTCGCCGTCGACCGCCAGCAGCAGGCGGTAGAGCGGCGAGGCGAAGAAGGCCGCGCGCAGCTTGGCCCAGGTGCTGCCGGTCTCGCCCTCGCCGCCGAAATTGTAGTGGCGCTCGTAGAGCTCGATGAGCTGCGCGTCGGTCGGCAGCGGGTCGGTCTGCCACAGCCCGCAGGACTTGCATGCGCGCACGCGCCATTCGCCCGGCGAGGCGAAGCGGTTGTCGCGCACGACCGGCTCGACCACGTCCCAATGATCGGCGCCGCACAGGAGGCAGGCGGTCATGCGGCCTCCCGCGGGCCGGCCTCGCGCTCGCGTCGCTCGTGGAGCTTCGCGTCGACCAGGAAGCGGAACCAGAAGGTCTGCAGCACGAAGAAGATCAGGCCCCAGCGGCCGTCGAGGAAGCCGCGCTTCCAGACGTAGCGGTAGAGGAACAGCGCGAAGGCGCGCCAGAACAGCGGCGCCTTGTAGTAGCCCGAGCGCTGCGCGCGCTTCTCGGCGACCGGGTCGCCCTTCCCGGGCTGGATCACGCCGCTGCCCGCCGGGGCGAGGATCTCGTCGACTTCGGCGTCGGCCCAGCGGTTGTGGCGGTTGGTCCACTCGGTGAGCGACAGGCGGATGTCGTCGATCATCGGGCCGCGCAGCTGCGCGCTCGCGCCGTCGACGTAGAAATGCTGGTCGTACTTGCGCGCCTCGCAGCGACCGCGGCCGCGGCGGAACAGGCGCATGTGGTAGATCGGCCACATGCCGCCGTGGCGGATCGGGTGGCGATGGAAGTGGACGAGCCGCGGCACGTAGTAGCCCGCGATCGCGGCGGGCGGCCCCTCGCCGGCCAAAAGCGCCTTGAGCTCGGCGGCGAGTTCGTCGCTCACCCGCTCGTCGGCGTCGAGATGCAGCTGCCAGTCGTGCCGCAGCGGCAGCGTGTCGATCGCCCAGTTGCGCTGCGCGCCGTAGTTCTCGAACGGATGCGAGGCGATGATCGCGCCGTGGCCGCGCGCGATGTCGAGCGTGGCGTCGGTCGAGCCGGAGTCGACGACGTGGACGTCGTCGCTGATCGCACGCGCCGACGCGAGCGTCGCGCCGATAGTCTCGGCCGCGTTGAACGTGAGGATGACGACGGAGATCGGCAGCATGGGTCTGGTCATTCCGGCAGCGCCGTGCCGTCGGCGAGCGCTCGATACACGGCCTCGAGACGCTCGGCAATCTTGCTCCAGTCGTAGTTCCGCGTCGCAAGTGCGCGCCCGGCCTCGCCCATCGCACGCGCGCGCGCCGGATCCGCGAGCAGGGCGTCGAGCTTCGCGGCGACGTCCTCGACCGTCGTCGTCGCCACCTCGCCGCCGCCCGCTTCGGCGATCTCGCGCCAGATGTTGACCTTGTCCGAGACCAACACGGGCAGGCCGCAGGCCATCGCCTCGACGACCGCGATCCCGAAGTTCTCGGAATAGGACGGCAGCGCGAAGCACGCGGCGTCGCGGAAGGCGGCAAGCTTCGCCGCGCCCGCGAGCTGGCCGACGAAGCTGACGCGCTCGCGGATGCCGTGGGCCTCGATCCAGCCGCGCGCCGGCGCGGCCATGCCGTCGTCGGGGCCGGCGATGACGAGATGCACGTCGTCGCGACGCCCCGCGACGCGCGCGAAGGCCGGGATCAGCAGATCGAGGCCCTTCTTGAAATTGAGCCGCGACAGGAACAGCACGATGCGCCGGTCGCCGATCTCGGGCCGGCTCGCCCGGAAGGTCCCGGCCGGCGGCAGCGTCGCGTATTCGGCGAGATCCAGCCCGTTGGGGACGACGACGCCGCGCGTGCCGAACGTCGCCGGCGCGGCGAGCGTCGCCTCCTCGGCCGCGGTCCAATGCAGGGCCGCGGCCTCGCGGATCACGCGGTCCTGGAACAGCATCCCGAGCAGGCGCTTTTCCAGGGGGCGCCGGGCGCGAATGAACGGGTCGAGCGTGCCGTGCGGTCGCAGCAGATACGGCTTGCCCTGGCGCCGGCAGGCCCGAGCCGTCGCCCAGACATGGAACAGATGGAGCGAGTGGAGATGGACGACATCGGCCCGCCCCACCGCGGGGCCCAACGCTCGCATCAGGGGCCAGGACGTCGCGAACGCGCGCGGTTGGCCCTGGGCGAAGACCCGCAGCGTCACGCCGGACTCCTCGCGCACCGTGCCCGCGGCAAGCCCCTCGTCGGACTCGGCGTCGCGATCGGTGGTGAGGATCTCCACCCGGTGGCCGCGACGCGCGATCGCGCGCGCCATGTCGACGGCGGCCTTGGCCGGGCCGCCGGTTCGCCGAGCCAGCGAGGCGATGACGTGAACGATGTGAATGGCGGTTGTCCGGCAGGTTGCGCGCCCTGGGGCGCGGGGCGGCGGAATGTCGAGAATCGGCGTCGGCCCAGCAAGCCCAGAACGATTCGCGGGTTGCACCTATTTCCCGACCCGAAGCCGCGCGAGTCATGCGCGCGATTCATGGCCGAGATTGCCCCAGCGGCGAAACGGATTTGGACTCCGAGATGCTTCGGACGCCATTCCGAAGGCTGATCAACAGCTTGAGTCTCGGCAACTCTTTGTGGTGCATCACAGATTCATGACCCCGTGAGCCGAAATGTCGCGGGCCTATGTTGTTTTATCGCTCCTAGATTGTGGATAAGATTTCTATAGTTGAGTCGTCGAGTTGGATCGATTCGTCCAACCGAGCGCGCAGCAGCAACGAAATCGGGTCGTCGTCGACTTGGCCTGCGGCCACGCTGGATCCCCCTCCCCGGACGTGCCGCGATTTTTCAAGGGCCGAACTCCAACCGTCGCCCACGACCCGCGGGCCACGCCCTCGCTCTCCCCCCCCTCGGCGAGGGCGTGGCCCGAACACTCGACGATGAGATGTGTCCGATCGCGCAGTCCGGGACGCCGCCCCCGCGAGACTGCCTGCCGAGATCGAGGGCGGCGCATCGGGAAGGAGGCGTCGATGGTGGGTCCGAATTCGTCCGGCGAGTATCTGATCCAGCTTTGTCGCGAGCATGCGGCGCTGCAGGCCGAGATCGACGGCGAGCTGGAGCGGCCGCGTCCCGACGAGATGCTCGTCCGCGAGCTCAAGCGCCGGAAGCTGCAACTCAAGGATCAGATCGCTCGGCTCCACGCGCCGCTGTCCGGCGCCGCCTGAGCCGGCCGCGCATGGTAGGGTCCGCCGCCAGGAAGACCTGACGGGGCGGATCGATGCGACTTCTGATTCTGGGCGCCGGCGGCGTGGGCGGCTATTTCGGCGGGCGGCTGGTGCAGGCCGGCGCCGACGTGACGTTCCTCGTGCGGCCGCGTCGCGCCGAGCAGCTGCGCGCCCGGGGACTCGTTGTCGAGAGTCCGAAGGGCGGCTTCACGGTGCCGGTCTCTGTCGCCACCGAGGCGCGCGACGAGGGGTGGGACCTCGTCCTGCTCTCGTGCAAGGCCTACGACCTGGACGCCGCAATGGATGCCGTCGCGCCGGCGGTCGGCGCCGCCACCCATGTCCTGCCGCTGCTCAACGGGCTCCGCCACATGGACGTGCTCGATGCGCGCTTCGGCGCGGCACGCGTGCTCGGCGGCATCGCATACATCGCCGCGACGCTGACGCCCGACGGCGTCGTGAAGCACCTCAACACCATCCACGGCCTCGACTACGGCGGCCGCGGCGGCCGCCACCCGGAGAGCCTGCGGACGATGACCGCGCAGTTCGCCGGCACGGACGTCCAGGCCCGACTCATCGACGACCCGATCCAGGGCCTGTGGGACAAGTGGGTCCGGCTGGCGCCGCTCGCCGCGATGACGTGCCTGCTGCGTGGGCCGGTCGGTCGCATCGTGGCCACCGACGACGGCGCCGGGCTGATGCGGCGCTGCATCGCCGAGGCCGGCGCCGTGGCCACGGCCAGTGGTCACCCGACGCCGCCGGCCGTGCTGCGCTCGATCGAGAAGAGCCTGACCGAGCCCGGCTCGAACTTCGCCGCCTCCATGCTCCGCGACGTCGAGCGCGGCGGCCCCACGGAAGGGGCGCATGTGCTCGGCGACCTCGTGCGCCGCGCCGCCGCATCGGGCATCGACGTCCCGATCCTGCGCGTCGCCTGGGCCCACCTTCAGGCCTACGAGGCCGGTCGCGCCGCAGCCTGAGGCCCGACGCGGCGGCGTCCCGGTGCTTGCTCGTCGCGGCGTCGCTGCTATACCTCCCCGCCCCAGCCGCCACGCCCCATGGACAACTCGAGATCCCCCGACTATCGCGCGCGACTGCTCGCCCGCTACGTGAGCACGCACACTTCGGTGTCCGGCGCGCGCGACGGGCTGGCCCGGCGGCGCGCCTTCCTCGAGCGCCTGGTCGCCGAGCACTTCCCGCCCGCCCGCGACGCCGCGGTCCTCGACCTCGGCTGCGGCCACGGCGCGATCGTCTGGGCGGCGCGCAACCTGGGCTACACGAATGTCACAGGTGTCGACGCCAGCCCCGAGCAGGTCGCGGCGGCGAAGGAGCTCGGGATCCCCGGGGTGCGGCAGGGCGACCTGCGCGCCGCGCTGGACGAGCTCGCGCCGGGCAGCATGGACGCGATCATCCTGTTCGACCTGTTCCACTACTTCGACAAGAACGAGCAGATGGCGATCGCCGACGCGGTGTTCCGCGCGCTCAAGCCCGGCGGCCACTTCATCCTGCACGTGCCCAATGCCGAGGCGATCTTCGCGGGCCGCATGCGCTACTGGGACATGCTCGCCAACGACGCCTTCACGCGGGCGTCGATCGAGCAGCTGCTGCGGGCCTGCGACTTCGCGCGCGTCGCCTGCTTCGAGGACACGCCGGCGGTGCATGGGCTGAAGAGCCGGATCCGCGCGCTGCTCTGGCCGGTCGTGCGGGCCGCGATGCGCCTCATTCTCGCCATCGAGACGGGCGAGAGCGGTCGCGACGCGGTCTTCAGCCAGTGCCTGCTGGCGGTCGCGACGAAATGACCAGGGAGCCGACCATGGCATGCGCGGCCGGGACGTCCGGGAATGACCCGAGCGGATCGCCCGTTCTCCCGTCTCGCCGCTCCGGGCGGCCCGCAGGATGAAGATCTTCTACGCAGGCTTCGACATCGAAGGCGTGGGCGGCATTGCCACCTACAGCCGGCACCAGATACGCGCCCTGAAGACGCTGGGCTGCGACGTGTTCGCGCTGTCGATCGACAAGCAGGACAAGTTCGCCGAGCGCGGCCTCGTCGACCGCCGCTTCGGCTTCGACGGCAAGACCAGCACGGTCGTCCGCGCGCTGACGACGATGACGGGGCAGCGCTTCGACGCGGTGATGGTCAATCACGTCTATCTCGCGGGGCTCGGCCTGGCGGCGAGGCGCTTCCGCCGCACGCCCTATGCGATCAACGTCTACAACATCGACATCCTCTGCAGCCTGCCGCGATGGCGCGAGTTCGCCTTCGCGCGCGCCGACCTGGTGATGGCCGACTGCCGCTACACCATCGCGAACATGCCGAAATTCCACCCGCAGATCCCGCCCACCGGCCTGCTCTACGACCCGGTCGACGTGTCGTTCTTCCGACCGATCCCGGCCGCGGCGGCGCGCGCCGAGGTGATGAAGCGCTTCCCCGCGATCGGCGACATCTCCGACCGCTTCGTCTGCGTGACGGTCGCGCACATGGCCGGCCCGCCGAACAACAACAAGGGGCACCGGCAGACGATCGAGGCGCTCGCGCGGATGAAGGATCCGCGCTTCCTCTACCTCGTCGTCGGCGACGGCCCCGATCGCGCGGCGATCGAGGCGCATGTGCGCGCCCACGGCGTCGAGGACAGCGTCTTCCTCGCCGGGTTGGTGCCGCAGGACGCGCTGCCGTTCCTCTATGCCTGCGCCGATGCCGCCATCCTCATCGCCAAGGGCGGCCCGGGGCTGGGCGAGGCCGTGCCTCTCGGCCTGCTCGAGGCCGCCGCCGCCGGCGTGCCGTTCATCTGCGGCGACGAGGACGGCTCGATCGAGGCGATCGACCCGGCACGCCCCAACGGCATCGCGATCTCGCCCATGGACATCGACGCGCTGGTCGCGGCGCTGCGGCGGCTCGCCGGCGACGAGGCCGCGCGCCGCGCGATGGGCGTCAACGGCAAGCACGTGGTCGACGACGTCTTCCGGTTCGAGAGATTCGTCGAAGTCCAGGGCCGGCTTCTCGCCCAGCATCTCGGATTTCGCGGCGCCAAGGCGCGCGCCCGGCCGGAGGCCGCATGAAACCGTCGCGCAGCTACCGTGAACGCGTCTACGGGCGCTATGTCGAGGCGGCGGCGATGGAAGTGGCGCCGCAGACCATCGCCGGGCTGGCGCCCCGCGTGCCGTATCTCGAGCGCCTGGTGAAGACCTATTTCCCCGCGCGCCACGACGCGGCCATCCTCGACCTTGGCTGCGGCCACGGCGCGCTTGTGCATGTCGCGCGCGGCCTCGGCTACACCAACATCGGCGGCGTCGACGGCAGCCCGTCGCAGGTCGCGGCTGCCAAGCGCCTCGGCATCGAGGGCGTGCAGCACGGCGACATGTTCGAGTTCGCGCGCATGCTGCCCGACGCGAGCCTCGACGCGGCGATCAGCTTCGACGTCATCGAGCATCTCGACCGCGAGGAGCTCTTCGCCTTCACCGACGAGATCGTCCGCGCGCTGCGCCCCGGCGGGCGGTGGATCATCCACGTGCCCAACGGCGCATCGCCCTTCGGCGGCGCGGTGCTCTACGGCGATCTCACCCACGAGATCGCTTTCACGCCGGAATCGATCACCCAGCTCGCGCTCTCCTCGGGCTTCTCGCAGGTCGACTGCGACGAGGACGCCCCGGTGGTGCACGGTGCCAAGAGCTTCGCCCGCTCGATCGCCTGGAAGGCGATCCGCGCATGCCTGCGCTTCTATCTTCGCGCGGAGACGGGCGCAGTCTCACAGCCCATCCTGACCCAGAACTTCCTGGCCATCCTGACCAAGTAGCCGGATCCAGCAGCATGTGCGGCCTCAACGGGATCTTCGCCTACGGACGCGAGGCTCCGCCGGTCGACCTCTCCGAGCTCCGCCGTACGCGCGACCGGATGGCCGCGCGCGGTCCCGACGGCGCCGGCGAGTGGCTGTCGGCGGACGGGCGCGTCGGCCTGGGCCATCGCCGCCTGTCGATCATCGACCTGCGTGCCGTCGCCGACCAGCCGATGGAGCACGGCAACGGCCGGCTGCGCATCGTGTTCAACGGCGAGATCTACAACTACCGCGACCTGCGCGACGAGCTCGCGGCCCGCGGCGCGGTGTTCCGCACCGAGTCGGACACGGAGGTGCTGCTGCAGCTCTGGGAGCGCGAGGGCCCGGCGATGCTGCCCCGGCTGCGCGGGATGTTCGCGTTCGCGCTGTGGGACGAGGGAAAGCGCGGCCTGTTCCTGGCCCGCGATCCCTACGGCATCAAGCCGCTCTACGTCGCCGACGACGGGCGCAGCCTGCGCTTCGCCTCGCAGGTGAAGGCGCTGGTCGCGGGCGGGCACGTCGACACGACGCCCGAGCCGGCTGGCCACGCCGGGTTCTTCCTCTGGGGCAACGTTCCCGAGCCGTGGACCCTGCATCGCGGCATCCGCGCGCTGCCGGCGGGATCGTCGCTGTGGATCGACGCGGCCGGCGAGCGCCGCGCGCAGCGCTATTTCGACCTCGCCGCAGCCCTGCGCGACGGCGAGCGCGCGCCGCGCGAGGCCGCCGGCAATGACCTGCGCGAGGCGCTGGCCGACACCGTGCGCCACCACCTCGTCGCCGACGTGCCTGTCGGCGTCTTCCTTTCTGCGGGCCTCGACTCCACGACTATCGCGGCGCTTGCCGCCGAAAGCGGCGATGCCTCGCTGCGCACGCTTACGCTCGGCTTCGAGGAGTTCAAGGGCACCGAGAACGACGAGACCGCGCTGGCGACGCAGGTCGCCGCGCTCTACGGCGCGACGCATGAGACGCGCTGGGTCCGCGGCGCGGAATTCGCCGCCGAGCGCGAGGACCTGCTCACAGCGATGGACCAGCCGTCGATCGACGGCGTGAACACCTATTTCGTCGCGCGCGCCGCGCGCCAGGCCGGGCTCAAGGTGGCGCTCTCGGGCCTCGGCGGCGACGAGCTCTTCGCGAGCTACCCGAGCTTCCGGCAGGTGCCGAAGGTCGTGAACGCCCTCGCCCCGGTGCGGCCACTGGCCGCGATGGGCGGCGCCCTGCGTGCGGTCGCTGCGCCGGTGGTTGGCGCAGTGACATCGCCGAAATACGCCGGCCTGCTCGAGTACGGCACCACCGTCGGCGGCGCCTATCTGCTGCGTCGCAGCCTGTTCATGCCCTGGGAGCTCGACGACGTCCTGCCGCGCGACGTCGCGCGTGAGGGCATCGAGCGCCTCGAGACGCTGACCCAGCTCGAGGCCTCGCTGGGCGGGCTGACCAATCCGCGCCTGCAGGTGAGCCTGCTCGAGTCCGCCTGGTACATGCGCAACCAGCTGCTGCGCGACGCCGATTGGGCCGGCATGGCGCACTCGCTCGAGATCCGAACGCCGTTCGTCGACGCGTTCCTGCTGCGTCGCCTGGCCCCGCTGCTCGCCGCCAAAGCGGCGCCGTCGAAGCGCGCGATGGCGGACGCGCCGGCGCGAAAGCTGCCCGCCGCCGTCCTCAACCGCCCCAAGACGGGATTCGTCGTGCCGGTGCGCGAATGGCTGGCCGGCGATCGGCCGCAGGCCGAGCGCGGACTGCGCGGCTGGGCACGGCTCGTGCACGACGCCTTCGGGGGACCCTGATGCCCTGGCGCAAGCAGCGCGACGCCATTCGGCGGATCCTCATCTTCCGCCTGGGCAGCCTCGGCGACACGGTGGTGGCCCTGCCGTCCTTCCACCTGATCGCGCGCGCCTTCCCGAAGGCCGAGCGGCAGGTGCTGACGAACATCTCGCGCAATGCGCGCGAGACCGACCTCGACGCCGTGCTCGGCGGCACCGGGCTCGTCGACGGCTACATGCATTTCGATCCGGGCGATCGCTCGCCGGCGGCACTGGCCGAGGCGCGCCGGCTCGTGCACGACTACGCGCCCGAGCTCGTCGTCTATCTCGCCGAGCAGACGACACGCATGCGCATGCTGCGCCACGTCGCCTTCTTCGCCGCCGCCGGCGTGACCGAGATCGTCGGCCTGCCCGGTCTCGGGGCCGACGGCGCGCATCGGCACGACCGCACCCGCAACGTATGGGAAGGCGAAGCGGACTTCCTGCTGCGCCGGATCCGCGACATCGGCGATGCGCGCATCGACGACCCGGCGCTTTGGGACCTGCGGTTCACCGCCGCCGAGCTGTCCGAGGCAACCGCACTGCTCGGCGAGCTCAAGGCGCCCCAGGGCTTCGTCGCGGTCGCCCCGGGCGCCAAGGTCGAGGTCAAGGACTGGGGTGCGGCCCGATGGCAGGCGCTGGTCGGCGGCGTCTCGGCGGTGCATCGCGGGCTCGGCCTCGTCACCATCGGCGGCCCCGGCGATCGCGAGCGCGCCGCGCTGCTCGCCGGCTCCTGGCGCGGACCGACCCTCGACCTCTGCGGCCGCGTCTCGCCGCGGGTGAGCGCGGCGGTCATGGCCTGGGCCCGCGCTCTGCTGACGCACGACAGCGGCCCGATGCATCTCGCCGCCGCCGTCGGCACGCCGATCGTCGCGATCTTCAGCGCGCGGGCGAAGCCGGGGATCTGGTTCCCGCGCGGCGAAAACAACCGCGTCCTCTACCGGCGCGTCCCGTGCCGCGACTGCGGCCTCGAGATCTGCACGCAGTACGCGAAGCGCTGCATCGAGTCGATCGGTGTCGACGAGGCGCTCGACGCCGCCCTGGAGCTGATCGACATCGCGCCGCGCAGCTCGGTCGCATGAGCGCCATGCCGAAGCTCCGCCTCGCCTACCTCGTCACCCATCCGATCCAGTACCAGGCGCCGCTGCTCCGTCTCGTCGCCGCGCAGCCCGACATCGACTTCACGGCTTTCTTCGCGACCGACTTCTCGGCACGCAGCTTCAAGGCGCATGACTTCGGCCAGGAGATCACCTGGGACGTGCCGCTGCTCGAGGGCTATCGCAGCGAGGTGCTGCCGCAGCGCGGGCCGAAGCCGACGGAGGGCGTCGAGCCACCGCTCGACTTCTGGCAGCCGCGCAGCCACGGGCTCGGCGAGCGGCTCGACCGCGGCTTCGACGCGCTGTGGATCCACGGCTACGCGCGATGGCACCACTGGACGGCGATCGCGGCGGCCAAGCGCCGCGGCATCAAGGTGCTGCTGCGCGACGAGGCGACGCCGATCTCCGCGCCGCGCGGCGCGCTCAAGAGCGCCGCCAAGCGCATCTTCTTCGAGGGGCTGCGCCGCGGCGTCGACGCCTTCCTGGCGATCGGCACGCTCAACCGCCGCTACTACGAGCTCAACGGCGTCGACCCGGCCCGGATCTTCACCGTGCCCTACGCCGTCGACAACGCGCATTTCAAGCGCGGGGCCGCGGCGGCCGCGGCGCGTCGCGAGGAGCACCGCGCCGAGCTCGGACTCGAGCCCGGGCGCCCGATCATCCTGTCCTGCGGCAAGCTGATCGAGCGCAAGCGGCCGCTGCAGCTGCTCGAGGCCTTCGCACGCGTGCATCGCGAACCGGCGCTGCGCCGCCCCTACCTCGTCTTCGCCGGGGACGGTCCGTTGCGCGGCGCGCTCGAGGCGCGCGCGGCCGAGCTCGCCCCGGGGGCGATGAAGGTCCTGGGCTTCGTCCCGCAATCGCGGCTGCCGACGGCCTACGACCTCTGCGACGCCTTCATCCTGCCGTCGGGCCAGGAGGCGTGGGGACTCGTCGTCAACGAGGTGATGTGCGCCGGCCGCGCCGTGATCGCCTCCGACATGGTCGGCTGCGCGCCCGACCTCGTGCGGCCGGGCGACAACGGCGCCGTCTTCCGCACCGACGACGTCGACGACATGGCCCGCGCGCTGCGCGAGGTCGTCGCCGACGCCGATCGCCTCGCCGCGATGGGACGGCGCAGCCTCGAGATCATCGACCGCTGGAGCTTCGCCGAGGACATCGCGGGCCTGCGCGCGGCGCTGCACGCGGTCTGCCCCGGCAAGCTGGCGAGCTAGTCGGAGCGGCGCCATGGCCTCGCCCCTGCGCGCATTCAAGGACGTCTCGATCGCCTTCGCCACGACCGCCTACATCCAGGTCATCAACATCGCGACGGGCCTGCTCGCGGCCCGCCTGCTCCTGCCCGAGGGCCGCGGCGAGCTCGCCGAGCTCATGCTCTGGCCGGGGCTCATCGCCGAGCTCGGCTGCCTCGCGCTCTCCGACGCGCTGCTCTACCGGATCGCCTCTCGCGCAGGCACCCCGCGCATCCTCGCCGGCACGATCACCTGGCTGGCGCTCGGACTGTGCCTCGTCCTCGCGCCGCTCGGCATCGCCCTCATCCCGTGGACGATGGCCAGCAACCACGGCGACGTCCGGCAGGCCGCCTACTGGTACACGCCGATCTTCTTCGTCGTCTATTTCGCCTCGCTCTTCGCCGCGAACATGTTCCAGGGCGCGCTCGACCTGAAGACATGGAACCTGGTCCGCGCCATCGTTCCCACGTGCTACCTGGCCGGCATCCTCGTCCTCGCGTCGGCGATCGCGGCGGAGGCGCCGGAGTTCGCGGCCGCCAATCTCGTGGCGATGGGGCTGTCCGCCCTCGTCGGCATCGCCCTGCTGCGGCGGCGCGGCTGGTTCGGGCTGCGACCCGATCGCGGCGAGGCGCGCGCGATGCTCGTCTACGGCGCCAAGTCGCACGCCAGCGAGATCCTCCACAGCCTCCGCCAGAAGCTCGACCAGGTCGCGGTCGCGGCGCTGATGACCGCCAGCGACCTCGGCCTCTATGCGGTCGCGCTGACCGTCGCGAACGGGCCGCTGATCCTCGTGCAGACCGTGTCGAACATCGCCTTCCCGAAGATCAGCGCCCAGGAGACCCATGGCGGCAAGGTGGAGGTGTTCGGCAAGTACCTGCGCCTGGCGCTCGCCATGGTGGTCGCGATCAACATCGTGCTGTGGATCGCCAATGCCTGGATCATCCCGCTGCTGTTCGGCCGGCCCTTCGCCGCCGCCGTCCTGGTCGCCGACGTCATGCTCCTCGGCCTCGTGCCCTACACGGCCAAGCTCCTGTTCTCGGTCGCGCTGAAGGCCTTCGACCGCGCGCTGGCGATCCCGCGCGCCGAGCTCTGGGGCCTCGCCTTCGTCGCGCCGGCGCTGTTCGCGCTGGTGCCGCGCTACGGCCTCTACGGCGCCGCGGCGAGCCTCGTGATGGCGCAGGTGGTCAGCGCGCTCGTGCTCGGGCAACGGCTCGCGCGCGAGCTCGACGTCCACCCCCTGCAGCTGATGCGGCCGACGGTCGCCGATCTCGCCTTCGTCAGGTCCCTCGCGCAGCGCGTGACGGGCCGTGGCTGAGATCGTTCGCGCCGCGACGCGGGTGGTCGTCCATCACCCCGGCTCCAACCACCTCGCCTACAACCTCGTCGGCGGATTGCAGGCCGAGGGCTACGACGCCTGGTTCGACACCGGCTTCTTCTACGATCCGGCGGGCGCGCTGGCGCGCCTCGTGGGCGCGCTTCCCGACGGTCCGCGCGCGCGCATCGAGCGCGAGCTGAAGCGCCGCACCAACGCGCTGGTCGATCCGCGGCGCGTGCATGCATGGCCGTGGGCCGAGCTTGCCTACGTCGCCGCGGCGCGCGCGGGCATCGGCGGCCGGCGCCTCGCCGCCGTCGTGGGCTGGCGCAACGCGATCATGGACCGCCGCGTGGCGCGCGCCCTGCGGTCCCGGCCGCCGGCCGCGGTGATCGGCCACGACGGCTCGGCGCTGCACGCCGCGCGCGCGGCGCGCGAGGTCGGCGCGCTCGCCGTGCTCAACCAGGTGATCGGCCATGTCGAGCACGGTCTGGCGCTCGAGCACCAGGAGGCCGCGCTCGCGCCGCAGTTCGCCGAGTCGATGGCGACGCTTCCCGCGTGGATCATCGAACGCCATCGTGCGGAGCTCGCCGGGACCGACACCGTGATCGTGCCGTCCGACTACGTCCGCGACACGCTCACGGCGCGCGGCGTGCCGTCGGGGAAGATCGCGGTGATCCCCTACGGGGTCGACGTCGAGCGCTTCCGGCCACCCGCCGCGCCGCGGCCGCGCGACCGCTTCCGCATGCTGTTCGTCGGCCACCTCAGCCAGCGCAAGGGGATCGGCTACGTGCTCGAGGCGGCAAGGCGCCTCAAGGGCCTGCCCGGCCTCGAGCTGGTGCTGGTGGGTCGCAAGATCGGCGCCGACGCCGCCTTCGCGCCCTATGCCGACCTGTTCCGCTACGTCAGCGCCGTGCCGTTCCACGAGGTGCACGCGCTGTTCCAGGACGCCGACGTCTTCGTCTACCCCTCGCTGCACGAGGGTTCCGCCTTCGTGACCTACGAGGCGCTCGCCAGCGGCCTGCCGGTCGTGACGACTCCCAATGCGGGCTCGGTCGTGCGCGACGGCGTCGAGGGCTATGTCGTCCCGATCCGCGACGTCGAGGCGCTGTGCGCGCGCCTCGAGGCCCTGCATCGCGATCCCGAGCTGCGCGCGCGGATGAGCGAGGCGGCCCGCGCGCGCGCCCTCGATTTCACCTGGGCGGCCTATCGCCGGCGGATCGCCGCCCAGCTCGACGCCTGGCTGGCGGCGCGCTGAGTCAGCACGGCCGTCGACGGGGCGACGCGGCGCCCCGGCCGGATCACGCCCGGCGGCGCGGGCGGGCGGCCTTCGCGGCGGCCTTGATGTCGTCGCGCAGGAGCTGCTCGAAATAGGCGATCGTCTTCTTCAGGCCTTCCTCGAGCTGCACCTTCGGCTGCCAGCCCAGCGTCCTCTTCGCGAAGGCGATGTCGGGCTTGCGCTGCATCGGGTCGTCGGCCGGCAGCGGCTTGCGCACCAGCTTGGAGCGCGAGCCCGTCAGCTTGATCACCATCTCGGCCAGCTCGCGGATCGTGAACTCGCCGGGATTTCCGAGGTTCATCGGGCCGGTGATGTCGTCGGACGTCGCCATCAGCCGGATGAACCCCTCGATCAGGTCGTCGCGATAGCAGAACGACCGCGTCTGCTGGCCGTCGCCGTAGATCGTGATCGGCTGGTTCTGCAGCGCCTGGACGATGAAGTTCGAGACGACTCGGCCGTCGTTGGGATGCATCCGCGGGCCGTAGGTGTTGAAGATCCGCGCCACCTTGATGCGCAGCTTGTGCTGGCGGTGATAGTCGAAGAACAGCGTCTCCGCGCAGCGCTTGCCCTCGTCGTAGCAGGCGCGCGGCCCGATCGGGTTGACGTTGCCGCGATAGCTCTCGGGCTGCGGATGGATCTCCGGATCGCCGTAGACCTCCGAGGTGGACGCCTGGAAGATCTTGGCGCGCACGCGCTTGGCGAGGCCCAGCATGTTGATCGCGCCGTGCACCGACGTCTTCGTCGTCTGCACGGGATCGAACTGGTAGTGGATCGGCGATGCCGGGCAGGCGAGGTTGTAGATCTCGTCGACCTCGACGTAGAGCGGGAACGTCACGTCGTGGCGCATCAGCTCGAACAGGGGATGGTCGAGCAGGTGCGCGACGTTCTGGCGCCGGCCGGTGAAGTAGTTGTCGACGCACAGCACCTCGTTCCCCTGCTCGAGGAGCCGCTCGCAGAGATGGGATCCGAGGAAGCCGGCGCCGCCGGTCACGAGGATGCGCTTGCCGAGAGCCATGGGCTGGAGTCCTGAGGGGTTTCGGGTGGGGGGCGAGAAGAGCGTGGGCGGAGCGGAGGCGTCAAGGCGATGTCTGGATCACGCCGACCTGGCCGCCTTCGATCACGAGGGCCGTCAGCACGCCGCTGGCATAGGCGCCGGTGTCGATGCCGATGCGGTTGGGACGGAACTCGGGCTCCTCGGTCACGGTGTGTCCGTGCACAACGACGACACCGTGGTCCTTATTCGATGTCAGGAAGGGCTGGCGGATCCAGATCATGTCGTCCTCGGTCTGCGCCGCAAGATCGACTCCCGGCCGGATGCCGGCATGGACGAACAGGAAGTCGCCCTCCTGGTGCCGGAAGCGGAGGTTCTTGAGGAAGGTGCGGTGGCGCGACGGCAGCAGCATCCGCAGCCCGTCCTGCAGTCGCAGCACGTCGGCCTGCGACAATTCCTTCCGCTCGCCGGCAGGCAAACCATAGCTGGCGAGGGTCGGCAGGCCGCCATTGGCGAGCCATGGCCCGGCGTTCTCCGGGTCCTCCAGGAAATCGAGCATCAGGCGCTCGTGGTTCCCGGCGAGATAGACGACCTCGAATCCGGCCGGGCGGGAGAGGGACAGGTGCTCGATCACGCCCTGCGAGGACGGGCCGCGATCGACGTAGTCGCCGAGATAGACGAGGACCTTGCGCGTGCTCGCACGCGTGGCCGCGTCGGCCTCGATCATCCCCTCGAGCGGCAGCAGCTTGTCGAGGCGGCCATGGATGTCGCCGATCGCGTAGACGACCGTGCCCGCGGGCACGGTGCGCGGCTTCGGCTTGGCGCGGCCGCCGAACAGCGAGGATAGGACGGACGTCAGGGACATCGGCTGGCGTTCACGATCGGGCGAGGGCTCGGCAGTGTCGCCCGGTCGGCGCACGGCCTGCGCCCTTGTTTACGCCGTCGATCACGCGGGCGCCATCGCGCGGAACGCGACGCTCGCCCGCGGCGGGGCCGCGGCTCGCAAGCACCTGGAATCGAAGCGGACATGCGGCACCGACGACGGGGCGGGCGACGGCCAGGGCGATGCGATGCATGGCCGCCTCACCGCACCGGCGTCGTGAAGCGCGAACGGCCGCCACGGTTCTCGATCACGTTCACCAGGGCTGCGACGACGCGGCGATCGAAGGCGCGCGCCGCCTCGGCCATCAGCGTGGCGAGCGCGGCATCGATGTCGACGCCGGGGCGATGGGCGCGGGCGCTCACCATCGCGACGAAGGCGTTGGCTGCGGCGACGATTCGCGCGGGCATCAGGATCGCCTCGCCCTCGAGCCGGCGGGGACCGGCGCCGTCCCAGCGCTCCTGCGCCTGACGCAGGGTCTCGACCACGGGACCGCCGAACTCGATGCCGCCGAGCAGTTCGACGCCGCCCTGCAGCGCCTCTCGCACGCGCTGGTGCTCGTCCGCCGTCAGCTGGCCCTCGCGCGTCAGCAGCGATTCGGGCACCAGCGCCTTGCCGAGATTCATGAGTCGGCCGGCGATCTCCGTCGTCTCGATCGTCTCGACCGGCAGGTCGAGCTCCTCGGCGACACTGCGCGCCACCGCCGCGACCCGAGCGGAATGGTTCGCGGCGAAGGGATCGCGGCGGTCGACGACGCGGACCAGCGCGTCGACGACCTGCTGCAGGATGCGCTCGCGCTTTTCGCGTTCGACGATCGCGGCGGTGATGTCCTCCTCGACGACGAGCACGGCCGGCTCGTCGGTGCCGCTCAGCGGCACGTGCTCGGCGCGGGTGAGGCGCAGCTGGCCGTCGGCGTCGGTCCGCTCGATGAAGCTCTGCGGCGCATTGCGCGCCAGCGCCGCCCGGTTCGCCGTCTCGTAGCGCCGCGCGAGGGCGGGCCCGAACACCGCGGTGAGGCGCTTCCCCTCCAGCTCGCCGGGCTGGCTCGAGAAGCGCGCGGCCAGGCCGCGATTGGCGAAGCGCAGACGCCCGTTCGCGTCGACGATGAAGATCTCGGCGGCCTGGTTGTCGGTCACCAGACGCAGCAGCCGGCTCTGCGATTCGTAGCGCCGCGCGAGGTCGCCGAGCCGGTCGGCCGCGCGGCGCGCGCGCCGCGAAGCTCCGTGTCGCCAGACCGCGACGAGAAGCAGCGCGAGCAGGCCGACGCCCAGCACGAGGACGAGGAGCAGCCGCCAGAGCCGGCCGTCGACCTCGCCCAGCGCCTCGGCGCGGTCGATCTTGTGCAGCAGGATCCAGTCGGTGCCGGCGACAGCCCGGCTCACGAGCACGACGTCGACGTCCCGAATGTCGCGCGCGACGGCGAAGCCGCCGGGCGCGGCCAGCGCCTGCGCTTCCGCGAGCCCGGCCATCGCCGCATCGACGCGACGGCCGAACGGCTGGGTGCCGTCTCGCTGCGGCGACAGGAACTCGAGCGCGTCGCCGGCGCGGCGCAGCAGCACGCTCTCGGCGCTCCGCTCCGCCACCGGCGGTCTGTCGAGCAGGCGGTAGAGCTCGGCGTCCACGTCGCGCACGCCGAGCACGACGCCGACGCTCGCGCCGGCATCGCCCTGGACGGGCGCCACCGCGGCCGCCGCGACGAGGAGCACGCGACCGCCCGCGCCCGCGACGACGTCGAAGGCCGGCGCCCGGCGAGCGGCCTCGGCGACGGCGCGCAAGCGGCCCTCGATCGCCGGCAGGTCGTGCGAGGACATCAGCAGGCGCAGGCCCGGATCGAGCACGGCGACCCCGGCGCCGCCGGGACGCGGGACATTGGCGTTCACTGTCGTGGCGCCGCGCGCGGGCACGAACCCGCTGCGCTCGGCGGCGACGATCATGAGATTTCTGACGTAGGCGGCCTGGCTCTGCTCGTCGGCGACCTGGGCGCGGTCGCCCGCCGCCGCAGCGAGCTCGGTGAGATAGAGCTGCAGCGTCTGATTTTCGGACAGGCCCCGGATCGCCTCGCGCTGGCGCGTCACCCAGTCGGCCACGGCGGCGGCGCGGCCGTCGGCGACGAGGCCCATGCGCAACTCCAGCGAGCGCAGGTCGCGCTGGCGCTCGCCGTCGACGACGCGCAGCGCGATCCAGGTGCCGATCGCCGCCAGCGCCGCGACGAAGACGGCGGCCGCCAGCAGCCAGCGGCGACTCGCCGGCGCGTCGTCGGAAGGATGGGGCAGCGCGTCGAGCATCGCGTTTTCGGGACCGGGGCGGAGGAGCGGACGGGGAAGCGCGACGCCGGGCCGCGCGTTGTCGAAGCCGGAAAGGTTTGTCGCAAGAAAATGCTCAACGCCGAGTTAAGATCCCCCCGCTCGAGGGGGGCGCGCGGACCGGGTCCGCGTGCTGGTTCTGCCAGCGTCCAGCGGGGCTTAGCGCCGCGGGCCGGATGGCCGGTCGACCCTCGCCCGAGCGCCAGGAACACGACCCCGCGAATGGCCCGCCGTTTCGTCGCCGCCGACCTGATCACCCTCGCCACCGGCGTCGTCCGCGCCGTCGATCCGCTGGTCGTGGCGATCGCCGCCTGGATCGCGTACTGGGCGCGCCACGGCGAGTGGTCCCTGCCCGACCTCTACATGATCGCGATCGCGGCCGCCTGCGTGCTGACGCTGAACGTGATGCAGATCGCGCGGATCTACGCCTTCGAGAATCTCTCGCGCCTGCCCAATCAGGTGGGGCGCCTTGCCTGGGCCTGGGCCGCCGTCTTCCTGATCCTGATCGCCCTCGCCTACTTCACCCAGACCTCGATCGCCTTCAGCCGCGCCTTCGTCCTCGGCTGGGTGGCGATCAGCTTCGGGCTCCTGCTGATCGTGCGCGTGCTGTTCCTGCTGCGCATCGACGCCTGGCGCCGCGACGGACGGCTGTCGCTCGACGTCGCCGTCATCGGCGCAGGCGAGCTCGGACGGCAGCTGATCCGCCAGCTCCTCGCCGAGGGCGCCGGCCGCTACCGCATCGCGGGAATCTTCGACGACGACCCGCCGGGCGGCGCCACCTCGGTCGAGGGCTACCCGGTGATCGGCACGATCGACGAACTCGTGCGCCTCGCCCAGGTCCGCACCTTCGACGAGATCGTCGTCGCCCTGCCCTGGCGCGAGGGCGCGGAGCTGAACGGGATCGTCAAGAAGCTGAAGACCGTTCCGGTCAACGTGAAGATCTGCCCGGACTATGTCGGCTGGTCGCTGCCGACCGTAGGCTTCCACATGCTCGGCGGGATCCCGATGCTGGCGGCGCTCGAGCGGCCACTCTCGGGCTGGTCGCTGGTGGCCAAGGCCATCGAGGATCGCGTGCTTGCGCTGTTCGCGATCATCGCTTTCAGCCCCGTGCTGCTGGCGATCGCGGCGGCGGTGAAGCTTGACTCCCGCGGCCCCGTGTTCTTCCGCCAGAAGCGCTACGGCTTCGCCAACAACGAGTTCACGGTCTTCAAGTTCCGGACCATGCACCACCGCGCCGAGGAGGAGCCCGGCGTGCCGCAGGCCAAGCGCGACGACCCGCGCGTGACGCGAATCGGCGCCTTCCTGCGCCGCTCGAGCCTCGACGAGCTGCCGCAGCTGTTCAACGTGCTGCTCGGCGACATGTCGCTGGTCGGGCCGCGGCCGCACGCCGTGGCGCACAACGTCCAGTTCGCGCAGGTGATCGACGACTATCTGAGCCGTCACCGCGTCAAGCCGGGCATCACCGGCTGGGCGCAGATCAACGGCCTGCGCGGCGAGACGGACACGCCTGAGAAGATGCGCGCCCGCGTCCAGCACGACCTGTTCTACATCGAGAACTGGTCGCTGCTCTTCGACCTGAAGATCCTGCTGCTCACGCCCTTCCACGGCTTCATCAACAAGAACGCCTATTGAGCGCGCCCGGGCCCGTGCCCCGGGGAATCCGTCGCACCGTCCGGGCTTCGGTCCGAGGACCGTCGCGTCAGGCGACGCGGATCGAGCCGAGGAACTCCGCGACCTGCCGACTCAGCGCGTCGCCGTGGCGCGCGAGATCGTCGGAGGCGTGCATGACCTTGCCGGCCCCGTCGCCGGTCTCGCGCGCCGCCTGGCTGACCCCGGCGATGTTCTCGGACACCTCGTTCGTGCCCCTCGACGCCTCCTGGACGTTGCGCGCGATCTCCTGCGTCGCGGCGCGCTGCTGCGTCACCGCGCTGGCGACCGCCGCGGCGATCTCGTTCATGCGCCCGATGGTCCGGCCGATCGACTGGATCGCGTCGGCCGACTGCGCCGTCGCACCCTGGATCGCGGCGATCTGCTGGCCGATCTCGTCGGTCGCCCGTGCCGTCTGGCTGGCGAGGCTCTTCACTTCGGCGGCGACGACCGCGAAGCCCTTGCCGGCCTCGCCGGCACGCGCCGCCTCGATCGTCGCGTTGAGGGCCAGCAGGTTCGTCTGCGCCGCGATGTCGCTGATCAGCTGCACCACCTCGCCGATGCGCTGCGCGGCATCGGTGAGACCCTGGACCTTCGCGTCGGTCTGCGAAGCCTCCTGGACGCCGGCAGTCGAGATCTCCGACGACGTCGCGACCAGACGCGCGATCTCCGCGATCGAGGCCGAAAGCTCCTCGCTGGAGGCGGCGACCGTCTGCACGTTGGTCGATGCCTCGTCGGAGGCGGCGGCGACGGCCGTCGCGCGATCCGCCGCGTGCTCGGCGGTCGTCCTGAGCCGGCCGGCTTCGCTCTGGAGCGCCGCAGCCGCCGCGGACACGGCGGCCACGATGCCGCCGACCGAGGACTCGAACCGGTCGGCCATGGTCCGCATCGCGGCGGCCTTCTCCGCCGCCGCCGTCGCCGCCAGGGCCTCCTGCTCGGCGCGCAGGCGCACCGTCTCGTGCATGCTGTCCTTGAACACCTGGACCGCTCCGGCCATCGCGCCGAGTTCGTCCCGGCGATCGCGCGACGGCACCTCGGTGTCGAGGTTGCCGGCGGCAAGGTGCCGCATCGCGGCAATGATGCCGCCGAGCGGGCGCACGAGACCGCGGCCGAGCAACCAGGTCACGGTGACGGCGCCGACCAGCCCCGCGGCGCCGACCGCCAGCATCGTCTCAAGGGCCCGCGTCGCCGCCGCTGCCGCGCCGTCGCCGGCGACGGCGAGATCGCCGTACAGGCGGTCCTCGACCTTGCGCATGAGATCGATCCGGGCGGTGGTCGCGGCGAACCAGCCGGCGCCCGTCGTGCCGGCAAGCGGCCGGCCCGGCTCGGTCTCGAGCGCGAGCTTGCGCTGGCGCTCGACCTCGTCGACCGCCGCGCCGCCGACCGTCTCGCGCGCCGCGCTGCGCTGGGCGGGCGAGGCATAGCTCTCGAAGGACTCGAAGAACGCGCGCTGGTCGGCCACCACGGCCACCAACCGTCGATGCTGGGCGGCGTCGAAGCTGCCGGCGGCAAAGCCGACGGCGCCGACGGCACGCTCCTGTCCGGCCCGCTCCTTGGCCGAACTGTAGCTGTAGGCGGTGAGCAGGCCGGTCGTGACCATCGGATCGGAGGACGCCTTCACCGCCTCGCGCGAGACGGCGAGAAGCTGACCGATCGCGGCGGTGAAATAGGCGTTCGAATCCGGCGCCGTGATGCGCCGCGCCAGGATCTCGTCGCGTCGCGCCGCGAGCGGCGCGATGCCCTGCACGCCCTGGGCGATCGCCTCGCGGATCGAGATCGGCAGGGCGTCGACGGCGACCAGCCGCGTCGCCGCGCGGACCTCGACGATGCGCGCATCCGTCGCCTTCTGCTGGACCGGAAGCTCGGCTGCCAGCTGGCGGCCGCCGCTGTTGATGAAGACCGCGGAGGCCCCGCGCTCCTTCTGCAGCTCATGGACGAGCGATGCGACGGCCGAGGTGAAGCGGCCGAGCTGCGCGAGATTGCGCATCTGGTCGGCGCGAACCCATTGGCTCTCCGCGACGATCCCCAGCAGCACCAGGACGCCGAGGATCGGCAAGGCGACGATGCCGACCAGGCGCATGGAAAGGGACGTGAAGAGCTGCGGCATGAACGGTCTCCAGGATGCGCGACGCCGATGCGGCCACCGGCCGAACGCGTGTCGCGGCAGAATGGCAAACCGTCCTTAAGTTTCTACTGAGGGCGCCGAATGTCCCGGTTCAGCATCGGCGACCGGTCGGATTCGGCGCCGGCGAGGCCCGATCGACGGGCCTCGATCCCAGGGCCGGCGGCCTGCGCCTCTTCACGGCCGCATCGTCGGGCCGATCGGCCGACAGCCACCGCGCCGACATTCTCGCGCACAGCATCGCCGCCATGCCGACGCCGAGAAGGAGCGTCGTGGCCGGCGCCGGCACCAGGGCGGCCGTCTCGGCGGAGAAGCCGAACTGGAGATGGTCGACCTCCCAATCGGCACTGTCGAAGCTGACGACGGAGAGGCTCGCGATGCCGCGCGGCTCGATCACGCCGAAGAAGCGGTCCTCCGCCGTCTCGCCCGTGGCCGATCCGTCGCCGAACGATGTGGGCACGACCTCCGGGATCCCATCGGTGAAGGGCAGGCCGGTCCGAGAATCGATCAGCACTCCCTCGGCCCCTGGGGGGAGGAAAAGCGACAGGCTCGGGGCTCCGAGGAACGCGGACACGGCGACGATCGCCGGATCGTCGCTCGGCCTCGAGATCGGCGACGCCGATCCGTAGGAGCTGCCGATTCCCGTGGTGACTTCGATCGAATGAATCGGTTCGGAGATCCGGATATGCACGCCGCCGCGGCCGAATCCGGGCGTCGAGGCGCCGATGTCCGTCACGACGATGCCGGCATGCGTCGGCAGCGCACCGAGCACCGCCGGGTCGAAGGTGAAGACGAACTCCCGCAGGGTCCCGCCGGAGTAGAGCGAATGACCGCCGCCGCCGCTGCCATCCACCACGCCGTCATCGGCATCGACCGAGTCGGTCAACGGCCCGGGGCCGATCACGATGGCGCCCGTCGACACCGTCACACCCGGGATCGCGAGCGTGCCGCTCTCGAAGCTCTCCAGCCTGAACCAGCGGAACGGACCCGAGAACGGCGAGTCGCTCGCCTGCCGATACGGCGACGGATCGACGAAGGTTGCCGACTGCACGGGACTCGCCCCGAGCACGGCGAGCGCGAGGGCTGGCGACGCAGCAAAGACCTTGCGAAGTCGATCCGTACGCCTCACCCGTCCCCCCGATTTGCCTCGCGCCTGCCCCGCGCCATGCCGACGCGTTCGTCGGCCTCAGGCGGTTGCATCGCGGGCCGGGAATGATGACGCCGGGGCCCGGGACCACGACAGCGGCCATCGCTCCGCCGATCGGGGGAGCGTGCGCCGCGGCGCGCGCGGGCCCGGTGCCGCTCAGTCCTTGCGATAGAGGCGGAAGTCGCCGGCGCCGGCGACCGCGACCAGGCTCCACCCGTGCTTGGCGGGATCGGTGCCGAGCATGCGCTCGACATACCAGGGCGAGTCGACGAACCAGCGGATGTTGCGCTGCTCGAGATAGACCCACATGCGGTCCTGATAGTCGAGCGCGTCGCGATTGACCTTGCCGTCGACGTTGACGACACGGCTGCGGAAGAAGCCGAGCGTGCCGGACTGCCCCGCCGCCACGACTTCGCCGGCCGGCACGCTGCGCTCGACGAGCTCGACCATGGGGTAATGCGTGGAGGGGCCGAGCAGTCCCTGCACCGCGCGCCACGGCATGACGCCGCCGGCAACCGCCACGATGACCAGCGCCGCCGCGACGGCGAGCGAGCCGAGCGCGCCGCGCGTCGCGAAGTCGGCGGCGATCACCGCGACGCCGACGACGGCCAGCAGCGACAGCGGCGCGAAATAGCGGAAGTAGAACCAGTAGGCGAAGAACGAGCCGATGTAGAAGACGGCCAGCGCCGCCATCGCGATCACCAGCGCCCAGCCGAATCCTGCCGTACGCTGCGCGACCGCGGTCGCCATCGCCCGGCGGCTTCCCGCCGGCATGAACAGGAACAGCGCCAGCGCCAGCGCGAGCATGGCGCTGCGGGCGAGGTCGGTCGCCAGCGCCTCGGCGTCCCAGGCGAAGATCCAGGGCACCAGCACGACACGCAGCGCCCACAATCCCTCGAGGATCCGGTCGATGTCGAAGGCCCAGCTCTGCTGCGCCGCGCCGGAGCTCGGGACCCAGTTGTCGAAGACCAGCTTGTTGTAGAGCCACCATGGCGAGGAGATCGCGCTCGCCGCCAGAGCCATGACCAGGGGCCGCAGGACGGCCGCGAGACCCACCTCGCCCCAGCCGCGCAGCAGCGCCCACCCCGCGAGGACGGCGGCGAGGATCCCGACGTCGATGCGCGTGACGACCGCGAGGCCGATCAGCACCCCCAGCCCGAAGCAGCCGGCGACGCTGTCGATCGCCCCGCGCTGCACCGCGCGCCACAGCGCCAGTATCATGACGAGCTGCAGGCCGGTCTCGAGCCCGGTGTAGAAGTCGGCGAAGAATTTCGCGGCGGCCAGGTAGAGCGCCACCGCGAGGAACGCGCGCACGAGGCGGCCGTCGGCGTCGGGGCGGGCGTCGAGCGCGACGCCGCCGGCGAGCAGCGCGCCGACGACATGCGCGAACCAGCAGAGCACGACGATCATGCGCCCGGCGATCGCCTCGTCGCCGCGGGCCACCAGGAAGCACGCCGCTTCGAGGAAGGTGAAGAGCGGCTGGAAGCCGTTGGTCCACACCTCGCCGTCGATCGTGATGCCGCGGCCGGCCGCGATGTTGCGCGCGATCGTGAGGGCGTAGAAGCCGTCCTCGGTGAAGGGCAGTCCGTAGAGGCCGACGCCCGGCCGGAAGGCCGTGGCCAGCAGGAGTCCCGCGAATCCGAAGGCGACGAGCCCGGCGAAGGCCGCGAGCGGACCGGCGCGCTCGCTCAAGTCTGCTCGCGCGGCGCGTGCTTGGCGAGGATCCGCTGCAGCGTCCGCCGGTGCATGTTCAGCCGGCGCGCCGTCTCGGAGACGTTGCGATCGCACTGCTCGAAGACGCGCAGGATGTGCTCCCAGCGCACGCGGTCGGCCGGCATCGGATGGTCCGGCGGCGGCGGCAGCGCCTTGTCGCTGCCGCGCAGCGCGGCGTCGATCGCGTCCGCCTCGGCGGGCTTGGGCAGGTAGTCGACGGCGCCGGTCTTCATCGCGGCCACCGCGGTCGCGATGTTCCCGTAGCCGGTCAGGATGACCATGCGCGCGTTCGGCGCCAGCTTGCGCAGCGTCGTCACCAGGTCGAGGCCGTTGCCGTCGCCCAGGCGCAGGTCGACCACGGCATAGCGCGGCGCCTGCTCGGAGGCGCGATCGATCGCCTCCTTCACCGACGCGGCCATGCGCACGACATAGCCCCGCTTCTCCATGGCGCGGGCAAGCCGCAGGCGGAACGGCTCGTCGTCGTCGATGATCAGCAGGTCTTCGGTCGGTGCGGG
Organism: Alphaproteobacteria bacterium; assembly: GCA_016793165.1. Lineage (GTDB taxonomy): Bacteria > Pseudomonadota > Alphaproteobacteria > CACIAM-22H2 > CACIAM-22H2 > CAIOSQ01. The sequence continues at coordinate 51,672 of JAEULA010000089.1, read as the reverse complement.
CGTCGTATTCACGGTCGTCCTCCAGAAACGGTCTCCAGCCGCGCACGCGGCCAGCGGATCTTCACCATCGCGCCGCCCTCCGCCCGGTTGCTGAAATCCAGGCTCGCGCCCGAGCGCTCGAGCAGATTGATGGCGATGAAGACCCCAAGCCCCATGTGATCTCCTGCCTGGGCCCGGGTCGAAACATACGGCTCGCCGAGGTGATCGAGAATAGCCGCCGGAAACCCGGGACCGTCGTCGTTGATCGTCACCTCGAGCGCGTCGCGCCCGCTCGTCACCGTGGCTTCCACGCGGCGGCGGGCGAACTGGATGGCGTTCTGCAACACATTGGCGAGCCCATGCAACAACTCGGGCGAGCGCGGCAGCGACGGGACCTCGATGCCCTCGGTCCGGATCTCGACCGCGACGTCGGGCCGGCGGTAGCGCTGGGCCACCGTCTCGATCAGGGCAGCCGGCGGCAGGCGCGACAGCGGCCCGTGGCTCTCCTCCGGATCGGCCTTGGCGGACAAGCCCTTGAGGATGTCGCGGCAGCGCGCCGCCTCGCTCTTGAGGAGGGCCACATCCTCGGCCAACGGATCGTCGGGCGTGATCTCGTCGGCGATCTCGTTCGCGACGAGGTGGATCGTCCCCAGCGGCGTCCCCAGCTCGTGCGCCGTCGCGGCCGCCAGCGCGCCGACCGCGGCCAGGCGCTGTTCGCGCGCCAGGGCGGCCTGGGCGGCGGCAAGCGCGCGGGTGGCCCGGCGCGCTTCGCTGGCGACCCAGCCGGCGTAGGCGGCGAAGAAGATCGAGCCGACCACCACGGCGGTCCAGACGCCGAGCAGGTGCAGGATCGGCAACTCGAGGTCGCCGCCGGGCCAGTGCAGCGGCACGTGGAAGCTGGCAAGCAGGGTCGCGAGAACGATCGTCAGCAGGCACAGCGCGACCGTGTGGACGCGGGAGAGGACGGTCGCCGAGATCGTGACGGGCGCGAGCAGCAGCAGCGCGAAGGGATTGGCGAGCCCGCCGGTGAAGTACACCAGGACGCCGAGCTGGACGATGTCCCAGGCGAGCAGCACCGCCGTGGCCTGCTCGTTCAGCCGCTGCACCGGCCGCCACAGGGTCAGTGCCAGGTTGAGCACCGCCGAGGCGAGGATGGCCGTCAGCAGCGCATTGAGCGGCAGCGGCACGGCGAGCCCGAACTGCACGGCGAGGACGGTGCCGAGCTGGCCGGCGATGGCGACCCAGCGGACCCAGACGAGAGTCCGCAGCCGCACGCCGGCGACGTTCGTGAGATCGAAGGGATGATGGGTCGACGACACGCTCATGCGGGGGGTGCTTCCAAGCTGGCCACGAGGCGACCCCCACCAATATAACGACGCCATGTCCCCCTCCATCATCAAAGCGTCGGGCCTGACCAAGCGATTCGAGGCCGTCACCGCGGTCGATTCGCTCGACTTCGCGGTGGCGAGGGGCTCGATCACCGGCCTGCTCGGGGGCAACGGCGCGGGCAAGACCACGACGATCGGGATGCTGCTGGGCCTGGTCCTGCCGACCGGCGGCACGATCGAAGTGCTGGGCGAGGACATCGTCCGCCACCGCTACCGCGTGCTGCCGCGGATGAACTTCTCGTCGCCCTATGTCGATTTCCCGGCACGGCTGACCGTGCGCGAGAACCTCGCGGTGTTCGGCCGGCTCTATGGCGTGGCGCGGCTCGGCGCGCGGATCGAGACGCTCGCCGGCGACCTGCATCTGCGCAATTTCCTCGACCGCAAGTCGGGCTCGCTGTCCGCCGGGCAGAAGACGCGGCTCGCGCTCGCGAAGGCGCTGATCAACACGCCCGAGCTTCTGCTGCTGGACGAGCCGACCGCGAGCCTCGATCCCGACACCGGCGACTGGATCCGCAGCTATCTCGAGGCGTATCGGCGCGGGACCGGCGCGACGATCCTGCTCGCGTCGCACAACATGGCCGAGGTCGAGCGCCTCTGCGACCAGGTCCTGATGATGCGCCAGGGCCGCATCGTCGATCGCGGCACGCCCGCCGAGCTCCTCGCCCGCTTCGGCCGCGCCACGATGGAGCAGGTCTTCCTCGACATCGCCCGCGCCCCTCACGCCGAGGCGGCGACATGACCCCCTCGCGGCCGCAAGCCTCCCGTTCAACCGCGGAGGTCATGATGACAGGCGGCGATCGCCGGGAGACGCGCCGTGCCCGAGGCGCGACCATGATCGGCCGCCGCGATTGCGGCGTGTCGCGCGGGTCGCGCGGCCTCCGCCGTCCTCGCCGCCGCTTCGCGATCCTCGCGGTTGCGCTCGCCACGCGCACGGGCCTTGCACGATGAGCGCCGGCGGACGCATCGGAGCGGTGCTGCTGCGGCACCTTTATCTCTGGCGGGGGTCGTGGACGCGGCTGTTCGACCTCGTCTACTGGCCGGTGCTGCAGGTGACGATCTGGGGGTTCATGACCCAGTTCCTGGCCGGCAAGTCCAGCTGGGTGGCGCAGGCCGGCGGCGTGTTCATCGGCGCGGTGCTGCTGTGGGACGTGCTGGTGCGCGGCCAATTCGGCATGACGCTGTCGCTGCTCGAGGAGATGTGGTCGCGCAACTTCGCCAATCTCTTCGTCAGCCCGCTGCGGCCGTCGGAGTTCGCCGGCGCGCTGATGTGCCTGTCGATCATCCGCTCGCTGATCGGCGTCGTCCCCGCCGCGCTGCTGGCCATCCCGCTGTTCCACTATTCGATCTTCGACCTGGGCGCGCCGCTGCTCGCCTTCTGGGTGCTGCTGCTGGTCTTCGGCTGGGCGATCGGGCTGATGCTGTGCGGGCTGCTCGTGCGCTTCGGCCTCGCCGCCGAGAGCTACGCGTGGGCGTCGATCTTCGTGCTGGCGCCGCTCAGCGGCGTCTACTACCCCGTCGCGACCCTGCCGGCCTGGCTGCTGCCGGCGGCGTGGTCGCTGCCCACCACGGCCGTGTTCGAGGGCATGCGCGCCGCCATGATCGACGGCGTCTTCCGCTGGGATCTCGCGGCGCTGGCGCTCGCCCTCGACGTCGTGTTCATCGCGCTCGGTTTCGCGACGTTCCTGTGGGCGTTCCGGCGCGCCCGCGAGCGCGGCAGCCTGATGCACGCCGGTGAGTGAACGCGGGGCCCCGACTGCCGTCGCGGCGATCGCCATCGCGATCGCGCTGGCGCTGCCGGCGCCGATCGCGGCGGCGCAGGCGCTCGACTGCCCGCAGAAGCCGCCGCAGATCACGATCGAGATCGTGTCGCCCAAGCCGCGCATCGACCGCAGCCGGACGCGCGAGAAGCTGACGCGCGAGTCGGCCGAGCGCCCGCCGGGCGACGTCCATACGCTCGGCCTCTACAGCGCGCTGTGGAGCATGACCGCCAGCCGCGAGGTCGCCTCGCTGGTCGAATCGGGCGGACGGGAGAACCGCGGCTGCGCCTGGCTCGACAAGGTCGCCATCCGCGTCGAGGCGCGACCGCGACTGATCTATCTCGCCCGCGAGCTGCAGCCGCGGACGTGCCGCTACGCCGCGGTGCTGGCGCACGAGCGCAAGCACGTCGCCGTCGACGACGCCGTGCTGGCGGAGGCCGCGGGCGCGTTGAGCGCGCGTCTGGCCGACGCCCTCGCCGACCTGCGCACGCCGGCCCCGGTGCGGCTGACCGGCCTCGACGAGCTGCGGCGGCGATTCATCGACGAGTCCGAGTCGCGCATCAACGCGATGTGGCAGGCGATCACCGACGAGCGCAACCGGCGCCAGCGCGACATCGACTCCCCCGAGGAATACGCCCGCGTCGAGGCGGAGTGCCGCCGCTAGGTCCCGGCGACCGGCCCGCGCCCGTGGCGGCGCGATCCTAGGCGGGCCCGCTCACGCCCGCGTCGCCGAAGGTCGCCATGCCGGCATGGCATTCGACCGCCGCGCGCAGGATGGCGACGGCCAGCGCCGCGCCCGACCCCTCGCCCAGCCGCATGCCGAGGTCGAGCAGCGGGCGCAGCCCCAACTGCGCGCAGAGCCGTGCATGGGCGGGCTCCGCGGAGAGATGGCCGACCTGGCAATGGTCGAGCAGGCGCGGATCCAGCCGCGTCAGCGTCGCGGCGGCCGCCGTCGCGGTGTAGCCGTCGAGCAGCACCGGAACGCGCGCAAGGCGGGCCGCGATCACCGCACCGGCGATCGCGGCGAGCTCGTAGCCGCCGAGACGGCGCAGGATCTCGAGGCCGTCGCCGCCAGCCTCGGCGGCATGGCGCGCGACGCCGGCGGCGACGACCGCCTGCTTGCGCTGGAGCGCGTCGCCGGCGACGCCGGTGCCGGGGCCGGTCCAGTCCGCGGGCGTGCCGCCGAACAGCGCGTGGCAGAGCGCCGCGCCCGCGGTCGTGTTGGCGATGCCCATCTCGCCGACCGCCAGAAGGTCGATGCCCGACTCGACCGCCATCATCCCGTAGGCCATGGCGCGGGCGCATTCCTCGTCGCTCATCGCCGGCTCGATCGTGAAGTCGGCCGTCGGCGTCTCGAGCGACATCTCGTAGACGCGCAGGTCGGCGTCGACGCTGCGGCAGATCTGGTTCACGGCGGCGCCGCCGGCGATGAAGTTCCGGACCATCTGCCCCGTGACCGCCGGCGGATAGGCCGAGACGCCGCGCGCGGCGATGCCGTGGTTGCCGGCGAAGACCGCGATGCGCGGACGGCGCAGCTGCGGCGGATGCTTGCCCTGCCATGTGGACATCCATTCGGCGAGCGCCTCGAGCCGGCCGAGCGCGCCGGGCGGCTTGGTCAATGTCGACTCGCGGGCCACCGCCTTCGTTCGGGTCGCGAGATCCGGTCCGGGCAGATCGGCGACGAGGCGTCGGATCTCGGCGAGGGAGGCGGCGGGCGAGGGCGACATTGCAATCCGTAATCTTTGTTGAAGCATGGGCCGCGTGCAGCGCGATCGGCGAGTGGCTTATATACGGATTCCCTCGCCCGACTCGCGCCCGCATGCCCGACGAGAATCCGTCCCAGACGCCGATGCCGGCGGCGCCGATCGCCGAGGGGGCTCCGCGCGCGCCGGCGGGGGAAACCGCGGGACCCGCCGGCGGGGATCGCGTGCCCGACGGCTCGAGCGCGACCGCCACGCCGGACGGCGCGTCCCCGGCTGGCGCAGCGAGCGGTCCCGAGGCGCCGCCGATCCCGGCGCCAGGCCCGGACCCGGCCGTTGCGCCGGCGAGCGGGGCGAGCGGCGCGACGGAACCGAAGCCCGCCCGCGACCGGCCGTGGAACTGGTTCGGCGAGGTGCGCCTCGCCCTCGTCTTCCTCACCATCCTGCCGATCCGCCTGCGCCCGCAGGACATGAGCTTCGGGGTCTCGCATGCGGTGCGCGCCTTCCCGATCGCCGGCATCCCGGTCGGCGCGGCGGCGGCCCTCGCCTACGCCGCGGCCGATCTCGCCGGCCTCGCGCCGATGATCAGCGCGCTGCTCGCCGTCGCCGCGGCGGCGATCATGAGCGGCGGCCTGCACGAGGACGGACTTGCCGACACCGCCGACGGACTCGGCGGCGGACGGACGCGCGAGCAGCGCCTCGCGATCATGCGCGACAGCCGGATCGGGGCCTTCGGCGCGCTGGCGCTCATCCTGGCGATCGGCCTGCGGGTCAACGTGATCGGCAATCTCGGCGTCACCGCCGACGCGGTCAGCGCGTTGATCGGCGCGGCGATCGCCTCGCGCACGGCGATGGCGACGGTGATGTTCCTGCTGCCGCCGGCGCGAAACGACGGCCTGTCCCATGCCGCCGGCATCCCCGATCGCAGCCGCACCGCGGACTCCGTGATGATCGGGGTGCTGCTGACCGCCCTGGCGCTTGCCTATGTCGCCGAGCCGGTCACGATCCTTGCGGCGATGTGCGGCACCGCGGCGGGTGCGGTGCTGCCGGCCCTCGCCGCGCGCGTGCGTCTCGGCGGCCAGACGGGCGACGTGCTCGGCGCCGTGCAACAATGCGCCGAGATCGGCTTCCTGCTGGTCTTCATCGCCAATCCCTGATCCCGGAACGAGCCGCCGCATGAGCACGCCCGTCGTCACCCGCTGGTGGTGGATCCGCCATGCGCCCGTCGTGGGCACCCATGGCAAGGTCTACGGCCAGATGGACGTGGACTGCGACGTGTCGGACGTCGCGTCGTTCAAGGCGCTGGCGCAGCGCGTCCCCGACGGCGCGCTGTGGATCACCACGCCGCTGTCGCGCACGCAGCGCACGGCGCGCGCGATCGGCGAGCAGATCAAGGCCGCCGGCCGGCCGCAGCCGCCGGCCTTCACCGTCGAGCCCGCCTTCCTCGAGCAGAGCTTCGGCGAGTGGCAGGGCAGGACCTATCGCGAGATCGGCGCGTACGGTCAGTCGCCGGAGGCACATCGCTTCTGGCTCGCCCCCGCAGTCGCCACGCCGCCCGGCGGCGAGAGCTTCGAGTCCGTCGTCGACCGCGTCGGTGCGCGGCTCAGCGTGCTGTCGCGCGAGCATGCAGGCCGCGACGTCGTCGTCGTGAGCCATGGCGGCGCGATCCGCGCCGCGGTCGCGCATGCGATCGGGCTGCATCCGGAGAACGCGCTGGCGCTGAGCATCGACACGCTCTCGCTCACGCGTCTCGACCACATCGAGGGTCCCGGCAAGGGCCATAATTGGCGGCTCGGCCTGATGAACTGGCCGGCGCCCTAAGCCGGCACCGCCCGGATCCCGCGCCTCGCGGCGCGGATCGGTACCGACGCGTCCCCGCGCTCCACCCTGGCAGGCGCCTTGCGCATCTTCGCCCCCCTCGCCCATCCGCCGCTTGCGGCCCTCGTCTCGGCCCTGACCTTCGTCGAGCTCGGCGCGCATATCGGGAACTTCGCTCTCATCTGGCTCGCCGTGCAGCTCATCGGCGACAGCGCCGCCTACCTCCAATCGCTGCAGTTCGCGACCGTGATCCTCGGCGCGGCGGTCGGCGGCTACCTGTTCGACGACCGCGACCCGCGCAGCGTGCTGATCGGCGCCTACCTCCTGCGCGGCACCGTCGCGCTCTGCCCGCTGTTCGCGGCCTGGCTGCTCGGATCGCCGCTGGTCGGGCTGTTCATCGCCTCGGTCGGGCTCGCGATCGCGCAGTCGCAGGCCGAGCCCGCGATGCAGGCGAGCATGACGACGATCGCCGACACGGCCGAGCGGCGACAGGCGGCCAACGCGCTGCTGTTCGCGACGATGCGCGTCGCCCGCCTGATCGGCCGCGGCATCCCCGGCCTGCTGACCGTGTTCGTCCCGGTGCTCCATCTGTTCACGCTGAACGCCGCCCTGATCGGAGCCGCGGTGCTGCTGCTCGTCGTCCTGCCGCGCAGCCCGGTGCCGGACCGCTCCGCCGTCGCGCCGCTGCGCGGCGCCTTCGCCGGCGCGCGGCACATGGTCGCCGATCGCGAACTGCGCGTGTTCATGGTGACGACGTCGCTCTCCTTCGCGACCTGGGCGCTGATCATCAGCCTCGGACCCGCGTTGATCATCCACGGCCGCCATGTGACATGGCTCGGACTGCCGCCGGCGGCCTGCTACAGCCTCACGCTCGCCGTCTACGGCGTCGGCAATCTCTTCGGCACCGGCCTGCGCGGGATGTCGCCGTCGGTCGCGTCGGTCTTCGCGGGACAGGCCGCTTTCGGCGCCGGCGGAATCCTGCTCGGCCTCGCCGGGATCTATGCGAGCGACGCCGCGATCATGCCGCTGATCGTCGCCGCGATCTTCGTCGCCGGCGTCGGCGCCGTCGGCCACGACCTGCGGCTGTCCAACCAGATCCAGGCCGCCGGACCGGTCGCCGTCGTCTCGGCGCTCGCGCGCACGCGCATGATCATCGGCTGGGGATCGATGTGCCTCTCGACCCTGGTCGCGCCGGCGGTGTTCGCGGTCATCGACGTCGCCCCGACGGTCATCCTCGCCGGCATCGCGATGATGCTGGTATCCGGCTGGGCGTGGCGTCGCCTGCGATAGCGCGCCGGCGGGCCGCGCGATCCGACATCGCGTCCGGCCGCCCACGCGGCGCCCCGGCAGATTGATTCGGCGCAACCGGGCCGGGCGCGGCATGGGCTTCTATCGTCATGGCGGCAAGGCCTGCCGACCGCGAGGAGCGTCCCGATGAAGATCTCGGCTTTGCGCCCGACCGCGATACGCATCGCAGCCACCGTCGCCATGGCGGCGGGCGGCGGACTTGCCGGCGCGCAGACGCCCGGCGAGACCACCTACCTGGTCGACACGACGAACGGCAGGATCCTGCGCGCGGAACTCACCTACGTTCCCTGGGGCGGATCGCTCGACTCCCTGCCGAATCGCTATCGCATCGATTCCGCCGAGACGCTGACCAGTCTCAACGGCACGCCGTTCCGCGCCGAACCGGCGCCCGGCGGTGATCGGATGCGCTTCGTCTTCTCGGGCGACCTGGTCGTCGGCAGCGGCGATCGTCTGATCGGCGTCGGCGATCGACCCGCCTCGTTCGTCGTCGGCAACAACGTCTCGATCGCAGGCGTCGTCGATTTCGGCGCCGGCCGCAATTACAACCCCGGCTTCCTCGGCAGCGGACCCTTCCTGAACGTCTCGCCGACCTGGGCCGGTCCCGGTGGCGGCGAAGGCGGCCTGGGCGGGTTTCGCCCCCACGACAGCAACGGCGGCGCCGGCGGCCCCGGCGGCGCCGTCTACGCGTACGGCTCGCAATCCGCGCCTGCCCTCGGCTACTTCCAGGGCGTTCCCGGTTCCGGCGGACTGGGCGGCGACACCTACGCGGTGAGTGTTCTCGGGATCAATCTCTGCATCGTCGACTGCTTCTTCGGGCTGCCGGGCCTGGCAGGCGCCGACGGCAATGTCGGCCTGACCGGTCGGCCGGGCACCCCGGGCGACGCCGGCGACGCCGGCAAGCCCGGCGCGAACGCACCGTCGAGCGGCGGCGGCGGCGGCGATGGCGGCGCAGGCGGTGCCGGCAGGGGCGGCGGCGGCGATGGCGGCAGCGGCGGCGGCCTGATTCAGGGCGGCCTCGGCGGCGTCGTTCCGGGCGCTGGCGGCTTTTCCGGGCCAACCGGTGGCGATGGCGGCAGCGGCTCGTCCGGCGGCGCCGGGAAGCGGGGCGATGGCGGCACCGGCGGGCTGAACACGGGCACCGGAACGGTCATCTCCGGCGGCGGCGGTGGCGGTGGCGGCGGCCAGGGCGGCGGTGGCCAAGGCGGAGGCGGCGGTGGCAGCGGCGGCCTCGGTGGCGGCGGCGGCGGCGGCGCGTCGTTGATCGGCGTGAATGGCGGGATCGGCGGTTGGGGCGGATCCGGTGGCGCCGGCGGCGAGGGCGGCATCGGCGGCTGGGGCGACCTCGGCGCCAATGGCGGCGGGGGCGGCGGCGCGCTCGAGATCATCGCGCGCGGACGCATCGACATCCGTACGGCGTCGGGCGCAACGGCGCCGCAGCTTCTTGCAACCGGCGGCGCCGGCGCCGCGGATCGCGAGTATTTCGGCGTTTCGACCAGCGGGCTGGCCGGCTCGAGCGGCTCGCCCGGTGGCGAGGGAGGCCCGCGTGGAACGCCATTCTTGGCCGGCGATGGCGGCCCCGGCGGGACCGGCGGCACCGGCGGCACGGGTGGAACGGGAGGCCTCGGCGGCGCAGGCGGCGCGAGCGGCGGCGGCGCGGGCGGCACGATCCGGCTCGTCGGCACGACAATCGGCTCCGATGGCGGCAGCCGCATCGACGTGACCGGCGGCGCTTCGGGCGGCGACGTGTCCACCGCCGGTGGCATGGGACGGTTCCTTCTCGGCACCAACACGGTGGTGGCGGGCACCGACACCCAAGTCGCGTTCGGCGGCCTCGTCGCGGGCGCACAAACCGCCGAGACGACGAGCGGCTCCGCTTCAGCGAACTGGTTCGTCCTGGGTCGGCCCTCGACTCCGAATCTTCCCGGGCTGGTCGGCGGCGCGGAAGCATTCGGAATCGTCGCGGGGCTGTCGGCGGCGGACATCGTCGGCTTCTCGCCGCCATCGGGGCTCGCCAAGGGCGTGATCGCCCTCTACGACAGCGCGCCGATCGGGCTCGAGAGCCTGTTTCCGGATTTCCCCGGCTTCGATCTTCTGCTGCTGGCCAATCTGCAGCCGGTCGACGCCATCGCGAGCTTCGGAGCCGGCGCTGCGGGCTTTGCCGTCGGCCTGTTGCGCGCCGGGTTCGAGGCTCTGGAGCTCTTCGGCGGCAGCGGCATCCCGAGCCCCGCCTCGCTGGCGCCCAACGAGGTCTACGCGACGCTCGTTCCCGAAGGCATCGATCACTTCAACGCCACGATCCTCAACGCGCTGTTCTACCGGGATCTCGCGCTCGCCTTCGACTCGCCGGTCTTCCTCGAGACCGTCCCCGCGCCCCCGACCGTGATCCTGCTGCTCGCGGCCGTCGGCGTGCTCCGGCACGCGCGCGGCCGCGCGCATTCCGCACCATCGCGATCCACCGCATCGGCGCCGTGACGGCGCTCCGGCGCCTGTCTCCGTCAGTCGACGACGAAGAACTTCGCACCGTGGCGGGAATAGTTGCGGTGACGATCCACCCCGTCGGCGACCTGGAAGCTCATGCCCGGCGTCAGCACGTGCTTGCGGCCATCCTCGAGCTCGATCTCGAGCTCGCCCTCGAGGCAGAAGAACACGTGCCCCTTGGCGCACCAGTATCCGGTCCGATAGTCGGCCGAGTACTCCATGATCCGCACGCGCACGTCGCCGAACTCGCGCGTGCGCCAGAACGACGTACCCGTCTCGCCCTTGTGCTCGCTGCGGTCGATCGTCGACCAGTCGACGACGGTGAACGGGAAATCCGAAAGCTTCATCCTCGTCTCCGAATCGGCAGATGCGCGCGCCCGGGGCCCCGGCGGCCCGCTCGCGATCGTGGCGGCGAGCTTCGCCGGGAATGCGGGCCTGGCGCCAGCATTCCGCCGCGGCATCCGGTCATCGCCACACGCCGATCAGCGGGATCATGAACGCGCTCGCGGCCAGCAGCGCAACGCCGCGAGCGGTCCGAGCAGGAGCGCCAGCGTTCCCGGCGCGTCGATCAGCGTCGCGCCGTCGGCCCATGCGATCGCCTCGATACGCAATGCGACCTCGTCGCCCGCCAGGAAATCCGCCGTGGCGACGAGGGTCCGCGCCCCGGAATCCTCGTCTGATCCGTCGACGATGAGGAAAAGCGAGTCAGCCACGGCCGGGCTGTCGGGCCGCAAGCCGGCAAGGATCAAATCGACGAAACCGATCGCATCGGCCGTCTCGCCCGGCGCGGAGATTCGCGCGAACACGTCGATTTGCACGGGCACCGACAGGGATACGCGTCCGGCCTGGGAGAGGACGAATCGCGCCTCGCGCATCGCACGCGACAGCGCCTCGCCGCCCTGGTTCCGGCCGGCGAGCGCGACGAACGCGTCGGCGGCGAGCGCAGCGGTCGACGTCGATGCGCCCGCGCGAACATTGCCGGCGGCCAGCGAGGCTGCGAAGCGCGTCTCGCCCCAGTCGGCCGAGCGGTCGTTCGATCCGGGTGTCGGCGGGTCCTCGACCTTGTCGAACGGCGTGAAATAATGGGCCGCGCTCGCCTCGGACTGGCTGGCCGGCTCGACGACGCGCGTGCCGTCCGGGAGGACGAGCGTGGCGAGCGACCAGTCGACGGCCACCGTGCTGCGCGCGATGACGCCGGCGCCGGCCGGCACCGCGAATACGAGGGCGGCCAACACCGCGCCCCCGATACGCCCCAGGATCGCCGCCACGTGACCTCCGCATCGCCGCTGCGCCGCCGGCCGCGAAGCGCGGCCCGCTTCCCGCACGTGACTCAGCGTCGCGCGCACTCGCCGCGCGGGCAAGGCCGTGCGGCTGCGGTGAAAGCGCGCAGACTGCGGCCGGCCGCGACACTGGATCGCCCGCGCCCGGCCGGGCAAAGCTGGCGGCGGCGATGAAGACCGCGACTTCCTCGGGGGATCGGGAGATGCGAGGCCGATGACGGCGTCCAATCCGCGCCGGCGGCGCGAGGCCGCCGCGGTGGGCGGGCCGGGACTGCTGACGTCCTTGCGCTGGGCGCTCGGATTCTGGCGCGCCGGCGGCGGGCGCGGCGCATGGTGGCTCACGGCGGCGACGCTGGCGCTCGCCGCCCTGCAGGTGCTCCTGCAGCTCGCGCTCACGCGCTGGATCGGAGGCTTCTTCGACGCGCTGGCCGTCGGCGAGCGCGGCGCGCTGCTCGGGCGCGCCGTCGCCTTCACCGCGATCCTCGCGGCGTGGATGGCGACCGCCGCCTATGCGATCCGCGCGCGCATGATGATCCAGCTGCGCTGGCGCGCCTGGATGACCGAGCAATGCGCCGCGCTGTGGCTGCAGAAGCGCCGCCACTACCTGCTGCAGTTCTTCGGGGGCGGCAGCGACAACCCCGACTACCGCATCGCCGAGGACGTGCGCGTCGTGACCGAGGCCGCGGTCGATCTCGCGGTCGGCCTGTCGACCAGCCTGCTGCTGCTCGTCAGCTTTCTCGGCGTGCTCTGGGCCCTATCCACGCCGATCGAGATCGATCTCGGCCCGCTGCATCTCGCGATCCCGGGCTATCTCGTCGGCGCCGCCGTGATCTACGCGGCGGCGGGCTCGGTGCTGACCTACACGCTCGGCTGGCCGATGATCCGCATCAACGAGTGGCGCCACTCGCGCGAAGGCGACTTCCGCTTCCATCTGCTGCGCGTCCGCGAGTCCTCCGAAGCCGTGGCGCTGCAGCACGGCGAGCCGGCGGAGCAGCGTCGCCTGCGCAGCGCGCTGGCCTCGCTCGTCGCCGCCGCGCGCCGGCTCGTGCGCGCGCAGGGCCGGCTCACCTTCGTCACCAGCGGCTACACCGCCGCGGCGCCGATCGTGCCGCTGCTGGTCGCCGCCCCGCAGTTCCTCTCGGGCGCCATCTCGCTCGGCGACCTGATGCAGGCCTCGGCCGCCTTCGTGCAGATCCAGCTCGCGCTCGGCTTCTTCATCGACAATTTCGCCCGGCTGTCCGACTGGCGGGCGGCACTCAACCGCGTCGGCGCGCTGGTGCAGCGCGCCGAGGGCCTCGAGGCCGAGCTCGTCGCGCTCGACGAGACCAGCATCGAGTTCAAGCCGAGCGCGGACGACGCGCTGCGCTTCGCAGACCTGCGTCTCGAGAGCCCTGACGGACTCGTAGTCATCGACCAGGCGGCGGCGGAGTTCCGTCCGGGCGAGAAGGTGCTGCTGCTCGGCGAATCCGGCGCCGGCAAGACGACGCTGCTCAAGGCGATCGCCGGGCTGTGGCCCTGGGGCCGCGGCCTCATCGAGGTGCCCGCCGGCGCGCCGATCCAGTTCGTGCCGCAGCGGCCGTATTTCCCTTTCGGCTCGCTGCGCAACGCCCTCGCCTATCCGCAGCCGTCCGGGCGGTTCGAGACCGCGACCCTCGCCGCGGCGCTGACGCGCGTCGGCCTCGCGCATCTCCTGCCGCGGCTCGACGCGATCGAACGCTGGGAGCAGACCTTGGGCGACGGTGAGCAGCAGCGCTTCGGGTTCGCGCGCCTGCTCGTGCACCGCCCGCGCTGGATCCTGATGGACGAGGCGACGTCGGCTCTCGACGACCACGAGCAGGCCGAGATGATGACGCTGCTGCGCGCCGAACTGCCCGACTCCGCGCTGATCAGCGCCGGCCTTCGCTCGGGTCTGCGCGAGTTCCACGACCGCACGGTCTCGCTGCTGCGCGCGCCGGGCGGCCGGCGACTCGTGGGCGGGATCATCCAGCGCGGTGGCCGCGGTTCAAATTGACCCCGGCCGACGCGATCGGCATCGGGCCGGCCGCAAAAAGAAACGGCAGCGCCCCGCGGCGCTGCCGTCGTGACCGAACCCGGGCGCGTCAGACGCGGCGACGCAGGGCGCCGAAGCCGGCGAGCGCGGCGCCGAGCACCGCGAGCGTCGCGGGTGCCGGCACCGGGTCGATGGACGTCCCGTAGTACATCGTGTCGGCGTACACGGAGCCGCAGCAATGGTCGTAGACGACCGCCCGATTGAAGGCGACGTCGGAGATCACGCCGCCGAAAAAGCCCGAGCCGGAGCCGGCAAAATCGTCGCTCGTACCGACCAGGGTCGTGCCGTCGTAGAGCTGGATCGCCAGGGCGCCAGGAAAATCGAAGCCCAGCGTCGTCTGCGGCGCCGCGAAAACGACCTCGAAGATCCCGTCGGGAAGCAGCCCGCCGCTGGCGACGCCACGGATGCCCTTGCCGTCCTCGAGGAAGACGCCGTCATCCGTGAGGTTCGCGCCGCTGAACGTCAGCCCGAAGATCTCGTTCGTCAGCGCGGCTCCCGGGGTGCCGAAATTGAAGTCGACCACCGTCTGCCCACCCGCCGCGGCCAGGTAGTCCGCACGCACGCTGTAGCTCACAACGGCCGCGTCGGCGGCCACGGCGGCGAGCGTGAGCCCGGTGGCGGTGGCGAGCGCAGTCCAGAATGAAGTCATGGTTAGGCCCCTCGATGTCGACTGGGAACGGTGATGGTGAATCCCAAGCAATTGTCGGGCCATGCCTGCACAATCAGCGGCTTCCGCCGACCGAAGTCCCGATCTGTAAGAAATCTCGTACATCCAGGAACCGAAGGCCGTCAGCGAAGCCGCTCGTCCCTCCGGGACCGACGACACGCCGCCCGGGCGAGACAATGCGGCAGGCCACCCGTCGCCGTCAGGCCGCCGCGGCGAACTGCTTCACCAGATTCACGGCCTCCACCGCGTTCTCGCCGAATCCGTCGGCACCGATGTTCCGTGCGAAGACGTCCGAGAGCGGCGCGCCGCCGACGATCACCTTCACCTGGCCGCGCAGTCCGCGGCGCTCGAGCTCGGCGATGACCTTGCCCATCTCCATCATCGTCGTCGTCAGCAGGGCCGAGAGCGCGACGACGTCGGGCTTCCATTCGGCGACTGCTGCGCAGAAGCGGTCGCGCGAGACGTTGGTCCCGAGGTCGCGCACCTCGAAGCCCATGCCTTTCAGCATCATCACGACGATGTTCTTGCCGATGTCGTGCACGTCGCCGGCAACCGTGCCGATCAGCACCCTGCCGCTGCGCCGTTCCCCGGCCGTCGCGAGATGCGGCTCGAGCAGCGTCATGCCCGCGGCCATGGCGCGCGCAGCGAGGAGCACGTCCGGGATGAACGCCTCGCCGGTCTCCATGCGGTCGCCGACATCGTCGATGGCGTCGATCATGCCGCGATTGAGGATCTCCTCCGCCGGGACGCCGCGCGCGAGCAGCGCCGCGACGTCGTCGCGGATGCGCGACTGGTCGCCGGCGACGATGTCGTCCCACACCTGGTCGAGCCCGTCCTCGGCGTCGGCGACGCCGACCGCGACCTTGGTCGCCGGCGCAGCCGCGGCCGAGGGCAGGCCGGCGGTCGGGCGCAGGCCGCCCGCAACGAGCGGCAGGCGCCCCTCGCGCGCGACGCGATCGCCGATCCGCTGCAGCCGCGAGAAGATCGCATCGGGCGGAACCTGGTCGGCGATGCCGACGACCATGCGCGTGCCCGGCGCGATCGCGCGGAACATCTCGTCGAGATAGGATTCGAACTCGGCGTCGCTGGTGTCGCGCAGCAGCAGCGTCGAGGGAATGCCGCCTTCGAGCACGAGCTTGTCGCTCCAGCGGCGATAGTACTCGGCCAGCGGCACGCGGGTCATCGGCGCCGGACAGATCGACTCGGCGATGTGCATGCCGGACTCGTGGATCAGGTCCATGAGCCCGAGGTTTTCGCCGTCGCAGTGACACATCAGCCGCTTTCCTGCCGCCCCCAGCTCGGCACCGACGCGGTCGATCCACGGCTTGATCTCGCGCTCGAAATACGGCGGATAGGTGAGCATGTCGTCGAAGTTCGCGCCCCACAGCACGATCTCCGACGGACCTTGCGCGTGGAGCCGCAGGGTCTTGGCGAAGAGCGGCTCCATCGCCTCGACGAGGTCCCGCAGCAGCGCGTAGTGGTCGGAGTAGTGGAAGAAGAACTGCGTCGGGTCGATGAGATCGCGCTGGATCTGCTGCATCGGCGATGCGCCCGCGAATCCCATCGCGACCGCGAGGCCGTCCTCGCCGATATCCGCGGCCCAGCGCTCGAACCTCACCGGGTTGAGGGCCACGTCCATGTTCGCGAAGAGATGGCGCACGGCGGGATAGTCGGCCGGCGACTTGATCACATGGTCGACATGCACCGGCGTGCTGATGCCCAGGGACTGGGTCTCGTGGTCGTAGCGCGTCGTCGACCATACCATGCCGACCGGCGTGCGATACTCGACGCGGATCAGGCCGTCGTCCCGCGCGACCGTCACCTCGACGTCCCGCGGCATCACGAAGTCGACGATGGAATCCTTCGGGCAATGCAGGCCGATGCCGCGATGCGCGTAGGCGGCATGGAACGCGGGATCGAGAAGATCGTCCGCCTCGCGGAAGTAGATCGCCCAGCCCTCGGCACGGGCGAGCTCGTTCTGCGAACGGTTCGCGTGCGGCGGCGGCAGCGTGCCGCGCACGCGGTTCGCGAGGTACCAGAGGTCGAGGCGCGGTGCATAGGGCAGCGTGTCGACGGTCTCGCCGCGATAGGCGGCAAGCAGACGTTGGCGATGGGTCGGCATGCGTCGCCTCCAGCTCGGGCCAAGGAAAGTCGAGTCACCTCGTCGTGCAAGGACCCGGCGAACCGCCACGCCGGAGCGGCGGCACGCACGATTTTCAAAATGGTGACGCCGGACCGCGTCGCCGAATACGGGACGAATTGACACAGGCGACACCCCGCACCACCGGGCCGCGCCCATGCCCGTCGCGTCCGAGGTCGCGCGCGGCTCCCGGTCGGCGGCAAGCGTCGCGCGCTTGACGCCGGTCAACACGCGCTCGAGCACCTGCATCTAGAAGAGGGCCGATCGATCGGGTCGCATGGCGGCGTCGCCGTCGCGGGATCCCGGATCGCGCCACTGCGCCGCAGGGAGGGACATCATGAACCGACACGCGACGACCGGGATCGCCACCGGAGCGTTCCTGCTTCTGAGCCATTCGGCGACGGCGAATCCCATTCCGCTGCCGGTGCCCGCCAGCATGCCGCTGGAGGAGATGACGATCTCGATCGGCACGGATCGCCATGTCGAGTTCACCGGCAATTTCACCTTCAACTTCATCCCCGAGACGGTCGCGTCGATGCTCTTTCCGCTGCCGCCGGCGAATGCGACGGCGGTGCAGGTCCGCCGGGACGGGACGCCGCTGGCGTGGTCGACGAGCCCGTCGACCTACCCCACCGTCCTGCCGGAATTCCCCGCCCTGCCGATGTTCGAATGGGCCGGCCCGTTTCCGACGGGCGGGGCGGTCTTCACCGTCGACTACGAACACGACGTGTTCGCGCGCGGCGAGGACTGGGTGTTCTTCTATTCGCTCGGAACCGGCAAGTACTTCCCGACCTACGAGAAGATCACGACGGCGGTCTTCGACATCCGTCTGCCGCCGGAGGCGGTACTCAAGTCGATCCTGCTCGACGGCACGCCGGTGGATCCAGGTGCCTACAGCCTCGTGGGCCCGCAGCTCGACATGACCCTGACATCAGAGTTCGGCCCCTTCACCCGCGATCTTGTCCTGCTCATGTCGCTCCCCGAGCCGGTGCCGGCCCCGGCCTCGTTGTCGCTGCTTGCGGCGGGGCTGATCGGGCTCGTTGCTCGGCGCGGCGCCGGCGCCGCGCGGGCCGCCCCGCCCAAGGCGCAACCGCGGCGCGCCTGACGACCGAGGGCGTGGGACACGCCGGATGCGGATCTCAACCGCCCCTTAATCGCACGGATGCGAACTAGTGGCGGTTCGCACGCGCACCGATCCCGGGGCGCACGAGGTGCCGCCATGAATCGTCGCCGACTCCTTGCATCCGCCGCCTGGGCCCCGCTCGTCGCGGTCCCGGCCGCAGCCGGTGCCCAGGCGCCGCTGCAGCTCGGCGTCCTTCCGCACGTGAGCCCCCGAGTCCTTCTGGTGAACTACCAGCCGCTGCGCAGCCATCTCGAGAAGGCCGTCGAGCGGCCGGTCGAGATCGCGACCGCCGCCAATTTCCGCGACTATCATGCGCGCGCCGTCGCCGGGAACTTCGAGGTCGCGATCACGGCGGCGAATCTCGGACGGGTCTCGCTGATCGACGGCACGCTCGTCGGTTCCGCGATCTTCGAGCCGTCGATCCCGGGGCTGCTGGTGATGCTCAAGGACAGGCCGGTCGTGGACGTGGAGGAACTGCGCGGCAGGCTGCTCGCGCTCTCCAATCCGGCTTCGCTCGTCGCGCTCAAAGGACTCGCATGGCTGCGCGAGCGGCGGCTGTCCGCCGGCACGGACTTCCGGACCGTGCATGCCGCCAACGAGGACAGTCTGGGCCAGCTGCTGCGCAGCGGGGAGGCGCCGCTGGCGATGATGAGTGCCGGCGAGTTCAAGGCGGTGCCGGAAGGCCTGCGCGACCAGCTCGCGATCCTGACGGAGTTCGCTCAGGTTCCGGGCTTCATGGTGATGCAGAAGCCGGGGGGAGATCCCGATCTCGCCGCGCGGATCCGGCACGCCTTGATGGGGTTCATGGCGACCGAGGACGGCCGGCAATTCACCCGGCTCACCGGCACGCGCACGATCCGCGCCATCCGCCCCGACGACCTCCGGCTCCTGGACGACGTGGTCGACGAGACGCGCCGCCTTCTCGCCTGAGGCGGCGTCGCCCCGCGCCGTGCTCGCGCGCCTGCCATTCCGACTGAAGCTTCTCGCGGCGAGCGCGCTCGCGCTCATCGTCGTGACCCTGGCGCTGACCGCCGTCCACGCCGCGCAGATCCGGCAGGCGCTTCACGCCCAACTCGTCGACAGCGCCATCGAACAGCAGCCGTTCATCGTCGCGGCGCTGGCGGCACCCCTGCTCGAACGCGACTACGCGACGGTGCAGGCGATCGTCGCGGAGGCCGCGCGCGAGCAGGGCCTCGCGCATCTCGTCGTCGCCGATGCGCGCGGCACCGTGATCGCCGAGCGCGGCTGGTCGGCGGCGATGGTCGACGCGGACGGGGACACGCCGATCGTCGGCCCCGACGGCAAGCGCCGGATCGCCTTCCGGACCGAGATCCGCCTGGCCGACCAGCATCTCGGCGAGGCCCGGTTCGGCTTCCGGTACGAGCACGTCGACGCGGCGGTCCGGGCGGTCGTCCAGCGCAGCGCGCTGATCGCCCTGCCCTGCGTCGCCCTGACCATCCTGCTCGTCGAGGTGCTGCAGTCGCGCCTCACCCGTCCGCTGCTCCAGCTTGCCCGCGCCAGCGAGCAGGTCCGCCGGGGCGACTACGACATCGATCTCGCGCCAAGTGCGCAGCGCGACATCGGTGCGCTCGTGGACAGCTTCCGCATGATGACCGACGAGATCCGCGACCGCATCCGGCGGCTGACGGAGAGCGAGACGGCGCAGCGCAGGCTGCTCGAGACCGCCCATGTCCGCGAGCAGGCGCTGATCGCCGCGAAGGCGGCGCTCGCCGTCCAGACGGCGAAGCTCGAGCAGTCGCTCGCCGAGCTGCAGGCGCAGGAGCGGGTGCTGGCCCAGGCGCTCGAGAAGGAGCGGATCGTGACGCAGCAGCAGCGGCGGTTCGTCTCGGTGGCGGCGCACGAGTTCCGTACGCCGCTGACGATCATCGACGGCGCCGCGCAGCGGCTTGCGCGCTACGCCGACCGCCTCTCGCCGGCGGAACTGCGCGAGCGGGCCGAGAAGATCCGGCTCGGAGTCGCGCGCATGGGCGGACTGATGGACACGCTGCTCGATGCCGCCCGGCTGGAGGACGGCGCGATCGCGGCCGAATCGGCCGAGCTCGACGTGGCGGCTCTGGTGCGCCAGGTCTGCGAGCGCGCGCAGCCGATCGCAGGCGCCGTGAGCATCGATGTCACGCTTCCGGCCTCGCCGCTTCGCCTGCGCGGAGATGCGCGCCTGCTCGACCAGGTCTTCACGAACCTGGTCACGAATGCCGTGAAGTATTCCGGTGACGGGCGGCGGGTCGACGTGACCGTCGCCAGCGAGGCGCAGGCGGCGACGATCGTGGTGCGCGACTACGGCATCGGCATTCCCGAGGACGAGCTGCCGCGGCTCTTCGACCGCTACTTCCGTGCCAGCACCGCGCGCGGGATCCCCGGGACCGGACTCGGTCTCAATCTCGCGCGGGCGCTGGTGGAGCTCCATGGCGGCACGATCGCTCTCGCCAGCAAGCTCGCCGAGGGCACGACGGTCACGGTACGTCTTCCGCTCGACCGCGCCCTTCCGGCCCCGGCGTCGCCGCAGGCGGCCTGAGTCCCGCGCAACCGCAGGCTTCGCCGCGCTTACGACACCGCCGCGAAGCGGCCGTCGGGGCGCAGCAGCGAGAGGACGCCCGAGCGGATATCGAAGGTCGCACCGTGCGTCGTCAGGCGGCGCGCCGCGATCCGCTGACGGATCCACGGGAAGCTGCGCAGGTTGTCGAGCGAGAGCTTGACGGCCTCCTGCTCGCAGGCCGTCTGCCGATCCTCGGCGGCCGACTCGAGCACGCGGCGCTTCGCGGATTCGGCGACGCTCATCCACGAGCCGAGGAAATCGTCGGCCGCAACCGGCGGGCCCTCGAGCAGCGCCCGGATCCCGCCGCACATCGCATGCCCCATCACGATCAGGTCCTGGACCTGAAGGACGCAGACGCCGAATTCGAGCGCCGCACTCGTCGCGTGAAAACGGCCGTCCGGCGCATAGGGCGGGACCAGGTTGGCGACATTGCGCACGACGAAGAGCTCGCCGGGCGCCGCGCCGAAGATCATCGACGGATCGACCCGGCTGTCGCAGCAGGCAATCACCATCGCGCGCGGCGACTGGCCCTCGCGCGCCAGCTCCTGGAACGTGATCCGCCGCTCGGGCCATTGCGTCGAGCGGAAGCGCCGGTAGCCTTCGATGAGCTTGTCCATGGTGCCGGTCTCTACCGGAGGAGACCGAATGATTCCAGATCGTCGAGGGAGGCGTCGACCGGCCCGCGCCTCGCGGGCCGGTTGATCCATCGCAAAGCCAAGGCGCGGCCCATCGAATAGCCGGACAATCGTATGGTCGTTGGAACCGCAACCTCCGCATGGCATCCGGCGACTAGGCGTGGATGTTTGGCTGTCGCTCGTCCATTCGTCTCGGGGAGCTTGGCCGTCGAGGTGATCGCCCATGATGACTCCCCGCCGCCGCCGTGACGGAATTTCGAGCAGGGTGCTTTGTCATGGCCCGCTCGAATTGCCGCACGACGACCGACGCGCGCTTCGCCGCAATCCCGCCACGCATGGCGTGATGCGCGAGCAGTTTCGTGACGGAGACGGCGCCGTCGTCGCCGAGACGCGCCCGTGCATCGAGCCGCGCGGATCTTGGTTCCGAGTGCGATCGACTTGGTAATGCACGCTTTCGAAAACCGACACTTCGCAGCGCAGCCGCATCGCTCACGCGCGAACGTGGTGCTAGTTTGCTGAGATCCGCAACGCGAGGAAACGCGCTCATGGTCGCCGTGACGAAGCTCAAGTCGAACAGCACGATCGAAGCTCGCAACAATTACAGCCGCGCGATCGCGATCGATGACTGGATCGTCCTCGCCAACACGGCCGGCCGCGACTTCAAGACCCGCACCATGCCCGCGGATGCGGCCGGCCAGGCGGAGCAGATGTTCCGCAACATCGAAGGCGCGCTGGCGGCGCTGGGATCCGGTCTCGCCGACGTCGTTCGCGCGCGTGTCTCGGTGCCCGACCCCGCCGACATGCCCGCGGTGGTCGCGGTGTTCGCGAAGAAGTTCCAAGGCATCGATCCGGTCGGCACGTTCACCTGCACACCGCTCGCCGGTCCGGAATACAAGGTCGAGATGGAGGTCACCGCGTATCGCGGCGCCGGGACGGCGCCGACGAAGCGCCTCTCGGTCGTCCTCTGAGGAAGCCGGACGCCCGCTGCGGGCGGTCGACATCGGACGCCCACAGTGCGACGCGCGGAAATGACATGCCATTGATCTTCGCCTACGGGTCCCTTCAGCGCAGTGCCGTGCAGGTCGCCGTCGTCGGTCGCCGACTCGATGGCCGTCCCGACTCGCTGCCCGCACATGAGTTGTCCTCGACGAGGATCGAGGACCCGCAGCGCGCCGCCGCCCTCAATCGAACGCACAATGCGAATGTGACGTTCAATGGCCGGGGCGACAGCCTCGTGCCGGGGATGGCCCTCGACATCACCGAGGGAGAGCTCGAAGTGATCGACGCCTATGAGCGGCTCGACGGATATGCACGCGTCGCGCTGCCGCTGACGTCCGGGGCCCGTGCCTGGGTCTATGTCGCCGCCGGCGCCGCGCCACGATCGCCAGGCTGAACGCTGCCCCGAGCGGGCGACCGAACCCGTGGCGGCGGGGCGCTCGGAGAGCATCTCGCGACCTGCCGGCTGCCCATCTTTTGCGCTGCGACAAACTGCTCCCTTCATTACCCACAATCAAATTGCCAGTAATCCCGCCGACGCCGTCGTCGCATGTGGACGACGGCGAATCAGCGGTCCGGACCGGGGGCGCTCCCGGCCTTGGCCGTCCCACATCGGAGGGAGTTATGCGTTCCAGAACATTGGCTTGGGCAGCTTCGGCACTGGTCATCGTCGCGTGCACGACGGGCGTTGCGGTCGCGGAGGACTTCAAGACGAAACAGGCGGGCGGCATCGTCATCCGCGCGCGCGGCATCGGAATCCTGCCCGATGAGAGCGGCACCGTGCTGAGCCGATCGACCGGGGCCGATACCGGGCTTCGCATCGGCAAGATCACCAACGAGTTCCAGCCCGAACTCGATTTCTCCTACTTCATCACGAAGAACATCGCCGTCGAACTGATCGCCGCCTCGGCGAGCCATCGGGTCTGGACGGCCAACGGCATCAATGTCGGGGACGTGCGTCACCTGCCCCCGACCCTGACACTGCAGTTCCACCCGCTCCCGGAATCGCGTTTCAGCCCCTATGTCGGCG
This sequence comes from Alphaproteobacteria bacterium, assembly GCA_016793165.1. Classification (GTDB taxonomy): domain Bacteria; phylum Pseudomonadota; class Alphaproteobacteria; order CACIAM-22H2; family CACIAM-22H2; genus CAIOSQ01. Next base: position 28,769 of record JAEULA010000089.1, on the reverse strand, counting down.
CGGGCCTGAACTACACGTGGTTCTTCAACGAGCGCAGCGGACCGGCCGCGGCCGTGCAGGACCTGAAGGTCAAGAACACCTTCGGCCTCGCGCTGCAGGCGGGTCTCGACATCGCGATCACCGGCGGCTGGCACGTCAATCTGGACGTCAAGAAGCTGTGGCTGCGTCCCGACGTGACCACGACATCGCTGAAGGTCAACGACCTGCACATCGATCCGTGGATCGTCGGCGCGGGCGTCGGTTACCGGTTCTGACGCGCGACCGTCGCGCTCAAGCCTGATCGACGAACGGCACGGCCGGCGATTCGCTCGACCGCGCCGGCACGATTGACGAGTTCCGCCGCTCGGCCCCGCCGGGGTGCGAGCGGCGGACTCTCCGCGGCCCCCGCGAAGGGTATCGTGATCGCGTGAGCCGGGGCGGGACCGGACTCGCGCACACACGAATCGATGCGTGCTCCGGGCGCTGCGGATCCGCCGCCTGCCCGCGACGACGTCATCTCGCAAGCACGGTGCCGATCCCCGCGCTGCGCGCCGACTCGTAGATGCGTGCAGCGACGGCGAGATCGCCGAGCGCGAAGCCGCGGAAGACGAACATCGCGCGCTGGCGCGGATCGGTCCTGCCACGAACGGCGCCGGACGCAAGCTCGGCGAGATCGGCGTGAAACGGCGCCGGGTCGCCGAGACCCAGGGCCTTCGCCAATTCGCCTGCCTGGCTGCGATCATCGGTGGCGCGGATGTCGAGCGCCGCCAATCCGGGAGCCATCCAGCTGCGACCGACATCGACCGCGGCAGCGAAGCTGCCGGGTCGCAGCCAGGCCGGATCGAGGAATGGCCGGAAGCCGGCATGCATCGGCACGGTCGTGACCACAAGGTCGCTTTCCGCGATCACCGCCGCCGGATCGCTCGACGCCGCAGCCTGCAGGCCGCGGGCGGCCGCCGCCGAAACGAGGGCGTCCGCCGAGCGCGGCGTCCGGCTGATCGCGCGCACCCGACGAAGACCCGGATACAAAGCGTGGAGCGCAGCGAGATGGCTGTGCGCCTGCAGCCCGCACCCGATGAAGGCGATCGTCTCCGGCGACGGCGAGGCCAGATGGCGCGCGGCAAGCGCCGACATCGCCGCGGTGCGGATCGCCGTCAGCAGATTGCCGTCCATCACCGCCAGCAGGCGCCCCGACCGGTAGTCGTTCAGCGCGACCATCGCGTGGATCGAGGCGCCCGTGGAGCCGGCGACCAGCGGCGCGATGCCCAGCCATTTGTTGATCGCGACTCCCGCCTCGGCCGAGGCGGCGCACATCGACTGGAAGGAATGGCCCGGCGCGATCTCGAGGGAGAGCTTCGGCTTGACGCCGGCGCGCGTCGCATGATGCGCGGCGAAGGTGGCCGCGACGGCCTCGCGCGCGCTGTCCGGCGGAAGCGCGACGCGCGCCACGTCGGCTTCACTCAGATAGAGCAGGCTCGGCTCTGGCATCGCTCGCTCGGATCCGTCGCTGTCGATCGTCGCGGCGCGCCCGGCCGCGGGGCCGCGCCGCGACGCCCGCCACGCCGCGGCGTCGCGACCGCGACATGGATACCAGATCGCCCGGCGCTGCTACGATCCCGGCGACGACAAGACGGGGGGACGTCCATGGCGTTGCGGGCAATGGTGGTCGGCGCTGGATCGGCGGGTGAAGGCCACAGCATCGCGCTGCGGCAGGCGGGCGCGGAGGTTGTGGCGATCGCCAGCCGGACGCCTGCGGTCGTCCGGCAGGTCGCCGCCCGCCTGGGGATCGCGGTCGCGAGCACCGATTGGCGGCGCACGCTCCAGGACCTGCGGCCGGACATCGTCGCCGTCGCCACGCCCGGCGACAGCCACGCCGAGATCATCGACGCGGCGCTGGCGCAGGGCGCGCATCTCTACGTCGACAAGCCCTTCGCGCCGACCGCGGCCGAGGCGCGGCGCCTGTGGCGCGCGGTCCAGGCGGCCGGCGTCAGGAGCGCCTATGCGGCGACGTCGAACTACCAGCCCTCGGCGCTGCTGGCACGGGCACTGATCGCGGAAGGCGCGATCGGCGAGCTGCTCGAGGCCGAGTTCGTCTCGCACTACCACTGGCACGAGCGCCTTCCCTACGGCTGGCCGCATCGGCTCGTCGACGGCGGCGGGCGGCTCAACAACAACTTCACGCACAAGCTCGCCATCGCCGAGAGCGTCTGCCGCGGCGTCACGCTGGCGGTGGCCGGCGAGACCCGCAACGATCTCAAGCGGGCGCCGATCGTTCCCTTCCCGCACGACTTCCGCGAATGGACCCGCGGCCTCGTCCCGGCCGAGCAGGCCGCGGCCGCCGAGTGGGGCGAAGTCGACAGCGACTGGTCCTATACGGTGCTCGCGCGCATCGGCGCCGCCGGCTCGGATCCGGCGACCGCGGTCAGCGCCACCTTCCGGCACTCCTGCCTGCGCAAGGGCATGGTCCAGGACTACGTCGCCTTCTACGGCCGCACCGGTACGATCCACGTCGAGCAGGCCTATTGCCAAGGCGCGGTGCATCTTTGGCGCGAGGGCGAGGCCGACTTCGCCGCGGTGCCGATGCGCGCGTCGGTCCTCGATTCGCTGCCGGCCGTGACCCCGCAGCCGCACTGGCCCGAAAGCTGGGCGGTGCCGGCACGCGCCTGGAACGCGCTGGCCCGCGACTTCGTCGCGGACATCGAAGGCCGGCCGCATGCGCCCTACTTCACGCTCGCGGACGGGTGGCGGCACCAGGAGGTGATCGACGCGGTGCGCGCCCGAGCCGGTTGGAGCGCGCTGCCGGCCTAGATCGCGACGTCATCGCGGTCGCGTCGACCGGTCCAGCGTCGGCTGGGCGCGGCGCGGCTCGCGCGATGTCTCGACGAGCTCCTCGAGGGTCCAGCCGCGACGCGGCAGCGGCTCGAGCGTCTTGTTGCTGATCCGGGCCTTCCTGCCGTCGGCCGCACCGACATCGACCTCGATGCCGCCCTCGGGCTTCTGCTGACTCTCGCTCCGCGACCGCAGCACGAACTCGAACACGAGATCGGGCACCGTCGCATGGCGCCGGAGCATCTCGCGCGCCGCCGCATTGGCACGATCGCGGAACTCTACCCATCCGGGGGCCTCGATGCGGGACGAGTCGAGGATCACGTCGTTGCGCGGCTCGAGGCGAGGCGCGCGGAGGTTCGCGACGAACCCGTCGAGGCCGATCACCGCGAGGTCGTTCGCCTCGCATGCGTCGAGGAGCGCGAGCGCCTGCTTCGCCGGGAGGTAGGGAATCCCGACCGCCGACGTGACGAAGGCGTGCTGTCGGAACTCCTCGAAAAGCTCGGTCTCGGACTTCATCCCGCCTCCCGCATCGCCAAGCATGCAAGCCGCCGCCGCGATGTGCCGGGCCGCAACTCCGGTGCAATGCGCCGGATGGAGGAAGAGCCGCGCCGGCGCGGGACCCGCGCCGTTCAGTCGAAGATGCGCCGCGCGAAGCGATGGCGAGCGAGCCAGAATGCGCAGCCGGCGAGCGCGCCGAGATAGGAGACGTGGCCGATCGCCGCGAGCGGATCGATCGCCGTCGCCGTAACCAGCGGCCGCACCACGGCGATGAGATGGGTCATCGGCAGCAGCCACGCGGCCGCCTGCACGAACCAGGGAAAGCGCGTGACCTCGAAGAAGACGCCGCAGAACACGAACATCGGCGTCACCCAGAAGGTGAAGAAATACGCGAAGAAGTCCCAGTTCTTCGCATGCGCGGTCGCCGCGAGCCCGCAGCAGGCGAAGCAGAAGGCGCCGAGCACGAGCACCGGGACCGCCAGCAGCGCGCCGCCGGGCACGGCGATCCCGCCCCAGACCGTGCCGACGCCGAGCACGCAGAGCATGGCGAAGGTTCCCTTGGTCGTCGCCCACAGCGCCTCGCCGAGGATGAGCTCGCCGAGCGTGACCGGCGTGGCGAGGATGGCGTTCCAGGTCCCCTGCATGCTGATGCGCGCATAGGTGCTGATCGTCGTCTCGAAGCTCGACGCGAACATCGTCGCGTAGGCCATCATCCCCGGCACGACGAAGGCGAGGTAGCTCAGCCCGGCGATCTGGTCGATGACCGCGCCGAGCCCGTAGCCGAAGGCGAACAGGAACAGCAGCGGGTCGGCGACGTTGGTCGTCAGCGACGACCACATGATCCGGCGCCAGACGAGCAGGTTGCGGCGCCAGACGGCGGCGACGTAGCGGTTCAGCGGCAAGGACGGGACCGGCATCGCTCACGCCTCGCGCAGGCGCCGGCCCGTCAGGCGCAGGAACACGTCCTCGAGATTCGCGACGCGGTGGACGTACTCGATCTCGGCGGGCAGCCGATCGCGCAGGGCGTGCGGATCCGCGGTGTACACGAGCAGCGAATCGCCGATGTCCTCGCGCTCGAGGCCCTCGGGCAGGAGGTCGGCGGGCACCGGCTTGGCGATCTCGAAGACGTGCCCCGCGACGTGACGCGCGATCAGCTCGCGGGGCGTGCCCTCGTCGAGCACCCGGCCGCCGTCGATGACGATGATGCGGTCGCACAGCCGCTGCGCCTCGTCCATGTAGTGCGTGGTGAGCAGCAGCGTCTTGCCCTGGCGCTTGAGATCGAGCAGGCGGCGCCAGATCAGGACGCGCGCCTGCGGATCGAGGCCGGTCGTCGGCTCGTCGAGCACGATCAGCTCGGGATCGGCGATGAGCGAGCGCGCGATGATCAGGCGGCGCTTCATGCCGCCGGACAGCTGCATCACCTTCGCGGCCCCGCGCTCCTCCAGCTGCATGAAGGCCAGCAGCTGCGGCACGCGGGTCGCGAGCGTCCCCGCCGGGATGCCGAAATAGCGGCCATAGACCTCGAGGTTCTGCCGCACCGAGAGATCCGGGTCGAGGTTGTCGTCCTGCGGCACCAGCCCGATCCGGGTGCGGAACCCGCGCCCCAGCGCGGCGATCGGCGCGCCGAAGACGCGGACGTCGCCCGCGCTCGGTCGCGTCAGCCCCAGGAGCATGCGCATCGTCGTCGTCTTGCCCGCCCCGTTCGGCCCAAGCAGCCCGATGCAGCTGCCGGCGGCGATCTCGAAGCTGACTCCGCGCACGGCGTGCACCTCGCCGTAGCGCTTCTCCAGCCCTTTCGTCTGCACGATCGCGGTCATGACCGCTGGCTAGCACATTCCCGCGTCGATCCCACGTTCTCGATCGCATCGGGCGCGCAGCGGGTTACCGCGAAACGCATTTCCCGATTCGCAGAGGGGTCGATCGACCGGGCGGCTGCGATCCGCGCCGCCGCGTTTGGCCCTACTTATAGGCGATGATCGCGTTCGTCCCGGGCGTGAGCGCAAGCACCTCGCGCCGGGCGAAGCCGGCTTCGCCGCACCACCGTGCGAAGTCCGGCCCGGACAGGTCGAAGGCGTCGCCATAGACGATGACCCGGCCGCTCGAGACCTGGGCGCCCGACGCCGGCCGCCGGCCGCGGCCGGCATCCGCGCACTCGATGGCGACCATTGCGCCACCGGGCGCCAGCGCGCGGTGGGCCTTCGCGAGCAACATCCGCTTGCGCTGCGGGTTCCAGTCCATGAGGAGGAGACCCATCGCCACGACGTCGGCCGGCGCGAACTCGTCCGCATGGATGTCGATGGACTCGGCCCGCACGCGTCCACCCAGCCGACGCGCGAGGATCCGCCGCTCGGCGATCGGCCGCACGCGGGGATGGTCGTAGCTCCGGCAGGAGAGATGCGGGTGGCGTTCGGCGACGAGGCAGGACAGCTGGGCGGTGGCGCCGCCGATATCGGCGAACCGGCGATGGCGGGAGAAGTCGAACTGCGCCGCGAAGGCGGAGAAGCTGGCCAGCGCGGTGCCGACCATGTCGTCGAGCATCCGCTCCAGCCGCGTCGGGTCGTCTTCGCGCCGCCCGGTCCGGGCCGTGTCGTCCGCCGCCGGCGCTGGCGGCGGGACGACGTGTTGCAGGTCCGGCCTCGCAACCCGCGCGCGTGGACGGCGGGGCTCGGGCAACTCCAGCAAGCCGCCGATCCCGCCCGGCGCCGGCCGAAGCGGCAGCTCGGCGAACTCGGCGCCGTCGCTCACCGCCGCCTCGCGTATCGCTTGGCCATCTTCACAGCACGCCCATTCACAGCACGCCCGGAACCGCGTCGCCCGCGAGCTTCCAGTCGTCGCTCGCGACCGAAGCCGGGCCCGGCGCGACTTCACCCGCGACGACCGGTCGCACGACCGGCGGCGCCGGCGGCACCCGTGCCTCGGGCGGACTCGGGTTCACGCGGGACGGTCCGCCGTTCATCCGTCCGCCAGGCCCGACCACGGCGACGGCGACGCAGCGCACCGGTGCCCGGACAGGAACAATGGCGAAGGCATTCATGCTATGAACCTCTGCTTTCGCTGGTTGGCGCCAGTCTGGTTTAGCGGGGCGGGCTTTCCGCCACATCCGCCGGATTTTGCCGGTATTTTCCTGGGCGCTTCCCGGCGGTCGTGCGGGCTTCAGGAGACCGGTCGGCAATGGACGAGAAGAAGCGGGTGGCAGCCGCGATCAGGGACCACCTCGCGCGCGAGCGCATCTCGCGCGAGCAGTTCGCTTTTCGAACGAAACTCGGCAAGTCGACGGTCGACAAGCTCCTGACCGGCCTGTTCTCGGACCGTACCCTGGCGATCGTCGAGAACCACACCGGCCTCGCGCTGCGCGACATCCTCGATCCGCCGGCGACGGCCGACGCCGGCAAGGCGCCGGCGCCCAAGGCGCTCGACCAGCCGTCGATCGCCGTCCTGCCGTTCGTGAACCTGAGCGGCGACCCGGCGCAGGACTATCTCGCCGACGGCATCTCCGACGACCTGATCACCGAGCTCGCGCGGCTGCGCTGGCTCCTGGTCATCGCGCGCAATTCCAGCTTCGCCTACAAGGGCAAGTCGGTCGACGTCCGCCAGGTCGCGCAGGAGCTCGGCGTCCGCTACGTGCTCGAGGGCAGCGTGCGAACCGCCGGACAGAAGATCCGGATCGTGTGCCAGCTGATCGATGCCGAGTCGGGCAAGCACATCTGGGCCGAGCGCTACGACCGGGAGGTCAGCGACATCTTCGCGGTGCAGGACGACATCACCGAGCACACGGTCGCGGCCGTCGAGCCGCATCTCTATGCGGAGGAGGGCTTCCGGGCCGCGAACAAGCCGCCGGACAGCATCGACGCCTGGGGGCTCACGGTGCGCGCGCTCGCGCTGCTGACGAAGATCACGCCGGCGCAGAACGCCGAGGCACTGGCGCTGCTTCATCGCGCGACGGCGATCGAGCCCGACTATGCCCGCGCCTACGCGCTGCTCGGCTGGGGCTACTGGCTGAGTGCCCAGTGCCAGTGGTTCGACGACACCGCGGCGCGCCACAGCCAGGCGGCGACGCATGCCACCCACGCGCTGGCGCTCGATCCGAACGATCCCTGGGGGCGGATGGTCTCCGGCATGACGTTGAGCTCGGCGGCGCAGCACGATCGGGCCATCGAGGAGCTGCGCAAGGCCCTCGACCTCAATCCCAGCTTCGCGCTGGGCCGCATGGCGTACGGATGGGCCCTGCTGCGGCGCGGGTTCTTCGACGAGGCGATCGCCGAGACCGGCCGCGCGCTGCGCATGAGCCCGCTCGACAGCTTCGCCGGGTTCTACACCTCGACGCACGCGCTTGCCCTGCTGGGCGCGCGGCGCTTCGCCGAGGCCCTCCCCTTCCTCCACGCCTCGGTCGCCGCCTTCGCCGAGTACCCGGGCCACTACAACACGCTGATCAGCGTCTGCGGCCATCTCGGCATGACCGAAGAGGCCCGGCTCTATCGGGCCGCGCGCGACCGCGTCGCCGCCCCGCTGCGCGTCGGCGTCGTCCGCCGCAGCCTGCAGCGCTTCGCGCATGGCGCCACCTTCGTCGAGGGGCTCGTGAAGGCCGGCGTACCGGAGTAGCGAGCGCGTGTTCCTCGAGCCCGACGAGCCGCCGGCGCCGGCGGTCCTGCATCCGCGATCCGACCACCCCCTGGTGCTGCTGTGCGAGCACGCGAGCAACCGCCTGCCACGGCGGCTCGGCGACCTCGGTCTGCGCGAGGCGGATCTGGGCAGCCACATCGCCTGGGACATCGGCGCTCTCGGCGTCGCGCAGCGCCTCGCCGACCGGTTCGGCGCGGCGCTCGTCCGGCAGGCCTACTCGCGTCTCGCGGTCGACTGCAATCGCTCGCTCGACTCGCCCGCGCTGATCGCCGAGACCAGCGCCGGGATCGCGATCCCGGGAAACCGCGGCCTCGGGTCGGCCGAACGGGCCGCGCGCATCGACGCGATCTGGCGCCCCTATCAGGACGCGGTCCATGACCTGCTCGCCGCGCGCAAGCGGCGCGGCGTGGCCACTCTCGTCGTCGCGATCCACAGCTTCACGCCGATCTATCTCGGTACGGCACGCCCCTGGCATGTCGGCTTCCTGTCGGGCGGAACGCGCTGGGTCAGCGAGGCGCTCCATGCGCGCATGGGGCGCGAGCCCGGCCTGGTCAGCGCGCTCGACGAGCCCTATCGCATCGAGCCCGACGACTATTCGGTGCCGATGCACGGCGACGCCTGGGGATGGCCGTCGACCTTCGTCGAGATCCGGAACGACCTTGTCGGCGACGCCGCCGGACAGCAGGCTTGGGCCGATCGGCTCGGCGACGCGCTCCAGGCGACGTTCGAAGCGCGGCCGGAGCGAGAGGATCCGAGATGACCGAGCAAGCGACCCATGCCGCCCCCGTCTGTTTCATCCTGACCAACGACTTCGCCGGCCAGACCCGCGGCCGAGGATTTCCGGCGTCGGCGCGCGAGGAGTTCCTCGCCCAGGGCTGCGGCTGGGTCCCCGCCAACCAGGCCCTCAGCGCCTTCGACGTGATCGCCGCGGACAATCCGTTCGGCTCGACGGGCGACCTGCGGCTGCGGCCGGACCCGGCGACGGAAGTCCGCGTCGCGGCGTCCGACGGTTCGATGCCGCTGCACTTCTTCCTCTCCGACATCGTCCGCCTCGACGGCAGCGCATGGGATTGCTGCCCGCGCGGCTACCTGAAGGGCGCCGTGAACGAGCTGCGCGAGCGCCACGGCCTGACCATGCGGGCGGCCTTCGAGCACGAGTTCACGCTGATGGGCCTCCCCGCAAAGCCCGGCCCGTGCTTCTCGCTGCGCGCCTTCCGCGCCGTCGACGGGCTGATGGGCCGGATCCTCGACGCGCTCGTGCGCGCCGGCGTCGAGCCCGAGATGATCCTGCCGGAGTACGGCCCGGCGCAGTTCGAGCTGCCGATCAGGCCGGCCGACCCCCTCGTGGCGGCCGACCGCGCGATCGTGCTGCGCGAGATCGTGCGCGACCGCGCCGCGCGCGAAGGCCTGCGGGCGACCTTCGCGCCGAAATCGAACCCGGCCGGCGTCGGCAACGGCGTGCACGTGCATTTCAGCCTCTTCGATGTCGACGGGCGGCCCGCCTGCTACGAGGCCGGCGGGCCTGCAGACCTGAGCCCGGTCGCGGGCAGCTTCGCGGCGGGCGTGCTGCGCCACCTCGACGCGCTGGTCGCGCTGACGGCGCCGTCGACGATCTCCTATCTGCGTCTCAAGCCGCATCACTGGAGCGCGGCCTACGCCTGCCTCGGCCTGCAGAACCGCGAAGCGACGCTGCGCGTCTGTCCCGCGCCGACGCCGGCGCATGATCGCGCGCGCAGCCATCACCTCGAGTTCCGCGCCGCCGACGCGGCGGCCTCGCCCTATCTCGTGCTCGGCTCGCTGATCCGCGCCGGCATGGAAGGCATCGCCGCCCGGCTGCCGGCACCGACGCCGGTCGACAGGGATCCCTCGGAGCTGCCGCCCGCCGAGCTGCAGCGCCTCGGCGCGCGGCCCCTGCCGGCGAGCCTCGGCGACGCGCTCGACGCGCTGGCCCGCGACAGGGTCGTTCGCGGCTGGGCGTCCGAGACGTTCTGGAACTGCTACCTGTCGATGAAGCGCACCGAGCTCGTGCAGCTCGGCAAGCTCGACACCGAGGCCCAATGCGAGGCCTACGCGCAGGTCTATTGAGGCGACTCGCGATGAACCCCGACCCGACCGACCCGCACCAACCGATCCCGCGCGACCGGCGGCTCGATCCGCGCGAGACCGCGGTGCTCATCGTCGACGCGCAGAACTCCGAGATCGCACCCGACATCCGCGCCGCGAAGCCCGCCTACGCCGCGGCCATGCGCACGCGCGCGCTGCCGGCGATGCGTCGCCTGATCGACACGGCGCGCGCGCGCGGCTGCGAGATCGTCTACACGGTGATCGAGAGCCTGACGCGCGACGGCCGCGATCGCAGCCTGGACCACAAGCTCTCGGGCATCTTCGTGCCGAAGGGATCGCCCCTGGCGGCGGTCATCGCCGAGGTGGCGCCGGGCCCCGACGACATCGTCCTGCCCAAGACGTCGTCGGGCGTCTTCAACTCCACAAATCTCGACTACGTCCTGCGCAACCTCGGAATCCGCAACGTGATCGTCGCCGGATTCCTCACCGACCAATGCGTCGACATGGCCGTGCGCGACGGCGCCGACCGCGGCTACTACATGGTCTGCGCCCACGACGCGTGCGCGACGCACTCGCCCGAGCGCCACGACGGCGCCCTGAAGGCATTCGGCGGCTATTGCCGCGTGCAGTCGGTCGACGAGGCGCTGGCGACGATCGGCTAGGTCGAGCCGCCTCCCGAACCGCTCATCCCTTCTTCGCGTCGTCGAAGCCGCCCTGGCGCGGCGTGTCCGCCCAGACCTTGAAGCGTGGCGACGGCGTGACCGCGCCGGTCGCCAGCAGGTCGTGCCAGACCGCACAGGCGTCGAGGAAGTGGTTCACCCCCACGGGCCAGATGATGTAGCTCAGCGCCTCGGCGATCTTGATCTCGGGGATGCCGCGCTTGTACGCGTCGATGAGGTGGAAGCGCAGGCCCGACTCGCGGCGCAGCGCGGCGTTGACCGCGGCCAGCGCCAGCTCGATCGTGTCGCGACCGACATCGATGCCCGCGCAGAGCGCGTCCAGCCCGTCGCGATATGCCGCGTGCGGATCGAGGCCCGGCAGCAGGTGGCTCCAGCTCCCGGCCATGAAGTCCAACGCCCGTGCCGACGACGCGTAGCCCACGAGACGCGCCGCCCCGGCGGCCTGCGCCCGGGTCCCCCCGGACTTCAGGAACAGGTCGACATGATGTGTGCCGATCGCCTCCTCGACCGAGATCAGCACGGCGAGCCAGACGAACTCCTTCTCGAAGTCCTCGAGATGGCGTCGCGCCAGCGTGAGCGCCCGGTACATCACGAAGTAGGATTCATGGAGGTCCGGCATCGCCGCCGCCATCACGCCGTGGTGCGGAAGCAGGAAGCCGCGGGACTTGCGCAGGTCCTCCAGCCGGCGGCGCAGGTCGTCGGGCGAAGGCAGGGCGATGTCGGTCATGGTCGTGCTCCTGGGAATCGGGAATGCCGTGCGAATCTCCCCCGAATGCGACCGCGCGGCACGCGTGATCGTCGCGCCTCTGCCCCGCCGGGCGCGACGGGCAGGCGCGAAATGCCCTCCCGCGCCCGCCCCGATCCGCGCTACGTCCGGGACCACCAGAGGCCAACCCCGGAGCTCGCGATGCGATTCATCGACTCGGACACGAATTTCCCGATCAGCTCGGCCGTCGTGCACGGCGGCAAGGTCTTCGAGGCCGTCGTCACCGGGATCCCGGACGGCGACCGCAGGCCCGTCCCCGGCGGCGCCGCGGCCGAGATGCGCGAGGCCTTCCGCCAGCTCGACCTGCTGCTCAAGGAAGCCGGCGTCGACCGCAAGGCGATCTGCACCGCACGGCTCTATCTCCACGACGTGCTGAAGGACGTGGCCGAGGTGAACGCGGTGTGGAAGGAGTATTTCGGCTCGCACCCCGTCGTTCGCCGCTGCTACGGCGTCGTGCTGCAGTCCGGCATGAAGGTCGAGGCCGCCTTCACGGCGGAAATCCCGTGAGCCGCGGCCGTTTGCGACCGCGGGGCGCGATGCCATGACTTTCGAGGTCGATGCCTTCGTCGCATTCGCCGAGGAGCTCGCGGCGCTGGCGCGCGATCGCGCCCGTGCCGCCTTCGCCGGCGGCGCGGCCTTCACCACGAAGTCGGACGGCAGCCCCGTGACCGAGCTCGACCAGGCGATCGAGCGCGAGATGCGGGCGCTGATCGTCGCGCGCTTCCCCGACCACGGCATCCTCGGCGAGGAATACGGCACGCAGGGCGGCGAGCGCGATCTCGTCTGGGTGCTCGACCCGATCGACGGCACGAAGTGCTTCGCCGCCGGGTTGCCGACTTTCGGCTCGCTGATCGCGCTGTGCCACGAGGGCGTGCCGATCGTCGGCGTCGTCGAGCTGCCGGTCATGCAGCATCGCTGCGTCGGGGCGCGAGGTCGGCCGACGACGCTCAACGGCCGGCCCGTACGCACGCGCGCGCCGCGCGATCTCGAATCCTGCGTCATGTCCGCGGCGGGCAGCGAGTTCTATCGCGGGCCGGCGCCGCGCGCGGGCTTCGACCGGCTGTCGGCGCGCACGCAATGGAACGTCTATGGCGGCGGCTGCGTGTCCTACGCCTCGCTCGCCGGCGGCTACGTCGACATCTGCCTCGAGGGCGCCAATCTCAGCACCTTCGACTACTGCGCCTATGTGCCGGTGGTCGAGGGCGCCGGCGGCGCGATCTCGGACTGGCACGGCGGGCCGCTCCGGCTCGTCATCGACCCCGCGGCGCGGGCCGCCGGCGTCGTGGCGACGGCCGATCTGCGGATCCACGCACTGGCGCTCGACTGCATCAACGGCCGGTAGTCGGCGGCGGCTCAGCGCAGGCCGCCGTTCACCGGGATGAGCTGCTTGGTGATGCCGCGCGCGGCGTCGGAGGCGAGGAACAGCACGACCTCGGCGACGTCGGCCTCCGTCACCGGATCCGGCGTGCACTGCCGCGCGAGCCCCGCCGAGATCGCGCTCTCGTCGGGGTACCAGAGCCGGCGCTGGCGCTCGGTGGTGATCATGCCCGGCGCCACCGCGTTCACGCGGATCCGGTGCCGGCCGTAGTCGCGCGCGAGCGAGTTGGTCAGGCCGACGATCGCGGCCTTCGCCGCGCTGTAGGCCTCCATGTCGTTGCCGCCGCCCATCCATACGCCCGACGACATGTTGACGATCGCGCCGCCGCCCGCCGCGCGCATCGCCGGCAGCACGGCCTGGCAGGCGAAGAAGACGTGACGAAAATTCACGCCCATCATCCAGTCGAAAGACTCCGGCGTGACGACCTCGAACGACTGGCGCTGGTCGTTCGCCGCGTTGTTGACCAGCACGCCCGCGGACCCGAGCCGCGCCTGCGCCGTCGCGAGCGATTCCTTCAGCGCCGCGAGGTCGAGCAGGTCGCAGCGCAGGAACAGCGCGCCGGTCTCCGACGCCATCGCCCGTCCCGCCTCGTCCTGGATGTCGAGGAAGGCAACGCGCGCGCCCGCGCGCACGAAGCCGCGGACGATCGCCGCCCCGATGCCGGAGGCCCCGCCGGTCACGATCGCGGTGCGGCCCGACAGGCCGGGATAGGACGCTGTCACGCGATCAGCGCTCCCGAGCCCGGGTCGAAGAGGCACGCGCGCCGCATGTCGAGCGCGAAGCGCCCGCGCCCGCCCGGCTGCGGTCGCATGTCGGGCGCGACGCGGCCGAGCGCGCGCTCGCCGCCGATGCGCATCAGCACGATCGTCTCGGCGCCGGTGGGCTCGGTCATCTCCACCGGCAGGTCCAGGATCAGCCGGTCGGACTCCTCGCCGAAGCGGCGCTCCTGCTCGGCGATGCATTCCGGCCGCAGTCCCAGGACCACCTCGCGTCCGGCATGGCCAGAGAGGCCCGCGGGCAGCGGCAGGGACACCGCCGCATCGCCGCGGCCGACGACGGCGCGCAGACGGCCGTCGATCGCCTCGAGGCGGGCCGGCAGGGTGTTCATCGGCGGCGCGCCCATGAAGCGCGCGACGAAGAGGTTGGCCGGCCGGTTGTAGACCGTCTCCGGATCGGCGAACTGCTGCACCTCGCCCTGATTCATGACCGCGATTCGCGTCGCCATGGTCATCGCCTCGATCTGGTCGTGCGTGACGTAGACGATCGTCGAGCGGATGCGCTGGTGCAGCTGCTTGATCTCCATGCGCATCTCGACCCGCAGCTTGGCGTCGAGGTTGGAGAGTGGCTCGTCGAACAGGAACAGCAGCGGATCGCGCACCAGGGCGCGTCCCATCGCGACGCGCTGGCGCTGGCCGCCCGAGAGCTGCGACGGCTTGCGGTCCAGCAGGTTCTCGATCTGCAGCAGGGCCGCCACCCGGGTCACCGCGGCGGCCCGCTCCGGCCTCGGCACGTTGCGGCACTCCATGCCGAAGGTGATGTTCTGACGGACCGTCATCGACGGATAGAGCGCGTAGGACTGGAACACCATGGCGATGTTGCGGTCCTTGGGCGCGACGTCGTTCACGACGCGGCCGCCGATCTCCACGGTCCCGCCCGACGGCTTCTCCAGCCCGGCGATGATGTTGAGCAGCGTGGACTTGCCGCAGCCGGACGGGCCCACGAGCACCGTGAACTCGCCGCTGTCGATCGCCATGTCGATGCCCTTGAGCACCGGCGTCGACCCGAACGTCTTGGTGATGTTGCGGAGGCTCAGCGCCGACATGAGGGGCTCCTACTTCACCGCGCCGGCCGTGAGGCCGCGCAGGAAATACTTTCCGCCGAAGAGGTACACGAACAGCGTCGGCAACGCCGCGATCACGACCGCCGCGCTCTGCACGCCGTGCTGCGGCACGTCGGCGATGGCGGCGTTGAGCCCGATGAGCGCCGCGGTCACCGGCTGCTGCGCGCCCGTCGTGAATGTGACGCCGTAGAGGAACTCGTTCCAGATGTGCGTGAACTGCCAGATCACCGTCACGATGAGGATCGGAGGCGACAGCGGCAGCACGATCCGGAAGAAGATCCGGAAGAAGCCGGCGCCGTCGATGCGCGCAGCCTTCATCAGCTCCTGCGGGATCGAGATGTAGTAGTTGCGGCAGAACAGCGTCGTGAAGCTCATGCCCTGGATGGTGTGGATCGCCACCAGGCCGGTCAGGGTGTTGATGAGCCCGACATCGCGCAGGACGAAGGTCCAGGGGATCAGGCGCATCTGCTGCGGCAGGAAGATCCCCAGCGTCACGACGCCGAAGATCCAGGTGTCGCCGCGGAATCGCCACAGCGAGATCGCGTAGCCGGCGATCGCGCCCAGCAGGGTCGACACGATCGTCGCCGGGATCGTCACCGCGGCGGAATTCCACATGAAGGGCTGGAGGCCGGTGCAGGTCTGCGCGACGCAGAACTGCGACCAGGCCTCGGCGTAGTTCGCGAAGGCCCAGCTCTCGGGCCAGCCGATCATCGAGCCCTGCGCGATCTCCTGCGCCGTGCGCAGCGAATTCAGCACCACGACGACGAACGGCACGAGGAAGGCGAGCCCGAGGCCCCAGACCACCGCATGCGCCAGGAGTCGGCCCCAGGAGGGCAGGGCGTCGGGCACGGTCCTCTCAATCACGGGCCGCACGCCTCCGCTGCACGTACTTGTAGATCGCGTGCGGCACGAGCACGCCCAGCAGCGTCAGCAGCATCAGCACCGCGGCCGCGGCGCCGCGACCGATCTGGCCGCGCTGGAACATGAAGTCGTAGACGACGAGCGCGGGCAGCTGCGTGGCGATCCCGGGACCCCCGCCCGTCAGCGCACGCACGAGATCGAAGGTCGTGATCGCCATCTGCAGCAGGATGACGAGCACGGCGACCATGATCGGCCACAGCGTCGGCAGGATCACGCGCAGATACATCCTTACCGGCCCGGCGCCGTCGATCTGCGCCGCCTTGATCAGGTCGGGCTCGACCGAGCGCAGGCCCGCCAGCAGCAGCGCCATCGCGAAGCCCGCGGCCTGCCAGACGCCGGCGAGCACGATCGTCCAGATCGCCATCTCGCGGTCGACGATCCAGTCGAAACGGAACGCGGCCCAGCCGAGGTTGTTGAACAGCTTCTGAATGCCCATGCCGGGGTTCAGCAGCCACGACCACACGACGCCGGTCACGACGAAGGAGACCGCCATGGGGTACAGGAAGATCGACCGCAGCACGTTCTCGCCGCGTATCCGCTGGTCGAGCAGGATCGCCAGCAGCAGGCCGGTCAGCATCGTGAACGCCACGAAGCCGCTGCCGAAGACCATCAGGTTGTCGAAGGCGATCTTCCAGTTCCGCGTCGCGAGCACGCTGTTGTAGTTGCGCAGGCCCACGAACTCGTTCACCGGCATCAGCGTCGACGCCGTGAACGAGATCCACACGGTCCAGGCCGCGAACACGACGATATGGGCGGCCGCGAGCAGCAGCGGCCCCCAGATGACCAGCAGCTCCGGCACCCGCCGCAGCGCCGCCGGAAGGGCGGAGCGCGGCGGGAGGCCGGCCGTCGTGCCTTGAACTCTCGCGATCAACGCGCGCTCGCCACCGCCTCGGCGAGACGCTTCACGGCCTGTTCCGGCGTCACAGCCTTGTTCTTCACGAACTCAGTCAGCACGTCGATCATCGCCGCGGTGATGCCGTTCTCCTGCGCCATGTTGTGCGCGAGGCTGAGCACGGCCTGGTTGACGGCGACCGATTCCTTGAGCGTGCGCGCGGCCTCGCGCTGGCCGTCCGACCAGCCGGCCGCCGAGAGGTCGACGTCGGTGCGCACCGGGATCGAGCCGGTGATCTGCGAGTACATGGTCTGGATCTCGGGCATCATCACCAGCTCGGCCATCAGCTTCTGCCCGGCCTGGAGGTCCGCCTCCTTGCGCTGCCAGAAGATGAAGGCGTCGGCGTTGAGCACGAAGACCGGCTTGCCGTTGTCCGTTGGGCCCGGCGCGATGATGAAGTCGTCGAGCTTGTAGCCGGCATTGAGCAGCACGCCCTGCGCCCAGCCGCCCTGGATCATCATGCCCATGTCGCCCGACACGAAGCGGGGCAGGAACACGGAGTAGTGCTGCGCCGCGGTGTTCGGGTCCATCCAGTCCGCGATCTTGCGCAGCTGCGCGAAGGTGGCGCGCATCTCCGGGCCCTCGAGCGACTTCTCGTCGAGGTCCATGATCGCCTTGCGGTACGCGCCCGGGTTGAGGCCGGCGAGAACCGCCTCGAACTTCTGGCCGTCGTCGGCGCGCGTGCCGCCGTTGGCGATCGGGTGCGTGACGCCGGCCGCCTTCATCTTCTCGCCGAGCTCGTTGAACTGGGCCCAGGTCGTCGGGATCTTGTCGGCCTTCGCCTTGTCCATCGCGCGCTTCGAAAGGAACAGCGTGTTCGTGCGGTAGACCTGCAGCGGCAGGGCGGCCCACTTGCCGCCCGGCTTGTGCAGCTTCGCGAGGTCCGGGGCCACGACCTTCTCGTAGCCGGCCGCGGCGACCGTGGCGTCGAGGTTCACCGTCGGCGCGATCTTCGACCACGCCGCGATCTCGGGACCCTTGAGCTGCGAGCAGGCCGGCGGGTCGCCGGCGATGATCTGGGCGCGCAGCTTGTTCATCATGTCGGTGGTGAAGCCCGGCACCGGCGCGTGCTGCCAGATGCCGCCGCGCTCCTCGAACTTCTTGCCGAGCGCCGTGATCGCGGCCCCGTCGCTGCCGCCCGACCACTGCGAGATCGCGGTCAGCCGCGGCTTCACGCCCTGGGCGCGCCCGGTCACGGGCACGGCGGCCAGGCCGGCGGCCCCGGCGAGGCCCGCCGCGCCGGCGAGCAGTCTACGACGACGAATATCGCTCATGATGTCTCCTCCCGATTTCTTGCTGTCGCGCGACAGGCTACAGCGCCACGAAACGCCTCCCCAAAGGGATTCTCAAGGAACGACGCCGTGCGGCGCGGCGCCGCGCCGCACCGCTTCGTCGGCCGGCGCGCGGACCGCGCTTCCCCGTCGGAAGACGGCCGCCCGCGCCCTAGCCGCCATCGCGCTGGCGCACCGAGCGCCACGCATTGCGGACGGCATCGACGGCGCGATCGGCCTCGGTCTCGTCGATCGTGGCCGAGATCACGGACAGCCGCAGCGCCCAGCGGCCGCGCCATCGCGCCCCGCCGGCGAAGATCGTGCCGTCGTCCTGGATCCGCCGGATCGTTTCCTGCGTCGCGGCATCGCCGGACTCACCGTCGCCGAAACGCATTACGACCTGGTTCAGCGCGACGTCGTTGAGCAGCGTGACCCCGGGCTCGGCCGCGAGCGCCGACGCGATGCGGGCGGCGAGACGGCAATGCCGCTCGACCATCTCCGCGATGCCGCGCCGACCGAGATGCCGGATCATCGCCCAGGTCGCGAAGCCGCGGGCGCGGCGCGACAGCTCGGGCACGAAGTGCGACGGGTCGCGCTCCCCCGACTGCGTCGTCGGCAGGTAGCTCGCCGCGATCGTCATCGCCCGCTCATGCGCCGCCGCGTCGCGCACGATCGCGTAGCCGCAGTCGTAGGGGGTCTGCAGCCATTTGTGGCCGTCGGTCGCCCAGGAATCGGCGCCGTCGACTCCGACGGCGAGGGCGGCGCGGGTCGGGCACGCCCGCGCCCACAGGCCGAAGGCGCCGTCGACATGGATCCACGCGCCGCGCTCGCGAGCCGGCGCCAGCAGCTCGGGCATCGGATCGAACGCGCCGGTGTTCAGCTGTCCCGCCTGCAGCACGACGACCGGCGGGACGTCGCACGCCGCCATCGCGCGCGCGAAGGCCGCCGGCCGAACCCGGCCCTGGTCGTCCGTCTCGACGCGCCGGACCCGATCGTGACCGAGCCCGAGGAATTGAAGGGCCGAGAACACGGTGCTGTGCGCATCGTCGCCGATCACGACGTCGAAGGGCGGCGCGCCGAACAGGCCCTTGGTTTCGACATCCCAGCCGAGGCGGCGCAGCACCTCGCCGCGCGCCGCGGCGAGACATACGAAGTTGGCGACCGTCGCGCCCGTCACGAAGCCCACCGACGCCGAGCGCGGCAGATCCAGAATGTCGAGAAGCCAGCGCGCGGCCACGGTCTCCGCGGCTGCCGCCGCCGGCGCCGCCGTATGGTTTCCGGCATTCTGCCCCCAGGCGGCCGTCAGCCAGTCGGCCGCAACGCCCACGGGATGGGAGGCGCCGATCACCCAGCCGAAGAAGCGCGGCCCCACCGTCGCGCGCAGCCCCGGCTCGGCGAGATGCGCGAGCGCATCGATCACCGCTTCGCCGTCGCTGCCCGTTTCGGGGGTCGGCGCGTCGAACGCCGCGAGAAGATCCGCATAGGGACGGGTCGGCGTGCGCGCCGCGGCGGCGACGCGATGTCGGTACGCGATCGCGAGCTCGGCGGCGCGCCGCAACGGTTCATCGATCGACATGGCCAAATCTCCGGTCACCGCTTCCCACGAGGAACGCGGCCCGACTTTCGCCGACCGGTCGCCCGCAGGGGAAGGATTCGTCGTGATACGAGCATCGGGTACCGGCATCGCCGTGGCGCGTGATCGGCCTCACGCCCGGTCGCGACATCGACCCGGCACGATGCCGCGCAACCGTCGCTCCGTGCTGGAGGCGACCAATCGCGGGCCCGCACTCAAAGGCGCCGGATCAGCGCGCGCGAGACGAGGAAGCCGCGGCCGGACCCGAGCTTGCAGGTGATGCCGGTCGTCGCCGAACTGCAGGTGATCCCGCCGAGGGTGATCGCGGCGCCATATTCCAGGCTGCGGCTCCGGGGATCCTGGATCGTATCGCCTTGGCAGGCGAACAGTGCGACCGCGCCCTTGGCGTCGAGCGACGCGCCCGCGACCCAGTCGAGCTCGCAGTCCGCCGGCTTCACCGGGGCCGGCCCGGAATAGTCGCGCAGCTCGCAGGCCGCGGTGGCCGTCTGCCCGGGTGTCGCGTCGATCACGCAATGGACGTTGCCGGACGGACTCCGGAACGCGACGACCGCGTGGCCGGAACGCGTCGGCTCGGCGCTCGCAATTGCCGCGGCGGCGAGGATTCCCGCCAGCGCGCCGGCCAGCCGGCCGATTCCCAATGTCGAAATCCGCATGACCTTGCGATCCTAACCGAGTCGCACGCCCGTCGCCGGCGCGACCCTTGGCGGGATCGCGGGGATCGATCGGCCGCGCCGCCGTCGCCGCCGCGTCGCCCTTCCGCGATAGGCGGCTCCCGGCGCCGGCAGCTAGTCTCGGGCGCCCGGCAAGCCGCCGGCGCTGCCGCCCGCACCGCAAGGGTCGACGCCGCAAGATGAACCCCGACGCCCCGTCCCCGACTCGCGGCGCGCACTCGATCTCCGAGACCGCGCAGGCCGGCGAGCAGCGCACCGCCCTGATGGGACTGCTCGTCAATGTCTGCCAGTTCCCGTTCTCGCTCTACGCGGCCTGGGTGGCCAACTCCCTCGCGCTGTGGGCCGACTTCGCGATCGTCGTCTCCGACACCACGACGGTTCTCGCCGCGTGGCTGACGCTGCGCGCCTTCGCGACCTACGACCGCCGCCGCTACAATTTCGGCCTCGGCAAGCTCGAGAGCCTGACCGCCTTCGGCGTCGCCGCCGGACAATGCGTGTCGCTGACGATCATCGTCTTCGGCGCGATCCGCGGACTCCTCGAGCCGGAGCCGCTCGAGGGCCAGGGCTTCGGCCTGATCGTGGTCGCCGCGTCGTTCTTCGTCTACGGCTACCTGTTCCTGCGCGCCTTCGCGCAATGGCGGCGCGATCCCGCGCCGGTGATCGAGAGCCAGTGGCGACTCTATCTGATCAATGTCGGCCAGGCGGTGGTGATCATCGTGCCGCTGGGGCTCGCCTGGCTGCTGCCGGTGGAGTCCTGGACCTTCTATCTCGATCCCGTGGCGTCGTTCCTGCTTTCGGGATTCATGATCTATCACATCGTCCATCTCGTCCGCGGCTCGTTCTACGACATCATCGACCGCGCCGCCGAGCCCGCGGCGCTGGCGCTGGTGGAGCGGCGGCTCGCCGAGCACGGCGCGCATGTGCATGCCGTGCACGAGGTCCGCTCGCGCCGGTCGGGCCGGCGGGTGTTCATCGAGGTGCTCGCCGAGTTCGCCCCCGACGTGCCGATGGGCGCCGTGCAGGCGACGATCGACGAGGTCTCCGCGCGTCTCGAGGCCGAGCTCGACAACGCGCATGTCTATTTCATCGCGCGGCGGCGCGGGCCGCCGGCACCGTAGCGAGCAACGGCGCCTGGTCGCGCGCGACGCGCGTCAGTCCGCGGAGAGCTGGCGCGTCGACTGCACGCGCACGAGGCGCTTGATCGCGGTGCCCAGCAGCGCCACCGCGGCCTCGGGAAAGGTCAGCAGGAACGAGCGGAATCGCTGGTAGTCGAGCGCCAGCGCCCGCACGGGCCCGCGCGCGAGCACCGTCGCGGTGCGGGTCCCGGCGACGAACATGCCGTGTTCGCCGAGCACCTCGCCCGGCCGCAGCCGGATCCGCCGCCCGGCGCCGTCGCCGACATCGACCTCCGCCTCGCCGGCGGCGATGACGAACATGCGGTCCGCGGGATCGCCGGCGCGGCAGATCGCCGTGCCGTCCGCGAACTCCTCGCGCTCGAACATCGTCGCGAGCAGCTCCAGATCGGTGGCACTCACCACCCCGAACACGTCGCTGTCCGACAGCAGCGCGACGCGCGACGCCAGCTCGTCGGCATCCAGTGCCCGGCCGTGGAAGTTGAAGAACCGGTTCGCGCGCTGCATCAGCTCGCGCCAGCGCCGGTTCTCGGTGTAGCTGCGGCTCGGCAGGATCCGCGGATCGCCGGCGATGCGATTAGCCTCGCGCAGGCCCGACACGTAGGCGCCATGGGCGCAGCCCCAGTGCTGACGGTAGGTCGCCTCGCCCGCGAACATCAGCCGCGTCCCGACCGGCGCCGCGAGCTCCTCCATGTCGGCCGGCGACGAGCCCAC
Source organism: Alphaproteobacteria bacterium (assembly GCA_016793165.1). GTDB lineage: Bacteria > Pseudomonadota > Alphaproteobacteria > CACIAM-22H2 > CACIAM-22H2 > CAIOSQ01. Next base: position 6,919 of record JAEULA010000089.1, on the reverse strand, counting down.
CCGCACGTAGGCATAGGCGCCGTGCGAGAACGGGTCGCGACCCCAGGACGTGCAGCGCACCTCCAGCGGCGGCGGGACGTCGGCGCCGAACAGGTCGCCGAGCATCGCCACGGCCCATCGGTGCAGACGCTCGGCCGGCCAAGTCTCGATCTCGCGACCGCGCACGCCGCCGATCAGCATGACGAGCGCCGGGATGCGATGGGTGTACCAGGCGCTGATCACGTTGGTCGGATGATCCTCGACCGGGCGGCACATGTAGCCGAACACGTACTGGTCCACGGGCCAGAACGGCGCGTCGAAGCGCACAATGACCTTCGCCATGTAGCCCCAGCCGAGCCGGTCGATTGCGTCGCGCTTGCGAGCCGGCAGAGGCGGCTCGAAGGCGATCGCACCCTCCTTCAACAGCCCCAGCGGCAGGGTGACGATCGCGCGATCCGCATCGAAGCGGCCGGTCGCCGTCTCGACCTCGACGCCCCGCGCCTCGTCGCACGCCACGCGGCGCACCACCTCGCCGAGGCGGATGTCGAGCCCGGCCGCGAGCCCGTCCGACAGCGACTGGAAGCCGTCGACGAGGCAGCTGTCGCCGTAGCCGAACATCTCGTAGCCGTCGTCCCAATGCAGGAACGAGAGGTCGCCCGGATCGCTTCCGAGGTCGTCGCGAACCTGCAGCATCGTGTGCCAGTCGATGCTCGTCCGGCGCGCCGCGTCGTCGCGGCGAGCGCCGAGCACCTTCGCCACCGCGGCCCGCATCGGGATGTCGGGCGCCCCTTCCCGCTCCATCGCGGCGCGCAGCGCGTCGAGCCCGCTCTTGATGTCGTCGGCGGCCAGGATGCTGCGCAGCTTGGCATCGTCGTCGAGCGGGCCTCCGCCGGGGCCGAACAGCACGAGATGCTCCCAGCCGCCGGTGTAGGTGCTGTCGCCGCCGACGAACACCGTCGCGAGCGAATGACGCCGCGCGAGCGAGGTCAGCGGATTGCCCTCGGTCCCGTGGATCCAGTGCGCGCCGTCGTCGAGGCCGCCGACCGTGTGGCACCGGCCACCGACGCGATCGCGCGCCTCGAGCACGGTGACCGGATAGCCGCGGTCGTGCAGCGCGCGTGCAGCGGCCAGTCCGGCGAGCCCGGCACCGATGATGAGGATCCGCTCGGCAGGCATCCGGATTCTCTCCGATGGATTGCAGGGGCCGGACGCCGGGTGGGCCTGCGCCGCCCCGGGCGTCCGGAGCGGATCGTGCGCGACGGAAGGAATCCGCGCGCAGCGGCGCAGGGTCGCCGACGCGAGTCGTGCTTTCGGCACGCCTGATCCGTCGCCGGCGACGGAGCGGTCAGCTTATCCGAAGGCGGTGGCTGGACAATCGGGCTGGCCGACACGGGACGGGCGTTCCCCGTCGGCAGGCTTGCGCCCGTTCGCAGGACTGCGGTCGCCACGACCGCGCCGTTCATCCGTCGTCGCCCTCGTCGCGCGCGAAGGGGCCGAACCGTCGCGTCGCGAGACGGCGGGCGATGCGACGGAACTGGAAGAGTCTGCGGTCGCCGGCTCGGCGCCGGCGACCGCCCGGCTTCAGAACGTCACCGGCTCGTAGGCGACGGCGATGCGGACCTGCGCCTTGGCGCCCTTCGACGCCGCGTCGATCAGGAGCGCAGCGGCCGGCGCGGCGACGACGGCGCGGCCGGCGCGCTTGACGAACTCGCGGCGGCCGGCCGCGGTCTTCTCTGACTTCTCCATTACTTCCCTCCACTTGCGGTGAAACGTCGAACTCGCGATCGACGGGGCCGTCGAGCGGGACGGCACGATTGATCCGCAGCAAGGACCGCGCCAGAGAATCAAGATTGAAGAAAATCAGCCGTTTGGACGGGGTCGGCCGGCCGGCGCGGCCGCTCGGGTCGGAGCGATGTAACTCGAATCGACAGCCCTCTTCGATCTAGGCGTGTGACCGGTGCGGGGCCGCTCCGCGAGAACCGCCGCTGCCGTCCGCAGCGCACGCGCCTACACGACGGACGATGTGCCGCCGTCGATATTGATCGCGACGCCGGTGAGATAGCTGGCGCGCGCCGAGACGAGGAAGGCGATGACGTCCCCGGCCTCCTCGGTTTCGCCGATGCGTCCGAGAGGAATCGAGCGGCAGGCGGCGTCGTCGGCATAGCGCTGCTCGAGGTCGACATTAGCGCCCGGCCCGGCCTCGCGCGCATAGCGCCGCTCGTGCTGGCCGCTCTTGATCAGGCCGATGCACACGGTGTTGACGAGAATGTTGTCCTTGGCGAGGTCCTTCGACAGGGCCTTGGTCAGCGCGATCCCCGCTGCGCGCGAGATCGAGGTGGGCATCGATCCCGCACCGGGCGTGCGGCCCGCGAGGTTCGTCACGTTGACGATGCGCCCGCCGCCCTGGCTGCGCATCGACGGCAGCACGGCGCGCGTCAGGCGCACGGCGGCCCAGAGCTTCAGCTCGAAATCGGCTTCCCAACCGGTGTCGTCGACGTCTTCGAACGCCTTCGCCGCCGAGACGCCGGCGTTGTTCACGAGGATGTCGATGCGGCCGAAGCGCTCGAGTGTCCGCGCCACGATCCGTGCCGCGGTGTCGGGCGCCGCGACGTCGCCGGGCACGGTGAGGACGCGGCCGGCACGAGTCGGATCGATGCGATCAGCGGCCTCGCGCAGGACGTCCTCGCGCCGGCCGACGATCGCGACGCGCGCGCCCTCGGCGACGAGACGCTTGGCCGTCGCGCGGCCGATGCCCTCGCTGCCGCCGGTGATGATCGCGACCTTGTCCTCGAGCCCGAGTTCCATGTCCTCTCGCTCCTTCAGATGGGCACCGCCGCGCACCGCGGCGGGCCGTCAACGCCGTACGGTTCGGCCGGGTTCGCGGATACGGGCGCGGCCCCATCGCAGCGCGCCCGACACCCGCACCGCGGGTTGTCAGTCCGGACGGGAACCGCGGCGGGCGAGCCTGCGTCGCGTCCCGGCCCCGAGAGCCAGAAGGCCGGCCGCCAGCAGCGAGGCCGAGCCCGGCTCGATCACCGTGGGAACGACGATCCCGTCGTAGAGGCGGAGCGCGGCAATCCGCCCGTTCGCGAATTCCAGCTGCGCCGGGCCGGCCAGGTTGTCGACGAAGAAGTGCAGGAGATGCCCGGGGTTGTCCGCGTTGTCGAGATTCAGCTGGTCGGTGTCCGAGACGAGCTCGAGCACGCCGTCGAGATAGGCCTTCACTTCGCGCACGCCGCCCACGACGAAGTTCGTCAGCACCACGTCGTGGAAGCCGGGCGTCGTGAAGACGGTCGCTCCGGTCACGACGGGATAGACCTGCAGGGCATTGCCGGGCTCGACGTAGAAGCCGTTGTCGGATTGCCGGTTCTGGGTGTCCACGATTCGACGCCAGCCGTCACCGAACGCCGCCGCCGCTTCGAATTCGAAGGTCATCTCGATCGAGTAGTTGTCGTAGGTCACGAGCCCGGTGGCGTCGAGCGACAGGCCGGCGTTCAACGCCGGCGCGCTCCCGTTTCCGGACCAGCGGAACACCCGCTGGCTCACGCCGTGCACGAGCGCGGTCTGGAAGCCGTTCTCGCCCAACGGATCGATCGACACCAGGGCCGGCGCCGACGCCTCCACGGCGGCGAGCGTGTCGTTGAAGGTGTACGTGGCCACCAGCGTCGCGGCGTCCGCCGCCGCGACCGGCGCGCCGAGCAGCGCCGTGAGGTAGCCGACACGAAGCAGCGTGTTCATTCTCGTTCCCCCCGAAACTATTCCTGACGCCGCGCCCTGAAGCCGACGTCGCGTGACCTTAGGCGTCGCGCATCCCGATGGCCAGCCGCGCCGGAGCCCTCCGCTGCCCGCACGGCATCAGCCGCGATCACGATCCGGTGTGCGCACCGCCGCCTATTTGACTCCACCGCCGCGAAAGCGGAAGGCTCGCAGTTGCGGTGCTCCCGCCGCTCGAGCCGGGAGAATCCGGAGGGCTTGGGGCATGAAGACGTGTCTTCCCGCCTGCATCGTCGCCGCCGCAGTGTCCGCGATGTCCGCCTCGGCCGCCGTCATCACCGATGCCCCGACATTGCCGGTGCTCGGTGCCGACTACGCCTCGCCCAGCGGGGCCGGCTGCTTCCCCGCCATGGGCGTCTGCATCACGTCGGGCGTGTTCACGCTCACCGCACCCGTCTCGTCGACCTTCGTCGCGGTCGGCCAGGACATCGTGACCGGCGCCGCCTATCACGGAACCCTGACGACGCTGGGCGGCACCCCGGTCGGGCCCGTCGCCCTCACCGGCATGATCGAGCAGGTGGTCCTGGGGCGCACGGCGCCGGATCAGACCGGCAGCTGGATCACGGAACTGCTCGCGCTGTCGCTGAGCGGGCCGGTGCTCGGGGCGACGCTGACGATGACGCTGAGCGACGTTGCCGTTTCCTCCGGCACCACGGCCATCGTTCCCCTCGACGAGCAGCATTTCAGCATCGACAGCTTCTTCGACGTCTTCGTCGAGTTGTCGCTCGACACGCCGACGCCTCTCACGACGACGCGCGGCCCCATCCCCGTCTCGCTCGTGGCGTCCCCCGTGCCCGTACCCGCGCCGGGCACGCTCGCCATCCTCGGCATCGGCCTCGCCGGCCTGTCGCAGCTTCGGCGCCGACCACGCCGCACCTGAGCGGGCCATCAAAGGCAATCCGTCGGTCCTGACTGGGCGCGGATCCGATCGCCACAACCGGTTCGGACGATGGTGATCCACGGCGCCGACGTGCCCCGCGCGGGACGTCATGCCATGGCCGCGGGCGCGAGCGGCGTCTGCTCCATTCACGTCCGGCATCACCCATGTCTTGCCCTCGCAGACGCCTTCGACCCAGAATCGTTCGATGACGACAACGCCGACCGGCGATGCCAGTTCGCATGAGCCGACCGGCGATTCCGTCGTCGCGCTCGAGCCGCTGGCTGCGATCCTCGAGCGAAGCTGCGGTCTCGCGCCCGGCGACGCCGCCGTGCTCGCCCGGCACTGCGTGCTGCGCGACTACCGGCCGGGCGAGGCGATCGTGCGCGAGGGCGAGCGCGCCTCCGCGATCCACTGGATCGCGGCGGGCCGCGCCGATGTCTGCCGCGAGACCGCGAGCGAGGGGCAGCTGCGGCTCGTCGAGCTGCATCCCGGGGCGGTGATCGGGGAGATTGCGTTCCTGCGCGACGACCCCGCCGCCGCCTACAGCGCCACCGTCGTGGCGCAGGACGGCATGACCGGCGCCTCGATTCCGCATGCGCGGCTGCGCGGCGATCCCGCGCTGCAGCCGGTGAGCGAGCGCCTGGCCCGGCACTTCGGCCGCATCGCCGCCGAGCGCCTCAGCGCCACGACCGCCTTCACCGCCGAGGCGATGAGTGCCGCGATCGCGCGCGAGCGTCGGCTCGCCCGCCATCTCAGCGTCGTTATCATGCTCATGGCGGTGTTCGTGGTGCTGAGCAACAGCCGGCCCGATCTCGGCCGCGCGCTGGCGGCGCTCGAGCTCGGCGAGGTGGCGTTCACCAGCCTGTTCTACTTCGTCTACGTCGGCGCGATCGGCGTGGTGTTCCGCTGGCTCATCCGCGCGCTCGGCGAGGCGCCGGAGGCGCTCGGGCTGCAGCTCCATGACTGGCGCCGTCAGTTGGCGGCCGGCCTCGCCTGGAGCCTGCCGGGACTCGTCGTGGCCGCTGCGATGCGCGCCTGGCTCTACCCGCGCGAGCCGGTCCTCGCCATCCATGCGCGCGACGGCGGCGAGGCGCTGTTGACGCCCGCCGCCCTCGCGCTGCTCGTCGGCTACGTCGTCGTGCTGTGTCCGGTGCAGGAGTACATCACGCGCGCCGGCGTCCAGGCGCCGATCCTCAACGCCTTCGGCGCCAGCCGGGCGCGGCTCGGGATCGTCGTCTCGACGCTCGTTGCGGCCGTGACCTTCGGCGCGATGCACATCGCCTACGGCGTCTGGCCGGTGTTGCTGACCACGCTCGTCGGGATCTATTGGGGGATCGCCTTCGTGCACACGCGCAGCGTGGTCGCCATCTCGACCTCGCATGTCGTGCTCGGCGTCGCGGCCTTCTACTGGTTCGGGCTGATCCGATGAGCGCGCCCCGCAGCCCTCTCAGCTATGCCAGCGACGGCATGTCGGCCGCCCGGCAGCGCTTCCTGCGCTTCGTCGAATGGACCTACGGCGTCGACGAGGCGAGCCGGCGCTACGAGGAATGGCGCGCCGGCTTCGCGGGCTATCGCGGCGACGCGATGAACCGGCTGCTTGCGGTCTACGACATCCGCCTCGATCTGCACGGGGCGGCATGGCCGCCGCCGCGCGACCCGCGGCGCCCGCTGCTGATGGTCGCGAACCATCCGTTCGGCGTGCCCGACGGCATCGCCATCCTCGCGCTGGGCGAGCGCCTCGGTCGTCCTGTGAAGATCCTCATCAACACCGACCTGCTGCGCATCCCGGAGATGGCGCCGTTCTCGCTGCCGATCGACTTCTCCGACAGCCGCGACGCGATGCGGATCAACGCGGCCAGCGGCCGCGAGGCCGTCGCGCGCCTGCAGGCCGGCGAGACGATCGCCATCTTCCCTTCGGGCGGCGTCGCGACCGCCGGCTGGCCCTTCGGCCCGGCAGGCGACCTGCCCTGGAAGACCTTCGCCGCCAAGCTCGTGCACAAGGCGCGCGCCGACGTGGCGCCACTCTATTTCGCCGGCCAGAACAGCTGGCTCTTCCAGGCGGCGAGCCAGGTGAGCCTCTTCCTGCGCCTGTCCCTGCTGGTGCCCGAGGCGCTGCGACGGGTCGGACGCCCGCTCGAGGTCCATGCCGGGCCGATCCTGCCCTACGAGGATCTCGAGCCGGTCACCGATCGCCGGGCGCTCACCGATCTCCTGCGCCGCCGCATCTTCGCCCTCGCGCCCGCGGGCACGCCGCGCGACCGCATCGGAAAGCTGCGGGTGGCGTGA
>JAEULA010000074.1 GCA_016793165.1 Alphaproteobacteria bacterium | reverse complement strand
GCCGGGGGCGGGGCCGGGGGGCGGCCTCGCGGCCGCCCGCCGCCGCGACGGCGCGGGCGCGCGCCGCCATCGCGGCGAGGACGGGCGCGTGCTGGGCGGGGATGTCAGCCACGGCCGCCCGCCGCGCAATCCGGATGGGTCACGACCCTCCCCTCGCGCGAGGCCTGGTCGAACAGGTGGAACAGCTCGACGACGCGTCGCCCCTCGCGCGCCGTCAGGATCTCCTGCGGCGCGCGGCCGCGGAGCACGTCGATGAAGTGCAGCGTCGAGAGCCGGAAGCTCTCGCCCCAGTCCTGCTCGAGGTTGTGGAAGCTGCGCACCTCGCCGTCGCGGTAGAGCGTGAGCACGGGCTCGTCGAGCAGGCGGTCCGAGCAGCGGTTGACCTGGATCAGGCCTTCCTCGCCCTGGATTTCGAAGCGCTCGTGGCTGGCGTAGTAGTCGGTGCGCACGCGCATCTTGAGGGCGAGGCTCACGTCCCAGATGCCGTGGATCGCGGGATCGCGGTGGCGCCACATCAGGCTCGCCGGCGCGTCCACCTGGTGGCCCGCGGGCATCGTCGTCTGCTCGATCCGCGCGAGGCAGTCGCGCACGTCGCCGAACAGCCACAGCGCCACCGCCATCATGTGGTGGCCGTGGTCGAAGACGATCGGTCCGCCCTTGCCCTGCGCTCCGAGCGCGTAGCGCCAGGCGTTCGTCTCCGGCGCCACGCGCCAGGCGCTCGAGCGGTCGCCGATCACGACCTTCATGCGGAACGAGGTCGGCTTGCCGATCGCGCCGGCGAGCATCAGCTCGCGCGCCTTCACCAGCGGCGGGTAGAACACGAAGTTCTCGAACAGCTTCAGCCGCCGGCCCGCGCCGTCGGCGGCGGCGATCATGCGGTCGCATTCCGCGACCGTCATCGCCATCGGCTTCTGTACCGTCACGTGGGCACCGGCGGCGAGGGCGGCACAGGCCATGTCGGCGTGCAGCGGATGCGGGGTCAGGATATCGACGACGTCGAGGCCCCAGCTCAGCATCTCCTTGAAATCAGTCGTGCCGCGCGCCCCGGGAAAGGCCGTCCGCCGCTCCTCGACGAGCTCGGCGCGCGCGTCGCACAGGCCGGCCACCTCGATGTCGGGATGGTTCGCGTAGCCGAGGCCGTTGAGGTCGAAGATGCGGCCGAGGCCCGCGATGCCGACGCGCAGTTTCCTTGTCATGCTCCGGTCTCCGTCACTTGAGCGCGCCCATCGTCAGGCCGCCGACCATGTAGCGGCCGGCGAAGGCGAAGAAGAGGGCGAGCGGGATCATCGAGATGAACGAGGCGGCCGCCATCTCGTTGTAGAAGGTCTGGTGCTCCGAGTTGTAGGCCGCGATCGCCAGCGGCAGCGTGTTGACGCTGCCGCGCGACAGGATCAGCGCGAACATGAACTCGATGTAGCTGGCCAGGAACACGAAGCACGCCGTGACCGCGATGCCGGGGGCGGCGAGCGGCGCGATGACGTGGCGCAGGATCTGGCCGAGCGAGGCGCCGTCGATCCGCGCCGCCTCCTCGAGCTCGACCGGGATCGTGTCCATGAAGCCCTTCATCAGCCAGATCGCCAGCGGCAGCGAGAGCAGGGTGTGCACGAGCGACAGCCCGGCATGCGTGTCGAGCAGCCGGTATTCGGTCATCATCAGGAAGATCGGGACCGCGAGCGACACCGCCGGCGTCATGCGGATCAGCAGCAGCGCGTTGAAGGCGAACGCCAGGCCGCGCGCGCGGAATCGCGAGAAGGCGTAGGCGGCGCCGAAGCTCATGCCGACGCACAGCGCCACGGTCATGCCCGAGACGAGGAAGGAGCTGGCGATGTTCGGGACGATCGAGAATTTGGCGCCGACCTCGACGAAGTCGCCGCCGAAGATGACGGCGCCGTAGGTGCGCAGCGTCACGACGTCCGGGATCTCGAATCGGCGCGGGATGTGGCCCGGCGTCGTCAGCGACACGAGCAGGTACCAGACGAACGGGAAGGCCGACCACAGCACGACGCCGAGTGCTGCGAGCGCCAGCAGGGCGCGGACGGCGGGGCTCGCCCTCATGGCGTCTGCCGCCGCCGCAGCGCCAGGAACAGCAGCACCACCAGGACCGGGAAGATCATGGTGATGACGCCGTAGGCGCTCGCCTTGCCGAACTGCAGGTCCATGAAGGCGGTCTTGTAGGTGGCGAGGTTGAGCGTCGTGGACGACGTGCCCGGCCCGCCCTTGGTCATGATCCAGAGGTAGTCGAAGGCCCGGTAGGTATCGAGCGTCTTGATGGTCAGCGCCACGACGATCACCGGCTTGAGCATCGGCAGCACGACGTGGCGGAAGGTCTGCCAGGCATTGGCGCCGTCGATGCGCGCGGCCTCGATCGGCTCGGGCGGCAGGCCCTGCAGGGCCGCGAGCAGGATCAGGTAGAGGAACGGCGTCCAGCCCCAGACGTCGGTGAGCATCACGAGGTAGAAGGCCGCGTCCGACACCAGCCAGGGATGGGTGCGGAAGCCGAGCAGGCTGATGAGGTGGTTCATCCAGCCGTAATGCTCGGTGTAGGCGAAGGACCACATCACGCCGGCCGCGGCCGGGATGAAGATCATCGGCAGGATGATCACCTGGCGCAGCGCCCGCGCCCAGCGCTCGCCGAAGTTGCGCGCGATGGCGACGGTGAGCATCGCGAAGCCGAGCCCGAGCGCGAAGGACGCGCTCACGCACACGCCGGTGTAGAGGAAGGTGCGCAGGATGTGGGCGCGGCTGCGCGGGTCGCCGAAGATCTCGCGGTAGTTCTCGAGCCCGATGAAGTCGTCGGTGCCGTAGGCCGGCTCGAAGTCGCGCAGGCTGAGCGCGACCACCTTGAACAGCGGGTAGGCGTAGAAGACGGCGAGGTAGGCGAAAGGCAGGGCGAGCAGCGCCCAGCCGAGGCGCGTTCCGTCGCGTCGAGGGGCCCGCGCGATGCGCATGGCGGCGAGCGAAGGCGAAAGCGCGGCCGGACGTCGGATCCGGCCGCGCTGCCGCTCGCGGCTACTTCACGTAGCCCGCGCGCTTCATCGTGCGCTCGATCTCCGCCACGTACTCGTCGACCATCTGCTCGGGGCTGAGCTTGTTGGCGATGAGCTGCGTGTAGAGCTCGATGCCCTTGGTGCGCGGCTGCTGAGACATCTCCGGCACCTGGATCACGATGCGCGCCTCGGCGAAGGCGTCGTAGAGCGCGCGCGGGTTGATGCCGCCGGGATTGACCGCGGTCTTGACCGCGAGCTCCTTGATCGGCGGCAGCTGGCCCGCGGCCATCGCCGTCTGCACCGGCTCGTTGAGCAGCCACTTGATGTATTCCCAGGCCGCCTCGGGGTTCTTGGCGTCCTGCGGGATGCCCATCATCCACCACGAGCTGGCGCCACCGGCCTTGGAGTCGGTGAAGGACGGGAAGCGGAACGCGCCGACCGGACCGACCTGCTTGATGTTCTCGGGCTTCTGCATGAACTGCCAGTAGTCCGACAGCCAGCCGTAGGCGAGCGCCGAGGCGCCGCTGAGGAAGTAGTCCGAGACCTGGCCGGTCTGGAACTTGGCGGAGTCCGGATTGACGAACTTGTCGCGGTGGAGCGCGTTCTGCATCCAGGTGAGGATGGCGACGGCGGCGGCGCGACCCGAGCCGGACTTCATGGTCGGGTTGTAGTTGTCGTCGAGCTGGTTGTGGCCGGTGGCGTTGTAATAGTCGAGGAAGGCGCCGAAGCCCTGGCCCTCTCCCCAGTTCGCCGTCAGTCCGTACATGTTCCTGTCGGGGCGCGTGAAGAACGCGGCGATGTCCTGCACCTGCTTGATCGTCGTCGGCGGCGCCAGGTCGTAGCCGTACTTGGCCTTGAACGCGGCCTGCTCGGCGGGATCCTCGAGCAGCTGCTTGCGGTAGTAGCCGATCTGCGCGTTGGCGTGGAACGGGATGAAATAGTGCTTGCCGTCCTTGTTGCGCACGCCCTTCTGCGCCGGGAACAGCCAGTCCTCGAACTTGTCGACGCTGCCCCACACGCCCCTGATGCGGTCGTCCATGGGCGTGAGGAAGCGGAAGAAGCTGCCGAACGACGACGCGTGCTGCGTGATGATGTCGTAGGCGCCCGACTTCTGCGACACGGCGAGGAGCTGCTTGGTCGGGATCTCACTGCCCGGGATCATGTCGTAGTTGACCTTGATCCCGGTCATCTCCTCGAACTCCTTCGTCCGCTCGACCGCGGGCGCGAAGCTCGCCCAGCCGCGCTGGGTCGGCACGTTGATGGTCACTCCGTTGAACGGCTTGCCGGCACGCAGCGGCGGGTTCGTGCCCGGGATCGCGTTCTGGGCGAAGCCGGGTGCGGCAATTGCGGTGGCGGCGATCAGGGCGAGGACTGTGCGACGCGAAGCACGGACGGCCGCAGCCGCCGTTGAGCTGGCCTTGGACATGTTTCCCCCTTTGTGCGCGCCCTCCTTGCGACAGGGCGGCATCTCGACCTTAGAGGGCGGCCCCGGGGGAGGCCATGGCGCGTTTCGCGTGGCGGGACGGGGCGTTTCGTCGCGGCCGCGTCCGTGCCGCGGGCGGAGCGCGCCGGCGGCGCTCAGCGCGGCGGAGGCTGGATCGGACCGTCGGCGTTGTGGGGCTCGATCCGCACGATGCCGTTGGCGAAGATGACGACGCGCTGCACCGGCGTCAGCCGCGCGGCCCCCTGCGCATCGCGCCGCGGCGCGTAGTTCCAGACGGCCATGTGGCCGGCCTTGGCGATCTGCCGAGCGATCGCCTCGACCGGCGCGCCGCCGCCCATCGCCGCGAGCTCGTCGCGCGCGATCCCGATGACGAGCTCGTCCTTGGCCGACACGACCTTGAACAGGGTCACCTCCGGCGTCTGCGCGAGTGAGGGGCCGGCGGCCGCCGACATCGTCGCGATGGCGAGCGCAAGGACCGATCGGCGAAGCAGCTTGGGCATCGAGTTCTCCTGGCACGGCGTCCGCCCCGGTACGGTCGAGGCACTGCGAAGCTTATCGCCGCATGCCGGCCCGCAGCAATGCGCGGCGGCCACGCGGCGTGGCGGGCCGTCAGCGGGTGTAGACGGCGCCGCGGTCCTCGGCGCGCAGGCCGCGCGCGCGCACCAGTGCGGCCGCCGCCGCCATGTCCGCAAGGAAGGCGTCGGCGCTCGTCTCGTGCGGTACGCCCGGCCAGACCTGGAAGGAATCCGGCAGGCGCGCGCGCGCCAGGGCCCAGCCGCGGCGCGTGAGCTCCTCCTCGATCGCGTAGACGTCGAGCTCGGGAGAGCAGACGAAGAAATGCGCGGCGTCGGGACGGCCGACCACGTCGAGGCCCGGGATCGCCCGGATGCCGGCGATCAGCCTCTTCTTCACGGCCAGGGTTCGCGCCGTGACGCGCTCGTACCCGGCGCGACCGAGATGGCGCAGGACGCTCCAGGCGGCGACGATCGGCGCGGCCGGCCGCGAGCCGGCGAAGCCGGTCGTCGCGTAGAGCCCCCACGGCCAGTCCTCGAAGCGGTACTCCTGGTACGCAAGATTGCGGCGGTCCGCGAGCAGCAGCAGCGAGGCGCCCTTCGGCGCGTAGCCGAACTTGTGCAGGTCGGCCGAGAGCGACCAGACGCCGGGCACGCGGAAATCGAAATCGGGGATCGGCTCGCCGAGCGCCTTGGCGAAGGGCAGGAAGAACCCGCCCATGCAGGAATCGACGTGGAACCAGATGTCGTGCCGCGCGGCGAGCGCGGCCAGCTCGGCGATCGGATCGGTCTGGCCGTATGCCGCGGGCGGCGCCGAGCCGACCATCATGATCGTGCGCGGCGAGATGAGCCCGGCCATCGTCGCGACGTCGGCGTGGAAGTCGACGCTCGCCGTCGCGCGACGCGTCGTCACGCCCAGCAGATGCGCGGCCTTCTCGAAGGACGGATGCGCGGTATGGGCGAGCACGACCTCGCAGGGGCTGGGCTGCGGACGCATCGCGGCTGCGCGATCGCGGGCGGTCTTGAGCGCGAGGAAGTTGCTCTCGCTGCCGCCCGTCGTGACGGTGCCGCCCGCGTCGACGGGGGCATGGAACAGGTCGAGGCCCATCTCGACCAGCTCGGCCTCGATCTGCTTCAGGCTCGGATAGGAACTGCCGGCATAGAGGACGTTCTGCTCGGCGACCTTGGCCGAGACCTCGTCGATCAGCGCCAGCGTCTCGTCGTCGACGTAGTAGTTGGGGCGGAAGTTGCGCTCGCCGTGCGGGGCAACGTCGTGCGCCTGGCGCTCGGCCAGGGCGGCGCGGATCTCGTCGCGGGAGCTGCCGCGGTCGGGGAAGCGGAGGCGATTGGGCCGGTCCGTGGTCATGGTCGCGAGCGGGCCTCCTGTTCAACACCGCCGCGGCCACGGCGGCGGCGGGCGATGCCGGACCGGGAAGGGCGGCCGCCGCTCGCGCGCGACGCTCGTCCTCTCCGGTCCTGGCCGCGGCCGTTCCTGCCGTCGCGCATGGCGCGACGGCAGCAGGCTCGTCCGTTCAGTTCTTCAACCAGACGTTCGACATGCGCGGAATGTAGTAGGGCTTGAAGTTCTCCACGTTCGCGCGCAGGCCCTGGACCTTCGGCATGGTGCCCATGGGGATCACCATGACGTCGTCGTAGGCGATGCGCTGGCCGCGCTCGAAGGCCGCCTTGCGCTCGGCGAGGGTCGCGCCGATCGCCGCCTCGTCGAAGGCCTTCTTGAACTCCGGATTGGTCTTGTTGTCCTTCGGCTTGTGGACGTTGGTCGGCTCGACGAGGAAGCGCAGCGACTGCTGGCCGCCCGAGGCGGTGACCGTGATCCAGCCCGTGAAGAACCAGTTCCAGCCGGTGTTGTCCTTCATGCTCTTGTCGAGGGCGGCCGGCCAGTCGAGCACCAGCAGCTCGGCGTTGATGCCCACGGCCTTGAGCTGCTCGGCCATGACCACCGCGGTGTCGTACATGCTCTTGTAGTCGCGGTTGGTCATCAGGATCATCTTCTCGCCCTTGTAGCCGGCCTCCTGAAGCAGCCGCTTGGCCTTCTCCTTGTTCTTCTGGTTGTAGAGCTCCTTGCCGACGTCGGAGTAGTAGGCGCTGCCGTTGAACTGCAGGGCATGGTGCAGCTTGAACGCGCCGTCGCTCGCCGCCTCCATCAGCTCCTCCATGTCCAGCGCAGCCTGGACCGCCTGGCGCACCTTCGGATTGTCCGTCGGCGGGAAGGAGAAGTTCGGATAGGTGACGTGGAGCCAGAAGCTGTCGAGCCGCACCAGCTTGATGGCGCTGCTGCCCGCCAGCCGCTTCTGCATCAGCGTCGGGACGTCCTCGACGCCGTGCACCTCGCCGGCCTCGAGCGCCGCGATTCGCGCCGCGGGCTCGGTCATCATGCGGAAGGTGACGGTGTCGAGGCACGCGGTCTTGGTGCCGCCGAAGCCCATCACGTCCTTGTGGCGCGTGTCGGCCTTGTAGCCGTCGAATCGCTTGATCTTGATGTGGCTGTCGCCGACGAACTCGACGAGCTGGAACGGACCCGAGCCGATGATCGGCAGCTGGTTGGGCGCGGCGTCCTTGTGCTCCTTCGGGATAATGACGATCGGCGTCGTGAAGGCCGAGAACGTCTCCATGAAGGTCGGGCGGGCCTGCTTCAGCGTGACCGTGAAGGTCGCCGGGTCCGGCGCCTCCCACTTCTCGATCACGTCGAAGATCGAGCGGTCGATGCCGACGCGCTTGTAGCGCTCGAACGAGGCGAGCACGTCGGCCGAGGTCAGGTCGGCGCCGTTGTGGAACTTCGCGCCCTGCCGGATCTTGAAGCTGTAGGTCAGCTTGTCCGGGCTCTCGCTCACGGACTCCGCGAGTTCGAGCATCGGGTTCATCCCCTCGTCGCGCGTCAGCAGCGATTCGAAGATGTTCATGGTGACGTTGCGCGGCGCGGCCGCGTTGGTCGCGTGCTGGTCGAGCGTCGCCACCTTCGCTTCGAGCGCGAAGACGAAGTCGCCGCCCTTGCGCGGGCACTCGAAGCCCTGCGCCGAGGCGGTCGCCGTGAAGGCGGCGAGCGTCGCGGCGGCAAGCGCCGTCGTGCGTAGGCTGTTGCTGATCGTGATCATCCGATTCTCCCCTTGATCGAGCGCGGGACCCGCGCCGGCTGCATGCCCCTCATGCCCGCGGGCAACTCCCCTGCGCGAGCGCGCTCCGTGGCAAGATGATGACCGAGGCCCGTCGGGGCGGTCAATCGAATGGGGGGAAGGGGCGATGCATCCGTTGCTGGGTTACGTGGATCGGTGGAGCGCCAAGCCGGGCGAGACGATCAAGCTGATGGTGAGTTCGCGCGACGGCGCTCCGTTCGAGGCACGCTTCGCGCGCATCCAGTGCGGCGATCCCAATCCCCGCGGGCCCGGCTATCGCGAGACCCCGATGGCGCATCCGCTGGCCGGCACGCATGCCGGCAAGGACCAGCGCACCCATCTCGGTTCCTGGATCGAGATCCCGTCGCTCGATCTTGCGGCCGCCGGCGACCGGCTGGTGATCTGCGCGACGATCTGGCCGACGACCCCGGCCAAGGGCCGCCAGAGCCTGGTGAGCTGGATCGGCACCGACGGCGTGTCGCTGAGCCTCGACGTGGAGCCGGATGGCGCCACCGCGACGCTGACCGTCGCCGGCAAGACCGCGCGCGTCGCAACCGGCAAGAAGTTCCTCGAGCGCGCGTGGTACGACGTGTGGCTCGTCGTCGATCGCGCCGCGAAGACGCTCGGCGTCGGCCAGCGCGCGCGCGAGATCCATCCGACCTTCGACGACGAAGGGTCGATCTCGACGACTCTGGCGGCGCTGCCCGGCCTCGGCGCCGGGCGCGCGTGCCTCGCGGCGCTCGTGCCGTCCGACGTCGCGGGCAAGCCGTCCTGCCACTACAACGGCAAGCTCGAGCGCCCGACGGTCTGGGCCGGCGCGATGGTCGAGGCCGCGCTCGGCCAGCAGCGCGGGGCGGTTCCGCGCAGCGGTGAGGCGGGGCTCGTCGCCTGCTGGGACTTCGCGATCGGCATCGACACGCTGTCGGTCACCGATGTCGGCCCCGGCGGCTTCCACGGCCGGACGCAGAACATGCCGACCCGCGCGATGACCGGCGCCGGCTGGTCCGGCGCCGAGCATCGCTGGACGCATCGTCCGCAGGAATGGGGCGCGATCCATTTCCACGACGACGATCTCGGCGATGTCGGCTGGACGCCGTCGCTGGAGTTCGCGATCCCGGCCGACTGGCCCTCCGGGCTCTACGCGGTGCATCTCAAGAGCGCCAACGGCTTCGACAACGTGCCGTTCGTGGTGCGCCCCGGCGCCGGCGCGCCCAAGGCAAAGGTGGCGATCCTGCTGCCGACGGTCAGCTACCACATCTACAGCAATTTCGTGCGCCCGGGCTGGGGCCGGCAGAACATCGCGCGGGCGAAGGAGTGGGGCGCGATCCAGCACACGCCGGACGAGAACCCCGAGCTCGGCCTGTCGCCCTACAACTACCATTCCGACGGCAGCGGCGTGTCGGTCGCGACGATGGCTCGGCCGATGATCGACAAGCGCGTGAACCATTTCGAGATGATGGATCCCGCGGAGTACGGCTCGGGCTGCTACTGGGTGAACGTCGACAGCTACGTGATCGACTGGCTCACCCGCAAAGGCATCGCGCACGACGTCATTACCGACCACGACCTGCATGCCGAGGGCGTCGAACTGCTCAAGGCCTACAACCTCGTCATCACCTGCCAGCATCCCGAGTACCACACGACCGAGATGCTCGACGGGCTCGAGGGCCATCTCGCCCGCGGCGGCCGGCTCATGTATCTCGGCGGCAACGGCTTCTACTGGAAGACCGTGTTCCACAAGGAGGCGCCTTACGCACTGGAGGTGCGCCGCGCCGAAGGCGGAATCCGCACCTGGGCGACCGAGGTCGGCGAGAGCTATCACGCCTTCGACGGCAGCTATGGCGGGCTGTGGCGGCGCGTGGGCCGGCCGGCCCACAAGCTGGTCGGCAACGGCTTCTCCGCGCAGGGCATCTATCTCGGCTTCCCCTACACGGTGAACGACGCGATGAACGACCCGCGCGCCGCGTTCATCCGCAAGGGGCTGGAGTCCGAGCTCAGGCCGGGCGCGCAGCTCGGCGAGCGCGGCTACATGGGCGGCGGTGCCGCGGGCCACGAGCTCGATCGCGCCGATTTCCGTCTCGGCACGCCGCGCCACGCACTGGTCGTCGCATCCGCGGTGGTCGACCATCCGCAGTTCAAGCCCGTCAACGAGGATCGGCTCGACCACTACTGGCCGCTGCCGCTCGAGAAGCTGATCCGGGCCGACATGGTGTTCTTCGAGACGCCCGCCGGCGGGGCGGTGTTCTCGGTCGGCTCGATGAACTTCGTCGGCTCGCTGCCGATCGACGGCTACGACAACCTGCTGACGCGGATGATGACGAACGTCGTCCAGCGCTTCGCCGACCCGACGCCGTTCGGGTGAGCGCCGTGCCCCGCCGGGATCGGTGCCGTCGCTCCGGTCCCGGCCGTTCCGGCGATGATCGAGGACCACGATGACAGCACCGCTGCCGACGCCCAGCATCCCGGCCTGTCGGGCGCCCGCCGGCGCCGTCGATTGCCACCATCACGTCTACGACGACCGCTTCGCGCTCCTGCCCGATGCGACCTATCGGCCGGGCCCGGCGACGGCGGCAGCCTACCGGCGCTTCCGCGACCGGCTCGGGCTGGCGCGCAGCGTCGTAATCCAGCCCTCGGTCTACGGCACCGACAACGCCTGCACGCTGGATGCGGTGGCGCAGCTCGGCGGCGCGGCGGCCTGCGCGATCGTCCTGATCGACGACGACGCGCCGCGCGCGACGCTCGAGGCGCTCGCGCGCGGCGGGGCCGTCGGCGTGCGGCTCCAGGCGGTCGGCCCGTCGCGTCCGAATTTCGCGCGGCTCGAGCGGCTCGCGGCGCGCGTGGCGGAACTGGGCTGGCATCTGCAACTGCATCTCGAGCCCGACCTGATCGTCGACGGGGCCGCGCGGCTCGCGGCGCTGCGCGTGCCGCTTGTCTTCGATCATTTCGGGCGCATCCCGCATCCCGAGGGCGCGCGGCATCCGGCCTTCGCGGTGCTGGCCGGCCTGGTCGCGGCGGGCCGGACCTGGGTGAAGCTGTCCGCCGGCTACCACTTCTCGCGCGACGGGGCACCGGGCTACGCCGATGTCGGCGCGCTCACCCGCGCGTTTCTCGCGCTCGCGCCCGAGCGCATGCTCTGGGGCAGCGACTGGCCCCATCCGACCGAGACGGTGAAGCCCGACTGCGCCGTCCTCCTCGACCGCTTCGCGGAATGGGCCGGCAGCGACGCGACCCTGCGTCGAGTGCTTGTCGACAACGCCGCTTCGGTTTACGGCTTCGCGCCGACCGGGCAGGGGGAGCGATGATCACCTACGACGAGAAGCGCCGCATCCGCGGCCAGTGCCGCCGCTCGCTGTCGCGGCACGGAATCCGCTCGATGCGCGAGGAGCTGCAGGCGCTCGCGGCACTTGCCCCGGACGGCCCGCCCGACGAGTACGGCGCCGGGGATGTGGTTCAGGCGCTCGAGGCCGAGGTGGCGCTGCTGCTCGGCAAGGAGGCGGCGGTCTTCCTGCCCAAGGGCGTGATCGCCCAGCTCGCTGCCCTGCGCGCGTGGTCCGATCTCAAGGGGCGCGGGGCCGTCGTCCTGCATCCGCAGTCGCACATCGACGCCGACGAGCAGGCGGCGCACGAGCATCTCCACCGGCTGACGACGATCCGGCGCGGCGCGATGAACATGCCGCTGCGCGCGTCGGACCTCGCCGACCTGCACGTGCCGGTCGCGGCCGTGGTCGCCGAGCTTCCCCTGCGCCGCGGCGGATTCGTCCTGCCGGCGTGGGACGATCTCGTCGCGCTCGCGAAATGGGCGCAGTCGAACGGCGCGGCCTTCCATCTCGACGGTGCGCGGCTCTGGGAGTCGCAGCCCTTCTACGGGCGCTCGCTCGCCGAGATCGCCGGCCTCGCCGACAGCGTCTACGTCTCCTTCTACAAGGGCCTCGGCGGCCTCGCCGGCTGCATCCTGGCGGGCTCGCAGCGCTTCATCGACGCCACCGCGACTTGGCGTCACCGCCACGGCGCGCCGCTGTGGAGCGTCTATCCCTACGCCCTCGCCGCGCAGGCGGGTCTTCGCGCGCACTTGCCGCGCATGGGCGAGTACCGGGCACGGGCGCACTCGATCGCGGAGATCGTCGCCGGGATCGATGTCTGCCGCGTGTTCCCGGAACCGCCGCATACCAACGCCTTCCAGGTGCACATGCTCGGCGACGCCGCCCAGCTCGAGGCGCGCGCGCTGGCGATCGCGCAGGAGACCGGGGTCTGGCTCTTCGACCACATCGTGGCCACGCCGACGCCCGGCATCTCCCGAGGCGAGATCCAGGTCGGCGCCGGCGCCGATCAGCTCAGCGACGAAGAGGTCCGGACGCTGATGGAGCGGCTGCTCGGGTCCTGAGCCCCACCGCGATCGTCGCCTCAGCGGCGGCGCAGCGCGCGCAGGGCGACGAGCCCGAGTCCGAGCAGGCCGGCGGTGGCCGGCGCCGGCACGGGCGTGTCGCTTGCCGGCGAGATCACGTAGATCGCGCCGCGGCTCAGCGACGCCACGTAGAGCAGCCCGTCGGGCCCCGTCTGGATGTCGGTGACCACGCCGAAGCCGGTGCCGAAGCGCAGCGTTTCGCTCTCGCTTGCATTGAACTTGCCGAGATTGTCCGCGACCCGGTCGGCGAGGCGGGGATCCGCCGACAGATCGAGGTGGTTGCGCGCGGCGTCGAGCCGCAGGCGCAGCAGATAGCCGTCGTCGAGCGCCGGGGTCGCGGCGCCGACGAACATCGCGCCGGCATACGCGGCGCCGAGTCCGTCGCCGTCCATGAAGCCGAGCGCGCTCGGGGCGATCGCATGCAGCCAGCTGAGCTCGGGGTCGAGATGCGAAGCGCCGGGCAGCATGAACGTGCGGGACAGCGCTTCCACGCCGTCGGGCGCGATACTCGACGCCGGATAGCGGTCCTGGCCGAGGCCGTTTGCCGAGGCGGTCTCGATCGCCTTGAAATCGGCGAAGCGCGACGACGGCCCCATGAACTGGATCCAGTCGCCGTTGGACCCTGCGCCGATCTTGTTGATCTCGTCGAAGGCATCGTCGCCGTTGTCGACGTTCCAGAGGGCGCCGCTGAGCGGGTCGATGGCCATCCCGAAACCGTTGCGGAAGCCGTAGGCGTATACCTTCTGGATGTTCTGGCCGACCTCGCCGCCGATCGCGGAGCCGGCGGCGAAGAACGCGTTGTCGGCGGGAGCCGTGCCGTCCGGATTGACGCGTAGCACGACGCCGGTCAGATGCGCGCTGTCCGGCGCCGGCCCGCCGAAGGCGTCGTCGGGCCCGAACCCCGCCGGCCCGCCGGCGAGATTCTGCATCCAGCCGCGGCGGCCGACATCGCCGACCGAGACATAGAGCTTGCCGTCGGCGCCGAAGCGCAGGGCGCCGCCGTTGTTGGCCGCGCCCGGGGTCTGCGGCGGATCGTTCTGCAGGGCGCGCAGCTGGAGGACGTTCGCATCGAATGTCAGGGTCGAGCCGTTCCAATGGAAACGGTCGACGCGATTGCCGAGCAGCGGGACGCTGAGCGTCGTGGTCGTGTCGGCGCCCGTCGAGCTCGTCGTCCAATAGATGAAGACGTTGCCGTCGCTGGCAAAGGTCGGGCTCAGCGCCATGCCGAGCAGACCGCGCTGGCCGGCGCCGTTGACGGCGAGGTCGAGCACCGGGCCGGCGACGACGCCGCCGGTCACGCGCCGCACGATGCCGGAGTTCTTCTCGGCTACGAACATGTCGTTGGCGCCGATGAAGGCGAACGCGGTCGGGGCCGAAAGGCCGGCGACGACCGTCGTCACCTGCAGGCCGGGGTCGAGCACGGCCGGCTGTGCGGCCGCCGGCGAAAGCGCCGTGGCTCCCAGAAGGCCGATGGCGAGCGCGGCAGCAAGGGCGACACGGTAGACGTGTGACGAGCGGCGAACCATCGGCGGGCTCCTTCTGGCGGGAGGGACGCCTCATTGAT
Organism: Alphaproteobacteria bacterium; assembly: GCA_016793165.1. Taxonomy (GTDB): domain Bacteria; phylum Pseudomonadota; class Alphaproteobacteria; order CACIAM-22H2; family CACIAM-22H2; genus CAIOSQ01. Next base: position 100,832 of record JAEULA010000074.1, on the reverse strand, counting down.
GCAATCGACAGGCCATCGACGAATCGCCTTCAAACAGCGCTGCCGATGCCGCCGGCCGGGACAACTGTCAGCTGCGGCTTACATGGACTGCGGTCGCGCAGCGCGCTGCCGTCACGTCGCGACGGTCAGCACCCGCAATGCGTCGTCCCACAGGGCCGGGCTCCGCGTGATCAGCAGCGGCTCGTTCCAGCGGCGCGGCGTGTAGCGGGTCGGTCCGGCGAGGAAGCGCGCGGCGCCGCCGAGCTCCTCGGCGATCAGCGCGCCGGCGGCGTGGTCCCAGGGCCAACCGCGACCGAAATAGGCGATGTCGATCGCGCCCGCGGCCATGTCGAGGAAAGCGACGGCACCCGAGCCGGGATGCGCTTGCGCCTCGAAGGCCGCGGCCGCGCGCTCGCGCGCACGGGCCCCGTCCGGCACGCGGCCGAGGAAATAGCCGCGCGCCCGACGCGGCGCGGGGATCACGGGCGGGCCGCCGTCGAGCCGGACGCCAGCGCCGTGCTCGCTCGCGACGAACCGCGCGCGCCGCGGCTGCAGGATCCATCCGGCCAGCACGGCATCGCCGCGCACCAGCGCCACGATCACGGCGAAGCCGTCCTTGCCCTCGATGAAGCTGCGCGTGCCGTCGACCGGGTCGATCACCCACAGCGGCGTCTCGGCGTCGAGCCGGCGCATCAGGGAGGGGTCGTGCGCCGCCGCCTCCTCGCCGAGCACGTGCGAGCCGACGATGAGGTCGGCGAGCCGCGGTGCAAGGAACGCCTCCGCCTCGCGGTCGGCGACCGTCACGAAGTCGTTGGCCTTCTTCTCGTCGATCTCGCCGGCCTGCAGCGTACCGAAGCGCGGCATCACGAACCGGGCGTTGGCCTCGGCGATCAGCGCCTCGACCTTGTCGTGAGGGATGGCGATCACGGTCGTCCGATCGTCGGCGAAGCGTGTCCGCGGCGCCGCGACGCGCCACGACCGTCAATGCGTCGCATCGGGCATGGCGGCCTTCCTGCGGGCGATGAAGTCCTGCAGCGCCTCGTCGATGGCGGGATCGAGCGGCGGCGGCTCGTAGGCGGCGAGCGTCGACTTCCACAGCCTGTTGGCGCGCTGCGGCGCATCCAGCCGGCCCTCGGCCTCCCACTGCTCGACCGAGTTGTTGTCGGCGATCGTCGACCGGTAGAAGGCGGACTCGAAATTGGCGCGGGTATGGGCGCAGCCGAGGAAATGGCCGCCCGGCCCCACCTCGCGGAAGGCGTCGAAAGCCTGCGCCTCTTCCGACACGTCGATGCCGCGGGCGAGCACGGCCATCATGCCGAGCTGGTCGCAGTCCATCATGAACTTCTCGTAGGAGGAGGCGAGCCCGCCCTCCATCCAGCCTGCCGCGTGCAGCACGAAATTGGTGCCCGCGAGCAGCGTGGGCAGCAGCGTCTGGGCGCTCTCGTAAGCGGCCTGCGCATCGGGGACCTTCGAGGCGCAGAGCGAGCCGCCGGTGCGGAAGGGCAGGTTCATGCGCCGCGCGAGCTGCGCCGCTCCGAAGATCGCGAGCGTCGCCTCTGGCGTGCCGAAGGTCGGCGCCCCGGACTGCATCGACAGCGTCGACACGAAGGTGCCGAAGACGACCGGGGCGCCGGGCCGGACGAGCTGCGTGAAGCTGATGCCGGCGAGGATCTCGGCGAGCGCCTGGGTCAGCGTGCCGGCCACGCTCACCGGGCTCATCGCGCCCGAGAGGATGAACGGCGTGATGATCACCGCCTGGTTCGCCGCCGCGTAGGCCTCGGTCGCGCCGAGCATGGTCGAGTCCCAGACCATCGGCGAGTTGGCGTTGATCAGGCTGAGGCAGACCGTGTTCGCGTCGACGAAATCCTCGCCGAACAGGATCCGGCACATCGCGACCGTGTCCTTGGCGCGCTCGGGATGCGTCACCGAGCCCATGAACGGCTTGTCGGAGAAGCGCATATGCGCATGCACCATGTCGAGGTGCCGCTTGTTGACCGGCACGTCGACCGGCTCGCACACCGTGCCGCCGGAGTGGTGCATGTACGGGCTGGCATAGGCGAGCTTCACGAAATTGCGGAAGTCCTCGATCGTGCCGTAGCGCCGGCCGCGGTCGAGGTCGTGCACGAACGGCGAGCCGTAGACCGGCGCGAATACCGTGGCCTTGCCGCCGATCGGCACGTTGCGCGCGGGGTTGCGGGCGTGCTGCGTGAAGCTCGCAGGCGCCGTGGCGCAGAGACGCCGGGCGAGGCCGCGCGGGAAGCGCACGCGTTCGCCCTGAATGTCGCAGCCGGCGGCCTTGAAGCGGGCGAGGGCCGAGGGGTAGCCGCGGAACTCGATGCCGATCTCCTCCAGCAGCCTCTCGGCGTTCGCCTCGATGATCTCGAGCCCTTCCGGGGACAGCACCTCGGTGAGCGGGATCGCGCGCTGGATGCAGGGCGCCGAGACCTCGCGCCGCTGCAGCCGGGCCGTCCGGCGCGCCTCGCGGCCGCGGCGTCCTTCGCGCGCTGGTTGTTCCCGGTCGTCCATCGATTTCTCCTTCGTGCCCGCGGCAGACTACGTTTTCTCGACTGTCGCGAAAACGTAATCTGCATAGTCTTCAACGAGTCCTCGCCATCTGGCATCGGAAGGTCCGGCAATCATGCGCACGCAGGCACGGGTCGTCGTCATCGGCGGCGGCGTGGTGGGAGTCTCGACCCTTTACCACCTCGCCAGGAAGGGCTGGCGCGACTGTGTCCTGCTCGAGCGCAAGGAGCTCACCTCCGGCTCGACATGGCACGCGGCCGGCCTGCTGCCGCTGTTCAACCTCAGCTACTCCGTCGGCCAGCTGCACCGCTATTCGGTCGGGCTCTACGGCGAGCTGCAGGCCGAGACCGGCCAGGACGTCGGCTTCCGGCGCGTGTCGAACATCCGCCTCGCCCGCACGTCGGACCGCTGGGACGAGTACATGTTCTACAAGGGCGTGGCCGAGACGATCGGCGTGCGGGTCGAGGTGCTGACGCCGGCGCAGCTCAAGGAGATCTGGCCGCTGTGCAACGTCGAGGGCCTGCGCGGCGCGATCCAGCATCCCGACGACGGCTACATCCAGCCGGCCGACCTGACCCAGGCGATGGCGAAGGGCGCCCGCGAGCGCGGGGCGGAGATCCTCCGCTACACGACGGTCCTGGGTATCGAGCGCACGCCGGCGGGCGAGTGGCTGGTGAAGACCGACAAGGGCGACATCCGCTGCGAGCACGTCGTCTCGGCGACCGGCAGCTTCGCGCGGCAGACCGGCGCCATGGTCGGGCTCGACATCCCCGTCATCCCGGTCGAGCACCAGTACATCGTCACCGAGCCCCACCCGGCGATCGTCGAGCGGCGCAAGCGCGGCCTGCCCGAGATGGGCGTGCTGCGGGAGTCGGACTCCTCCTGGTACATGCGCGAGGAGAACGGCGGCCTGCTGCTCGGCCCCTACGAGAAGGGCGCGCCCGCCTGCTACGTCGACGGGCCGAGCGACCAGGCCGAGTACGAGCTCTTCCCCGAGGACCTCGACCGCCTGGCGCCGCACATCGAGACCGCGATCGCGCGCGTGCCGGCCTTCGGCGAGGTCGGCGTCAAGAAGGTCTACAACGGCGCCATCGCCTATACGCCGGACGGCGGGCCGATCGTCGGGCCGGCCTGGGACCTGCCGAACTTCTGGCTCAACGAGGGCCACAGCTTCGGCGTCACCGCCGCCGGCGGTGCGGGCTGGCAGCTCGCGGAGTGGATCGTCGAGGGCGAGCCGACGATCGACATGATGGGCGTGGATCCACGTCGGTTCGGACCCCACGCCACGCGCGGCTATCTCCGGCGCAAGAACGAGGAGGCCTACGCCAACGTCTTCACCGTCCACTTCCCGGACGAGGAGCGTGTGGCGACGCGGCCGCTCAAGCGCACGCCGTGCTACGAGCGCATGAAGGCGCTCGGCGCGGTGTTCGGCTCGGTCTACGGCTGGGAGCGGCCGAACTGGTTCGCGCCGCAGGGCTACGGCCTGAGCGAGGCCGAACTTGCCAAGCCCGACACGCTGCTGCGCGAGACCCATCCGCCCGCGGCGGCCGGCGAGCGGCCGCGCGAGCGCTGGAGCTTCCGGCGCACCAACTACTTCGCGCATGTCGGCAACGAGTGCCGCCATGTGAGCGAGGCGGTCGGCCTGCTCGACATGTCGGCCTTCGCCAAGTTCGAGGTGAGCGGGCCGGGTGCTGCCGCCTGGCTCGAGCGCACGCTCACCAACCGTCTGCCGAAGATCGGCCGGGTGTCGCTCAGCTACCTGCTGACGACGAACGGCGGCGTGCGCAGCGAGTTCACCGTCTTCCGCGAGGGCCCGGCGCAGTTCTATCTGGTCTCGGCGGGCGCGCTCGAGCGCCACGACTTCGATTGCCTGCGCAAGCTGCTGCCGCGCGACGGCAGCGTGACGCTCCAGAAGGTCACGACGCAGCACGGCGTGCTCGTCCTCGCCGGTCCGCGCTCGCGCGAGCTGCTGCAGCGCGTGACCGACGCCGACCTGTCCAACGCCGCCTTCCCCTGGCTGAGCGGCAGGACGATCGACGTGGGGGCCGCCTATGCCCGCGCGCTGCGCGTGAACTTCGTGGGCGAACTCGGCTGGGAGCTGCACCACCCGATCGAGATGCAGAACACGATCTTCGACCTGCTGATGGATGTCGGTCGCGATCTCGGCCTCAGGCCCTTCGGCATCCGTGCGATGGACTCCATGCGGCTGGAGAAGACCTACCGCCTCATCCCGCGCGAACTGTCGATCGAGTACGCGGCAGCCGAGTCCGGGCTGCAGCGCTTCGTGCCGCTCGACCGCGGCGACTTCCTCGGCCGCGACGGGCTGGTCGCCTGGGAGAAGCGCGGGCTGAAGAACCGTCTGGTCACGCTCGAGGTGCAGGGCGTGACCGATGCCGACGCGCGCGGCTCGGAGCCGATCCGGCTCAAGGGCGAGCTCGTGGGCCGCTCGACCTCCGGCGGGTACGGCTGGCGCGTGGGCAAGTCGCTGGCACTCGCCATGGTGCGGCCGGATCTCGGGGCACTCGGCACCGAGCTCGAGATCGCGATCCTCGGCAAGCCTCACCGCGCCACGGTGATCGCGGACTCGCCGTACGATCCGGCGAACGCAAGGCTGCGTGCGTGAGCGAGCAGGGGGAGAGTCGAAACGCGTCCGATGACCGAGACCTTCGAATTCATCGTCGTCGGCGCCGGCTCGGCCGGCTGCGTGCTCGCGAACCGGCTGAGCGAGGATCCGCGCAACCGGGTACTGCTGCTCGAATGCGGCGGCTCCGACGCCTCGCCGTTCATCCAGATGCCGAGCGCGCTTTCGATCCCGATGAACTCGAAGCACTACGACTGGGGCTTCGAGACCGAGCCCGAGCCGGGGCTCGGCGGACGGCGGCTGCACGTGCCGCGCGGCAGGGTCCTCGGCGGGTCGTCGTCGATCAACGGGATGGTCTATGTCCGCGGCCATCCGCTCGATTTCGAGCGCTGGCGGACCGAGGGTGCCGGAGGCTGGGGTTGGGCCGACGTCCTGCCGTACTTCCGGCGCGCGGAAACGCGCGCCGAGGGCGGCGACCGCTATCGCGGTGAGGACGGCCCGCTGCACACGACCTACGGCACGCTCGTGAACCCGCTCTACAGCGCCTTCATCGAGGCCGGGCGCGAGGCGGGCTATCCGGTATCGACGGATCTCAACGGCGCGCAGGGCGAGGGCTTCGGCCGCTTCGACATGACCGTGAAGCGCGGCCAGCGCTGGAGCACGGCGAACGCTTATCTCAAGCCGGTGCTCGGGCGGCGAAATCTCGTCGTGCGCACGGGGATCGCGGTCGAGCGTGTCCGCGTCGAGGGCGGCCGCGCCGTCGGCGTCGACTACCGGCCGGTCGCCCAGGCCGGGGCCGCTTCCCGGCGCACGGCCAGTGCGGTGCGCGCGGTGATCCTGAGCGCGGGCGCGATCGGCTCTCCGGCGCTGCTCGAGCTATCCGGCATCGGGCCCGGCGCCGAACTCGCCGGGCTCGGACTGCCGGTCGCCGCCGATCGGCCCGGCGTGGGCGAGAACCTGCAGGATCATCTCGAGTTCTACCTGCAGGTCGGCTGCAAGCAGCCGATCACGCTCTATGCCTCGATGTCGCTGTTCGCGAAGGGCGTCATCGGTCTGCGCTGGCTGATGCGCCAGGACGGGCTCGGCGCCACCAACCACTTCGAGTCCGGCGGCTTCATCCGCAGCCGCGCCGGGATCCGCCATCCCGACATCCAGCTGCATTTCCTGCCGGCGGCGATCACCTATGACGGCCGCGCCAAGGCGACGCGCCACGGCTTCCAGGCGCATGTCGGCACGCTGCGGTCGGCCTCGAAGGGCTGGGTGCGGCTGCGCTCGCCCGATCCGCGGGACCGCCCACGCATCTTCTTCAACTACATGAGCCGTGCGGAGGACTGGGTCGACCTGCGCGCCGGCCTGCGCCTGACCCGCGAGATTTTCGCCCAGCCCGCGATGGCGCCCTACGCCGACGGCGAGATCCAGCCCGGCGCGCATATCCAGGACGACGCGGCGATCGACGACTTCCTGCGCGAGAAGCTCGAGAGCGCCTATCACCCCTGTGGCACCTGCCGCATGGGCCGGCGCGACGATCCACTCGCGGTCGTCGATCCCGAGACGCGGGTGATCGGCGTGGAGGGGCTTCACGTCGTCGACGCCTCGATCATGCCGTCGATCACGTCGGGCAATCTCAACGCGCCGACGATCATGCTCGCCGAGAAGGCCGCCGATCACATTCTCGGGCGCACGCCGCTGTCGCCCGACGACGCGCCGTTCTACGTTGCCGGGGGCTGGCAGACGTCCCAGCGCTGACCGGCCATTCGAGGGGGGAACGATGATCGAGGATCCGCCGCTGCTCACCGTGCGCCGCCGCTTCCCGCGGCCGGACGCCGCGACCGTCGCGCGCTTCCGCGGCGTGCCGACCGGCTTCGTCGTCGACGCGATGAACGGCCGCGGCGCGCTCGACGCGCGCATCAAGCCGCTGGCCGGCACGCCCGAGAGCGTGTGCGGGGTCGTCATCACCTGCCATGCCGGGCCGGCCGACAACCTCGCGCTGTTCGGCGCGGTCGCCTACGCCGAGAAGGGCGACGTGATCCTCTGCGCGACCGACGGCTTCGCCGAGACGGCGGTGACCGGCGACCTGCTGCTCGGCATGGCGCGCAACCGCGGCGTCGCCGGCTTCGTGACCGACGGCATGGTGCGCGACATCCCGGGGATCGTCGCGGTCGGGCTGCCGTGCTTCGCCGCCGGCGTGACGCCGAACTCGCCGGCGCGCAACGGTCCCGGCACGGTCGGCTCGCCGATCGTGATCGGCGGCGTGGCCGTGGCGGCGGGCGACGTCGTGATCACCGACGCCGACGGCGTGGTCGTGGTGCCGCAGGCGATGATCGCCGCGGTGCTCGAGCGCCTGGAGGCGGTGAAGCGCGCCGAGGCCGATCTCGACGCCAAGGTGAAGGCGGGGCTGCAGCTGCCGCCGTTCATCCAGGGCCTGATCGACGGCGGCCGGTTCAAGGAGATCGACTGAGAACGGGGGCGGCGCGGGCGCTGCGCGTCGCCCCGGCGTTCCGTGCGGCTCACTCCAGCGTGAACCCGCGCATGCGGCTGGTCCTGCCGATCTCGTCGACGAGCAGCTGTGCGAGCTGCGCGAAGGTGGGCGCCTCCTGGTTCGGGGCGCCGAGATAGGAGGCCTGACCGGTCCAGAGGCGATGTCCGGAGCGCGTGTCGTCGAGAGTCGCGACGAGCTGGAACTTCACCCGCCCGCGCGTGTCGGTGATGCCGCGCTGCAGGGTCTGGGGCACGCGCTCGATCTCGGTCTCGAAGCTGAGCACCAGCTGCGCCTGCGCCGTCGCGACGGCATGCCCGGCGCGCCGCAGCGCGTCGGTGAAGCGGCGCGCGAGCTGGACATCGGCCGGCTTGTCGTCGAGCGGCCGCACGCCGATCGGCTGCCGGCGCAAGTCTCCGGCGTCGCGCGCCGCCGGCTGGTGCGCGGTCGTGTAGATCTGGCCCCATTCCGTGATGGGCTGCTGCGCCGGCGCGCTCGCGGCACCGACGAGGCCCGCCAGCAGGAGGGCTGCGAGGAAGCGTTGCGACAAGCTACTCGGCCGGTGCGTGGCCGTGGCCGGTCTTCCCCGCGGCCTGGTCGGTCTCCATCTGGCTCAGGCGCTGCGCGATCGCGTTGATCGGCTTGGTGAACGGCGCGAGGAGCAGGTAGAGCGCGGGGATCACGAAGGCGGTCAGGATCGTCGCGAAGGACACGCCGCCGATGATCACCCATCCGATCGCCTCGCGGCTCTCCGCGCCTGCGCCGTGGGCATAGGCAAGCGGGACGGCGCCGCAGATCGTCGCGATCGACGTCATCAGGATCGGCCGCAACCGCGCGACCGACGCTTCGAGCACGGCGTCGTAGACGCTGCGCCCCTCGTCGCGCAGCTGGTTGGCGAACTCGACGATCAGGATGCCGTTCTTGGCCATCAGGCCGACCAGCAGGATCATGCCGATCTGGCTGTAGATGTTGAGGCTGATGCCCGTGAACCAGAGCGCGCCCATGCCGCCGGTCACCGCCAGCGGCACCGCGAGCATGATCACGAGCGGATGGATCCAGCTCTCGAACTGGCCGGCCAGCACGAGGAACACGACGATCAGCGCCAGGCCGAAGGTGACGTAGAGCGAGCTCGAGCTGTCCTTGAACTCGCGGCTCTGGCCCTGGTAGCCGATGCGCACCTCCGGCGGCAGCACCTCGCGGACGATCTTCTCGAGCGTGTCGAGGCCCTCGGCGATGGTGAAGCCCGGCACGAGGCCGGAGCGGATGGTGATTGAGCGCAGCCGATCGACGCGGTTCAGCTCCTGCGGGCCGGCGGCCTCGACGAGCTGGACCAGGTTGGAGAGCGGGATCAGCTCGCGCGTCGTCGTCGAGCGCACGAAGATCGAGGCGAGGTCGGACGGCGTCGCGCGATCCTCGGCGCGCGCCTGCATGATGACCTTGTACTCCTCGCCGCGGTCCACGTAGGTGTTCACTTCGCGCGAGCCGAACAGCGCCTCGAGCGTCTTGCCGATCGTCTCGATCGACACGCCGAGATCGGCGGCCTTGGGCCGGTCGATGCGCACGCGCAGCTCCGGCTTGTTCTCCTTGTAGTTGGAGTCGGCATTGACGAAGCGGGTGTCGGTGCGCACGCGGTCGAGGACGCGGTCGCGCCAGTTGCGCAGCGTGTCGTAGTCGCTGCCGCCGAGCACGAAAAGGATCGGACTCGGATCGCCGCGCTGGCCCAGCGTGCCGGGGCTGTTGACGCGGGCGAAGGCGCCGGGGATCGCGGTGATCTTCGGCGTGATCTCCTTCATCATGTCCTGCTGCTTGCGCGTGCGCTCGTCCCAGGACTTCAGTCGGACGAAGACGTTGGCGATGTTCACCGGCGCCGGCCGCGCGAAGCTCGGCGCGAGATTGGTCATGATGGCCTGCACCTGGCCCTGCTGCACCAGCGGCTGGATCACCTGCTCGATCTTGATGGCCTGCTCGCGCGTGAAGCCCAGCGACGCGCCCTCGGGCGTCAACACCTGGATCCAGATGGCGCCGCGATCCTCCGGCGGGGTCAGCTCCTTGGGCAGGATGTTCCAAAGCAGGTAGGCGAGCGAGGACACGCATACCGCCATCGCGATGATCACGATCGGCATCGACAGCGCGCCGCGCAGCAGCCAGCGGTACCCGGCGTTGAGGCCGACGAAGATCGGCTCGGTGACGCGGTAGAGGAAGCCTTCGCCCTCGTGCGAACGCAGGAACTTCGAGCACATCATCGGCGACAGCGACAGCGCGACCATGCCCGAGAAGATGACGGAGGCGGCGAGCGCGATGCCGAACTCGGTGAACAGCCGCCCGATATTGCCCTCCATGAAGGAGATCGGCACGAAGACGGCGATCAGGGTCAGCGTCGTGGAGACGACCGCGAAGGCGATCTGGCGCGAGCCGCGCAGCGCCGCGAGCAGCGGCGGCTCGCCGAGCTCGATGCGGCGGTGGATGTTCTCGAGCACCACGATCGCGTCGTCGACCACGATGCCGATCGCCAGCACCAGCGCCAGCAGGGTCAGCACGTTGAGGGAGAAGCCCATCGCCGCCATGACCGTGAACGACCCGATGATCGATACCGGGATGGCGACGGTGGGGATGATGGTGGCGCTGACCGAGCGCAGGAAGAAGAAGATGACGGCGATGACCAGCAGGATGCCGATGCCGAGCGCGTGCATCACCTCGTAGATGGACTGCTTGATGAAGACGGACTCGTCGTAGCTGACGATGTAGGTCATTCCCTCGGGCAGGGCGACGCGCAGGCGCTCCATCTCGCCCTTGGCGCCCTCGGCGACGGTCAGCGTGTTCGCCGTCGACTGGCGCAGGATGCCGAGGCCGACCGCCGTGCGGCCGTCGGTGCGCATCTCGCTGCGCTCGTCCTCCGGGCCGATCTCGACCTTGGCGATCTCGCCCAGCCGCACCGGATAGCCGGCACGGGTCGAGATCACGATGTTGCGGAACTGCTCGGGCGTCGACAGGCGCGAGTCCGTCTTCACCGTCAGCTCGCGCTGCGTGGACTCGATGCGGCCCGAGGGCAGCTCGATGTTCTGGCGCTTGATCGCCGTCTCCACGTCCTCGACCGTGAGCAGCCGCGCCGCCAGCGCCTGGCGGTCGAGCCAGAGGCGCATCGAAAAGCGGCGCTCGCCCGAGATCTGGACCTGCGCCACGCCCGGGACGATCGACAGCTTGTCGACCAGGTTGCGCCGCGCATAGTCCGTGAGCTCCATCTGGTTCATCCGGTCGGATGTCAGGCTGAAGAACACGATCGACCGCGCGTCGGAATCGACCTTGGAGACGACGGGATCCTCGGCCGCCTCGGGCAGGCGCGCGCGGATGCGCGCGACACGGTCGCGGACGTCCGCCGCCGCGGCGTCGACGTTGCGGTCGATGCGGAACTCGATGACGACCTGGCTGCGCTCCTCGCGGCTCTGCGAGGTGATCGAGCGCACGCCCTCGATGCCCGAGACCGCCGCCTCGACGAGCTCGGTGATGCGGCTCTCCATCACCTCGTTCGAGGCGCCCTTGTAGACCGTCGTGACCGAGACGATCGGCGGATCGATCGCGGGGAACTCCCGCACCGGCAGCTTGAGGAAGGCCGCGAGGCCGAGGACCAGCACCGTGAGGCTGATCACCGTCGCGAAGACGGGCCGCTTGATCGAGACGTCCGAGAGCACCATGGCGGAGGATCCGTATCGGCGTTGGGTCGCGGGTTGGCGGGGGTCGCGGGCGGGCCGGTCGTCAGCTCGCCGGGCGCTGGAACGGGCGCGCGGTCACCGGCATGTTCGGGCGCACGCGGCTGGTGCCGCGCACGATGACCATCTCGCCGGGCTTCAGGCCCTCGCTCACCTCGACCGCGCCCTGCAGGCGCGTGCCGAGCTTGACCTCGATGCGGACGGCGCGACTATCGCGCACGGCGAACACGAACTGGCGCGCGCCCTCGGGGACGAGCGCCTCCTCGTCGACCATCACGGCGTTCTCGCGGCGGTCGAGGGCGAGCTCGACCGAGATGAACATGCCCGGCTTCAGCGCCTCTTCGCGGTTGTCGAACAGGGCGTTGACGCGGACGGAGCGGGTGACCGGGTCGATGCGGGTGTCGATCACCGTGACGCGGCCGTCGAACACGCGGCCCGGATAGGCGGTGGTCCGCGCCTGGACGGCAAGGCCCTCGCGCAGCTTGCCGAGGAAGTTCTCGGGAACGGAGAAGTCGAGCTTCACCTTCGACAGGTCGTCGAGCGTCGTGATCGGCGTGCCCGGCTGCAGCAGGGCGCCGGTGCTGACCTGGCGCAGGCCGACGCGGCCATCGAACGGTGCGGTGATGCGCACGTCGTCGAGCCGCGCGTCCAGCATGCGGATGCGGGCCTCGGCGCCGCGCACGCGCGCATCCGCGCCGCGCAGCACCTGGTCGAGCTCGTCCACCTTCGCCTGGGTGATCGCGCCGGTCGCCTTGAGCTGGCGCGCGCGGTCGAGCTTTTGCCTGGCGTCCTCGCGGGTCGCGCGCGCCTGATCCATCTCGTTGCGCGCCTGGTCGACCTCGGCCTTGCGCTCGCGAGTCTCGAGCTCGAGGAGGATCTGCCCGGTCTTGACCAGCTGGCCTTCCTCGAAGGTGATCGACGCGACGTAGCCGGTCTGCTTCGCGGTGATGGTCACGGACTCGTTGGCGCGGGCGGTGCCGACGGCCTCGGCCTTCTCGACGACGATGCCGGTGCGCACCGGCGCCACCTCGACCGCGAGGGCAGGGCCGCCTCCGCCTTGGCGCGCGCCCGCCGCCGCGGCGTTCGTCTTCGCCGTTTCCGCCTGCTGGACCTGCCAGTAATGCCAGCCGCCGTAGCCTGCGGCTCCGAGAACGGCGACGATCGCCAATTGCGCTATGGGTCGCATGTCATCCGCGATGCAAGAAGAGGGCCGGGATATTAGGTGGCTGCCGTAGAGCCGTGGAACAAATCCGAGGTTACAGTGAATTACAGGGGGATGGCGAAGGTCAGAACGGCGCCGGCGGCGGCCGCAACCAGGCGCTGCGCGACCCGTCCGGGCCCGGTGCCGATCGCGGCGTAGGAGACGAGCGCGATCGCCGTCCCGATCTTGAGCGCGGCCGCCACTGCAAGCAGCAGATTCTCATCGGGCCGCAGCAACGACGGGTTCGCGATGAAGGCGGGAGGTAGCCAGAACAGGCCGATTCCCAGGCGCATCGCCGTGCCGGCGACGGGCAACCACGGCGTGTCGGCGATGCCGGCCGCAATATAGACCGCCCCGCAGACCGGGGGCGTGATGGTGGAGAGCAGCGCGTACCAGAACACGAACATGTGAGAATCGAGCGCGGGCACGCCGAGCCGCTGGAGGGCGGGGCCGGCGACCGAGATGCAGATCACGAACGCCGCCGTCGTCGGCACCTCCATGCCGAGGGCGAGGCAGGCTGCCGCGGTCAGAGCCAGGGCGAGCCAGACCTGATCGCCGGCGGTCGACAGGATCGCCGAGGTGATCTTCACGCCCAGCCCCGTCATCTGCAGCACGCCGACGATGATGGACGCGCAGACGATCACCGCGGCGATCATCGCCGTCTGCTCCGCGGCGTCGACGGCGGCCCGCGCGAGGCGGCCGGCGAAGCGGCGCAGGTCGACGCGGCCGCGATCGTCGATCAGCAGCAGCACGATCGCCACCACGATCGCGTAGACGCAGGCGAATTGCGGCGTCATGTCGGTCGTCGCGAGCAACGTCACCAGCGTGCCGAACGGCGCCAGGAAGAACGGCGCGGTGCGCGCGACGTGGGCCCATCCGGGCAGCTCCTCGGGCGGCAGGCCGAGCAGGCCGAGGCGATGGCCGTAGACGTGGCAGCCGATCCATGCCGCGACGAAGAAGAGCAGAGCGGGCAGCGCCGCGGCGACCATGATGTCGGCGTAGGTGACCCGCAGCATCTCGGCCATCAGGAATGCGCCGGCGCCCATCACCGGCGGCATGATCTGGCCGCCCGACGACGCGACCGCCTCGACCGCCGCCGCGAACTGCCGCGGATAGCCCATCCTGATCATGTTCGGGATGGTGATCGTGCCGGTCGAGGCCACATTCGCGGACGCCGATCCTGAGATCGTTCCGTAGAGCGCGGACGCGACCACCTCGACCTTCGCGGAGCCCGCGCGGTAGCGGCCGGCGAGCTTCTTGGAGAGGGCCATGAATCCCTCGCCCGCGTCGCCCGCGGCGACCAGCGCGCCGAGCACGAGGAACGGGGCGACGGTGGTCGCGGAGATGCCGGTGAGCTCGCCCCACAGGCCGCCCTCCGCGATCGTGAGTGTGCCGAGGAAGCTGTCGAGCGGCGGCGGGTCGTGGCCCCAGTGGCCGGGTATCGCGTCGCCGAGCAGGCCGTAGGCGAGCACCGCGACCGCGACCGCCGGCAGGATCGGCTTCACCGCGCGGCGCGCCATGTCGAGCACGACCAGCAGCAGCACGGCGGCGAGCACGAACTGCCAGGCCCCGACGAGGCTGCCGTACTGGTCGAGCAGCCTTTCGCGCAGCACGATCACGGCGATGCAGGCGGCGGCACCGGCGACGCCGATCGCAGCGGCGACGGCGCGCGTCGCCGCCGTGCCGCGCACGCCGACGCCGAACACCCAGGGCAGCGCCAGCAGGAGATGCAGCGGACGCGACACGAGGTTGGGGATCAGGCCGGAGAAGATCAGCCAGATGTGGAAGGCGACGCTGGTCGCCGCCATCGCGACGACGAGCGGGTGCCGGTGCTCGCTCATCGCCCGGGCCGGGACCGCGTCCGCATGCCCGCGACGGCGGCGCGTGCCCTGCATCGCGGGCGACCTCGACGGCGGCCGCGCGCGACGGTCATGTCGCGATGCGTGGCCTCGGCGCGGCGGGCCACGCTCAACGCAGCGCGGCAGGCACCGCGATGCCGGCCTCGGTGTAGAAGCGCAGGGCGCCGGGATGCAGCGTCGCGCCGAGCGTCGCGATCATCTCGCGCGTGATCGCACCCCACCACGGGTTCTGCCGGGCCATCGCTTCGCGCTGGTCCCAGAACGCCTTGACGACGGCATGGGCGGTGGCCTCGTCCATGCGTGTGGTCGCATAGGCGCCCACCGGGATCGACAGCGTCGTGACGTCGTAGTCGACGCCGGTATAGGTGCCCTTAGCGATGACGATCGGCTCGGCCGAGGCGTCGATGGCGCGTACCTTGGCGAGCTCCTCGGGATTGAGGCCCAGCAGCCGGATCGGCGACGTCGCCGCCAGCTCCTGCACCTGCGGGCTGGGATGCGTGGACGCGGTGCCGTAGCCGGCGACCTGCTTGTTGCGCACGGCGGCGGGAGCGGAGCCGAGCTCGGTGTCGACGAGCTTCACCTTGCCCTCGAGGCCGAGCGCGGTCAGCGCCGCCGCGGTCAGGCGCTGGCCCGCGGTGCCACGGCCGCCGGCGATGAAGTCCTTGCCGGCGAGATCGCCGAGGCTCTGCACGCCGGCATCGGCGCGGACGACCCAGTGCATGGTGATGCCGGGGATCGGGAACAGCCCGCGCAGCGCGTCGTAGCCGCTCTCGCCGGCGAAAGGGGCCTTGCCGTCGCGGGCATCGCGCAGCAGCCCGGGCGGCGTCGTGAATACGAAGTTGCCGCTGCGGCGCGCGGCCTCCTTCACGTTCTGCACCGAGCCCTGGCTCTCCTCGACGGTCGGCGACAGCTGTCCGGCGCTCGCCGTCTTCAGCGCCTCGCCGAGCTGAACCATCATCAGGTAGTAGGACGACCCCGCGGTCGCGGACTTGAGGGTGACGCGCGTCTGCGCGTCGGCGGGGACGACGGCGCCGAGCGCCGCCAGGGCGATCACGGCGGCAATGAACTTGCGCATGCGGGGGTCTCCGGCGCGTTGCGTGGGATGACAGGGCGGCCATCATGCCGATGGCGACCCCCGGCACAAGCGGCACATGGCCGTCGGCCCGCGTGCATGCGGGGGCGCGGCGAGGCGGCGCTCGACGGCGCCGTGCAAGCCGCGGGGGCCGGGACGCCGGTGTTGCCGCCGCGCGCGCGCCGCCGGGACCGAACGCGACGCGAAGAAGGGCATCGACGTGGGCAAGGCCGGGCGCATTCGTCGGTCCGGAATACGGACCGCGAGCCGGGAGCGTTGCGGCTAGAGTGACGCCATGTCGGGCTACGGACAGTTCTGCTCCATCGCACGCGCCCACGACGCCCTCGGCGGCCGCTGGACATTGCTCATCGTGCGGGAGCTGCTGTGCGGCAGCCGACGCTTCAGCGACATCCGCCGCGGCATTCCGCGCATCTCGCGGACCATGCTGGCGGAGCGCCTCCAGGCGCTCGACCGGCTCGGCGCCGTGCGGCGATCCGAGGGGCGCCGGGGGCCCGAGTACGTGCTGACACCGGCCGGGCTCGAGCTCGAGCCGCTCGTGGTCGCGCTCGGCACCTGGGGGCAGCGCTGGCTGCCGCGGCACGCGGCCGAGGAAGACGTCGATGTCGAACCGGTCTTCATCGATATCCAGCGGCGTGTGCGTACGGAGAACCTCCCGCCCGAGCCGGTCGTCGTGCGCTTCGAGGTCGACGGCAGCCGCCGCCGCTTCCTGCTGCTGCGGCGGACCGAGGCTTCGTTCTGCGCGCACAATCCGGGATTCCCCGAATCGCTGGTCGTGCGCAGCAGCCGCGCGACGCTCGTGGGCTGGTGGCGCGGGGATCTCGACCTTGCCGGCGCCCGCCGGATGGGATTGAGCATCGAGGGTCCGCGCGCGCTGGTGCGGTCCTTTCCAAGCTGGTTCGCCCGTTACCTGCTCGCCGACGTGAAGGCCCGCGCGTAGGCGGCCCGGACGGCAGCGCACGCCGCGGACTCGCGGCCCAAGGGGAGGGGATCCGATGACGATCGTCTCGACGGTGGCGCACTACGACGCGCTGCTCGCGCCGGTCTACGAGTGGATGTGCGGCGGGATCGCGCAGGCCCTGCAGGACGGTCGCGCGGATGTGGCGCCGTTCTGCCCCGGACGCGGTCTTGCCGTCGATCTCGGCGCCGGGTTCGGCAGGCACGCGATCCCGCTCGCCGAGGCCGGCTACGACGTGGTGGCCGTGGATCAGTCCCGCGCGCTCCTGCAGGCGCTCGCGCACAACGCCGGGGACCTCGCGATCCGCACGGTCGAGGCCGCCCTGCTCGATTTCCGCAGCCATGTCGATCGACCGGCCGCGCTGATCCTGTGCATGGGCGACACGCTGTGCCATCTCGCGAGCCGCGAGGAGGTCCGCCGCCTGGTGCGGCATGCGGCGGCCGCGCTCGATCCGGGCGGCGCGTTCATCGCGACCTTCCGGAGCTACGGCGATCTGCCGCGGGGATCCAGGCGCATCGTCCTGGTGCGGGGCGACGCGACCCGCATCCTCACCTGCATGCTCGAGGGCGAGGCGGAGCATGTCGCGGTGCACGATCTGCTCCACGAGCGCGCGCCGGAGGGGTGGGGCCTGCGTGTCAGCGCCTACCGCAAGGCGCGGATCGATCCCGTCGAACTGCTGCAGGCCGCCACCGAGGCTGGCCTCGACGCGCGGCTGGGCGATGGGCCGAAAGGCTTCACGACCTTCGTCGCGCGCAAGGAGGGATCGCTCCGCAGCTGACGGTCCGGCGCGTCCGGCTCGATCGCGCGCGGCTCGCGACCGGACGCGCCGGTCCGGATTTCGTACCCCGCGACGCTCCCCGGCCGGCGCACAAGGCGTGCATGTGCGGCGGTGCCGCCGGACAGGGACCGATGAACGAAACCGATGCCGACCACGACTCCCGCGCCGCCTGGGCGGCCGCCTTCGCCGCGCTGGCGATCCTGACGATCGCGCATGGCGCGCCGATGATCTCGGCCGTGGCGCTGAAGCCGATCGCGGCGGATCTCGGGACGTCGCGTGCGGCGCCGTCGGCGGCCGGCGCGCTGACCTATGCCGGTGCCGCGGCGGGCGGGATCGTGTCCGGCCTGCTCACCCGGCGCTGGAGCATCCGCGCCATCGTGATGTTCGGCGGCGTGATGCTGGGGAGCGGATTGCTGCTCTCGGCCTCCGGCGGCCTGCTCGAACTCCAGATCGGCCATGGCGTCTTCGTCGGCCTGTTGGGAGCTTCATGCATGCTCGCCCCGCTCGTGACGTATGTCAGCTTCCTGTTCGTGCGCCGGCGCGGCGCGGCGATCGCGCTGGTGTCGTCGGGCCAGTCGCTCGCCGGCGCGATCTGGCCGGTCTTGCTGGCGACCGGCGTCGAGCAGGCCGGCTGGCGGACTACGATGGTGGCCTACGCCGCCGCCGCAGTCGTGGCGATCGTCGCGCTCGCGGTGCTGTTCCTGCGGCCGCCTCCCGCAGGTCGCGGAGCATCGGCCGCGCCGGCGGCCGATCGCGACATGCGGAGCGTCGCGGGGCTGTCGCCCAATGCCGCGATGACCGTCCTCATGCTGGCCGTGTTCTGCTGCTGCGTGCCGATGAACATGCCCTTGCAGCACATCGTCGCATTCTGCGGCGACATCGGGCTTCCCGGTCGCGAGGGTGCCGCGATGCTGTCGACGTTGCTTGCCGGCGCCCTGATCGCGCGTCAGTTCTGGGGCTGGATCGCCGATCGGATCGGCGGACTCGGGGCGATCGCCTGGAGCTCGGCCGCGCAGGCCGTTGCACTCGCCGGCCTGCTCGCCACGCAGGACGAGGCCGCGCTGTTCGCCATCTGCGCCGCCTTCGGCTTCGGCCTTTCGGGCCTGCTGCCGGCCTATGTCATCGCCATCCGCGAGCATTTCCCGCCGCGCGAGGCGGCATGGCGCGTTCCCGTCGTGCTCTTCGCCGGATACATCGGGATGGCCGCCGGCGGCTGGGGTGCGGGCGCGGTGTTCGACGCGCTCGGCCACTACCTGCCGGCTTTCGCTCTCGGCCTCGCCTTCAACGTCGCGAACGTCGTCCTGATCGCGTGGGTGGTCCGCCGGCACGGCGCGCAGTCCGGCCGGGAACGGGCGGCCGGCCGTCGACCACGTGTGGCTTGACGATGGAGAGCGCCGTCATGTCCCCGCTCGATCGACCGGTGTGGTCGAGCCTCGCCACCGCCCATCGTCACATCAGCCTGGGTGACGACGCGGCACGTCGCTACCTGCCGGACGTGAACGTGTTCGCGTCGCCCGGCGCGGGCGGTCGAGCGGCGTCGGCGCGGCTTGCGGCGCTCGTTCGGCCCGGCGAGCGCATCTTCATGCTGCAGGCGGCCCCGATCGAGCCGCCGGCCGGGCTCCGTCTCGTTCAGGCGTCGCTCGGCGTCCAGATGCTCGCCCAGTGCGAGGCGATGCATGTCGATGGACCCGAGGAGATCGTCCGGATCGGCGAAGACGACGCTGCCGACATGCTCGCGCTCGCGGCGCTCGCGAAGCCCGGCCCGCTCCTTCGCCGTACGCATGTGATGGGCGGGTTCGTCGGCATCCGCGTCGGGGGGCGGCTCGTGGCGATGGCCGGCGAACGGATGCGGTTCCCGGGCTTCGTCGAGATCAGTGGCGTGTGCACGCATCCGGAGTTCCGCGGCAGGGGGCTGGCGCGCCGCCTGTCGCTGCACGTCGCTGCCGCGATCCGGCATCGCGGCGACCGGCCATTCCTTCATGCGTGGAAGACGAATACGCCCGCGATCAGGCTCTATCAGCGGCTCGGGTTCAGGCACCGCTGCGATGTACACGTCGCGGTGCTGGAGACCTGCGATCCGGCTTAGCGCGCCGCGGTTCGCTTCAGCGCCGGCGGCTCCTCAAGGCGACGAGCCCGAGGCCCAGCAGCGTGATCGTTCCCGGAGCCGGCACGTCGACCGGCGCGTCGCCGATCGCCGCGAGGCGCTGGACAGACGTGCCCTCGTCGTCCTCCTCGTCCCCGTCGCCGTCGCCGCCGGGGCGCGTACCGCCGCCGCCGGTGAAACCGCCCATCGGTCCTCCGGTATTGCTGCCGCCGGTGCCGCCGCCGCTCGGCGCGCCTTGGCCGGGATCGCCGTCCGGGCCGTTCTCGCCGGCATCGCCGCCGGGATGTGCCGGCGATCCGGGCCCGCCGGTGCCCGGCAGATAGGCGAAATGCGCGGGGGCCCCGGTGCCGCGCTCCTGCCCGCCGCCGTCTTGGCCGCCGCCCTGGTATCCGCCGCCCTGGCCGCGACCACCGGTGCCGCCGCTGCCGGTGGGCTGCCAGGACGGGTCGTCGGAGTGGTCGGCGTCGTCGAGCCCGGGCACCGCAGGCAGTGGCGCAAGGCTCGCGAGAACGGGGATGCCGTCATCCGGCTCGGCATTGCCGCCGTCGGTCGGGCCCGCGGCAGGCTGGCTCGAGATCGCCTCCGGATCGATGCAGCCGCCGTCGGCGCAGGCGACGGCGTCGTGCCGGTCGCCATCGGGTTCGGTGGGATCCTGGGCTTGGAACGCCACGAGGCGCGGCAGCCCGGCATCGGCTCCGGGCGCTTGCGGCCCGCTCGCCGATTCGGCGGGAAGGTTCGCCGCGACTTGGAGAACCGGGCTCGGCGTCAGGGTCACCGCTCCGGCGAGACCGGCCGCGAGGGCCGAGCAGAGGGCGACGCGCAGTCGCGCGGAGGTGGAATTGATCTTCATGGCGACGATCTAGTCGCGCAGACTTGCGCCTCGCCATGGACATGGCGGCCTACGCCGAGTGGTACCGTAAGCGCCGCGCGCGATGCCGCGGAACGGGGCCTCGCGCGCCGATTGCCGCCGCGAACCGCCGGATGTTTAGAGTGAACGCGACGCAAACCATACCGATGCGTCGTCGAGGAGGAGACGGATGACGACGCTGCTGATCACCCACGGCGCATGTCTCGACCACGATCCGGGCAACTGGCATCCGGAGCGTCCACAGCGCCTGGAGGCCGTGCTCAAGGCGCTCGGCGACGACGCGTTCCGCGCGCTCGAGCGCCGCGAAGCGCCGCGCGCCGAGGACAGCCAGCTGATGCTCGCGCATCCGCTCTCGCATGTGGAGCGCGTGCTCGGCGCGGTGCCTCCGGCGGGACGCCATCCGCTCGATGCCGACACCAGCCTGTCTCCGGGATCCGGCGAGGCGGCACTGCGCGCCGCCGGCGCGCTGGTCGCCGCGGTCGACGCGGTCGTCGGCGGCCAGGCGAGGAACGCCTTCTGCGCGGTGCGTCCGCCGGGGCACCACGCCGAGCCCGCGATCCCGATGGGCTTCTGCCTGTTCAACAACGTCGCGATCGGCGCGCTGCATGCCCGCGCCGCGCATGGCCTGCGCCGCGTCGCCGTCGTCGACTTCGACGTCCATCACGGCAACGGCACCCAGGCGATGTTCGAGCGCGACCCGGACCTGTTCTTCGCCTCGACCCACCAGTGGCCGCTCTATCCCGGCACCGGCGCCGCCGAGGAGCGCGGCGTCGCGGGGAACATCGTCAACGCGCTGCTGCGCCCCCATGCCGACGGCCAGGCGTTCCGCGCGGCGATGGAGAAGACGGTGCTGCCCGCGCTCGACGCCTTCGCGCCGGAGCTCATCCTGATCTCCGCCGGCTTCGACGCCCATCGCCGAGATCCGCTGGCCGCCCTCAATCTCGAGGAGGCGGACTATTCCTGGGTCACGTCGGCGATCGCCGATGTCGCGCGCCGCCATTGCCGCGGCCGGATCGTCTCGACGCTGGAGGGCGGCTACGACCTCGAGGCCCTGGCCGCCTCGTCGGCCGCGCATGTCACGGCGCTGATGGCGGCTTGACGCGCGCGAGCCGCGCTTCGCGATAGAGGATGAACAGTCCGCTGGCGATGACGATGGCCGCGCCGACCATCGTGAGGCCGCCGGGCGTCTCGGTCCAGATCACCCACGCGAGCAGGGCGGTGACGACGAGCGAGAGATACTCGAAGGGCATCACGACCGCCGGGGGCGCGGCCTCGAACGCGCGGGTGAGGAAAACCTGGGCGAAGCCGCCGACGAGCCCGACGGCCACGAAGACGGCGAGATCGACGGCCGTCGGAGTCATCCAGACGAAGGGCAGGACGGCGCCGGTCGCGGTCGCGACGCAGGTCATGTAGACGACGACGATGGTCAGGCTGGGCTCGTCGCGCGACATCTGGCGGATCACGATGACGACGAAGGCGTAGGCCATGGCGCTGGCAAGCGCGAGCATGCTGCCGAGCAGGGCGTGGTCGCCCGCGCGGATGGAGCCCGGCTGCAGCATCACCAGCACGCCGACGAAGCCGACGAGCACGGCGGTCCAGCGGCGCATGCCGACGGGCTCGCGCAGCAGCGGGACCGACAGCGCGGTGACGAAGAGCGGGGCGGCGAAGTTGATCGCGACGACGTCGGCGGCGGGCAGGTAGCGGAAGGCGGCGAACATCGTCGCCATCGCGAACATGCCGAGCATCGAGCGCGCGGCGTGGGCGCGCGGGCGGCGGGTGCGCAGCAGGGCGAAGCCGCGCGGATGACGCGCGATCAACACCAGCGCCGGGACGAGCGCCAGGGCGGACCGGAAGAACATGATCTGGACGATCGGGTAGCGCGACGCGAGCGACTTCACGAGGATGTGGACGATCGAGAACAGCGTCACGCAGACGATCATCGAGCCGATGCCGCGCAGGATGCGGTCGGGACGGCTGGCGGGAGGCGGCGGCATCGGCGCATCCTACCGCGCGTTCGATCCGGAATGCCGCCGCCTTCGCCGAGTCGCGGCCGCGCCGACGCCTTGTTTGCGCCCGGGGCCGGCGTTAGGTTCCGGCCGCGCTCGAGAGGATGAGACATGGCCGACACGACTATCCCTGCCGACGTCGCGAAGCTCGGCTTCGAGGACGCGTTGAAGGAGCTCGAGGAGATCGTCCGCGCGCTCGAGCAGGGCAAGGGCAAGCTCGAGGACGCGATCAAGAGCTACGAGCGCGGCGCCGCGCTCAAGGCGCATTGCGAGCGCAAGCTCGCGGAGGCGCAGGCCCGGATCGAGAAGATCGCGCTGGGCGCCGACGGGACTCCCAAGGCCGAGCCGGCACGGCTGGATTGACCCCATCGTACCCGTAAGCCTCCGGAGCCCGATCGACATGACTCCCGCCCTCGAGACGGCGCTCAAGGCCGATGCCGAGCGCCTCGCCGCGGCCCTCGACGTGCTGCTGCCCGAGGTGCCGGGTCCGGAGCGTCGCCTGTTCGACGCGATGCGCTACGCCACGCTCGGCGGCGGCAAGCGGCTGCGGCCGTTCCTGGTGCTCGAGACCTCGCGCCTGTTCAGGGTCGATCCCGCGTGCGCCATCCGGGCCGCGGCGGCGCTCGAGATGGTGCATTGCTATTCGCTGGCCCATGACGACCTTCCGGCCATGGACGACGACGACATGCGTCGGGGCCGGCCGACGACGCACAAGGCGTTCGACGAGGCCACCGCGATCCTCGCCGGCGACGGCCTCCTGACCAGCGCCTTCGAGGTGCTGGCCGATCCGCTCACGCACGGCGACGCCAAGGTGCGCAGCGATCTCGTCCTCGCGCTCGCGCGCGCAGCCGGCCCGGAGGGCATGGTCGGCGGCCAGATGATCGACCTGCAGGCGGCCGGACTCGCGATGGACATCGGCGCGATCACGCGCCTGCAGCGCATGAAGACGGGCGCGCTGATCGCCTTCGCCTGCGAGGCCGGGGCGCTGCTCGGACATGCCGCGCCGCAGCTGCACGAGGCGCTGCGCGGCTACGCGCACGACCTCGGTCTCGCGTTCCAGATCACCGACGATCTCCTCGATGCCGAGGGCAGCGCGGCGGAAGCCGGCAAGGCGGTCGGCAAGGACGCGGCCCGCGGCAAGGCGACCTTCGTGTCGCTGCTCGGCGCGGAGCGCGCCCGCAGCCAGGCGCGGCTGCTGGGCGACCAGGCGATCCGCCATCTTGCGCCGTTCGGCGCCGCGGGCGACCGGCTCGCCGATCTCGCGCGCTGGGTCGTCGACCGGCGCGCCTGAACAATCGCGGAGGCTCGACCCATGAGCGACCTCGGCCACAACTCCGGCGCCACGCCGATCCTCGACCGCGTGAGGACGCCCGCGGACATGAAGCGGCTGTCGACCGACGAGCTCAAGCGGCTCGCCGCCGAGCTGCGCCGCGAGACGATCAATGCCGTCAGCGGGACCGGCGGCCATCTCGGCGCCGGGCTCGGCGTCGTCGAGCTGACCGTGGCGCTGCACCATGTGTTCGACACGCCGCGCGACCGTCTGATCTGGGATGTCGGCCACCAGGCCTATCCGCACAAGATCCTTACCGGCCGCCGCGACCGCATCCGCACGCTGCGCCAGGGCGGCGGGCTGTCGGGATTCACGAAGCGCAGCGAGAGCGAGTACGATCCGTTCGGCGCCGCGCATTCCTCGACCTCGATCTCGGCGGCGCTGGGCATGGCGGTCGCCCGCGACATGCAGGGGCGTGGCCATCAGGTGATCGCCGTGATCGGCGACGGCGCGATGTCGGCGGGCATGGCCTACGAGGCGATGAACAACGCGGGTACGGCGAACACCCGGCTCATCGTCGTGCTCAACGACAACGAGATGTCGATCGCGCAGCCGGTGGGCGCGGTCAGCTCCTATCTCTCGCGCCTCGCCTCGTCGCGGCCCTACCAGACGCTGCGCGGCATGGCGAAGCTCGTCGCCTCGCAGTTCCCCGGACCGCTCGAGGAGGCGATGCGTCGCGCCGAGGAGATGGCCCGCGGCTTCGTCGGCGGCGGCACGCTCTTCGAGGAGCTGGGTTTCTATTACGTGGGCCCGATCGACGGCCACAATCTCGACCACCTGCTGCCGGTGCTGCGCAACCTGCGCGACGCGCCGGGCAGCAAGCCCGTGCTCGTGCACGTCATCACGCGCAAGGGGCACGGCCATCCCTTCTCGACCGAGTCGGCGGAGCGCTACCATGCCGTCGGCCGGTTCAACGTGGTCACCGGCGAGCACGCCAAGGCCAAGGCGACCGCGCCGTCCTACACCCGCGTCTTCGCCGACGGGCTGATCGCCGCAGCGGAGCGCGATCCGCGGATCGTCGCGATCACCGCGGCGATGCCGTCCGGGACCGGGCTCGACCTGTTCGCCCGGCGGTTCCCGAAGCGCTGCTTCGACGTCGGCATCGCCGAGCAGCACGCCGTGACCTTCGCCGCCGGCCTCGCGGCCGACGGCATGCGGCCCTTCTGCGCGATCTATTCGACCTTCCTGCAGCGGGGCTACGACCAGATCGTCCACGACGTCGCGATCCAGCGCCTGCCGGTGCGCTTCGCGATCGACCGCGCGGGGCTCGTCGGCGCCGACGGCGCGACCCATGCCGGGTCGTTCGATCTCGGCTATCTCGGGGCGCTGCCGGACATGGTCGTCATGGCGCCGTCGGACGAGGCGGAGCTGCTGCGCATGGTCGCGACCTCGGTGCAGATCGACGACCGGCCGTCGGCGTTCCGGTTCCCGCGCGGCGAGGGGACCGGGGTCGCGCTGCCGGGCTTCGGCGAGACCGTGCCGCTCGGCCGCGGCCGCGTCGTGCGGGAGGGGACGCAGGTCGCGATCCTGTCGCTCGGCACGCGGCTGCGCGCGGCCCTCGACGCGGCCGAGACCCTCGCCGCCCAGGGGCTTTCGGCGACCGTCGCCGACGCGCGCTTCGCCAAGCCGATCGATCGCGACCTGGTGCTGCGCCTGGCGCGCGAGCACGAGGTCCTGGTCACGGTCGAGGAGGGGGCGATCGGCGGCTTCGCGACGCAGGTGATGCACGTGCTGGCGGCGGCCGGCGCCTTCGATCGCGGCCTGCGCTTCCGCCCGCTGGTGCTGCCCGACCGCTTCATCGATCACGACACGCCCGAGCGCCAATACGCCGAGGCGGGGCTCGACGCGGCGGGCATCGTCGCGACCGTGGGCGCCGCCCTTGGCCGGCCGGTCGCGGCCGCCGCACCGCGAGCCTAGCGGCGTCACGCCCGGCGGCGGCGTGGCGCCCGCGATGCGCCCTGTCGCCGGGAACGATCGATATCGCGGCCGGGACCCGGCAACGGCGCGGCGCGACGAGGTTTCGGTCGTCCCGGAACTCGGCTAGAAGCGCGCGGCCATGCGTGCCGCCGTCAATCCGCCCGTCCACTCCAACGCCGCATGGCGCGACGAGCTGCGCGCCACGGCGCGATTGGCGCTGCCCATCGTCGCGACGCAGATCGCTCAGGTCTCGATCATGACCGTCGACGTGCTGATGCTGGGCTGGCTCGGCCCGGCGGCGCTGGCCGCGGGTGCGGTCGGCGCGAACCTGTTCTTCATGGTCGTCGTCTCGGGCTTCGGCATCTGCATGGCGACCGCGCCGCTGGTCGCCCAGGCGATGGGGCGGCGGCGCCACGCGGTGCGCGACGCGCGCCGCAGCGTGCGGCAGGGGCTGTGGGCCGCCGCGATCGTGTCGCTGCCCGGCACCATGGTGATGTGGCATGCGCCGGCGATCTTCGCCGGCTTGCGCCAGGAGCCCGCGATCGCCGCCGACGCCGCGCGCTTCGTCGACATGATCATGATCGGCCTGCTGCCGGCCCTGGGCTTCATGGTGCTGCGCCAGTTCACCGCCGCGCTGGAGCGGCCGCGACCGGCGCTCGTCGTGCAGGTCCTGACCTTCCTGGTCAACGCGATCGGCAACTACATGCTGATCTTCGGGCACTGGGGCGCGCCGGCGCTCGGCGTCGTCGGCTCCGGCCTCGCCAGCGCGATCGCCAACTGGTTCAGCTTCGCCGCGCTGCTCGGCTTCGTCCTGGTCGACCGGCGCCTGCGTCGCTTCCATGTCCTCGGACGGTTCTGGGTCGCCGACGGCGCGCGCCTCGCCGAGATCTTCCGCATCGGCCTGCCGATCGCCGGCACGCTGCTGCTCGAGGTCTCGGTCTTCTCCGCCGCCGTGTACGTGCTCGGCGCGATCGAGACCGCGCAGCTCGCGGCGCACCAGATCGCGATCCAATGCGCGGCGCTGACCTTCATGGTGCCGTTCGGCCTGGCGCAGGCCGCGACGGTGCGCGTCGGCCTGGCTGCCGGTGCCGGCGACCGCGCCGGCGTCGCGCGCGCAGGCTGGGCCGCTTTCGGCCTGGGCTTCGCCTTCATGTCGGCGACCGCCGTGCTGATGGCGCTGCTGCGTTGGCCGATCGTGGGGCTGTTCCTGGATCTCGGGCAGGCGACGAACCTGCTGGTGGCCGGCTACGCCGCGCAGTTCCTGCTCATCGCCGCGCTGTTCCAGGTCTTCGACGGCTCGCAGACCATCGCGATGGGCGCGCTGCGCGGGCTCAAGGACACGCGCATCCCGATGATGATCGCCGCGTTCGGCTACTGGGGCATCGGCTTCGTCGTCGGCTGCATCGCCGCCTTCTGGTTCGGCCTCGGCGGCCTCGGCGTGTGGATCGGGCTCGCGCTCGGGCTCGCGTTGGTCGCCTGCCTCGCCACGCTGCGCTTCGCGGCGCGCGAGCGGCTGGGCCTGCTGCGATGAGCGCCAAGCAGCGCCTCGACGTCGCCCTCGTCGAGCGCGGCCTCGTCGAAAGTCGCGCGCGCGCCCAGGCCGTGATCCTCGCCGGCCTCGTCTTCTCGGGCGAGCGCCGCCTGGACAAGCCCGGGACGCCGATCCCTGCGGACATGCCGCTGGAGCTGCGCGGCCGCGATCATCCCTGGGTCAGCCGCGGCGGCCTCAAGCTCGTGCACGCGCTCGACGCGTTCGCGCTCGACGCGACGGGCGCGGTCGCCATCGATGTCGGCGCATCGACGGGCGGCTTCACCGACGTCCTGCTCGCGCGCGGCGCGGCGCGCGTCTACGCCGTCGATGTCGGCCAGGGCCAACTCGCCTGGAAGCTGCGCAACGATCCGCGCGTCGTCGTGCTGGAGAAGACGAACGCCCGACACCTCACGTCGCGGTCGGTCCCCGAGGCGCCGGACCTCGTCGTCTGCGACGCGAGCTTCATCGGACTGGAGGTCGTGCTGCCGGCCGCGCTGGCGCTGGCGAAGCCGGGCGCGCGTCTCGTCGCGCTGATCAAGCCGCAGTTCGAGGTCGGCCCGGCGCGCGTCGGCAAGGGCGGAGTCGTCCGCGATCCCGAGTTGCACCGGGAGGTCTGCGACCGCATCGCGGCCTGGCTGCCGACCCTGGGCTGGACGGTGCTGGGCGTGACGCCCAGCCCGATCCTCGGGCCCGAGGGCAACCGGGAGTTCCTGATCGTCGCGCAACGGGCGCATGGCTGAACTGACGGCCTCGCTCCGGGCCGCCCGCGCGCTAGATTGCCGCGGCTCGTCATGACGACACCGTCCGACATCCGCAGGGTCATCGCCGGCGCCCTGCTCATCATCCTGCTGGGTGCGCTCGACCAGACCGTCGTCACGACCGCGCTGCCGTCGATCGCGCGCGATCTCGGCGACGTGGCGATCCTGTCCTGGGTCGTGACCGCGAATCTCATCACCGGCATCTCCGCGACCGCGCTGGCCGGCAAGCTCAGCGACGTCTACGGCCGGCGGCCGCTGGTGCTGGTGGCACTGGCGATCTTCATCTCGGCCTCGTGCCTCTGCGCGCTGGCCCCGGGCATGGAGATGCTGATCGCGGCGCGCGCGCTGCAGGGCCTGGGCGGCGGCGCGCTGATCACGCTGGCGCAGACCGTCGTCGCCGACGTCGTCAGCCCGCGCGAGCGCGCGACCTACTCGGCCTATTTCTCGCTGACCTGGGCGGTCGCGTCGGTCGCCGGGCCGATCCTCGGCGGCGTCCTCACCGAGCTCGTGGGCTGGCGCTTCGTGTTCTGGTTCAACCTTCCCGCCGGCCTCGTCGCCCTGGCGGTGTGCGACCAGGCGCTGCGCCGCCTGCCGCGTCACACGGCGCCGGCACGCATCGACTATGCCGGCATCCTGATGCTGACCGGGGCCAGCATGACGCTGCTGCTGGGCCTGTCCTGGGGCGCGGTCGGCTTCGGCTGGGCCGCGCCGCGCGTGATCCTCGCCTTCGCCCTCGCGCTCGGCTGCGCGGCCGGCTTCCTGTGGTGGCAGACCCGCGTCGACGATCCGCTGTTCCCGCCGTGGTTCTGGCGCGACCGCGTCGTCGGCCGCTTCCTGCCGGCGATCTTCTTCATTTTCGGCGGCTATCTCGCGCTCGTCGTAACCATGCCCGTCTTCTTCAAGGTCGTGCTCGAGCTGTCCCCTGCGCGCATCGGCGTGATGATGATCCCGCTGACGCTGTCGACGACCTTCTCGGCGTTCCTCGCGGGCCGCTACGTCAAGCGCGTCGGCGACTATCGCCTGCCGCCGCTGCTGAGCCTGCCGATCGGGCTGGCCGGGTCGCTCGCGATGGCCACGCTCGTCAACGACCTCTCGCCGATCGGCGCGGCCGCGGTGCTGATGGTCGTGGGTGTCGGTGTCGGCGCCATCTTTCCGGTCAGCATCGTGGCGGTGCAGAACGCGGTCAGCCCGCGCGAGATCGGCACCGTGACGGGCGCGCTGGGCTACGTGCGCTCGCTCGGCGGCGCCGTGTTCGCCGCCGCGGGCAGCGCGCTCCTGCTGGCGCTCGTGCAGAAGTTCGGCGTCGTCGGTGGCGCGCTGGCCAGCCTCGACGACCTGGTGCGCCAGCCGCTGGGGCCGACCGAGCGCCACGCCGCCGGGCTCGCCTTCCGCTGGCTCTTCGTCGGCTCGGCCGCGCTGATGGCCTGCGGCCTGGTGCTGTGCAGCCGCGTCGAGTTCCGGCCTCTGCGCACGACCGCGGGCCGCGCCGCGCCGGCCGACCCGGCGCGCGGCTGACGCGCCGCATCCGCGCGGTCAGGCGACGATCGCGACCAGCGCGCCGAGCAGGCAGGTGCAGAGCGTTCCCGCGACGAGCGACTTGAGGCCGAGGCCGGCGATCTCGACCCGGCGCTCCGCGCACATCGCCGCCATGCCGCCGATCATGATGCCGACGCTGCCGAGATTGGCGAAGCCGCACAGCGCATAGAGCATGATCAGCCGCGAGCGTGCGGACAGCGCCTCGGGCGGGAGCTTCGCCATCTCGAGATAGGCGATGAATTCGTTGAGGACGGTCTTGAGCCCCATGAGCCGGCCGGCCGCGACCGCCTCGCCCCAGGGGATCCCCATCAGCCAGCACACCGGCGCCATCGCGAGGCCGAGCAGGCGCTCCAGCGACACCGGTGCGCCGCCGAGCTCGGGCAGCAGGCCGAGGATCAGGTTGGCCAGGTGGACGAGCGCGATCAGCGCGATCAGCATCGCCACGACGTTGATGACAAGGGCGACGCCCGCCATCGCGCCCTGCGCGACCGCGTCCATCGACGAACCGGCCCTCACCCCCTCGATATCGAGGCCGCCGGCGGTCGCGAGGCCGCGGGGATCGGGCACGAGCAGGCGGCCGATCAGGATCGCGGCCGGCGCGCCCGCCACCGAGGCGATCAGGATGTGGCCGAAGGCGCCGGGGATCGAAGGGCCGATGATGGTCGCGTAGAGCACCATCACCGTACCGGCAATGCCGGCCATGCCGCCGGTCATGACGACGAAGAGCTCGCTGCGGCTGAGGCGCAGCAGGTAGGGACGAATGAACAGGGGCGCCTCGACCATGCCCACGAAAATGTTCGCGGCGGTCGACACGCCGACCGCACCGCCGACCCCGAGCGTGCGCGCGAACAGCCAGCCGAAGCCGCGCACGATCGCGGGCAGGATCCGCCAGTGGAACAGCAGCGAGGAGAGCACGCTGACGACGATGATCAGCGGCAGGGCCTGGAAGGCCAGGATGAACCCGCCGCCGGGATAGCTCGGCTCGAAGGGCAGGGGGCCGCCGCCGAGATAGCCGAAGACGAAGGACGTCCCGGCACGGGTTGCTGCGTCGACGGCGCTGGCCGCGCGGTTCAGCATGGCGAGCACCGCCTGCGTGCCGGGCAGCGTCAGCAGCAGGGCGAGCAGCGCGGCGGTGACGGCGAGCGCGATGCCGGCGCGTCGCCAGTCGATCGCGCGACGGTCCTCGCTGAGCGCGGCCGCGACGGCGACGAACGCGATCACGCCGGCGGCGGCCTGCAGGCGCTCCATCGGCGTCAATCCGCCCCGGCGGCGCCGGGATCCGCGTCGTCGTCGGGCGCCGGCGGCGGCCAGTGGCGACCGATCGCGGCGAGCATGTCGCTCGCGCGGTGGTCGAAACCCTGCGCGAGCAGCGAGAAGCCGAACGGGGCGCCGACCATCTTCACGACGGCGTCGCCGAACAGCCGGTTCCCCAGCTTGAGGCGGGCAAAGGCCTCGGGCACGACCTCGACGTCGAGCCGGCCGCCGCCGTTGAGCGAGAAGCTGCGCGAGGCGCCGACGCGGCGGATCTCGCTCCACGCGATCGGCGCGGCCGAGGCGCGCGGCACGCGCAGCCCCTCCGGTCCGATCGCCGCGAGCGGGGTGTCGTCGCGCAGCTGCGCGCCGGTCTGGATCGCGTAGAAGACGAGCAGCGTCACGACGAGTCCGGCGCCGAGCCAAGAGACCTCGCCGGCGCGGACGACCGAGATCGCGTACCAGATCGCGGCGACCGCGAGGATCGCCGCCATCGCGAAGGTGAGGCCGGCGATGAGCCGCGAGCGCCGCACGACGAGCTCGGGCGGCTTCACGGCGTCACCCGCACTGCGCGCGGTGGCGCAGCAGATGGTCCGCCAGCACGCAGGCGAGCATCGCCTCGCCGACCGGCACCGCGCGGATCCCGACGCAGGGGTCGTGGCGTCCCACGGTGCGGATGTCGCTCTCGACGCCCTGCACGTCGATCGTGCGCCGCGGCGCGAGGATCGACGAGGTCGGCTTGACCGCGAAGCGCACGACGACGTCCTGGCCGGTCGAGATGCCGCCGAGGATGCCGCCGGCGTTGTTCGACAGGAAGGTCGGACCCTCCCGCATCTCGTCGGCGTTCTCCTCGCCGCTGAGCTCCGCCGCCGCGAACCCGGCGCCGATCTCGACGCCCTTGACCGCGTTGATGCTCATCATCGCCGCGGCGAGGTCGGCATCGAGCTTGCCATAGATCGGCGCGCCGAGGCCGGCGGGCACGCCGCTCGCGACCACCTCGATCACCGCGCCGACGGACGAGCCGGCCTTGCGCACCGCATCCAGCTCGCCTTCCCAGGCCTGCGCGGCCTGGCGGTCGGGGCAGAAGAACGGATTCTCGTCGACCGCGTCCCAGTCCCACCGGGCGCGGTCGACGCGATGGCGGCCGAGCTGGACGAGCGCGCCGCGGATGACGACGCCGTCGCCGAGGATGCGGCGCGCGACCGCGCCGGCGGCGACGCGCATCGCGGTCTCGCGCGCCGAGGACCGGCCGCCGCCGCGATAGTCGCGCACGCCGTATTTGGTCCAGTAGGTGTAGTCGGCGTGGCCGGGGCGGAATCGCGTGGCGATGTCGCCGTAGTCCTTCGAGCGCGCGTCCTGGTTCTCGATCACCAGCGAGATCGGCGTGCCCGTCGTCACGCCCTCGAACACGCCCGAGAGGATCTTCACCTGGTCGGGCTCGCGGCGCTGCGTGGTGAAGCGCGACTGCCCGGGCTTGCGCTTGTCGAGGAAGACCTGGATGTCGGCCTCGCTGAGCGGCAGCCGCGGCGGCGTGCCGTCGACGACGCAGCCGATCGCCGGCCCGTGGCTCTCGCCCCAGGTCGTCACGCGGAAGAGGTGGCCGAAGCTGTTGTGCGACATCGGGCGGCTGCGCGGGCGCTCGGCGCGCCGTTCACTTCTGCGGCTTGAATCCGGCGAGCATCTCGGCGACCGCCGGGGCGGCGTCGACCGCCATCATGCCGACGACGTTGTATCCGCAGTCGACGTGATGCACCTCGCCGGTCACGCCGCGGCCGAGATCCGAGAGCAGATAGAGTCCGGCATTGCCGACCTCGTCGATCGACACGTTGCGGCGCAGCGGCGCGTTCAGCTCGTTCCACTTCAGGATATAGCGGAAGTCGCCGATGCCCGAGGCGGCGAGCGTCTTGATCGGGCCGGCGGAGATCGCGTTGACGCGGATGTTGCGGCTGCCGAGGTCGGCGGCGAGGTAGCGCACGGACGCCTCGAGCGCTGCCTTGGCGACGCCCATGACGTTGTAATGCGGCATCACGCGCTCGGCTCCGTAATAGCTGAGCGTCAGCAGGCTGCCGCCCTCGTTCATCAGCGCGGAGGCGCGACGCGCGAGATCGGTGAAGGAGAAGCACGAGATGTCCATGGTGCGCAGGAAGTTGGCGCGCGTGGAGTTGACGTACAGGCCCTTGAGCTCCTCGCGGTCGGAGAAGGCGATGGCATGCACGACGAAGTCGAGGCGGCCCCACTGGCGCTCCAGCGTCGCGAAGAGCGCGTCCATCGAGGGCTCGTCCATGACGTCGGCCTGCAGCACGACCTTGGCGCCGAGCTCCTCGGCCAGCGGGCGCACGCGCTTCTCCAGCGCCTCGACCTGGTAGGTGATGGCCAGCTCGGCGCCCTGCGCGGCCACCGCCTTGGCGATGCCGTAGGCGATCGAGCGGTCGTTCGCGACACCCATGATGAGCCCGCGCTTGCCGGCCATGAGGTTACCCGCGCTCGTCATAAGTGCATGCTCCTGTTGGGAAAGTCGGCAATCCGGCCGGTGCGGGGCATCCTACACGCAAACCCCCGAGGGTCAACCGCGCGCCGCCCGCGCGGCTCAGAAGCGCTCGACCCAGGGGCGCAGCTCGATCTCCCAGGTCCAGGCCGAGCGCGGCTGGTGCAGGACGTGGAGGTAGCTCTCGGCGATCGCATCGGGGGCCAGGAGGCTGTCGGGCGCGTCGGCGGGCTCGGGGCGCCGGCCCGAACGGATGCCGCCGTCGATCACGAAGTGCGCGACGTGCACGCCCTGCGGCGCCAGCTCCCGCGCGAGGCTCTGCGCCAGGCCGCGCAGCGCGAACTTGCCCATGGCGAAGGGGGCCGATTGGGCATAGCCCTTGGTGCTGGCCGAGGCGCCGGTGAACAGGATCGCGCCGCGGCGCCGCGGCACCATGCGCCGCGCCGCCGCCTGCGCGACCAGGAACCCGCCCATCGCCGAGACCATCAGCGTCCGCTCGACCTCGGTCGGGTCGAGATCGACGAACGAACCGCGCACGCGGTAGCTCGCGTTGTAGACGACGACGTCGGGCGGACCGCAGCGCGAGTCGACGCCGGCGAAGACGCGCTCGACGTCGCCGCGCTGGGTGGCGTCGCAGGCGACCGCATGGGCGCCGGTCTCCGCGCAGAGGGCGGCGAGCTTTTCGACTCGGCGGGCGGCGAGGGTCACCGCCATGCCCTGGCGAGCGAAGGCGCGGGCGAGGGCGGCGCTCAGGCCTTCGCCGGCGCCGACGATCAGCGCGGTCTTGATTTCGGAGTCGCTCATCGGTTCGTCCCCCTCGCGGCCCGTCGTCGCCGTCCGGCTTCATCGCACTCCGGCCGGGCCCGGACAAGCCGAGGGCGCGGGCGGGAGTTCCCGCGCGCGCCCTGTCGGATCGGCCGATATGCGGCGGCGATCAGCTGTTCTGGAACTTCCACGTCCCGTCGGGCTGCTGGCAGGCCACGCCGGTCGCCTGCTCGCTCCTGCCGTCGACGTTGATGGTGCCGCGATAGTCCCGGCAGCGCTGGCCGCTGGCATTCCGGCTCTCGGCGATCGGCGTCACGGTGCCGCCATGGCCGGTCTCGGGGTTGCTCCACGACACCGGCTGGCCGACCGGCGCCGCGTGCGCCTGTTCCTGCGCGCGATCCGCGGCGGCCCGGTCGGAGCGGGTGAGGGCCTTGCCGATCTCGCGCCCGACCAGGGCGCCGATGACCGTGCCGGCGACGCCGCCGACGATGCGGCCGGTGCCGCCGCCGAACTGCGAGCCGATCACGCCGCCGACCACGCCGCCGACGACGGTGCCGACGTTCTCCTTGGTGAAGATCTCGTCGCTGGTGCTGCAGCCGACGAGCGAGAGCGCCATCGATCCTGCGACGATCAGATGCAGTGACTTGTTCCTGCGCAACGCGATCATGCGTCCTCCTTGAGCCGGCCTCGCGACAGGGCGACCTGCTCGGCCGTGTGCCTTCGCCCTATATGGTAGGATTATGCCGACATTGTGGATCCCCGCGAGTGCGAGATGACAGAGCGAAGCGACGCCAAGCCCTCCGAACCGGCCCTGATCGATCCCGGCGTCGATCCGTTCGCGCGGTTCGACCATTGGTTCGCCGAGGCGCAGGCGCGCGAGCCGAACGATGCGAACGCCATGGCCCTGGCGACGGCCGACGCGCAGGGGCGGCCCAGCTTGCGCATGGTGCTGATGAAAGGCGTCGATCGCGATGGCTTCGTGTTCTACACGAACCTCGAGAGCCGCAAGGGGCGCGAGATCGCGGCCAATCCGAACGTGGCGCTGCTCTTCCATTGGAAGTCGTTGCATCGCCAGGTCCGCGTCGAGGGCGCCCTCGAGCCGGTGACGGCGGCCGAGGCCGACGCCTATTACGCGTCGCGCGCCCGCACCAGCCGGATCGGCGCCTGGGCCTCGCAGCAGTCGCGGCCGCTGGTCGGGCGGTTCGAGCTCGAGCGGCGGGTGGCCGAGTACACCGCCCGCTACGCGCTGGGCGAGGTGCCGCGTCCGCCGCACTGGTCGGGATTCCGGCTGCCGCCGGCGCGGATCGAGTTCTGGCAGGACCGGCCGTTCCGGCTGCACGACCGCGTCGTCTACCACCGCGAGGGCGCGGGATGGCGGACGGAGCGCCTTTATCCATGACGCCGTCGGCCGCCTCCCCGCCGGCCACCGGGCCGGACGCGAGCGCCGGCCGCCTGATGCGCCTTGCCGCGGGCGCGTCGATGTCGGTCGCGGTGCTGCTCATCGTGGCCAAGGCGGCCGTCTGGCTGCTGACGGATTCCGTTGCGGTGCTGTCGAGCCTGCTGGACTCGCTGCTCGACGCCGCGGCCTCGCTCGTCAACCTGCTGGCGATCCGCCATGCGCTGACGCCCGCGGACGAGGACCATCGCTTCGGCCACGGCAAGGCCGAGCCGCTCGCCGGGCTCGCGCAATCCGCGTTCATCTGCGGATCGGCGCTGATCCTGCTGATGGAGGTCATCCATCGCATCGGCGTGCCACAGCCCGTCAGCCGGCCGGAGCTCGCGATCGGCGTGAGCCTGCTGGCGATCGTGCTGTCCGGCGGCCTCGTGGCGTTCCAGCGCTACGTCGTCGCGCGCACGCGATCGGTCGCCATCGCCGCCGATTCGCTGCATTACGGCAGCGACGCGCTCCTCAACGGCGCCGTGATCGTCTCGGTCGTCCTGAGCCTCTGGTTCGCGATCCCCCAGGTCGACTCGCTCTGCGGCGGCGCGATCGCGCTGTGGATCTTCTGGGGCGCGCTGCGCATCGCACGCCAGTCGCTGGATCTGCTGATGGACCGCGAGCTGCCCGCGTCGGAGCGCGAGCGGATCGTCGCGATCGCCGCGGCGCACCCCGAGGTCCGCGACGTGCACGATCTGCGCACCCGCTCGTCGGGCACGCACATATTCATCCAGATGCACCTGGAGCTCGACGGGGAGCTGCGGCTGCGCGCGGCCCACGACATCGCCGACAGGGTGGAGGGGGAGATCCGCGCGGCGTTCCCCCATGCCGAGGTGATCATCCATCAGGACCCGGCCGGGATCATCGAGCCGCACCGGCTGCCCGCCCAGGCATGAGCGACGACCAGGCCGCCACGATCGCCTTCCTCGCGGAGCCGGCGACCCATGACGGCGCGCCGGTGGAGCGCATCGACACCCACGGGGCCGTCGTCTTCCTGACGCCGACGCGGGCCTACAAGCTGAAGCGGGCGGTGCGGTTCTCGTACATGGACTTCTCGACGGTGGATCGGCGCGAGGCCGCCTGCCGCGCCGAGCTCGTGGTCAATCGCCGCACCGCGCCGACGCTCTACCTGGGAGTCCGGTCGATCGTGACGCGGGACGGCGGTCTCGCCTTCGGCGACGCCGACCGGCGCGACGCGCTCGACTGGGTGGTCGTGATGCGCCGCTTCGACGGCGCGAGCCAGTTCGATCGCCTGGCGGCGGCACAACGGCTCGACGAGGCGCTGGTCCGGCGCCTCGCCGCGGCGGTCGCCGCCTTCCATCGCGACGAGCCCGCGGTCCGCGCGACGTTCGGCGGCGCGGAGGGGCTGCAGCGGGTGGTCGACGAGAATCGTCACGAGTTTGCGCAGCGGGCCGACGTCCTGCCGCGGGCGACGGTGGCGGCGGTCGACGCGGCGTGCCGGACGGCGCTGGAGGGCCTGACGCTGCCGCTCGACCGCCGGCGCGCGGAAGGCTGCGTGAGGCGCTGCCATGGCGATCTGCATCTCGCGAACATCTGCCTCGTCGACGGCGCCCCGACCCTGTTCGATGCGATCGAGTTCAACGACGACATCGCGATCATCGACACGCTGTTCGACCTCGCCTTCCTGCTGATGGATCTCGAGCTGCGGGTCGATGCCGCGCACGCCAATGCCGCGCTCAACGCCTATCTCGAGATCCTGCCCGAGGGCGACGGGCTGCGGGCCCTGCCGCTGATGCTCGCCTTGCGGGCGGGGATCCGCGCCCATACCCGCGCCGCGGCCGCGGTGGCCGCGCCCGATGCGGCCGCGCGCGCGTCCGTCGCCGACGATGCGCGCGGCTATCTCGATCGCGCGCTCGGCTATCTCGCGCCGGAGCGCCCGCGCCTCGTCGCGATCGGCGGCGTCTCGGGCTCGGGGAAGACGACGCTCGCGCGCGCGCTCGCCCCCCGCCTCGCTCGGGCGCCGGGCGCGGTGATCCTGCGCTCCGACGTCGTGCGCAAGGCGCTGGCGGGCGTCGCGCCGACCGAACGCCTGGGGCCCGCGCACTACACCGCCGGGATGTCCGCTCGCGTCTATGCCGAGCTGCTCGCGCGCAGTGCCGCCATCCTCGATGCGGGGCGATCGGTCGTGGTCGACGCCGTCCACCAGCGCGACGACGAACGGCGCGCCATCGCGGCCGTCGCCGCGCGGGCGGGGCTGCGCTTCGACGGCCTCTGGCTCGACCCCGATGCGGGCGAGGCGGCGCAGCGCATCGCCCGGCGTCGCGACGACGCGTCGGATGCGACGGCCGATGTCCTCGGGCAGCAGCTTGCGCGCGACACGGGCGATCTTTCGGCGTGGCATCGGATCGATGCCCGCGGCGAGCCGTCGCAGGTGGCGGCACGCGCGATGGTCGCCATCTCCTGAAGGGCCGGCGCGCGATCTGCCGGCTTGGGCCAAGCCTCGGCTCGTGCGAGAGTCCGTCCTGTCCAGTCATGCGACCAGCAGCAGGGAGGAGTCGATGCCGTTCAAGTCAATCCTGGCGCCGATCAGCGGCACCGAGAGCGATCAGCATTCGTTGAATCTCGCGGCGCGGATCGCCAAGCGCTTCACCGCGCATGTCGATGTCCTGCATGCCAAGGCCGACCCGCGCGAGACGATGCCCTATCTGGGCGAAGGCGCGTCCCCG
Organism: Alphaproteobacteria bacterium; assembly: GCA_016793165.1. GTDB lineage: Bacteria > Pseudomonadota > Alphaproteobacteria > CACIAM-22H2 > CACIAM-22H2 > CAIOSQ01. Next base: position 63,007 of record JAEULA010000074.1, on the reverse strand, counting down.
GCGCTGATCGACCAGGTCATGGTCAGCGCCGAGCGCGAGGCGGACTCGCGGTCGTCGCGCGCGAAGGCGAGCTTCGACGCATGGCAGGCCGGGTCGGGCCTCGCCCTGGCGCCGGCACCGGGGGTCGCCGAGATGCCGTCCTGCGCGTATCGGGTCGAGGCCGGCGCCGAGGACAAGTGGATCGCGCGGCTCGGCCGGCTCAACGACCTCACGATCGTGCCCGAGCCGGGCGAGAACGGCAGCGTCGCGGCGATGCTCGCCTTCGAGGCGGCGCTGCTGGACACCGGGCGTCCGGTGATGATGGCGCCCTCGAAATACGTCATCAACGACAGCGGCAGCATCGTCATCGCGTGGAACGGCAGCGCCGAGTCCTCGCGCGCGCTGGCCGCGGGCATCCCCTTCCTGGCCAACGCCAAGAGCGTCCATGTCGTCGCGGTCGAGGAATCGGCGAATTCGCCGGACGCCGAAGCGGTCGTCCGCTATCTCGCCTGGCATCGCATCGGCGCGCAGGTCCGCCTCGCGTCAGGCAAGGGCCGCCCGGCGGCGCAGGCCATCGTCGCGGAATGCGAGGCGGTGAACGCCGCGCTGCTGATCATGGGCGGCTACACGCACAACCGGCTGCGGCAGATGATCTTCGGCGGCGTGACCGCCCATGTGATCCGGCACGCGACGATCCCCGTGCTGATGGGTCATTGACGCGACGGCGAACCGGTCAAACAGAGGAGTGCAACGATGTCGTCCCTACAGGCCGTGCGGCTCGAGCTTGCCCGCACGCATGATTTTCCTGGCGGCAGCTCGGATTGCGGCTACGAGTTCATCGCGCCGCTCGATGCCAAGGGGCGACTCGACGCCGAGGCGTGGCGAGCGAACCGCGCACGCTGCACCGTGCGCCGATTCTGGCTGGATCAGCCGGAGGAGAACGGCGAGCTCCTCCACACCCGCGGCGGGCGTTGGGTCTTCTCCTACGAGCCCGGAGCCGCCGACGACGAGCCGATCTTCAAGTTCGACCGGCACGCCTTCGTGCCCGGCGAATACGTCTCGATCACGGAGCACGACGGCGTGACGCGGCCGTTCAAGGTCGTCTCCGTCACGGGCTGAGGGGCGGCTCGACGGTTCCGAGGCGGCCGGGCGGCGGCGTGTCGCCGCCCGCTCGCGCGCCGGCCGTGCCGGCGATCCGGGCAGGGAGCCTGACCGTGAACACGGAGCCGTGCCCGACCTCGCTGGCGACCTCGATCGCGCCGCCGTGGAGCTGGACCAGTTCCTTGACGAGGTGCAACCCGATGCCGGTTCCCTGGATGCCCGCGGCCGTGCGGGCCCGGAAGAACCGGTTGAACAGCTTCGGGATCTCGTCCGCAGGAATGCCGACGCCCTCGTCGCGGACCGACACGCTTGCGCCGTCCACGGCCGCGTCGATGGTCACCTGCACCGTGGTGCCGGACGCCGAGTACTTGATCGCGTTGGAAAGCAGGTTCGAGAAGATCTGATCGACCAGCTTCGGATCGCATTCGATCGGCAGTGGCAACGCGGGCTGCGCGAAGTCGATCGCGATGCGTGGACTGATCGTCCGGTGGCGGGCGACGACGTCACCAAGCAGGCGGCCGAGATCGACCTGCTGCGGCGCGAGAGAAAGCCGCCCCTCGTCCAGCCGCGCGCTCGACAGCGTCATGTCGATCATGTCCGTCATCCGCGTGATCGCGCTGCGGATCCGGTCGAGCCGCCGCCGCAGGTCGGGATCGGCGTCGGGGCCCAGGCGTGCGGCGATGCGCTGGGCCGCGCCGTCGATCACGGCCATGGGCGTGCGGAACTCGTGGCTCGCGATCGCGACGAAGCGCCGCTGCTGGGCGTTGAGATCGCGCTCGACGGCGAGGAGACGCATCAGCGCGGCCTGCTCGCGCCGCCGGGCCGTCGCGTCGCGATGGACGGCGACGCGTCCGCCGTCGCTCGTGGGCTGCTCGACCACCTCGATCACGCGGCCGTCGGGCAGCACGGTCTCCCAGACGCCGCCGGGCTCGCGGTGCCGATGGATCCTCTCGGCGATCATCTCGGCGAGCTGCGCCGCCGTGGCGCCGGGGTGGCGCCGCCGCAGGATCGCCTCGTTGAACGCTTGGAAGGCGATGCCGTCGCGCACGAGTTCGACGCGCTCGGGGAACATCTCGAGATAGCGGCGGTTCCACGCGCGGAGGCGGTCGTCGCCGTCCCAGAGCGTGAAGCCTTCGGCCATGCTCTCGATGCCGTCGCGGAACCGCGCCTCGGTCTCGCGCTGCCGTCGCTCGGCCAGCCGGCGCCGCGTCACGTCGCGAAGCACGATCACCATGCCGCCGATCGATGTGCGCCGCTCGATGGCCTCGATGATCCGGCCGGCGCCGGCCGTCTCGATCTCGAACGGCGCGCCGGCGGCGACGTGCTGGGACATTCGCCGCTCGACCACGCCCGCGATCTCCGCAGCCGGGGCGCCGGGATCGCGGGCGCGGGCGCCCTTCTCGACCATCTCGGCGAAGCGGATGCCCGGGCGCAGGATGCCGGCCATATACGGCACCAGAGTGAGATAGGCCTGGTTCCAGGCCAGCAGCCGATCCTCGGGATCGAGCAGCACGAAGCCGTCGATCATGCTCTCGATGCCGTCGCGGAACTGCGTCTCGGTCTCGCGCAGCCGGCTCTGGCTCAGGCGCATCTCGGTCATGTCGCGATAGACCGAGACCACGCCGCCGTCGGCGGTCCGGCGATCGCGGACCTCGATCGTTCGGTCCGGCGTCAGCGGACAGTCCCAGCCGCCGGCATCGCCGCCGAACAGCGCGAGCCGTTGCGCCACGAACTCCTCGCGGCGAAGTCCCACGCCGGCCGGCGCCACCCGGTCGTAGGCGAGGCCGGCGAGATCGGCGATCGTCATGCTGCGGTACAGCCGTCCTCGCAGCGTGGGGAACAGCGCGATGAACGCTTCGTTCCAGGCGACCAGGCGGCCGCTCGCATCCCAGACCTGGATGCCGTCCGGCAGCGCGGCGATCGCCGCCGTCGCCGCGAGCGCAGCGGCGGCGGGTTCGCCACCGGGCACGGCGGGGCGCGGGGAAGTCGGGGCGGGGGCTGGGACGGACGGAGTCATCGGGGAGAGGTTGCGGGCGGGTCGCAAGCGGCGCGACCGCGCGGAGCATCGCCCGAACCCGCGCCGGGCGTCATGGCAAAACGCGCCGTCGCCGGATCGCTCTTGGCGTGCCGGGCGTCGCCGCCGCTGCTCTCGCCGGGAGGCCGTAGTAGCGTCCGCGTCCCAGTTTCGAGAGGTTCCGGCGATGGCCGATATCAAGACGGTGGTGCTGACGGGCGCGTCGCGCGGGATCGGTCATGCCACGGTGAAGCGGTTCATGCAGGCGGGGTGGCGGATCGTCACCGTGAGCCGCGAGGCGCCGCCGCCCGAATGCGGGCGGAACCCGCAATGGAGCCATCACGTCACCGCCGACCTGTCGTTGCCGGCCGATCGCGAGCGCTTCATCGCCTCGGTGCTCGCCTATCTCGACGGCGCGCCGATCCAGGCGCTGGTCAACAACGCGGGCGTCAGCCCGAAGACACCCTACAAGGAGCGGCTCGGGATCCTGCATGGCCCGCTGGAGGGCTGGCACCAGGTGTTCGAGCTGAACTTCTATGCGCCGATCGCCCTGGCACGCGGCTTCGCCGAGCCCCTCGCGCGCGCGCGCGGCGCGATCGTCAATGTCACCTCGATCGCAGGCCATGCGATCCATCCCTTCGCGGGGTCCGCCTACTCGACGTCGAAGGCGGCGCTTTCGGCCCTCACGCGCGAGATGGCTTCCGAGCTCGCCGCGCTGGGGATCCGCGTCAATGCCGTCGCGCCGGGCGAGATCCGCACCGAGATGATCTCTGCCGAATACGAGCCGCTGATCACCCGCATCCCGATGCATCGGATGGGCACGACCGACGAGGTCGCGGGCGTGATCTTCCAGCTCTGCGAACCGGACTTCAGCTACGTGACCGGGAGCGAGATCTTCATCACCGGTGGCCAGCACCTCGCGTGAACCGGGGTGCGGGGGCGCTCAAAGCGCCTCGAGGTGCCGGCGATACCAGTCGATCCGGCTTTCCGTCTGGACGATGTCCTGCGCCAGCCACTCGCCCAGCAGGTCGCCCGGCGCTTCGTGCTGGCTGCGCAGGTCCTGGAGGCGGGCGAGCTCCTGCTCGCTCGCCGACTGGAGCTGCTCGAGCTGGACGCGCCGCTCGGCGCGGTCGATGCGGTCGAGGAAGCGCAGCTTGAGGGCCACGACCAGCTTGGAGAGGTCCGTCATCGGCGTGCGGATCCGGCTGGTCATCAGCTCGAGGAACAGCTCGCGCCCCTGCTCCGTGATGCGGACCGTGGTGTCGCCGGTCAGGCTCTGCCCGGGTGCCGCGCGGGGCCCGACCGGTTCGATCAGCCCCTGGTAGCGCAGGCTCTCGATCGAGGTGCCGAGAATGTCGAGCGACGGCCCGAGCATGCGCGAGACGAAGCGGCGGACGTCCATCGCGAGATCGCCGAAGCGACGCTCGCCCTCGCTGAGCAGGCCGAGCGCGCAGAGATGCACCGCTTCCTGCGGGATCAGCGACTGGTCGGCGAAACGCGGCATGCGGATGTTCCTGGTGGACCGACCGGCCGGCCCGGACGTCGGCGCCATGCGGCCGACGGCGACGGAAGAGGGCGGGCGACGCGAGGTCGCCCGCCCTGTCCTTGCGGCGACGGCGGGCGCCGCCCGCCGCGGCTCAGGCCGCCTTGAGCAGGCCCTTCTCCTGGACCATCGCGTAGGTGTCGTCGAGCGCCGCGCGGAAGCGGCGCAGCATCTCCTCGACCTGCGCCTCGTTGATGACCAGCGGCGGGCAGAGGGCGACGCGGTCGCCGAACAGGCCGCGGCAGATCAGGCCGTGCGCCTCGGCGCGCTTGGCCATGAACGGGGCGACGGCCTGCTTCGGATCGAAGGCGGCGCGCTCCTTCTTCGTCGGCACGAGCTGGATGCCGGCGATCAGGCCGGCGCCCTGGACCTCGCCGACCAGCGGATGATCGCCAAGCCGGGCGAGCCCGGCCTGCATCACCGCGCCGACGCGGCGCACGTGGCCGACGATGTCGCGCTCCTCGTAGATCTTCAGCGTCTCGACGCCGACGGCCGCCGCGACGGGATGCGCGGCGTAGGTGTTGCCGTGCCCGAACAGGCCGATCTTCTCGGACTGGGTGACCAGGCCGCGATAGATCTTCTCGTTGATCATCAGCGCCGAGAGCGGGATGTAGCCGGACGTCAGCGCCTTCGCCATCGAGACCATGTCGGGCTTCAGGTCGAAGGTCTGCGAGCCCCACATGTTCCCGGTGCGCGCGAAGCCGCAGATCACCTCGTCGGCGACGAAGAGCACGTCGTACTTGCGCAGGACCGCCTGGATCTTCTCGAAATAGCTCTTCGGCGGGACGATCACGCCGCCCGCGCCCATGATCGGCTCGGCGAAGAACGCCGCGACCGTGTCGGGACCCTCGCGCCGGATCATCTCCTCGAGCTCGTCGGCGCAGCGCGTCGCGAACTGCTCCTCGGTCTCGCCGGGCTTGGCGAAGTTGTAGAAGCTCGGGCAGCTGGTGTGGAGGATGTTGGCGATCGGCAGGTCGAAGTCGCGATGGTTCGCGGGCAGGCCGGTCAGGCTCGCCGTCGCGACGGTGACGCCGTGATAGCCGCGGATGCGCGAGATGATCTTCTTCTTCTGCGGCTTGCCGATGGCGTTGTGGTAGTACCAGATGATCTTGATCGCGGTGTCGTTCGCCTCGGAGCCCGAGCTCGCGAAGAAGACCTTCGACATCGGCACCGGGGCGATCGCAAGCAGCCGCTCGGCGAGCTCGATGCCCGGCTCGTGCGACTTGTGGGCGAACACGTGGTAGGTCGGCAGCTCGCGCAGCTGGCGGGTGGCCGCCTCGATCAGGCGCTCCTCGTCGAAGCCGAGCGACGCGTACCAGAGGCTGGCCAGACCCTCGATGTACTCCTTGCCGTCGTCGTCATAGACGTAGATCCCGCGTCCCTTCTTGATGACGAGCGGGCCGGTGTTCTCGTGGACCTTCAGGTTCGTGTAGGGGTGCAGGAAGGCGGCGACGTCGCGGGCCTGCAGCGAATTGGGACGGACGGTGGTCATCGGCAGTTCTCCTGGTCTGGCGGCGGGATCATAGACCGCCCCTCCCGTCGGGGCCACCCTGCGCGGGGCGCGGCCGCAGCCGTCAATTGACTTCGGACGGACTGAAAAGTTACGTGGACCGGTCGGTAGAGGCGCTCCCGCGACTGCAGAACCAGAAGGAGCCTCGGACCGTCGTCAGAGGAGGCCTTGCATGCTCAGACTGCGCGCCGTCGGTGCCGCCCTCGCAATCGCCGCGCTCGCGGCGATGCCGGTGCCGACCGAAGCCAAGCCGTTCCGCTTCGCCGTGTCCGGCGACGCGAACACCATGGATCCGCATTCGCAGAACGCCGGCCAGGTGACCCTGCTGCTGCGGCAGATCTACGAGCCGCTGATCCTGCGCGGCAAGAAGCTGGAGAAGATCCCGGGCCTCGCCACGTCCTGGAAGTCGGTCGACCCGAAGCGCTGGCGGTTCGAGCTGCGGCGGGGGGTGAAGTTCCACGACGGGTCGGACTTCACCGCCGACGACGTCGTGTTCTCGATCAAGCGCGCCCTCGCTCCGACGTCCAACTACGGCATCTATGTCGACACCGTCGCGGAGGCGGTGCGCGTCGACGACCATACCGTCGACATCGTCACCAAGATCCCGGACCCGATCCTTCCGGACAAGCTCACCTCCGTGTTCATGATGGACAAGGAGTGGTCCGAGAAGAACAACGCCGTGCGGCCGCAAAACACCCGCGACAAGGAGGAGATGTTCACCGTCCGCAACACCAACGGCACCGGCGCCTACCGCCTGACCGGACGCGAGGCGGACGTGCGCACGACGATGGCGCGCAACGACGCCTGGTGGGGCTGGGCCGACAAGGCCCTCAACAACGGCACGGTCAGCGAGATCACCTTCCGTCCCGTGTCGTCGGATGCGACGCGCGTCGCGGCGCTGCTCTCGGGCGAAGTCGACTTCGTGCTCGACCCGCCGCTCCAGGACCTCGCCCGCCTGAAGCAGAACCAGCAGATGCGCGTGCTCGAGGGGCCCGAGGTGCGCACGATCTTCTTCATCTTCGACGTCCACCGCGACGAGCTGCTGTACTCGAACGTGAAGGGCCGCAACCCGCTCAAGGACGTGCGCGTGCGCCGCGCGATGTATCATGCGGTCGACATCGAGGCGATCAAGGCGCGGGTGATGCGCGGGCAGTCGATCCCGACCGGCACGCTGTTCCCGCCTCAGGTCAACGGCTATGCCAAGGCCGAGGACGTCCGCCTGCCGTTCAACCCCGATCGCGCGCGTCAGCTGCTGGCCGAGGCCGGGTATCCCGGCGGCTTCGAGATCACCCTCGACTGCCCGAACAACCGCTACATCAACGACGAGCAGATCTGCCAGGCGGCGGCGGCGATGTGGGCGCGCGTGGGCGTCAACGTGAAGCTCAACGCCATGCCCCTGGCGACGTTCTTTCCGAAGATCCAGAAGGACGACACGTCGTTCTACCTGCTCGGCTGGGGCGTGCCCACCTACGACGCGCTGTACACGTTCCAGTCGCTGCTGCAGTCGCGCGACGGCCAACCGGGCAACGGCATCTGGAACTACGGCCGCTACTCGCTGGGCGAGATGGACCGCCTGATCAACGTGATGAAGACGGAGCTCGATCCGGCGAAGCGCAACGCGGCGATCCAGCAGGCGCTCAGGATCTACCGCGACGACGTCCCGCACATCCCGGTCCACCACCAGATGATCCCCTGGGCGATGCGCGCCAGCGTCGGCACCGTGCACATGGCGAACAACCAGCTCGAGGTGAAGTGGGTCAAGGTCGACTGAGCCCCGGGCCGGGGCGGGGGCGCGTCGCGCCCGCCGCCCCGCCCGGTCTTCGTTCCATCTCGCAATCCCGGACCGCCGCTCCCGCATGACAGCCTTCGTCATCCGCCGCCTGCTGCAGTCGATCCTCGTCATGCTGGCGGTCGCCTTCATCGCCTTCGCGCTGTTCAAGTTCGTGGGCGATCCCGTGCTGATCATGCTCGGCCAGGACTACACCCAGGAGCAGTACGAGGCGCTGGTGCGCGAGCTCGGGCTCGACAAGCCTTTCGTCGTCCAGTTCTTCAACTACGTCGTCAGCGCGGTGTCGGGAGAGTTCGGGATCTCCTACCGGCTGGCGCGGCCGGTCGCGCAGCTGATCCTCGAGCGGCTGCCGGCGACGCTCGAGCTCAGCCTCGCCGCCGCCGTGCTGGCGTTGACGGTCGGCGTGCCGATGGGCGTCTACACCGGTCTGCGCCGCGACTCCTGGCTGAGCCGGTTTCTGCTCACGATCTCGCTGATCGGCGTTTCGCTGCCGACCTTCCTCATCGGCATCCTGCTGATCCTGGTCTTCGCGGTCCTGCTCGGTTGGCTGCCGAGCTTCGGTCGCGGCGACGTCGTGCGCCTCGGCAATTGGACGACGGGATTCCTGACCTTCAGCGGGATCAGGGCGCTGGTGCTGCCGGCGGTCACGCTCTCGCTGTTCCAGCTCACGCTGATCATGCGCCTCGTGCGCTCGGAGATGCTCGAGGTGCTGCGCACCGACTACATCAAGTTCGCCCGCGCCCGCGGGCTGCACAACCGCGCGGTCAATTTCGGCCACGCGCTCAAGAACACGCTGGTGCCGGTGATCACGATCACCGGGCTGCAGATCGGCGGCATCATCGCCTTCGCGATCGTCACCGAGACCGTCTTCCAGTGGCCGGGCATGGGGCTGCTCTTCATCCAGTCCGTGCAGAACGCCGACATCCCGGTGATGGCCGCCTATCTCAACCTGGTCGGGCTGTTCTTCGTGCTGATCAACCTCGTCGTCGATCTCCTCTACTACGTCGTCGATCCGCGGCTGCGGATCGACCGCACGGCCGTCGCGGGGCATTGAGCACCATGACCCGGGCCGCCGGCACCCTCCATCGCGTCCTCGACAGCGACGTCTTCCATTCGTTCAAGCGCAACCCGGTGGTCGTCGTCTCCGCCGTCATCACCGTGCTCTTCGTCGGCGCCGCGCTGTTCGCGCCCTGGGTCGCGCCGCACAATCCCTTCGACCTGAAATCCCTCGACCTCAACGACGCCTTCTCGCCGCCGCGCTGGATGGCCGAGGGCGACCCGCGCTTCCTGCTCGGAACCGACGACCAGGGGCGCGACGTGCTCTCGACGATCATCTTCGGCGCGCGCGTGTCGCTGCTGGTGGGATTCTGCGCCGTCGCCTTCGCCACCACCGTCGGCATCGCGCTCGGCCTGGTCAGCGGCTATGTCGGCGGCGTCGTGGAGTCGGTCATCATGCGCATCGCCGACGTCCAGCTCACCTTTCCGGCGATCCTCATCGCGCTGCTGATCGACGGCGTGGCGCGCGCCGCGCTGCCGCGCGACCTCCACTCCGAGATCGCGCTGTACGTCGTGATCTTCGCGATCGGGATCGCCAACTGGCCGCAGTTCGCGCGCACCGTGCGCGGCTCGACGCTGGTGGAGAAGAACAAGGAGTACGTCCAGGCGGCGCGGGTGATCGGCCTTCATCCCGTCGCGATCATGATCCGGCACGTGCTGCCCAACGTGCTCGGACCGGTGCTGGTCATCGCGACGCTGAGCCTGGGCTTCGCGATCCTGGCCGAGGCGACGCTGTCCTTCCTCGGCGTCGGCGTCCCGCCGACGCAGCCGTCGCTCGGGACGCTGATCCGGATCGGCAACGACTTCCTGTTCTCCGGCGAGTGGTGGATCACGATCTTCCCCGGCGCCGCGCTCATCATCCTCGTGCTCGCCGTCAACCTGCTCGGCGACTGGCTCCGCGACGCCCTCAATCCGAAGCTCCGGTGATGACCCAACGACCCGTCCTCGAAGTGAAGAACCTGCGCGTCGAGTTCCCGACGCGGCGGGGAACGCTCGTCGCCGTCGACGACATCTCGTTCGAGATCGCGCCGGGCGAGGTTCTCGGCGTCGTCGGCGAGTCCGGCGCCGGCAAGTCGATGACGGGCTCGGCGGTGATCGGCCTGCTCGAGCCGCCGGGCCGCATCGCCGGGGGCGAGGTGCTGCTCGACGGCCGGCGGATCGACAACCTGCCCTACGACGAGATGCGCAAGGTCCGCGGCAAGGAGATCGGGGCAATCTTCCAGGACCCGCTGACCTCGCTGAATCCGCTGTACACGATCGGCGACCAGCTGACCGAGACGATCCTCACCCATCTCGACATGAGCGCGGCCGAGGCGCGCGCGCGCGCCGTGGCGCTGCTCAACGAGGTCGGCATCCCGGCGGCCGAGCGCCGCATCGACGCCTATCCGCACCAGTTCTCGGGCGGCATGCGCCAGCGCGTCGTCATCGCCCTCGCGCTGGCGGCGGGGCCGCGGCTGATCATCGCCGACGAGCCGACGACGGCGCTCGACGTGTCGATCCAGGCCCAGATCATCACGCTGATCAAGCGGCTGTGCCGCGAGCACGGCGCGGCGGTGATGCTGGTCACGCACGACATGGGCGTCATCGCCGAGACGGCCGATCGCGTGGCGGTGATGTATGCGGGGCGGATCGCCGAGATCGGGCCGGTGCGCGAGGTGATCAAGAACGCCAAGCATCCCTATACCTCCGGCCTGATGGGCTCGATCCCGAAGATCGGGCACACCGACGCGCGGCTCGCGCAGATCGACGGCTCGATGCCGCGTCTCAACGCGATCCCCAAGGGCTGCGCCTTCAATCCGCGCTGCACCCGGGTGTTCGATCGCTGCCGCGTGGAGCGGCCCGAGCCCATCGCGGTGGAACGGACCCGGGTCGCGTGCTGGCTCTACGACAAGACGCCAGCGGCGGCGGGAGGCTCGCGATGAGCACGGAAGGCGCCTTCGTCGAGGCGCGCGATCTCGCGCGCTATTTCGACGTCTCCAAGCCCTGGCTGAACCGGGTCCTCGAGAACCAGCCGAAGCTGATCCTCAAGGCGGTCGACGGGGTGAACTTCGCCATCCGCAAAGGCGAGACGCTGAGCCTGGTCGGCGAGTCCGGCTGCGGCAAGTCGACGGTGGCGCGGCTCATCGTCGGCCTCTACCGCCCGACGCGCGGGCAGGTGCTGTTCGAGGGCGCGGACATGGGCGCCATCAAGACGCGCGCCGAGGAGCGCGGGTTGCGCAAGCGGTTCCAGATGATCTTCCAGGACCCCTACGCCAGCCTCAACCCGCGCTGGCGCGTGGCCGACATCATCGCCGAGCCGATCCGCGCGCACCGCCTGGCGGATGACGGCGCGGAGATCCGGCGTCGGGTCGACGAACTGCTCCGCCAGGTCGGGCTGTCGCCGGCCGACGGGGAGAAGTACCCGCACGAGTTCTCCGGCGGCCAGCGCCAGCGCATCTCGATCGCGCGCGCGCTGTCGTCGCGGCCCGAATTCCTCGTCTGCGACGAGCCGACGTCGGCGCTCGACGTCTCGGTGCAGGCGCAGATCCTGAACCTGATGAAGGACCTCCAGCGCGAGCTCGGGCTGACCTACCTGTTCATCAGCCACAACCTCGCGGTCGTGTTCCACATCTCCGACCGGGTTGGAGTCATGTATCTGGGCCGGCTCGTCGAACTCGGCGATGCGCGCGCGCTGTTCGTGAATCCGCAGCACCCCTACACGCGCATGCTGCTCGACGCGATCCCGGATCTCGACATGACCGGCCGCGCGCGCACCCCCGTCGCCGGCGAGGTGCCGAACCCGCTCGACCCGCCCAAGGGCTGCGCCTTCAATCCGCGCTGCCCCTTCGCCAACGACCGCTGCCGAAGCGAGCGGCCGGAGCTTCGGGTCACCGCGCATGGCGGTGTCGCCGCGTGCCATGCCGTGGAGGAAGGACGTCTCGCGGCGGCCCCCCGGGTTCGCGCCTGACGACGCCCGTCGCCGGGGCTTGCGCCCCGGGACGAGATGGTCAGCGCGAGCGCGCCGTGGCACATGGCGTCGGCCTCCCCTGCGCTCGTGGCGATGGGAAAGGGAATTCTCAAGCTCGAGGACGCCGGGTTCGACCGCAAGCAGGTCGAGGCCATGGTCGACTTCATCGACACGGAGCGCGTCACGACGAGCGACCTGAACGCCTGGCTCGACGCGACCCGCGCCGACCCGCGGGCGGAGATCGCCGCGGTGCTTACGGACCTATCGGCGGAGATCGCCGCCGCACGAACAGACCTTTCGGCGGAGATCTCGGGCGTGCCGACCGATCGCACCGCGAAGCTCGTTCAATGCCGCTCCGACCTGCGCATGGAGGTGCGGACCGGGTTCGCGCGCGGCGATGGCGAGCTGTCGCCGCTGCGCTGGATGAGCGGCTCGTCTCCGGCGCTGTCCCTCGCGATCCTCGTGACGCTCTTCGTCAGCTGACCCGGCGCATCGCGGGCCTCATTTCCGGCCGTAGCTGTCCTCGATGCGGACGATGTCGTCCTCGCCGAGATAGCCGCCGGACTGCACTTCGATCAGGTGCAGCGGCTCGCTGCCCGGATTCTCGAGCCGGTGGACGCAGCCGACCGGGATGTAGGTCGACATGTTCTCGCGCAGGGTCAGGATGTCCTCGTCGCGCGTGACGCGCGCGACGCCCTGCACGACCACCCAATGCTCGGCGCGCTGCGCGTGCTTCTGCAGCGAGATGCGCTGGCCCGGGTTGACGATGATGCGCTTCACCTGGAATCGCCGGCCGAGGTCGATCGTCTCGTAGCTGCCCCACGGGCGGTACACGCGCGGCTGGGCGGTCGCCTCGCTGCGGCCCGCCTTCTTCAGTCGGTCGACGATGGTCTTGACGTTCTGGACCTCGTCGCGCGCGGCGACGAGCACCGCGTCCTTGAGCGCGACGACGACGAGGTCGTCGACGCCGATCGTCGTCAGCAGCCGGCTCTCGGCACGCAGATAGGAGTTGCGGGTGCGCTCCGCGACGACGTCGCCGAGGACGACGTTGCCGGACTCGTCCCGCTTGCCGATGTCCCACAACGCCGACCAGGCGCCGACGTCGGACCAGCCGAGGCGGGCCGGCACCACCGCGGCCCGGTCGGTCTTCTCCATCACGGCATAGTCGATGGAGATCGACGGCGCCGCCGCGAAGGCGTCGGCATCGAGCCGGACGAAATCGAGATCGCGGGTCGCCTTCGCCACCGCGGCGTCGGCGGCCGCGGCGACACCGGCGGCATGGCGGGCGAGCTCGGTGCGGAACCCGGCGATCGGGAACATGAACATGCCGCTGTTCCACGACCAGCCGCCCGCGGCGAGATAGCCGCTCGCGGTCTCGAGGTTCGGCTTCTCGACGAAGCGCTCGACGGCGAAGGCGCCGGGATGGCCGTCGAGCGCCGCACCCTGGCGGATATAGCCGTACCCGGTCTCGGGCGAGGTCGGCGTGATGCCGAAGGTGACGAGGCGGCCGGCCGCGGCCGCCGCCGCGGCGAGCGCCGCCGCGGCGAGGAACGCGTCGCGGTCCATGATCACATGGTCGGAGGGCAGCACCATGATCAGCCCGTCGGGGTCGCTTGCGGCGATGAAGGCGGCCGCCGCGGCGACCGCCGCGGCGGTGTTGCGGGCGACGGGCTCCAGGACGATCGCGGCGGGCGCGATGCCCAGCTCGCGCAGCTGCTCGGCGATGATGAAGCGGTGGTCGTTGTTGCACACGATCAGCGGCGCGGCGAAGCCCGGCGCCTGGACCCGGACGATCGTGTCCTGGATCATCGAGCGCTCGGAGGCGAGGGCCAGCAGCTGCTTGGGATACTGCTCGCGCGACAGCGGCCACAGGCGCGTCCCCGCGCCGCCGGAAAGGATCACCGGGTGGATCGTCGGCCGCATCGCCATCGTCTGCTCCTCATCGCGCGCCGGTCGCGCACGCAGCGGCCTAGTAGCGCAATTCGCCCGCGCCGCCAATCGATGGCCGCGACGTTTGGTCGCCGCCGCGCGCTTGCATGACGTCGCGCGGTGGTCCATGTCTCGGATCGTCGAAGGCCGTTTCCGGGGAGCCCGCGCGATGTACAAGGATCTGCTCGTTCATGCCGACGAAGCGCCCGATGCCGCGGCGCGGATCGAGTACGCCGTCCGGATGGCGATCGCCGCCGACGCCCATCTGACCGCGCTCTACGCGCCCGCTTCCGGGACCATCCCGACCTTCGTGATGGCCGACATCCCGCCTGCCGTGATCACCGAGGTCGAGGCGCGCCGCAAGGAGGCCGCCGCCCGCCTGCGCGAACAGGTCGAGTCGCTGGCGCGCCGCCATGCCCGCACGATCGAGTTCCGCGAGGTCGAGGGCGACGCCGGGACGGCCCTCCCGCTGCACGCCCGCTACTGCGATCTTGCGATCGTGGGGCAGGGCCGGCACGAGCGCGATCTGGGCACGCCCGGCGCGGGCGTCCTCGCCGACGCCGTCGCCTCGGCGTCCGGCAGGGCCGCGCTGTGCATTCCCAGCTACGGCAGCTTCGCGCCGTTGCCGCGATCGATCGTCATCGCCTGGAACGGCAGCCGCGAGGCGGCCCGCGCCGTGAACGAGGCGCTGCCGCTCCTGCAGCGTGCGGAGCGCGTGACCGTCCTGTCGGTGACGCAGCCCGAGCGCGTCCCCGCGCGGCTCTACGGCGCGGACATCGCCACGCATCTCGCACGCCATCGCGTCAAGGCCGAGACCGCGACGACGCTGGCGCCGGACGGCGACATCGGCAACGAGCTCCTGTCGCGGGCCGCCGACCTGGGCGCCGAGCTCATCGTCATGGGCTGCTACGGGCACAGCCGGCTGCGCGAGCGCGTGCTGGGCGGCGCGACGCAGACCATCCTGGAGCAGATGACGGTGCCCGTCCTCCTGGCGCACTGACGCGGCCGCGGTTCGCGCCGGCCCGTCGACCGAGGGCCGCGGACCGGCGTCGTCCGCTGTCGATCGCCCGCCCCGCGGTCGTGCACTAAGGTCGGCGCCGCGGGAGCGTCGCTCCGCGCTCGTGTCGGGCGATCCTGCCCGACGGCGATACGGGGCCGGAGGACGCAGGTGGAGCCGCGCGGCGGGGATCGACGGATGCGGGCGATCGGTGTGGCCGCCGGCCTGGCGACCGCGCTGCTCTGGGGCAGCTGGGCCGTCGTCTCGCGCCTCGGCGTGCTCGGCGCACTCGATCCCTGGGACATTTCCGTCCTGCGCTATCTCGTGAGCACGGCCGTGCTGGCGCCCGTGCTGCTGCGTCGAGGCGCGATCAGCCGCCGCGGCGTGCTGGGCGTGCCGTGGCGCGCGGTCGCCGCCCTCAGCCTGACCGGCGGTCCGCCATACATGCTGGTCGTGCTCACCGGGCTCGGCATGGCGCCGGCGAGTCGCCATGCGGTGTTCGGGTCGGGGATGATGCCGCTGCTGACGCTCGCCTTCAGCGCGCTGCTGCTGTCCGAGCGGCCCTCGGCGGTTCGCATTGCGGGCACGGCACTGGCCACCGCGGGCGTCGTGCTCACCGTGCTGCACGGCCTGACCGCCTCGGAGGCGCGTCTGGGGTTCGGCGAGGCGCTGTTCTTCCTCAGCGCCGTCCTGTGGGCGGGCTACACCGTCGCCTCGCGGATCTGGCAGGTGCCGGCGCTGCCGGCGGTCGCGATCCTGTCGCTCGTCGGCGCCGTGCTCCTGATCCCGGTCTACCTGTCGCTGGTCGGACCGCGCTTCCTCGCCGCGCCGGCCGTCGAGATCCTCGGCCAGGCCGTTTTCCAGGGCCTCGTCACCGGTCTTCTCGCGACGTTCCTGTACATGCGCGCGATCGAGATCCTCGGGCCGGCGCGGGCGTCGCTGTTCGTGGCGCTGGTGCCGCCGATCGCCACGGTCTCGGCCTGGCCGATCCTGGGCGAGCGGCCGGGACTGGTGACGCTCGCCGGCGTGGCGCTGGTGTCGCTGGGGATGGTGGTGGCGGTGGGACGGCGCTGATCGCGCTTCAGCGCTGCTGCCGGCGCCGGGGATCGAGCCAGCGGGCGAGCGCATCGGCGAGAAGGTTGCAGCAGGCGACCGCGACGAGGATCAGGCAGCCCGGCCAGATCGCGAGGTGCGGCGCGGTCCAGATCATCTCCTGCGCGTTCGTCAGCATGTTGCCCCAACTCGGCATGGGCGGCTGGATGCCGAGGCCGAGGAAGCTCAGCACGCTCTCGAACTTGATCACCTCGCCGACGGCGAGCGCGGTCGCCACCAGGATCGGCGACATCGCGTTCGGAAGGACGTGGCGCAGCATGACGCGCCAGGGCGGCGCGCCCATCGCCACGGCGGCGCGCACGAAGTCGCGCGACTTGAGCGTGAGCGTCGCCGCGCGCGCGAGCCGCGCGACCGTCGTCCAGCTGAACAGGGCGGTGATGAGCACGATGCGGACGAGGCTCGTGTAGCGGGACTCGACGAATGCGTCCGGGATGCCGAGCTTCTTGAGATCGATCGCCGCGAGCACGATCAGCACCGCGAGCAGCGGCAGCGCGATGATGCCGTCCGTGAGGCGCATCAGCACGGCATCGAACCGGCCGCCCGAATACCCGGCAAGGATGCCGAGCAGACTGCCGATCGTCGCCGCCATCAACGCCGAGACGATGCCGACCAGCAGCGAGATGCGCCCCCCGTAGAGGAGGCGCGTGAGCAGGTCGCGGCCGACCTCGTCGTTGCCGAGCGGATGGCCCGCCGACCCGGCCGCAAAGCGCTTGAGCAGATCGGTCTCCTGGGCGTCAACCCCGAGCCAGGCTTCGACGAGCGGGGCGCCCGCGCAGGCGAGGACCAGCGCGACGGCGACCGCGGCCGCGACGAGCGTGATCGGATCCGGGCGACCGCTCATGGGCGCGTGCCGCGGCCCCCGTCGATCTTGATGCGCGGATCAAGCGCGACGTAGATCAGGTCGGCCAGCAGGTTTGCGAGGAGCGTCACCAGGGTCGCGAACAGCAGCGTCACGAGCGCGACGTTGTAGTCGCTGCCGAGGATCGAGTCGTAGATGAGCTTGCCCATGCCCGGCCAGGCGAACATCGTCTCGGTGATCACCGCGCCGGAGAACAGGCTCCCGAAGCCGAGCGCCGCCATCGTCGTGACCGGCAGCATGGCATTGCGCAGGGCGTGGACGAGCAGCACGCGGCCGCGCGACGCGCCCTTCGCGCGCGCCGTCCGCACGTAGTCGTGCTGCAACGCCTCGAGCATCGCCGCGCGCATGTGCCGCGCGTAGATGCCCGTCTCGACGATCGCGAGGGTCGCCACCGGGAGGACGAGGTGGCGAAGCTGCGTCCACCCGTCGCTGCCGCGCTCGGCAAGACCGCCGGCCGGCAGCCAGCCGAGGCCGACGGCGAAGAGCATGATGAGCAGCAGCGCGAGCCAGAAGGTCGGCACCGCCGACGTCGCGAAGCAGCCGAGATTGACGATCGTGTCGAAGAGCCCGCCGGCTCGCGCCGCGGCGGCGATGCCCAGCGCGAGGCCGGTCGCCAGCGCGATCGCCAGCGCGAGGCCCATCAGCAGGATCGTGTTGCCGAAGCGCGCTCCCATCACCTCCCAGACCGGGCGCCGGAAGGTCCGCGACCACCCGAGATCCCCCTGGAGGGCGGCCGACAGCCAGGCGAGGTAGCGCTCCGTGACCGGTCGATCGAGGCCGTAGTCGCGGCGCAGCCGCTCGACATCGGCCGACGTGATCTTGGGGTCGCCGCCGACCAGAATATCGAAGGGGTCGCCCGGCATCAGGCCGATCAGTACGTAGACGACGAACGACATTGCCAGCAGGACGACCAGGCTCTGGACGAGCCGCCCGGCCAGGAAGCGGATCATCGCGGGATGAACGGCGCGAAAATCAGCGGGGCTTCCAATGCTCGACCCGGAGCGACGTGTAGTGCAGGTGCCCGGTGGGCTCGATGCCGGCGAGCCATTTGGGGACGATAAAGGAGTCGGCGCGGAAATAGAGTGGCAGCACCGGCAGCTCGGTCGCGTAGATCTGCTGAATCCGCGCCCAGATCGCCTTGCGCTTGCCGAAATCGAGCTCGATCTCCAGCGCCTCGACGAGCCGGTCCATTTCCGCATCGGCGAAGCCGGGGTAGTTCTGGCCCGCCCAGCTGTTCGCTTCCGTGGGCACGTGCTTGGCGTGCAGCTGGTTGCGCGGCGAGTTCTCGGGGCTGGAGATCCACGCATACATGGCCATCGCCGGGAAGGCGCGCTTGCGCGTGATCTCGCCGAAGAAGACGCGGGCGGGATCGTTCTTGATGCGGATCTCGACTCCGACGCGCTTCCATTGGCTCTGCAGCACCTGCTGCACGCTCTCCCGCGTGCGGTTGCCCGCCGTCGTGCCGATCTCGAAGGACAGGCGCTGGCCGGCGGCGTTGACGCGGACGCCGTCGGCGCCGGGCTTGAAGCCGGCCTCCTCGAACAGGGCCTGCGCGCGCGCGGGGTCGAAGCGGTAGCTCGGCACGTCGTCGCTGATCACGCGATCGAGCGGATTGACGAAGCTGTTCGCCACCGGCTGCTTGCCCTCGAAGAGCTGCTGCGACAGCGACTGGCGGTCGAGGGCGTAGAGCAGCCCCTGGCGGACGCGGCGGTCCTTGAGCGCCGGGTTGTCGAGGTTCAGGTCGATGTGCTCGTAGACGAGGCCCGGCTTGTAGGAAATGTCGAAGCGGGCGCCGTGGCGCTTCTGGAACGCGAGGGCCTGGTCGAGCGTCAGGCCGAGCTCGCCCGCGATGTAGTCGATCGAACCCGACAGGAGGTTGGCTTCGAGCGCCGCGGTGTTCTCGATGGCGCGAATCGTTATCTTCTTGAAGTGCGGCTTGTCGCCGTACCAGGTCGGGTTCTGGACCAGGACCAGATGCGATCCGGCCACCACCTCGCTCACGCGGTAGGGGCCGAAATGCAGGCCCGCGCGCGCCGGCTCGGCGTCGAACAGCGTGCGATTGCGGTAGTTGTCGGGATCGGCCTGGAAGATCGGCCGCTCGAGATGGGCGGGCAGCAGCTGGAAGTCGCTGACGTCGTTGTACTGGTAGGTCAGCTTGTCGACATGGAGGGTGAACCGCTTGCGGTCGTGGGTCTCGATGCGCTCGAGCCGGTTGTAGAACTCCTGCGCCGCCACGCCGCTCTTGGGATGCTTGCCGACCTCGGCGGTGAACAGCACGTCGTCTACCGTCACCGGCGTGCCGTCGCTCCAGGTGGCGCCTGCGTGGATCGTGTAGGTGACCGCCACCCCTTTGGTGCCGTCGGGCCGGTCGACCGTCTTGGCGAGACCGTTCTCGATGGTGGGAAGCTCGGTGCACAGGACGCAGCGCAGGACCCATTCCTTGTCGTAGGCCGTGAGCGGCCGCCGCAGCATGCTGAGGACGTAGGTCTTCGCCGCCATCGAATCGATGTTCGGATGCAGCGTCGCCGGGTACTGCGTGAAGCCGACGACGAGCTCTTCCTTCGCGACGGCCGGAAGCGTGGCGGCGAGGATGGCGGCCGAAAGGACGGCGGTGATGGTGTTGGATCGGCTGGGCATGTCGGCTCCCCCTCGTGGCAGACCGCGACCCTAGCGCCTGTCGCGGCACCCAAGCCACGGGCAAGGCGCCCGCCAGGCGGTCGACGCTTGCACGATCCGGCGGACCATGCACTCTCCCGCGCCAATGTCGTCAGCAGCCCTCCCGATGCCGCGCGCCGCCGGCCGGTCCCTTGCCCTGTCGCGCGAGCTCGTCCGGGCCGTGCATCCCGCGCCCGTGCCGGACAGCGGCGCGCCGATGACGCTGCTGACCGACGCCGAAATCGACGTGCTGCTCGATCGGAGCTACGCCGAGGCCGGACGGCCGCGGGAGGTCTGGGTCTTCGCCTATGGCTCGCTGATGTGGCGGCCGGAGGTGTCGGTCGACGAAACGCGGATCGCTGCCGTCGCGGGCTGGCATCGCCGGTTCTGCCTCTGGCAATGGCGGAGTCGCGGCAGCCGCGAGCGGCCGGGAATGATGCTGGCGCTCGATCGCGGCGGCTCGTGCCGAGGGCTCGCCTACCGGCTCGCCGGTGCCGACCTCCGGGACCGCCTGCGCGTCCTGTGGCAGCGCGAGCTGCGCGGCAACGGCTATCGCGTCCGGTGGCTGCCCGCCGCCACCGATGGTGGAACCGTCCGCGCGGTCACCTTCGTCATCAATCGCGACAGCGAGCGCTATGCCGGCCGCGTCGACGACGCCGTCGCGGCGCGGCACATCGCGACGGCCTGCGGCAGCCGCGGTCCGAGCGCGGAGTATCTCTGCGAGACGGTCCTGCGCTGCCACGAGCTCGGCATCCGCGATCGCCATCTCCTGCGCCTGCAGGCGCTCGTCGCCGACCACCTGCGCGCCTTCCGAACCGGGCCTGCGGAGTGAGCGCCGCGTTCGCGGCGGCCGATCCGGCGCCGCGAGCGGCTCCGGCGCGCAAGGTCGCGTCCTCGTCGCGGCGTGCGGTCAGCCCGCGGGCGCGTCGCCGCCCTTGCCGCCGTGGGCGACCGACCACGCGGCGGGCGCTTCGAGGAACTTGCGGACCTCGACCAGCGTCGCCTTGTCGAAGCTGCCGTCGGCCTCGGCTGCGGCGAGCACGTCCCACCACGTGCACAGCGCATGCAGCTTGACGCCGTTGTCGGCCAGGACCTTCGTGCTCTCCGGGAAGATGCCGTAGTGGAACACCACGAAGCAGTGCTTCACCTCGCAGCCCGCCTCGCGCAGGCCGTTGACGAAATGCATCTTCGACTTGCCGTCGGTGGCGAGGTCCTCGACCAGCAGCACGCGGCTGCCCGGCACGACATTGCCTTCGATCAGCGCGTTGCGGCCGAAACCCTTGGGCTTCTTGCGCACGTAGAGCATCGGCAGCCCCATGCGGTCGGCGAACCAGGCCGCATACGGGATGCCGGCGGTCTCGCCGCCCGCGACGGCGTCGAAGATCTCGACGCCGGCATCGCGGGCGAGCTGGTCCAGCGCCATCGCCAGCAGCTGGTTTCGCGCGCGCGGGAAGCTGATCAGGCGGCGGCAGTCGGTATAGGTCGGCGACGCCCAGCCCGACGTGAAGATGAACGGCTTCTCGGCGTTGATCAGGACGGACTTGGTCTCGATCAGGATCCGCGCGGCGACGCGGGCGATCTCGGTCTGGTTCATGGCGGGGCGACTCCGGCTGCGGGGTTGCCGGCCTGATTAGGCGGCGCGGGGCCGGCGTGCAATCGCCTCGACCAGCGCGATCCGTCGCTCGGCGAGATTGCGCGGGATGTTCGCGGCTCCGGCCGCGTTGCGCGCGCCGAGGAGACGGGCGACCGTCGCCGCGTTCGGCGGCGGCGGGCTCGCGTAGCGCTTCGCCGCCCAGATGCTCGCAGCCTCGGTGACGTCGTCCCAGCTCTCGATCGCGAAGCCGGCCCGCTCGACGCTGGCGCGGTAGACGGCGGGAGTCGCGAGGCGGCTGAGCTCGGGCACCGAGGCCCAGGGCGTCGGATAGACGACGTCGCCTCCCGGTCCCTGCAGGATGTCGTAGAGCGCCAGGCGCCCGCCCGGCCTGACGACGCGGAACATCTCGGCGCAGAACCGGTCCTTGTCGGCGATGTTCATCTGCACGTGCTGCGTCCACACGACGTCGAAGCTCGCATCCGCGAAGGGCAGGGCGAGCGCGTCGGCCGCCCGGAATCGCACGCGGTCGGCGAGGCCGGTCAGCCGGCTGAACTCGTTGGCGAGATCGACGAAGGCCGGCGTCAGGTCGATGCCGACCACCTCGACGGCGGCCAGCGTCGCGAGCCGGCGCGCCGGCCCGCCGATGCCGCTGCCGACATCGAGCACGCGCTCGCCGCCGCGCAAGGCAAGGCGCTGCGCGAGCGAAAGCGTCGCCTCGCGCCCACGCACGTGGAACTCGTCGAGCCCGACCAGGTCGTCGATCGTCAGCCGATCGAGGTCCTTGCCGGCCTCGCGCAGCAGCACATGGGCGCGGGCGATGAGGTCCTGGCCGCCGTCGTAGTGCCGGATCAGCGTGTCGTCGGTCATGAGGGGGCGTATCCTTTCGGCGCTTCGTGCATGAGGGCGAGCACGTGCCCGTCCGGGTCGGCGAAGAACGCCATCCAGAGATCGTGGTCGTCCATGCGCGCGATCCGGTGTGGAGGGTCGGAGAACACCACCCCGCGCCGGCCGAGCTCCGCGACGGCGAAGGCGATGTCGGCGCAGCGAAGGTAGATCGGCGACGCCCGGGCGATCGCCTGCGCATCGTCCGAGCGCTCGAGCATCAGTCGCACGCCGGCGCAGTCGAAGAAGACGAGGTCGCCGTGACGGTAGAGGCGCCGCAGGCCGAGCGTCTCGCCGAAGAAGCGCTCCGCGCGGTCGACATCGGCGACCCCCAGGGCGATCTGCCCGATGTGATCCAGGTTCAGTCGCATCGTCGGCCTCCGTCGTTACGGAGTCTTGATGGCGCCCGCCCGCAGGGCCTCCCATGCCGCCTTGATCGGCGCGGCATGGTCGCGGGCGGGGTAGGCGAGGATCTCGGTGAGCTGCGCGCGGGCGGTGCGCTCCCAGTCCTCGGGATCGGTGAGCAGTGCGACGACCCGCTGGGCGACGGCGTCGGTCGCGTCCGGCGCGATCTTGATGCCGCTGGCGAGGGCGTCGGCTGCGCCGGAGTCCTGCGGGTAGAGCACCGGCACGCCGGCCTGCATCGCCTCGAGCACCACCATGCCGAAGGGCTCGGCGCGCGACGGCACGATCACGGCGGAGGCCTGGGCGAAGGCCTCGGCGCGGTCCGCCCAGGCGAGCGCGGGGCGCAGCGACACGTCGGCGCGGCGGCGCAGCGCGGCCGATTCCTCACCCTCGCCGAACATCACGAACTGCGCGTCGGGCAGCGTGCGGCGCACCGCGGCCGCGATGTCGGCGAAGCGGTCCGGCCCCTTCTGCGCGGCGAGGCGGCCCAGGAAGACCACGCGGCGCGTCTCGAAGGCGCCCATTCGCGCCGGCGCCATCGCGGTGGCGGTCAGCGCATTGGGCACGACGGCAATGCGCGCGGCCTCGACGCCGTACTCGCGCATCGCCCGCGCCCGCGTTGCGGTGCCGGGCACGACGATGCGGTCCGCGCCGCGCAGCGCCTCGGCCTCGATCTGCATGATGATCGGATCGCGACCGCTCGGGCGGCGCTCGCCCTCCAGCGAGTGGACATGCGCGAGCCAGGGAATGCGCCGGGCGGCGGCGGCGCCGCGCGCGGCCTGCCAGGTCACCCAGTCGTGCGCGTGGATCACCGCGAACTCCTTGTCGGCGATCCAGCGCTGGACCCGCTGCGCGTAGGCCTGGGTCAGGCGCAGCAGCGGCGTGCCCGAACCGAGCCAATAGCCGCCCCAGGCGCGGCCGTCGGTTCCGACGGGCCGCGTCGCGGCGCCATAGGCCGAAGCGGCGCCATAGGCCGAGCTGCCATAGGCGCCGCCATAGGGCGCGCTCGCCTGGCCGTAGCTCGAGATCGCCGCCCCGCCGCCATAGGGACCGCTCGGCGCCGGCGTCGCGAGGCCCATGCCGATCACCGGCACCTCGATGCCGAAGGGCAGAGCATCGAGGCGCTCGCTCTCCCAGGGGACGACCACCGTCACGTCGGCGCCGCTGCGGCGCAGGGCGCGCACGAGATGGTGGCAGGCGGTCCACGCCCCGCCGGTGACGTTCGGCGGCACCTCCCACATCAGCATGAGCACGCGCGGCCCGCTCGGCGCGGGGCCGAAGCGCGTCTCCAGGCGCTGGCGGAGCGCGTCGGGCAGCGTCGCCGCGCGCCAGCCGCGCACGAGGTCCCAAGGCAGCGCGTCGAGGCCCGGCGAGGTGCCGCCGAAGGTCGCGCCCGCGACGTCCATCTTGAACACCTTGGCGCCCTCGAAGCGCGCGTCGGCGAGCTGAGCGCCGCGCAGCGAGGCGCCGGCGAGGTCGACATAGGAGAGGTCGGCGCCTGTCAGTTCCGCGTCGTCGAGGCGTGCGCCCTTGAGCGAGGCCGCGTCGAGGCGCGCATCGCGCAGCCGCGTGCCGCGCAGGTCGGCATCCTCGAGATCGGCGTCGCGCAGATCGACGTTGTCGAGCGTGCGGCCGGCGAGGTCGATGCCGCGCAGCTGCAGGCGCTGCCACGACACCTTGGCGAGCATGGCGGGATCGAGCGACGCCGCGGCCGCCTCGGCGACGACGCGCGCGGCGCGCCGGACCTCGTCGTTGTCCTCGATGCGCAGCGCCGCCATCAGCGCGGCGAGGGCCGGCAGATGCTGCTCCTCGCGGCCGGCAGCGAAGAAGTGCTGCAAGCCGACGATGCCGACCATGCGCTCGCGCGCCTCCTTGCCGGCGACGCGCGCAAGCGTGTCCTTCAGCTCCGCGGCGGCGCGATCGGCGCGCTCCTTCTCGCGCGTCGCGAGGTAGGTGTTGAGGCCGGTCAGCAGGCCCGCGAGCGCAACCAGCGCCGTCACGACGGGGCCGAGGCTGCCGAGGAAGCTCTGCCAGAAGAAGCCGCGCAGGCGGTTCTCGAGCCGCTTGGCGATCAGCTCCTCGCGCGCCTTGACGTCGCTGAGCTGGTCGCCGGCGAGGCGGCTCGCCTCCACCGCGATCTGCTCGGCGCGCTCGGTGATCTTCGCGGCCGTCCAGTAGTGCAGCGCGCCGAAGGCGACGGCGAGGATCAGCCCGATCGACAGCAGCAGGCGATGGCGCGTCATTCCCCTCGTCCCCCGTTGTGGCGCGCGCCCCGGCGCTCGACGCCGCGAGCGCGCATCCTAGACCAGCGCCGCGGGCGCCACACGCCCTCGCGACTCAGCCGACGATCGCCAGCACCGTCCCGGCGATGAGCGCGCCGCCGCCCAGCACGAGCCCGAGGATGATCGCGATCAAGCGCAGCGCGTCCGTCGGGCGCGCGAGCACGAGCCTCGCGTCGGGGTCGGGAACGACGTCGCCTTCGGCGGCGAGGACATAGGCGCCCGGCCCGGGCACATCGAAGCGCAGGATCTCGAGCCGCGTGGTCGCGAGGCCGCTGCGCCTGGCGCGGAAGATCACGGGCCGGCCCGGCACCGCGCGGCCTTGCGTGTCGAGCAGCGCCCAGCGCAGCCCCGCGAAGGCGGTCGAGAAGCGGCGCCCCTCCGCGTTCAGCACCACCGGTCCCGCCGGCAGATCGACGCGTTGTCGGGCGGCGAGCGGCAGCGTGGCGAGGACCGGCTGCAGCGGCGCCCTGCTGCCGAGCCCGTGAAGGAGTGCGCGCAGCGACGCCGTGAGCAGCACCAGGCCGCCGATGGCGGCCGCGAGGGCGATCAGGCGGAAGCCGCTCACGGGCGATCCGCTCGCGCCGGCTCAGACGAGCAGCTTCACGACCGTCTCGGCCGCCAGACGACCGCTCTCCGCGCCGCCGTTCATGTAGCCGGAATGATCCTCGCTCGTGTGCTCGCCCGCGAACACGACGCGGCCGACCGGTTCGAAGGCGTCCGCGAACGCCGTCATCTGCCGCGGCGCGAAGCAGCTGTAGCTGCCGCGCACCCATGGGTTCGACGGCCAGTGCATGCGAGCCCCCTTGCCCGTGAAGGCCGCGGCCGCACCGGGGAAGGCGCGCTCGAGGCGGCGCGTCACCTCGCGCGCGCGCTCGACCGGCGTGCCGCGACCGAAGCCCACGCCCGTCCGCCCGCCGCCGAAGATCGTCAGCGCGCCGGCACCGGTGCCGCCGCGCGCGTGGTCCTCCCACACGGTCTGGAAGCCGAGGTCGTTGAGGCACTCGCCGCTGCGACCCTGCGCGCGCCACGGCCGCGCGGACACGCCGGCGAAGAGCTTGGCGTTGGTGCCGTAGGTCGTCTCGCGGATCGCGCGGCGCGCGAGCGGCGACAGGCCGATCTCGAGCCGCACGTCGCGCAGAGTCGTCGTCGGGAGCGTGAGGATGACGATGTCGGCGACGACCTCCTTCGACGTGCCGCCCTCGGCGAAGGCGAGGGCATAGGCCTGGCCGCGGCGGCGCACGGCCTCGAGCCGATGGCCGTGGCGGATCCGCGCGCCGAGCTTCGCGGCGAGCGCCGCCGGCAGCCGGTCGTTCCCGCCGACGATCTGGAAGCGCTGGTCGGAATGGAACAGCCCGCGCTTGGGCAGCGCCGGATCCGGCGAGAAGCTCTCGATCAGGTACAGCGCCGACATGCGGTCGGGCTCGAGCCCCATCTCCTGCGTGAGCCCGACGTCGAGCAGCCGGCGCAACCAGCCCGTGACCTTGAACTCGTCGAGCAGCTGCGCGGCGGACTTGGCGTCGTGACGCGCCTCGGCCTCGTCGCCCGTCTCCGCGCGTAGCGCGTCCAGTCGGCCGACGAGCTCCGTTCCCGCGTCGGCGATCTCGCGCAGCGTGCGCGCGGCGCCGTCGATGAAGTAGGTCGCGCTCAGCCCGGCATCCTCGCCGGCGGCACCGTCCTCGAGCGCCAGCCCGAACTCGCGGCACAGCGCCAGCATGTCCGCGTGCTCGGTGTTGATGAAGCTGCCGCCGAACTCGACCAGCGTGCCGTCGCCGACCGCATTGCGGCCCGTGAGCATGCGCCCGCCGATGCGCCGGCTCGCCTCGTAGACCGTCACCTTCGTCGCGCCGGCCTCGACCAGCCGATGCGCCGCGACGAGGCCGGCGATACCGCCGCCGACCACCGCGATGCGCGCGTCGCCGCGCGCGAGGGCGCGCTGCGCTGCGGCGGGAAGCCCGGCCAGCAGTCCCGCGCCCAGCGCGCCGCCGAGCAGCGCGCGTCGCGGCAGCCGTGTGCGCGCCGCGCGCGCAAAGGCGGAATCGGCAAGCTCGTCGAGCGGCGGCGCTCCGCTTCGCCGCGCTCCCGCCGCCATCCGCATCGCCAGCCGCAGATCCGCGAACAGTCCCGTGCGCGCCATGGCGTTCCCCCTTCGACGTTCGGCGATTTATACTCCAATGTGAAAAACCGGAGTATAAATCCCGGCCTGCCCCTTCACGGCGACGACGCGACCACTCCGATGTCCACCCGGCTGCCCCTTGCTGTCGCGACCCTCTACGCCGAGCTCCGGGAGCTTGCGGCGCAGGACGGCGGTTCGCCAAGCCCCGCCTTCAACCGGAAGATCGTTGCCGGCCGGGCCTATTGGTACCAGCAGCGTTGGGCCGGCGCACGGCGCATCCAGGCCTATCTCGGGGCGGAGACGCCCGAGCTGCTGGCGCGGATCGAAGCGGAACGGCAGGCGGCCCCCGCGCGCCACGCGGATCTCGAGCGCCGGCGCGAGGTCGGCCGGGCCTTGCGCCAGGCGATGCCGGTGCCGATCGACCGCATCACCGGCCGGGTGCTCCAGTCGCTCGCCGATGCCGGCGTATTTCGCGCCGGCGCCTTGGTCGTCGGCAGCGTCGCCTTCGCCATCTACCCCGCCATGCTCGGCCGCCGGTTCTCGACGGCGATCGCACGCACCGGCGACCTCGACATCGCGGCCGTGGAAATCGCCAGCGGCGATCCCGTCGCCTTCGCCGACGCCGTGAAGGCGGTCGATCCGCGGTTCTTCGTGGTGCCGCCGGCGCCGGGGCGGCGCATCGAGACGAGCCTCAAGCTCCGCGGCGGCGACTTCCGCGTCGACCTGCTGACACCGGGATCGCGCGCGGGGGTCGCTCCGCGGCTTCTTCCCAATCTCGGCTTCGGCGCCCAGGCGGTGCCGTTCCTCGACTATCTGCTCGAAGGCGCCGTGGAGGCCGTGGCCGTCGTCGATGCGGGCGTGCCCATCCTGGTTCCCGACCCGTCGCGCTATGCGCTCCACAAGCTCATCGTCGCTGCCGACCGTCCGGCCGCCGCGGCGACGAAGCGACGCAAGGACGTCGCCCAGGCCGAGGAGCTCATCCAGGCCCTTGCCGAGGACCAGCCCGACGAACTCCGCGTCGCCGCGAAAGCCATCACGGCGCGCGGCGGTGCATATGTGAAGAAGCTCCGCGCCGGGGCACGCATCGCCGGAGCGGCGACGAAGGCCGAGTTGCACAAGTTTGGCGCGTGAGCGATCCCGCGAATTGCGCAATGCGACGCTGGATCGCGGGCTATCGCGTTCTTGGCTTCCAGTCGGCCGCTTCTCTCTCGGCGCTCGCGCGTTGATCGGGCGCGAGTCTCGACGCGAGACCTGCGAGGGTCGCCTGCATGGCGGCGCGGTCATCGTTCGCATCAGCGGCGAGGACGCGCAGGCTGATGCGCGCCCAGCGATGGGCTTTCGCGGTGTCGCTGGGGACGCCACGTCCGTACTCGTACAGCGATGACACAAGCGTCATTGCCTCAACGCGACCGCCTTCGGCCGCCGCCTCGAGCCATTTTGCCGCCTCGCCGATGTCGCTGCTCATGTAGGCCCAGCCCAGCTCGTGCTGGGGATCGGCATCTCCGGCCTCAGCCTTGAGTCGGAGTTCGGGAATCCGCGCGGCGGTCCTCGCGGCTTGCCGTCTTCGCCACTCCGGGTCCGATACGAAGATGGATGCGGTGTGCCTTGGCGCCGGATCGCTCATGGATCCTTCAAGGACGAGAGCGATGAGCCCGATCGACCATGGGCTTCGCGCCGAATGCACCGCGAGCCGTGCGACAACGATCGACAGTCAATCTCAACGTCCGAGGTCATCCGGCGGAGATCGAGGCGGCGAGAATTCGCGCGACGTGTGCCGCGTCTCGTGACGTGCCGTCCTTGATCTGATGCCGGCACGATGTGCCATCGGCGACGAGGAGCGTGTCCGGCGCGGCGTTGCGGATGGCGGGGAGGAGAGCGAGCTCGGCCATCTGCAGCGACGTCTCCACATGCTCGGCTTCGTATCCGAAGGCGCCGGCCATGCCGCAGCAGCTCGAGGTGATCGTCTCGACCTGGAGCTCGGGGATGAGGCGCAGCACGGTCTCGACGGCGCCCATCGCGGCGAAGGCCTTCTGGTGGCAGTGGCCGTGGAGCAGGGCCTTCTTCTGCGGCAATGGTTTGAGCTTCGACGTGTCGAGGCGGCCGGCCTTGTGCTCGGCGGCGAGGAATTCCTCGAACAGCATCGCGTGTGAGCCGATCAGCGTGGCATCGGCGCCCGGAATCACCGCGGCGAGCTCGTCCTTGAGCGTGAACAGGCAAGAGGGCTCGAGACCGACGATCGCGAGGCCGCGCTCGGCGTAGGGCTTGAGTGCGCCGATTAGGCGCTGCTGTTCGGCGCGCGCCTCGTCGACGAGGCCCTCGGCGAGGAAGGTGCGGCCGCAGCAAAGCGGGCGACGCGAGCCGTCGGCCGGGATCGCGACATGAACGGTGTAGCGGAGCGCTTCGAGCACGTGCAGCGCGGCGTGCAGATTCTCGGCCTCGAAGCTGTTGTTGAATGTGTCGGCGAAGAGCACGACCTCGCCGACCGTGCCCTTGATCTGCGGCTCGGGTCGGCCGTCGCGGCCGATCGGATGCATGAGGCCACCGAGGAACGTGTCGCGCCGCCACTCCGGCAGCGAGCGCTTCGCGGCGAGGCCGAGCCATCGTTCGCCCAGCTGCGCCAGCGCCGGCACACGGTTGCGCAGGTTCATGAGCGGCGCCAGCCGTGCGCCCCAATGCGCGTAGCGCGGCAGGTAGGCGATCAGCTTCTCGCGCAGGCTCAGGCCATGGCGCTTCGCCCGGGCGGCTTTGAACTCGATCTTCATGCGCGCCATGTCGACGCCGGTCGGGCACTCGCGCTTGCAGCCCTTGCAGGCGACGCAGAGATCCATCGTCGCCTTCATGGCTTCCGAGGCGAGGGCGTCGGACGTCAGCGCGTCGGGCCCGAGCTGGCCGGTGATCGCGAGGCGCAGCGTGTTGGCACGGCCGCGCGTGAGGTGCTGCTCGTCGCGGGTGACGCGATAGCTCGGACACATCGTGCCGGCATCGAACTTCCGGCACTCGCCGTTGTTGTTGCACATCTCGACCGCGCCGCCGAGCCCGCCCCAGGCGGACCAGTCGAGCGCGGTCGTCATCGGCTGGACGGCGTAACTCTCGGGGAAACGCATCAGCGTGCGGTCGTCCATCCTGGGCGGCCGCACGATCTTCCCGGGGTTCATCAGCCCGTCGGGATCGAAGCTGTCCTTGATCGCCTCGAAGGCGCGCACGATGTGCGAGCCGTACATCGGCTCGTGGAACTCCGAGCGCACCAGGCCGTCGCCGTGCTCGCCCGAATGGGCACCCTTGTAGCGGCGCACGAGCTCGAAGGCCTCCTCGGCGATGGCGCGCATCGTCTTCGCACCGCCCTCGCGCACGTTGATGATCGGCCGGACATGCAGCGTGCCGACCGAGGCGTGCGCGTACCAGGTGCCCTTGGTGCCGTGCTTCCTGAAGATGTCGTCGACCTGGCGCGTGTACTCCGCGAGATCGGGCAGCGGCACCGCGCAGTCCTCGATGAAAGAGACCGGCTTCCCGTCGCCCTTCATCGACATCATGATGTTGAGGCCCTGCTTGCGGACCTCCCAGATCTCGCTCTGAAACTTCGGATCGGTCGCCTCGACGACGCTGCCGGGAAAGCCGAGATCGCCCATCAGCTCGACGAGCTGCCTGAGCTTGCGCATCTGCGGCTCGAGCGTGTCGCCGGCGAACTCGACCAGCAGCACGGCGTCGGGCTCGCCCTGCACGAAGCGGTCGACGACGGGGCGGAAGATCGCGATGTCGCGCGCGAGCTCGATCATCGTGCGGTCGACGAGCTCCACCGCGTCGGGATCGAGCTTCACGATGTGCTGGGTCGCGTCCATCGCCTGGTAGAAGCTCGGGAAGTGGCAGATGCCGAGCGTCTTCGCCTTGGGGATCGGCGAGAGGTCGAGCTGCAGGCGCGTGAAGAAGCCGAGCGTGCCTTCGGAGCCGACCAGCAGCTTCGCCATGTTGTGACCGGGCTCGTTGCGGCCGAGGCCCGGGATCACGTGCGGCTGGATCATGTCGAGGTTGTAGCCGCCCACGCGGCGCAGCAGCCGCGGCCAGCGATCGCCGGCGAGTTCGTCGGCCACACCGCCGACGATGCGGCGCGCGTCCTCGATGACCTGGCGATAGCGCGGCTGCAGCGGCTGGCCGGCGAGGCTCTCCGGCACCTCGCCGAACTGCGCGCTGGAGCCGTCGGCGAAGGCCATGTCGATGGCGCGCGTGTTGTGCACCATGTTGCCGTAGCGGATGGAGCGCGAGCCGCAGGAGTTGTTGCCCGCCATGCCGCCGATCGTGCCGCGGCTGCCCGTCGAGATGTCGACCGGGAACCAGAGTCCGTGCTTGCGCAGGCCGGCGTTCAGCACGTCGAGCGTGATGCCCGGCTCGACCCAGCACGTGCGCCGAGCGGTGTCGACCGAGAGGACGCGCCGCAGATGCTTCGAGGTGTCGATGACGAGGCAGCGGCCGACCGTCTGGCCGCATTGCGAGGTGCCTCCGCCGCGTGGCAGTACCGGCACGCCCTCCTCGCGGGCGATGGCGAGGGCGGCGAAGACGTCGTCGACATGCGCGGGAACGACCACGCCGAGCGGCTCGATCTGGTAGATCGAGGCGTCCGTCGAGTATCGGCCGCGCGATGCGGCGTCGAACAGCACCTCGCCGCGCAGATCCTTGCGCAGCCGTTCGGCGAGGCGCGAGTCCCCTGGCCTGGCGCGCGCCGCCCCTGCCGGGACGCGTTGCGTGCCGTAGACGGTTCCGGGCGCGTCGGACTCGTCGAGCGGAGCCATCGGCGGGGCGGCCGTCAGCGGAACGTGACGCTGACGCTCATCGGCCCGGTCGGCAGGCCGGCGTAGCTGGCCGTGAGCGTGCGGCCGCGCGGCGGCGGCACCGGCCGGCCGAAGGAGCCGAGGCTGATGCGATCGCCGGGCTTGAGCCGCTCGCCGCGCCGCTTCAGCTCCTCCGCCAGCACCATCACGGCATTGAGCGGGTGGCCGAGGATCGCCGCGCCCGGCGCTGCCGACAGCTCGCGGCCCTGGTCGTCGGACAGCTTCACCATCATCTTGGCGAGCGCGTCGACGAATTCCGGATCGCTGCGCATCTTCACCGGTTTGCCGAGCACACCGAGCCGCGCGCCGACATCGATCGCGACGACGACGGCGCCGGTCAGCGGCTGGCCCTCGGCGACGACGAGGTCGGGCAGCTCGATGAACGGATGCAGCGCGCGCAGGTGACGCGCGACCTCGCTCGGGGTCTTGGCCTCGTTGATCGCGCCGTCGCCGACGACGACCACGAGATCCGCCTCGACGATCGGCCGCGCGGCGTATTGCGTGCGGATGCGCGCGCCGCTCTCCAGGAACATCTTCTGCAGCATCACCCCGACCACCGGCGTGCTGACGCCCAGCGCCTGCTGCGCCGCCTGCGACGTGAGGCCGACCTTGTAGCCCGCACGTGGTCCGAGCGTCTGGCTCATCAGCTGCACCAGGCGGCGCTGCTGGCAGACGGCCTCCTCCATGCCGAGCTCGCGGCCGGGGCTGGCGACGGGCGTCTTCTTGAGCCACGCCTGATGGATGGCGCGGGCATGGTCGACGGGGCCGCAGGGCCGGCCCTGCGCCGCGGCGGTCGCGGATCCTGCGACGACGGCCAGCGCGCCGATCAGAAGGGTCCTGAGCATGAGCGTGTCTCCCTGGAACTGCGGCCCTGGTGCATGGTCGGCCACGAGCCGACTATAAACGCCCGTCGGCGCAGCCACGACAACCCGATCCGGCCGACGGATCGCGCATCCGGAGGGCCAAGTCCGTGACGACCGAGAGCCGCAGCAATCGTCCGCAGCGTCGCGCGGGCCGCCACTTCCTGCAGATCCCGGGGCCGACCAACGTGCCCGATCGCATCCTGCGCGCGATGGATATGCCGACGATCGACCATCGCGGGCCGGACTTCCAGCAGCTCGGCCGGGAGGTGCTGGCGGGGCTCAAGTCGGTGTTCCGGACCGGCGGACCCGTCGTCGTGTATCCCGCCTCCGGCACCGGGGCGTGGGAGGCGGCGCTGGTGAACACGCTGTCCCCCGGCGATCGCGTGGTCATGTTCGAGACCGGGCATTTCGCGACACTGTGGCGCGAGATGGCGACGCGGCTGGGGCTGGACGTCGATTTCGTGCCGGGCGACTGGCGGCGCGGCGTCGATCCGGCCCGGCTGGAGCAGAAGCTCCGTGACGATCGCGAGCGGCGGATCAAGGCCGTTTGCGTGGTCCACAACGAGACCTCGACCGGCGTCACCAGCCGCATCGCCGCGCTGCGTGCCGCGATCGACCGCAGCGGGCACCCGGCGCTGCTCATGGTCGACACGATCTCCTCGCTCGGCTCGATCGACTACCGGCACGACGAATGGGGCGTCGACGTCACCGTCGCGGGCTCGCAGAAGGGGTTGATGCTGCCGCCGGGCCTGTCCTTCAACGCGATCAGCGACAAAGCGATGGCGGCGCATGCGACGGCGCGGCTGCAGCGCTCCTACTGGGACTGGACGGCGATGCTCGGGCCCAACGCGACGGGGTTCTTTCCCTACACGCCGGCGACCAACCTGCTTTACGGCCTGCGCGAGGCGATCGCGATGCTGCTCGAGGAGGGGCTCGAAACGGTGTTCGCGCGCCATGCCCGCCACGGCGCGGCGACGCGCGCCGCCGCGGCCGCCTGGGGCCTCGAGATCGTTGCGGCGGATCCGGCGGAGTATTCCGGGTCGCTCACGGCACTGATGATGCCCGACGGGCACGACGCCGATCGCCTCCGCGCAGTCATCCTCGAGGGCTTCGACATGTCGCTCGGCCAGGGGCTGGGCCGGCTCAAGGGGCGGATCTTCCGGATCGGCCATCTCGGCGACTTCAACGACCTGACGTTGATCGGCACGCTGGGCGGCGTCGAACTCGGTCTCGCCCGGGCCGGCGTGCCGCATCGTCCGGGCGGGGTCCAGGCGGCCCTGAGCGTGCTCGCCGCGGCGCCGGCAGGAAGATGAGACCTGTTCGCAGCCAAACGCGCTAACCCTGCTTGTCGGTTGACGTTTTGACTCCGCGGGGGGCAGTCTCCCCTGCAACCCTTGCGTTGGTGGACGACCGGCTGCCTGCGGCCCGGCTCGCATGCGCCGGAGCGCAGGCATTGGAGGCGATGAGCCGGAGCGATGGCCGCTCTTCTCGACGATGATCTGGATGCCCTGAAACGTCGCGAGGCGCTGATCCTCTTCGCGGCGCTGGTCCTCATCGCCGTGTTCTGGACGCTGCTGGTCTGGGACCTTCGCGGCGTAGAGGCGCGGTCCTATGCCATCGCGGATCGCGTCCATGCGGGGCTCGCCACCGCCTATTCCGAGCGCAGCGAGGGCCGGCTGCAGGCCGTCGAGCGCGTCGCGCTCGATGTCGCGCGCGCGGCGGCAGGGGATCCCGCCAAGCTCCCGGAGAGCACGCTGCCGGTGAGCGCGCTCGCGCTCGGCGATGCCATCTCCGAGATCCATCTCTTCGACCGTCGTGGCGTCGCGCAGCGCAGCCATCCACCCGGCCGCGACGCCGCGGCGCTGGCCGCGATCGCCGCGCGCAGCCTCGCCGCCGACGCGCCGTCCTCGGTGCTGACGCCGGTCGATATCGCAGGGCCGGGCGGCGGGGCGATGCTCGCCATGGCGACGCGGATCGGCCGGCTCGGCAGTGCCGGCGACGGCGTGATCGTGGTCCTGATGCGCCAGGCCGCCTTCCTCGCGGATCTCGCCGACCATCCGCCTCCGGCGGGCACCGAAGCCTATGCCCTTGCCGCCGGCGTCGGGATCGTGGCGCGCGACGGCGCGCCCGCAATCGGCGCGATGGAGCCGGCCTTCCGGCGCGCGCTCGAAGCCGCTTTCGCCGCGGCGCCGTCGGGCACCTACCGGATCTCCGGTGCCGAGGCCGGCGAGATGCTGGTGTCCTACCGCGCGATGCCGCGATTCGATCATGTGGTGGCGATCGCGACGCCGATCGATCGCGTGCTCGAGGCCTATCGCGCGCATCGCAACCAGGCCATCGTCATCGGCTCGCTGCTCAGCGCGCTGGTGTTGGCGATCGGCGCGCTGATGTCGCTGACCCAGCGCCGCGCCCTCACGATCACGCGCGCCGTCGCGGAGTCCGAGCGGCGGACCGCCGAGGCGTTGCGCCGCGCCGAGCATTCGAACGCCGAGCTGTCGCGCCGCGACCAGGAGACGCAGCAGGCGCGCGAGACCCTGGTCGACGCGATCGAGTCGATCTCCGACGCCTTCGCGTTGTTCGACCAGCGCGGGCGGCTCACGCTCTGCAACCAGGGCTATGTCGACGTCTTTCGCCATGTCGGCCGCCAGACCGACCCGCGCGGCCGGAGCTGGAGCGAGCTGATCCGGCTCGAGGTGGCGGCCGGCGTCTACGAGGACAACGACATTCGCCGCGATCCGGAGGCGTGGATCCACTGGCGCCAGAGCCAGCTGCGTCGCGCCCTCAACGACGGCATCGAGCTCAAGCTCGCCAATGGCCGCTGGATCAGCCTGCGCGAGCGGCGCACGGCCGAGGGCGGCATCGTGCTCGTGCGCGCCGACATCACCGACCTGAAGAAGCAGGAGCTCCAGCTGCGCAAGTCGGAGGACCAGCTGCGCGGCTACGTGCTGCAGCTGTCCAAACTCGCCGAGGACTATCTCTACGCGAAGAAGACCGCGGAGGAGGCCAACCGGACGAAGTCGGCGTTCCTGGCCAACATGAGCCACGAGCTGCGCACGCCGCTCAATGCGATCATCGGCTTCTCCGACGCGATCAAGCAGCAGCTGTTCGGGCCGATCGCGAACAAGCGCTACCTCGAGTACATCACCGACATCTACGCTTCCGGCCTCCACCTGCTCTCGCTGATCAACGACATCCTGGACATGTCCAAGATCGAGGCCGGCAAGTACGAGATCCATCCCGAGGCCGTCGAGGCGGCGGAGGTCGCCGACGCTTCGGCGCGGTTCGTGCGGGTGCGCGCCGAGGAGGCGGGGGTGACGCTGGCGGTCGAGGCGGCGCCGGACGTCAAGCTCGCGGCGGATCGGCGCGCGCTCAAGCAGATCCTGCTCAACCTGCTCACCAACGCGATCAAGTTCACGCCCAAGGGCGGCTCGGTGACGCTGCGCGTGAACGACGCCGGGGACTGGATCGAGTTCCTGGTGCTCGACACCGGCATCGGCATTCCGGCCAAGGACATCGCCCGCCTGGGGCAGCGCTTCGAGCAGGTCGACAACACGATGACCCGCCGCAAGGAAGGCACCGGCCTTGGGCTCGCCCTGTGCCGGTCGCTGGCGGAGCTGCACAAGGGCACGATCACGATCACCAGCGAGGTCGGGCAGGGGACGACCGTGACGGTGCGGCTGCCGCGCGGCGACGTCTCGTCGCTGCCGGCGGCGCGGGCGGCGGAGTAGCGACCGGGCGCCGGCGTGGCGCGGGGGCGCGGCGGGCGCGTTGCGCGGCTTGACTCCCGGCGGAAGCGAAACGGATCATCCCGCCATATTCGCGGCCCCGCCCGCTCGGCAGGCCGCGTCCACGAAAGGGAGAATCTCATGCGTTTCACGACGGCCCTGGCCGCCGGCCTGCTCGCGGCTGCGACCGCGCTCTCGCCCGTCTCCGACCGCGCCCTCGCGCAGACTCCGCGCGACACGGTGGTGATGGCCAAGCAGATCGACGACATCATCTCGCTGGACCCGGCCGAGGCCTTCGAGTTCTCGGGCGTCGAGGCCGTCGCCAACGTCTACGACAAGCTGATCAATGTCGACGCGAACGACCCGAACAAGCTCGTGCCCGAGCTCGCGGAGAGCTGGTCCGTGGCGGCCGACGGCAAGACCTACACGTTCAAGATCCGCTCGGGCGTGAAGTTCCACTCGGGCAATCCGCTGACCGCCCATGACGCCGCCTACTCGCTGCAGCGCGCGGTCACGATCAACAAGTCGCCCGGCTTCATCCTCACGCAGTTCGGGTTCACCAAGGACAATGCCGCGCAGCGCATCAAGGCGACCGACGACGCGACGCTGGTGATCGAAGTCGAGAAGCCGTTCGCGCCGACGTTCTTCTACTACTGCCTCACCGCGGCGGTGTCCTCGATCGTCGACTCCAAGGTGGTCAAGGCGAACGAGAAGGACGGCGACTGGGGCAACGGCTGGCTGAAGCAGAATTCGGCCGGGTCGGGGGCCTATGTGCTGCGCACCTGGCGCGCCAACGAGCAGTACACGATGGAGGCGAATCCGAGCTGGTTCCGCGGTGCGCCCAAGAACCGCCGCGTCGTCGTGCGCCATGTGCCCGAGCCCGCCTCGCAGCGCCTGCAGCTGGAGAAGGGCGACATCGACTTCGCCCGCAACCTGACCAAGGACCAGGTCGAGGCGGTGAAGGCCAACGCCAACGTCGTCGTGGAATCCAACCGCAAGGGCTACATCCTCTATCTCGGCCTCAACCAGAAGAACCCGACGCTGGCGAAGCCGGAGGTGCGCGAGGCCCTGAAGTGGCTGGTCGACTACGAGGGCATCGAGAAGAACATCGTCGCCGGCACCTTCGTGCAGCACCAGTCGTTCCTGCCGCAGGGCTTCCCGGGCGCCATCAGCGACAAGCCCTACAAGTTCGACGTCGCCAAGGCGAAGGAGCTGCTCGCCAAGGCCGGTCTGCCCAACGGCTTCAGCCTGACCATGGACGTGCGCACGACGGCGCCGATCCAGGACATCGCGCAGTCGATCCAGTCGACCTGGGGGCAGGCGGGCGTGAAGCTCGAGCTCCTGCCGGGCGACGGCCGCCAGACCCTGACCAAGTACCGGGCGCGCAATCACGACGTCTATATCGGCCAGTGGGGTCCCGACTATTTCGATCCGCATACGAACGCCGAGACCTTCGCGATGAACGAGGACAACGGCGACAACGCGCGCTCGAAGACCCTGGCCTGGCGCAACGCCTGGGACATCCCGGCGATGACCAAGCAGATGCAGGAGGCGGTGCTCGAGCGCGACGGCGCCAAGCGCTCGGCGACCTACGAGGCCGCGCAGCGCGAGCACCAGAAGACCTCGCCCTTCGTGATCATGTTCCAGCAGATCGAGGTCGCGGCGCGTCGCAAGGGCGTCGAGGGCTTCCACATCGGCATCATGTCCGACATGAACCTCTACTCGGGCATCGTGAAGAACTGAGCCCGGGAGCGATGCGCCCGGCCGGGGAGGGGGTCCCGGTCGGGCGTGTCGTCCTATCCAGGGCGGTCACGCCTGCATGGCATTCAAGTTCTCCCGCCTCCCGGCCCAGGTCGGCCGCGAAGTCGCGACCGTCGCGGTCACGTTCCTCGGCCTGCTCCTCATCACCTTCCTGATCGGACGCGTCGTTCCCATCGACCCCGTGCTCGCGGCCGTGGGAGACCGTGCGCCGGCCGACGTCTACGAACGCGTCAAGATCGAGCTCGGCCTCGATCGGCCGCTCTACGAGCAGTTCTGGATCTACCTGACGAAGGTGTTCCAGGGCGATTTCGGCAAGTCGGTGCTGACGTCGAACACGGTGCTCGCCGACATCAAGCGCGTCTTTCCGGCGACCCTGGAGCTCGCCACGCTCGGCACGATCTTCGGCGTGGTGCTCGGCGTGCCGGCGGGCGTGGTGGCGGCGGTCAATCGCGACCGGTGGATCGACCAGGTCGTCCGCGTGGTCGGGCTGTTCGGCTACTCCGTGCCGGTGTTCTGGCTGGGCCTGATGGGCCTGCTCGTCTTCTACCGGATGCTCGGCTGGGTCGGCGGCCCGGGGCGGATCGGAGTCGCCTTCGACGACATCGTCGATCCCGTGACCGGCGTGCTGCTGCTCGACGCCGCGCTGCGCGGCGAGTGGGAGGTGTTCCGCAACGCCTTCTCGCACCTGATCCTGCCGTCCTGCGTCCTGGGCTATTTCAGCCTGGCCTATGTGAGCCGCATGACCCGCAGCTTCATGCTGGAGCAGCTGCGCCAGGAATACGTCACCACCGCGCGGGTGAAGGGGCTGTCCGAGACCCGCGTCGTCTGGCGCCATGCGCTCGGCAATGCGCTGGTGCCGCTCATCACGGTGATCGCGCTGAGCTACGCCAACCTGCTCGAGGGCTCGGTGCTCACCGAGACGGTGTTCGCGTGGCCCGGCCTCGGCCGCTACATCACCAACTCGCTGCTCAACGCCGACATGAACGCGGTGCTCGGCGGCACGCTGGTCGTCGGCACCGTGTTCATCGCCCTCAACCTGCTGTCCGACCTGCTCTACCGCCTCGTGGACCCGCGCGCCCGATGACGAGCCCGACCCGCGCCTGGCTGCTCTCCGACGCGCCGCGCTCGCGCCTGCAGGCGCGGGCGGGCCAGACCTATCTGCGCTGGCTGACCTTTCGCGCCAACCCGCTCGCCCTGGTCGGGCTGGCGATCGTGGTCGTGCTGCTGCTGATGGCGCTGCTCGCGCCCTGGGTGGCCACGCACGATCCGCTCGCGCAGTCGCTCGACCAGCGCCTGCGCCCGCCGTCCGCCGCGCACTGGTTCGGCACCGACGCGCTCGGTCGCGACATCTTCAGCCGCATCGTCTACGGCGCGCGCATCACGCTGATGGTGGTGATCCTGGTCGTCGTCACCGTCGGACCGATCGGCCTGGTCGTCGGCGCGACCGCCGGCTACGCGGGCGGCTGGCTCGACACGGCGCTGATGCGCGTGACCGACATCTTCCTCGCCTTTCCCCGGCTGATCCTCGCGCTCGCCTTCGTCGCGGCGCTGGGCCCGGGCATCGAGAACGCCGTCATCGCCATCGCGCTCACCGCCTGGCCGCCCTATGCGCGCGTCGCGCGCGCCGAGGCGCTGGTGATCCGCAACGCCGACTTCATCGCGGCGACCAGGCTCCAGGGCGCCTCGCCGATGCGCATCGTCCTCCTGCACGTCATGCCGCTGTGCACGCCCTCCCTGATCGTGCGCACGACGCTCGACATGGCGGGCATCATCCTGACCGCCGCGGGCCTCGGCTTCCTCGGACTGGGCGCGCAGCCGCCGCTGCCGGAGTGGGGCGCGATGATCGCGACCGGCCGCGAGCAGATCTTCGACCAGTGGTGGGTCGCGACGGCGCCGGGCCTCGCGATCTGCATCGTCGCGCTGGGATTCAACCTCCTCGGAGACGGATTGCGCGACGTGCTCGATCCGAAGCAGTCGCAATGAGTGCGGCCGAGCCGCCGCTGCTGGAGGTGGAGAACCTGCGGGTGCGGTTCCACACCCGCACCGGCATCGTCGAGGCGGTGCGCGGGCTGTCCTTCACCCTCGGGCGCGAGAAGCTCGGGGTCGTCGGCGAGTCCGGGTCGGGCAAGTCGATGACCGGCCGCGCGATCCTTCGTCTGGTGCCCAGGCCCGGCGAGGTGCTCGCCGACCGCCTGGCCTTCAGGGGCCAGGACCTGCAGGCGCTCGACGAGGTCGGCATGCGCGCGATCCGCGGCCGCAGGATCTCGATGGTGCTGCAGGATCCGAAGTTCTCGCTCAATCCCGTGATGACCGTCGGCGACCAGATCGCCGAGGCCTATCGCCTGCACCACAAGGTCGGCCGCGCCCAGGCGCGCGCGCGAACGATCGAGATGCTCGCCTCGGTCAAGATCCGCGACCCGCGCCGCGTCTACGGCCTCTACCCGCACGAGGTCTCGGGCGGCATGGGCCAGCGCGTGATGATCGCGATGATGCTGATCCCCGAGCCGGACATCATCATCGCCGACGAGCCGACCTCGGCGCTCGACGTCACCGTGCAGATGCAGGTGCTCGCGATCCTCGACGACCTCGTCACGCAGCGCGGCATGGGCCTCATCTTCATCAGCCACGACCTGGCCCTGGTGTCGTCGTTCTGCGACCGGGTGCTCGTGATGTACGGCGGGCGCGTGATGGAGACCCTGGAGGCGCGCGCGCTCGAGACCGCCCGGCATCCCTACACCCGCGGGCTCCTTGCCTGCCTGCCGCAGCTCGACCGCCCGGCGGCCGCGCTGCCGACCCTGCAGCGCGATCCGCGGTGGCTCGAGCAATGAGCGCGATCCGCCTCGATCATCTGGACGTGCGCTTCGGCGACGTC
The DNA here is from genome assembly GCA_016793165.1 of Alphaproteobacteria bacterium. GTDB lineage: Bacteria > Pseudomonadota > Alphaproteobacteria > CACIAM-22H2 > CACIAM-22H2 > CAIOSQ01. The sequence continues at coordinate 22,198 of JAEULA010000074.1, read as the reverse complement.
CACGCCGTGCGCGACGCGTCGTTCGCCGTCGCGGCAGGGGAGAGCTTCGGAATCGTGGGCGAGTCCGGTTCGGGCAAGTCGACGGTCCTGCGCGCGCTGGCCGGACTCAATCCCGACTGGACCGGCGACATGGAGATCCTCGGCGAGCGTCAGGGGCGCCGGCGGCCGCGCGGCTTCTATGCCGCGGTGCAGATGGTGTTCCAGGACCCGTTCGGCTCGCTGCATCCGCGCCAGACCGTCGACCGGGCGCTCGCCGAGCCGCTGGCCATCCACGGCATCGGCGACGCCGAGGCGCGCATCGAGCGCGCCCTGACGGAGGTGCAGCTGGGCGCGGGTTTCCGCTTTCGCTATCCCCACCAGCTTTCCGGCGGGCAGCGCCAGCGCGTGGCGATCGCCCGGGCGCTGATCCTCGAGCCCAAGATCCTGCTGCTCGACGAGCCGACCTCGGCGCTCGACGTGTCGATCCAGGCCGAGGTGCTCAACCTGCTGGCCGAACTGCGCCGGCGCCTCGGCCTGACCTTCGTCCTGGTCAGCCACAACCTGGCGGTGGTCGCCCACATGTGCGAGCGCATCGCGGTGATGAACGCGGGCCGGATCGTCGAGGAGCTGACGACGACCTCCCTGCGCGCCGGCACGCCGCGCGAGGCCTACACGCGCCAGCTCCTGCTCGCCAGCCGCGGCTACGACCGCGCCGCGGCGGCGCAGTTCCAGACCTATGACTGAGTGCGCGCGCGTGCCGCCGGAAGGCCCGGCCCGGGCCGGATCGGTGGCGCGCCGAGCCTCCCGTCGGCCGCCGCAAGCTGGTAGCATTCGCGGACTCGACGCCCCGGCGATCGGTGCGCCCGCCGTCCGATCGGCAGCCCGGCCCGTCGAGCCGACCAGGAATTCGAATCCTAGGTGGAACCAGGACCGTCAGGAGGCTCACGTGATCGATCATCTGACCCGGCTCGCGCTCGGCACGGCTCTCGCCACGGCATTCGCCGGGGCGGTCTCGGCCAAGACCCTCGTGTACTGCTCGGAGGGCAGCCCCGAGGGATTCAATCCGGCCTTCTACACCGCGGGGACGACCTTCGACGCCTCGGGCCGGCAGATCTACAACCGGCTCACCGAGTTCGAGCGCGGCGGCACCAAGGTCGTGCCCGGCCTCGCCGAGTCGTGGGAGATCTCCGCCGACGGGCTCTCCTACACCTTCAAGCTCCGCAAGGGCGTGAAGTGGCACAGCAACCGCCTTTTCACTGCGACGCGCGACTTCAACGCGGACGACGTGATCTTCACCTTCACGCGCGCCTGGAAGAAGGACCATCCGTTCCACGCGGTGTCCGGCGGCAAGTATCCGTATTTCGAAGACATGGACATGCCGAAGGTGCTGAAGGCCGTCGAGAAGATCGACGACTACACCGTCCGCATCCTCCTCAATTCGCCGGAGGCGCCGTTCCTCGCCAACGTCGCGATGGACTTCGCCTCGATCCAGTCCGCCGAGTATGCCGACAAGATGCTGAAGGCGGGCACGCCCGAGCGCATCGACACGGATCCCATCGGCACCGGCCCGTTCTACCTGGTCGCCTACCAGAAGGACGCGGTGATCCGATACAAGGCGCATCCGACCTACTGGGCCGGCAAGGCGAAGATCGACGATCTCGTCTTCTCCATCACGCCCGACAGCTCCGTGCGCTACGCCAAGCTCAAGGCCGGCGAGTGCCACCTGATGCCCTATCCGAACCCCGCCGACCTCGAGGCGATGCGCAAGGACCCGAACATCAACCTGCTGTCGCAGGAGGGCCTCAACATCGGCTACTGGGCGTTCAACACCGAGAAGGCGCCGTTCACGGACAAGCGCGTGCGCCAGGCGATGAACTACGCCGTCAACAAGCAGGCGATCATCGACGCGGTGTTCCTCGGCTCGGGCAAGGCGGCGACAAATCCGATCCCGCCGACAATCTGGTCCTACAACACGTCGATCAAGGACTACCCCTACGATCCGGCCAAGGCCAAGGCGCTCCTCGCCGAGGCGGGCCTGCCCAACGGCTTCGAGACGGATCTCTGGGCGATGCCGGTGCAGCGCCCCTACAACCCCAATGCCCGGCGCATGGCCGAGATCATCCAGGCCGACCTCGACAAGATCGGGGTCAAGGCCAAGATCGTCACCTACGAGTGGGCCGAGTACCTCAAGCGCGTGCGTTCGGGCGAACAGCAGTCGGTGCTGCTCGGCTGGACGGGCGACAACGGCGACCCCGACAACTTCCTCAACGTGCTGCTGGGCTGCGCCGCCTCGAAGATGAGCGCGTCGCGCTGGTGCTACAAGCCGTTCGACGACATCGTCGTGCAGGCCAAGCAGATCTCCGACGTCGAGAAGCGGACCGCGCTCTACGAGAAGGCGCAGGAGATCTTCAAGGAGGAGGCGCCGTGGTTCACGGTCGCGCACTCCGTGCAGTACAAGCCGGTCAGCAAGAAGGTGATCGACTTCCGCCTGAGCCCGTTCGGCGGCCACGTGTTCTACGGCGTCGACATCCAGGAATAGACGCCCGGCACCCCAACGCTTCGATCGACGGGGGCGACTCCTCGCCCCCGTCGATCGTCCGAGCCCGATGCTTCGCTTCCTCTTCACGCGGCTGAGCCTGGTCATCCCGACGTTCCTGGGCGTGACCCTGCTGACCTTCGCGATGATCCGCCTCGTGCCCGGCGATCCCATCCTGCTGATGGCCGGCGAGCGCGGCATCGCGGAGGAGCGCTACCAGCAGCTCCGCCACGAATACGGGTTCGACCAGCCGATCCTGGTCCAGTACGCGCGCTACATCGCCGACGTCGTGCAGGGGAATCTCGGCAAGTCGATCATCACGCGCGAGCCGGTGATCGTGGAGTTCCTGACCCTGTTCCCGGCGACGATCGAGCTGGCGATGTCGGCGATCCTGATCGCCGTGCTCGTCGGCCTGCCCGCCGGAATCCTCGCCGCGATCCGGCGCAATTCCGTCTTCGACCACGCGGTGATGGGCCTGTCGCTGACCGGCTACTCGATGCCGATCTTCTGGTGGGGCCTGCTGCTGATCCTGCTGTTCTCGGTCACGCTCGGCTGGACACCGGTGTCGGGCCGCATGGCCGTGCAATTCTTCGTCGACCCCGTCACGGGCTTCGCCCTGATCGATGCCTGGCTCGCCGACGACATGAAGGCGTTCCAGTCCGCGCTGCGCCACCTGGTCCTGCCGGCGCTGGTGCTCGCCACCGTGCCGCTCGCGGTGATCGCGCGCATGACGCGCTCGGCGATGCTCGAGGTCCTCGGCGAGGACTACATCCGTACCGCGCGCGCGAAGGGCCTGTCGCCGTCGCGGGTCGTGTTCCTGCATGCGCTTCGCAACGCGCTGATCCCCGTGGTCACGGTCATCGGGCTGGAGATCGGCCGGCTGCTCAGCGGCGCGATCCTGACCGAGACGATCTTCTCGTGGCCGGGCGTCGGCAAGTGGCTGATCGAATCGATACGACGGCGCGACTACCCGGTCGTGCAGGGCGGCGTCCTGATGGCGGCGACGATCGTGATGCTCGTCAATCTCGGCGTCGACCTGCTCTACGGGGTCATCAATCCGCGCATCCGCAAGCGCCGCTGACATGGGCAGCGCGACCGACCCCGCCCCGATCGCGACGGCGCCCGCCGGGAAGGCCGCCCCGCGCGACCTGCATCCGATCGCCGAGGTCTGGCGCGACTTCCGCGCCAACCACGGGGCGGTCGCGGGCCTCGCGGTCATCCTGTTGTTCGCGCTGCTGGCCGTCTTCGCCGACGTCGTGGCGCCGCATCCGCCGGCAGAGCAGTATCGCGACGCGCTGCTGCGGCCGCCGGTCTGGCTCGAGGGAGGCTCGGCCCGTTTCCTGCTCGGAACCGACGACATCGGCCGCGACATCCTCTCGCGCCTGATCCACGGCGCGCGCGTGTCGATGGTCGTCGGCTTCACCGTCGTCTCGCTCGGCCTCGTCATCGGAGTCATGCTCGGGCTTGTCGCGGGCTTCTTCGCGGGCGTGGTCGACATGGTCATCATGCGCGCGATGGACACGCTCCTGGCGCTGCCGTCGCTGCTGCTCGCCATCGTGGTCGTCGCGATCCTCGGCCCGGGCCTGTTCAACGCCATGCTCGCGGTCTCGATTGTCGTGCTGCCGGGCTTCGCGCGCCTGACCCGCGCCTCGGTGCTGGCCGAGCTGTCCAAGGACTACGTGACGGCGTCGCGGATGACCGGCGCCCGCCTGCCGCGGCTGATGTTCGACACCGTGCTGCCGAACTGCATGGCGCCCCTGATCGTGACCTCGACGCTCGGCTTCTCGACCGCGATCCTCGATACCGCGGCGCTGGGCTTTCTCGGCCTCGGGGCGCAGCCGCCGACGCCGGAATGGGGGACGATGCTGGCGGATGCGCTGCAGTTCATCCTGCGGGCCTGGTGGGTCGTCACCTTCCCGGGGCTGGCGATCCTGGTGACCGTGCTCGCCTTCAACCTCATGGGCGACGGCCTGCGCGACGCCCTCGATCCGAAGCTGAAACGCTGATGGCGCTGCTCGAGATCCGCAACCTCTCGGTCGAGTTCGCGACGCGCCGCGGCGCGCTGCGCGCGGTCGACGGCGTCGACATGACGCTCGACGCGGGCGAGGTGCTGGGCGTCGTCGGCGAATCCGGCTCGGGCAAGAGCGTGGCGATGCTCGCGATCATGGGGCTGATCGCGTTTCCGGGACGCGTCACCGCGGACCGGTTGAGCTTCGCGGGCACCGACCTGCTCGGGCTGGGCGCCCGCGACCGTCGGCGGATCATCGGCAAGGACATCGCCATGATCTTCCAGGAGCCGATGACGAGCCTGAACCCGTGCTTCACGGTCGGCTTCCAGATCATGGAGACGCTGCGCGTCCACGAGGGCGGCACCCGCGCCCAGCGCCGCGCGCGCACGATCGAGCTGCTCGCCCAGGTCGGCATCCCGGCGCCGGAAACGCGGCTGCGCGCGTTCCCGTACCAGCTCTCCGGCGGCATGAGCCAGCGCGTGATGATCGCGATGGCGATCGCCTGCAACCCGCGGCTGCTGATCGCGGACGAGCCGACCACGGCGCTCGACGTGACGATCCAGGCGCAGATCCTGGAGCTTCTCGCCGGGCTGCAGCGCGAGCGCCGGATGGCGCTTGTCCTGATCACGCACGACATGGGCGTGGTCGCGGAGACCGCGGACCGCATCCAGGTCATGTATGCGGGCCAGCTCGTCGAGCAGCAGCCCGCGGCCGGCCTGTTCCGCTCGCCGCGCCATCCCTACACCGCCGCCCTGCTCGACGCGTTGCCCGAGCGCGCCCACGACAAGCGGCGCCTCTCGACGATCCAGGGCGTCGTGCCCGGTATCGATGACCGGCCGAGCGGCTGCCTTTTCAATCCACGCTGCGCGGACGCCGACGCGCGATGCCGGCGCGAGGCGCCGCCCGCCGCCGGCGACGACGCCAGCCGGGTGCGCTGCCACTACCCGCGCGGCGCGGCGGCGGTGGCGTCATGACGCCGGCGGCGACCGCCCCCGCGGTGATCGAGGCGCGCGACCTCACGCGCCATTTCGTCGTCTCGCGCGGCATATTCCGCGGCACGGCCACGGTGCGCGCGGTCGACGGCGTTTCGTTCAAGCTGCCGGCGGGCCGCACGCTGGCCGTCGTCGGCGAGTCCGGATGCGGCAAGTCCACGCTGGCCCGGATCGTCGCGCTGCTCGATGCCCCGACCGGCGGGGCGCTGATCGTCGACGGCGCCGACGCCACGACCGGCGGCAAGGCCGTCGGGCCGCAGCTGCGGCGCTCGGTCCAGATGGTGTTCCAGAATCCCTACGGCTCGCTCAATCCGCGCAAGACCGTCGGCGCGATCCTCGAGGAGCCGCTCATCATCAACACGCCGCTCGACGCCGGGGCGCGTGCCGAGGCCGCGCGCGCGATGCTGGCGAAGGTCGGCCTGCGGCCGGAGCATCATGCCCGCTACCCGCACATGTTCTCGGGGGGCCAGCGTCAGCGCATCGCGATCGCGCGGGCCCTGATGCTGAACCCGCGGGTGGTCGTCGCGGACGAGCCGGTCTCGGCGCTCGACGTGTCGATCCAGGCGCAGGTGCTGAACCTGATGCTCGACCTGCAGGAGGAGTTCCGGCTCGCCTACCTGTTCATCTCGCACGACCTCTCGGTCGTGCGGCACATCGCCGACGAGGTGATGGTGATGTATCTGGGCCGGCCGGTCGAGCATGGCCCGAAGCGCGCCGTGTTCGAGCGCCCGCGGCATCCCTACACGCGGGCGCTGCTCGCCTCGACGCCGTCGACCGACCCGGCCCGGCGCGGCCGGCGCCAGGCGCTGGCCGGCGAGCTGCCGTCGCCGCTCGATCCGCCGTCGGGCTGCGCCTTCCACAAGCGCTGTCCGCACATGACCGAACTCTGCGCGCGCGAGCGGCCGGCACCGCGCGTTCTCGACGGGACCGCCGTCGCATGCCATCACGCCGAGGCGGTGGCCGCGGACGCGGCCTGATCAACGCGTCGCGACGGCCTCGATCGCGCGTGACCGCCGTGGCCGCGCCGCGGTCCGCCGGGGCGGTCGGCTGCCGGAGTCCGCATCAGCCCAGGGTCGTGCCGCGCCGTTCGGGTCCGCGGGGCAGGGGCACGCCGTCCGGGGTCTCTGAGCCGGGCTGGTAGCGATATCGCACCTGCCCGGTCGCGAGCGCCGCGCCCGCCGCCGTCGCGATTTCGACCGCGGCGTGGAAGACCGGTCCCTCGGTGCGGGTGACGCGGCCGCGCGCGACGATGCGGCCGGTGGTCATCGGGGCGTGAAACTCGACCGCCATCGACAGCGTGGTCGCCTTCCGCACATTGCCGCAGATCGGCGTGAAGCAGCCGGCGAAGCTGCCGGCGGCGTCGATCAGCGTGGTCAGGACGCCGCCGTGCACGTTGCCGCTGCGATTGAGGTGGCGGGGACCGACGACGATCGACACCACGGCTTCGTCGCAGCACCAGCTGTCGAGCTTGAACCCGACGAGCTGCCTGAAGCCCGAGGGGGCCTCGATGTGCTCCATGAGGGTCGCGTCGGTGCGAGGCTCAGCCATGGCGGGGCGGCCGGGGGCCTTCCTTGTCGTTCGAATGGACGATGAATCGGTGTCGCGCCCAGGGCAAGTGATGCGCGTCACACCCCCTGCGGCGCGGCAGCGCAGGGCGCCTCAGGCCGCCGCGCCCGCAAGTTGCCGTCGGACGAGACGGGCGTAGAGGCCCTGGCGGGCGATCAGCGCCTCGTGGGTGCCCAGCTCCGCGATTCGTCCGCAATCGAGGACGGCGATGCGATCCGCGCTGCGCAGGGTCGACAGGCGATGGGCGATGATCAGCGTCGTGCGGCCGTGGCGCAGCGAGTCCAGCGCCGCGTGGACCGTGCGCTCGCTCTCGGCGTCGAGATGCGAGGTCGCCTCGTCGAGCACCAGGATCGGCGCGTCCTTCAGGAAGGCGCGGGCGATCGCCACGCGCTGGCGCTGGCCGCCGGAGAGCTGGACGCCGCGCTCGCCGACCGGCGTGTCGAGCCCCTGGGGCAGGCCGGCCACGAATCCGGTCAGCGCCGCCTGGTCGAGGGCGCGCGCCAGCGCGTCGTCGTCGGCATCGGGGCGCGCGAGGCGGACGTTGTCCCCGAGGCTGGCATTGAAGAGATGCGTGTCCTGCGACACCAGCGCGATGCGCTGGCGCAGCGAGTCCAGCGGCAGGTCGCGCAGGTCGATCCCCTCGAAGCGGATGACGCCGCGATCGGGGTCGAAGAAGCGCAGCAGCAGCTGGGCGAGGGTCGTCTTGCCGGCGCCCGAGCGGCCGACCACGGCGAGCGACCCGCCCGCCGGGATCTCGAGCGCGACGCCGCGCAGCACCGGCGTCGCGGTTCCCGGATAGGCGAAATGCAGGTCCGCGATCGCGATGCGCTGCCCGGTTCCGGGCGCCGGGGGCGGGAGGGGGCGGCTGCCGGCCCGGTCCGCCACCGCCGGCGTCTCGGCATGGACGGCGTGCAGGCGCTCGGTCGCGCCGTAGGTTTCGGCGAGCTGGCGGCTGACCTGCGCGATCTCCGAGACCGGCAGGAACGAGGCCATGGCGACGAGGGCGAGCAGCGCGATCGCGGTCGGCGCGATGGCGCCGGCGGCGGCCAGCGCCGCGCCGGTCACGATCACGGCGAGGCCGCCGAGTCCGGCCAGAGCCTCGATCGCCGACTTCTCGCGCGCGAGGTCGGCGAGCAGCGGCAGGCGCCGTTCGGCGTAATGCGCGACGGCCGCGAGGAACGTCGCGCGCCGCGCCCGCTCCTGCTGGAAGGCGACGATCTCGCCGAGCCCCTGGATCGTGTCGACGGTGACGGCATTGAGCTCGCCCATCGTCGCGCGCGCCTCGCGCCCGAGCGCATCGATGCGCGCACGGGCGCGGAACGGGCGCGCCGCCGCGACGATCAGGAACGGGAGGAAGGCGGCCGCGATCGCCCAATGCGTCCCGGCGAGCCAGACCAGGGCCGCGCCGGGCACGAGGACGGCGACGAATGCGGGCGCCACGGTGTGCGCGAAGAAGTACTCGACGGTCTCCACGTCCTGCGTCGCGCTGGCGACGAGATCGCCCGAGCGTCGGCGAAGCAGGTACGCCGGGGCGAGGGCATCGAGCTTGCGGTAGAGCGCGAGGCGCATCTCGGCGAGCAGGCGATAGGCCATGTCGTGCGCGAGCCAGGATTCCAGCCAGTGCAGCAGGCCGGCCAGCGGCGCCATGATCGCCAGCGCCCAGGCGAGGCCGCCGTAGGGCCGCTGCTCGACCAATGCCCGCAGGATCAGGGCGCCGAGCACGCCGACGCCGATATAGGCGGCGACGCGCATCACCCCTAGGCCCAGCGTGGCCGCGAAGCTGCCGCCGAGCGGTGCGATGATGCGCACGAGATCGCGCAGGACCGCCGGCCAGCCGCGCGGCGGCAGCGGGCCGCTCGCCGCGACCGACGCCGCGGGCGCCTCGGTCGCCGGCCGCGCCGCGTCGGCGGCCTCGAACTCGGGGCCGAGGCGATCGGCGACCTGCTCGGCCTGCTCGGCCATCAGCGCGTGATAGGCGCCGCGGCGGGCGAGCAGTTCGTCATGGCCGCCCTGCTCGACGACCCGCCCGTCCGCCATCACGACGATGCGTTGGGCACCGCGGATGCTCGACAGGCGATGGGCGATGATCAGCGTCGTGCGCCCCGCCATGAGGCGGTCGAGCGCCTGCTGCACGAGGGATTCGCTTTCGGCGTCGACGGCCGAAAGCGCCTCGTCCAGGACGAGAATCGGCGCCTCGCGCAGCAGCGCGCGGGCGATGGCGAGGCGCTGGCGCTGGCCGCCGGACAGCCGCACGCCGCGCTCGCCGACGATCGTGGCCAGGCCCTCGGGCAGGCGGTCGATGAACTCCAGGGCGTTGGCGTCGGCCGCCGCGGCGCGCAGCTCGGCGTCGCTCGCACCGGGCTTCGCCAGGCGCAGATTGTCGGCGACGCTGCCGTGGAACAGGTAGCAGTCCTGGCTCACGACCGCGAACTGGGCGCGCAGCGTCGCGAGCGGCAGCGTGCGGATGTCGATCCCGTCGAGCCGGATCGTGCCGGCCTGCGGATCGTAGAAGCGCAGCAGCAGGCGCAGGATCGATGTCTTGCCCGAGCCGCTGCGCCCGACGATCGCGACGCGCTCGCCGGCCGCGACCTCCAGGCTGAGCTCGCGGTGCGCGGGAACCTCCCGATCGGGATAGGCGAACGTCACGTGCTCCAGCGCCAGCCGCGGCGCCGGCGCGCGCGCGGGCGCCGCGGCCGCGCCGCGATCGTCGATGCTCGGTACCGCATCGAGCAGCGCGCGGATCCCGACGGCCGCCGCCTGTCCGAGCATGCCGCCGTGCAGCAGCTCGCGCAGGTCGCGCAGCGGCCGGAACATTTCCGTGCCGAGCATCAGGAGGACCGCGAGCGCCGCGATCGACATCGTGCCGTCGGCGACGCGCGCTGCGCCGATCACGAACGCCGCCGCCGTGCCGATCGCGATCGCCGCATCGGTGACGCCGCGCGTCGCGGTGCTGGTGCGAAGTACCCGCATCGTCGCGCGGGTGAGCGCCCAGCTTCGCTCCGCGAGCCGCTCGGCCTGGGCCCGGCTCTGGCCGAAGGCCTTGAGGGTCGCCAGGCCCTGCAGCGCGTCGAGGAAATCGGCGGAGAAGCGTCGGTGCTCGCGCGAGCGCTCGATCGCGGCGCGATGCTCGCGCCGGTGCAGCGCGCTCGGCAGCGCCAACGCCGCCAGCGCGGCGAGCAGCAGCACCGTCGCGATGCCGGCGTCGATCCAGATCGCGGCGAGGAACACCAGCACCGGCGTCGCCGCCGCGATCAGCAGCTGCGGCACGTAGCGCCCGAAGAAAGTCTCGAGCTGGGTGACCCCGTCGATCAGCGCGACGGTCACGTCGCCGGTGCGCGCCGAGGTGAAATGCGCGGGCCCCAGCGCCATGACGCGGTCGTAGAGCGCGGCGCGCAGCGCGTGCTGCACGGCGGCGGACGTCGCGTCTGCGAGCCGCGTGCGCCAGGTCTCCAGCACCGCGCGCAGCGCGATCGCCGCCAGGGCGAGCCCGACGCCGGGCAGGAGTTCGGCGATGCCCGCGCCGGCCAGCGCGCGGCCGACGAGCCAGCCGAAGATGGCGAGGCGTGCGAGCCCGGCGACGACGGCGGCGAGCCCGACCGCGACGGCGGCCGCGAGGCGCGCGCGATGGCCGTGCGTGAATCTCCAAAGCTCGCGATCGAAATACACGGGCGGACGACTCCGGGGCGCGGTGCCGCGCCGTAAAAAAGGGGGCGCAGTGAAGCACAGCTCGGCGCGGCCCGCGCTATCGGCGGCGCTGCGGCACGCGGTTCGTTGACAGGGCGAGGGCGTGCCCGTCTACTCGCGCCGCCATCATCCCTTCACAGGTTCGGGACATATCCCATGACGACCCGCAACAGCCGCACCGGCGGCCGCATCCTCGTCGACCAGCTTCTCGTGCACGGCGCCGACATGGCGTTCTGCGTCCCCGGCGAGAGCTATCTCGAGGTGCTCGACGCGCTCTACGACTCGCCGCAGATCCGGCTGATCAATGCCCGCCACGAGGCGGGCGCAGCCAACATGGCCGAGGCCTACGGCAAGCTCACCGGCAAGCCGGGCATCGCGATGGTCACCCGCGGTCCCGGCGCGTGCCACGCGGCGGTCGGAGTCCACACCGCGTTCCAGGACTCGACCCCGATGATCCTGATCGTGGGCCAGGTCGCGCGCGACGCGATGGACCGCGAGGGCTTCCAGGAGATCGACTACCGCCAGATGTTCGGCCCGGTCGCCAAGTGGGCGACGCAGATCGACCGCACGGACCGCATCCCCGAGTACATGTCGCGCGCCTATCACGTCGCGACCTCGGGCCGTCCAGGCCCGGTCGTGCTGGCGTTGCCCGAGGACATGCTCGTCGAGACCGCCGACGTGCGCGACGCCGAGCCCTATGTCGCGCATCGCGCGGCGGCCACCCAGGCCGACGTCGCGGCGGTGCGCAAGCTGCTCGACGGCGCCCGCCAGCCGCTGATGCTGATCGGCGGCTCGTGCTGGTCGGACGCCGCCTGCCGGCGCGCCGTCGCCTTCGCCGAGGCGAACAACATCCCGACCGCGGTGTCGTTCCGTCGCCAGGAGCTGTTCTCGAACGCGTCGCCGGTCTATGCCGGCGACCTCGGCACGTCGGGGCCGCCGGCGCTGATCAAGCGCTTCAAGGAAGCGGACGTCGTGCTGGTGGTCGGCGCGCGCCTCGGCGAGATGACGACCCAGGGCTACACGACGCTCGACAGCCCGCAGCCCCGGCAGACGCTCGTCCACGTCCATCCCGACGCCGACGAACTCGGGCGCGTGTTCCGGCCGAGCCTCGGCGTCGTGTCCACCGGCGACGGCTTCTTCGCCGCCGCCGAGACGATGGTGCCGCTCGACGGCAAGCGCTGGGCGGCGTGGACCGCGGCCGCGCGCCAGGACTATCTCGCCACGCTCGACGTGCCCGCCTACGCGGGCGCGCTCGACGCGGCGAAGGTCATGCACGTGCTCGACGAGCTGCTGCCAAAGGACGCGATCGTCACGCTCGACGCCGGCAACCACACGGGATGGCCGCAGCGCTTCCTGCGCTTCGGACGGCCGCGTCGCGAAGTGGGGCCGACGTCCGGTGCGATGGGCTACTCGGTGCCGGCCGCCGTCGCCGCGAGCCTCGTGCATCGCGACCGCGTGACGGTGAGCTTCGTCGGCGACGGCGGCTTCATGATGTCGGGCCAGGAGGTCGCGACGGCGGTGCAGTACGGCGGCAAGCCGATCGTGATCGTGTTCAACAACAAGATGTACGGCACGATCCGGATGCATCAGGAGCGCGAGCATCCCGAGCGCGTCGTCGGCACCGACCTCAGCGATCAGGACTTCTCGGCGCTGGGAAAGGCGCTGGGGTGCCACGCCGAGCGGGTGAGCCGAACCGACGACTTCGCGCCCGCCTTCGATCGCGCGCTGAAATCCGGCCGCGCGGCGGTGATCGAGCTGCTGACCGATCCCGAGATCGTGTCGACCCGCCTGACCATCTCGGGCCTGCGCGAGCGCGCGAAGGCGGCGAAGGCGCGCTGAGCCGGGCGCCGCTGCGACGCCGTCTCACGTCGCGGGCGCGCCGAGGCAGGCGGCCACCGACGTGGCCGGGCGGAGCACCGGCGCCAGCCGCAGTGCGCGGCCGCCGCCGCTCAGCCAGGTCTCGAGCGAGGCGGGCGCGCGCAGCTCGACGCCGCGCTGCAGTATCGACGCGACCATACCGGCTCCCGGCCGGACGAGGCGCAGCGGTCCCGAGGCGACGAGCACGGTCTCGCCCGGGCGGACGAGCAGCGCGTCCTCTGCCCTGCCGTTGATCCTGGCCACCTCGCCTTCGAACTGGATCGGCTGCGACCACTGGCCGTCGCCGCGCCCGACGCGCAGGCGCAGGTCGAGGGAATGGGCGCGCGTCACCAGGACGGGACGCTCGCTTTCGTTGACCAGCGTCGTCACGAGAACGCAGCCGCGCGCGCCGCCGGCCGCCTCGGCCGGCAGCAGCGCGATCTCGCCCAGCCGCGGCTGACCCTCGCGGATCGCTTCGGCGGCGAGCATGCCGGCGCAGACGGCGGCGAATCCGGCGAGCGCGAGGACGACCATCGGCGCCCGCGTGCCGCCGCCGGCGGGCGGCGACGGCGCCGCGGCGGCCGCTGCCGGATCCGCCTCGGCGACGGCCATGCGCAGCGGGCTCGCCAGCACCCAGGCCATCGCGATGTGGAGCAGGGCGAGCACGCCCATGACGCAGACCAGCACCAGATTGCGCGTCACCCCGCCGGCGCCGACCGAGAGCAGCATCTCGACGGGCGTCGGCCACTGCATCTCGACCGCCGCTCGCGAGATCGACGCCAGCAGCGAGGCGATCCCGTCCTTGCCGACATAGGCGCCGACGCGCGCGACGAGGAACACGTAGACGTTCATCACGCCGAGCGCGACCACGACGAGGTCGATGCGCGCGCTGCTGGCGCGGCCGCGGCCGCGCAGGCGCAGCCAGGCCTCGAGAATTGCCGTCGCGACGACGCCGCCGAGCACGAGGCCGGTGGCCGCTGCGCCCCGCATCCCGCCGGCGAAGGCCTGCACGAAGCTGTCGAGGATCTGCTGGCGCTGCGCCTCGACGGCCTCGCGCGTCGGCGCGATCGAGCCGGTGCCCGGCGGCGGCAGGAAGACGTGGATGAACACGATCCAGGCTGCGACCGACAGGAAGAAGAACAGCCGGGTCTCGAGATATCCCTGCGTCGACGGCGTGTTCGGATCGCTTGCGCGCTCCGCCCAGCGCCGGGGCCAGCGCAGCGGCGCCACGACGTAGAAGATGCACGCCCCCACGAAGCCGATCGTCTCGCGGAACGCGTCGCGCAGCAGCTTGGCGAAGTCCATGGCCGCTCCCATCCGAATCGGCGGCCCGGGGCCGCGCGCGTCGAGGATGCGTCGGCGCGCGCGCGACGCGCAATTCGGCGGCAATCAGCCCGCGGCGAGCTCCGCGGCGGTCGCATCCACCGCCTTGCCCAGCCGGTCGACGATGCGGTCGATGTCGGCGTCGGTGGCGTTGTAGGGCGGCGCGATGATGACGTGGTCGCCGAGACGCCCGTCGATGGTGCCGCCGTTGGGGTAGATCGCGAGGCCGAGTTCGAGCGCCTTGAGCTTGAGGCGCTCGCTGAACCGGGCGGACGGGTCGTAGGGCTCGAGCGAGTTCCGGCCCCGGACGAACTCCAGCGCCTGGAATAGGCCGCGGCCGCGGATGTTGGCGACGTGGTTGTGCGTGCCGAAACGCGCCGCCAGCGCCTTGCCCAGGACGCCGCCGAGCCGCTTCACGTTGTCGAGCAGCTTCTGCTCGGCGATGATCTTCTGCACCTCGAGGGCGGCGGCGCAGGCCACCGAATGCGCCTGGAAGGTATGGCCGTGGGCGAAGCTGCCGCTGCCGCCGTCGAGCGCGGCCATCACCTTGCGCGAGACCAGCATCGCGCCGAGCGGCATGTAGCCCGCGCCCAGCCCCTTGGCGACGGCCTGCAGGTCCGGCGTCACGCCTTCCTGTTCCCACACGTGCAGCGTGCCGCTGCGGCCCATGCCGCTCATGATCTCGTCGAGGATCAGCAGTGCGCCGTGCCGGTCACAGACCTCGCGCACGGCCTTGAAGTAGCCTGGTTCGGCCGCGACGCAGCCCGAGGTCGCGCCGACGATCGGCTCGGCGACGAAGCCGATGACCTTGTCCGGCCCGATGCGCTGGAACTCGGCCTCGAGCTCGGCGGCGAGGCGCGCCACGTACTGCTCGCTCGTCTCGGCGGGCGGCTTGTAGCGGAAGGCGAAGCAGGGCGAGACGTGACTGACGCCGCGCATCAGCAGCGGCTCGTAGACCGCGCGCCGGGCGGGGTGGCCGCTGACCGACAGCGCCCCGAACGTGTTGCCGTGGTAGCTCTGGCGGCGCGCGATGTAGTGCGTGCGCTGCGGCTCGCCCTTTTCGACGAAATATTGCCTGGCGAGCTTGAGGCAGGCCTCGACAGCTTCGGAGCCCGAGGAAACGAAGAAGGCGTGGCTGAGGCCGCCGGGCTCGTGGCCGACGAGATGGTCCGCCAGCGCCTCCGAGGCCTCGCACGAGAAGAACATCGTGTGGACGTAGGCCAGCTTCGCGGCCTGGCGTCCCATCGCCTCGGCGATGCGCCGGTTGCCATGCCCCAGGCAGGCGACTGCCGCGCCGCCGGCGGCGTCGATCACGGTGCGGCCGTCGGCGAGGGTGAGATTGAGGCCGTCGCCGCTGACGGCGACATCGAACTTCATCTTGGTCGAGCGGTGCAGAACCCGGGTCATGGCGGCCTCTTGGCTGGCAGGTGGCGCAGCCTAGCCGAAGCCCGCGCGGTGCCGCAGCGTCGGCTTGACGATGCCGCCGCGCGCCGGGCGCGGGCCAGCCGCTCGGGTCCGCGCCCCGCGACGCCGCGGCGGGCAGCATCGGATCGACCGCCGCGGGCCGGGCGCGCTATGAGTCGACTCACAAGACGAAACGTCCGGGAGACCCCATGAGCCTCGATCCGATGTCCGACCTCGCCATCGCACGCCGCGCCACGCTCAAGCCGATCGCGGAGGTGGCGGCCAGGGCGGGCATCCCCGCCGACGCGCTCGAGCCCTACGGCAAGACCAAGGCCAAGGTCGGATTCGAGTTCCTGGACACGCTCAAGAGCCGGCCGCGCGGCAGGCTGGTGCTGGTCACGGCGATCAACCCGACCGCCGCGGGCGAAGGCAAGACGACGACGACGGTCGGGCTTGGCGATGCGCTCAACCGCATCGGCAAACGCACGATGATCGCGCTGCGCGAGCCCTCGCTGGGTCCCTGCTTCGGCCGCAAGGGCGGCGCCACCGGCGGCGGCCATTCGCAGGTCGTGCCGATGGAGGACATCAACCTGCACTTCACGGGCGACTTCCACGCCATCACGACGGCGCACAACCTGCTCGCCGCGATGGTCGACAACCACGTCTACTGGCGCGACGAGCCGTCGATCGATCCGCGCCGCATCGCCTGGCCGCGCGTGATGGACATGAACGACCGCTCGCTGCGCGACACGATCACCGGGCTCGGCGGCCCGGCGCTCGGCGTCCCGCGCGAGGCGCGATTCGACATCACGACGGCCTCCGAGGTGATGGCGATCCTCTGCCTGTCGCGCGACCTCGACGACCTCCAGGCGAGGCTGTCGCGCATCGTCGTCGCCGAGACGTTCGACAAGAAGTCCGTGACGGCGGCCGACGTGAAGGCCGTCGGGTCGATGGCCGTGCTGCTGCGCGACGCGATCAAGCCGAACCTCGTCCAGACGCTGGAGAACAATCCCGCCTTCATCCATGGCGGGCCGTTCGCCAACATCGCGCACGGCTGCAATTCGATCATCGCGACCGAGGCGGCGCTGCGGCTGGGCGAGTACACGGTGACCGAGGCGGGCTTCGGCGCCGATCTCGGCGCCGAGAAGTTCATGGACATCAAGTGCCGCGTCGCGGGGCTGGCGCCGTCGGTGGTCGTGATCGTGGCGACGGTGCGCGCGCTCAAGCTCCAGGGCGGTGCCGACGCCAAGACGCTGAAGAGCGAGGATCTCGGGGCCCTCGAGCGCGGCATGGCGAACCTGCTGCGCCACATCGAGAACGTCGGCAAGTTCGGCGTGCCCGCGCTCGTGGCGATCAACCGGTTCGTCACCGACAGCGATGCCGAGCTGAAGCTCGTCGAGGACCTCTGCGCCAGGGCCGGCGCGCGCGCCTTCCTGTGCGAGCACTGGGCGAAGGGCGGTGCGGGCGCCGAAGCGCTGGCGCGGGCGGTCGTCGAGACGGCCGAGGCCGGCAAGGCGGCGTTCAAGCCGCTCTATCCCGACGACATGAAGCTGCTGAGCAAGATCGAGACGATTGCGCGCGAGGTCTACCGCGCGTCGGGCGTCTCGGCCTCGGAGGCGATCAAGCAGCGCCTCGCCGCCTTCGAGGCGGCGGGCTTCGGCCACGTGCCGGTGTGCATCGCCAAGACCCAGTCGAGCTTTTCCAGCGATCCGACCAAGCTCGGCGCGCCGACCGGCCACACGCTCGCGATCCGCGAGGTCCGGCTTGCCGCCGGCGCCGGCTTCGTCGTCGCGGTCTGCGGCGACCTGCAGACCATGCCGGGCCTGCCCAAGGTGCCGGCCGCGCATGTGATCCGCCTCGGGGCCGACGGCCAGATCGAGGGCCTGTCCTGACGCCGCGCGGCCGGGCCCGACGCCGTCGCGCTCAGGCGGGGCGGCGCCCGGCCGCCACGTCCCGGAACAGCGCGTCGTAGGTCCGGCACATGCGCGCGAAGCTGTATTCGCGCTCGACGCGCGCGCGGTTGGCGGCGCCGATCCGTGCGCGCAGCTCGCCGTCCGCGATCAGCGCCGCGAGCGCGGCGGTCAGGGCCGCCTCGTCGCCGCGCCCGACGACGTAGGGCGCGTTCGCGGGGTCGAGGATGACGCGGACGTCGCCGACATCGGTGGAGGCGGCCGGCAGGCGCGCGGCCATCGCCTCGACGAGGCTGATGGGGAACTGCTCGGTGTCGGACGAGATGGCGAAGATGTCGAAGCAGCCGAGATAGCGCGCGGGCTGCGGCACGAAGCCGGCGAGCACGACGCGGTCCGCGATTCCCGCCGCGGCCGCGGCGGCCTCGATCGCCGGCCGCTCGGGGCCTTCGCCGGCGACCACGAGGCGCGCCCGGCGCGCGGTGTCCGCGGCCGCGAAGCAGCGCACGAGCCGGGCGACGTTCTTCTCGGGCCGCAGCCCCGCCACCGTGCCGACCACGACCTCGCCGGGCCGACGGACGAACCCGGGCAGCAGACCGGGATCGGGCGGCGCATCGAAGGCCCCGGTGTCGACGCCGTTGGGGATGTTGCGCAGCCGCGCGCCGGCCACGCCCCAGGTCGTGCGCGCGATGCGCTCCAGCGTGCCCGACGGCACCACGACGACATCGACGAAGGGCAGCACGACGCGGCGGAACCACCGGCGGCGCGGCACCTGCGACGCGGTCTCGTCGGGGCCGAAGCCGTCCTCGAAATGCACCACGCGGCGGCCGAGGGCGCGCGCCAGCGCGGCGACCTCGATGGCGCCCCAGTTGTAGGTCGCCACGAGATCGGGCGCCTCGCGCCGCAGCAGTGCCGCGATGCTGCACGCCCGCACCCAGGGCGAGGCCGTCTTCGCCGGCGGCTCGACCAGGCGGATGCGGTCTTGTCGCGTGATCAGCGCCGCGGCCGGCGTGGCGCCGTCCATCGCGGCGATGACATGTTCGTAGCCGTCGGGCAGGGCGTCGACCAGCGACGCGAGCCGCGCCTGCGGTCCGCCGACCTTGAAGGTCGAGAAGACGTGGAGGATCCGGATCGCCATGCCGCGCCGCCGGGCTCAGGCCGCGGGCCGGATCTCCGTCGGCTCGCTCGGGGCGGCCGCCGGGCCGCCGAGCGCGCGCGCGATGAAGGTCGCGCGGTCGGCGCAGGGCTTCCAGCCGAGCACCGCCTTCGTCTCGCCGCAGTCGAATCGCGCGGGCATGCCGCGCGAGAGGATGTCGCGGTAGCTCGGGAAGGGCGCGGCGCGGCCGCCGACGCGCTTGACGAGCCACTTCACGATCTCGACCGCCTGCAGCCCAAGCGGGCTTTGCGGATGGAAGACCAGCGGGCGGCCGAGGACGCGGGCGGTCTCGGCGACGAATTCGCGGGCGCTCAGGCGCACGTCGCCGACGATGTTGTCGGCGCGGCCGATCACGTCGGGCGCCGTGAGCGCGGCGACGATCGCCGAGGCGACGTCCTCGGCGAGCACGAAGGGCAGGGGGTTGCGGCCGTCGTTCCAGCCGATGCAGTGCTGGTCGTTGTTGTAGAATCCCAGCCCGGAGTGGAAGGGCGAGGTGCCGTCGCCGACGACCATGCCCGGGCGCTGGATCGTCGCCGGCAGCTTGCGCTGCGCGATCATGTCCAGGATCAGACGGTCCGCCTCGGCCTTGGCCCGCGCGTAGTCGCCGCGCTCGTCGCTCTTGGGATCCGCGGGCGTGCGCGCCGTGATGGTCTCGGCGCCGTCGCCGAGATAGAGCGCCGCGATCGACGACACGTGGATCAGCCGCTCGGTGCCGTGCGCGAGGCAGGCCTCGCCGACGATCGCCGCGCTGCCGACCAGCGCGCGCTTGATCGCCTCGTACCCGCCGCTGGCGCCGCCATGGGCGAGGTTGACGACGAAGCGCGCGCCGCGCACGACGCGCTCGACGTCCTCGCGACTGGTGACGTCGCCGCGCAGGATCGCCACGCGCGGGTCGGTGTAGATCGACGGCAGGTTGCGCACGCTGCGCGCCATGACGCCGACGCTGTAGCCGGCCCGCAGCAGGGCCTCGACCGTGTAGCGGCCGATGAAGCCCGTGCCGCCGATGACGGCGACGTCCCAGCTGCGCGGCGCCTCGCCGGCCTTGGCGATCGGCGCTGCCGGTGCCGGCTCCTCGACGCCGGCGGCGGCGCGCGCCTCCTCGAGCAGGGCGACGAGCTCGCCGCCGAACGCGGCCGAGCACTGCGGGACGGCCTTGCGATCGAGCGCGGCGTGGAAGTCGGCGATGCTGCCGTGCATGGACCGGTAGAACTGGTCGGCGCGCGGGCCGAGCCCGACCATCGCGCGGGCATAGTCGACGAGCCCGCCGATCGACTGGCGGGCCATCGACAGGCCGCGGCGCGCCCCGGAGAGCGCGAGATCCATCGCCTCGAGATAGCGCGTGCGGTCGTGGACGATGAAATGGTTGGCGAACATGTCGGCGACCGCGACGCCGTCGTCGCAGATCGCCTCGACGCGCCAGTGCGGGAAGTCGGCGCCGAACAGCAGGCGGATGTCGCCGCTGGATTCGGCGCCGGCGACCGCGATCTGCCAGTTGCGATAGAAGCGCGCGCCCGGCGCGATCTCGATCGACGGGCCGATCGACGCGCTGGCGAGGCGGCACGGGCCGACGAGGCGCCGCAACTGGGCGAGGGGATGCACCGCCTGCTCGAGCAGGATGTTGCCCGGGCGCGCGAACATCCAGTGGCCGAACTGGCGCGTGGCGAGCTGGCGCAACGGCGCGCCGTAAACGACGTTGACGTGGACCAGCTTGCCCAGGCCTCCGCCCTCGACCGCAGCGACGAGGCGGCGCATCGCGGGATGGAAGCAGGAGTTCTGGTTGACGCCGATCGTGGCGCCGCTGGCGCGCGCCGCGGCCTCGAGCTCGCGGCAGGCCGCGGCGGTCGGCGTGAGCGGCTTCTCGATCAGGACGGCATGGCCGGCGTCGATCCACGGCCGCGCCGCGGCGGCGTGGAGGTCCGGCGGAACCAGGATATGCGCGGCGTCGGCCGCGCCCGCGGCGATCGCCGCCTCGCCTGTCGCGAAGATGGCGCTCACAGCGTGGCGCTGCGCGAGGCGCTCGGCGACGGCCCGGTTGGGATCGACGATGGCGGCGATGCGCACGCCCGGAATCGCCCGCAGCGCGTCGGCGTGGGTGTTCGCGATGTTGCCGGCGCCCACCAGACAGACGCGACGCTGTTCCGCCATTTCTCGACCTTCCGCTGTGTTCCGACGGGCCGGAACCGTCGTTCCGGGGCGCGGCGTCGGACGTGCTAACCGTCTAGCATTTCTCGCGGAAAACCGTGAGGGCGGAGTTAACGAACTGCCGGTCCGTGCGGCTTAATCCCCGCCGCGACGGCGGCATCGCGTCACGTCGAGGCGGCGGCCTCAGGCATCGCGCGGAGGCGCCCGAGCGGCGAGAGGATGGCGACGGCGGCCGACGCCGCGAAGCCGAGGACGACGAGCGCCATGCCGGCATCGAGGCCGTGCCGTGCCGCAACCAGCCCGGCGGCGAGCGCGCCGAGCGGCCGCGCGCCGTAGATCGCCATCTGGATCGCGCCGGTCACGCGGCCGAGCAGCATCGGCGGCGTCACGAGCTGGCGCAGTGTCGTCTGGCAGACGAGCCACAGCATCGGTCCGAAGCCCAGCAATGCGAAGCCGACGGCGGGGAGCACCGCATTGCGCGAGGCGCCGGCGCCGCCGATCAGCGTGGCGGCGAGGACCGAGACGACGGGCCCCGCAACGAGGATGCGGCGCGGCTGCGCATGCGCAACGAGGCGCGGCGCGAGCACGGCGGCGGCCACCGAGCCGACGCCGAAAGCGCCCTGGCTCATCGTCGCCGACGCCGCGTCGAGACCGGTGCGCTCCACGGCGAACGGCAGGAAGATCGCGACCAGCGCGAAGAACGCGAAGTTCCAGCAGATCGCGCACAGCGCGAGCGCCCGCAGCACCGGCTCGCCGCGCACGAAGGCGGCGCCGGCGAGGATGACGGTGAGGTCGCGACGCCGACCCGGGCTCGCGGTCGGGAGCGGCGGCAAACACATGATCAGGCGTGATGCGAGCCCGGCGACAATCGCTGCGACAATCATTGCAGCCGGCGGCCAGATCGCGCTCGCTGCGGTTATGATCGGAGCCGAGATGGATGCCAGCGCGCGGCTGAGCTCGATGCGCGAATTGGCTCGAGGCAGGTCGTCGCCGGCGACGAGCCTCGGGACAAGCGTCCCGACGGCCAGCGTCACGACCACTGCACCGAGCGCGGCCAGAAATGCGCACACCGTGAAGGCGATCGGTCGGCCGTGCATGACCGCGAGCCCGGCAAGGGCCAGCGCGACGGCGGCAAGAGTCTGCGCGATTAAGGCGGGAAGACGTCCCGTATAACGATCGACCAGCGTCCCGGCGGGCAACGATGCGACGAACCATGCGCCGCCCTGGATCGCCACCAGCATGCCGATCTGTTCGGGCCCGAGCCCGAAGCTCGCAACGGCGAGTAGCGGCACGGCGGTGAGGGCGATCTGGTCGGCGAGATGGCCGGTGCCAGCGGCGGTCGCGAGGCGGGGCAGGACATGGGCCGGGGGGCGATTTGTCATGGTGTGCACGCTGAACAGCGCGCGGTACTTCACGACACCCGGTTCTTGCGCCAACACGCGCGGGGAGCGGGAATCTCATGCGAAATCGACCGCGTGGCCGGACGGCCCCCGCGATCGACCGCCGCCCCAGCCCATTGTCCGCATGCGCCCGGCGGCGGTAGGTTGCGGGCCGGCTTGCGGAGCGGATCCGCGCAGCGCCCCAGGGGAGAGAAAATGGCCGACGATTCCGGACACGGACACGACACGCGCAACTTCAAGCTT
>JAEULA010000081.1 GCA_016793165.1 Alphaproteobacteria bacterium | reverse complement strand
ACGACGCCGGCCTACATCATCATGGTCTCGCTGCTGGTGCCGGCGCTGATCAAGCTCGGGGCGATCGAGCCGGCGGCCCACATGTTCGCCTTCTACTTCGCGATCCTTTCGGCGATCACCCCGCCGGTGGCCCTGGCGGTGTTCGCCGCCGCGTCGCTCGCCAAGGCGGATCTCTGGGACGCGGGCTGGGCCGCGGTGAGGATCGGCGCGGCAGGCTTCATCGTGCCGTTCATGTTCGTCTACGAGCCGGCGATGCTGATGATCGGCGACTGGCCGTCGATCTTGCAGGCCGCCGTGACGGGCATCATCGGCTGCCTGCTGCTGGCGGCGGGGCTGCACGGCTACCTGCTGCGCCCCTGCGCCCTGTGGGAGTCCGGGCTGCTGGTCGCGGCCGCCCTGCTGCTGATCCGGCCCGGACTCGTCACCGACCTGCTCGGCATCGGGATCGCGGGCGGAATCGTCGCCTTCCAGGTCGCGCAGCGGCGGCGGGCCGCGGCGTGACGTGAGGCCGGCGCGCTGGCGGGTCCTCGTCGCCTACGCGGCGATCTACCTGATCTGGGGCTCGACCTACCTGGCGATCGCCAGGGCGGTTGAATCGATTCCGCCGGCCGTGTCGATGGGCGTGCGCAGCGTCATCGGCGGCGCGATCATGCTGGCGATCGCCTTCGCGCTGCGTGCCCGCGCGCCGAGCGCGCGCGAGCTCGGCGCCGCCGCGGTCGTCGGCACGCTCTTCTTCGCGGGCAATCACGGCCTGCTCGCCTATGCGCAGCAGCGTGTACCGACCGGCGTGGCGGCGCTGCTGATCGCGACGATCCCGTTCTTCGTGCCGCTGCTGACATGGGCCTTCGGCGAGCGCCGGCCGCCGGCCCGCGTGGCGATCGGCATCGCCGTCGGGCTCGCCGGCGTCGCGATCCTCGTCAACGGTCGCGACGCGCTCGGGCGCGCCGAACCGTCCGACGCGGCGATCACGCTGCTCGCGTCGTTCTGCTGGTCGCTCGGAACGGTCCTGGCGATGCGCCTGCCGCGACCGGCCAGCCTCCTGGTGATGGCGGGCACGCAGCTGGTCATCGGCGGCGCCGTGCTCTGCGCGGCCGCGGCGCTGCTCGGCCAGTTCTCGGCCGCGGTGATCGCCGGCATGACGACGCGCTCGCTCCTGGGCGTGGCCTATCTGCTGGCCTTCGGCACCTTCGGCGGCTTCGGCGCTTATGTCTGGCTGATGCGCCACGAGCCGGCGGCGCGCATCGCCACCTATGCCTTCGTCAATCCCATGGTCGCGGTGCTGATCGGGCACCTCGTCGACGGCGAGCCCGTCACGGCCGGGCTCGCGCTCGCCATGACGGCGATCGTCGGCGCCGTGATCCTGATCGTCTCCGATCGCGCGCGGAGACCGGCGTGAGCGCGGCGCCGGCGTCGCGCCTGCAGCTCGTGCTCGCCTACACGGCGATCTACCTGCTGTGGGGCGGCAGCTACCTGGCGATCCGCTGGGCCGTGACGGCGGTCCCGCCGGCGATCGCGATGGGCCCGCGCAACCTGATCGGCGGGATCGTGCTGATCGCCTGCGCGCTCGCCTGGCGCACGCGGCCGCTGACGCGCATGCAGTTCGGCGGGTCGATCGCGATCGGTCTCCTCTATTTCGCGCTGAGCCACGGCCTGCTGGCGACGGCGCAGCGCCACGTGCCGACGGGCGTCGCGGCGCTGCTGTTCGCCGCCGTGCCGCTCTGGATCACGCTGTTCGATTCGATCCTGCGCCGCCGGATCCCGCGCTGGCCGACGCTGCTCGGTCTGGTGACGGGATTTGCCGGCATCGCGGTCCTGATGCATGGCCGGGGGGGCGGCAGCGGCGCCGTCGATCCGCTGTGGGGGTTGATGACGCTCGCGTCGGGCATGGTCTGGGCGACGGGCACGGTGGTGGCGGTGCGGACGCTGCCGGGCTCGAACCCCGTGCGCGCCGCGGCCGTGCAGCTGATCGTGGGCGGCGCCGGGCTGACGCTGTTCGCGGCCGTCTCCGGCGACTTGCGCGGCTTCACCCTGGACCAGGTGACGCTGCGCGCCGGTATCGGCTTCGCCTACCTGCTGCTGGCGGGCACCTTCGTGTCGTTCGTCGCCTTCAACTGGCTGATGGCGCGCGAGCCCGCGACGCGCGTCGCGACCTACGCCTTCGTCAATCCCGCCGTCGCGGTGCTGATCGGCTGGGCGGTCGAGGGCGAGGCGCTCAACACCCTGATCCTCGTCGCGATGCTGATGATCATCGGCGCCGTCGCGCTGATCGTGCTGGAGAGGCGCGAGCCGCGGGCGGCGGGCTAGGCCGGCCGCGGTGGCAGGCCGGCGATGATGCCCCGGGCGATCTCGCGCTCGCCCATCACCACGACATCCGCGCCGAGGCCCTCCAGGTGCTCGACCTCGGCGTCGGAATGCGCGCGCGCGATGATGCGGATGCCGGGGTTGGCCGCCCGCGCCCGCGCCGCGATCTGGCCGGCCTCGAAGCAGTTCGGGATCGCGAGGACGAGCAGGCGTGCGGTCGCCGGGTTGGCGGCATCGAACACCTCGGGCTGCGCGGCGTTGCCGGCGATCGCCTCGATCCCGGATGTGCGCAGGCGCTCGACCGCCGCCGTCGCGGCATCGATCGCGAGGAAAACGTCGCCGCGACCGCGCAGCGAGTCGCCGACGATGCTGCCGACGCGGCCGAAGCCGACGAGGATCGCGTGGTCCGCGAGCTTTGTCGGCACGAGATCCGACTCGGCCGCGATCGGCGCAGTCGGTGCCGGTCGCGGTGCGCGCATTGCCGCCGGCAGGCGGGCATCGATCCGCGGCGCGAGCCATTCGGCGGCGATGAAGCAGAGCGGATTGGCCAGGATCGACAGGATCGCTCCGGCCAGGATCAGGTCGCGGCCGCGCGCCGGCAGCAGGCCGAGCTGCAGTCCGAGCTCCGCCAGGATGAAGGAGAACTCGCCGATCTGAGCCAGGCTCGCCGATACGGTCAGCGCGGTCGAAACCGGGTGTCGGAAGGCGAGCACGATCAGGAAGGCGGCTACCGACTTGCCGATCACGATGATCGCGAGCACGGCGACGACCGTCAGCGGGTCCCGCACCAGGCTCGCCGGATCGAAGAGCATTCCGACGGAGACGAAGAACAGCACCGCGAAGGCGTCGCGCAGCGGCAGCGACTCCGCGGCGGCCTGCTGGCTTAGCTCCGACTCGCTGAGGATCATGCCCGCGAAGAAGGCGCCGAGGGCGAAGGAGACGCCGAAGAGCTTCGCGGCGCCGAACGCGACGCCCAGCGCGATCGCGAGCACCGCCAGGCGGAAGAGCTCGCGCGAGCCGCTGAGCGCGACGATATGGAGGATCCAGGGTATGACCCGCCGGCCGACGACCAGCATGAACGCGACGAAAGCCGCGACCTTGCCGACGGTCAGGGCGAGGACCTGGGCGACGCCCCAGCCCGGCTCGGCGGCGCCGGACCCTTCGCGCAGCACGCCGGCGAAGGCCGGCAGCAGCACCAGCGCCAGCACCATCACGAGGTCCTCGACGATGAGCCAGCCGACGGCGATGCGCCCGCGCGCGGTCTCGACCAGCCGCCGCTCCTGCAGGGCGCGCAGGAGCACGACGGTGCTGGCGACCGACAGCGCGAGGCCGAACATGAATCCGGCCTCGAGGCGCCAGCCGAGCAGTGCCGCAAGGCCCATGCCCAGCAGCGTCGCGGCGCCGATCTGCACGAGCGCGCCGGGAATGGCGATGGCGCGCACCGCCATCAGGTCCTTGATCGAGAAATGCAGGCCGACGCCGAACATCAGGAGGATCACGCCGATCTCGGCGAGCTCCGTCGCCAGGGCCTGGTCGGCGACGAAGCCGGGCGTGAACGGCCCGACGATCACGCCGGCGAGCAGGTATCCGACCAGCGGCGACACGCGCAGGCGGTGCGCGAGCACGCCGAAGACGAAGGCGAGGCCGATACCCGCGACGATGGTGGCGATGAGCGGAGTCTCGTGGTGCATGCGCGGAAATCGGCTCGCATCGGCTGGAGGGGGTAACGACCGTAGCACCCGGTGCGTGCGCCCGATGTCCACAAAGTTCCGCTGCCGATCCACGACGCCGCTCCCGCGGCCGACTGCCGGTACCTAGCGTCGCCGCAGGTCCCGATAGAGCGGCCACAGGCAGGTGACCAGCGCGACCGCCAGCAGGGCCGCCGCGATCGGACGCTGGACGAGCGGCGCGAGCGAGCCGGCCGAGCTCATCAGCGCGGTGCGGAGCTTCGCCTCGGCGAGCGGGCCGAGGACGAAGCCGACGACGAAGGGCGCCAGCGGGAACCGGGCGTACTCCATCGCCAGCCCGGCGACGCCGAAGGCGAGCATGATCCAGACGTCGGAGAGCTGGCTGTCGGGCGCGAAGGAGCCGACGACGCAGAACACGATGACCAGCGGGAAGAGGAAGGCGCGCGGCACCAGCATCAGCCGCGCGAAGAGGACGCAGCCCCCGGTCATGATCGCGAACATCAGGACATGCGCGACGAGATGCGTCGCCATGATCGCGTTGACGATCTCCGGGTTCGTCGCGAAGAGCAGGGGGCCCGGCTTCAGATTGTGCATGATGAGGGCCGCCAGCAGGATCGCGTCGGCCAGGCCGCCGGGGATGCCGAGCGCGAGCAGCGGGATGAGCGTGCCGCCGGTCGTCGCGTTGTTGGCGCTCTCCGCCGCGACGATCGCCTCCTCGCTGCCGGTGCCGAACTCCTCCGGCCGCTTCGAGACGCTCTTGGCGGTCGAGTAGGCGACGATCGAGGCCACGGTCGCGCCGACGCCGGGCAGGATGCCGATCCAGATGCCGATCAGCGACGAGCGGACCATGTTCACGCCGTGCACGACGTAGTCGCGCAGCGAGATCAGGATGCCGCGCATGTTGGCGCGGACGTGGTCGCTGCCCTGCTCGATGTGCAGCGTGTCGGCGACGATCTGGGACAGCGCGAACATGCCGACCACGACCGGCAGCAGCTGGAAGCCGTTGGTCAGCGCATCGATGTCGAAGGTGAGCCGCACCCGCCCGGACGTCTCGTCGATGCCGGGCATGGCGAGCAGCACGCCGAGCAGCGCGGCGATCATCCCCTTCAGGAACGAGCCGCGGCTGAGCGAGGTGATCAGCGCCAGCGCCGCGAGCACGAGCGCGAAGTTCTCCCACGGCCCGAACAGGATCGCGGCCTTGGCGAGCGGCGCCGTCAGCAGCACCAGCGCCACCCAGGACAGGGCGCCGCCGACGATCGAGGCGGCATTGCCGAGGCCCAGCGCACGGCCGGGGAACCCGCGACGAGCGAGCGGGTAGCCGTCGAGCGTCGTCATGATGGCGTTGGGCTCGCCGGGGATGCGCATCAGCGTCGCGGTGACGAGGCCGCCGGAGACGCCGCCGACGAACATGCCGACCAGCAGGATGATCGCGTCGACGCTCTTCATCCCGTAGGTGAAGGGCAGGGTGAGCGCCAGCAGCATCCCCGCGGTGATGCCGGGCATCACGCCGACCGCGATGCCGAGCACGACGCCGCCGAGCATGATCAGGAACGGCAGCGGCGTGAGGAGATGAAAAAAGGCGTCGAGCAGCGTCACGGCAGCTGGACCATGAGCAATCGGCCGAAGAGCAGGTCGACGCCGACCCCGCCGAGCACGGCGATCGCCGCGGCGATGGCGAGGTGGCGGCGCGAGCGGTCGCACATCGCGCCGCCGAGCGCGGCGAGGAAGGCGATCGTCGCCCAGCGGAACGGCAGCCCGAGCTGCAGCGCGAGCACATAGGCGAAGGTCGCGGCCATCGCGAACGCCGCGAGACTCGGCCGCAGCGCGTAGTCCACCGGGGTCCCGCCGTCGAGGCCGACGATCATGCTCTGCTGCGATTGCGCGATGCGGGCCCCGACCAGCGCCTTGCCGATCAGGACCAGCGCCAGGATCGCCAGCGCGCCCGAGACCCAGAGCGGCGCGGTCCCCGAGCCGAGCGGATCGTAGGTCGCCGGAGGCTCGCCGCGTGCGGCGAGGAACATCGTGCCGGCGATCGCCAGCACGACGGCGCCGGCGATCGCATCGATCCGTCGAGTGCGCTGCGCGCTCACTGCTGCGGCGCGGCCGCCTTGGCCACCGGCTCGATCGCGCGGAAGACCTCGTCGAGGCGTCGGGCGTAGGCCTCGCCCTTGAGGAACTGACCGGTCTGCGCCTGCTTCTCGAAGAAGCCCTGCATCTCGGCAGTCGCGGTCGCCTTCTCGAGCGCCGCCGCCATGCCGTCGACGGCCTCCTTCGCGGTGCCCTTCGGCGCGAACCAGAAATTCTCGGCGCAGTAGTCGAAGCCGAGCCCGAGCTCGCGCGCGGTGGGGATCTCCGGCTCGAGCTTCAGCCGCTCGGGTCCCGAGTAGGCGAGAGCGCGGATGCCGTTGGCCTTGTAGGTCTGGTACTCCGAGCTCGACAGCACGGTGAGCTGGGTGTGGCCGCCCATGATCGCCGCGAAATTCTCGCCGCCGCCGCCGATCTGCACGTAGCGGAACTTCGAGCCGGGGTGGCCCTGCTCCATGAACAGGCCCATCATGTGGTTCAGCGCGCCGATATTGACGCCCGTGACGATCGTCCCGGGCGCTGCCTTGGCCGCGTCGAGCACGTCCCTGAGCGACTTGTAGGGCGAGTCCTGGCGGACGATCGGATGGAAGCAGAATCCGCCGGTCAGCGCGACGGGCTCGAAGTTGCGGTACGACACGCCACGCTTGGGATCGACGACCTCGCCCGACAGCAGCGCCAGATGGATCACGAGGAAGGTGTGGCCGTCGGGCTGGGCCGTCATGACCTGGCGCGCGCCGACCGAGAAATGCCCGCCGACGTTCTGCACGACCATCGGCTGGCCCAGGATCTTCTTGTCCTCCATCAGCTTCTGGGCGAAGCGCGCCACGATGTCGGTCGTGCCGCCGGGTCCGAACGGCACGACGACGCGCACCGGCTTCTCCGGCCATGCGGCATCGGCCGGCGCGGCGACGAGCGTGGCCGCCATGGCGGCGGCGGCAAGGGCGAGGCGTGAGATCATCGTTGTCCTCCCGGGATCGGTTCGTTTCGTTCGTTCGATGCGGCCCGTGCTCGGGCCGTGGCGCCCACGCGGGATCCGCCGCTCCGGCGCTTCGCCCGTGCCGCGAGGCTCAACCGACCGCGGCGCCGATGGCATCGAGCTTGGCATCGGCGAGATAGCCGTAGCGGTTGACCCAGACGCCGCCGGGCGCCGCCTCGTTCGCGATCCGGAAGCGGCGCGCGAAATCGGCGACCGGGCCGTAGCCGTGCGCCAGCGCCCAGATCGGTGTCGCGCCGGCCTCGGCCTGGGCGTGGCGGATCTTGCGCGTCTGGGCGTGCTGCCCGACGGGGTGCGGCTCCTCGGGTTCCGGATAGCGCCAGTCCTCGAGGCGGTCGTAGCCCGCGTCGTCGACGATGTCGAAGAGCGCGGCGAGGGTCCGGGGCAGTGCCGCATGGCCGCGCAGACCGGGATTGGCGGCGACGAGCGTGTCGCCCCAGGCGCGCACCATCATCGCCCAGTGCATGGTGAAGAGCTTGACCATCACGGCATCGCAGAGCGGTGCGGCGCGCGCGAAGGAGAATCCCGAGGCCAGCGTCCAAGGCGGCGGGAAGGCGCCCGCGACCAGACGCTTGCCCGGGGCGACGGCATCGATGGCGTCGCGGAAGCTCCGCACGATGCCGACGGAGAGCTCCGACTTGAAGGCCAGCCAGTCGCGCAGCGCCGGCCGATCGACGAAGGCCTGCAGCAGGCGGAAGCGTCCGCCGTCGCGCTCCGTCCAGCGCGTGAGATCCGCCGGCGCGAGGCCGCCGAGCAGCCGCGCGCGCAGCGCGACCGCCGCGTCGCGCATCGCGGCGAAGTCGTAGCCGAGCCGCCGCGCCGCCGCCTCGGCATGCGGGCCGAAGTCGAAGAAGGCGCCGTCGAGCGAGTAGGGCGGATACTCGGGCCAGTCGATGCGCAGCCCGTCGACCTCCGGATAGGCGCGCAGCAGATCGCGGACCATCGCGCGGGCGTAGTCGTGGAGGTGCGGACTGGCGAGCGAGCCGTTGTTGTCGACGCGCACCGCCGGCGTCGACCCGTCGGGCAGGCGCGGGCGATCCTCCTCGACCGGGCCGCCGAACTGCACGCGATAGCCCGGCGGGATCGCGGCCTGGACCTGGAGGAGCACCGTCAGCCCGCGCGCCTTCGCGGCCTTGATCGTCGCGGCGATCACCGGGCCCTGCGCCGTGGTGAGGTCGTCGGCCGGCGAGGGCTGGTAGCGCAGGCCGCGATAGAGGCTCGTGTCCGGCACGAAGCTCGGCGCCGTGCGCACCATCAGCTCGCGCTTGCCCCAGAGCGGCCGGTCGAGCAGCCGCACGCTCCCGGCCCCGGCGTCGATCGGCGGCTCGCGGCCGCCCTTGCCGTCGGGGCTCGGCGCCATGACGTAGGGCGAGGTCGCGATGGCGGTCGCGCGCGCGCGACGCTGCAGATTGTCGAGCACCGCCTCGACACCCTCGACCTGGAAGAACTCCGGCATCACGGTGATGCCGACGACGCGCTCGGTCCGGCCGGTCATCGCTGGATCAGCCCCCAGCGGCGGACGGTGACGCGTTCGAGGGGCACGAACAGGATCCGGTCGAGCATCAGCCAGAGACATCCGATCACGATCATCCCCATGATGATCGTCTCGGTCTTGTACCACTGCACCGCTTCGATGGTCATGTAGCCGAGGCCCGACGTGCCGGCGATCATCTCGCCGGCGACCAGCGCCCGCCAGCCATAGGCCATCGAGGTGCGCAATCCGAGGATGATCTGCACCAGCGCCCCCGGCAGGATCAGCTCGGTGAAGACCTGCAGGCCGCGGCCGCCGTGGCAGCGCACGGCACGGTGCAGGCTGTTGGGGATCGCCTGGACGCCCGCGACGGTGTTGTAGATCGACGCGAAGAAGATCGTGTTGGCGATCACGAACACGACCGCGCCCTTGCCGATGCCGAACCATATGATCGCCAGCGGGACCCAGGCGATCCCCGCGATCGACTGCAGGAAGGTGAGCAGGGGCCGGAGCAGGTCCGAGGCGTGGCGATTGAGCGCGATCGCGATGCCGAGCGGGATCGCCAGGCCGTTGCCGATGACGAAGCCGAAGGCGAGGCGCTCGAGACTGGCCAGCACGTGGCCCGGCAGCGAGAGGTCGGCGACGGATTCGGCGATGCGCGCGGCGACCTGTCCGAGCGGCGGCAGCATGTAACTCGGGTACTCCACCGCCTGCGGCAGGATCAGCCAGAGGGCGAGGCCGGCGAGCAGCGGCAGGCTGCCGAGGGCCGGATCGGCGAGGCGGTCGCGCCAGGTCATTCGCGGGCCTCCGCGGTGGTCAGCGAGCCCCAGCGCTCGACCGTCGCGCGCTCCAGCGGCTTGAGATAGGCGTTGTCGAGCGCCAGCCAGAGCAGGCCCATCACGATCATGCCGACGATGGTGCGCGCCGTCTGATGGTTGGCCGCGCCCTCGAAGATCAGGTAGCCGATGCCGCTCTTGGCCGCGACGATCTCGGCGAAGATCAGCCCGCGGAAGGCGAAGCCCGCGCCGACCCGCAGCCCGGTGATGATGTTCGGCAGCGCCGCGGGCAGGATCACCTCGCGGACGAGCTGCAGCCGCGTCGCGCCCAGCGACAGCGCGGCGTTGACCAGCACCTGCGGCACGGTCCGCACGCCGACCAGCGTGTTGTAGAGCAGCGGGAAGAAGACGACGTAGGTCAGCGCGATGAGGATCGTCTTGAAGCCGTAGCCGAACCAGATCACGAAGATCGGGATCCAGGCGACCTCGACGATCGCGAACAGGAAGTTGATCGTCGGCGACAGCGCGCGATCGAGCGTGCGGTTGAGCCCGATGGCGAGGCCGGCGGCGATGCCGAGCGCGACGCCGATCGTCACGCCGCTCGCGTAGCGGCCGACGCTGTCGATCAGGTAGACCGGCAGGATCCCCTTCTCGACCAGGTCCAGGAACGCGCGCCAGACGTCGGTGGGTGCCGGGTAGAAATACGGCTCGAGACCGACCACCGGGACCGAGGCCTGCCAAGCCGCGAAGAACAGCAGCAGGCCCAGCGTGCCCTTCAGCGGACGCCAGCGGAGCCCCGACAGCGCGCCGCCGCCGGTCCTGGCAACGGTCAGAGCCCCTTCCACGGCCTGACATCCTCGATCCAGTAGTTGCGCGCGATGGCGCGGGCGTCGTCGGGCTCGACATCCATCAGGAAGACCGAGGCGCCCTTGACCTCGATGAGCCGGCCGATCGCCTGCATGCGCGTGACGTGGAAGGATTCCGGCGCGAACCGGACGACGACCTCGTAGTGGCCGCGCCGGCCGGGCGCGATCTCCTCCGCCGTCAGCTTGCGCGCCCCGCCCTGGGTCAGCCATGCCTCGTAGCCGAGATAGGCCAGCAGCACCGCGAGCGTGACGACCAGCGGACGGATCACGCCGCGACGCCCCGGACGAGGCCGAGCACGACGTCGCGCAGCCGCGCGAACTCGGGATCGGCGTTCATCGTCGTCCAGTCGCGCCGCTCGCGCGCGATCGGGATCGGCACGCTCGCCTTGACCCGGCCCGGCCCGGGCGTCAGCACGACGACGCGATCGGCCAGGAACACCGCTTCCTCGACGCTGTGGGTCACGAACATCACGGTGACCCGGCTGCGCTCCCAGATCCGCACCAGCTCCTCCTGGAGCGTGAGGCGGGTCTGCGCGTCGACGGCCGCGAACGGCTCGTCCATCAGCATCACTTCCGGCGCGTTGGCGAGCGTGCGCGCCACCGCCGCGCGCTGCTTCATGCCGCCGGACAGCTCGTGCGGGAACTTCTGCGCGGCATCGGCGAGGTTGGTGATCTCGAGGAAGCGCCGCGCGACGGCGTGGCGCTCGGCCTTGCCCATGCCCTTGAACTTGAGCCCGAGCGCGACGTTGTCGATCACCCGCTTCCACGGCAGCAGCGCGTATTCCTGGAACACCACGCCGCGATCAGCGCCGGGCCGGCCGATCGGCCGCCCGTTCATCGTCAGCGTTCCGGCGCGGGGCTTGAGGAAACCGGCGATGGCGGCGATCAGCGTGGACTTGCCGCAGCCCGACGGGCCGACCACGCAGAGGAACTCGTTCTCGGCGATATCCAGCGAGAGCGCGTCGACCGCGACGTGGCGCTCGCCGCGCTCCTCGCTGAAGTACTCGAGCCGGAGGTCCCGGACGGCGATCTTGGGTCCGGTCACGGTTTCCCCCCTGCCGCGCCGCGCGCGCCGGTCCGCCGCTTCGAGGCGGGGCGATCGCAGATGACGCCGCGCCGGCTCGATCGCCCCCGTCGAAGAGGAGGGCGGGTCTCGCGGCGCGGCGCCAGGGGGAATGCCGGAGAGGTCACAGTCGCCGATCGGCCGGGACGGGCTTGAGGTCGGAGAAGAACTGGGGCGCCGTCGCCTCGACGTGCTTGTAGAACTGCGCGTCCACGATCGTCGCCGCGTCGACCGTCTTCGCCATGCGCTTGTCCTTGACCAGCGCCGGGATGGTGATCGTGTTGTAGCCCTCGATCGTGTTCCGGGTGACGCGCAGGTCGTAGCCGGAGCGGCGGATCGCCGTCTTCATCACGTCGATGTCGACGCCCTGGATCCAGCGCATGTTGATCTCGGCCGCGGCGTCGTAGTTCTGGCGCAGCCATTGGTGCGCCTCCGCGAAGGCCACCATGAAGCGGCGGAGCTGCTCCGCCTTGCCCGCGATCGCGGCGCGGGTCGTCAGGATCGAGCCGGGGTCGTAGCAGCTGTCGCAGCCGCCGGTGACGACTCGATAGGCGCCGGGCACGCGCATCGAGGAGATGGTGCCCCAGGGCTCCCAGGCGGCGAGGGCGTCGACGTCGCCCTGGCGCAGCGCGGTCGTCTGGTTGCTCGGCGCGATGTTCACCAGCGTCACGTCGCTGTCGCGCATGCCGTTCTGCGCGAGGATGCCGAGGAGATAGCCCTCGGCGCCGGTGCCGCGCGGCAGCCCGATCTTCTTGCCCTTCAGTGCCTTGACGTCGCCCTCCTTGATGCCCGAGGCAGGCGTCGCGACGATCGAGTTGTTCATCGAGTAGCTCATGCTCAGCGCGTCGCCGTGCAGGTGGCCGATGAGCACGAGCGGCTGGCCGTTGGACACGCCCGCGAGGAATGGAATCGAGCCCATGATGTTGACCTCCTGGGCGCCGTTCAGCAGGCCGTTAATCATCTCGACCCCGGTCTGGTACATCACCAGCTTCGCGTCGAGGCCGTGCTTGGCGAAGATGCC
Source organism: Alphaproteobacteria bacterium (assembly GCA_016793165.1). Taxonomy (GTDB): domain Bacteria; phylum Pseudomonadota; class Alphaproteobacteria; order CACIAM-22H2; family CACIAM-22H2; genus CAIOSQ01. Next base: position 69,958 of record JAEULA010000081.1, on the reverse strand, counting down.
GCGCTCGACGCCGATGAAGGCGGCGGCGTGGTCGGTGGCGTTCGCCGCGCCGATCTTGATCGGCAGCGGTGCCGTCTGCGCCGCCGCGCCCGTCGCCAGGCCGAGCGCCACCGCGAGACCTGCCAGCATGGTTCGTCTCAACATCGTCCCCTCCCCAGTTGCGCGCCGATCAGTCGGCTGCGCGGTCGTCGATCCAGTTCTGCTCCGGCGTCAGCTTCCAGCGGTGCTGGTCGGCCGGCCTCACGTTGCGCGCCCAACCGGCGATGACGTCCTTGTCCAGGCGCCGGCGCCGCATGTCGGCGGCGATCGCGTCGGGATCCCAGTCCGCGAGCAGCCGCTGATGCAGGCGCTCGCGCACCGCGCGATGCGCCGGCGACTCGGCGAGGTCGTGGAGCTCGTGCGGGTCCGCGCCGAGATCGAAGAGCTGCGGCCGATAGCCGTTGTAGTGGATCAGCTTCCAGCGGCCGGAGCGCAGCATCCGCTGCTGCACCGCCATGCCGCCGGTCCAGGGCGGCACGGTGTCGGTGCAGTACTCCGAGAAGGTCTCGTCGACCCACGGCGCCGCGGCGTCGCGGGCGACGTCGAGGAAGCTCAAGCCCTGGGCCTGGGGCAGCGGCGCGGCGCCGGCGGCGTCGAGCATCGTCGCGGTGACGTCGACCAGGTTGACCACTTGGCCGCGGCGCTGGCCCGGCGGGAGCCGGTCCGGCCAGCTGACGATCAGCGGCACCTTCACCGACTCCTCGTAGAAGGTGTGCTTCCACCACAGGCCGCGCTCGCCGAGCTGGTCGCCGTGGTCGGAGGTGTAGACGACGAGCGTGTTGCCGGCGAGGCCGAGGCGCTCAAGCGCGCCGAGCACCTTGCCGATCAGGACGTCGAGCCGCGTCACCAGGCCCCAGTAGGCCGCCCGGGCGCGCAGCACGTCGGCGGGATCGGTCTCGGCGATGCCGCGATTGGCCCGCCACCACTCGATCCATGGATGGTCGGGCGACGGCATCGGCAGCGAAGGCAGGCCGATCCTGCCCGCATAGAGCGCGTAGTCCTCGCGCCAGGCGACATAGGGCGGATGCGGCAGCATGAAGCCGACCGAGAGGCAGAACGGGTCGCTGCCGCCGGCGCGCCGCGCCGCCGCGATCGCCTCGAGCTCGGCGACCGCGGCATCGGCGGTCTCCATGTCCTTGAGCTGGTACGAGCTCTGGCCGGGCCCGGAGATCTCGAGGCTCGCCCGCCACGGGTCGTTCGTGTCGTTGAGCGGCCCCATGTCGTGGCGCGCGACGCCGCCGTAGTTGGGGCTGTGGTCGCCGACGTCGCGCTCGACATAGCCGTGCATCTGGTCCGGCCCCATCGCGTGCAGCCGGCTGATCAGGTGCGGGCGATAGCCCGCGGCGCCCATGGCGTGCGGCCAGGTCGCGCGGTCGGAGGCGAGGAAGTCGTCGTTGGTCCAGCAGTCCTGAGCCGAAGGATGCCGGGCCGTCAGCATCGACATGCGGCTCGGAACGCAGATGGGCGAGGGGCAATAGGCGTTGTCGAAGGTCACGCCGCGCGCGGCGAGCCGGTCGAGGTTCGGCGTGCGGACGAGCGGATCGCCGTAGCAGCCCGCGACCTTCTGCGTGTGCTGGTCGGAGAACAGGAACAGGAGATCGGGTCGACGTGCGGCCATGGTCTCAGGCGACCCCCATCATCTTCTGGAAAGCGGCGGCGAGATGCCGCGCCATCGCGGCCGCGGCGGCATCGCCGTCGCGCCGCTTCAGCGCGTCGATGATCGCCATGTGCTCCTCCGTCGCCGCCAGCAGTCGCTCGCGGGTGAGCCGGTTGACCAGGCGCATGAGCAGGATGCGGTCGACGTTGACGCGATAGACGTCGGCGATCAGCTCGTTGTCGAGCGCGTCGATCAGGGTCTCGTGCATGCGGAAGTCGAGGCGGACGAACTCGCTCGCCAGCGCATCGGTCAGGCGGGTCGTCGCGCGCGCCGCGATCGAGCGCATCTGCGCGTCGAGCGCCGCCAGCGCCTCGAAGTCGCCGCGCTCCACGAAGCGCCGGACCGCATGGATCTCCAGGGTCGAGCGCAGCTCGTAGGCGTCGCGGATCAGCTTGGCGTTGACGTCCGCGATCTGGATGCCGCGCTGGGGGATGATGCGCACCAGCGCCTCGGCCTGCAGCCGCTTCAGCGCGTCGCGCACCGGCGCGATCGGCAGGCCGATCGTGTCGGCGAGCTCGCGCTGCGAGACGAACTGCCCCGGCCGCAGCGTCCCGGCGAACAGGCGCTGCTTGAACCGCGCATAGGCCTTGTCCCGCAGCACCCCTTGCCCCCCGCCGATGGATCGCGCATTGATCGTCCACTGAAATTTCAGTGGCCGTCAACCCGTTTCCCTGCGGAGCCGCGCCGTGATCGACGCCCATGTGCATTTCTGGCGGCCCGCCCGCGGCGACGACATCCTGATCCTGCGGCGCGAGGCGCGGCTGCGGCGGGACTACCTGCCGGACGATCTCGCGCCGCTGCTCGCCACGGCCGGAGTGTCGCGGGCGGTCGTGATCCAGTCCGCGCCGTCGATCGACGAGACGCGCTTCCAGCTGGCGCTGACGCGCGATCTGCCGTGGATCGCCGGCGTCGTCGGTTGGGTCGACCTCGAGCACCCGGATGCCGGGCGCGATCTCGACGAGCTGCAGCGCGACGCGCGGTTCCGCGGCGTGCGCGTGATGCTGCACCGGCTCGACGATCCTGCGTGGATCGAGCGGCCCGCCGCACTCGCCGGGCTGCGCAGCCTGGCGTCGCGCGGCCTGTCCCTCGACCTGATCGCGCGCGAGCCGCATCTCGAGGCCTGCCGGCGGGCCCTCGGCGCGGTCCCCGGGCTTCGTGCCGTCGTCGATCACGGCGGCGGGCCGCCGATCGCCGAGCGCCGGTGGGAGCCCTGGGCCGACGCGATCGCGCGGCTCGCCCGCGACACCGGCGCGCTGTGCAAATTCTCGGGTCTGCTCGAGGAGTCGCAGCCGGGGGATGGCGAGGCAGCGCTGCTGCGGTATGCCGGCCACCTCGCCGCAAGCTTCGGCCCGGCCCGTCTCGTCTTCGCGAGCAACTGGCCGGTGTGCGATCTCGTCGGCGGCTATGCGCGCTGGCTCGACATCGCGCGGAACCTCGCACGTCGGCTGGCGCTGCCGCCGGCGGCGCTGTTCGAGGCGAATGCGCGCCGTCTCTACGGCCTCGAGCCGCCGCCGGCCGCCGCGGCGCGATAGGCGCCGGCGGGACGGGTCAGGGTATCGAGGCGCCCGCCAGCGCGGCGAGCCCGGCCTTGGCGACCTCCACGTCCTGGTCGCCGGTCCCGGATCCGACGCCGATCGCGCCGATGCACTTGCCGTCGACGATGATCGGCAGGCCGCCGCGCAGGTTCGTGTAGTGCAGGTCCTGCGCCAGTGCGAGCTTGAGCTCGACATCGGCCGCGGCGCCGCCGGTCGGCGCGCGCGCCGAGGCGGCGGTCTTCGCCTTGGCGAAGGCGGACATCACCGACAGCGGCTTGGCGCCGTCCATGCGCGCCATCGCCAGCATGTGGCCGCCGTCGTCGGTGACGACGATGTTCTGCGGCACGCCCATCGCCTGCGCGCGGGCCTGCGCGGCGGCAAGGATTCGCTGCGCTCCGGCGAGGGTGAGCTTGAGATGCGCGACAGTGTCGGTCATGGCGGGGCCTTCGATTGCGGGATCGTCGCGTCTTTAGAGCAAAGCCCGCAGGCGTGGAAGCGGCGCTCGCGGGCCCGTCGCGCGGCTCAGGCGGACCGCACCCACACATGCGTGTCGTGGAACACCGCGCCGCCGTTGGGCGGCGCGGGATCGTCGCCGATCAGCGCGTTGATGCCGAGGCCGCCGGGGAAGTGGCGGTTCGGCCAGATGCTCTCCACGACGACGACCTTGCGCTGCACGCCGTCGAAGAGCGTCGCGTGCACCGCGACCGCGCCGCGATGGTTGCCGAGCGTCACCGCATCGCCGTCGGCGATCCCGAGCTCCGCCGCGTCCGCCGGATGGATCATCGCCGTCGGTCGCCGCTCGCGCTTGAGCGAGCCCGGGGTCTCGGTGAACGAGGTGTTGAGGAAGCTGCGTGCCGGCGCGGCGACGAGGCGGAACGGATGCTCGGCGGTCGGCTGCTCGATGATCGCGTGGAAGTCCGGCCATTGCGGCATCCGCTCGCCGTAGGGCCCGAGCGCCTTCCAGTCGGGGCGGAAGCGGAATCGCCCATCGGCGTGGCCGAAGCCGTTCAGGAAATGCGCGGACTCGAAATCCGGCGCGGCATCGTGCCAACGCTGCGCGGTGATCGTCGCGGCATCGGGCCAGCCGGACTTCGCCAGGGTCCAGTCGATGATTTCCATCTCGGTCATCGCGAAGCCGGGATGCGCGGCGCCCAACCGCCTGGCGAGCTCGCAGATCACGAAGTGGTTCGAGCGGCATTCGCCGGGAGCGTCCATGATCTTGCGGCCGATCTGGATGTGCGGATGGCCGCCGGCCTGGTAGATGTCGTCGTGCTCCAGGAACATCGTCGCCGGCAGGACGATGTCCGCGATCGCCGCGGTGTCGGTCATGAACTGCTCGTGCACCGCGACGAAGAGGTCGTCGCGCAGGAAGCCGCGGCGGACCTTGTTGAGATCGGGGCAGACGTTCATCGGGTTGACGTTCTGGATCAGCATCGCCGTCACCGGCGGGCCGCCGCGCAAGTCCGTGGGGTCGCCGGTCAGGATCGCGCCGAGGCGCGACATGTCGAAGACGCGGATCGCGGGGTCGCGCATGTCGAGCCCCTCGATCATCGTCTTGTCCCAGCGATAGGTCTGGCCGAAGTTCCACAGCGCGCCGCCGCCGCGGTGGCGCCATTTGCCGCCGACGGCCGGCAGGCAGCTGACCGCATGCACGTTCGCCGCGCCGTTGCGCGAGCGCGAGAAGCCGTAGCCGACGCGGATGAAGGCCTTGGCCGTGCGCCCGTACTCGCGCGCGAAGCCGACGATCTCCTCGGCCGACAGGCCGGTGATCGCCGCCGCCCATTGCGGGGTGCGCGTCGCGAGATGGCGCTCGAGCCCGGCAGGGTCGTCGGTGTAGCGGTCGAGATAGGCGCGGTCGGCGAATCCCTCCTTGAACATCACGTGCATCACCGCGCAGGCGAGGGCGCCGTCGGTGCCGGGACGCAGCATGATGTGCTGGTCGGCGACCTGGGCCGTCGGGGTGCGGTAGGGATCGATCACGATGAAGCGGCTGCCGCGCTCCTTGCGCGCCCGCGACACGTGGGTCATCAGGTTGACCTGCGTCGAGACGGGATTGCCGCCCCACATGATCACCAGGTCGCTGTCGGCGATCTCGCGCGCATCGACGCCCCATTGCCGGCCGGCGCCGGCCATCCATCCCGCCTGGACGATCCAGGTGCAGATGGTCTTGTCCATGCCCGAGTACTTCATCGCGTGGCGCAGGCGGTTGATGCCGTCGCGCTGCACCAGCCCCATCGTGCCGGCGAAGAAGTACGGCCAGACCGTCTCGCTGCCGTGCGCCTGGGCCGCGCGGGTGAAGCGCTCCGCGATCTCGTCGAGCGCCGCCGTCCAGGAGATGCGCTCGTGGCGGCCGCCGCCCTTCGCGCCGACGCGGCGCAGCGGATGCATCAGGCGGTCGGGATGGTGGATGCGCTCGGCGTAGCGCGCGACCTTCGCGCACACCACGCCGGCCGTGTAGCTGTTGGCCTCGGCGCCGACGACGCGACCGATGGTCCCCTCGTCGAGCTTCTCGACCTCGAGCGCACAGACCGAGGGGCAGTCGTGCGGGCACACCGTCGCGTGCATCGTCCCGCTGCCCTTGGCGGCACGGGGAGCGGGAACGGGAGAAGTGTCGGGCATGGCGGCCTCGCGCGGGGGGCGACGGCCGGACACTACCCGTCAACGTTCCCCGCCGGAACCGGCTTGGTCGCGAGCGGGGTGACAGGGCCGCGCCGCGCATGGTAGCGGCGCTGCCCGCCGCGCCGACGCCGGCGCCCCGAGTCCCTCCGCCACCGACGAGAGACCATGTCCGACCTGTCGCTCACCCGTCTCCCCGCTCTCGAGATTTCGCGCCGTGTCGCGGCCCGCGAGATCGCGCCCACAGCCGTGGTCCAGGCCCATCTCGCCGCGATCGCGCTCCACAACCCGAAGCTCAATGCGGTCGTCACGGCGATGACCGACGACGCGCTGGCGCAGGCGCAGGCGCTCGAGGCGCGGCTCGCGCAGGGGGCGCCGGTCGGCCTGCTCGCCGGCGTGCCGGTGGGGATCAAGGACACCCATCCGACCAAGGGCGTGCGCACGACCTACGGCTCGCCGCTGATGAAGGACCACGTCCCCGACGACGACGCGCTGATCGTCGAGCGTGCGCGCGCGGCCGACGCGATCCTCATCGGCAAGACCAACGTGCCCGAGTTCGCCTACGGCGCGAACACGGTGAACGCGGTGTTCGGCGCGACCCGCAATCCTTGGAACACGGCGCTGTCGGCGGCGGGCTCGACGGGCGGCGGCGCGGCCGGTCTGGTCGCCGGCATGTTCGCGCTTGCCACGGGCTCGGACCTCGGCGGCAGCCTGCGCCTGCCCGCGGCGTTCTGCGGCACCGTCGGGCTGCGCCCCTCGGCCGGCCTCGTGCCCATGGTGCCCAACGCGCAGCCCTGGAATCCCCTGAGCGTCGACGGCCCCATGGCGCGGCGCACCGCGGATCTGGCGCTGATGCTCCAGGCGGTCGCCGGCCCGGATCCGCGCGAGCCGCATCTGGTGCCGGTCGCGGGCCGCGATTTCGTCGCCGCCGCGACCGGCGCGGTGCGGCAAGGCCTGCGCGTCGCCTATTGCCCGGACATCGCGCGAATCGGCGTCGATCCCGAGGTCGAGCGCGTCTGCCGCGAGGCCGCCTTGCGCCTGCGCGATCTCGGCTGCGTGGTCGAGGAGATCGATCTCGACCTCTCGATCGGCCGCAAGGCCTTCGCGCAGCTGCGCGGACAATTCGTCCTCAACGGCGGCCTCGACATGCTCGACAAGGTCGATCGCCTCGGCGCCAACTACGCGGGCAATCTGCGTTTCGCCCTTGCGCAGAGCCCGCGCGACGTCGCGCTCGGCGAACGCGGCCGCACCGAGATCCTGATGCGCATGGTGGCGCTCTTCGAACGCTACGACCGGCTGCTCACGCCCTGCGCGCCGGTGCCGCCGTTCCCGGTCGAGCAGAACTATCCCGAGACGATCGCCGGCCGGAAGATGGAGAGCTACATCGACTGGGCCGCGCCGACCTTCTGCCTGTCGCTGACGGGACTGCCCGTGGCGTCGGTGCCCGCCGGGCTCGACCGCTCCGGCCTGCCGGTCGGCTTGCAGGTCGTCGGCCCGCGCTGGAACGAGGAGGGCGTGCTCGCTCTCTGCGCGGCGATCGAGCGCGTCGCGCCGCTGCCGGAGCCGCCGCTGTCGGTCTGACCGGGCGGCGCCGGACGGTCAGGTCGCCGCCCGCTCGCGCCGGGCGACGACCCAGGCATGGACGAGCTGCAGCCACAGCGCCGGCACGAAGGCGAGCCATGGCGCGTGCGGCAGCACGGCGACCATGCCCAGGGCGAAGACGACCTGCAGCAGCGCCATGACGCCGAGCCACAGCGTGACGCCGCCATGGTCGAGGCCGCTGCGGTTGAGGCGCTGGTAGAGGTGCTCGCGATGCGCCTGCCACAGCGGGGCGCCGCGCCGTGCGCGCGCGATCGCCGTGACGATCGTGTCGAACAGGAAGTGGAGCAGGAGCAGCGGCACGATCAGGGCTCCGACCCCCGGTGCGCCGCGGCGCGCGAGCAGCAGACCGATGCCGGCGAAGGCGAAGCCGAGGAACTGGCTGCCGACATCGCCCATGAAGATGCGCGCCGGCGGCCGGTTGAGCACGAGGAAGCCCGCGCTTGCCGCCGCGAGCGACCACGCGAGCGCGGCCGTCGGGCCGTCGCCGAGGACATGCGCGGCCAGCGCCAGCCCGATCGCCGCGATCGTCGCGGTCGTCGCCGCGAGCCCGTCGAGCCCGTCCATGAAATTGAAGGCGTTGGTGAGTCCCACCAGCCAGACGAACGCCAGCACCGGGCCGGCCGGGCCGAGCGCGATCGGACCGAGCAGCGGCACGTGCAAATGCGCGAGATCGAGCCCGAGCGCGATCGCGACGCTCGCCGCGAGGGCCTGCGCGCCGAACTTCAGCCGCGCGGGCTGCGCGCGGCGGTCGTCGGCGAGCCCCGCGGCCGCGACGATCAGCGCGCCGACGAGCAGGCCGATCTCGGCGCCGGCGACCGGTCGCGATGCGAAGCCCGCATTCCAGAACAGGATCCAACCGAACACCGCCGCGGCGACGATGCCGAGCCCGCCGCCGCGCGGCGTGGGCAGCGCGTGGGAGGAGCGGTCGTTGGGCTGATCCATCAGCGGCCGCCAGCGCGCCATCGCCCAAGCGACCGCGGTCGCGATCGCCGCGAGGCCGACCAGGAGGATGCTGTGGACGAGGATGAAACCGGCCATGGCCGCTTGGGCTCCGTCGTGGTCTGCGCATCGACATCGGAACGCCCGGACCGGTGGCATGGCCGGATCGGTGCACGATCGACCCGGGCGCGTCGCGGCTCCGGATCGCCCGTCGCCCGGTCGCGAGCGTGAGTCGGACGCTTCGCTTGGCAGTTATCAGATCGGTCCGAGAAGCGGTAGCAGCTCCGCCGCCAGCGCGACGGCAACGGCGCGGGGGTGCTTGGCCTTCAGCCCCGGCACGCCGATCGGACAATGCAGCGCGCCCGCGTCGATCCCCTTCGCGGCGAGCCGCGCGCGGAAACGAGCGGCCTTGGTCGCCGAGCCGATGACGCCCACATAGGCGAGATCGCCCCGGCGCAGCGCCTGCTCCGCGATGGCGAGGTCGAGGTCGTGGCTGTGCGTCATCGCGACGAGGAGCGCGCCCGCGGGCAGGTCCCTGACCTCGTCGGCGGGATGGGGGGCGACCAGCGTCTCGACGCCGGGGCGCGCTGCGGCCGGGAACTGGTCGGCGCGCGAGTCGATCCAGCGGATCCGCAGCGGCAAGCCCTCGAGCACCGCGACGACCTCCTTGCCGACATGTCCGGCGCCGAACAGCGCCAGCACCCGGCCCGCCGCGACGAAGACTTCGTAGAGCAGGGTGACGCGGCCGCCGCAGCACTGGCCGAGCTGTGCGCCGAGCGCGAGCGGCTCCAGCCGCGGCGCCGGGTCGCCGGCCGCGATCAGCGCGGCGGCGCGCGCGAGCGCCTGATGCTCGAGATGGCCGCCGCCGATCGAGCCGGCGAATCGCCCGTCGGCGCGCACCAGCATCTTCGCGCCCGACTCGCGCGGGCTCGAGCCCTTTGCCTCGGCGACGGTCACCAGCACGCAGGACTCGCCGGCGGCGCGCGCCGCACCGAGCGCCTCGAGCCAGTCGAGCTGGGCGGGCGGCGGGGACGGATCGCTCACGGCAGGCGGCCCGTCGAGCCGGGTTCGCAAGCGAGGCGCCACGCGTGTCGTGCCGCGGTCGTCGTCGTCGCGGCCGGCCGCAACGCCCTCGCGTCCATCGCCGTCATCCGCGGATCGCGCGCAGGATCGCTTCGGGCGTCGCCGGCGCGTCGAGCTCGACCTCCGCGCGCGCCGACGCCGCGCGCGCCGCATCCTTGATCGCGAGCCAGGCGGCGTTTGCGAGCATCAGCGGCGGCTCGCCCACGGCCTTGGAGCGGTGGATCGTGGCCTCGGCATTGGCGCTGCTCTCGAGCAGCCGCACGCGGAAGTCGGGCGGCAGGTCGCGCGCGGTCGGGATCTTGTAGGTCGACGGCGCGTGGGTGCGCAGGCGGCCGTCGCGATCGAAGACGATCTCCTCGCAGGTCAGCCAGCCCAGGCCCTGGATGAAGCCGCCCTCCACCTGCCCGAGATCGAGGGCCGGGTTGATCGAACGCCCGACGTCGTGCAGCAGGTCGGCACGCAGGATGCGGCTCTCGCCCGTCGCGACGTCGATCTCCGCCTCGCACACGGCGGCGCCGCAGGCGAAGTAGAAGAACGGCCGCCCGGTCGCGGTGGCGCGGTCGTAGTGGATCTTGGGCGTGGCGTAGAAGCCGGCGGCCCAGAGCTGGACGCGCGCGCCGTAGGCCTGCGTCACGAGCTGCGCGAAGGGCAGCGACCAGCCGTCCCCGGCAATCGCGCCGTCCTCGAAGCGGATGGCGTCGGGCGCGCCGCCGTGCCGCCGCGCGGCGAACTCGGCGAGCCGCTCCTTGATCTGGCGGCACGCATCCGCGGCCGCGGCGCCGTTGAGATCGGTGCCCGAGGACGCCGCCGTGGCGGAGGTGTTCGGCACCTTGCCCGTGTTCGTCGCGGTCAGGCGTACCCGGGCGACGTCGATGCCGAAGGCGGCGGCGACGATCTGTGCAACCTTCTGGAACAGGCCCTGGCCCATCTCGGTGCCGCCGTGGTTCAGCTGCACCGTGCCGTCGGTGTAGACGTGAACCAGCGCGCCGGCCTGGTTGTACGCCGTGGCGGTGAACGAGATCCCGAACATCACCGGCGCGAAGGCGAGCCCGCGGCGCGTCGGCCCGCCGCGCCGGTTCGCGGCGTCGATGGCCGCGCGCCGCGCGGCGTAGTCGGACGTCGCCAGCAGCTCGTCGGTGATCCGCGGCAGGACGAAGTCCTCGACCATCTGGCCGTAATGTGTCGCGTCGCGGCCCGGCACGACGTAGTTGCGTCGCCGGATCGCGACCGGATCGGCGTCGAGCGACCGCGCGATCGCGTCGATCATCGCCTCGGCTGCGAGCATGCCCTGAGGCCCGCCGAAGCCGCGGAAGGCGGTGTTCGACTGCGTGTGGGTCCGGCAGGCGAAGCCTGTGACGCGGGCGTCGGGTACGGCATAGGCGTTGAGCGCGTGGAACATCGCGCGGTCGACGATCGCCGGCGACAGGTCGGCGACATGGCCCGCGCGCGCCGCAAGGTCCATCTCGACGGCAAGGAGCCGGCCCTCGTCGTCGAAGCCGGCCTGCCAGCGCGCTTCGAAATCGTGGCGCTTGCCGGTGATCATCATGTCGTCGTCGCGGTCGAGCCGCAGCTTCACCGGCCGCCGGGTGCGCCGCGCGATCACCGCGGCGATCGCCGCGAAGATGGCGGGCTGGGTCTCCTTGCCGCCGAAGCCGCCGCCCATGCGGCGCACCTCCGTCGTGACGGCGGCCTGATCCACGCCGAGCACGCGGGCCACCATCTTCTGCACCTCGCTCGGATGCTGCGAGGAGGCGAGGATCAGCATCGCGCCGCCTTCCTGCGGGATCGCGAGCGCGACCTGGCCCTCGAGATAGAAGTGATCCTGGCTGCCGATGCGCAGCATGCCCGCCAGCCGACGCGGCGCGCGGGCGAGCGCGGCGGCCGCGTCGCCGCGCCGCATCGTGTGCGGCGGGCAAACGAAGCGCCCGGCGGCCATGGCGGCGGCGATGTCGAGCACGGCCTCGCGGGGATCGTAGGCGATGCGCACGCGCGCGGCGGCGTCGCGCGCGGCCCGCCGGCTCGACGCGGCGACGGCGACGACCGGCTGGCCGACATACTCGACGACGCCCTCGGCGAGGATCGGCTCGGGACCGGAGATCGGACCGACATCGTTGCGTCCGGGGATGTCCGCGGCCGTGACGATCGCGCCGTCGCCGCCGAGCAGGGCGCGCGCGGCGTCGACATCGATGCGCGTGATCGCCGCATGCGCCTCGGTCGACAGAACGAGCACGGTGTGCAGCAGGCCCGGCGGCTCGGGCAGGTCGTCGACATAGAGCGCCTCGCCGGTGACGTGCCTGCGGGCGCTGTCGTGGGCCAGCGCGGCGCCGATCATCGGCACGCCCTCAGCCATGACGCGCGGCCTTGCCCGTCGCGAAGGCGGCGACGGCGCGGCGCCACAGCGCGCCGGCGACGTCCCGGCGATAGCCGGCGCTGGCGCGCAGGTCGTCGATCGGCGCCAGCACCGAAGCGATCGCGCGGGCGCCGGCCTCGGCCGTCGCGTCGTCGAGGTCCCGGCCGACGACGGCGGCCTCCGCGTCCGGCACGCGCAGGGGCACCGCGGCCATGCCGCCGAACGCGATCGCCGCTTCGGCGATCCTGCCCCGGGCGTCCAGCTCGACGCGGAAGCAGCCGCAGACGGCGGAGATGTCGGAGTCGTAGCGCTTCGCCACCTTCCAGGCGGCGAAGCGGGTCGACGGCGTCGGGAGCGGGACGACGATGCGCTCGACGATCTCGCCCGGCTGCAGCGCCGTGCGCCGGTAACCCAGGAAAAACTCGCGCAGCGGCAGCGCCCGCTGCACGCCGTCGCGTCGGAGCAGCAGTGTCGCATCGAGCGCCAGGAACAGCGGCGAGCCGTCGCCGATCGGCGAGGCATTGGCGATGTTGCCGCCCAGCGTCGCGACATTGCGGATCTGCAGGCCGGCGAAGCGCGCGACGAACTCGTCGAGCGTCGGCCAGGCCGCGGCCAGCGGCGCATGCGCGTCGGCCCAGGTCACCGCGGCGCCGAGGTCCAGCGCGCCCGCGCCGCGCCGAACGCCGCGCAGCTCGTCGACGCCGCCGAGGAATACCAGATCGTCGAAGCGGCGATGGCGCTTGGTGATCTCGAGGCCGAGATCGGTGGCGCCGGCGACGAGTGTGGCCGTAGGCCGCGCGGCGAGGACGCGATCGAGGGCGGCGAGCGTGCGCGGCGCATGCCAGCGCCGGCCGTCGGCGTCGTAGCCGAGCTCCGCGTCTCCGCATGACGCGGCGAGCAGCGCGGCGACGGCGGGGACCTCGGCGTCGAAGCGATCCGGCCCCGGCGCGGTCTCGCGCATGCGCCCGGCGGCCGCGAGGATCGGCCGGTAGCCGGTGCAGCGGCAAAGATTTCCCGCCAGCGCGCGCAGCGTCGCCTCCGCGGTTGCCGGCGCGGGGTCGTGGCGCAGCGCGAACAGGCTCATCACGAAGCCCGGCGTGCAGTACCCGCATTGCGAGGCGTGCGTCTCGACCATCGCCTGCTGCACGGGATGCAGCGCGTCGTCGGAGCCGCAGAGGCTCTCGACGGTGGCGAGCCATCGGCCGTGCAGCGTGGCGATCGGCTGGATACAGGCGTTGACGGCGCGCCAGTGCGTCGTGCCCGCACCGTCGGTTTCGGCGACGGCGACGGTGCACGCCCCGCAGTCGCCCTCAGCGCAGCCCTCCTTGGTGCCGCTGCGGCGCTCGGGGCCGCGGAGCCACTCCAGGACCGTCGTGTTCGGGTCGAGGCCGCGGATGGTGCGAAGCCGCCCGTCGAGCACGAATTGGATCGCGTCGCCCATGGCGGCCAGCCTAGGCGCGGCCCCGCGCGGCGATCAATCGCCATTGGATCCGCTGCCGACGTCGCGGTCGACGGCGGCTCATCGCCCGTCTCGACATCCGTCGCGGCGCGGGGGATCGTCGGTCCATGCGCAAGAAGGAGAACGCGACCGCGGCGCATGCGCCGGCCCCGCCTGTCGTCGCCGTGCCGGACATGGCCGCGGCGGTCCGCGCCCAGGCGCTGGCGCTCGGCTTCGACGCGGTCGGCATCACCGGGGCCGGGCTTGCCGCGCCGACCCGGGCGCGGCTCGAGGACTTCCTCGCCGAGGGCCGGCACGGCACGATGGACTGGATGGCGACGCATGCCGACCGGCGCGGCGATCCGCGCGTTCTGTGGCCGGCCGCGCGCAGCATCGTGATGCTGGGCGTGAACCACGCGCCGGACACCGATCCGCTGGCGGCGCTGGCGATGCGCGATCGCGCCGCCCTCGCCACCTACGCCGTGCGCCGCGACTACCACGACGTCGTCAAGTCCCGGCTGAAGGCGCTCGCGCGCTGGATGGTGGACGCGCTCGGCGGCGCGGTGAAGGTGTTCGTCGATACGGCGCCGGTGATGGAGAAGCCGCTGGCGGCGGCCGCGGGCCTCGGCTGGCAGGGCAAGCACACGAACCTGGTCTCGCAGCAATTCGGCTCGTGGCTGTTCCTGGGCTCGGTCTTCACCACGCTGACGCTGGCGCCGGCGCTCGCGCATGCGGACCGTTGCGGCGTCTGCACGCGCTGCCTCGACATCTGCCCGACGCGCGCATTCCCCGCGCCCTATCAGCTCGATGCGCGGCGCTGCATCGCCTACCTCACCATCGAGCACAAGGGCCACATTCCTGCGGCCTACCGCCGTGCGATCGGCAATCGCGTGTTCGGCTGCGACGACTGCCTGGCGGTCTGCCCGTGGAACAAGTTCGCGCAGTCGGCGCGCGACAGCCGGCTCGCGGCGCGCGAGGCCCTGTCGTCGCTGGCGCTCGCGACGCTGCTCGAACTCGACGAGGCGGCGTTCCGCGCCCTGTTCGCCGGAACGCCGATCAAGCGGACCGGGCGCGACCGCTTCCTGCGCAATGTGCTGATCGCCGCCGGCAATGCCGGCGACCCGACGCTCGTGCCGCGCATCCGGCCGCTGCTCGACGATCCGGCGCCGATCGTGCGCGCGATGGCGGTGTGGGCGCTCGGGTTGCTGCTGGATCCGGCGGCATTTGCCCGGCTTTGCGGCGAGCGGGCGCCGCGCGAAGAGGATGCCGACGTGCGCGACGAGTGGGCCGCCGCCGGCCGGAGGTGATCGGGTTCACACGGTATCCGTGCGGCCGGTCGCTAGACCTCGCAGGGTGCGGGGCAGGGATGGAGTCCGGACGATGAGCGACGAGACAAGACGCTGGCATACCTGGTACGGCCGCGATCGCGCGCTGCCCGAGCGCACGTTCGAGATCGGCCTGTGCCTCGCCGGCGCCGTCTCGGCCGGCTCGTACACCGCCGGCGTCCTCGACTTCCTGTTCGAGGCGATGGACGCCTGGCAGGCCGCCAAGCTGCGCGGCGACGACGTGCCGCGCCACAACGTCGTCCTGCGCGTCGTCACCGGGGCCTCGGCCGGCGGCATGAACGGCGCGATCATCGCGTCGGCGGCGTCGCGGCGCTTCACCCCGGCGGCGCCGACGCGCAACCGGGATCTCAAGACCAGCCCGTTCTACCGGGTCTGGGTCAGCGGCCTCGACATCCGGGAACTGCTGGCCGTCGACGACCTCGAAGGGCTACGGCCCGAGCTGCGCTCGCTCCTCAATGCGGGCTGCCTCGATCGCCTCGCCCAGAGCGTGGTCGATTTCGCCGGCGAGGGCCCGGCCGATCCCGCGATCCGCGGCTGGCTCGCGGATCCGTTCCTGGTGAAGCTCACGCTCGCCAACCTGCGCGGCGTGCGACTGCCCGTCACCTTCGAGGGCGAGACCGGGTTCACGCATCCGATGACCGTGCATGCCGATTGGATCGCGTTCGGCGCATCGGCGCGCGGCAAGGTCGCGGGCGATGCGCTGCCGCCCGGCGCGCTCGCGCTGTCGGAGGATCGCGCGGCGCCCGCCTGGACGGACCTGCGCCGCGGCGCGCTGGCGACCGGCGCGTTCCCCGGCGCGCTGGAGGCGCGCTTCATCGCGCGCGACCAGGCGAGCTACGCGACGCGATTCCCGCGCTTCGACGCGGACGGCAACGTCGTCTTCGCCAAGCCGGACTGGCGACAGGTCGAGGATCCCTACGCGTTCACCTCGGTCGACGGCGGCCTGTTCAACAACGAACCCTTCGAGCTGGCGCACGACGCGCTGGCCGGATTCGGCGGCAGCAACCCGCGCGGCGGCGCCGAGGCGCGCCGCGCCGTGATCATGGTCGATCCCTTCGCCGACCCGGTGCCTCTGGGCAAGGCCGATCTCGGCGGGCTCGGCGGGATCATCCCGGCGATGGTCGCCGCGATGACGGCGCAGGGACGCTTCAAGCCCGGCGAGATCGCGCTCGCGGAGTCCGGCAACGTCTACAGCCGCTATCTGGTCGCGCCGCGGCGCGCCGACGCCAAAGGCGAGGCGGCACTGGCGACGGGCGGGCTCGGCGGCTTCATCGGGTTCTTCTGCCCGGCCTATCGCCACCACGACTTCCTGCTCGGCCGCGCCAACTGCCAGGCCTTCCTGCGCGAGGTCCTGACCCTGCCGGCCGGCAATCCGCTCTTCGCCGGCGACGCGCGGACGGCAGATCCCCGCTACCGCAGCCAGCGGGCGCCCGACCATGTGCGCCTCGTGCCGCTGGTCGGCGACTGCGCCAACGACGAGACCCTGCCGGCCTGGCCGCGCGGCGCGTTCGGGGGCTTCCGCGAAGTCGAGGCGCCGGTGCGAAAGCGCGCCCGGCTGGTCGCGGCCCACCTGCTGCGCAGCGTATTCGACGACAAGGAACTGCCCGACGTCGTCACGCCGGTCCTGGCCCGCGTCATCGAGCGCAAACTCGCGGACAAGGTGCAGAAGCTGCTGGACGGCGCGCGCGACAAGGTGGATTCCGGCGCGCCGCGCTGACCCGCGCCGACGTCCCGCGTTGCGGGACCTTCGCAGCGCAGCGTAGTCTCGCCGCCCGATTGACGGGGCGGGCGCCGCGGCGCCGTCGCCCCGAGGGAGAGGCGATGACGCAGCTGCTGTTCAAGAATCTCGAGCTTCTCGACCCGCGCTGGGACGGTCCGCGCGGCGGCTACGAGGTGCTCGTCGAGGGCGAGACGATCCGCGAGGTCTCGGCCAAGCCGATCAAGGCGCCGAAAGCCGCGGCGATCGACTGCGGCCGCAAGGTGCTGATGCCGGGGCTGATCGACAGCCACGTGCACGTCTTCCTCTCCGAGGTCTACATCCGCCGCCTCGAGGAGATCCCGCTGACGCTGATGACGGCGCGCTCGGCGGACATCTGTCGCGGCATGCTCGATCGCGGCTTCACGACGGTGCGCGACACGGGTGGCGCCGACTGGGGCATGAAGATCGCCCTCGACAGCGGCCTGATCCCGGGGCCGCGCCTGTTCATCGCCGGCCGCGCCATCGGGCCGACCAGCGGTCACAGCGATTCGCGCCGGCGCACCGACACGGGCGCGGCCTGCAAGTGCTGCAACGCCATGGCGTACTGCATGGAGATCGCCGACGGCGCGGACGCCGTGCGCAAGGCGGCGCGCGAGCAGATCCGCCTGGGCGCCGACCAGATCAAGATCATGGTTTCGGGCGGCGTGGCGTCGCCCTACGACCCGCTCGATTCCAAGCAGTACTCGCTCGCCGAGATCGCCGCCGCGGTCGAGGAGGCCGAGGCCTTCGGCAAGTACGCCCAGGCCCATGCCTACACGCCCGAGGCGATCCAGCGCGCCGTCGGCCAGGGCGTGCGCACGATCGAGCACGGCAATCTCATCGACGAGCCGTCAGCGAAGCTGATGAGGAAGAAGGGCGCCTACATGGTCGCCAACCTCGTCGCCTACTACGCGATGAAGGAGCGGGCGCGGGAGTTCGGCATGAGCGCCGACATGCTCGCCAAGAACGACATGGTCATCGACGGCGGGCTGAAGTCGCTGGAGATCTGCAAGCGCGCCGGGGTCAAGGTCGGGTACGGCAGCGACCTGCTGGGCCAGCTGATGGTCGATCAGAGCCGCGAGTTCCTGCTGCGCAGCGAGGTGCTGTCGCCGATCGAGATCATCCGCCAGGCGACGCTGGTCGGGGCGGAGATCACCCGCACCGAGGGCAAGCTCGGCGTGGTCGAGCCGGGCGCCTTCGCCGACCTGCTCGTGGTCGACGGCAATCCGGTGAAGAATCTCGGCTTGTTCCAGGAGCAGGGGAAGCACCTCTCCGCGATCATGAAGGGCGGCAAGTTCCACAAGAACCGGCTGACCTGACCCCGTGACGGCGCTGACCGACACGCGACGCCTCGGCCGGTGGGCGCTCAACGCCGTCGCGACGCTCGCGATGGCGTACATCCTGACGCCGCTGGCGTCGGTGACGTGGCTGGCGTTCTGGAGCCAGGAGATCCCGACCTTCCCGCCCGAGGGCTACACGTTGCGCTGGTTCGGCTGGGCGCTGGCGCAGGACAAGTTCGTCAGCGGCTTCCGCGTCAGCCTGCAGGTCGGCATCGCCGCGACGCTGCTGGGCCTGCTGCTCGGCACGCCGGCGGCGCTGGCGATCGCGCGGCGCGGCTTCGCCGGCCGCGCGGCGGTCAACCAGCTGCTGCTGATGCCGCTGATCGTGCCCGGCGTCGTGCTCGGCACCTCGCTGTACGTATTCCAGGTCGAGGCCGAGATCGCCACGGAGTGGCCGATCCTCGGCTCCGTTCCGGGCCTGATCGGGGGCCACACGCTGATCGTGATCCCCTGGGTCGTGCGCCTGGTGACCGCGAGCCTGGCGGGGTTCGATCGCGCGATCGAGGAGGCGGCGATGAACCTCGGGGCCAATCCCTGGACCGCCTTCTTCCGCGTCACGCTGCCGGCGATCCGGCCGGGCATCGTCGCCGGCGGCCTGTTCGGCTTCGTCACCTCGTTCGGCAATCTCGAGATGAGCCTGTTCCTGCTCGCGCCCGGCACCACCACGCTGCCGATCGCGATCCTGCAGTACCTGGAATGGCGCCTCGATCCCACGGTCGCGGCGGTATCGGTGATGCAGATCGCGCTGATCGCGGCCGCGATGCTGATCACCGACCGCTACGTCAAGCTCGCGCGGGTGGTGTGATGGCGCGGCTGCGGCTCGACCACCTGTCCAAGCGCTACGGCGACTTCCAGGCCGTGCGCGACGTCACGCTCGACATCGCCGACGGCGAGTTCCTGGTCCTGCTCGGCCCGTCGGGTTGCGGCAAGACGACGACGCTGCGCATGGTCGCGGGCTTCATCACGCCGAGCGGCGGGACGATCCGCATCGGCGAGCGCGACGTGACCGAGCTGCCGCCGTGGAAGCGCAACAGCGGCCTGGTGTTCCAGAGCTACGCGCTGTTCCCGCACCTGACGGTCGCGCAAAACGTCGCCTTCGGCCTGGAGATGCGGAAGTACCCGAAGGCCGAGCTGTCCGGCCGCGTCGTCGAGGCGCTGCGCCTCGTGCGGCTCGAGCACCTCGCCGAGCGCCTGCCGCGCCAGCTCTCGGGCGGGCAGCAGCAGCGCGTCGCGCTCGCCCGGGCGCTCGCGATCCGGCCCGACGTGCTGCTCCTCGACGAGCCGCTGTCGAACCTCGACGCCAAGCTGCGCGAGGAGGTGCGCGTCGAGATCCGCGAGCTGCAGCGCCAGCTCGGCCTGACCACGATCATGGTGACACACGACCAGGAGGAGGCGCTGACCGTCGCCGACCGGCTCGTGGTGATGGCCGACGGCGAGGTGAAGCAGATCGGGTCGCAGCAGGACCTCTACGAGCGGCCTGCCAACCGCTTCGTGGCGGGCTTCGTCGGCCGCAGCACGTTCCTGGAGGGGCGCGCGACCGGCGACGGGCGGTTCACGACCGCCGGCGGGCTGAGCCTGCGCTGCGCGGCCGATGCGCCTGCCGGCGCCGGCGTGATGGCGCTGCGGCCGGAGCGGCTGGCCTTCGCGGGCGCGCCGCTCGGGCTCGCGAACGACGTCACCGGCACCGTCGAGTTCGTGTCCTATCTGGGGCCCGTGCTCGACGTGCGCGTGCGGCTGTCCGAGTCCGATCGCGTGATCGTCCAGGTCGCCAACCGGCAGGACGGCCAGGCCCCCGCGGTCGGCGACAGGGTCCATGTCGGCTGGCCGGCGGACGCGGGCCGGGTGTTTGCCGGCGACGTGCCGCCGGCGGCATGATCGCCGGCACGACTGGAAAGCTCTTCAGATCCCAACAACGAACCACCACGGAGGACTTCATGACTCAGATCCGTTTGACCCGTCGCCACGCGCTCGCTGGCGGCGCCGCACTGACCGGTGCTGCCGCGCTCGGCGGCACGGCCTCGGCGCAGCAGGGCGGCCGCGTCGTCGTCGGCACCTGGGGCGGCGACTACAGCCGCCTGATCCAGAAGAACATCGACGCGCCGTTCCTGAAGTCGAAGGGCGTCGAGGTCGTCTACGACGAGGCCTCGGACGCGCCGCGTCGCGCGAAGATGCAGGCCGAGGGCCGGCTGCCGCGCGGCACCAGCGACATCCAGGCGCTGTCCGCGGCGCAGATGTTCGAGATGAACGCCGCCGGCCTGCTCGCGCCGATCGACTACGCGCAGATCCCGCTCGCGTCGCACATCCTGCCGGCCATGAAGTACCCCTACGGCATCGGCCACATCTATTCGGCCAAGGTCGCGGTCTACAATCCGAAGCTCGTCGCCGAGCCGAAGAGCTTCAAGGAGGCCTTCGACCCGAAGCACGGCAACAAGCTCGGCTTCATCGACATCCAGTACCAGTTCGTGATGCTCGCGGCCGCGCTCGCCAACGGCGGCTCGGTGTCGAACTTCGAGCCGGGCAAGGAGGTCCTGCTTGCCGCGAAGAAGGCCGGTGCGCGCATGTATCCGACCAACGAGGCCTTCGCCGCCGCGCTGAAGGCGGAGGAGATCCACTCCGGCATCATGTGGAAGGCGCGCGTGGTGCAGTGGCAGAACGCCGGCATCTCGGTCGAGTCCTCGGCGCCGTCCGAGGGCGTGCCCTTCTACATCTCCGGCTTCTGCATCCCGAAGAACGCGCCGAACAAGGCCGGCGCCCATGCGTTCCTCAACGCCATGCTCGAGAAGCAGGCGCAGGAGAACTTCGCGATCGACATGGGATACAACGCCACGGTCGACAACGCGCAGGTCGCCGCCGACCTCAACAAGCGCATCGGCTTCACGCCGGACGAGCAGAAGCGCCTGGTCGACCTCGACTACGGCTACATCGCCAAGAACGACGCGGCGATGAAGGAATGGTGGGACAAGGTCTTCAAGGCTTGACCCTGCGACGACTCTCCCCCTGCTCGCGCTGCGCGCGAACCGTCCCCCTCATCGGAGGGGGACGGTGGGCGGTATGCCCGTTCCCGTCGAATGAGGGGGACAGGCTCGCGCGTGAGCGCGAGCCAGGGGGAGAGTGGTGACCGCGGCCATTTCCACGCTCGAGCGCCGCGAGGCGCGCGCGCAACGGATCACGGCGGCGTCGCTGGTGACGCCGGCGACGCTCGTCGTGGCGCTCGGGCTGCTGATCCCGATCGCGATCCTGTTCCGCTACAGCCTCAACGACATCGGCCCGTACAAGCAGATGGTCGATGCGGTCACGATCAAGAGCTACCTGCGCTTCTTCGCCGACGAGTACTACACGAGCGTGCTGGTGCGGACGTTCCGCGTCGCGGTGGTCTGCACGGTCGTCTGCCTGCTGCTCGGCTTCCCGCTCGCCTACGTGCTCGCCCGCCTGCAGTCGACGTGGAAGAACTGGCTGATCATGCTCGTCGTGCTACCGCTCTTCGTCGGCAACGCGGTGCGCGCGGCCGGATGGATGGCTCTGTTCGGCAGCAAGGGCGTGGTGAACGCGACGCTGCTCGGGTTCGGCGTCATCTCGACCCCGATCGAGATCATGTACACGGAGGGTGCGGTGATCATCGGCATCATCGCGGTGAACCTTCCGTTCATGGTCCTGACGCTGCAGAGCGTGATCGAGGGCATCGATCGCGCGGTCGAGGAGGCGGCCTTCAGCCTCGGCGCCAATCCGGCCGCGATGTTCCGCCGCGTGCTGTGGCCGCTCGCCCTGCCGGGCACGCTCGCCGGCACCATCCTGACGTTCATCCTGGCCATGAACGCCTATGCGACGCCCGTGCTGCTCGGCGGCCCGCGCTTCGTGATGATGGGCCCGCTCGTCTACAACCAGTTCGTCCAGCAGAACAACTGGCCCTTCGGCGCCGCGATCTCCTTCGTGCTCATGACGGCGACGATCGTCCTGACTGCGACCGCCAACATCCTCGTCCAGCGTCGCTACCGTCGATAGAAACCGCCGCGCGGTTCCGCTAGAACCCCGCGCCATGACGCTGTCCGACTTCGACTTCGCCCTGCCGCCCGAGCGGATCGCCCAGCATCCGGCGATCCCGCGCGACGCCGCGCGCCTGCTCGAGATCGACGGCGACCGTCTGGCCGACCGCCTGGTCCGCGAGCTGCCGGGCTGCCTGCGGCCCGGCGACCTGCTTGTCAGCAACGACACGCGGGTGATCAAGGCGCAGCTGGCCGGGCGGCGCGGCGCGGCGCGGGTCGACGTCACGTTGCACAAGCAGCGCGGCCCCGATCTCTGGGACGGCTTCGCGCGGCCGGCGAAGAAGCTCGCGGTCGGCGACGAGGTCGCCTTCGGCCCGGGCTTCGCCGCACGCGTGAGCGCCAAGCACGACGGCGGCGAGGTGACGCTGCGATTCGATCGCGCCGGCGAGGCGCTGATGGCGGCGCTGGCCGCGCACGGGCGCATGCCGCTGCCGCCCTATATCAAGCGGCCCGCCGCGGAGGCGGCGGACGAGCGCGACTACCAGACGATCTTCGCCGCGCGCGAGGGCGCGGTCGCGGCGCCCACCGCCGGCCTGCACTTCACGCCGGCGCTGCTCGCCGCGCTCGATGCCGCCGGGGTGTGCCGCGCCCAGGTGACGCTGCATGTCGGGGCGGGGACGTTCCTGCCGGTGAAGACCGAGAATCTCGCGGACCACCGCATGCATGCCGAATGGGCCGAGCTGCCCGCGGCCACCGTGGCCGCGATCGCCGAGACGCGCGCGCGCGGCGGGCGCGTCGTCGCGGTCGGCACGACGAGCCTGCGCACGCTCGAAGGCGTGGCCGCGGGGCAGGGCGCGCTCGCGCCCTGGGCGGGCGAGCTCGACCTCTTCATCCGGCCGGGCTTCCGCTTCCGCGTCGTCGACGTGCTGCTGACCAATTTCCACCTGCCGAGGTCGACTCTGTTCATCCTCGTCGCCGCCTTCGCCGGCCTCGAGCGCATGCGCCGCGCCTATGCGCACGCGATCGCGGCCGGCTATCGGTTCTTCTCCTACGGCGACGCCTGCCTGATCCATCGCGCGGAGGCGGCATGAGCGCGTTCGGATTCCAGCTCCTGGCGACGGACGGGATGGCGCGTCGCGGCCGCATCGAAACGGCGCACGGCACGATCGAGACGCCGGCCTTCATGCCGGTCGGCACCGCTGCCACGGTCAAGGCGATGACGCCCGAGGGCGTGCGCGCGACCGGTGCCGAGATCCTGCTGTGCAACACCTATCACCTGATGCTGCGGCCCGGTGCGGAGCGCGTCGCGCGGCTGGGCGGGCTCCACCGCTTCATGAACTGGCCGGCGCCGATCCTCACCGATTCCGGCGGCTACCAGGTCATGTCGCTGGCCTCGCTGCGCAAGCTCAGCGAGGCGGGGGTCGAGTTCCAGTCGCATCTCGACGGCAGCCGGCACCTGCTGTCGCCGGAGCGCTCGATCGAGATCCAGCATCGTCTCGACGCGACGATCACCATGGCGTTCGACGAATGCACGCCCTATCCCGCGACGCGCGACCAGGCCGCGACATCGATGCGGCTGTCGATGCGCTGGGCGCGGCGCTCGCGCGACGCCTTCGTCGAGCGCCCGGGCTACGCGATCTTCGGCATCGTGCAGGGCGGCGTGTATCCGGATCTGCGCGCCGAGTCGGTCGCGGTGCTCGCCGGCATCGGCTTCCACGGCTACGCGGTGGGTGGCCTCGCCGTGGGCGAGCCGGCGCACGAGCGCAACGCGACGCTCGAGGCGACGACGCCGGCGCTGCCGGCCGACCGTCCGCGCTACCTCATGGGCGTGGGCAAGCCCGCGGACATCGTCGCCGCGGTGGCGCGCGGCATCGACATGTTCGACTGCGTGCTGCCGACGCGCTCCGGGCGCACCGCCCAGGCCTGGACGCGCGAAGGACCGCTCAACCTCCGCAATGCGCGCTTCGCCGAGGACGACACGCCGCTCGATCCGGCCTGCGCATGCCCGACCTGCCGCGGGTTCAGCCGGGCCTATCTGCACCACCTGATCCGGGCCGAGGAGATGCTCGGGCCCATGCTGCTCACGCAGCACAATCTCCACTACTACCAGGACGTCATGGCGGGGCTCCGCGCGGCCATCGTCGAGGGGCGCTTCGCCGCCTTCCACGACGCGTTCATGGCGAGCCCGGCCGCGCGCACCGGAGCCGCATCCCAGGAGGGCAGCGATGGCTAAGTCGGGTTCGATCTACGCCGGCCTCAGGCAGCTCGGTCGGCCGAGCCGGCAACCCGAGACGCCCGAGGCGGCGACGCTGGAGCGCGTTCCCAACCCGCATCCGCGCCGGCGCTACCTCGTGCGCTTCGTCGCCCCGGAGTTCACCTCGCTCTGCCCGATCACCGGCCAGCCCGACTTCGCGCATCTCGTGATCGACTACGTGCCGCGGCGATGGCTGGTGGAGTCCAAGTCGCTGAAGCTCTTCCTTTCGAGCTTCCGCAACCACGGCGCCTTCCACGAGGCCTGCACGGTGACGATCGCCGAGCGGCTCGTCGGCCTGCTCGAGCCGGTCTGGCTGCGGATCGGCGGCTACTGGTATCCGCGCGGCGGCATGCCGATCGACGTGTTCTTCCAGACCGGGGCGCCGCCGCGTGGCCTCTGGATCCCCGACCAGGGCGTGCCGAGTTACCGCGGCCGCGGCTAGTAGGATCGGCGCGCCGTCGCCGCTCACCGCGCCCGGCGTCGGCGCTCAAGCGGTTGATCGCCAACGCGGATCGCCGGGTCTTGAGGGGCGCGGGCGACGTGACTTTTTTGGGGCCGGGGGCGACATCAGTTGCGGTCGCGCGTTTGGAATGAAAGCGTGGCTTGGCGGCTGTGGCCGGATCGAAGACTCCACTCCCACGATGGTCTCTAGGGACTTGAGGTGGAATGGTTAACGAGGGGTCAACCGCGTTGCTTCCGGTCTCGCTTCGGCGTCAAAATCATTCCCAGGCTTCCACGTAACGTTGTGCGGTCCATGCGGTTCTCGAATCGATACCTGATGGGATCGCTGCGCGTCGTCGCGGTTGCCGCGGCGTTGGGGCTTGGCGGCTGCGAGTTGCTGTCCGTCTTCGACGACGATGCTTCGGCATCGGCGAACTCGGGTGTCGATGCGCTGGCCAAGGCGCCGCTCCCCCCGCCGCCGGCCCCGCGGTTGAGCCGGCTCGCCTCGCGCCGTCCCGCCGTGGATCGCGGCGGCGCTGCGGACGCCTCCGCGCCCGGCGATGCGATCACGGGCGAGCCGATCGTGGCGGCGGCGCCGGCGCGCGCCGTCGAGCGCGAGGTGCCGGTCGAGCCGCCGCCTGCGGACGCCGTGGCGCCCGAGCGCGTCGTCGGTCTCACCGAGAATGCGCTTGCCGCGTGGCTCGGCGACCCGGCACACCGCCGCGAGGAGTCGCCGGCACGCGTCTGGCGCTACGAGGGGGCGGGGTGCGCGCTCGACGTCTTCTTCTACCTGGACCTGGTCAGCCGCCAGTTCCGGGCCCTGAGTTACGAGATAAGGAACTCGACCAGTGATGATCAGCGATGCCTCTCCCCGGTCTTCGCAGGACGCGGAGATCCCTCCCGCACGGCCGCGCGTCGCGTTGATTGACGACGATGCGGGCGTTCGCGACTCCGTCGCGATGAATCTCGAGGACGGCGGCTTCGACGTCGTGAAGTTCGACGGCGGGCCGTCGGCCCTCGCCTGGTTCGGGCGCGGCGAATCGGCCGACCTGATCGTGCTCGACATGCGCATGCCGGGCATGGACGGGTTCCAGGTTCTCGATCGCCTGCGCGCGCGGGGCATCGGATCGCCGGTCGTCTTCCTCACCGCGCTGGGCGACGACGTCACCGAGGAGCGGGCGCTCGAGGGCGGCGCCGTCGACTTCGTCGACAAGTCGCGCAAACCCTCGATCCTGATCCGCCGCCTCCAGCTGGCGCTCGACCCGGCGGCGAAGTCCGCGATCACGGTCGCCGAGCCGGACGAGAAGGGCGTCACGACGATCGGGCCGCTCGAGCTGTTCTCCGAGACCTGCCGCGCGGCATGGAACGGGCAGCGGCTCGACCTGACGCTGTCGGAGTTCTACGTCGTGCAGCTGATCGCGACGCGTCGCGGCGCCGACGTCTCCTATCGCGAGATCTACGACGCGGTCCGCGGCAAGGACTTCGTGGCGGGGCAGGGGCCCAACGGGTATCGCGGCAACGTCCGTGCGCTCATCAAGCGCGTGCGCAAGAAGTTCCGCGTGGTCGACGACGGCGCCGATCCGATCGAGAACTACCCCGGCTACGGCTATCGGTGGGTCATCGAGGACGCCTGATGCCCCAGCGATGAGCGAGACGGAGAGCAAAGACAGCGCGCCATCACCGCGTCGCCCCCTGCGGTTGTCGCTGGCGTTCCAGCTGCTGTTGCTGGTCGCCGTGTTCATCGTCGTGCCGCTCGTCGTCTACAACGAGCTGCGTTCGGCCGACGACCAGAAGCGCGCCCTCGTGCTCGCCAGCGTCCAACGCCAGGGCACGCTCGTCGCGCAGGCGCTGCAGCCGCTGCTGGCTCAGGCGGGCCCGTCGTCGCTGCCGGTCCTCAGCCGCGAGGTGCAGCGCTTCGCCAGCAACGACGCGCAGGTGCGCATCCTGCTCGCCCCGACCGGTGGCGCGGCGGCGGGTTCCTTCTACTATGTCGCCGCCGCGCCGGAGCCGTCGCCGGGGGCGCTCGATGCCGAACGCGAGCAGCTCAAGCGCGTCGGCGTGCTCGACCGCCTCGGCGAGGCGTGCAGCGGCGGGCTGCCGTCCGCGCTGCGGTTCCGGGCGCCCGACGGCCGCGAGGATGTCGTGACCTCGGTGACGCCCATCCTCGGCGGCGCCGGATGCTGGGCCGTTGTCGTCACCCACGACTATGCGGGCTCCACGGGCGCGATCCTCGGTCGGCCGTTCTGGGAGACCCGCGAGATCCGCTTCGCCGCGCTGACCTATGCGCTGATGGCGCTCATCATTCTCATCATCTTCCTTTCGCTCTGGGTCACGCTCGTGCGCTTCGCCAAGCAGGCGCGCGAGATCGCCGAGCACGGGCCGACGGCGGTCTCGTTCCGCGACTACAACCTCGTGCCGGAGCTCTCCGGCATCGCGCGCGAATTCGACCGCATGGTCGACCGCCTGCGCGCGTCGGCCGCGGCGATCCGGCGCGCCGCCGAGGACAACCTTCATGCCTTCAAGACCCCGATTGCGGTGATCCGGCAGTCGGTCGATCACCTCGGCCGCCTCGTCACGCCCGACAACGAGCGCGGCCGCAAGGCGTTCCAGCTGATCGAGCAGTCGCTCGACCGGCTCGACGCGCTCGTGGTGCAATCGAAGCGGCTGGACGAGGCGACGGCGGATCTGATCGACGCGCCGCTCGGCGACCTCGACGTGTCGGCCACGCTCGACCGCCTGCTCTCCGGCTACCACGAGGTGATTCGCCAGCGCGGGCTCGTGCTCGAGACGCGGCTGGAGCGCGGGCTCGTCGCGCACGCGAGCGCCGAGCTCTTCGAGACCGCGATCGAGAACATCATCGACAACGCGATCGACTTCTCGCCCGCCGGCGCGAAGATCGCGGTGCGGCTCTCGCGGCACGCCGATGATGCCGAGGTCACGATCACGGACGAGGGGCCGGGCATCGATCCGGCCGACCGCGCCCGCGTGTTCGAGCGCTACTACTCGACGCGGTCGCTGAGCGGCGAGCGCGCCGAGGAGGCGCATTTCGGGCTCGGCCTGAGCATCGTCAGGCGCAACGTCGAGGTGATGGGCGGCACCGTCGGCGTCGAGAACTCGGTCCCGCGCGGGCTCCGCGTCGCCGTGCGGCTGCCCCTCGCCCAGGCCGCATGACGCGCGCGACGGCGCGCCAAGTGCCTGGGATTCGAGCCAAAATCGACCCTCCCCGGATCACAGCTTTGTCGCACCTGAGATTGCAGACCCGGCCCTAGCCTGCCTCCATCGACGAACGGCATCGCGACGCCGCGATGCCGCGGATCGAGCGGCAAGGTGGGAAGCATGGATCTCAGCGACGCGATCCCGAGCGAAAGCCCCGTCATCGACAGCATCTCGACCGGCGACCCGCCGGCGCGGGGCGAGTCGATCGAGGCCTTCGATCGCATGGTGGGGTTGCTCGCGCTGAGCCGGGTGCGGATCTCCCTCGTCGCCATCGAACTGGCCGATACGCCGGCGCGCGTCGCGCGCGAGGCGGCGCTGGCCGCCTGCGGCGCGACGGGGTTCCTGATTCCGCTGGCGCCGCAGCGCTTCGTGATCTTGGACGTCGGCCCGCGAGGCGCCTCCCCGCGGGCTGACCAGGCCATCGCTGAGCGAGTCCGCGCGCTCGCGATGGCCGCTCTATCGGCGCGCTGCGATCCGCGGCGCGCGCGGCTGCGCAGCGCCGAGCTGCATCTGTGCAGCGACCAGGTCGGGTCCGCCACGCTTCGCCTCGCGCAGCTGGCGCGGATGCTGGCCGCGGCGACCTTCGACAGACATCCGCTCGGGCCCCAAGAACAGAAACGGCGCGACAAGCCGGATCGCCTCTCTCTCGTCGCATGACCTAGGCCCGGGACGGACGGCCCGCGTCGCGGGCCGCGGTGCCGGTCGGCGCCGCGGCCCCCGGCGCGGGTTCGCGACTCCGGCGCGCGTCGTCGCGATTGCGTCGATGCGGCCGGACCGCGAAGCTGGCGCCTTCGAGCGGAGGCGCGGATGATCTCTCGACGACAGGCGATGACGGGCGGCGCGGTGCTCTGCGTCGCCTCCTGCGCGCGCCCCGATACGGCGGCTCTCGTCGACGACGCGGCCGCAGCGCCGCTGCCGGTGATGGATTTCGCGCCGCCCTTCTCGTTGCAGCCGCTGCCGCCCGGCTTCGTCCATCGCCGGTTCTGGACCCGCGCGCCGATGACGATGGCGCTCGCGCGCCGCGACGGCATCGACGCGTTGCGCTGCGAGACGCGGGCCAGCGCCTCGATGCTCGTGCGCCAGGTCGACATCGCGATCGAGCGTCGGCCGCTGCTGGCCTGGCGCTGGCTCGTCGAGGTGCCGATCGAGGCGGGCGCGGACGAGCGCACGCGCGAAGGCGACGACCATCCGGCGCGGTTCTTCCTGGGATTCCGCACCGGCGCGGGCGAGCGCCGGGCGATGGAAATCGTCTGGGGCAATCGCGTGCTCGCGCGCGGCGACTGGAAGTATCTCGGGACGTTCCCGCACTACGTCGCCAACGGCGGCATGGCGAATGTCGGCCGCTGGCACGACGAGCAGGTCGACCTGCGCGCCCTGGTCGCGCAGGCCTGGCCGCAGGACACGCCGGTCTCGATCTCGGAGATCGGGGTGTTCTGCGATTCCGACGAGACGCGCTCGCGAAGCGTGGCGTGGTTCGCCGCGGTGCGGCTGCTGCGCGGCTGACGCGGTCCTGTCGACCGCTCGCGGCCTCAGCGGCCGCTGAACCGCGCCGGCCGCTTTTCGAGGAAGGCCGCGACGCCTTCGCGATAGTCGTCGCTGCGGCCGAGCTCGCTCTGATCGAGGCGCTCGAGCTCGAGCTGCCCGTCCAGCGTGTTCTCCCAGGACAGGTCGAGCGCGCGCTTGATGCGCGCGATGGCGAGCGGCGCCGCGGCGGCGAGCCGGGTGCCGAGCGCCGTCACCGCGGCCGCCAGCCTGTCGTCGTCGACGACCTGCCAGATCAGGCCCCAATCCGCGGCCTGCTCGGCGGAGATCCGCTCGCCGAGCATCGCGAGGCCGCGCGCGCGGGCCGGGCCGACGAGTCGGGGCAGCAGCCAGGTCGATCCGGAATCGGGCACGAGCCCGATCCGCGCGAAGGCCTGCATGAAGCTCGCCGAGCGCGCGGCAATGGCGATGTCGGCGGCAAGCGCGAGGCTCATGCCCGCGCCGGCGGCGACACCGTTCACGGCGGCGACGACCGGCAGCGGCATCGCGCGCAGGCGGCGGATCAGCGGGTTGTAGAGCCTGTCGAGCGTCTCGCCGAGATCGGGCGCTTCGCCGTCCCTGCGCTGGCCCAGATCCTGGCCGGCGCAGAAGCCGCGGCCGGCCCCGGTCAGCACCAGCACCCGCGCCCCGCTGGCGGCGACGGCATCGAGCGCGTCGGCGAGCTCCGCATGCATCTCGGCGGTGAAGGCGTTGAGCTTGTCCGGCCGGTTCAGCGTGATCGTCGTCACGGGACCGTCGGCGGTGCGGAGGATGGTGCGATAGGCCATGACGCGGCGACTATGGCGACGCCCCCGCAAGGCGGCAAGGAATGGCCGTGCTTGCGGCGCTCAGGCGTGAAGCGGCGGCAGAAGCTCGTGGAAGTCGGTCGCCTGCTGGTAGGCGAAGGCCGCGCGCAGCACGATCTCGTCGCGCCGGCGCGGCCCGGCCAGTTGCAGGCCGACCGGCATACCGTCCGCGGAGAAGCCGCAGGGAATGGCGATGGCGGGCACGCCGGCCGCCGCCCAGCCCCAGGAGTTCTTCGTGATGGCGGCCGTCACCGCGATGACGTTGCGCTGGTCGTCCGCGCGCGGGACGTGCGTCGCGACGGCCGGCGACACCACGAGCGTCGCTTCGGTCGCGAGCAGGCGGTCGACGCCGTGGCGGAACCCCTCGCGCCAGCGCAGCGCCGCGGCGTAGTCGACGCCGCGCAGCTCGAGGCCGGGCTGCAGGCGCTGGCGGACCAGCGGATCGAAGAGCTCGGGCGCCGTCGCGAGGCGCTCGCGATGGAGATTCGCCGCGTCGGCGAAGATCAGGCGCTGGACATTGGCGGGCGCGTCCTCGGCGCCGGGCACGTCGACGTCGCGAAGCCGCGCGCCGAGCCGCTCGAGCGTGCGCGCGGCGGCCATCACCGGCGCCACGATGTCGGCCGGCGCGTCGGTGAAGTAGTGGTTGCGCGGGATGCCGATGCGCAGGCCGGCGATCCCCGCGCCGATCGAGCGCAGCGGCTCGCTCGGCGCGTGCGGGTCGCCCAGCGGATCGTCGGCGTCGGGTCCGGCGATGGCGGCGAAGATCAGCGCCAGGTCGAGCGCGCGCCGTGCCATCGGACCGGGGACGTCGAGCGGCGGGCTGACAGGGAAGGTGCCGGTGGCCGGCACGCTGCCGAAGCTCGGGCGCAGCCCGGCGATGCCGTTGATCGCGGCGGGGCCGCGGATCGAGCCGCCGGTGTCGGTGCCGATCGCTGCATCCGCCATGCCGGCCGCGACGGCGACGGCCGAACCGCCGCTCGACCCGCCGGGGATGCGCGCCGGATCCCAGGGATTGCGGCAGGCGCCCCAGTGCGCATTCTGCGTCGTGCCGCCGTAGCAGAACTCGTGCAGGTTGGTGGTGCCGATCAGGACGGCGCCCGCGGCGCGCAGGCGCGCGACGACGGCCGAATCCCGCGGCGCGATGCGGTCCTCGAAAAAGCGCGAGCCGGCGGTGCCGCGCACGCCGCCGATGTCGACGCAGTCCTTGATCGCGACGATCAGGCCGTGCGCCGCGCCGAGCGAGCGTCCCGCGCGCGTCGCCGCGTCGACGGCATCGGCCTGCGCGCGGGCCTGGTCCGGCAGCGGCGTGATGAAGGCGCGCAGCTGCGGATCGAGGCGCCCGATCGCATCGAGGCGGCGCTCGAGGCGGTCGCGCGTCGACGACGGCATTGCCCGCGCCCGCTCAGCGACCGACCGCGTAGGCCTGCTGCAGCCGCGGCGTCGCCGCCGCCCTGAGGATCCGGCCGTCGGTCGCGGCCGCGCAGTTGCGCCCGAGGGTCCAGTCGCCCACGCGCTTCACGCGGTGGCCGCGCTGCTCGAGCGCCGCGAACGTCTCCGCCGGAAAGCGGCCTTCGAGCTGCAGCGCGGCCGGCGCGGCCTGCCGCGGGTAGAAGGAGTTCGGCCAGTGGTCGCACTGGATCTGCGGCGTGTCGATCGCCGCCTGCAGGTTGCGGCCGTGATCGACATGGCGCAGGAAGAACTGCGCGATCCACTGGTCCTGGTTGTCGCCGCCGGGCGAACCGAAGGCGAGGGTGGTGTCGTCGCGCCGCGCGATCGTCGGCGTCAGCGTCGTGCGCGGCCGCGCGCCGGGACGCAGCGTCGAGGGCAGGCCCTCCTGCATCCAGAACATCTGGGCGCGCGTGCCGAGGCAGAAGCCGAGGCCGGGGATCGTCGGCGAGGATTGCAGCCACCCGCCCGACGGAGTCGCCGCGACGACGTTGCCCCAGCGATCGATGACGTCGAGATGGCAGGTGTCGCCTTCCATCGGTCCGCGCGCCGCGCGGCCGCCGGCGAAGCCGGCCGCGCCGCCGCTGCGGTCGTAGCTCTCCTGCTCGACCCGCGCGGGCTCGCCGACGCCGGCGCCGGCCGCGCCGGTCGCCACCTTGTAGATGGGGAAGTTCGGATTGCGGCCGTCGGGCGCGCCCGGGCGCATGTCGTGCGAGGCTTGCGGCCCGATCAGCGCGCGTCGCGCGTCCGCGTAGGCGCCAGACAGCAGCGTGCGGATCGGCACGTCGCCCGCGACCGGCTCGCCGTACCAAGCCTCGCGGTCGCAATAGGCGAGCTTCTGCGCCTCGACGAGCGTGTGCACGAAGTCGGGGCCCAGCGTGTCCATCGCGCCGATGTCGAAGCCCTCGAGCAGCTTCAGCACCTGCAGCATCGCCGGTCCCTGGCTCCACGGGCCGGCCTTGTAGACGCGCCATCCGCGGTAGCCGACATGCTCTGGCGTCTCGTAGCCGGCGCGCCAGCCGGCCATGTCGGCGGCGCGCAGCACCCCGCGGCGGCGCTTGCCGGTGGCGTCCATCGCCTCGGTGCGCGTCACGAAGGCCTCGATGGTCTCCGCCACGAAGCCCTGGGCGAAGGCGGTGCGCGCGGCATCGATCTGGCGCTCGCGATCCGGCCCGGCCTGCGCGCCGAGCCGCACGAGCCGCGCATAGGTGTCGGCGAGATCCGGGTTGCGATGGATCGCGCCCGCGGCCGGCGGGGCGCCGCCCGGCAGCCAAAGCTGGGCCGAACTCGGCCATTCCTCGGCGAAGAGCCGGGCGACGCCGCGCACGGCGCCCGCAGCGCCGGCGCACAGCGGATGCCCCTGGCGCGCGTAGTTGATCGCCGGCGCCATCACCTCGGCGAGCGTCATCGTGCCGTGATCGCGCAGCATCAGCATCCAGGCATCGAAGGCGCCGGGAATGACGGCGGCGAGGAAGCCGGAGCCCGGGATCACCTCGATCCCTTCGGCACGATAGTGTGCGAGCGTGGCGCCGGCCGGGGCAGGGCCCTGGCCGCAGATCGTCGTCGGATGATCGTCCTTGGCGGGCTTGATCAGGATCACCGCGTCGCCGCCCAGGCCGTTCATATGCGGCTCGACCACGTGCAGGACGAAGCCGGACGCCGCCGCCGCATCGAAGGCGTTGCCGCCCTTCTCGAGGACGGCCATCCCGACCTGGCTGGCGATCCAGTGGGTCGACGACACCACGCCGAACGTGCCGAGGATCTCCGGGCGCGTGGTGAAGCTGGGCGCGGCCATGGCGGACGTCCTGACGCGAGTGAGTGGGCGGTCACTTTAGGTGCCGACCGCCCGCATCGGCAACCGGTCCACCCCGATCGTTCGGCTGCCGAGGCGCGTCAGCGTTCCGGCGCGTGGACGCGGGCGCTGCTCGCCGACACCCAGCGCCCGACGCTCCGGCGCTCGTCCTGCGGGCTATCGATCAGCACGAACATCTTGTTGACCGTGCCGCCGTCGTCGCTGAGCGGCAGGATCAGGCGGTCATAGACGCGCAGCCGCTGGTTGCGGACCATGCTGACCGTCTCGAAGACCGGCGCGCGCTCGCGCACGGCGCGATCGATCCCGGCATTGGCCAGGGCACGGTCCTCGGCCGGCAGCGCATCGACCGTTCGGCCGGTGAGCTCGATGCCGATCTCGCGGCTGTTGTGCGTGCCGAACACGTCGAAACGCGCGACACCGTTTTCAAGAGAGATCAGGTTGAGCCGACCAAGCCATGGGGCGAGGTCGTCGATGACGAAATCGTAGCGCGCCGGCATCGCGCGTCCGCGGCGCTTGCTCTCCCAGAGGCTGCGCAAGGCTTCCACCGCGTGGCTCGGCTTCCGGGCCGAAACGCGTGCGGTTTCCGCAACTTGAACGCGTGTTCCTGATCTCACCCCGTTCCCCTCGGCGCTCCGTCCCGCGATCCGTATAGCGGATGCCCGGACATCTTGTCCGGCTGCCGGGGTGTGGATGCTGGGGAAAACTTTGTGATTTTGCGCTGTACGTCGCGCGCCGAAAGGTTCAGCGCCCGGCGAGCGCAATCGCTTGCAGGTCGCCGTCGACGAGGCTGTCCGCATTGTCCGCACGCTGCTGCGCGGCCGTGGCGTCGTAGAGGAAGGGGATGACGCAGAAGCGGCGGCCGCGCGTCACCGGCGTCACCTCGTGAAGGATCGAGCACGAGAACACGAGGGCGCCGCCGCTTCCCACGCGATAGAGGCGGTCGTCGTACTCGGGAAAGCGGAGATCGCCCCCGTCGTGGTCCTCGGCGTTCAGCATCAGCGTCGCGGCGAAGCGACGATGCGCGGTGCCGCGGGTGGTGTTGTCGCGATGCGGCTTGAAGTAACCGCCCTCGGTCGCGTCGTAGCGCGCGATCAGGTAGCGCTCGATGCGCGTCGCGTCGAAGGCGAAGGCGCGGCGGATCTCCGGCACCAGCCGGCGGCCGATCCGCTCGCGCACCGCGTCGCGCAGCGCGCGGTCGCGGATCAGGCAGTCGCGGCGCCGCTTGAAGCGATGGTCGAGACGCGTAACGGTGTGGCCGCTCGCATCGTCGCGCATGAAGCCGGAATCCTGCCCGCCATACGCCTCGTAATGCGCCATCAGTGCCCGACACAGCTCGGGCTCAAGCACCCGCGGGACGCACAGCACCGGCGCGGTGGCCGTCGCCGTGTGCTCGACGCCGCGGCGCGGCAGCGCGGCGACGTACTCGACGACCCGCTCGGCATGCGCCACCGGCGAGTCGAGATCCATCGTCGTGAGCGCCCGCAGGCGGCGGTCGACGAGCAGCGTTCCGGGCCAGTCGAGGCCGAGGCACTCCGCGATCGACCCGTCGGGATCCAGGAACAGGTGGTAGCCGGGCTCGCGGGTGCGGAGATTGGGGTCGACCTCGGCGAGATCGCGGACGAGGACGAACACCGCCGCATGCGCGCCGTCGAAGACGTCGGTGCGCGCGCGCAGGAGGCAGAGCATGGCGCGTACCGCGGGATCGCGCAGGTCGCCGGGCTCGCAGAAGGCGAGGGTGCGGCCGGCCGCGGTGTCGATCTGGAAGCCGGTGGACGCGTCCGTCGAGGCCGCGAAGTGCGCAATCGGGTCGCCGGGCAGCAGACGCGCCATGGGAGATTTCTTCTCGCCTGTTCGGCGCGGAAGTGTCGCAGCCGCGGGTTAAACCCGGCTTAAGGAACGCGGCGCCGCGCCGATTGACGACCCGGCGCACGTCATGTCGACATTCATCGTGTCCCGTCCCCGCGCGGACTTCCGGAAGGTGATCATGAATTTTCTGACGCAGGAGCGATCGTGACGACGCGCCCGCTGGAGGGTCTCCTGGTGCTCGCCCTCGAGCAGGCGGTGGCCGCACCCTATTGCTCGAGCCGTCTCGCCGATGCCGGGGCGCGCGTGATCAAGATCGAGCGCGCAGAAGGCGACTTCGCGCGCGGCTACGACAAGGTCGCCAAGGGCGGATCGAGCTATTTCGTCTGGCTCAATCGCGGCAAGCAGTCGATCGTCGCCGACATCAAGGACCCGGCGGATGCCGCGCTCCTGCACCGAATCCTCGCGCGTGCCGACGTGTTCATCCAGAACCTGATGCCGGGCGCGGCCGCGCGCGCCGGCTTCGGTGCCGCGGCGCTGCGAGCCCGCCATCCGCGGCTGATCACCGTCGACATCTCGGGCTACGGCGACGAGGGGCCCTATGCCGAGATGAAGTCCTACGACATGCTTGTCCAGGCCGAGACCGGTCTCGCGAGCCTGACCGGGGGGGCCGAGGCGCCGGCACGGGTCGGCGTGTCGGTCTGCGACATCGCCGCCGGCATGTACGCGCATCAGGCGGTGCTCGAGGCGCTGATCGCCCGCGGCCGCACGGGCGAGGGCGCGGCGATCAAGGTCAGCCTGTTCGACGGCATGGCGGATTGGATGACCGTGCCGCTGCTGTTCCACGACTACGGCACCGGCGCGCCGAGGCGCGTCGGTCTGATGCATCCCTCGGTCGCGCCCTACAACGCCTTCGCAAGCGCCGACGGCACGCCGATCCTGATCTCGATCCAGAACGACCGCGAGTGGGCGAAGTTCTGCGCCGAGATCCTCGAGCAGCCGGCGCTCGCGCGCGACCCGCTCTACGCGACGAACGTGGCGCGCGTGGCCAACCGGCCGCGCATGGACGCGATCATCGCCGCGGCCTTCGCGCGTCACGCGACCGTCGCCCTCTGCGCCCGGCTCCTCGCCGCGGGCATCGCCTTCGGCCGCGTCAACGACGTCGCGGCTTTCTCGGCCCATCCGCAGCTGCGGCGCGTCGAGATCCAGACGCCGAACGGACCGATCGACGTTCCGGCGCCGCCGCCGATCCGCGACGGCGAGCGCGCGCCGGCGCTGGGCCCGGTGCCCGCGATCGGCCAGCACGGCGCGGCCATCCGCGAGGAGTTCACATGACGACGCTCGACGTCGCGCTGCTGCGCAGCTGGATCGGCCGCCGGGAGACGCTCGAGGATCGCTGCGACCCGCGCAAGGTGGCCGATCTCGCGGCCACCCTCGATCGCGACGCGGCACCGCGCGTCGGCGAGGCGCTGCCGCCGGGCTGGCACTGGATGTTCTTCAACCCGATGGTCCGTGCGCGCGACCTCGGCCCCGACGGCCATCCCAGGCGCGGCGGATTCCTGCCGCCGGTGCCCCTGCCGCGGCGCATGTGGGCGGGCGGCCGACTGAGTTTCCGCGCCCCGATTCCGGTCGGCGCCGAGCTGCGGCGCTATTCCGAGATTGCGGCCGTCGATCCCAAGCAAGGCCGCTCCGGCGACATGGTCTTCGTGCTCCTGCGCCATCGCATCTTCGCCGGCGACGTGTTCGCGATCGAGGAGGAGCACGACATCGTCTATCGCGAGGCGCCGGCGCCGGGTGCGCCGGCGCCGGCGGGCGCCCCCGCTCCGGCACGGGACGCGGCGCGCTGGCAGCGGACGATCACGCCGGATCCGGTGCTGCTGTTCCGCTACTCCGCACTGACGGCCAATGGCCATCGCATCCATTACGATTATCCCTACGTGACGCAGGTCGAGGGCTATCCCGGACTGGTCTTCCACGGGCCGCTGACGGCGACGCTGCTGATGGGGCTCGCGGAGGAGGCGCTCGGCGGACCGCTCGGACGATTCGCGTTCCGCAACCGCGCCCCTCTCTTCGACACCGCGGCCTTCACGATCGCGGCGGCGCCGGCCGCCGACGGGGGGCTCAGGCTCTGGGCGACGGGTCCGACGGGTGCGCTCGCGACCGAGGCGGAGGCGATGCCGCTGCCTTTGCCGGGTTGAGCGGGACGGCGGGAATAGGTGCCGCCCCTCGGCCGTCATTCCAGGTGATGCGCGCCCTTCGACCCTTCGTCTCGCTGCTCGCGGCGGCCGCGCTCGCCGGCTGCGTGGCCGGGATCCCGGCCGAGACCCGCGAACGGCTCGACGCCGTGGCGGTGGTCGGCTTGCTGGGCGACGACGTCCGGCACGTCGATCGCGAGTGGTGGCGCGAGACCTATTTCGAGGAGGTCTGCACCTACGACACCTACAACCGCCGCCGCTTCCGGCGCTGCTGGTTGGAGCCGCGCACCCGCACGATGTCGCGCGTGCTGGGCGTGCACGTCGCGCCGCTGACCGGCGGCGACGTCGATGCCGCCGCCGTCGCCGTCTTCCGCGACCGCGTCGCGCAAGCCGCCGTCGTCGTGCGCGTCGTGCCCGCGGACTTCGGCGAGCTCCCGTTCGGGGCCGTGGCCGCTCCGCCGGCGGAGGATGGTGCGCTCGCGCCCGCCGTCGTCGAGCGGCTGCGAGCGATCGCACAGAAGACGGGTGCCCATGGCGTCGTCGTGTTGCAGGGGGAATGCGCCGGGCCCGCCGGCGGCTGCTGGGCGGCCAGCGTCGAGCGCTCGCGCCAGGCCGGCCCCTATGGCGGCTTCTCGCCCTGGGCGCCGAGCGGCCGGTTCCACGCCTGGCTGTTCGACCCCGCGAAGGGGGCCATCGTCTCCCGCTGGTCGGCGCCGGAGACCAAGTTCGTGCGCGCAGGCTGGGGGCAGCAGGCGCCACCGCCGGCGATCGCGGGCAGCCTCGGCGGCGCGCTCGATCCGGCGGCCGCCCAGGCCGCCGCTCAGGCGATCCGCTACGCCATGGCCGAACTGGCGGACGACTTCGCCTGCGCGATGACGGGCGGCGGCGCCTGCGAGCGCAGCACCGCTCCGCCGCCGCCTGCCGCGGCGCCCTGAACGACCGCCGGGGTCCGCCGGGACGCGCGCCGGCCGTCCGCGCCTGCCGCATGGCCGGTGGGTGCGCATTCCTTGCCCGTTAACCCGGGCGATCGATAGTCTCGATTCCTTATGCCTCGGCCCCGCCCATCCCGGATCGAGCTCGATGCCGGCCGCCCCGCTCGCAACGCCGCACGCGCCTGCGACCATCCGGGCTGCCGTGCGCCCGGCGAGTTCCGCGCGCCGCGCGGCCGCAAGCAGCTGAACGAGTACTTCTGGTTCTGCCTCGACCACGTCCGGGCCTACAACCAGGCCTGGGACTACTACCGCGGCATGTCGGAAGCCGAGATCGAGCGCGAGCGGCGCCGCGACACGGTGGGGCAGCGCCCGAGCTGGCCGATGGGGTCGCGCGGCCAGGGCATCCCGCCGCATCTGCGCGGCCTCGGCATCGATCCGGAGATGCTCAACGACGCGTTGCGCCGGCTGCTCGGCGACGAGCCGCCGACCGAGCCGCGACGCCCGCGTCCCCGGACGCCGGAAGAGGAGGCGCTGCGAGTGCTCGATCTCGACCCGGGTGCCTCCTTCGACGTCATCAAGGCGCGCTACAAGGCTTTGGCGAAGCTGCACCACCCCGACGCAAACGGGGGCGACAAGGCCGCCGAGGAGCGTCTAAAATCCATCAATCAGGCATACACGCTCCTGAAATCGCAGGCGTCAGGCGCTCGACAGGCGCCCAGCCGCTAGGTCGCTTCCCCGACGGGTGCGCCCTCCGCGGCGTCCCCGACTGCGCTCAGTGGTGTCCCTGGCCGCCCGCCACCCCCTGAGCGCGCCGCGCTCGCGACTACGACTGAGGTTCGTCTGATGGTCACTGCCGCTACCGCTACCGCCGACACGTCCGTGCTCACGATGCCCGACACCAAGGTAAAGGTCCGGCAGCTCTTCGGGATCGATTCCGATCTCGAGGTCCCGGCCTTCTCGCGTCCGACCGACCACGTTCCCGTCGTCGACGAGGCCTACCGCTTCGACCGGGAGACGACCCTCGCGATCCTCGCGGGCTTCGCCTACAACCGCCGCGTCCTGATCCAGGGCTACCACGGCACCGGCAAGTCGACCCATATCGAGCAGGTCGCTGCGCGACTCAACTGGCCCTGCATCCGCGTCAACCTCGACAGCCACATCAGCCGCATCGACCTGGTCGGCAAGGACGCCATCGTCCTCAAGGACGGCAAGCAGGTCACCGAATTTCGCGAGGGCATCCTGCCCTGGGCGCTGCAGCATCCCTGCGCCCTGGTGTTCGACGAGTACGACGCCGGCCGCGCCGACGTGATGTTCGTGATCCAGCGCGTGCTCGAGGTCGAGGGCAAGCTGACCCTGCTCGACCAGAACCGCGTCATCCGCCCGCATCCGGCCTTCCGCCTGTTCGCCACGTCGAACACGGTCGGGCTGGGCGACACGACCGGCCTCTATCACGGCACGCAGCAGATCAACCAGGGCCAGATGGACCGCTGGAACATCGTCGCGACCCTGAACTACCTGCCGCACGACGAGGAAGTCCGCATCGTCCTCGCCAAGAGCCCGACCTGGAACAACGCCGAGGGCAAGAAGGCGATCTCGGCGATGGTCGCGCTGGCCGACCTGACGCGAGCCGGCTTCATGGCCGGCGACCTGTCGACCGTGATGAGCCCGCGCACGGTCATCACCTGGGCCGAGAACGCGCGCATCTTCAACGATGTCGCCTTCGCCTTCCGCATCACCTTCCTGAACAAGTGCGACGAGGTCGAGCGGTCGACGGTTGCCGAGTACTACCAGCGCTGCTTCGGCTCCGAGCTCGACATGGGCTCGGGCAAGGCGCGGCTGGCCTGATCGCAGGGACGGCGTCCAGGGATGGCCAACAAGCCGAGTGACGGTCCGGTCGAGGCGTTCCGTCAGGTGACGGCGGCGGCGATGCGCGCCGTCGCCCACGAGCCGGAGCTGCAGGTCACGTTCGCGCCGGAGCCGGCCGCGATCCGCGGCAACGACGTGCGCCTGCCGGTGCCGTCGCGCGAGCTCGCGCGCGAGGAAGTGGCGATCATCCGCGGCGAGGCCGACGCGATGAGCCTGCGCCTGCGATTCCACGACGAGGGTCTGCACCGCAAGCGCGCGCCGAGCGGCGCGATGGCGCGGCAGATCTTCAATGCCGTCGAGCAGGCGCGCTGCGAGGCGCGCGGCGCACGCCGGATGTCGGGAACGGCGGCCAACCTCTCGGCGGCGATCGAGGAGCGGTGCCGCACCCAGGGCTTCGCGCGGGTGACCGAGAAGGAGTCGGCGCCGCTGGTCGAGGTCGTCGGCCTGCTCGCCCGCGAGGCCTTCGCGGGCCAGTCGGTGCCGCAGTCGGCGCGCAAGATGGTCGATCTCTGGCGGCCGTGGATCGAGGCGAAGGCCGGCAACGATCTGTCGCAACTCGCCGAGCGCGTCGACGACCAGGCGTCCTTCGCAGATCTGGCGCGGCGGCTGATCGAGGATCTCGAGCTCGGCGAGGCCGACGCGGCCGAGTCCGAGGCCGACGACAACCAGGGCCAAGGCCAGGACAACCAGGACCAGGCCCAGCAGGGCACGCAGGGCGAGGCCGACCAGGATTCCGCCGACGAGGCGATGAGCGGCGAAAGCCGCGAGGACGCCGGCGAGGAGGGGGCCGAAGGCGCCGCCGAGGACGCCGAGGGCGAGGACGGCATGGGCATGGGCGAGGACGGCCCGGAGCGCCCCGGCCGTCGCTGGCGCCCGCAGAACGACTGGTCCGGCCAGAATGCCGAACCCAGCTACAAGGCCTTCACCAAGGAGTTCGACGAGGTCGTCGAGGCCGAGGCGTTGTGCGACGCCGAGGAGCTGGCGCGGCTGCGCCTGCATCTCGACCAGCAGCTCGGCCATCTGCAGGCGATCATCGGGCGTCTCGCCAATCGCCTGCAGCGGCGGCTCCTCGCCAAGCAGAACCGGTCCTGGGAGTTCGATCTCGAGGAGGGCCTGCTCGACGCGGCGCGGCTGTCGCGCGTCGTCACCACTCCCGCCTATCCGCTGTCGTACAAGCGCGAGCGCGACACCGACTTCCGCGACACCGTCGTCGCGCTGCTGATCGACAATTCGGGATCGATGCGCGGCAGGCCGATCACGGTCGCGGCGATGTCGGCCGACATCCTGGCCCGCACGCTGGAGCGCTGCGGCGTGAAGGTCGAGATCCTCGGGTTCACGACACGCGCCTGGAAGGGCGGGCAGAGCCGCGAGCGCTGGCTTGCCGCGGGCAAGCCGGCCGCCCCCGGCCGTCTCAACGACCTGCGCCACATCGTCTACAAGCCGGCCGACGCGCCGTGGCGCCGCGCGCGCCGCTCGCTCGGCCTGATGCTGCGCGAGGGGCTGCTCAAGGAGAACATCGACGGCGAGGCGCTGCTCTGGGCGCATGAGCGCCTGCTGCCGCGCACAGAGAAGCGCAAGATCCTGATGGTGATCTCCGACGGTGCACCGGTCGACGACTCCACGCTGTCGGTCAATCCGGGCAACTATCTCGAGAAGCACCTGCGCGAGGTGATCGAGTACATCGAGACGCGCTCGCCCGTCGAGCTCACCGCGATCGGCATTGGCCACGACGTCACGCGCTACTACCGCCGCGCCGTCACCATCGTCGATGCCGAGCAGCTCGGCGGCACCATGATGGAGAAGCTCGCCGAGCTCTTCGACGAGACCGCCGAGGAGCCCCGCCGCGGCAAGCGCCGCGCGGGATGACGGCGGCCGTCGGCGGAGCGCAGAGCCGCCGTCAGCGGAGCGCAGAGCCGAGGCGAATTCCCGGCGCCTCGAGGAACCTGTAGAGGATCGCGGCGCCGGCGAGCGTGCCTGTCACGGTGATGGCGAGCAGGGCGAGGAAGGTCCCGATCGAAGACGTCGGCTCTCCGAACCTCGCGACGATCATCATCGCGAGATACATCGCGATCGCATGAAAAAGGTAGACCGAGTACGAGATCTTGCCGAGCCATCGGAACGGTGACGCGGAGAGCGCTGCGTTGAGGAGTGCGGCACCGCGCGCGTCGGGACGATAGATCGCGGCAAACACCGCGGCCCACAGCACGAGCGCGACGTCGTGGGTCGCGAAATAGGCGAGCGCGGCCGCGACGACGGGAAGATCGGGGATCGTCGGCCGCTCGGCGCGTGCGAGCAGGAAGTAGCTCGCGATGCCGACCGCGAAATACGGAACGTGTCTCGGCAGGAAGCCTTCGTATGCCGGGATGGCGAAATGCACGGCAGCCGCGAGGCCGACGACGATCGCGAGCGGCCGCGCCCCGCCGCGGAGCGCCGCGAAGACGGCGGGTGCCAGGAGGTAGAACTGCCATTCGAGGGAGATGCTCCACGCCTGGCCCAGGATCGCGTAGGCGCTGTTCGGCAGGATCTCGGGCGGGATCGCCGCGTGCAGCATCGGAAGGTGCGCCGCCACATGCGCGCCGAGGTGATCGAGTGTGTCCTCCATGATCTGGAGCCGGCTCGCGTTCAGCGGATGCTCGATCGGCCAGGCCTGAAGGACCGGGATGACGAGCGGCGTGAACGCGATCATGAGGGCACTGCAGGCCACGTAGGAGGGGAAGAGCCGCCAGAACCTGCGCCAGATGAACCGACCGTAGGTCTCCCTCCGGCGATCGATCAGCAGGAAGATGACGAACCCGCTGAGGATGATGAAGACGTCGACGGCGTGGGTGCCGTTCGTCAGGAGCTTGAACGGCCCGCGCCATCCGACTCCCATGCCGGCGAGGGCAAGGACGTGTGCGATGACGACCCAGAGAG
Source organism: Alphaproteobacteria bacterium (assembly GCA_016793165.1). Lineage (GTDB taxonomy): Bacteria > Pseudomonadota > Alphaproteobacteria > CACIAM-22H2 > CACIAM-22H2 > CAIOSQ01. The sequence continues at coordinate 27,089 of JAEULA010000081.1, read as the reverse complement.
CCAGGAGCCCGCGCAGGCCCTCCAGCGGTTCGATTCGGCTGACGGGGCGGAACGGATCCATCCTGGTCGCACAGCATAGGGCCGGCGACCCGCCTCCGCGAGGATCGTCGATGCGTGCGGTTTGCCGCGACGGAGGAGTTGGGGCAGCATGCGCCGGGCTCGAACCGGTTCAGAGGAGCGCATGCGCATGAGTTCACACTTCGCTACCCGTCGCCTCGCGGCGATCGCGGCCGCCGTGGTCGGCGGCTTCTCGCTGCTGCTCGGCAGCACTGCGGCGGTCCAGGCGCAGAAGCCCGCGCAATGGGAACTCACCATCGTGCACGCCAACGACGTGCATTCGCGGCTGCAGGAGATCAATCGCTTCGATTCCGGCTGCACCGACAAGGAGCGCGCGGACAAGCAGTGCTGGGGGGGCATGGCGCGCCTCGGCTACAAGGCGCAGGAGATCGTCGGCGAGGTGAAGGCGCGCAAGGGCAACGTCCTGCTGCTCGACGCCGGCGACCAGTTCCAGGGCTCCCTGTTCTACTCGACGTTCAAGGGCAAGGCCGAACTCTCGGTCATGAACATGCTGCCCTACGACGCGATGGCGGTGGGCAATCACGAGTTCGACGACGGCACCAAGCCGCTGGCCGACTTCATCCGCGGCGCGAAGTTCCCGGTGCTGAGCGCGAACGTCGCGACCAAGGCGGACAAGAACCTGCGCGGCAACGTGCGCAACTCGGTCGTCGTGACCCGCGGCGGCCGCAAGATCGGCATCATCGGCCTGACCACGCTCGACACGCCGGAGATCGCCGCGCCGGGCAAGGACGTCAGGTTCATCGAACCCGAAGTCGCGGCCAAGCCCATCATCGAGCGGATGCGCCGCCAGGGCGTCGACGTCGTGATCGCGCTGTCGCATCTCGGCCTCGCGCGCGACCAGAAGCTCGCGGCGTCCCTCGACGGCATCGATGTCATCGTCGGCGGTCACAGCCATACGCTGCTGACCAACGCGCCGGCCAATCCGAACCTGCCGCCGATCGGCGGCCCGTACCCGATGGTGGCGAAGTCGCCGAGCGGGCAAAGCGTCCTGATCGTCCAGGCCTACGCCTATTCGCGCTTCCTCGGGCGGCTCGACGTGACCTTCGACGCCAAGGGCATGCCGGTCAGCTGGAAGGGCGACACGATCCCGCTGACCCAGGAGGTCCCGGAGGATCCGAGGATCGTCGCCGAGATCGCGAAGCTTGCCGGGCCGCTCGACGCGGTGCGCAAGCGCGTGATCGGCAGCTCGGCCGTCGAGGTCGTGCAGTCGAACTGCCGCAAGGAGGAGTGCCTGATGGGCAACCTCGTCTCCGACGCGATCCTCGACAAGACCCGGCATCTCGGCGTCGTTGCGGTGATCCAGAACGGCGGCGGCCTGCGCGCCGCGATCGGCCAGGGCGACGTGACGATGGGCCAGGTGCTCACCGTCCTGCCGTTCCAGAACTCGATCGCCACGGTGGGCCTGAAGGGGAGCGACCTGGTCGCGGCGCTCGAGAACGGCGTGAGCCAGGTCGAGAGCAACTCGGGGCGGTTCCCGCAGGTCGCCGGCATGCGCTACGTCTGGGATCCGGCCGCGCCGGCCGGCAAGCGGATCGTGGCAGTCGAGATGCGCAAGCCCGACGGCAGCTATGGCCCGCTGGATCCCAACGCGACCTACAAGATCGCGGCCAACGACTTCACGCGCCGCGGCGGCGACGGCTACACCGTGATGCGCGACAAGGGCATCGATCCCTACGACTTCGGGCCCGGCCTCGAGGACACGGTGGCGGCCTATATCCAGTCCAAGTCACCGATTCGTGTCTCGCTCGAAGGCCGAATCAAGACGAAATAGGGGAATCGGATCCCGCGCGACGGCGGTCGGAAGACCCGCCGCCGCGCGGTGTTCGCTCACCTGATGGCCCGGCTGCCCGCGGCCAGCAATCATCGATCTCGGAGGAGGACTCACCCCATGCCCGACGACCACGGCAAATCCCTGTTCCCGCCCGCGCCGCCGCTGCAGCGCCGCGGCTTCCTCGGCGCGACGGTCGCCGCCGGCTACACGCTTGCGGCCGGTCCGATCCAGGCGCAGACGCTGGTCCGGACCGACACGCAGGGCCTGACGGCCGGCGACGTGATGATCGCGACGCCGAAGGGGACGATGGGCGGATACCGGGCGAAGCCCGCCGGCCGCAGCAACCTCCCGGTCGTGATCGTGATGATGGAAGTCTTCGGCCTGCACGAGTGGGTCAAGGACGTCTGCCGCCGCTTCGCCAAGGCCGGCTATCTCGCGGTGTCGCCCGACTACTACTTCCGTCAGGGCAAGCTCGAGGGCCTCACCGACTTCGCGACGCAGATCGGCCCGATCGTCTCGAAGAAGCCGGACGACGAGCTGCTGAGCGACCTCGACTACACCGCGACCTGGGCGGCGAGCGACGGCGGCGACCTGTCGAAGCTCGGCGTCACCGGCTTCTGCCGCGGCGGCCGCAACGTCATCGTCTATACCGCGCACAGCCCGCGCGTGAAGGCCGCGGTCGCGTGGTATGGCGGCAATCTCACGACGCAGACGGAGTTCCTGACCAACAAGCCGGTCGACGTCGCGGCTCGGATCAAGGCGCCGCTGCTCGGGCTCTATGCCGGCGACGATCCGGGGATCCCGCCGGAGCATGTCGAGCAGCTCAAGGCGGCGCTCGCGAAGTCCGGCCAGAAGTGGGAAATGGTCGTGTATCCCGGCGCGAAGCACGGCTTCCTTGCCGACTACCGCGCCTCCTACAGCGCCGAGGCTTCGGCGCAGGCTTGGCCGCGCTGCCTCGCCTGGTTCAAGGCGAACGGCGTCGGTTGAGCCGCAGCAACGACGGCGGCGTGCCCGGGGACGGGCGCGCCGCCGTTTCCTTTTCCGGCGCAGGATTGTCGCGCCGCCGTTCGGTGCTCGCGGCGCTGGCCGCGTCCGCGGTGGCCGCCGCACCACCGTCCCGGTCGGCGCGCGCGGCCGACCATGTCGACATCGTCGGCGAGCCGCTGGCGTTCCGGCCCGACGGCGACGACACCGCGGGGCGGCTCGCCTATCGCGGCGGCCTTGCCCTGTCGGCTTCCGATCCGCGGTTCGGGGGCTGGTCCGACCTGCATGTGTCGGGGACGGGCGACCGGCTGACGATGGTCTCCGATGCCGGCCATGCCTTCGTTGCGCCGATGCGCTTGGAGCCTGGCGGCGGCCCGGCCGCGATCGGCCCGGGAACGCTGCAGCCGTTCGTGGATCTCGGCGGTCGACCGCTGCCCGCCCGGCGCTGGGGCGACGCCGAGGGGCTGGCGCCGGCGCCCGACGGCGGCTTCTACGTGAGCTTCGAGCACGAGCACCGGCTGTGGCACTACCCTGCGGCGGCGCAGCCTTTCTCTCGGCGGCCCCGCGCGCTGGCCTTGCCGCCGGGGCTCGAGCAGGCGCCCGAGAACGGCGGCCTCGAGGCGATCGCCGCCTGGCCCGACGGCAGTCTCGTCGCCTTCGCCGAGGAGCTCGCGGACGCGAACGGCGACCTGCGCGCGTGGTTCGGTGGACCGACGGCATGGCGGGAATTCGCCTGGGCCCATGAAGGATATCGGCCAACGGGCGCTGCAGTGGCGCCCGACGGATCCCTGCTCGTACTCGAGCGGCGCTTCGCGCTGTTCAGCTTCGCGGCGCGGATCCTGCGCGTCCCGCGCGAACGACTGCGCGAAGGCGCGCGCGTCGAGGGCGAGCTGATCGGCGAGTGGTATGCGCCGGCGGCCATCGACAATTTCGAAGGCATCGCCGCACGACGCGGCGCGGGCGGCGAGACGCTCGTCTACGTCGTCTCGGACGACAATTTCCGCCGGCTCCTGCAGCGAACGCTGCTGCTGTGCTTCGCGATCGCGCCGGACTGACGCCCGCGGCACGGCCCACGGCTCAGCGCATCTCGCCCGACTTCGCCTCCGCGACCAGGCGTGCGAGATAGCGGCCGTAGCTGGACGCGGCGAGCTCGTCGGTGAGGTTCTCGAGCTGCGCGAGCGAGATGAAGCCGCGCCGGAAGGCGATCTCCTCGAGGCAGGCGATCTTCAGGCCCTGGCGATCCTCGAGCGTGCGCACGAACTCGCTCGCTTGCAGCAGGGACTCGTGCGTGCCGGTGTCGAGCCAGGCGAAGCCGCGACCGAGGCGCTCGACGGCCAACCGGCCGCGCTCGAGATAATTGCGGTTGACGTCGGTGATCTCGAGCTCGCCGCGCGCCGACGGACGCAGCGATCGGGCGATGTCGACCACCTCGCCGTCGTAGAAGTACAGGCCGGTCACGGCCCAGTTCGATTGCGGTCGGGCCGGCTTCTCCTCGATGGACATCGCCTTGCCCGCGGCGTCGAAGGCGACCACGCCGTAGCGCTCGGGATCGCTCACCCAGTAGCCGTAGACCAGCGCGCCGCAGGTCAGCTCCCGGGCGGCGGCGAGCTTCGCGGTCAGGCCGCTGCCGTAGAAGACGTTGTCGCCGAGCACGAGCGCCACCGGTTCGCCGCGGATGAATTCGCTGCCGATCAGGAACGACTGAGCGATCCCCTCGGGTCGCGGCTGCTCGGCGTAGCTGATGTCGAGGCCCCAGCGCGCGCCGTCGCCGAGCAGTGCGCGGAAGCGCGGCAGCTCCTCCGGCGTCGAGATCAGGAGGATCTCGCGGATGTCGGCCAGCATCAGCACCGAGAGCGGGTAGTAGACCAGCGGCTTGTCGTAGACCGGCAGCAGCTGTTTGCTGACGACACGCGTCACGGGGTGGAGCCGCGTACCGCTTCCGCCTGCTAGGACGATGCCTTTCATGCTGCGCGCCTGTGCCTGGAATGACGGGAAGGGGCCGCGTGCGTCGTCGTCATGATGCCTCGCGCTGGGCCGCGATCACCGCCGGCAGGTGATCCTCCCATCTCGGTCGCGCGATGCCGAACCGTGCCGCGATCCGCGCGCAGTCGAGGCGGCAGTTCCGCGGTCGCGGCGCGGCCTGCGGATAGTCGCGCGATGCGACGGGGGCCAGCCGCGCGCCGGGCGTGTCGGCAAGGATCCGTCGGGCGAAGTCGAACCATGTCGTGTCGGGCGTGCCCGCGAAATGATAGGTCCCCCAGCCGTCGAACCGCGGCGCCGACGCCGCGTCGTGGATGGCAAGCAGCGCCTCCGCGATGGCCGCCGCCGGCGTCGGGCCGCCGACCACGTCGTCGACGACCCGGATCTCGCGCCCGCTCGCGCGCAGGCGGCGCATCGTGCGCACGAAGTTCATGCCCGCGGCGCCGAAGACCCAGGATACGCGCAGGATCACATGCCGGGCACCGGATCGCCGGATGGCCGCCTCGCCGTCGGCCTTGCTGCGGCCGTAGGCGTTCAGCGGCGCGACGGGTGCCGTCTCGTCGCGGGGCGTGTCGCCGCTGCCGTCGAAGACGTAATCGGTGGAGAGATGCAGCAGGATCGCGCCCACCGCGGCACAGCGCGCGGCGATCAGGCCCGGGCCGTACGCATTCGCGCGCTGCGCGAGCGCCGGCTCGCTTTCGGCCCGGTCGACGGCCGTGTAGGCGGCACAGTTGACGATCGTCGCGGGCCCCGTGATCGCGGCGTCGATCGCGCGCGCATCGGCGATGTCGAGCGCGCCGTGGCCGTAAGCGCGGCAGGGGCGGCCGGCGCGGCGTGCGGCGGCGGCGACCTCGCGGCCGACCTGGCCCTCGGCGCCGAGAATCACGAGCTCGCCGCTCATGCGGGCGCCGTCGCGGCGCGCGCGCGCGCGAGGCGCGCTCGGCTCGCCTCGCACCAGGCGCGATTGTCGCGATACCACGCGACCGTTCGCTCGAGCCCGGCCTCGAGGTCGACCGTCGCGCGCCAGCCCAGCTCGGATTCCGCCAGGGCGGGATCGATCGCGTAGCGGCGGTCGTGGCCGGGCCGGTCGGCGACCATCCGGATGAGCCCGGCATGCGGCGCCGGCGCCGGCGCGAGACGGTCGAGGATGCCGCAGATCGTGTTGACGAGGTCGATGTTGCGGCGCTGCGACCGCGCCCCGACCAGGTAGGTGGCGCCGACGCGGCCGGCCGCGGCGGCAAGGCGCAGTGCCGCGACATGGTCCTCGACCCAGATCCAGTCCCGGATATTGCGGCCCGAGCCGTAGACGGGGAGCGGCCGGCCGTCGAGCGCGTTGAGGATCGTCAGCGGGACCAGCTTTTCCGGGACCTGGTAGGGGCCGTAGTTGTTCGAGCAGTTCGATACGACGGTCGGCAGGCCGTAGGTGCGGTGCCACGCACGCACGAGATGATCGGCGCCCGCCTTCGAGGCGGCATAGGGCGAACTCGGCGCGTACGGGCTGTCGGGGGTGAAGGGCGGCGCGTCGTCGTCGAGGTCGCCGAAGACCTCGTCGGTCGAGACGTGCACGAACCGGAACCGCGCGTGATCGTCGCCGCGCAGCCCGCGCCAATGCGCGAGCGCGGCCTGCAGCAGCGAGGCGGTGCCGAGCACGTTGGTCGTCACGAAGGCGTCGGGGCTTTCGATCGATCTGTCGACATGGCTCTCCGCCGCGAGGTGATAGATCGTGGCGGGCCGGTGCCGGACCAGCAGCTCGGCCATCGTCGGCGTGTCGCGGATGTCGGCGACGCAGAAGGTGAGGCGCGCATCCTCGGCGTATTCGCCGAGGCTGCTCCGGGATCCGGCGTAGGTGAGCGCGTCGACGACGACGACCGGGATGCCGTCCGCAAGCAGCCCGCGCACGAGCGCCGATCCGATGAAACCCGCGCCGCCGGTCACGAGCGCCGTCATGGGCGCCTGCCCGCGTCGTCCCGGTCCGCCGCCGCGAAGTATCCGGGCAGCGCGTCCAGCCCCGGCCATGTGTCGTCGCGTGCCGCCATCACCAGGCTGTCCCGCGCGGCGGGCCAGGCGATGCCGAGGGCCGGATCGTCCCAGCGCAGGCCGCGCTCATGCGCCGGGGCGTAGGGCGCGGTCACCTTGTAGGTGATCTCCGTATCGGGCTCGAGCGTGCAGTAGCCGTGGGCGAAGCCTGCCGGGATCCACACCTGCCGCCAGTTCTCGCGGCTGAGCACGGTGGTTACGTGACGGCCATAGGTCGGCGAGCCGCGGCGCAGATCGACCGCGACGTCGAAGATCGCGCCGTGAATGACGCGGATCAGCTTCGCCTGGGCGTGCGGCGGTGCCTGGAAATGCAGCCCGCGCATCGTGAGCGGCGCGGCGGAGTAGACGTGGTTCTCCTGCACGAAGGTCGCGTCACCGACCCAGTCGTTGAGCAGCGAGGCGCGCCACGTCTCGGAGAAGAAGCCGCGCGCATCGCCGCGACGCGGCGACACGATCAGCTTCACATCGGGGATGGCCAAGGCGGTAAGCGACCATCCCGTGCCGGCCCCCGATTGCGTCGATGGATTCATTGCTCCAACACAGCGTCGTTCCGCCGGTGCGCGTGGAGGAGACTTCTACCGCTGATTGCGAAGGGGTCAAGCGATGGCCGTCGGCGGGCGCGGTTGGCGGATGGTCGCCCGTCGCCGCGAGCGGGCCGATGCCGATGTCGCCTTGGATGCAGAGATGCGGAGATGCAGGGATGCGTGTGCCGGCGCTTCCGGCATTCGCCCGAGCTTGCCCGTCGAGCGCGTCCGCCGGCTCGCGCCGGGGTGCCGGCGTTCGCGGCATCAGTGCCGGATCGGCGGTGCGTGCGATCTGCCCGTCGCGGGGGAGTGCCGGCGAAGAGCCGGGACGCAGCGCGTGCCCGCGCTGCGGCTTCGCCTCAGGCCGCGGCCTTGCGCGCGCGCGCCTTCTCGATCTGGACGCGCAGCGGGCGCAGTTCCGGGTCGAGCTTCGTCTTCGCCATCGACACGATCCAGGCGTCGAGACCGCCGGCCGCCTCGATCGTCCGCAGGCCGCGCGTCGACATGCGCAGCCGAATGCGTCGACCCAGCGAGTCGGACAGGAGCGAGGCCACCTGCAGGTTCGGCATGAAGCGACGCTTCGTCTTGTTGTTGGCGTGGCTGACGTTGTTGCCGATCAGGATCGACTTGCCGGTCACGGCGCAGCGGCGAGACATCGCAGGTGTTCCTTCAACGCAGGAATTCAGGACGGGGACGGGTCGAAGACCCGGCTCGCGGAAGCGGCGCTTTTACGGGACGCCCCTTGGCCGGTCAAGACTCTGCGGGCGACCGGCCGAGGAACGCGGCGAGGACCTCGCGGGCCGCGCGGGGCGGCGAGGCAAGCCCTTGGGAAACCTGGGCTTGGAGGCTCGCCAGCGCCGCCGCGGCACGCGGATCCGCGGCAAGCTCCGCGTGCAGCCCGGCGTCGATCTCCCGCCACAGCCAGGCGACGGCCTGGCCGGCGCGCCGTTGCGCCAGCCGCGCCTCGCCCTGGGCCGCTCGAAACCGCTCGATCGCCTCCCAGACGACATCGAGGCCGCGACGCTCGAGAGCGGACACCTGGAGCACCGGCGGCGTCCAGGAATCGTGGGCGGGCCGCAGCAGCTGGATGGCCGCCTTGTACTCGGCTGCGGCCCGTCCGGCGGCCGGAGCCAGGTCGCCGTCGGCCTTGTTGATCACCAGCAGGTCGGCGAGCTCGACGATCCCCTTCTTGATGCCCTGCAGCTCGTCGCCGCCGGCGGGCGGCAGCAGCAGCACGAACATGTCGACCATGTCGGCGACGGCGGTCTCCGACTGGCCGACGCCGACGGTCTCGACGATGACCACGTCGTGGCCGGCCGCCTCGCAGATCAGGCCGGCTTCGCGCGTTCGACGGGCGACGCCCCCCAGGGTGCCGCCCGACGGCGTGGGGCGGATGAACGCCCGCGGGTCGCGGGCGAGGCCTTCCATGCGCGTCTTGTCGCCGAGGATCGAGCCGCCGGTCAGGGGCGAGGACGGATCGATGGCGAGCACCGCCGGCCGGCGACCCCGAGCGATCAGGAACAGGCCGAAGGCCTCGATGAAGGTGGACTTGCCGACGCCCGGGGCGCCCGAGATGCCGATGCGGATCGCGCGACCGGTCTGCGGCAGCAGCAGATCGACCAGGGCGGCAGCGGCGTCGCGATGATCGCGGCGGCTGGATTCGACGAGCGTGATCGCGCGGGCGAGTGCGCGCCGGTCGCCCGCGCGAACGGCGTCCGCGAGCCGCCGCGGATCGTCGCCGGTCACGGCAATCCTTTGCGACCCATGTCGAGGAACTTCTCGCGGCGCTTCGCGCGCAGCGCCCCGCCGTCCATCTGCGCCAGATCGCGCAGGCAGCGCGCGATGGCCTCGCCGACGCGGTCGATCGCCATCGCGGTGTCGCGGTGCGCTCCGCCCAGCGGCTCGGGGATGATCTCGTCGATGACCCCGAGCTTCAACAGGTCCTGGGCCGTCAGCTTGAGGGCCTCGGCCGCGTCCGCCGCGTTGTCGCGCGTGCGCCAGAGGATCGACGAGCAGCCCTCGGGGCTGATCACCGAGTAGACGGCATGCTCCAGCATCATCACCCGATTGGCCGCGGCGATCGCGATCGCGCCGCCGGAGCCGCCTTCGCCGATCACCACGGCGATCATCGGCACCTTGAGCGCGAGGCAGACCTCCATCGAGCGTGCGATGGCTTCCGCCTGGCCGCGGGCCTCGGCGTCGATGCCCGGATAGGCGCCGGCCGTGTCGACGAGCGCGACGACCGGCAGCTTGAAGCGGTCGGCGAGGCTCATCAGGCGCTGCGCCTTGCGATAGCCCTCGGGCCGCGCCATGCCGAAATTGTGCTTCACGCGGCTCTCGGTGTCGTGGCCGCGCTCCTGGCCGAGCACGACGCAGCTGCGGCCGTCGATGCGGCCCAGGCCGCCGACGATCGCCTGGTCGTCGCCGAACAGGCGGTCGCCGGCCAGCGGCGTCCAGTCCTCGACCAGCTTCGCGATGTAGTCGACCGCGTGCGGCCGTTCCGGATGCCGCGCGACCTGGACCTTCTGCCATGCGGAAAGCTTGGCGTAGGTCTGGCGGATCTGGCGGTCGACCTTCTGCTGCAGCTTGGCGACCTCGTCCGCGATGTTCAGCGCGGACGAGCCGGAGAGATGCCGCAGTTCCTCGATCTTCCCCTCGAGCTCGGCGATCGGCTTCTCGAATTCCAGATACTGCGCCATGAGGGGGAGGGTTCTCCTGCGTCAGCGACAAGGTGAAGCGGCGCGGCCGGACCGGGCTCGCCGCGATCGTCGGGACAGTCGTCCACCGTCGCGTCCCGGAGCCGCGGGGGCGACGTCAGTGCCGGTCAGGACACCGGCTTCGGCTCGTGCGCGATGACCCAATCGTAGGCCGGAAGCGTGAGGAATTCGACGAACTCCGGCGCCTCGCTCCACTCCCGGAACATGCGCGCGGCCTCCTTGAACCGCGTCTTGCGGAAGGCCGGCCCGAGCCGGGCCTCGACCTTGGCGACCTCGTCGTCCAGCAACGCGCGGAACAGCGCCCGGTCGATGGGGCGGCCGTCGTCGAGGGCCGCTGCGTGGCGCAGCTGCTGCCAGACCTGGGCGCGGCTGATCTCGGCGGTGGCCGCGTCCTCCATGAGGTGATTCAGCGGCACGCAGCCGGTCCCGCGCAGCCACGCCTCGACATAGCCGATGCCGATCGCGATGTTCTGGCGCAGCCCGGCCTCGGTGCGCGCGCCCGGCGGCACGCTGAGCAGGTCGGCGGCGCCCACCTGCACGTCCTGGCGGCGGCGGTAGATCTGGTTCACCGCCGGCATGATGCGGTCGAAGATCTCCTTCGCGACCGGCACGAGCGCGGGATGCGCGACCCAGGTCCCGTCATGCCCGTCGGTGGCCTCGCGTTCCTTGTCGGCGCGGACCTTGGCCATCGCCGCGTCGTTGGCGGCGGGATCGTCCTTGATCGGGATCTGCGCGGCCATGCCGCCCATCGCGTGGACGCCGCGGTTGTGGCAGGTCCTGATCAGCAGCTGCGAGTAGGACCGCATCATGTGCGTGGTCATCGTGACCAGCGCGCGATCCGGCATCAGCATCGCCGGATCCTTCGCGAACTTCTTGATGAACGAGAAGATGTAGTCCCAGCGGCCGCAATTGAGCCCCGCGGAATGCTCGCGCAGCTCGTACAGGATCTCGTCCATCTCGAAGCTGGCCATGATCGTCTCGATCAGGACCGTCGCCTTGATCGTGCCGCGCGACAGCCCGATCTTGTCCTGGGCCCACACGAACACGTCGTTCCACAGCCGCGCCTCGAGATGGCTCTCCATCTTCGGCAGGTAGAAGTACGGCCCGGTGCGGCGCTCCTGCAGCTCCCGCGCATTGCGGAAGAGGTAGAGGCCGAAGTCGAACAGCGACGCCGACATCGGCTCGCCGTCGATCAGCACGTGCTTCTCGTCGAGATGCCAGCCGCGCGGCCGGACGAACAGCACCGCGACCTTGTCGTTGAGCTGGTAGTGCTTCTGCGACACCGGGTCGGTGAAGGTGATGGCGCGACGTATCGCGTCGGCCAGGTTCTTCTGGCCGTCGATCATGTTCGCCCAGGTCGGGGTGGTGGAATCCTCGCAGTCGGCCATGAACACGTTGGCGCCCGAGTTGAGGGCGTTGATGATCATCTTGCGGTCGACCGGACCGGTGATCTCGACGCGACGATCGAGGATGTCCTTGGGCAGCGGCGCCACCTGCCAGTCGCCCGCGCGCACGGCTGCGGTCTCCGGCAGGAAGTCGGGACGCCAGCCGGAATCGAGTCGCGCCTGGATCTCCTTGCGGCGGGCGAGGAGCTCGAGGCGCCGCTTGTTGAAGCGGCGCTGCAGCTGCGCGAGGAAATCGAGCGCGCCGCCACCGAGGACCTCGTTGGTGGCTGCGACCGGCGGCGCGTTGAGCTGGACGCCGGCAGGGATCCTCAGCGGCTTCACCACGACCGGCTTCGGAACGACCGGCTTCGGCGCCATCGGCTTCACCACGGCCGCCGGGGTGGGCTTGGCAACGACGGGCGCCGGCGCGACCGCCTTGGTCGCCGCCGGCTTGGCGGGCGCCGGCTTTGCGGCGACGCGCTTGGCGGCAATGCCCTTTGCGATGACGGGCTTCGCGAAGACAGGCTTTGCGACGACAGGCTTTGCGGCGGGTCTCGCGGGCGCGGCCTTCTTCGCCGGCGGCGGCTTCGTCGCGGCGGCCTTCTTGCGCGCGGGAGCGGCCTTCTTCGCCGTGGCCTTGCCGACGCCCGGCTTCTTGGCGGCCGACTTCTTGGTGCCGGCTCTCTTCGCGGAGGACTTTTTCGGCTTGGCCATCAGAAGCAGACTCCCCTCGGCGTGTCGACGTGCGGGCGGCTTCTTACCGGGGGGCTGTCGGCGGGGCAAGCTGGAGAGCGTTATTTCGTACGAGAAACCCGAGGTTTGGCGGCCAAGGGGTGGTGCGTCTCGACCAGCCGCTTGAGCCGCTCGCCGGCCACGTGGGTGTAGATCTGGGTGGTGGCGATGTCCGCGTGCCCCAGCATCTGCTGCACGGCCCGCAGATCGGCCCCGTGGTCGATCAGGTGGGTGGCGAAGGCGTGGCGCAGCACATGCGGCGAAAGCCGCCGGGGGTCGAGGCCGGCGCGCGCAGCCAGCGCTTTCAGGAGCTGGGCCACGCGCGCCGTCGAGACGTGGCCGGTGCGGCCATTGGACGGGAAAACGAAACGCGAGGTGGCGCCCTCGGGCAGGAACGTCGACCGTGCGGCCAAATAGGCCTGCAGGGCGCGGCGGGCCGCCGCGTTGAGCGGAGCGAGTCGCTCCTTGCCGCCCTTCCCGCGGACGCGGAGGAAGTCGCCGGAACGGTCGATCGCGCCGAAGGGAAGGGCGGCGAGCTCCGACACGCGCAACCCTGCCGCGTAGAGCAGCTCGACCATGGCTGCCAGCCGCAGGGCGGCGGGGCTGTCGCCGTCGGCCCGGGCGGTCGTGAGGAGGGCCGACATGTCGGTCTCGGACAGTGTCTTCGGCAGGCGGCGACCGGCGGCCGGCGCGTCGATCATCGCTGCGGGATCGTCGGGCCGCCGGTCGTCCTCGACCAGGAAGCGATAGAATTGCCGCATGGCGGCGCGTCGCCGGGATGCGGTCGCGGGGCTCGCTCCGGCGGCTCCGAGGCTGGCCATGTAACGGCGCAGGTCGGCCGTGGTGGCCGCGGCCAGGGTCGTGCCGCGGCGGCCGAGGAATGCCGCGGCGTGCGCGAGGTCGCTGCCATAGGCCGTCAGCGTGGCCTTCGCGGCCCCACGCGCCGCGGCGAGCATCTCGAGGAAGGCTTCGGCGTGCGGATCGTCGAGGCGGGGGACCTGGCGGCGTCGGCCCATCGGGCCACCGGCTCAGAGGCCGCCGGCGAGGGCGGCGTCGAGCCCGATCGCGCGCGCTTCCGCGCCCAGGCCGACGCCGTTCACGGCTCGGATCACCGCGCCGATCGCCGTGGGATTGTCGCGCAGCGCCGGGTCGGCCAGGACCGCGTTCGCGAGCAGGATCGTCTCGCCGACGTGCTTTTCCAGGGCCGCCCGCGAGAGGCGGGCGACCAGGGCGGGCGAGGCGACCGCGGTCGGCGTGCCGGCGCCCTGGAGCTCCGAGGTCGGTAGGCCCAGCGCATCGAAGATCTCGGCCAGCAGCCTGACGCGCTGGTTCGCACGCGCCGTGTCGCCGACGCCGTGGCCGGCGCGCCATTGGTGCAGCGTCTCGTCGGACAGGAAGTTGCGATCGGCCGCGCCGCCGAGCGCCATCAGCGGCGCGACCATCGCGGCCCGCGCGCCGAAGCCCGACCCGGGCCGCAGCATGTCGAGCCAGCGGCTCGCCGCCTGGGTGCGGCCCTCGCCGAGCAGCACGCGTGCCATCGCCTCCGCATGGTCGATCGCGATCGAACTCGCGGGGATCGGCTCGGCCAGGTCGAGGATCGCGCGACGGAACGCGACCAGCGTGGTTGCGCCGCGCCGCTCCGCGATCGCCATCGCCTTGTCGATGAAGGCGGCGCGCTCGGGCCCCGCCGGCTGGCTCTTGATCGCCTTGTACAGCGCCGCGCGGGCGCGTGGGCCGCGCTCGCGTTCGGCAAAGGCGATCGCATCGGCGCTCTCGCGCGCGTTCAGGGGCTGGCCGTCGTAGAGCGTCGCGAGCGCCTCGCCGTCGATGGCGTGCGCCGCCGCGGCCGGCTCCGCGGCGCGCAGGCGCGTCTCCGCCGCGAAGGCGTCGTTGAGGGCGATGGCCGCCTGCACCGCGGGGCCGGCGGCCTCGATCGCGGCGACCGGCGGCGCCGCCTTGGCCGCGGCGAAGAGCGGCAGGTGATGCGGCCGCAGCTCGCCCCGGCCGCCCTCGAGCGCGCGCTTTGCCCCGCCGGCATAGGCGATCAGCCGGTCCAGCCAGTCGTCCTCGGCGCCCTGCTGTTCGCGCAGCAGCGTCAGCCCGAGCTGGGCGCGCGTCTGGTCGTTCGCCAGCGCCTGGCAGGCGATCAGCGCCTGCTGCCAGTCGGCACCGTCGGCGTTGGTCTCTTGCACGAGCGCGCAGGCGCCGTCGGCATCGTTGAGCAGGAACAGCGAGTCGCGCGTCACCGCGCGCGTCGCGGCGTCGGGCTGGCCGCGGCTCAGCCGGTCGGCGAGCGCGCGCGCGCCGGCGATGTCGCCGAGGCGCAGCAGCGCACGGGCTCGCAGCGGCGCGAAAGCGGGCGGCGCCTCGGCGCCGTCGGCAGCCGGCGGCGTCGCGGTCGAGGCGGCCGCGCGTCGCGCCAGTTCGCCGAGCGCGGGAAGGCGGGTCGGAGCGATCTGCGCGAGCAGCGGATCGACGCCGCCGCGCGTCGCGCCCGTCCAGATCGTCGGCGGAAGCCCGCCATTGCGCGCATCGAGGATGCCGGCGCTGCCCGCATCGGGCGCGCGCAGCAGCCCTTCGTCGCGGACGACCTGGTCTTCTGTCTTCGGCAGGCCGGGCTGCGGCGCGATCGTGCCCGGATTGTCGCCGCCGGGGATCAGGCGATAGGGCGCGCCCAGCTGGGCCGATGCGACACCGCCGAAGGCGAGCGCGATCAGCGCGCCGAGCGCGCTAGCGCGAAATCCGGTCACTGGGGATCGCTTTCTCGACGCGCTGCGTCGGCGCTGGCAGGTCGACGAACCCGATGGCCACAAGCCCGGCCGCGCCTGCTATCAACAGCAGGACGAAGAGAAAGAGGAGCGGGCGTCGGAGAAGGCTCATCGAAACTGTCGGATGCCAGCGCGAACGGCGCGCGGAGACAAGAGAATAGTCGTTCTGCTACAGAGGGATCATGGCGAATTCAAGACTTCTGGCCGAGGTGCGGTCGTGAGCACCGGCGTCGACATCGATGCGCTGCTCCCTGCGGGCCGGAGCATCGTGCTGGTGGGCCTGATGGGCGCGGGAAAATCCTCGATCGGCCGGCGGCTGGCCCAGCGCATCGGCCTGGAGTTCCTCGACGCCGATCAGGAGATCGAGCGGGCGGCGGGCTGCACAATCGAGGAGATCTTCGCGCGATTCGGCGAGCCCGAATTCCGGGCCGGCGAGCGACGCGTGATCGGGCGGTTGCTCGAGGAGCGCGGTCCGATCGTGCTGGCGACCGGCGGCGGTGCCTTCATGGATCCGGAGACCAGGGCCCGGATCCGCGAGCGCGGTGTGTCGGTGTGGCTGCGGGCGGATCTCGACGTCCTCTATCGCCGCGTCGCACGCCGAAACAACCGGCCGCTGCTCAAGCAGGGCAACCCGCGCGAGATCCTCGAGCGACTGATCGGCGTGCGCTATCCCGTCTATGCCGAGGCCGACGTGACCGTCGAAAGCGACGATTCGCCCCCGGAGACGACGGTGGAGAAGGTGATCGAGGCCTTGCGCGCGCGGCGCCCGAATCTGCCGCCGGCGCAGCCTCCGCTCGAGGCGCATCCATGAGCGAGACGGTTCGAGTCGAGCTCGGCGCGCGCAGCTACGACATCCACGTCGGCAGCGGCCTGCTGCAGCAGGCGGGCAAGCTCGCGGCCGGGATCGTCAAGGAGAAGCGCGTCTTCGTCGTGACCGACGAGCGCGTCGCACCGCTGCATGCCATGCGCCTCGAGGACGGGCTGCGGGCCGCGGGCATCGCGCCCCTGCGCATCACCCTGCCGGCCGGCGAGGCGACCAAGAACTGGGACCAGCTGGGCCGGCTCCTGGATCAGTTGCTCGACTCGCGGCCCGAGCGCCGCTCGATCCTGCTCGCCCTCGGCGGCGGCGTGATCGGCGACATCACCGGTCTCGCGGCGAGCCTGCTGCTGCGGGGCGTCGACTTCATCCAGGCACCGACGACGCTGCTTGCCCAGGTCGACAGCGCGGTCGGCGGCAAGACGGCCGTCGACGCCCGTCAAGGCAAGAACCTGATCGGCAGCTTCCATCAGCCGCGCCTCGTGCTGTGCGATCTCGACGCCCTCGCCACGCTGCCGCGGCGCGAGCTGCAGGCCGGCTATGCCGAGGTCGTGAAATACGGACTCATCAACGATCCCGGCTTCTTCGCGTGGTGCGATGCCAATGCCGCGCGCCTGCTCGACGGCGATCGCGCGGCGCAGGCCCATGCGATCGCCGAGAGCTGCCGCGCCAAGGCGCGCATCGTCGGCGCCGACGAGCGCGAGGCCGGCGACCGAGCGCTGCTCAATCTCGGCCATACCTTCGGGCACGCCTTCGAGGCCGCGCTCGCATTCGACGATGCGCTGCTCCACGGCGAGGCGGTCGCGATCGGAACCTGTTGCGCCTTCGACCTGTCGGTCCGCTTGGGGCTCTGCCCGCCCGAGGACGCGCGGCGCGTCCGCCGCCATCTCGCGGCGGCCGGGCTGCCGACGACGCTGCCGCAGAGCGACTGGGCGGCCGACCGCCTGCTCGCTCTGATGGCCCAGGACAAGAAGGCGCGCGGCGGTCTGACGTTCATCCTCGCGCGCGGGATCGGCAAGGCCTTCGTCGCCCACGATGTGCCGGTCGAGCCGGTGCGCGAGCTGCTCGCCGCCGCGATCGCGGCCTGAGCCGCTGCGATGGACCCGTCGTTCGATATCATTTTCCCGCTTCCGATCGCGACGGCGGTCATCCTCGCGCTGCTCGCGGTGTCCGCCTTCTATTCGGTGGCCGAGACCGCGCTGACGAGCTCGTCGCGCGGCCGGCTTACCACGCTGGCCAACCACGGCAATGCGCGCGCCCGCCGCGTCCTGCGGCTGCGCGACCAGCAGGAGGAGGCGCTCGCCGCGATCCTGCTCGGCAACAACCTGGTGAACATGGTCGCCTCGTCGGTGGCGACCGGCGCGCTCATCCAGGCCTTCGGCGATGCCGGCGTGGCCTATGCCGCCGTCGTCATGACGATCCTCGTCGTGCTGTTCGGCGAGGTGCTGCCAAAGACGGTCGGCCTGATCAACGCGGATCGCGTGATCCTGACGATCGAGCCGGCGGTCTCCGCGAGCGTCTACGCCCTGGGGCCGCTGTCGCGGGCGGTGAACTGGATCGTCGGCCACGTCATCGCCCTGTTCCGGCGCCGGCCGCTCGAGTCCGAGCACGTGCGCGCGGCGGAGGAGCTGCGCGGCGCCATCGAGCTCCATGCCGCACCGGAGGCGAGCGTGAAGCAGGAGCGCGAGATGCTGCGCTCGATCCTCGACCTCGCGAACGTCACGGTCGGGCAGATCATGGTCCACCGCAACCAGGTGGTGGCGCTCGACATCGACCAGGACCCCGGCAAGGTGCTCGAGCTCGCGCTGTCGAGCCCGCACACGCGAATCCCGCTCTATCGCGGCGGCAGCGAGAACATCGTCGGCGTCCTCCACGCCAAGGCGATGCTCCAGGCATTGCGCAGCGCGGGCGGCCGCCCGGAGAAGCTGGTGCTGAGCCAGATCGCGACGCGGCCCTGGTTCATTCCCGACACCACGACGCTGCTCGACCAGCTGCAGGCCTTCCGCCGCCGCCGCGAGCATTTCGCCGTCGTGGTCGACGAGTACGGCGCGCTGCTCGGCATCGTCACGCTCGAGGACATCCTCGAGGAGATCGTCGGCGACATCGCGGAGCGCCACGAATTCCAGGTCCCCGGCGTCCGCCCCCAGCCCGACGGCTCGTGGCTGGTCGACGGCACGGTGACGATCCGCGATCTCAATCGCGAGCTCGACTGGCGGCTGCCCGACGAGCCGGCCGCGACGATCGCGGGCCTGGTGCTGCATGAATCGCGCGTGATCCCCGACATCGGCCAGGTGTTCGTCTTCCACGGGCTCCGCTTCGAGGTGCTGCGCCGCAAGAGGAACCAGATCGTTCTCTTGCGCATCAGTAGGTTCGAGCCGGCCGCGACCGACCGCAGCGCAGCAACGAGCCCGGCGGGCGCCAGCTCCTGAATTTATCTCGCCGGGACCGCGGCGATCTTCGCTAGTCTGGGTTGCAGGTGACCAGGCGGCGGCGAGGCCGCTTCGCGCAGGTTCGCCGCCGATGGCGCTGTCTCACGTGACTCACGTCCCCTCGACGAGATCAACGCGAAGGAGGCCCTCATGCAGCACAAGATCGTTCCCGATGTCGTGCACGGACAGGAGCTCAGCTTCGTGTCGGCGGAGTGCTCCGTGCGCGACGCGGTCAAGGCGATGGCACGGCGGCGGATCAGCGCCGTCATGGTGATGGACGAGGAACGGCTGATCGGGATCTTCACCGAGCGCGACCTCGCCCTGAAGGTCGTCGCGCGCGATCTCAATCCGAGCACGACCGAGGTCGGCGCGGTCATGACCCGCGACCCCGACACCCTGGCGCCGGACGACACCGCGCATCGCGCACTCACCCTCATGCGGGAGCGCGGCTATCGCCACCTTCCGGTCGTCGACGGCGAGCGCGTCGTCGGAATGGTGTCGGTCCGCGACCTGTACGACACCGTGCTTTCCGAGCTCGAGGACGACATCCGCGAACGCGACGCCTACATCCACGGCGTCGGCTACGGCCTGGGCAACTAGGACGTAACGTCGTCCTCGTCGCGGCCGGTCGCGTCCGCCCGTTCGGGCGGCGCGGCCGGCCGGTTGCCTCGGCCGGCGATCGGCGCATCATGGAGCGGACCAGGAGCCGCCATGACGACGATCGAGCCCGCGACGGGTCCCGCCATCTGGCGGGGCCGCGACCTCACGCCCGACGACTGGCTCGCGACGCTGGCGCCCGCGGAGATCGACGACATCGACGCCGCGTTGCGCGCGCTCGGCGATCGGGTGCCGGCCGGCGCGACCGAGTTCCCCCTGCCGACGATGGCCGCGCGGCTGCGCGACGTGGCGGACCGGCTCGAGCACGGCCGCGGCGTGGTGCTGCTGCGCGGTCTGCCGGTCGCGCGCTATTCGCCGGCGCAGCTGGAGCGGCTCTATCGCGGCATCGGGCTCAATCTCGGCTCGCTGCGCTACCAGAGCCGCAAGGGCGACACGCTCGGCTACGTCACCGACCTCGGCGGCACGTTGGGCACCGTCGGCGTGCGCGGCTACGAGACGCGCGCGCGGCTCTCCTACCACTGCGACCGCTGCGACGTCGTCTCGCTGCTCTGCGTGCGCCACGCCAGGTCGGGCGGCCTGTCGACGGTCGTCAGCGCCGGCGCCGTGCACAATGCGATGCTGGCGCGCGCGCCGGAACTGCTGGCAGCGCTGTACGAGCCGGTCCCGAGCGACCGCCGCGACGAGCAGAAGCCGGGCCTGCCGCGCTTCACGATGTTCCCGATCTTCGCGCGCGTCGACGGTCGGTTCGTGACGCGCTACGTGCGCGACTTCGTCCGCTCCGTGTCGCGGCTGCCCGAGGCGCCGGCGGTCACCGAGCGGCAGTGGCAGGCCATGGCGCTGCTCGACGAGATCTGCAACGAGCCGGGCATGAGCCTCGACATGGAATTCCGGCCCGGCGACATCCAGTTCCTCAACAACTACGTCACCTACCACGCGCGCACCGCGTTCGAGGACTGGCCCGAGCCGGAGCGCCGCCGGCTGCTGCTCCGCCTCTGGCTGTCGGTGCCGAACTCTCGCGCGCTGCCGGAGAGCTATCGCGACCTCTACGGCGAAGTGCGGGCGGGCGCGCCGCGCGGCGGCGTCGCGCGCGAAGCCCTGCTCGAGGGCGCGCTCACAGGCTGACGATCGGCAGCACCACGTGCGAGGGGCGGCTTGCGTCGACGAAGACGCTGTTGTTCGCGACGCGCATCGTCGACCAGAGGCCCTCGGGCTCGAAGCTGTTCGGGTTCAGGTCGAAATGCGGGAAGTTGCTTGAGCTGATGTCGAGCCGCATCCGGTGGCCGGGCAGGAACATGTTCGCCGTCGGGAAGAGGTCGATGGTGATCGGCACCACCCGCCCCGGCTCGAGCGGCCTCGGCTCCTCCCAGGAGTCGCGGTAGCGGCACCGCAGGATCCCGTCGGTGACGTTGAGCGAGAAGCCCGCAGGAAAGTCGGCGGTGGGCGGATGCACGTCGACGAGCTTGGCCGTGAAGTCGGTGTCCGGCGCGTCGCTGGCGATCCAGAGCTTGACCTGGATCGGCCCGATCACGGTCATCGGCCGCGTCAGGACCGGAGTCTGGAAGACGAGCACGTCCGGGCGTTCGGCGAGCGGGCGGCCGGGATGGCGGCAGCCGAAGAAGTCGGCGCGCTCGACCTGGTCGAAGCCGCCGCCGATCATCACGGGCTCGCCCGAGGTGATGGTGCCGCCGATGCTCGGCACGGGATCGCGCGGGTCGTAGCGATAGCTGCGCCGCGCCTCGTCGGCGGCGCTGCGCGTCGGCGACAACGCGCCGTCGGCATGCAGGTACCAGGGCTGCAATTCGGTGCCCGGCACCGGCCAGTCCGCCGCCTCGATCCAGCGCCCGCCATGATCGAGGCGGCCCGCGGCGTTGCGCCGCCCCGAGCCGCCGCCCATGACGAAGAGCCGCGCGGTCGCGTCGCGATCCGCGCCATTGTCCTTGCCCTGCAGCCAGCGATCGAACCAGCGCAGACGGAATTCGCGCCAATCCGGCGCCAGGCTGCCGTCGACCGTCGCGGCCGGGCCGAAATCAGTGTCGCCGGCGAAGGTCACGGAGCGGTCGCCATGCGTCCACGGGCCGAGGACGAGCTTGAGCGGCCCTTTGCCCGCGGCCTTGAGGCCGAGATAGTTCTCGGTGGCGGTGCGCGGGTAGGGATCGTACCAGCTCGACATGTGGACCTGCGGCACGTTCGCGTAGCTCGCGTGCCAGCCCTTGGCGTAGATGCCGAGCTGCTTCCAGTACGCGTCGAAGCGCCCGCGGCTCCACTGCTCGAAGAGATAGGCCTCGTATTCCGGCGAGGCAGCGACCGGCGAGCGTCCGGGCGCCCACGGCATGCGCGTGAACCAGGCGCGGATGTCCTCCGCCTGCAGCTTCGCGCGCGTCGCCGGATCGCCGGCCGCGGCGATGAGCCCCTGCTTGTAGGCCCAGGTCGCCTGTTTGAGCTCGAAGGCGCCGCCCTGGCGGATGCCGCCCTGGAAGGCGTCCGAGAAGCCGCCGGAATCGAGCACCTGGGCCGCGAGGCCGGGCGGATCCAGGCAGCCGAGCGCCGCCTGCGTGTGCGCCGCGTAGGACAGTCCCATCGTGCCAATGCGCCCGTTGCACCAGGGCTGTTTCACGATCCAGGCGCAGGTGTCGTAGCCGTCGGTGCCGTCGTCCAGATACTTGGTGAAGCTGCCCTGCGAGCCGTGGCGGCCGCGGCAATCCTGGTAGACGACGACGTAGCCGCGGCGCACGAACATCGCCGCCATCTCGGCGCGGCTGCGCGGCTGCGGATCGTCGCGCGTGCATTCGGAGCGGCTCACCTCGGACTTGCCGTAGGGGGTGCGCTCCATCAGCACCGGGAACGTGCCGGGCAGCGGCTTGCCGTCGCGCGCCGGCCGGTGGATGTCGGTCGCGAGGCGGATGCCGTCGCGCATCGCGACCATGACGTCGCGCTCGATGATCGTGTCGGTCATGGCGGCGACGTTAGCGCAGGCGCCGGCCGGAGTCGTCGGGCGCTCGCGCGCGCGCCGTACGCGGCGCCGCCGCCGATCTCGCCGCGGATGCGCGGCCGGCCTCAGCCGCGCGCCGGCAGCTCGGTCTCGACCAGGCTCACCCAGAACGCCGCGCCGACCGGCAATGCGCCGTCGTTGAAATCGTAGCGCGGGTTGTGATGCAGGCAGCCCTCCTCGCCGGGGCCGATGCCCACCCAGACATAGGCGCCGGGCACCTTCTCGAGCATGAAAGAGAAGTCTTCGCCGGCGGTCGACGGCGGGAAGTCGTGCAGCACGTTCTCGGCGCCGAGCGCCCGCGCCGCCGCCCGCGCCGCGATCTCGGCATTGGCCTTCGTGTTCACGACGGGCGGATTGCGGCGGATGTAGCGGTAGTCGGCGCGACAGCCATGCGCGCGCGCGGCGCCGTCCGCGACGCGGCCGATCGAGGCTTCGAGCAGATCGCGGATCTCCGGCCGGAACGCGCGGGCGGTGCCGCGCAGGCGGACTTCGGCCGGGATCACGTTCCAGGTCTCGGGCACGCCCGCGGCGATCGAGCCGAGGCTCACCGCCGCGGATTCCAGCGGATCGACGCTTCGGCTGACGATCGTCTGCAGCGCGAGGATGAAGTTCGCGGCGGCGACGGTGGCATCGGTGCCGAGATGCGGCTTGGCGCCGTGCGTACCGCGGCCGCGCATGACGACCTCCCAGGAATCCGACGACGCGAGGGCAGGGCCGGCCTGGACGGCCATCCTTCCGACGGGGATGCCGGGCATGTTGTGCATGCCGTAGACCGCGTCGCAGGGGAACCGCTCGAACAGCCCCTCCTGCACCATCACGCGGCCGCCGCCCTCGTTCTCCTCTGCGGGCTGGAAGATGAAATGCACGGCGCCGTCGAAGCCACGGTGCCGCGCGAGATGGCGCGCGGCGGCGAGCAGCATCGTCGTGTGCCCGTCGTGCCCGCAGGCATGCATCTTCCCCGCGATCGTCGAGCGATGCGCGAAGTCGTTGAGCTCCTGCATGTTGAGCGCATCCATGTCGGCGCGCAGTCCGATCGCGCGCGTGCCCGAGCCGGCGCGCAGCGTGCCGACGACTCCCGTCTTCGCCAGACCCCGATGCACGTCGATGCCCCACGACGCGAGCTTCGCGGCCACGAGATCGCCCGTGCGGACCTCCTCGAAAGCGGTCTCCGGATGCGCGTGGATGTCGCGACGCCAAGCAGCGAGTTCGGGAAGGGAAGCCTGAAAATCCGTCGGAGAGACCATCCGGTATCGGTATCCCGGGGCGTCGGCGCGATCCATACCGATGATGTCGATCGCCTTTACAAGTCCCGGCTCGGCTCGCCGGACCGGACGACCGGCGGGCTTGGAATCAAGCACTTGTCCGTCCGGCACGGCTCTTGCTCCGTGGCGTGCTGACGCACGATGGGCCGTGCCCGCGCGATCGGCGGCGGGAAATGCGGCGATGACCGGCAGTGTGGGGAGGGGACGGGCGCGCGGCCATGCGATGCCCGTCGGGGGAGCCGTCGGCGCTCCCTGCGGAGCACCGACTTCGAACAGCGGATTTTCACGAGCAGCGGGCATGCAGCCCCTGGTTGACTGACGGCACCGTCGCGACTCGCTTGGCGGCGGACCCGATGGCCACCGCACCGCCTCGACGGCGATGGGGCCTGCGGGATTCGGGACGAACGGGGGAAGCGCGATGTCGTCGGTTGTGGTTCCGGACTTGAGGCGTCTCGCCTTGGCGACGACGGCGATGACGTCGCTCGCGACCTGGGACGGTGCCGTCGCGCAGTCCCGCTCGGACTGCTACACGCCCACCTTCACGGACGGGATGCCGGTCCAGTTCGTTTGGAGGCCCGCGGGCGGCGGCGACATCGCGAGTGCCGGCAACTACTTCCCGATGTGCTTTGCGCGCAAGGAGCCGCCGCCGGGCGATCCGATCGGCGGGCCGCCGATCTACTTCACGCCCTCGGCGATCGACACGATCGTGATCTTCGATCGCAACAAGTCCGGATTCGGGGCGCCGGGCGAGGAGCCGGGGCCGGTCGTCGGCACGATCACCTCGGGCGGCGGCACATTCGCCGGCCTGGGCATCCTGGCCTTCGACAGCCCGACGGCCGGCCGCAGCGATATCACCTTCTCGGTCGGCGGGATCCTGAACCTGACCGATGGGTTTTCCGGGCTCGGCATTCGCGATGCAGGCGGCACGAGCAACCTGCGGATCAACGGGTCCGCGATCGCGACCCCCGTGGTGTCCCTGAGCGGCACGGACGTGCAGGGCTCGATCGCCGTGTCGAGCGAGAAGCCGACCGACGGCTTCACGATCTCGTCGCCCGACGTGCGGATCTCCAACAAGGTCGCGGCCTGGGACGTGTTCATCGGCTTCGGCGCGGGGAGCACCGGCACGCTCGCGCTTCAGCCCGACTCGACCTTGGCACTCACCGGCAGCGCGCAGCTGATGTTCGTGGGCTTCGGGGGCGCCGGCACGCTCGACGTCGGTGCCGGCGCGCTGGTCCAGTCGGGCGACCTCCTCGCCGGCACCCAGGCCGGCAGCAGCGGCACGATCTCGGTCCACGATGGCGGCCGGATCGAAGCGAACCTCGCGCCGACCGCGCGCATGGAGATCGCGCGCCATGGTGCGGCGGACGTGACGATCGGTCCCGGCAGCGACATCAAGGTCGAGACCGAGATCCAGATCGGCAGCGCGGCCGGCGGTGACGGATTCATCCGCGTCGATGCCGGCGGCAAACTGACGACGAAGACGCTGGGTCTGCGCATCGGCGGCATCGACCAAGGGACCGGCGAGGGCGGCACCGGCAAGCTCGTGATCAATGGCGGTACGGTCGAACTCGGAGGCCGCGCGCTGATCGGGGCCTCGGAGGGCGGCAAGGGCAGCGTCGAAATCACCGGCGGCACGATGACGCTCAAGGAGCGCATCGTGATCGGGCACGCCGGCGAGGGCGAACTCAAGCTTTCGGGCGACGGCAAGCTGACGATCGCGACGCCGCTCGACGGCGAGGGCCTGCGCATCGGCCGCTGGTCGACGGGCAAGGGGACGGTCGAGTTCAGCGGCCCCGACGCGCGCGTCGAGGGTCTCGGCAACAACGTCGTCGTCGGCCTTCTCGGCGACGGCACGCTCAAGATCACCGACGGCTTCAAGCTCGATCTCGGCCTCGGCAAGCTCACGCTCGGCCAGGAGGTCGGCGCCAAAGGCACATTGCGCGTCGATGGCAGTGGTTCCGAGCTGGGCTCGCAGACTCTCGTGATCGGCGACAAGGGCACGGGCGACGTGGCCGTCACGGCCGGCGGCACGCTCAAGACGGCGGGGGCCGTGCGGCTCGGCGAAGGCGCGGGACCGGCGGGACGCATCTCGACGGTGACGGTCGACGGCACGGGCTCGCGCTGGGAGATCGGTGACGGCACGGCGGATGCCGCGCTGACTTTGGGTGGCGCGAGCGAAGGCCGTCTGACAATCCGGGGCGGTGGGGTCGTCGAGCTCAAGGCTTCGGGCACCGGCGGCGGCACGCTGCGCATCGCCGAGGACGCCGGCACCAGAGGCGTGCTGCGCATCGAGGGCGCCGGATCGCGTCTCGACATCGCGGGCGCCGGCGGCCAGCTTCGCATCGGCGCTGGCGGCGAGGCGACGCTGGAGATCGTCAACGGCGCCACCTTCGCGCTGCCGATCGCGGGTGCCGGTGCGCGGCCCATCCTCGGCGAGCTCGCGTCGGCCAAGGCGACGCTGCTGGTCGAAGGCGGCGGTGCCAAGGCGACATTCGGCGGCGACGGTTCGGGCAAGTCACTGATCGTCGGCGATGCCGGCCGCGGCGACGTCGCCGTGAAGCGCGACGCGACGCTGGAGATCAACGGCCTGCTCAGCCTCGGCGCGCAGGCGTCGGGCGTCGGGACGATGAGCATCGACGGTCCCGGCGCGGTGCTGAATGTGACGCAGACCGGCGTCGTGATCGGTGACCGGGGCACGGGCTCGATCAGCGTGCTCAACGGCGGCAAGGCCGAGTTCCGCGCCGGCCTCGGCGGCCTGCTCGCCTATCTCGAGACGACGCTCGGCCAGCAGACGGACTCGAGCGGCACGCTCGCCGTCTCGGGCGCCGGCTCTGCCATCGATCTCGGCAGGCTGCGTGTCGGCGTCGACGGCGCGGCGACGGTCAGCGTCGGAAGCGGGGGCCGGCTGACCGTGCACGGCGACCTGCATGTCGGTGAGACCGGCGAGGCGCCGGTCAAGGTTTCCGTCGCCGGCTCCGACAGCAAGCTGACGGCGGAGAAGATGGTCGTGGGTAGTCCGGGAGCCTTCTCGATCCCGACCGTCGAGATCTCCGATCACGGCCAGCTTCACACGACCGGCGATGTCGAGATCGGCCCGGCGACGATCGGCTCGGGCAAGGTGATCGTGACGGCGAACGGCCTGTGGCGCGCCGACGGGGCGCTGCTGCAGGTCGCAGCCGGTGCGCACGGGACCGGCGAGCTCGACATCAATGGCGGCAAGGTGATCGCCAAGCGCATCGATGCCTCGGGCACCGGGCTCAAGATCCAGGCCAAGGGCGAGCTCGAGGCCACGGCCCTCAACGTCAACGAGCCGGGCGGCTTCGGCGAGTCGGTGGTGACGGTGACCGGCGAGAGCGGGCTCACCGTGGTCGGCGGCGTGCACGTCAAAGGTGGCGGCGGCGGTGGGCGGCTTCTGATCGAGGGCAAGGCGCAGGGCAGCGTCGCCGACCTCCGCCTCGATGAAGGCGGCCGCGTCGACGTGAAAGGCGAAGGCAGTGGCGCGCGGGTCGCCGCCGGAATCGTCTTCGATGGCGGCGGCACGCTGGCCGTCTCGGACCGTGCGACCGTGAAGGCGGGAACGATCTCGACGATCGGGGCGGGGCTCGTGCTCGTGTCGAGCGGCGCCGAGCTGCGCAGCGACGGCGACATGACGCTGCGCCGCGCGAGCATCGCCTCGGGCGGGGCCCTGCACGCGGGCGGCGGGCTCCGCGTCGAGCCGGCGCCCGGTGTGGTGGACGTCGCTGGTAGCGGAACGACGCTGACCGCGAACGTGTTCGAGATCGCCGCGGGCGCGCGCGTCAACTTCGCCGGGAGCTCGACCGCCGGGATCCGCTCCGCCGCGGTCAATCAGGGCATCCTCGACATGCGCGGCGGCATCATGGTCGTCGGAACCTATGCCGCGGTGCCCGGCGAGCTCGTCGACGGCACGGTTGTCGTCGGTCTCGACGGTACGTTCTCCGGCAGCGGCACCGTGCTCGGCAGCCTGTTCCGCGTCGTCG
>JAEULA010000017.1 GCA_016793165.1 Alphaproteobacteria bacterium | reverse complement strand
CGGCTGCGGCGCGAGGGCTTCGCGGTCGAGGAGGGTTCGGGCGGGATGCCCACCGCGTTCTGCGCCACCTGGGGCACGCAGGGCCCGATCCTCGGCACCTATGCGGAGTACGACGCGGTCCCCGGCATGAACCAGGCGGCGGTGCCGCGTCGCGAGCCGCGACCGGGCTTCCATCGCTGGGCCGCCGGCCACACCGATCCGCATTCCGCGCTCGGCATCGGTGCGCTCGGCGGGCTGCTGGCGGCGAAGGCGGCGATCGAGGCGCACGGGCTGAAGGCGCGGCTGAAGTTCTTCGGCGAGCCCGCCGAGAAGATGTGCGGCTCCAAGCCGGTCCACGCGGCCAAGGGCTACTACGACGATCTCGACGCGCTGGTCAGCTTCCATCCGACCTGGACTCCCGCGCGTTCGAATTCCCTGGTGTGGGACACGCATTGCGGCTGCTACTGGAGCCGCATCTATACCTTCGAATGCGAGAGCCCCGAGACCTGGATCGGGGCGATGGGCCGCGAGGGTGCCGTGAACTCGCACTCGGTGAGCCGCGCGCCGGCCGCCACCGACGCGGTGTGCCTGATGTATACGACGAGCAAGTACACGCGCGATTCGATGCTGCCGCATTCCGGCTCGTGGTCGATCAACGAGGCGATCCTGATGGCGGGCCAGGCGACGGCGGACAACATTCCGCCGCACATGGGCCAGATCCAGTACTCGCTGCGCTGCCCGACGATCGACATGGCGGAGAAGGTGTTCGCGATCCTCGACAACAACGCCGAGAACGTCGCGCGCATCACGCACACGACGCTGACCAAGGCGTGGATCACCAAGACGCGCCCCGGCCTCGCCAACCATGCGATCGCCGACATCACCTGGCGAAATTTCGAGATGGTCGGCCCGCCGATCCTGCCGGAGGCGGCGAAGGCGTTCGCGCGCGCGTGCCAGAAGGAGCTCGGTCTCGAGCCGATGGCCGAGCCGTTCATGCCCGAGATCGAGCAGCTGACCGATCCGCGCGAGGGCGAGGCGAAGATCCGCGCCAACCTGCCGAGCTGGCAGAAGAACTACACGTCCGACGACTACGTCGAGTACACGTGGCACTGCCCGACCGTGCGGCTCTATGTCGGCCGCGCGATGCTGCGCGCGCCCAGGCCCGGCTACATCTATCCCGATTGGCCGCGCAACGCGCTCGGCGGCGTGCCGGCGGCGATCGATCCGCTGCACCTGACCGCGGCGCGCGTCATCGCGACGACGCTTGTCGAGCTCGCGGCGGACCGCGACGGTCTGGCGCGTTGCCAGGCCGAGTTCCGCGATCGGACGGGCGGGGGCGTCGGCGGCACGCGCTGGATGGCGCCCCTGCTGCCGAAGGATTTCCCGGCGCCGGTCCATTACCGCTGGCCGGAATATGTCGAGACCGTGCGCGGCTACGAATGGACGATCCCGACGGCGAGTCCGTAGGCACAACGCGCGGGCTTCATTCGGATTGAGGGCGTCGGGATGGTTTACAGAAAGCGGCGACCTTGCGGTTGCGCAGTCGGTTCGGCGGTATGGTTAAAGCTTGTTCGATCAAGCGCCTAGTCTCGACCGGGCGAGAAATCGATTCCTTCTGTGCCTCCAGGAACTTGATCGCGGGCGCGGGATCCGTCGAATGACCTACTCGAACCGTCGGGCTCGCTTACAAAGGGCCCTGTCCCCGCATGCCGGCAACTGCAAGTAACTGATTATTGACGATTAACTTCACCGGCACGATTGTTGCTGATAGGTCTACATACGAGGGGTGCGCTCGCGCGGACCATCGAACTCACGTTCGAGGTCACGCCGACCGTTCGAAGCTTGCGAGGGATTTCATGAAGATGCGTTTCGCCACGGCCGGACTGACCGGCCTGCTGCTGTCATCGACGGCCCTTGCGGCGCCGCTGACGATCGAGGGTGATTTCGTCAGGGCTGTTGTGACCGACTTGGGCGTCCTCAGCTCTCTGCGCTATGACGCGGCCGGTTCGCGCAACTTCCCGGCAGTCGGCGACTACGTGTCACCGGGCATCCCCTTCGAGGGCTTCGGTGTCCGGGTCGGCACCGGTGTGAACCTTCGCAACGCGAATTCCGAAGGCGCCGACATCCCGGGAACGCTGGTCGAGAACCCGGGCGGCTTGGTCTCGGGCGGATCGGTCACCTGGACCGGCGTCTCGACCGCCGGGTTCTCGATCTCCCACACCTTCTCGTTCAGTAACACCGACCAGCGCGTGAACATCCTCACGACGCTGACGGCGACGACCGACCTGACGAACGTGCGCGTTTCGCGCGCGGTGGACCCGGACCCCGACAATTTCCCGGGTGGTTCCGCCGATACGAACAATCAGCGCGGCATCCCGACCAACCTGCCGCCGATCCCGACCAGCGATTTCGTCGGGTCGCTCGGCTCGATCTCCGGCAAGCCGCTCGGTCTCTACTACAGCGGACCGATCACTCACGACACGGGCATCGTCAATTCCTGCTGCACTGTCGAGAATCCGGACATCTATCTTGCCGGCGGCGAACTGGGCGACTCGTCGTCCGGCGATAACGGCATCGGCATCGGCTTCAACCTGGGCAGCATCGCGGCCGGTGCCTCGGTCTCCTGGTCCTATGCCTACGTGATGGGCGGTTCGCTCGGGACGATCGACATCCCGCCGCCGCCGCCTCCGCCGCCCACGGGCGACGTGCCGGTTCCGGCGACTGCCCTGCTGCTCGGCGCCGGCCTTGCGGGTCTGGCAGGCCTGCGTCGTCGCCGCGCCTGATCGCGCGACACGAAACCTGACCACATCGATGCGGAACGGCGGCCTTCGGGCCGCCGTTTTCGTTTGCACGACGGGTGCGCGCCGGCGCGCTGCCTGTCAGCCGTAGACCAGCCGCGGCAGCCACATCACCAGGCCCGGGAAGTGGGTGCAGATCACCAGCACGAGGATCAGCGGCGGCAGGAAGGGCATGATCGCCCGCGCCAGCACCTCGAACGGGATGTTGCCGACCTTCGCGACGGTGAACAGCGCGACGCCGAAGGGCGGGGTCAGGATCCCGATCATCAGGTTCATGACGACGATGACGCCGAAATGGTTCACGTCGATGCCGAGCGCCTGGATCACCGGCATGAAGACGGGGACCATCAGGATCATGATCGCGATGCCCTCCATGAAGCAGCCGAGGATCAGCATCACGATGTTGATGACCAGCAGCACGACATGCGGATTGCTGGAGATGCCGAGGAACGCCTCGGCGATCTGCTGCGGCACCCGCTCGCGCGCGAGGACCCAGCTGAACAGGCTCGCGCCCGCGACGATGAACCCGACGACCGCGGAGGTGTTCACCGCCTCCTTGAAGATGCGCGGCAGGTCGCTGAACTTCAGGTCGCCGTAGATGAACAGGCCGAGCACGAGCGAATAGATCGCCGCGACCGCCGCCGCCTCGGTCGGGGTGAAGATGCCGCCGAAGATGCCGCCCATGATGATCGCGGGCGTCAGCAGGGCGAGGAACGCCTTCTTGAAGGCGATCCAGAGCTCCAAGAGGCTCGAGCGCGGATGCCGCGGGAAGTTCTTCCGCCGCGCATAGAAATAGACGTGGATCATCAGGAAGAACGCGGTCAGCAGGCCGGGCACGATACCCGCCAGGAACAGCGCGCCCACCGAGGCGTTGGCGATGACGCCGTAGAGGACCATCGGGATCGACGGCGGCACCAGCGGGCCGATGATGCAGGACGCGCAGGTGAGGGCGCCGGCGAACTCCGCCGGATAGCCGTCCTCCTTCATCGCCTTGATCTCGAGGAGCCCGAGGCCGCCGGCATCGGCGATCGCCGAGCCCGACATGCCCGAGAAGATCAGGCTGCCCATCACGTTGACGTGGCCGAGGCCGCCGGTGAAGTGCCCGACCAGGGCGCGGGCGAAGCCGTAGATGCGCTCGGTCACGCCGCCGGTGTTCATCGCGATGCCGGCGAGGATGAAGCACGGCACCGCCAGCAGCGGGAAGGAGTCGATGCCGCCGATCAGGCGCTGCGGAGCGGAGGTCATCGACTGGCCTTCGATCAGCAGCCATGCGATGCCCATGAAGATCAGCGAGAAGGCCACGGGCATGTTGGCGATGACCAGCCCGAGCCAGCCGACGAAGTAGCCGATCATCTCAGAGGCCTCCCCGCGCCTCGGTCGCGACCTGCGCGCCCTTGCGCATCGCCTGGTAGTCCTCGCGCATGACGAAGAGCGTGCGGATCGTCATCAGCACCGCGGTGATCGGGATCGCGATGTAGACCCAGGTATACGGGATATCGAGGACGACCAGCGGCAGGTTCCATTGACGCATCGCCGCGCGCCAGCCCCAGTAGATCAGCAGCGCCAGCGAGGCGAGGATCGCGACGTTGACGAGAAGCGACACGATCCACTGCGCCTTGATCGGCAGCGACTTCGCGAAGTAGTCGATCCCGACATGGCTGCGGTCGCTGATCGCCGCGCTCGCGCCGAGGAACACGATGTACACGTACAGGTACCGCGCCGCCTCCTCGGTCCAGGAGAGCGGATCGTTGAGGACGTAGCGGGTGAAGACCTGCAGGAAGAGGGTGAAAAGCAGGCCACCCATGAACAGGGCGGCCAGGTTCTCCTCGAGCTTCAGCAAGAACTGCTTCATGAGAACGAAAGCGCAAGGAACGCGGAGGGCGCGGCGAAGCGTGGAGATTGCGGCGATGTCGCGCGCCACGGGCGCGACCGACATGCGGCGAGGCGACGGCGCGCTTCGCGCGCGGCCGTCACGTCTCCGCGTCCACCGCGGTTCTCCGCGCCTCTCCCGTCCACCTGCCTTCTCTGACCCGGGTCAGCTCAGGGCCTGCATGGCATCGAAGGTGCCGGCACCCCAGCCGAAATCCTTCACGCCGAGTTCGTAGACCGCGGTCATCCGCTTCTGGAACGAGGCGCGATCGGAGTTCACGATCGTCATCCCCTTCTCCTTGAAGAAGTCGACCAGCCGGGCCTCGTCGGCACGGGTCAGGTCGTCGTTGACCTTGGCGCCCGCAGCGAAGCCGGCCTTGAACGCGGCCTTGTCCGCGTCGCTCATCGGGTCCCAGGCCTTCTTGTTCATCATGATCATGATCGGCACGATCACGTGGCCGGTGAGGTTCAGGAACTTCTGCACCTCGTAGAACTTGTTGTTGTTGATCGTCGGCAGCGGGTTCTCCTGGCCCTCGGCCACGCCGGTCTGGAGGCTGAGATAGACCTCGCCCAGGGACATCGGCGTCGGCGTCGCCTCGAGCGCGCGGATCATGGCCAGGAACAGCGGCGCCTCGGGCACGCGGATCTTCAGGCCCTTGACGTCGGCGGCCGTGTTCAGCGCCTTGGTCTTGGTCGTGAAGTGGCGCACGCCGTAATAGAACGTGCCGAGATGCACCATGTTGCGCTCGGTGGCGAGCTTGCCCGCCTGCTCGCGGCCGAACGGCGAGTCGAGCATCTTGAGGACGTGGTTCCAGTCGCGCGCGATGAACGGCGCCTCGAACATCGACAGCGCCTTGTTCAGGTTCGACAGGCTGCCGGGGCCCTCGGAGATGAAGTCGAGCGAGCCGTCGATCACCTGCGAGACCATCTCGCGTGCCGCGCCGAGCTGGCTCGACGGGAAGATGTTGATCTTGTAGCGGCCGGCCGTGCCCTTCTCGATCTCTTCGGCCGCCTTCGCGACGCCCTTGTGGATGGGCGAGTCGACGGAGTGCAGGTGGCCGAAGCGCAGCACTTTGGCCTGCGCGCTGGCGCGGCCACCGATGAATGCACTGGCGCCGGCCCCGGCGAGCCCGAGCTTGAATCCGCGACGACCGATCAGCATGACGTTTCCTCTCCCTTGTGACTGGCTTGTTGGCCTCGGGGCGGATCATAGCACCGCCGGCCGACGCCGCCAGGGAGGGACCTCACTTCGCGGGCACGGCCTCGAGCGGCGATCCCCGGGCCTCCGGCTCGAGGCTGACCGGCTCGAAGCCGAGGATCCGCCCATCGGCATCGTGCCGGAGGATGCCGACGCGCGTCGCGGCCATGGTGCGGGGCAGGTCGATGTCGGCACCGAAATGCAGGGCCACGGCCTCGGGGGTCACGGGCGTGATCGAGCGGCGGCGATCGGGCCCGTGGAACCGCACCCAGTTGTACAGCGCCCACCCGATCAGGATGGTCCCGTTCATGGCAATGAAGGTCGCGTAGTCGATCAGCGTCGGCGCGACGGCGAGCACCCGTGCGCCCTCGAGGCTCGTGATCCGGCCGTGCAGCAGGTCGATCACGCCCTCGATCGCGGCGCGCACCAGGCCCAGATAGGCGACCCAGAGCACGCCGGTCGCGAGCCCGTCGCGCAGGCGCCAGCGCAGGGGCACGCGGTCGCGTGCCCGTATGATCAGTGCTTCACGAATGTGCGCACTCCCCGGTCGGGGCTGACCCAGACGGCGCGGGTGTTGCGCCGGCGGAGGATGGCCTTGAAGAAGCCCGCCAGCGCCGTCAGGGCCGAGAGCAACCAGAAGGCGAGCGGATACCAGATGATCCAGGGCAGTTCGCGCAGCAGGCCGCTCTCGTACCGGCGCTCGATGAGGAGCGCGGTGACGAACTGCAGGATGCAGACGGCCGCGAGCATCAGGCCCCAGAAGGCGGGCGGGAAGATCGTCGGCACGTTCAGGCCCTCGGGCATGTCGACGAACTTGCCGAGCGCCCACAGGAAGAAGGCGAGGGCGAGCGCGAAGGCCCATGCGGTCGACAGGCTGAACTCGATCAGCAGCGGCCACATGCGCCGCAGCCGCCAGCGCCAGATCGACCTGATGTAGCGCAGGAAGACCTCGGTCCCGCCCTGCGCCCAACGCACGCGCTGCCGCCAGAGCCCGCCGAGCGTTTCGGGCATCAGGATCCAGCACAGCGCGGTGGGCTGGTAGTGGATCGCCCACGCATCGCATTGCAGCCGCCAGCTGACGTCGATGTCCTCGGTGATCATGTTGGTCACCCAGTAGCCGATGCGGTGCAGCGCGCTCTTGCGGAACGCCGCGATCACGCCCGACACGGTGTAGATGCGGCCGTAGCTGCGCTGCGCGCGCTTGATCAGGCCGATGATCGAGCTGAACTCGCCGACCTGGACGCGGCCCAGTACCGTCGAGCGCGTGCGGATGCGCGGATTGCCGGTGACGGCGCCGACGCGCGGATGCTGAAGCAGCGGCAGCACCATCCACGACACGCAGTGCGGGTGAAGGATCGCGTCGCCGTCGAGGCAGACGAGGTACTCTCCCTTCGCCGCCAGCGTCGCCATGTTGAGCGCCATCGCCTTGCCCTGGTTGGCGGCGAAATGGACGACGCGCAGTCGCGGGTGGGCCGCCGCGAGCCGGTCGAGCCGCTCGCGCGTGTCGTCGCGCGAGCCGTCGTTGACGGCGATGATCTCGAAGTTCGGATAGCTCTGGCCGAGAAGCGATTCGATCGTGTCGTCGACGTTGTCGCCCTCGTTAAAGCAGGGCACCAGGATCGACACGAGCGGCGGGTCCGGCGGCAGCGGCGGAACGTCGTCGGGACGCGGCATCTTCCGCTCCCAGTGCCACCAGTAATAGACGCCGCCCGTGATCCACAGGAACGACATGAAGAACGGGTAGAGGAAGACGAAGGACAGCAGCACGCTGCCCGCCGTCGCGGCGGCGACGATCAGCGTGATGGTGATCGAGGCGAGGAAGCTGTCCATGCGCCCGCCTCCTCAGCGCCGGTGCGGGAACCAGCGCAGGGACATCACCGTCCCGATGCTGGCGACGTCGGGGTGCCCCTTCGCGAAATCGTCGGGGTAGTAGCCGAAGCTGAGCGCGCCGCCGCGCACGAGCGTGCGCATCTTGCGCAGCAGGACCTGGTCCGGGATCCGGCGCGCCGGGTCGTCGACCGGCTTGCGCCAGTCCACGGCCTGCAGCTCGAAGAGCGTTCGCGCCAATCCCTCCGGCCGCCGGGCGGCCTCGGACACGAGGCGGGCGAGCCAGCGGTCCACCTCGCCCTCCGGCACGTTTTCCATCATCGGCATCGCCATCACCGCGACGTGGTCGTAGGTGGCGAGCGCCTGGTCGTAGTTCTGCGCGAACCATGCCTCGCTCCGCGGATCGAGCAGCGGCATGGCGAAGAGGTTTCGGGCGCTGCGCAGACCCGGCCGTTCGCGCCGCACGGCCTCGATGAGCTCGCGCGTGAAGTCGGACAGCGCGCCGGTCTTGAACCGCGTCCAGCGCGCCATGACCGCGGGATCGGTGCGCAGCGCCGCAATCGAGTCGGGCAGCCCGGCCGCGCGATATGCGGCGAGCGCCGGCGGCGAGGCGTCCTCGAAGTCGGACAGCACCGCGTCGTCGTGGAACAGGAGCCCGGCGATCGGCGCCGCACGGGCGAGATCCTCGTGGATCTCCCGGATGATCCGCCGGGCCTGCGGATCGAAGGGCGAGATCCGCGCATAGGCGTCGGGGTCGCGCTCGATCGCGCCGGTGGCCGGAGAGGCGCGCAGGACGCGCGCCGCGCTTCCCGGCAGCTCGTAGGCGAGGACCGGCATCCAGGCATAGACGCGCACGCGCGCGCGCGTCACCAGCTGCCAGACCGCGCGATTGAACAGGTCCGCGCGCATCGGCAGATGCCGGTTCGGGAAATAGAGCTGGCGCGCCAACCCGCCGCCGCTGGGATCGGCGAAGGCCTGCAGGAAGACGGTGTTGATGCCGAGATCGTGGACGCGCTGGACGAGCGCCCCGAGATTGCGGTCCTGCTGCGCCGGATCTGGATCGTAGACGTAGTCGAGATCGGCGTGGACGACGCGCAGCGGCGCCTGGCGGCGCGCGCCGTGGACCGTGCGCGCGAATTCGTCGAGCGGCGGGTCGTAGCTGATCAGCAGTCGCGGGACGCGGTCGAGCGCGGCGACCGAGCCGAACCCCTCCTCGAGCGACATCGCGATCGGCATCCCGACTTCGCGCGCGACGCGCTGTGCCGTGCCGGTGTAGGCGCCGTAGGGCCACACCATCACGCGCGGGCGCCGGCCGATCGTCTTGTGCAGGGTGTCGGAGATTGCGCGGAAGTCGCGCCGCAGCCGATCCGAGTACTCCTTCTCGCTCTCGTAGCCGCGGCCTTCGCGCCACACGCGCGTCGCGACAGCCGGCTGCAGGTTGCCCTGCGGATTGGCCCGCCGCCCCTGGTGATGATCGTCGGTATGCGCGGCGATCTCGACGAGGCCCGACGCCGCGATCTCGCGCAGCTCCTCCCAGCTCATGAACTGGCCGCGCGACGTCGGCACGTCGCCGAACACGACCGTCGATCCGGCGGGCGGCCGCAGCCACCCCGTCACGACCGCGACGACCGCCGGCAGGTTCATCGCCCTCAGGACCGGGAACGCCTGCGTGTAGAAGCTGCGGTATCCGTCGTCGAAGCTGAGCAGCACCGCCTTCGGCGGCAGCGGGCGCCGGCCGTCGCGCGCGGCCAGGATCTCGTCGATCGTGACGGCGGTGTATCCGTTCG
The DNA here is from genome assembly GCA_016793165.1 of Alphaproteobacteria bacterium. GTDB lineage: Bacteria > Pseudomonadota > Alphaproteobacteria > CACIAM-22H2 > CACIAM-22H2 > CAIOSQ01. The sequence continues at coordinate 46,932 of JAEULA010000017.1, read as the reverse complement.
CCTGCAGCCACGTGAGCTGCTCGACCAGGCGGCGCGAGGTGACGCCGAGATAGGTCTGGTCGGGATCGGAGTCCTCCAGATTGTGCCAGCAGATCACGAGGAAGCTGCGGCCATCGATCCAGGCGTGCTCGAGCGGCCTGCCGTCCCGCGGTGCCTGGGCGGCGGCGATCGCGGCAGGCAGCCCGGCGGCCATCGAGGACAGGAGGGCGCGGCGATCGATGCGCATCAGAACCTCCAGCTCAGCTCGAGGACGGCGGCGAAGACGTTCTCGGGCTGCCCGTCGTAGACCGGCCGCGAGAACCGCCCGACGAGGGCGATCTCCAGCGTGTCGGTCGGGCGCCAGCGATGCTCGTAGCGGACCTCGGGTGTGAACGACGTGCCGAAGTCTTCCTGCCACGACACGCCCGGCGCGACGACGAGGCGGTGCGTCCAGCTGGTCTCGTAGCGGCGCATCAGCGTGTGCTGCACCGCGAGCTCGGGCGCGGCCGACATCGCGCGACGCGGCGCGAAATAGGGACCGCCCGGATCGCTGTTCGACACGAGCCCGAAGGTCATCGCGCCGTCGATCGACAGCGACGGCGTCGAATGGAGGCGGTGCTGACCGCGCAGCGTTGCGTCCAGGCGGAGGTTCCCGTCGGAGAAGTCCAGTGCCTGGACCGCGCCGCGCACGCTCAGGCCCTCGTCGCGCCGCCAGGTCGCGGCGACGCCGAGCGCGTTGGCGGTGATGCCGTTCTTGAGGGCGCGCAGCGGCGTGTCGGCGGCGAAGATTTCGCCGAAGGCGCCGAAGCTCCAGCTGTCCCCCGGCGTCCAGCCGATCGTCCCGCGCAGCCCTGCGCGCGACGGTCCGAAATCCGCCAGCGAGGCCTGCAGGCTTGCCTCGTAGTCCAATTGCCGCCATTCCAGGCCGGCGCCGAGCTGCCGCAGCAGCACGGTCCCTTCCGCCACGCGCGAGCGCGCGATCCGGCCGGTGGCGAAGGGCCGCCAGGCCTGCGCGACGGGCGGCGCGTAGAGCGTCGATTCGACCGCGAAGCCGTCGCCCGTGCCCGTTCCGGTGCCGGAGCTGAAGGTCGGGCCGGCGACCACGCGCAGCTCGCCCATCCGGCTCAACCGCCAGTCGCGCTGCAGCTTCTCGACGCCGCTGTCCTCGGGAAAGCGGCCGGCGAGCTCGGCCTGGGTCGCCTCGGCCGCGCGCCAGTCGCGCCGGCGCAGTTCGGCATTGCCGCGCGCGAGCGCGAGGTCGCGATCCTCGGGGTCGTGAGCGAGCCCGTGGGCGGCCTCCTCGGCGGCGCGGCGCGGCCAGCCGCGAGCGAGATAGGTGTTGGCGAGCCCTGCACGCAGCCGCGCGTTGCTCGGCGCGATCGCGCTCATCGTCTCGAACCGCTCCTGCGCCTCGCCGAGCCGGTCGGCGTAGAGGCGGAGGTTCGCCGCCAGCGTCTCGGTCTCGAGCTTGCGCTCGTTGGGCTCGGGCTCCGCCGCGCCCTTGAGCCAGAGCCAGGGTCCCTGACGGCCGTCGATGTCGTCGACGATCGTCAGCGCCTCGTCGAAGCGCTCGGTCTCGACCAGCGAGTAGATGAGCCCCCGCGTCGCGTCGAAGTCGTCGGGCGACTCGCGCAGCACGCCGCGATACAGGTCCCGGGCACGCTCCGGCCGGCGAAGGTGGAGATAGGCGCCGGCCGCGGCCTTGCGGATATAGGCCGGAAGCTCGTCGGCGCCGAGCGCCTCGTACTCGGCGATCACGTCGCGCATGCGCGCGCGGTCGCGCAGCGCGATGAGCCGGTCGAGGCGCGCGCGCCGGATGTTCGGCTCGGCCTCGGCTCCCTCGCCGCGCCAGCGCTCGATCAGCGCGTCGAGACGCGCGATCGCCTTGTCGATCGCAACGAAGCGGGTCGCCTCGCTCTCGGTCGGCAGCGGTCCCCGGCGGACCATGGCGGCGGCGGCGTCGCCCTCGAGCTCCCGGATCTCGGCGGCGGTGAACAGCTTGCGGCGCGCCAGCGCCTGCTCCAGCGCCTGCTCCGGGGCGCCGACGATGCTCAGCAACAGCGCGCGCCGGCGAAGGGACTCGCGCCGCTCGGGCTCGATCTGCAGCACCGCATTGGTGCGGGAAAGGGCATCGAAGGGGCGGCCGGCGCGCAGCTCGGCATAGGCGGCCGCCTCGAGCACGTCGGCGCTGCGCTTGCGCCGCGTGAGGTCGGCATCGGCGCGATTGACGGCGACGTCGCCCCGATTGGCATCGGCGAGGACGAGAACCTCGCCCGCGACGAACGGCGTCGGATCGCCGCCGCGGTATTCGCGGGCGGTGGCGTCGCGGTAGAGCCGCAGGGCCCGGTCGTAGTCGCGAAGGTCGCGAGCGCTGCGCGCCGCGGCGCCGATCACGTAGGTCGGCACGGGCGCGCGCAGCGAGTCGAACAGGCGCAGCGCCTCCTCGTGGCGACCCGCCCAGCCGAGCACGATCACGGCGTCCTGGGCGGCCGGGGCGTAGTCCGGCGCGCGGCGCCGCACGTCGTCGAGGAGCGCGACGGCCGGCTCGAGCTTCCCTTCGCGCGCCAGCGCGACGGCGCGTCGATGGTCGGCGACGTCGCGGGCGGGTGTCGCCGCGGCGAGGCCGGCACCGAGGCCGACGAGGATGACGGCCAGGAGACTGGCGTGGCGCAGCATGGTGAGTCGACGAAGGCATCGGTCGCGAGGTCGGGGCCGCCATCGTCGGAGAGTTTGACTAATGAAGCCTTTAGCGGCCGGCGCCACGGCCCGTCCGGGCGCAGCGGGAAGGGCGGCGCGCCATGGCGCGCGGGGCCGGATGCCGACTAGTCTTCGGTCGGTTCCGGCTGGTGGACGGGGAGGGTTTCGATGTCGGCGATGACCGAGGGCGAGTACCGCTACAACATGCTCATCAAGCGCTTCGCGTCGCGGCCGGAGCCGCCGTTCGAGAGCGGCAGCGAGCAGGAGTCCATCTGGGGGCGCAAATGGGGCTGCCGCAACGACGTCGGCCGCCTGCGCATGGTGCTGATGCACCGGCCCGGCGACGAGCTGAAGATCGTCGATCCTTCAAAGAAGCTTAACGAGATCGGCGCCTTCGGCGACGACGAGACCGGCTGGTACTGGCGCGGCGACAAGGTCCCGCCGCTGGCGGAGATGCAGGCCGAGCACGACGGCCTCGCCGGCGCCCTGCGCGCCGAGGGGGTGGAGATCGTCTATCTCGACCAGATCAAGCCGGGCCGGATGAAGTCCTGCTACACGCGCGACTCGGTGATCGCGGTCGACGGCGGCGCCATCGTCACGCGAATGGGGCCGCCGATCCGGCGCGGCGAGGAATGGGCGGTGACCCGCACCCTGGCACGGATCGGGATGCCGATCCTGCGCACGATCCACGGGTCGGCCATCGTCGAGGGCGGCAGCTTCGTGTGGCTCAACTCGAAGACCGCGGTGCTCGGGCTGTCCAGCCGCGTCAACGAGGAGGGTGCCCGGCAGCTCGAGGAGGTGCTGCGCGTGATGGGCGTCGAGCTGCTGCGCGTGCATCTGACCGGGTATCGCCTGCACATCGACGGTGCGCTGGTGATGATCGACGTCGACACCGCGATCATCAATCCGCCGCAGCTGCCGTTCTGGTTCCTCGAGAAGCTTGCGGCGATGGGCATCCGCACCATCGAGGTCTGCCACGAGGACGGCACCAGCGCGATCAACTGCCTCGCGGTGCGTCCCGGCCGCGTGATCATGTCGGACCAAGTTTCCGCGCGGACGCGTGAGAAGCTCGACAAGGCGGGCATCTCCGTCGTCACGATCCCCTACGACAAGGTCTATCTCGGCGGCGGAGGCATCCACTGCTCCACCGGCCCGCTGATTCGGGACGCGGTCTGATCGGCGCGGACGTCGATCGCCGGCAGGCTCGGGTCGCGGCGGTCATCGCGCCCTCCGCGGCGTCGGGCCGCGAGGTGTCGGTCCGCTTTACGAATTCCGCCGTCGGTGGCGGCAGGGGGCTGGAATCCCTCGCTGTCCTCGATTGCATGGAAATTGCAGGACTTGACCGTGCGGGGTCTCTGAACGCCAAGAGGCGGAAGATATCCGTATGTCGACGGAGGGAATCATGACGGCTTTGGCCTTCAAGCGACTGGCGATTGCGGCGGCGGTCACTTTCGGCGCGGCCGGTTTCGGGGCGGGATCCGCGCTCGCGGGCCCGGTCTTCCTCACCGGGCACGACCCCGATTTCCATGCCCAGGACAGCGTCCATGCGCAGCATCTGCTGAGCAACGGCTTGTCCTTCGTCACGGGCGGCACGTTCGATGACGCCGCGCCGGCAAAGAAGTTCCTCTGGGTCGAGAGCAATCTGGCGCCGCCGGGCGGGTTCCGGGTCGGCAAGCTCGGGCTGACGACCGGTCTCGGCCTGGTCGAGGGCGTGCATTTCGACCAGGTCAACGGCGCGGATTTCGCCACCGTCGACCTGAGCCTCTATTCGGCCGTCGCCGTCGCCTCGAGCTTCGGCGGCATGCTGACGAGCGCCGAGATCGCCGCGCTGAATGCACGGGCGGGCGACATCAAGACCTTCGTCAACGCCGGCGGCGGTTTGCTGGCGCTCGCGGAATGCTTCCCGGCCAGCTCCTTCTGCCTCGCCAACAATGTCACGGCTGCGGACGCCCTGTTCGGCTTCGTGCCGGTCGCCGTCTCGTCGGCGGTCACGGTCGCCCCGTATTCGCTGACCGCGGCCGGCGCCGCGATGTTCCCGGCGCTCACCGACGACGACATGAATGACCCGACGCACAACTCGTTCGGCGCCACCGGCGGCCTGACCGTGGTCGATGTCGACAGCGCGGGCACGCCGACGACGCTGGCGGGCATCGTGCGGATCACCGATGGCGGCTTCGAGGGCATCCCGGCACCCGCGACTCTGGCGGTGTTCGGCGCTGCGCTCGTCGGGCTCGCCGGTCTGCGTCGCCGCGGCTGAGCGCAAGCGAACGAGCGGATGCGCGGAACGGGGCCGGCGCAAGCCGGCCCCGTTTCGATTCGGCGCGGCGAGCTTGCGCGCCATCCGGGGTTCGGCCGAAAGTCCGGCCATTCCGGAGGAGGAATCGATGGCACTGAAGATCTACGGCCTGCCGCGCTCGCGCGCGATCCGCAACATGTGGGCCTGCGAGGAGGGCGGCGTGGCTTACGAGCTCGTGCGCACGTCCTGGAACGACGGCGGCACGAAGACGCCGGAGTTCCTCAAGCTCAATCCGAATGCCGCGGTCCCGGTGATGGACGACGACGGCTTTCCGCTGTTCGAATCGCTGGCGATCAACCTCTACATCGGCAAGAACAAGGCGAAGGGCCTCTATCCGACCGATGCCAAGGGCGAGGCGAAGCTCTGGCAGTGGACGCTGTGGGCCGCCACCGAGCTCGAGCCGCACAACGGCGCCTACGCGGCGAACACGTACATGCTGGCGCCGGAGAAGCGCGATCCTGCCGTGGCCGCCGCGGCCTGGACGAAGCTGTCGAAGGCGCTGGGCGTGCTCGATCAGCACCTCGCCGCCCAACCCTGGATGCTCGGCGGATCGTTCTCTCTCGCCGACATCAACGTGTCGGGGATCCTGCTCAGCATCTATCTCAACAACGCCGACTTCTCGGCCTGGAAGAACACCAAGGCGTGGCTCGACCGCTGCTTCGACCGTCCCGCCGCCAAGAAGATCATCGCCGCACGCGCCGCGAGCTGAGCGGCGACGACCCCGGCCGCGGCATGCGCCGCGGCCGGGCATTCACGGCGCGCCCGCGAGCTGATGGTAGTGGCGCGAATAGAACAGCCGGTGGGCCGTCTGGTAGAGCCCGATGGCCTGGTCGACCAGGGCGCGGTCGGGTTCCGGCTGCGGCACGAGTTCCTGCGGCCCCGGCCGCATCGACCATCCGCGCTGCTGGCGCCCCGGCAGCAGCATCGCAACGTTCCGGCCGTCGCCGAGCGCGATCGAGAAATTGTGCTCCATCGCCACCCTGCCGCCGCCCGGCGGCACGCGGCGAAGATCGACGCCGAAGAAGGGGCTGTCGTAGCTCAGGCCGAGCAGGCCGAGCAGGGTCGGCGCCATGTCCATGCTCGAGCCGAGCGCGTCGTTGCGCTCCGGCGCGACATGCGCCGGCGCGTAGAACAGCAGCGGCACCCGGTAGGACGGCACCGGCACCTGCGCGGCCCCGTACACGCGCGGGCCGTGGTCGCCGATGAAGACGAAGACGGTGTCCTTGAACCACGCATGGCCGCGGGCGCGCTCGATGAAATCGCCGAAAGCCCAGTCGGCGTAGCTCGCGCTGTTCTCCTTGCGCTTCTGCGCCGGATCCTTGGCGATGCGGCCGGCGGGATAGACGTAGGGGCGGTGGTTGGAGACGGTCAGCAGCGACAGGAAGACCGGCGTTCCCGTCGCGGTCATCGAGTCGAGGCGGCGCAGCGCCTCGCCGAAGAGGAACTCGTCGGCGGCGCCCCAGATCGTCTTGAAGCCGACCTCGGCGATGTCGCGCTGCTCGAGCACGCGGTCGAACCCGATCGTCGACCAGTAATGGCCCATGTTGTCGAAGGCGGCGCGGCCGCCGTAGAGGAACGCGGTCTGGTACCCGAAGCGCTTGAGCAGGAAAGGCAGCGAGTCCATCCCCTCGGAGCCGGCGCGCCGCGTCGTCGAGATCCCGGGGATCGGCGGGAAGGAGGTGAGCAGCGCCTCGAGCCCGCGCACCGTCCGATTGCCGGTGGCATAGACGTTGGTGAAGAGGAGCCCGTCGCGGGCCAGCGCTGTCAGCCGCGGGGAAATGCTTTCGGGCCCGTTGTTGTCGAGCCCGTCGACATAGACCGATCCGAAGGATTCCTCGATCACCAGCACGACGTTGAGCCGCCGGGCCGCCGCGCCGTTGTCGACGCGACGAACCAGGCCGAGCCGGTCGTCGGGCTGCAGGAATCGCGTGTTGTCCTGCGCGACGAGGCGGCGGGCGAGGCGATTGGCTTCGGCGTCGGGCAGCGTCGGATAGAGGCCGTCGAACTTCTCGTCGTTGGTGAGGCCGGCATGCAGCAGGCTGTGCAGGCCGTTGCGGGCGACCTCGTTGACCGTGCGATCGAGGAAGGGATCGAGCGGCACGACCCATGCCGTCGTGGCGCCGAGGCCGAGGGCCGCCATCGCGGCGGCGCACAGGCGGATCCGAATCGCGCGGCCCGGCGCGGCGGCCAGGGCCGCGACGAGCGGACGCCGCAGTCCGGCATAGAGCGACCCCGCAAGCAGCGCAACCAGCGGCAGGAGGATCGCGAGATTGAACGACTCGCGGATGTTGCCGATCACCTCGCGCGGGAAGATCAGGTAGTTGACCGCGATCGAGTTGTAGCGGCTGTCGAACTCGTTCCAGAAGAACATCTCGCCGAGCTCCGCGAACACCAGCACGCCGAGCATGACGAAGAAGACCATGTGCGCGGCCAGACGGGCGGCACGCCAGCGCCACATCGGCACGAGAAGACCGAGCCCGAACAGGAACGGCGCGCCGAGCATCAGCCCGGTCGCCGCGTCGTCGAGGATGCCGTAGGCGAAGGAACCGAGCAGCGGCAGGCCGAAGCCGGTCCCGGTGACGATCGCCCAGATCGCGACCGCGAGCCGGTCGAGGGTTTCGATCGCGACGAACACGGCGAGGCAGAGGAGCCAGAGCCGCAGTCCGGCGAGCTGATCCGCCGCCGGCGGCCCGCCGGGATGAAACTTGAGCGACGTCATCACGCGCAGCTTGTCGATGCGGATGAGCGGGGGCTGGATCTGGGACGTCGCGTGGCGCATCGGCGCGATCCTCGTCAAGTGCCGCAGGGGCGCGGCGCCGCGCGCCGGCGCGGCGCGGGCCGCGGTCTTAGGCGCCTCGAACGTGGCAGGAATTGGGCCGCGGCGTTCCAGTCTGCGACGGACTGCTTGCGCCGCGCTGCGCCGGCGAAGAAGACGCGAGAAAAGAAAACGGCGGGCGCGTCGCCGCGCCCGCCGTCGATCGCCGAACGCTCGCGCGCTCAGGCGTTCTTGAGGTTCACCGCGGCCTGCTTGCCGCGCTGCTCAGCGATCTCGTAGCTGACGCGCTGTCCCTCGACGAGACCGTCGAGGCCCGAACGCTCCACCGCGGAGACGTGCACGAACACGTCCTTGCCGCCGGCCTCGGGCTGGATGAATCCGTAACCCTTCCGACCGTCGAACCACTTCACTTTACCAATGGCCATATCGGCCTCCTTCGCTTCATGTCTCGCGCGCGAAATCAAGGCGCGCATCCGGGCACGCGACCACCGCGGCACGGGACAACCGTATCTTGGGATTTGACTTGGAAGGCAGGCGCCCGTCTGAGGGGCGCGAGTCCGGCGAAGTCAGGCCAGGACGAAGTTGTAAACGGGAAGATGGTGCCCGGCGGACGCTCCGTCAACCGATAATTATCGGGTTCCTGGAAGCCATCCGATCCCCGCTTGGCCGGAAGGAGCCGGCCGGACGACGGCGCACGTCGCCGTCGTCCGGCGCTCCGTCGCTCACGCCGCGCGGCGATCGATCCAGTCGCGCAGCCGATAGCTCCAGCCGACGATCGGCAGGAACCAGGGATTGCCGGAGTAGAACGGCTTGGTGGGAAAGGGGATGCCGTCGAAGGCGCTGCGCCGGTTGGCGCCGCCGGCAAGCTTGAGCGCGGCCTGATGGCCGAGATAGCTCATCATTGCGACGCCGCTGCCCTGGCAACCGAGCGCGTAGTGCACGCCCTCATGCGTTCCCATGTGCGGCAGGAAGTCGAAGGTGAAGGCGACGTTCCCGCTCCAGGCGTGCGTGATGCGAACGCCGCGGAGCTGCGGCCAGATCTCGACCATGCGGTGGTGCAGGACGGGCGCGGCTTCGAGGGCGGTGACCTGGCGGAAGCTGGCGCGTCCGCCGAACACCACCCGCGTGTGGTCGGGCGAGAGCCGGTAGTAGGCCATCACGCGCTTGGTGTCCGAGATCATCCGGCCGTTCGGGACGATCTGCTTCACGATCGCGGGATCGAGCGGCTCCGTCGCGATGATGTAGCTGCCGACGGGAATCAGGCGCCGCCGCATCCATGGCGTCACCGGTCCCGTGTAGCCGTTGGTGGCGACGAAGACCTCCTTCGCCCTGACCTCGCCGCGCGGGGTCGCCACCCGGAAGCCGCCGGTCTCGCGCGCGACTCCCGTGACGCGCGTGCCGTCGATCACCTGGGCGCCGGCCCGGCGCGTCGCCGCCGCCAGCCCCTGGTGGTACTTGGCGGGATGCAGCGAGCCGAAGGCGTCGGCGACCAGGCCGCCTCGGTAATAGTCGGAGCCGATCTCCTCGCGCTGGCGCGCCGGCGGCAGCGCCTCGGCGCGCATGCCCGTCAGCCTGCGGTACAGCTCGACCTGGCCCTCCAGGCCGCGGAAATGCGCCTCGTTCCAAGCGCCGAGGAAGCGGCCGCTGCGCTTGTAGTCGGCGTCGATGCCCTCGCGCTGGATCAGGTCCTCGGTGAAGGGCAGCGAACTCATCGCTTCCGACACGAGCTGATCGGCGCGCTCCGCGCCCAGGCTCGCGGCGAGATTCATCGACGCGAGCTTGATGCCGCCCGACACCATGCCGCCGTTGCGCGAGCTTGCGCCGAAGCCGATGCGCTCGGCCTCGAGGACCGCGACCGACACCTTGCGGCGCGCGAGTTCGAGCGCGGCGTTCAGGCCGCAATAGCCGCCGCCGACAACCGCGACGTCGACGCGATCGGGCAGCTCAGGCGCGTTGATCGGCGGCGGAGCGGCGGCCTCCCACCAGTAGGGCTCGTCCTTGAAGCCGCTCGCGTAGATCGAGTCCGTCGTCATGCCGGCCATTTCCCCTCGTCCGCCGTCTCGGCGTCCCCCCGTCGGGCCCGTTTGACCCGACGTCCGATTATTGCAGAATCCCCGTCGATCGAGGCGCGCGGCGCATCGCCGCTGCCCGACGGGACAGGGGAGATTCCAATGAGCCGAGTGCAGACGTTCCAGGAGGATTGCGCCGAGATCCTGAAGGACAAGCTGGCGCGTGGCGAGATCGATCGCCGGAAATTCCTGCAGCTCGCAGGCGCGCTCGGGTTGACCGCGATCGCGGGCGATCGCGCCGTCGCGCAGGGCGCGAAGGAGGTCGTGCTCGTCAATTGGGGCGGCATCGCCAACGACGGATTCGGCAATCACTACGGAAAGCCGTTCGAGGCGCGCAATCCCGGCGTGAAGACGATCATGGATTCGTCCGGGCCGTCGGCCGGCAAGATCCGCACCATGGTCGAATCCAAGAAGGTCACGTGGGACCTCTGCGATTCCTCCGCCGGCTCCTCGATCCTCCTCGGCGCCCAGGGGCTGCTCGAGCCGGTCGACTACTCGATCGTGCAGAAGGGCGACCTGCCGCCCGTCGGCTTCGCCTATCCCTACGGCGCCGCGCCCTATTCGTTCAGCACGATCCTGATCTACGACCACAGCAAGTTCGGCAACGACCCGCCGAAGAGCTGGGCCGACTTCATGGACTTCAAGAAGTATCCGGGCAAGCGCATGCTGCGCCGCGACGCCGCCGTCACGCTCGACATCCTGCTGATGGGCGAGGGCGTGCCGATGGACAAGGTCTACCCCCTCGACGCCAAGCGCGGCCTCGATATCGCGCGCCGCATCCGCAAGGACTGCGTCTACTGGAACTCCGGATCGGAGTCGGAGCAGCTGATGCGCACCGGCGAGGCCTCGATGGGCCTGATCTGGCACACCCGCGCCAAGATCCTGAGCGAGGAGCCGAACTCGAAGCTGCGCTTCAGCTGGAACCAGGGCGTGCTTCAGCCCGGCATCTTCGTGATTCCCAAGGGCAACCCGTCGGGCAAGCTCGCGCAGCAGATGCTCGCATCGATGTGCGGCCTGCCGGAGCCGCAGGTCGAGCTGCTGAAGTTCCTCGGCAACGGGCCGACCAACCCGAAGGCGGCGGCGCTGGTGCCGGAGGCCTTCCGCAAGTTCAATCCGACCGACCCGGACAACGCCAAGGTCCAGCTCGTCGTCGGCGGCGAGTGGTGGGGCGAGAACTACGCCAAGGTGAACGAGCAGTATCTCGACGCCATCGCGGGATGATCGGCGACGGCGGGAGGGGCGCCGGGGGCGGCCTCGGCGCTCCGGGCGCGCGGTTGCCGCGGCTGCAGTCGCGGCGCCGCTGCGCCCATGCGATCGTCCCGCTGCTGCTGCTCTGCGCGCCGGTCGCGTCGTGCTACGGCCTGCCGGAACGCAAGCCGCCGACCTCGGCGCGCGTCGACATGGCCAGCTTCGCGCCGCCCGCGGGGCGCGCGACGCTGGCGATCATCCGCCCCTACAATTTCTTCTATTTCGGGCATCCGATCGCGGTGCTCGTCGACGGCAAGGAGGTGGCGAGCCTTGCCAATCAGACCTTCACAGCCCTGTCGCTGCCGGCCGGGCTCGTCTCGATCGAGGCCGTCTCCGGCACTCTCGGGCCGCCCGGGCGCAGCGTGCAGGTGACGCTGCGCCCCGACGACGAGGCGTATCTCGTCTGGCAGGTGATCGAGGGCCCGCTCGGCCCGCTGGGGCCGAACGTGCGGATCCAGTGGGAGCTCGTCGGCAAGGCGGAGGCCGCGTCGCGGTTGATCGACGTCGAGTTCGTCGCGGCGAAAACGCTCGGCCACCCCGTGGTGCGTCGCTAGGCGCGGGCGCGCCGGGCCCGGCGCGCTCGCGCCCGTGCGCGCATCGCCGGAGCGTCGGGCGTCGTGCGCGGGCGGACCGCCCGCCGGCCCCGCGGCACGCGCCGCCTCATGGCGTGAGCAGCGGCTTGATCGTCGCTGCGTAGCCGCGTGCGATGGCGGCATAGCCGTAGCCGTCGGGATGGCACACGAGATCGGTGCGGCGGTTGAAGCGGTCCCAGTCGACGTCGCCGATCGGAGCATCGGCGACCACCCCGTTCGCCGGCAGGCGCGCGGCGTAGGCCTGGATCCACGACGCGGCGCTCGAGCGATCCTTGCGATTCTGCGGGAAGAAGATCGCGACCGGCCGGATGCCCGCCGATGCGGCCCATTCGAAGAAGTCGCGGACGACCAGGAAGAGCGGCTCGGTCAGGCGCGCGTCGCGGTAGTCGCTTGCGAACTGCCGATCGAAAGCCTTGTACACGGTGCCTTCGATGCGGCGCATGCCGCTGTTCGACGTCAGGGCGCGGATGAGAGAGATCGAATACGGAAACGTCGCCGCGGGCCGCGCCCAGTAGTCGGACCGCAGGGCTGCGAGCGCGTGGGACTTGAACGACTCCGCATCGCCGATCGCGGCCGGCGGCAGCGGGACGACCGTCCCGTCCCGCATGTACGGCCGCAGCGCGAAGACGCTCTGGTCGTCCTCGGTGAAGCCGATCGCCGGGAGATACCCGTTCACGTTCCGGCGGATGTTCTCGTACATCAGTCCGAGCACGATCACCTTGGCGCCGGGATAGTCGGCGCGTCGCTCCTTCGCCTTGAGGACTGACTGCAGCGGGCTGAAGCCGCCGACGCCGAGATTGGCGGCCATGATCCCGTGATCGCGCCACAGGCTCGCGGCGATCGTCTCCTCGTCGCCGACCTCGTCGCCATGGACGTAGCTGTCGCCGACCAGGATCGCCGCGACGCGGGCCGCGTCGTAGTCCTTGTGGATCCGGGCTCGTCGCCCGTCGTAGGTGGCGACGTGTCTGCCGCCCTCGCAGTCGTTGCTGGCGCCGACCTTCGCGTGCACGTGATCCCAGCCCAGCGTCTTCGACTGCACGTTCGCGGCGAACGCCGCGAAGCGTGCCGAGTCGATGGCCCCGATCGCCGCGACCTGGCCGGGCTGCTCGTAGAGTCTCGGCTCCAGGATCCGGCTGAGGAACCCGAGCAGCTCAAGGCAGAGGAGCGCCGGGATCGTTGCGACGAGGACGTTCTGGATGAATCGCTTCATGACGTAACCGATGGAACATGGCCGTGTCGCGCGCAGCGCCCGCCGACACTACGGGTCCGCAGGGACGGACGCCGATATTGACGAGCAGGACCGTCCGATTGTCCACGCCGGACTTCCGTTGCCGCACCGCGCCGACGGCGTCGACCTCAGCGCGGCAGCACCCGCGCCAGGTCCTCGACCAGGTCGATCCGGCGCGGCCAGTGCCGTGTCCAGGCCCACCACATGGCCGTCGACGTGCCGAGCAGGAGTGCCGCCGGCACGGCCAGCGCGACCGGACGCGGCACCCCGAGCGACGTTTCGCTCGCCGTGAGCACGAAGGCGAGCAGCGCGGCGAACCCGGCGGCGAGGGCGCCGAACAGCGCCAGCATCACGGCGGCCCATCGCTTCGATTCGCCCGTCTCGATCAGCGCCGGCGGCTCGCCGCCGGCAAGGGCGGCGGCAAGGCCGCGCACGAGCACGGCGAAGCGCGGATGCTCCGCGGCGTCCGCGGTGCCGAGCAGCAGCGGGGCGGCCGCCCGATCCGTCCAGACGAGGATCTGATGGTAGGTCTGGCCGCGCGACTGGGCAAAGCCGACGCGCAGGCGGCTGATCGACGCCAGCTCGATGTCGACGGTGCCGAAGGTGTCGCCGGCGATCGTCAGCCGCGAGCCGGCGAGACCGACGACGACGCTGCGGCCGCGCAGCCCGAGCCGGCGCAGCTTTCGGCTGATGCCCGCGCGAAACGCCGACCCGGTCGCCGTCATTTCATGCCCGTCGCGCCGCGCGCTATCGCCGCCGGTTCGCGACGACGTCGGGGTTGACGACGTTGATCGGCGTGCCGGCGGCGTACGCGACGATCTGGTCGAAGATGTCCGAGAACTGGAGCTCGTACTCGTCGCGGGTCACGTAGCCGATATGCGGCGTGCAGACGGCGTTCTCCATGGTGAGCAGCGCGTCGGCCGGATCGCGCAGCGGCTCGGTCTCGAACACGTCGACCGCGGCCAGGCCCGGGCGGCCCGCACGGAGCGCGGCGACGAGCGCGCCCGGCGAGACGAGACCGGCGCGGCTGGTATTGACCAGCATCGCGGAAGGCTTCATGCGCGCGAGATCGGCGGCGGTCACGATGCCGCGCGTGGCGTCGACGAGGCGCATGTGGAGCGAGACGACGTCGCTGGTCGAGAAGAACGCGTCGCGCGACGGCGCGACCGTCCAGCCGGCAGCCGCCGCGCGTTGGCGCGATGCCTCGCGCGCCCAGACCTGGACCTCCATGCCGAAGGCCTTGCCGTAGCCCGCCACCGTCGTCCCGATCCGTCCCCAGCCGTAGATGCCCAGCGTCTTGCCGCGCAGCGTGTCCCCGACGCCGGTCTGCCAGACGCCCTTGCGCAGCGCCGCGACCTGCTGCGGCAACCGCCGCGCCGTGGCGAGGACGAGCGCCCAGGTGAGCTCGGCGGCCGCGTAGGAGGGCGTGTCGGCGTGCATCTCCGACGAGACGACGATGCCGAGCCGCGTACAGGCCGCGATGTCGATGTGCGGATAGACGCTGCGCTGGCTGATGAGGCGCAGCCGCGGCAGGCGCTCGAGCAGCGGGGCGCGGATCTGCGTGCGCTCGCGGATCAGCACCAGCGCCTCGGTCTCGGCGAGGCGTGCGGCGAGGGCGTCGACGTCCTGGACGTGGTCGTTCCAGACCGTGACGTCGTGGCCGGCCAGCTTGCCGAAGCACGGCAGCGTACGCAACGTGTCGAAGTAGTCGTCGAGGATCGTGATCTTCATCGTCGTCGCGCGCGCGGCGCCCCCTGCAGCGGAGCCGGCAGCCTAGCAGAGCGCGACCGCACCGGCGCGCCGCCGACCGGACGTCGTCCCGCGGCCGCCGGGCCGGTCGTCGCGCGACTCAGGCCGCTGCGCTGGCCGGGTCCCGGCCGAGGCGGCGCCCGAGCCAGGCGCCCCAGGCCGACCGCTCGGCATCGGTCTGCAGGAAGCTGACATGGAGGTCCCTGGAACGGTCGATGACCCGGACGCGCAGCTCGCGCGGGTAGTCCGCGATCCGCAGCATGGCGTCGCCGATGCGGGTCAGGTCGCCGCCGACACGGATCCGAGCGCCGCCGAGCGAGACGTCGAGCAGCGTCGCGGCGAGCGTCTCCCCGTTCGCGACGAGCGTGCCCGACCAGTCCACCTCGAAGCGCTCGTGCTCGCGGCGGTTGACCTCGCGCGAGGACGTGCGCATCGCCTTGACGACGATGTTGCGCAGTGTGTCGATCGCCACGCTCGACTGGTCGACGGCGGCGGCGACGGCGGACGTCCGCGCGTCGGTGGCGGTCGCCTCCTGGAACACGGCGCCGATCCGCTGCGAGACGCTGCGCACGGACTCGGCGGCGAGGCCGACGCCTCGGGCGATGTCGCCGGTCACCGCGCTCTGCTCCTCGACGGCACCGGCAACGGTGGCGGTGAGGCCGTGCACGCGCTCGATCTCCTGCGTGATCGCGCTGACATCGCGGACCGCCGTCTCGGTGAGTTCGCGGATCTGGTCGGTCAGGCGGGCGATGTCCTCGGTCGAGCGGCCGGTCTGGCTGGCCAGGTTCTTGACCTCGCCGGCGACGACGGCGAAGCCCTTGCCGGCCTCGCCGGCACGCGCCGCCTCGATCGTCGCGTTGAGCGCGAGGAGGTTCGTCTGCGAGGCGATGTCGGCGATCAGTCGCGCGACGTCGCCGATGCGGTCGACCTCGCCGGCGAGGCGCGACATCGTCTCGACGGCGCGACCGCTGCTCGACACCGTGCTGCCGATCGCGCCGCTGGCGTCGCCGATGCGGCTGCTGATCTCGCGGATCGAGGCGTGCAGCTGGTCCGTCGCCGCCGTGACGGTCTCGGCGTTGGCGAGGGCCTCCCGGGCGGCGCTCGAAACGGAATCCGCGTTCGCGGAGGTGCGCGCTGCGGAGCCGCGCAGCGCGCCGACGTTCTCGGTGACGCGGCCTGATTCCTCGGACAATCGCTCGACCGCGACCCGGATCTCGCGCTCGACCGTGTCCGCGAGGTTGCGCAGGGCCTCGGCCTGCTCCCGGCGCGCGGCCTCGCGCTCGCGCTCCTGCTGGTCGCGCAGCGCCTGCACGCGCGCGGCATTCTCCTTGAACACCAGGACGGCCTTCGCCATCTGGGCGACCTCGTCGCCGCCGGCAATGACCGGGACGGCGACGTCGAGGTCGTTGTTCGACAGCCGCTCCATGACGCCGGTCAGGTTCACCAGGGGCTTGGCGATGCCGTAGCGCGCGACGGCCAGCGAGACCAGGAACACGATGCCGATGCCCAGCGTCGCCACGGCGATCAGGATCGTCAGCGAGCGCTCGGCGTAGGAATCGAGGTCTTCGTGCAGCGCGGACGCCAGCTTGGCGTCGGCTTCGACGATGGCGCGCAGCTCGTTGTTGAACTGCTGGCGGTTGCGCCGGTTGGCGTCGTTGTCGCCGAACTCGCGCGCTTGCGGCAGTTCGCCGGTGTCGGCGATGCGGACCAGCTCGCGGCGGAACTCGATGAATTCCTTGGCCCGGGCCTCGAGCCGCGCGAAGTCGGCGGCACGGTCGGCCGGCATCAGGGCGCGCCAGCGATCGACGACCCCGCCGATGACTTCGAGGTTGCCCAGCAGCGGCTTGCCGAATTTCGCGGCCTCTTCGCGGGTGCGCGACATGTAGATGCCGCGCGAATCCATGACGACGGCGTTGACGAGGCCGTTGATGCGCTCGGCCGCCAGCGCGCGATCGGCCGCCCGACCGATCTCATCGGTCTTCCGCGTGTAGGTGAGGCGGGCATCGATGGCGAACCAGCCGATGGCGGCGGCCACCACGGCCATGGCCGCGAGCAGGGTGTAGAGCTTGGCTCCGATTCCAAGTCGGTTCGTTCGGGGCATTTCGGTCCTGTCGCGTCATAGACACATCGGCCGCCGCTGCAGCCTCGGGCGTAACTATGCTTGGCAACGCATAACCAGCAGTTAAGGGCGGCTGGAGCGGCCCGCCGGCGCCGCGGAGTCGTTGTCGAGCCGGCCGACGACGACGGGCGCGACCGGATGCCCGGATCGCGCTAGGAATGGAAGCCCGCCAGATGCCGGAAGGCCCGCGATGACGCCCACACAGCATTTCCGAACCGCCGACTTCCGCCTCGAGAACGGCGAGGTGCTGCCCGAACTCGTGCTGGCCTATGTCACGCACGGGCGGCTGGCGCCGGACGGGCGCAATGTGGTGCTCCTGACCCACGGCTACACGAGCAGCCACCACATGGTCGCGGTCGAGGGCGGCAGCGCCGAGGGCTATTGGGGCGGGCTGGTCGGGCCGGGCAAGGCGATCGACACCGGCCGCCACTTCGTCGTGTCGTCGAACATGCTCGGCTCCGCCTACGGCTCCACCGGACCCGCGAGCATCGATCCTCGGACCGGCCGCCCCTATGGTCCGGACTTCCCCGACATCTCGCTGGTCGACATCGTCGCTGCGCAGCGTGCGCTGCTCGACCATCTCGGCGTCCGCCATCTCGTCGCGGTCGCGGGGCCGTCCTATGGCGGCTTCCAGGCGTTCCAATGGGCTGTCAGCTATCCCGACTTCGTCACCGGCATCGTGCCCGCGATCTCCTCGCCGCGGACGCCGGGCGACGCCTCGAGCCTCGACTCGCTGGTCGCCTATCTCGCCCGCGATCCGAACTGGAACGGCGGCCGCTACTACGATCGCGGCGGCGTGCTGCCGACGCTCACGCAGCTGCGGGTCGACACGCTCAAGCTGTACGGCATCGAGGCCCAGCTGACGCCGAGCCTGCCGGACAGGGACGCGCGCGAGGCGGAGATCCTCCGCCGCGCCGCGGCCTGGGCGCGCGAGTTCGACGCCAATTCCCTGATCGTGCTGCGCCGGGCCAACATCCGGTTCGACGTCGAGGACCGGTTCGACCGGATCAAGGCGCGCGTGCTCTATGTCCTCTCGCGCACCGACCGGATCTTTCCGCCGAGCCTGGCGGCGCGGGTCATGCCGAAGCTGGCTGCCGCCGGGGTCGCGGCCGAGTACGTCGAGATCGACACCGAGCTCGGCCACTCGAGCGGCGGCGTCGACGCGGCGAAATGGGCGCCGCAGCTGCGCCGCTTCATGGCGTCGCTGACCGCCTGACGCCGCTGCCCCCTTGCGGCGGACTCGCGTCGCCGTGCGGTCTGTCCGATGCTGCGGTTTCCCGGTTCCTGGAGATCGACGCCATGACCGACAAGCCCTCCGCACCGCCGCCCCCGGCCATGGGGATCCTCGAGCGCCGACGCATCGAGGCCGAGATCATCAAGCCTCTCTACGAGGAGATGAAGGCGGCGTTCGGCGCCGAGGCCGCGAAGGGCGTGATCGAGCGCGCCGTCAAGAAGGCGGCGATCGCCCAGGCGAAGTCCTTCGCGTCGCAGGAGAAGGCGGCGCCGTCGCTCGACTCCTTCGAGGCGCTGCAGCCGCTCTGGCGCAGGGAGGACGCGCTCGCGATCCGTCCGGTCCGCCGCGACGCGGAGAACCTCGATTTCGACGTCACGCGCTGCCGCTATGCCGAGCTCTATCACGCGATGGGGCTGGGCGAGATCGGCCATCTGCTGTCGTGCAATCGCGACGCCAGCTTCATCGAGGGCTACGCGCCGGGCATCGAGATGACCCGTACGCAGACGATCATGCAGGGCGCCACGCATTGCGACTTCAAGTATCGCGCCAAGCCGGTGCGATGACCTTGCGTCGAATCCATTTTCGGCGCCCGGGTTAAGGATGGGTTAACTGAACTGTGGTGCGTTGGCATCTCGGACCGGCGACCTGCCATCCGAAGTCCGGGGGCCGTTTGACTTCCGAATCCCGATCCAGACTTTCGTCGGTGTCCGAGCGCGTGAGCCACTACGCCATCGTGCTCGCCATCATCGCCGCAGGGCTGGTCGCGGCGCTTGCCCTCAGCCTTCACCTCTTCTGGGAACATGAGCTCGACGACCGGTCCCGGCACACCCGCGGGATCTCGGTCGCGGCGATGGGCTATGTCGAGCGCGCCATCGACAGAACCGACCGCGCGCTGACGCTGATCGCCGGGCAGGTCGCGCGCACGCCCGACCGCCCCGTCGTCGTCGCTGCGCCATTGCGCGAGGCGATGAACCGGATCCGGCATCTTGGAATGCTGTTGGAGTCGCTCGGCGTCGTCGATGCCGACGGCAATGTGATCGCGCTCGCGATCGCGGACGACGCGCCGACGGCCGCGCGCATCCCGGACGCGGCAATCCTGCAAGGCCGCGTGACCGGGCAACGCGACGGGCTCGTGATCACCGCGCCGTTCCGGCGCGAAGGCGCCTGGCTCTTCGGCATGTCGCGGGAAATCCGCGACGCGGGCGGAGCCTATCTCGGTCTCGCCTATGCGACGGTGGACGTGCGCATGGCGTTGGAGGTCCTTCAGCCGCTGCACGCCGTGCACGGCGGCGAACTGTCGGTGCTGACGGACCGGTTCGTCGTGCTTGCGCGCATGCCCGACGGCGTCCCCGGCGCCGACTTGTCGGGCAGCGCGCTCGCCGCGCGGATCCGCGCGGGCGAAAGCGCAGGCCTGCTCCGTACGAAGGCGGATCACGACGCCCTGGCGAGCGTGACGAGCTTCGCCGTCTCGGACCGCTACGGCCTCATCACGATCGACACCGAACGGCTGCCCGACCTCGCCTCCGAGTGGCTCCAGCGCTATTCCGGCGCGTTGACGCTGATGGGCGGCCTGCTGCTCGGCGGGCTCACCCTGATGATCCGGCTGTTCACGACGCTGCGCCGCGACTCCCGGAGGGCCGAGCGGCTGCGCGAATCGACGGAAGCGGCGCTGCGCGACAGCATCGAGTGCATGGGCGAGGGATTCGTCCTTTGGGACAAGGACGAACGGCTGGTGCTGTGGAACCAGCGCTATCCGGAGCTGCTGCCGCATCTTCGCGGCCTGCTAGAGCCCGGCGTCCATCTGGACGAGATTCGCGAGGAGAGCGCCCGACGCGCCTTTCCGCATCTCACCGCCGCCGAAATCACGGCCTGGCTGGAGACGCGGCGCGCGCGGAGCAAGCAGCGCGGGGTGCCGATGGAGCTCGCGCTGCCCGACGGCCGCACCATCGAGGTCGTGGAGCACACGACCTCGGCCGGTGGCCGGGTGTCGATCTATCGAGACATCACGGCCGAGCGCAATGCCCTGCGCGATCTGGCGACCAGCGAGGCGCGATTCCGCGACGGCATCGAGAGCATCGCGGATGCGTTCATCCTGTGGGACTCGGATGATCGCCTTGCCGCCTGGAACCGGCGCTGCGCCGATCTCCTGCCCCAAATGGGCGAAGCGCTCCGCCTCGGCATCAGCTTCGACGACTTCCTCCGCGAATCGATCGCTCGCCATCATCCCGACTGGACCGAGGCGGCTCGCGCGAAGCGAATCGCAGAGCGCGTCGCACAGCATCGCGTCCGCAGTCAGACCAGCGAGTTCACCTCCAGCCACGGCCGGGTGATCGAGGTCCGCGAGAGCGCGACGTCGGACGGCGGCTGCGTGTCGCTGTACCGCGACGTGACGGAGGCGCGGAGGCTGCTCGCGCGGCTCACCGCGAGCGAGGCGGAGCTGCAGCGCGCACTGGCGGGCGAGCGCGAGGTCAACGCCCAGCAGCGGCGCTTCGTGTCGATGGCGAGTCACGAGTTCCGCACGCCGCTGGCGATCATCGACAGCGCCTCCCAGCGGATCCTGTCCCGCCCGGAAGGCGTGCCGGACTCCGATCTGCACAAGCGGGTCGAGCGGATCCGCGGCGCGGTCGCCCGCATGACCGAGATCATCGAGCGCACGCTCTCGACGGCGCGGCTCGAGGACGGGCGCTTCGACTTCGAGCCGACATCGTGCGAGCTCGGGACACTGCTCGCCGAGGTCTGCGAGCGCCAGCGCTCGATCTCGCCGCGCTGGACGATCCGCCTCGATCTGCCGCGGACGCCGATCCTGCTCGAGGCCGATCCGCGGCTGCTCGACCAGGTGTTCAGCAACCTCCTGTCCAATGCCGTCAAGTACTCGGGGGCATCGCGGCGCGTCGAGGTCGCGGCCGTCGCGCTCGACGACGCCGTGGAGGTCGCGGTGACCGACCACGGCATCGGCATTCCCGAGGCCGAGCGCGACCGCCTGTTCACCCGCTTCTTCCGCACCAGCGCATCGCTGTCGATCCCCGGAACCGGCATCGGCCTGAACCTCGTGAAAGAATTCGTGACCCTGCACGGCGGTACGGTGGCGGTGCACAGCGTGGAGCAGCAGGGCTCGACCTTCACGGTGCGACTGCCGCGCCGGCCTGCAGCCGCGGCGGCCGTCGCCGCCGTCGCCTGAGGCGGGTACCGCCCGCCCGCCGCGGGCGGCAACGGTCGCGTTCCAGCCGGGGGCTCGTCGTCGCGGGCGGCGCCGGCAGGTGCGAAGCCTCGGATAGGACGGCGAAATTCCGCGGAGCCGCGGTCGCCCCAACGCCCCCGTGACGCCGATGTCGCTGCGCCACTAGGTCGCGCACCGAAGTGCCCGAAGCGTTGGCAGGTTCTGCCCAGGTTTTCCGCAAGCTCCGGATCGCGTCGGCGATCGGGGTCTTCAAGGGAGGCGAAATGGAATCCGGCATGTCGCGTCGCGCATTTCTCGGTGCGCGGGAAGAGCCGTCGTCGCAGCCGAACGGCGACGACGAGGGCGATCTCAACATGTGCGGCGTGCTGGTGCACGCCATGCCGCAGCGCATCGACTCGGTCCGCGAGGCGCTCGAGAGGATGGCCGGCGTCGCCATCCACCAGATCCTGCCGCAGGGGCGGATGATCGTGACCGTCGAGGACACGGCCGGCGGCAGCGCGATCGACTCGCTGGCGGCACTCCACGCGGTGCCCGGCGTCGTCGCCGCCGCCCTCGTCTACCACCAGTTCGAACCCGCGCGCGTCCCCGGACGCGGCGATCAGGAGACCCGCTCATGAGCACCATCACCCGTCGCGACCTGATGAGGGCCAGCGCCGTCGCCGCCACGGCGACGGCCGCCGGCGTGGCACCGCCGCCTGCCGTCGCGCAGTCGCAGGGGCCGACCGGGCGTCCGGACGGCATCACCTGGGACAAGGGCGTATGCCGCTTTTGCGGTACGGGCTGCGGCGTGCTGATCGGCACCAAGGCCGGCCGCGTCGTCGCGACCCAGGGCGACCCCGACGCGCCTGTGAATCGCGGCCTGAACTGCATCAAGGGCTACTTCCTGTCGAAGATCATGTACGGCGAGGACCGGCTGACCCGTCCCCTGCTGCGCAAGAAGAACGGCGTCTTCGACAAGAGCGGCGACTTCACGCCCGTCAGCTGGGACGAGGCGTTCTCGATCATGGCCGAGAAGTGGAAGGCGGCGCTGAAGAAGCAGGGCGTCACCGGCGTCGGCATGTTCGGCTCCGGCCAGTGGACGATCTGGGAGGGTTATGCGGCGGCGAAGCTCTACAAGGCCGGCTTCCGCTCCAACAACCTCGACCCGAATGCGCGCCACTGCATGGCCTCGGCCGTAGCGGGCTTCATGCGCGCGTTCGGGATCGACGAGCCCATGGGCTGCTATGACGACCTCGAGCACGCCGACGCCTTCGTGCTCTGGGGCTCGAACATGGCGGAGATGCATCCGATCCTGTGGTCGCGCCTGACCGACACGCGCCTGACCAAGCCTGGCTGCGAGGTGCACGTGCTCTCGACCTTCGAGCACCGCTGCTACGAGCTCGCGGACAACGCGATGACGTTCAATCCGCAGAGCGATCTCGCGATCCTCAATTACATCGCCAACCACATCATCTCGACCGGCGCGGTCAACCGCGAGTTCGTCGAGAAGAACGTGTTCCTGACGCGCACCGCCGAGGACATCGGCTACGGGCTGCGCCCGGCGCACCCGCTTGAAGCGAAGGCGGAGAACGCCTCGCACAAGAACCAGCACGAGAAACTCACGCCGATCACCTTCGAGGAATACCGGCAGCTCGTCTCCAAGTACACGCTCGAGTACACGAGCAAGCTTTCGGGCGTGGAGCCCGAGAAGCTGGAGCGCCTCGCCAAGGTCTATGCGGACCCGCGCAAGAAGGTGATGTCGCTCTGGACGATGGGTTTCAACCAGCACACCCGCGGCACCTGGGTGAACAACCTCGTCTACAACGTGCATCTGCTCGTCGGGAAGATCTCCGAGCCGGGCAACAGCCCGTTCTCGCTGACCGGCCAGCCCTCGGCCTGTGGCACCGCGCGCGAGGTCGGCACCTTCGCGCACCGGCTGCCGGCGGACATGGTCGTCGCCAACCCGGCGCATCGAGCCACCACCGAGAAGCTGTGGAAGCTGCCGGAGGGCACTCTGAACGGGACGGTGGGCTATCACGCCGTGCTGCAGCACCGCATGCTCAAGGACGGCAAGCTCAACGCCTACTGGGTGATGTGCACCAACAACATGCAGGCCGCGCCCAACATGAACGAGGAGGGGCTGCCCGGCTATCGCAACCCCGACAACTTCATCGTGGTGTCGGACCCGTACCCGACGGTCACCGCGCTCGCCGCCGACCTGATCCTGCCGACCGCGATGTGGGCCGAGAAGGAGGGCGCCTACGGCAATGCCGAGCGTCGCACGCAGTTCTGGCGCCAGCAGGTCAAGCCGCCGGGCGAGGCGCGCTCCGACCTGTGGCAGCTCGTCGAGTTCTCCAAGTACTTCAAGGTCGAGGAGGTGTGGACCGAGGAGCTGATCGCGAAGATGCCGGAGTACCGCGGCAAGCGGCTCTACGACGTGCTCTTCGCCAATGCCGACACGACCAGGTATCCGGTGACCGAGCTCGGCGACCGGCTCAACGACGAGTCGCGCGACTTCGGCTTCTACCTGCAGAAGGGGCTGTTCGAGGAGTACGCCAAGTTCGGCCGCGGCAAGGCCCACGACCTTGCCGAGTTCGACCTCTACCATCGCGCCCGCGGCCTGCGCTGGCCGGTCGTCGACAGCAAGGAGACGCTGTGGCGCTTCCGCGAGGGCTACGATCCCTACGTGAAGCCGGGCGAGGGCATCCGCTTCTACGGCCAGGCCGACGGCAAGGCCCGCCTGATCTACGCGCCGTACGAGCCGCCGGCGGAGAGCCCGGACGGCGAGTACGACCTGTGGCTGGTCACCGGCCGCGTGCTGGAGCACTGGCATTCCGGGTCGATGACGCGCCGCGTGCCGGAGCTGCACCGCTCGTTCCCGAACGCGGTCGCCTTCATGCATCCCGACGACGCGCAGAAGCGCGGCCTCAACCGCGGCCAGGCGATCCGCCTGATGACGCGGCGCGGCGCGCTGGTCACGCGCGTCGAGACGCGCGGCCGCAACAAGCCGCCGCCGGGCATGGTCTACATCCCGTGGTTCGACTCGAGCCAGCTGGTCAACGCGCTGACGCTCGACGCGACGTGCCCGATCTCGAAGGAGACCGATTTCAAGAAGTGCGCCTGCAAGGTCGTCTCGATCTGAGGCGCGGACGGACGGGCGGAGAACGGCAATGGCGGGCAAGGGCGGCCCTTCGGACTGGGTCGGGCGGCGACGCCTGATCGAGGACGCGGCGCGCGCGGCCTGTGGTGTCGGGCTCGCGGCATGCGCCCTGGGCTTCGCCGCCACCGGCGGCGTGAAGCCCGCCCATGCCCTGCGCCCGCCCGGCGCCCGGGACGAGGCCGGCTTCCTGTCGGCCTGCGTGAAGTGCGGGCTGTGCGTGCGCGCCTGCCCCTACGGCACGCTGCGCCTGGCCACGCTCGGCGACGGCGTGGCGGTCGGCTCGCCCTACTTCGTCGCGCGCGACGTGCCCTGCGAGATGTGCGAGACGATCCCGTGCGTCGTCGCGTGCCCGACCGGCGCGCTGGACCCCGCGCTCAAGGACATCAACAGGGCGGACATGGGCGTCGCGGCGCTGGTCGGGCGCGAGACCTGCCTCAACCTGCAGGGCCTGCGCTGCGACGTCTGCTATCGGGTCTGCCCGGTCATCGACAAGGCGATCACGCTCGAGGCCACCCACAACACGCGCACCGGCAAGCACGCGGTGTTCGAGCCCGTCGTCCATGCCGAGCACTGCACCGGCTGCGGCAAGTGCGAGAAGAGCTGCGTGCTCGAGGCCGCGGCGATCCGCGTGCTGCCGCGCGATCTCGCGCAGGGCCGCGGCGGCGCGCATTACCGCTACGGGTGGCGGGAGAAGGAGAAGGCGGGCGCCCCGCTCGTCTCCGACACGATCCGCCTGCCCGAGCGCCTGCCCGAGGCGAAGCCATGAGCGTCGCCGCCACAGGTCGCGTTCCCGGCCGGGTCGCGGCGGTGCGGCGCGGCTGGCTCGCCGCGCATCGCTTCCTGCTGCTGCGGCGCCTGGCGCAGCTCGTCTTCCTCGCCGTGTTCCTCACCGGCCCATGGTTCGGCCTGTGGATCGCCAAGGGCACGCTTGCGACGAGCCTCACCTTCGACGTGCTTCCCCTGACCGACCCGCTGGTGCTGCTGCAGTCGCTGGCGGCGCGGCACTGGCCGAGCGCGACGGCGCTGATCGGCGCAGCCATCGTGCTTGCCGCCTACCTGCTGGTCGGCGGCCGTGCCTATTGCGCCTGGGTCTGCCCGATCAATCCGGTCACCGATCTCGCCTACTGGCTGCGCACGCGCCTCGGATTGGCGAAGGGCTGGCAGCCCAGCCGCGCCACCCGGTTCTGGCTGCTCGGCGCGGTGCTCGTCGTGTCCGCCGTCGCGGGCCGCATCGCCTGGGAGGCGGTCAACCCGATCACCATCCTGCAGCGCGGGCTGCTGTTCGGCATCGGCCTGGGTTGGATCGCCGTCGTCGCGGTGTTCCTGTTCGACCTGCTCGTCGCGCGCCACGGTTGGTGCGGTCATCTCTGCCCGGTCGGCGCCTTCTACGGTCTGCTCGGCAAGGCCGCCGTATTGCGCGTCAGCGCGGCCGGCCGCGCTCGCTGCGACGACTGCATGGACTGCTACGCCGTCTGCCCGGAGCCGCACGTGATCTCGCCGGCGCTGCGCGGGACCGCCGCGACGTCGCCGGTGATCCTGTCGGGCGACTGCTCGAACTGCGGTCGTTGCGCCGACGTCTGCCCCGAGGACGTGTTCCGTTTCGCACTGCGCGGCGACCGCCGCGAGCACGCGCCCGCCGTTCCGGCGGACGTCCGGAAAGTCGCATGAGCCATGAAGCTGAGGAGACACCGATGACCCGTAGACTCTGGATCGCCGTCGCATTGGTCGCCGGGCTCGCCTTCGGCGGCGGACTTTCGGCGCAGCAGGCGCCGCTCAAGTCGGACCGCGGCGATCAGCGCATCGACGAGATCAACCTCCCGCCGGAGGTCCTCCGGCAGGAGGTGCCGGCCGGCGGCTTCGGACGCGCCTACCGCCAGGCGCCGCCGCTGATCCCGCACCGCATCGACGGCTATCAGATCACCAAGGACAACAACCAGTGCATGAGCTGCCACGACTGGCCGCAGAACGCGCGGGTCGGGGCGCCGAAGGTCAGCGAGACTCATTACCGCGACCGCGACGGCAACCCGATCGACCGCGTCGCCGGCACCCGTTGGTTCTGCACCTCGTGCCACGTGCCGCAGCTCAACGCGCGCGAGCTCGTGAAGAACCGCTTCGAGGACGCGACCCAGATCCGCTGACTCGAGCCCAAACAAGCGCCGATCGAGAATGAGGCCCAGCATGTCGGACGACAGCCCCGCTCCCGCCGCCCCGCCGCCGGAATCGCCGCCGCGCGGCGGCACGATCCGGCAGTTCCTGCGCTTCCTGTTCCGCCCGACCGCGAAGTTCTCGGTCGTCACGCTGCTGATCGTCGGCATCGCCGGCGGCGTGGTGTCCTGGGGCGGGTTCAACTGGGCGATGGAGATGACCAACAACGAGGGCTTCTGCATCACCTGCCACGAGATGGAGCGCAACGTCTTCCGCGAGTACCGGCAGACGGCGCACTACACGAACCGCACCGGCGTGCGGGCGACCTGCCCGGACTGCCACGTGCCGAAGGAATGGGTGCACAAGGTCGCGCGCAAGATCCAGGCGACGGGCGAGCTGTATGGCCACATGGTCGGCGTCATCGATACGCCGGAGAAGTTCGAGGCGAAGCGGCTCGAGCTCGCGATGCGCGTGTGGGACACGATGAAGCGCACGGACAGCCGCGAGTGCCGCAACTGCCACAACTTCTCGCACATGGACTTCTCGAACCAGGAGCCGCGCTCGTCGCAGCGCCATCAGGCCGGGCTGAACCAGGGCATGACCTGCATCGACTGCCACAAGGGTATCGCGCACAAGCTGCCGGCCGGCGCGGGCCCGCATATCCAGGAAGGCCTCAAGGGCCTGCGCCTGTCGCCGCAGTGACCCGGGGCGCCGCGTCTCGTCGCGCACCGGCCCGACGAGACGCGGCGGCCGCGCCTCGCCGGGCGCGGCGGCGCGGCGCGGACGGGATTCCCGCCTAGCGCGCCGCCTTGGCGGATGCACGGGCGGCCGCCAGCGCCGTCCAAACCCGGTTCGGCGTCATCGGCAGCTCGACATGCGCGACGCCGTCGGCCGCGAGCGCGTCGATCACCGCATTGGCGATCGTCGCTGCGGCGCCGTTGGTGGGCAGCTCGCCGACCCCCTTGATGCCGAGGATGTTGTTGGGCGACGGCGTCGAGGCCACGACGTGGGCGAACATCGGCAGGTCCGCCGCGCGCGGCATCGCATAGTCCATCAGCGTCGCGGCGAGCAGTTGGCCCTCCTCGTCGTAGCGCGCGTCCTCGAGCAGCGCCTGGCCGATGCCGGCCGCGTAGCCGCCGTGCAGCTGGCCGGCGAGCAGCAGCGGATTGACCACCGTCCCGACATCGACCGCCGCGACGAAGCGGTCGAGCCGCACCGTTCCGGTCTCGGGGTCGACCTCGACCTCGCAGAGCGCGATGCCCGTGGGCCAGGTCTCGACCGTGTCCGCGAAGTCGGCGCGGCCTTCGAGGCCGCCGGCGCGCGCCGCGACATCGAACAGCGAAACGCGGCGATCGGTGCCGACCACGGCGAAGCCGCCGTCGCGATACTCGACGTCGAGCGCGGCGGCCTCGAGCATGTCCGCGGCCTGGTCGCGCCCCTTGGCGATCACGACGTCGACCGCGCGCTTCATGGTCGTGCCCGACACGATCGTCGACGACGAGCCGCCGGTGCCGCCGCCGCGCGGGATCCGTCCGCTGTCGCCCTGGACGATGCGGACCCGGGTCACGTCGACGCCGAAGGCGGCGGCCACGACCTGGGCGTAGGCCGTCGCGTGGCCCTGGCCCTGGCTCTGCGTGCCGGTGCGCGCCTCGATCACGCCGTCGGCGGCGACGGTGACGATCGACGTCTCGTCGCCCCAGCCGCCGGAGCCGTGCAGATGGCAGGCGAAGCCGCGGCCGCGGCGCAGGCCGCGCGCGGCCGAGGCGGCGCGGCGGGCGGCATAGCCCGCGTCGTCTCCTTCGCGCAGCACGGCATCCATCAGCGCGGCGTAGTCGCCGCTGTCGTAGGTGTAGCCGAGCGCGGTCTTGTACGGGAACGCGTCTCGGCGGATCAGGTTGAGGCGGCGCAGCGCGACGGGGTCGCGGCCGGTCTCGCGCGCGGCGACGTCGACGAGCCGCTCGACCAGCACCAGCGCCTCGGGCTTGCCCGCACCGCGGACCGCATCGACCGGCGCGGTGTTGGAGAAGGCGCAGCGCATCGCGATGTGCGCGGCCGGGATGTCGTAGAGGCAGGTCAGCACCTTCGCCATGCCGGCGGTCGGGATCGTCGGATTCACCGTCGACACGTAGGCGCCGAAATTCGCGACGGCGTCGATCCGCAGCGCCAGGAAGCGGCCGGTGGCGTCGAGCGCGAGCGACGCCTCGGCGACGAGGTCGCGCGCGTGCGTGTCGGCCAGGTGGTGCTCCGTGCGCTCCTGGGTCCAGCGCACCGCGCGCTTGAGCCGCATCGCCGCGAAGCACACCAGGCTCTGCTCGGGATAGGGCGGCAGCTTGGGGCCGAACCCGCCGCCGACGTCCTCGGTGACGACGCGCAGCCTCTCGCGCGGGATGTTGAGGATGCGGTCGCACAAGAGGCGATGCAGCACGTGCACGCCCTGCGACGGCGTCGTCAGCGTCAGGCGCTGCGCCGCCTCGTCCCACTCCGCGAGCGCCGCGCGCGTCTCCATGTAGCCGGCGAGGATGCGGGGGCCGCGGAACCTCACGCGCGCGACATGCGCCGCGCGCGCGAAGGCGGCGTCGGTCGCGGCAAGGTCACCCTTGCTCCAGTCGCAGACGAGATTGCCGGGCGCCTCGTCGTGCAGCAGCGGCGCGCCGGGCTGCAGCGCGGCGTCGCCGGTGGTCACCGAGGCTAGCGGCTCGTAGTCGACCTCGATCGCCTCGGCGGCGTCGCGGGCCTGGTCGGGCGAATCGGCCACGATCATCGCGACGATCTCGCCGACATGGCGCACGCGGTCCGGCGACATGGGCAGGCGCGGCGGCTCGACGTGGCGCCGGCCGTGCGCGTCCTTGATCTCGACGATGCTGGGATTGTGGCCGAGCCCCGCCGCCACCGTGTCCGAGGCGGTGAAGATGGCGCGCACGCCGGGCAGGGCGCGGGCCGCCTCCGTGCCGATCGAGCGGATCCGCGCATGGGCATGCGGCGAGCGCAGGAAGATCGCGTGAAGCGCGCCCGGCGCCGCGATGCTCTGCGTGAACCGGCCGCCGCCGGTCAGCAGGCGCGGGTCCTCGAGCCGGCGCAGCGGCTGCCCAAGTCCAGGAAGAACGTCATAGGCCATGGCGTCGTCACCCGACAGGAGGTTCACCACCCTCCGTCCGGGGAGGGCGGTGCGTCATAGCGCAATCGAACGTGTCCCTCTAGCGCTGCGCCGCGGTCGCCGCGGCTTCACGCCGTGCTGGAGGTGGGCGACGACCATGTCGGCGATGAGCGACTCGTAGGTCGCGATCCGGTCCTCCCGGAACAGGTCGCCGGCGAAGACGGCGGACAGGGTCCAGCGGTTCGCGCAGTAGAAGTAACCGAGGCCCGAGAGCGCGATGTAGAGGGCCGTCACGTCGACGTCGTCGCGGAACAACCCGGCGCGGCGACCGGCGTCGAGCAGGCGCTGCATGCCGGCGAACAGCGGATTGTAGAGCGCGCGGATCCGCGGCGAGGCGCGCACGTTGCTGGCCCGGTGCAGGTTCTCCTCGTTCATCAGCGCCACGATCTCCGGGTGGTCGCGGAACAGGCGGAAGGTGCTGCGTGCGAGCTCGCGGATGCCCTCGACCGGGCCGAGCGCCTCGATCGCGGCCGCGTCCTGGCCCGAGCGCAGCGTCGCGTAGATGTGCTCGAGCGCCGCCACCCACAGCGCCTGCTTCGATCCGTAGTGGTGGAAGACCAGGCCCTTGGCGACGCGCGCGGCGCGCGCGATCGCGTCGACCCGCGCGCCGGCGAGGCCCTTGGCGGCGAACTCGCGGATCGCGGCGTCGAGAATGACGGCCTGGGCCGTCGCCGAGTCGCGCGTGCCGCGCAGGCGGCGTTGACGGGGTGGCATCGCGGGCGCATAGTTCCGCTTATTGACCGCTTGGTCAATAAGCGGCGGCGAGGGAGTCGGATGGACGGCGCGACCATGGCGGCACGCATCGGCGTCGATGTCGGCGGCACCTTCACCGACGTCGTGCTCGCGCTTCCCGACGGCCGGCTCTACGTCAACAAGACGACCACCACGCCGCGCGATCCCGGCGAGGGCGTCGCGGCCGGCGTGAAGGCGGTGCTCGCCGAGGCCGGACTGCCGGCCGCGGCGGTCGGCGAGGTCGTGCACGGCACGACCGTCGGCTCGAACACGATCCTGCAGAAGGTCGGGGCGCGCACCGGGCTGCTGACGACGCGCGGCTTCCGCGACGTGCTGGAGATCGGCCGCATCCGCACGCCCGGCATGTTCGACATGACCTGGCGCAAGCCCGATCCGCTGGTGCCCAGGCGCTGGCGGCGCGAGGCGGTCGAGCGGATCGCGGCCGACGGCGCCATCGTGACGCCCCTCGACGAGGCCTCCGTGCGCGAGGCGGCGGCGATGTTCCTGGCCGAGGGCGTCGAGGCGGTCGCCGTGTGCTTCCTCAACAGCTACGTCAACCCGAGCCATGAGCGCCGCGCGGCGGCGCTGCTGCGCGAGCGTGCGCCGTCGCTGCTGGTGACGGCGTCCTGCGAGGTTCTTGCGGAGATCCAGGAATACGAGCGCACCAGCACCGCCGTCGTGAACGCCTACATCCTGCCGGCGATGCGCGGATACCTCTCGCGGCTGCAGGCGCGCCTCGCAGCGATCGGGCTGGGTGCGCCGGTCCAGGTGATGGCCTCGAACGGCGGCATGATCGGGCTCGGGACCGCGCGCGAGCGGCCGGTCTTCGCCGTCGGCTCGGGCCCGGCGGGCGGCGTCGCCGGCGCGGCGAAGCTCGGGCCGGCGATCGCTGCGGCGGACGCCATCGTCTTCGACATGGGCGGGACGACCGCGAAGGCCGCG
The DNA here is from genome assembly GCA_016793165.1 of Alphaproteobacteria bacterium. Classification (GTDB taxonomy): domain Bacteria; phylum Pseudomonadota; class Alphaproteobacteria; order CACIAM-22H2; family CACIAM-22H2; genus CAIOSQ01. The sequence continues at coordinate 15,654 of JAEULA010000017.1, read as the reverse complement.
ATCATCGAGGCCGGCGAGCCGTCGCTGGTCACCGAATACGAGTTCCGCGACGGCATCAGCACGCCCTCGCGCTTCGTGAAGGGCGCGGGCTACATGCTGAAGGTCCCGGCGATCGACATCGCCGAGGTCGGCTCGGGCGGCGGCTCGATCGCCCATATCGACGCCGGCGGCCTGCTCGTCGTCGGCCCGGTGAGCGCCGGCGGCGATCCCGGTCCCGCCTGCTACGGCCGCGGCAACGACCGGCCGACCGTCACCGACGCCAACATGGTGCTCGGCTACCTCAATCCGCGGGCCCTCGCCGGCGGATCGCTCGCCGTCGACGCCGCCCTCTCGCACCGCGCGGTGGAGATCCATGTCGCGCGGCCGCTCGGCCTCACGGTCGAGGAGGCAGCGCACGGCATCCGCCAGGTCGCCAACGTCAACATGGCCCGCGCGATCCGCGCCGTGACCGTCGAGCGCGGCAAGGATCCTCGCGACATGGCGCTGATGGCCTTCGGCGGCGGCGGACCGCTGCACGCCGTCGACGTCGCGCGCCAGCTCGGCATCCGGCGCGTCGTGATCGCGCCGGTCTCCGGCGTCTTCTCCGCCGCCGGGATGCTGGCGGCGGAGGCGGCGCACGAGTTCGTCACGCCGCTGCTGATGCCGCTCGCGCGCGTCGCGTCCGCGGCCGTGCGCGCCGCGCAGGAGGCGATGGCGCGCGACGGCCGCCTCGCCCTTGCACAGGAGGGCTATGCGGCGGCGACCATCCGGCTGCGCCACGCCGCGGATGTCCGCTATCTCGGGCAGTCTTCGCAGCTCACCGTGCCGATGCCGGAAGGGCCGTTCGACGCGGCGGCGCTGCAGGTATCGTTCGAGCGGCTCTACCGCGAGACCTTCGGCTACGTCGCCGCGGGCGAGCCGGTCGAGCTGGTCAACCTCCGGCTCTCGGCGATCGGCACCGCAGCGAGTCGGATCGACTTCGCGCGCGTGGCCCTGGACGCGCGCGCGATGGCCGGCGCGAGCGGGGAGCGGCCGGTCTCCTTCGCGCGGGGCGCCGCGCCGATCGCGGCGCGGCTCGTGCCGCGATCGGCGGTGGAGCGGGGCCCGGTCGCCGGGCCCGCGATCATCGAGAGCTACGACACGACGATCGTCGTGCCGCCGGGATGCGTGGCGCGCACGATCGGCGCGGGCTGCCTCGCCATCGACCTGGGAGACGACGATGCCTGAAGCCGCGACGCCTCCGGGCGATCCGATCACCTTCGCGGTCGTGAAGAACGCGATGGACGCGATCGTCGACGAGATCGCCTACACGGTCATCCGCACCGCGCGCTCCGAGATCGTCAAGGACGTGATGGACTACTCGGCGGCGATCTGCGACGCCAAGGGCGAGATGGTCGCGCAGGCGAAGACCATCGCGCAGCATCTCGGCGCAATCCCCGAGGCGATGGGCGCGGTGCAGGCGCGCTGGAACGGCCGACTCGCCCCCGGCGACGCCGTGATCATGAACGACCCGTATTGCGGCGGCATGCACCTGCCGGACGTGTTCATGTTCTATCCGGTCTTCGCCGGCGCGGAGATCCTGGCCTGGACCGTGGTGATCTGCCACCACACCGACATGGGCGGCCGCGTGCCCGGCTCGAACGCGGCCGACAGCACGGAGATCTTCCAGGAGGGGTTGCGCATCCCGCCGCTCAAGCTCTTCCACGCCGGCGCGATGGACGAGACCCTGGAAGCGATGATCGGGCTGAACGTGCGCGTGCCCGACCGCGTTCTCGGCGACATGCGCGCGCAGTACGCGGCCTGCCAGGTCGGCGCGCGCGAGATCGCCCGTCTCGTCGGTCGCTACGGCGCCGACGGCCTGCGCGGCCACCTCGCCGCGCTGCTCGACTACGCCGAGCGCATGACGCGGGCGGAGATCCGGACCTGGCCGCGCGGCACCTACCGCTTCACCGACCACATCGACAGCGACGGGCTGTCGGACGCGCCGGTGCCGCTGTCGGTCGCGGTCACGGTGCGCGACGACGGCTCGCTGCTGGTCGACTGGGCCGGGACGTCGAAGCAGGTGCGCGCGGCGATCAACTCGACGCTCTCGTTCACGAAGTCCAACGCATTCCTCAGCGTGCGCTGCGCACTGCTCGGCGACATCCCGAACAATGCCGGCGTCTTCCGCTGCATCGAGGTGACCGCGCCCGAGGGCAGCGTCCTCAACCCGGTCTCGCCGGCGCCGGTGGCGGCGCGGGCGCTCACCGGCTACCGGGTGATGGACACGATGTTCGGCGCGCTTGCGCAGATCGTGCCGCACATCATGCCGGCGGCCGGCGAGGGCGGGAACACGGTCGTCTGTCTCGGCGGCCGCCATCCCGACAACCGGCCCTTCATCATCGTCGACATGATCAGTGGATGCTGGGGCGGCCGTCCGGACAAGGACGGCATCGAGGCGATCACCAATCCTTCGCAGAACCTGTCGAACACCCCGGTCGAGGTGCTCGAGCGCCAGCATCCCGTGCGGATCGAGGAATACGCACTGGTGCCCGACAGCGGCGGCGCCGGACGCTTCCGCGGGGGGCTCGGACTCGCGCGCAGCTACCGGCTGCTCGCCGACGAGGCGGTGCTGCAGCTGCGCGCCGATCGCCTGCGCTTCCCGCCCTACGGCCTCGACGGCGGCGCGCCCGGCGGGCCGAGCGCGAACTGGCTCGGCGAGGGCGATGCGAAGCGCTCGATTCCCGGCAAGGTCACGATGACGATGCGCAGGGGCGAGCTCCTGTCGCACCATCAGGCGGGGGGCGGCGGTCACGGCGACCCGCTCGCGCGCGATCCGCAGGCGGTGGCGCGGGACGTGTGGAACGAGAAGGTGACGGCGGCCGCCGCGCGCGAGCGCTACGGCGTCGCCGTCGATCCGCGCAGCGGGACGGTCGACGAGCCGGCGACCGCGAAGCTGCGCGCGGCCCGAAGATGACGATCCGACGACCGGGGCGGGCGCGCGGGCGCCGGCCCCGGGATTTCAACGACCGGGTACAGGCCGAGCGCGCTGGTCCGGCGGCCACAGGAGGAGGACAGGGGATGGTCGACACATTGCGTCTTACGCGTCGCGCAGCACTGGTCGCGGCGACAGGGGCCCTCGCGGCGCCCTATGTCGCGCGCGGCCAGGAGAAGCTAACGGTCCGGCTCGACTTCTCGCCCTGGGGCGTGCAGGCGGCGATGCATCTGGCCGAGAGCAAGGGCTGGTTCAAGGACGCCGGGCTTGCGGTCGACGTCCAGGACGGGCGCGGCAGCGGCAACACGCTGCAGCTCGTCAACGCGGGACAGGCCGATGTCGGCCAGATCCAGGTCGGCCTGATCGCGCAGGCGCGCGAGCAGGGCGCGACCGTGAAGGCCTTCGCGGGATTCGGCCGGCGCACCGATCTCTCGGTGCTCGTCGACCGCGACTCGCCGATCGCGAGGGTCCAGGACTTCCGCGGCAAGTCGATCGTGGTGTTCGCCGCGAGCCCGTGGGCGCCGTTCATCGACGCCTGGCTCAAGGCAGGCGGCCTCGATCGCAACAGCGTCAACGTCATGTTCGTCGATCCCGCGGCGCTCTGGGGCACCTACACGGCCAAGCGCGCCGACGGGCTGATGTCGACGACGCCGTCCGCGCTGCCGGTCGCCGAGAAGCCGCGGCCGAGCAAGGCGATCCATGCGGAGGATGCCGGCGTCGCGTTCCCGAGCTACGGGCTGATCGCGACCGAGGCGACGATCAAGGGTCGCGGAGCCGCGCTCAAGCGCCTGGTCGAGACGCAGGTGCGCGCCTGGACGCATCTCAAGGGCAATCTCGACGACGGCGTCGAGGCGATGATCAAGCAGCGTCCCGACGCGAAGCTCGATCGCGGCGTCGTGCGCGAGCAGATCAAGCTCACCCTCGACTTCTTCGACACGCCGGCGACGGCCGGCAAGCCGATCGGCTGGCAGGCGGAGGGCGACTGGGCCGCGGCGCTGAAGGCCCTCGAGGCGGCCGGTGCGATCAAGGCCGGATGGAAGGCAACGGACTACTTCACCAACGAGTTCGTGGGCTGAGGCGACTCTCCCCCTGGCGCGCTGCGCGCGCCTGTCCTCCTCATTCGAGGGGGCCGGCCATCGAAGCGCGCAACTCCAACCGTCCCCCTCGAATGAGGGGGACAGCGGAGCGGCCAGGGGGAGGGCCGGTCGCCTGCTCGTCGCCATGACCTCCGGCATCTCGATCCGCAACGTCGGCAAGACCTACGCCTCCGCGCGCGGACCGGTGACGGCGCTGACCGGCGTCGACATCGACGTGCGCGAAGGCGAGTTCCTGGCGCTGCTCGGGCCGTCGGGCTGCGGCAAGTCCACTCTGCTGCGCTGCATCGCCGGCCTCGATCACGCCAGCGAAGGGTCGATCCGCGTGCGCGGCGCCGACGTCGCGAGCCCGCCCGAAGGCCTGGGCATGGTCTTCCAGCGCGACGTGCTGCTCGACTGGCGCACGATCCGCGACAACGTGCTGCTCGCCGCCGAGTTCCAGGGCCTGGCGCGCGGCCGCTACGTCGACCGCGCCCAGGCGCTGCTCGAGCGATTCGGGCTCGGCGCCTTCGCCGATCGCCGTCCCTGGGAGCTCTCGGGCGGTATGCGCCAGCGCGCGGCGATCTGCCGGGCGCTGCTGTGCGAGCCCGAGATCCTGCTGATGGACGAGCCGTTCGGCGCGCTCGACGCGATGACGCGCGACGACCTCAACGTCGAGCTCGCGCGAATCCAGCAGGACGGGCGGCGCACCGTCGTCTTCGTCACCCATTCCATCGCCGAGGCGGTGTACCTCGCCGATCGCGTCGCCGTCATGTCGACCGGCCCGGGGCGCATCGTCGAGGTGTTCGACGTCGATCTGCCCCGCCCGCGCCCGCTGTCGATCCGGGAGACGCCGCCGTTCGCGCGCCATGTCGGCGCGATCCGCGGCCTGTTCTCGCGGCTGGGCATCGTGAGGGAGTAGCGGCTGTGGCGCAGGGCGACGGCGGACAGGGACATGGCCAGGGGCTGCTCGCGACGTTCGGCGTGCTCGCCGGCCTGATCGTGCTCTGGGAGATCGCGGTGCGCGTCCTCGCGCCGCCGCCGATCATCCTGCCGCCGCCCAGCGCGATCGCACGCGAGCTCCTGGAGGCGCCGTCGTACTTCCTGCGCCACGCCGGCTACACGCTGTGGACGACGCTGGCCGGCTTTGTGCTTTCGGTGATCCTCGGCGTGGCCCTCGCGGTCGCGATCGTCGCCTCGCGCTGGGCCGACCGGATCATCACGACCGTGCTGGTCGTGCTCAACTCGCTGCCCAAGGTCGCGCTGGCACCGCTGTTCGTCATCTGGATGGGCACCGGCGTCGAGCCGAAGATCGCCATCGCCGTGATGCTCGCCATCTTCTCGATCGTCGCCGACGTGGCGCTCGGCCTGCGCTCGGTCGACCCCGACGCGATCGCCCTGGCGCGCGTGCACCGGGCGACGGCCTGGCGGATCCTGTGGAAGGTCCGCTTCCCCAACGCCCTGCCGGCGCTGTTCGTCGGCATGAAGGTCGCGATCAGCTTCGCGCTGGTCGGCGCCATCGTGGGCGAGTTCGTCGGCGGCTCGGCCGGCCTCGGCTACGTCATCCTCGTCGCACAGGGCCAGTTCGACACCGTGCGCGTCTTCGCCGCCCTCGTCGTCCTCGGCGTGATCGGCACGCTGCTCTTCTATGCGGTCGAGGCCGCCGAGCGGCTGGCATTGCCCTGGCACGTGTCGCAGCGTGCCTCCGGGGGGCGTCGCCGCGCGGCCTGACCTCGTCGCGAGCGCGGCCGCCGCGAAGCCCCTGCCCTGAAAGCGGTTTTTCGACGTGCAGATAAGGGACCGTTAAGGCCTCTGCACCAGATTTGGGCAGTCGCGGCTTTTTGTCGCAACCAGGCCCATTCGTGCGAGGCGTCCATGAGCTCCAGTGCCCCCCAAAGCCAAGCGGAGAGCCGGCAACGCGGTCTCGGAATTCGCGGCCGATTGCTGGGCGGCTTCGCGGCCATGACGCTTCTGCTCGCCGGGGCCGTGGGCACCGCCCTGTGGCATGCCCAGGAGATCGACGAGCAGGCGACCGGGATGACGGACCTGCGCGTTCCGGTGTCGCTGGCGAGCACCGAGCTCGTCGGCAACCTCTATTCGACGCTGGCGACTCTGCGCGGCTACCTCCTCACCGGCAATCCGCGCGGCAAGGACGACCGCGCGGCGATGTGGCGTGAGCTCGACTCGACGATCACGCGGTTCGACGGCCTCGCCGCGCGGTTCACCGAGGCGCGCAATCGCGACGACTGGACGAAGGTCAAGGCGATCATCGTGGAGTTCCGCGCCGCGCAGGATCGCGCCGAAGCCGTCGCGTTCACGCCCGATGCGTTCCCCGCCACCAAGATGCTGATGACCGAGGCGGCGCCGCGCGCCGAGCGGATCGGCGGCACGCTGACCCGCATGATCGACGAGGAGGTCGGGCTCGAGGCCACGCCCGAGCGCAAGCGGCTGCTGAAGTCCCTCGCCGACATGCGCGGCGCCTTCGCCATGGCGACCGCGAACCTCCGAGCCTTCCTCCTCAGCGCCGATGCGGACATGAAGCAGCGCTTCGAGGGGCGCTGGGAGGCCGCCGGGAAGGCCCGCGCCGAGATCGATGCGATGCGCGCCCTGATGACGCCGGCCCAGCTCGGCGCCTGGGAGGAGGCGAGCCGGCTGCATGCGGAGTTCAGCCCCCTCGCGCCTCGGATGTTCGAGATCCGGTCGTCGTCGCAATGGAACGTGCCGGTCCATCTCCTCACCACCGAGGCCGCGCCGCGCGCGCTCGCGATCCTCGATCTGATCGACGGCCCGAAGGGCGCCGACGGGACCCGGGCCGGCGGACTCAAGCACCGCCAGCAGGAGCTGCTGAAGCGGTCGGCGCAGGACATGACCGCCAGCATCGACGGCATGAAGTTCGAGCTGGCGGCGATCCTGCTCCTCGGCGTCCTGGCGGCGGCCGGCATCGCGTGGCTGACCGCGCGCACGATCGTGCCGCCGATCGTCGCCATGACCGGCACGATGGGCCGGCTTGCGCATGGCGATCTCGCCACGGAGATCCCCGGCCGCGAGCGGCGCGACGAGATCGGCGCGATGGCGAAGTCGGTGCAGGTCTTCAAGGACGGGATGATCGAGGCGGAACGGTTGCGCGCGGTGCAGCAGGAGGCGCAGCAGCGCCAGCTCGAGCGCGCGCAGAAGATCGAGACGTGCGTCGCGCGGTTCGAGGGCGAGGTCGGCGAGATCGTGCGCTCCGTGAGCACGGCGGCGACCGAGCTGGAATCGGCGGCCCGGGCGATGTCCGAGTCGTCCGACTCGACGAGTCGCGAGGCGACGAGCGTCGCCGCCGCGGCCGAAGAGGCGACGAGCAACGTCCAGACCGTGGCATCCGCCACGGAGGAGCTCGCGGCGTCGGTGCGCGAGATCTCGCAGCGGGTCAGTGCGTCGACCGGGATGATCGGCGACGCTGTCCGCCAAGCCGGGACGAGCAACGACCAGGTGAAGGGCCTCGCCGCGACCGCGAGCCGGATCGGCGACGTGATCAAGCTGATCAACGACATCGCCGGACAGACCAACCTGGTCGCGCTCAATGCGACGATCGAGGCTGCGCGTGCCGGGGAAGCCGGCAAGGGCTTCGCCGTCGTCGCGTCGGAGGTCAAGTCGCTGGCCAACCAGACCGCGAAGGCGACCGAGGAGATCGCCTCCCAGATCAAGGCGATCCAGGAGGCGACGCAGGACTCGGCCCAGTCGATCGAGGCAATCGCGCAGTCGATCGCGCGCGTCGACGAGACCGCCGCGGCGATCGCGGCCGCGGTCGAGGAGCAGGGTTCGGCGACACAGGAGATCGCGCGCAACGTCGCCGAGGCGGCGCAGGGGACGCAGGGCGTTTCGTCGAGCATCGCCCGCGTGAGCGAGGCGGCCCAGCAGGCCGGCGCCGGGTCGACCCAGGTCCTGTCGGCGGCCGCCGAGCTCAATCGCAACGGCGCGGTGCTGAGCCGGCAGGTCGACGCCTTTCTCGCGGAGGTCCGCGCGGCGTGACGCGCCTCGCGGCGGCGGCGGCGGCGGCGCCGGCGACGGAGCCGGGCCGACGCCGGCACCCGCATGGCGGGGCGGCCGGGCCGGCCGCCCGGGCCCGACGCGGCTGATCCGCGACCGGGATTCGGGTTTCGACCGCCGCAAGATCCTCCGCGCCTCGACGAGCATCCGCTACCATGCGCCGGTCGCCGGGCGATTCGATCGGGCGGCCGCCATCAATCAGGCCCGGGCCAACCGGGCGCGCAACGGGATGCACTCGGAGAGGAGACTGGAGATGAGGAAGCTGCTCGGCACGGCTGTGCTGTCATTGGCGCTGGCCTTCGCGGGAACGGTCGAGGCGCAGACGCCGCGCCGCGGCGGCACGGTCCGCCTGACCGCCCCCTACGGGGCGAGCATCAACAGCCTGGACATCCATACGACGCCGCGTGCGCAGGACGGCATCTACGCGCACATCCTGCATCGGACGCTCTACAACTGGGACACGGTCGCCAACAAGCCGGTGCTCGAGCTGGCGAAGGACGTGAAGGTCTCGGCCGACGGCCTCGTCTACACCTACACGCTGCGCGACGACGCCTATTTCCACAACGGCCGGCGCATGACGGCCGACGACGTCATCTGGACCTTCACGCGGCTGATGGACGGCTCGAAGGGGTTCCCCGCCGCGCGCTACATCCGGATCATCAAGGGCGCGATCGACGTGGAGAAGGGCGCCGCCAAGGAGATCGCCGGCCTCAAGAAGCTCGGCGACTTCCAGCTGGAGGTGACCCTCGCGGACCGGACCGATCCCGGCTTCTCGCTGATGCAGTTCGGCACCTCGATCCTGCCGCGCGAGAACGTCGAGGACGGCACCTCGGCCTCGAAGCCGATCGGCCTCGGGCCCTTCAGGTTCGTCGAGCACGTCCCGGGCTCGCGCCTGGTCATGGATCGCTGGGAGAAGTTCTACAAGCCCGGCAAGCCCTATGCCGACCGCGTCGTGATCGCGATCATGGGCGAGGCCGCCGCGCGCGACGTCGCATTCCGCTCTAAGGAGATCGACGTCTCGATCCTCGGGCCGGCGCAGTACGTCGCCTACCAGGCGGACCCGGCGCTGAAGGATCACATCCTCGAGGTCGCCGAGGTCTTCACGCGCAACATGGGCATGAACCCGGAGTTCAAGCCCTTCGCCGACAAGCGCGTGCGCCAGGCGATCAATCACGCCATCGACACCGACCTGATCATCAAGCGGCTGGTGAAGGACAAGGCGTATCGCGCGACGAGCTGGCTGCCGCTGACCTCGGCCGCCTACGACAAGTCCATGAAGCCCTACGCCTACGACCCCGAGAAGGCGAAGAAGCTGCTCGCCGACGCCGGCTATCCCAGCGGCTTCGAGTTCGAGTGGACCACGTCGCAGAACGAGAGCTGGGGCCTGCCGATCGTCGAGGCGACGATCCCGATGCTCGCGCGCGTCGGCATCAAGGTGAAGGTGCGACAGGTCGAGGCGGCGGTGCTGTCGGACACGGTCCTGAAGGGCGACTTCCAAGCCTATATCTGGTCGAACCAGACCGGCCCCGATCCGCTGGCGACGATGCGCTGCTTCCACTCCAAGACGCCGCGCACGGCCTGCAACTACGTCCAGTTCAACAACCCGGCCTACGACGCGCTGTTCGAGAAGGCGGCGCAGACCGGCGACGAGGCGGCGCGCAACGACATCCTCCGGCAGGCGAACGCCCTGCTCTACGAGGAGGCTCCGGTGTGGTTCTTCAACTACAACAAGGCCGTGATGGCCTATCAGCCCTGGCTGCACGGCCTGCAGGCCAACGCCACCGAGCTGACCTTCCAGTACGGCGAGGACCTGTGGGTCGACGAGAAGTCGCCTGTCGCGAAGTGACGCGGCGGATCCGCGGATGACGCGCGCGGCGCGCCCGGCCTCGGGCGCGCCGCACTGCGACCTTCGCCGGCAGCCCGATTCGCACGCGCCATGCTGATCTTCGTCCTGCGGCGCATCGCCCAGACCATCCCGACCCTGGCGGCGGTGGTCCTGGTGATCTTCGTGCTGTTCAGCGTGATCCCCGGCTCGATCGCCTCGAGCATGGGCGACGACGGCCGCGGCGCGATGGACCCTCAGGTCGTCGAGCGCATGCGCAAGGAGCTCGGCCTCGACGATCCGGTCCATGTCCGGTTCGGCCGCTATGTGGGCAAGCTCGCGACCGGCGATCTGGGCATGTCGTTCCGGTCCCGGCAGCCGGTGACGGAGCTGCTTGCGGCGCGGCTCTGGCCTTCGCTGAAGCTCACCATCGCCGCGATGGGGCTCGCCATCCTGCTCGGCCTGCCGCTCGGCTTCCTCGCCGCGCTGCGTCCCGGGAGCATCGTCGACTCGGCGGCGATGGTGTTCGCGGTGTCGGGGCTGTCGCTGCCGAAGTTCTGGCTCGGCCTGATGCTGATGTACCTGTTCGCCCTGCAGCTGAAGATGCTGCCGAGCTTCGGCTACGGCGACGGCGGGCTCGCCTATCTCGCGATGCCGGCGGTGGCGCTGGGCGTCAGCCCGATGGCGCTGCTCGCGCGCACGACACGCGCCGCGATGCTCGAGGTGCTCAATGCCGACTTCGTCCGCACCGCGCGCTCCAAGGGCATGAGCGAGACGCGCGTGGTGAAATGGCACGTGCTGCGCAACGCGCTGGTGATCGTGCTCACCGCGATCGGGCTGCAGTTCGGCGCGCTGATGGGCCAGGCGGTCGTCGTCGAGAAGCTGTTCTCCTGGCCGGGCCTCGGCTCGCTGCTGGTCGACAGCGTCTTCCAGCGCGACATCCCCGCGGTCCAGGGCTCGATCCTGGTGATCGTGCTGTTCTTCCTCGTCATCAACACGCTGGTCGACATCGCCTATGTCGTGATCGACCCGCGCATCCGCCACGGATGAGGGGCGTACGATGCGTCTTCGCGCCAATCTCGTAGCGGGCGGCGTGCTCGTCGCCGGCGTGGTGGCGGTGGGGATCCTGGCGCCGTGGATCGCCACGCACGACCCGGTGATGGACGCCAACCTGATGTTCGCGGAGGAGCCGCCGGGCCGCGATTTCATCTTCGGAACCGACGCGCAGGGCCGCGACATCTACTCGCGCATCGTCCACGGCGCGCGCATCTCGCTCACCGTCGGCATCGTCTCGCAGGTGATCAACAGCGTGATCGGCGTCGCGCTCGGCCTCACCGCCGGCTACTGGGGCGGATGGTGGGACGACTTCGTCAGCGGCCTCACCAACCTGATGCTGGCGATCCCGTCGCTGATCTTCGCGCTGGCGATCATGGCGATCCTCGGGCCCGGCCTCACCAGCCTCCTGATCGCGCTCGGCCTGACCAACTGGTCCTTCACCTGCCGCATCAGCCGCGCGAGCGCGCTGTCGCTCAAGTCGCAGAGCTACGTGCAGGCGGCGAAGACGCTGGGCTACGGCGACCTGCGCATCATGCTCACGCAGCTGCTGCCCAACATGCTCGGGCCGATCATCGTGATCGCCACGCTGGGCATGGGTGCGGCGATCCTCGCCGAGGCGTCGCTGTCCTTCCTCGGCCTCGGCATCCGGCCGCCCTATCCGAGCTGGGGCAGCATGCTGTCGGAGGCGCGCGACCAGATCACCACGGTGCCGTGGCTGTCGCTGTTCCCCGGGCTCGCGATCTTCATCGCGGTGCTCGGCCTGAACCTGCTGGGCGACGGCCTGCGCGACATCCTCGATCCGCAGTCGCGCGAGCGGCGCGCATGAGCGCGACGCCGGTCCTCGAGGTCGAGACGCTGCGCCTGGAGCTCGCGGGCGCCGGGGACGCCTTCGCGGCGGTCGAGGACGTGTCCTTCGCCATCCCGCGCGGCGAGAGCATGGGGCTCGTCGGCGAATCGGGTTGCGGCAAGAGCATCACCGCGCTGGCCGTCATGGGCCTGCTCCGGCCGCCGCTGCGGATCGCCGGCGGCCGCATCCGCCTCTCGGGCCACGAGATCCAGGGTCTCGGCGCCGCCGAGCTGCGCAAGCTGCGCGGCAAGCGCATCTCGATGATCTTCCAGGAGCCGATGACCGCGCTCAATCCGCTCTCGACCGTGGGGCGGCAGATCGCGGAGATGTTCGTCCTGCACGAGGGAGCGAGCTGGACCGAGGCGGCCGAGCGGGCGGTCGAGGCGCTGCGCCAGGTGCGGGTGCCGAGCCCCGAGCGGCGCGTGAAGGACTACCCGCACCAGCTGTCCGGCGGCATGCGCCAGCGCGTGATGATCGCGATCGCGCTCGCCTGCCGGCCCGAGCTGCTCGTCGCCGACGAGCCCACGACCGCGCTCGACGTCACGGTGCAGGCCGAGATCATCGACCTGATGCAGGAGCTCGCGGCCGCGCAGGGCACCGCGATCCTCATGATCAGCCACGACCTCGGCCTGGTGGCGCGCATGTGCCGGCGCGTCGCCGTGATGTATGCGGGCCGGATCGTGGAGGAGCGCTCGGCGCGCGACGTCTTCGTCGACCCGCGGCATCCCTACACCCGCGGCCTCGTCGCCTCGCTGCCGCGGCTCGGCTCGCGTGGTGCGGACGGCCGCCGGCGGCTGCGCGAGATTCCGGGCGTCGTGCCATCGATCGCCGCCTTCCCGCCAGGCTGCCGGTTCAATCCGCGCTGCGCCGATGCCGAGGAGCGCTGCCGCAGCGCCGTGCCCGCCGCCTCGTCGATGCCGGGAGGCGGCCTCGTCCGCTGCCACGTCCATGGCTGACGCGACCGAAGGCGACCTGCTCGCCGTCGAGAACCTCTCGGTCCATTTCCATCTGCGCATGAGCGCGTTCGAGACGCGCGTGCTCAAGGCTGTCGCCGATGTCAGCCTGAGCGTGAAACCGGGGGAATGCCTCGGCCTGGTCGGCGAGTCGGGCTGCGGCAAGTCGACCCTCGCGCTCGCGATCATGGGCCTCGTGCGTCCGACCGGCGGGCGCATCCGCATCGCCGGCCACGAGATCGGGCCGGGCGGCCGCGCCGACCGGGCGACGCTGGCGCGCAGCGTGCAGATGGTCTTCCAGGACCCGTATGCCTCGCTCAATCCGCGCCAGACGGTGCGTCGCACGCTCGCCGATCCGCTGCGAATCCACGGCGTGAACGACAGCCGCGAAGTCGATGCGCGCGTCGCCGACATGCTCGCCAAGGTCGGGCTGCGCCCCGAGCATGCGGACCGCTACCCGCACGAGTTCTCCGGCGGCCAGCGCCAGCGCATCGGCATCGCGCGCGCTCTCATCCTCAAGCCGCGGCTGGTCATCTGCGACGAGCCGGTCTCGGCGCTCGACGTGTCGATCCGCGCGCAGATCATCAACCTGCTGCTCGACCTCAAGGACGAGCTGGGCCTGTCCTACATCATGATCAGCCACGACCTCGGCGTCGTGGAGCACATGAGCGACCGCGTCGCGGTGATGTATCTGGGCCGCCTCGTCGAGACGGCGGACTGGCGCCAGATCTTCGAGGATGCCCGTCACCCCTACACGCGCGCGCTCATCGCGGCGATCCCCGAGATCGGCGGCGATCCCGCCCGGCAGCTCGCCAAGGCGAAGGGAGAGGTTCCCAGCGCGCTCAACCCGCCGCCGGGTTGCGCCTTCAGCACGCGCTGCACGCAGGCGGTCGAGCGCTGCCGCCGCGAGCCGATCCCCGAGCTCGAGGCGATCGGGCCCGGTCACGCGGTCCGCTGCTGGCTCGCGCACGAAGGCGCGGCGGCGGGCGGCTGATCCGGCGGCGCGGCTCCACGCTCTGCCCGGAGCGGAATCGCCGTCGTCGCTCGTCATTTCCACCCTCGGGGCGCAGACTGGCGGCGTCGCCGTATGCGGGGGTTGCGCCGATGCGCCAGCTTCTCATTGCACTTCTCATCGTGTTGGCGCCGACGGCGATCGTCCTCGGCCAGACGCCCGGCCGTTCCCGCGCGAGCCCGGGCGAGGTCTGCGGCGAGGTTGTCGCCCTGCGCGGCGCGGAAGGAGCGGAGCTGCGCTTCGCGCTGTCGCGACCGGGCGGTGCGGCGCCGACCTCGCCGGCCGCGACGCTGCTCCTGCTCCCCGGCGGCAGCGGTCATGCCGACCTCGACGCGCGGGGCTGCCCGCAGGCGCTCAGAGGCAACTCGCTGGTTCGGTCGATCCCGCACTTCAACGCGCTCGGCTTCACCACCGCACTCGTCGACGCCCCGTCGACTCATCACGGCGAGGATGGCCTGGGCGGCTATCGCGCGAGTGCCGCGCATGCCCGCGATCTCGCGCTGATCGTCGCCGATCTGCGCGCGCGGCTCGGCGGCGCGGTGTGGGTGGTGGGCACGAGCCGCGGCACGATCTCGGCCGTGAATCTCGGGGCGCGCGGGCAGGGGGCCGGTGCGCCCGACGGGGTCGTTCTCACGTCGATCCTCACCGTGGGCGATCCGCGCGCCCGCAAGCCTTGGGTCGCGCAGAGCGTCTTCGATCATCCGCTCGAGTCGATCGCGACTCCGGTGCTGCTGATCGGCCATGTCGCGGACGACTGCATCCGCTCGCCCGCGTCGCAGATGGAGTCCGTCGCCCGCCGCCTCGGTGCGGCGCGCCGCCAGATCGTGGTCGTCGCCGGCGGGCCCGGCGGCCGCGGCCTCACCTCGATCGAGGCCTGCGAAGGACGCTCGCCCCACGGCTTCATCGAGCAGGAGCGCGAGGTCGCCGAGGGGATCGGCCGCTTCGTGCGCGGCGGCCGCTACTGAGGTTCGCCGCCGCCGCTCAGGCGCCCGCGAACGGCCCGCGGACCGGCGCGGATCCCGCGACCGTCGTGCGGCGGGCGACCCGGCGATAGCGCGACGTGTCGTAGGCGCGCGCGCGATGGAGCAGGCAGCGGTTGTCCCAGATCATGAGGTCGCCGGTGCGCCAGCGGTGCCGCAGGCGGAACTCAGATCGCGACACATGCGCGACGAGCTCGGCATGCAGGGCCCGTCCCGCGTCGAGCGCCAGCCCCGCGATCTCCCGGCCCGTATTCGCGGTGATGAACAGCGAGCGCCGCCCGTCGCGATCGGGGTGCACGCGCACCAGCGGATGGCTCGCGGGCGGAAACGCCTCGCGCACGACGGGCTCAAGCGGCGGCAGGTCCGGGAACAGCCGGTAGTCGTAGGCGTAGTCGTGGACCATCTGGAGCGGCTCGATGCGCCGCTTCATGGCTTCCGGCAGCGCGTCGTAGGCGAGGAACATGTTCGCGAACTCGGTCTCGCCGTCCGCCGCCGCGTCGGGAAGCGCCTCGATCGCGTAGAGCAGCGAGCAGTAGGACGGGATGAAGCGGTACGAGCTGTCGGTGTGCCAGAGCTCGTTGAGCTTCTGCGCCACCAGGCGAGGGTCGCTCGGCGACATCAGGCTGCCGTCCGGCGCCACGTTGGCGACGTTGTAGAAGGTCGGCCCCGCGCGCGTCTTGTGCCGCTCGGGGAAAGTCTCGAGCGGTCCGAACCGGGCGGAGAGATCGATCTGCTGCTCCTCGGTCAGGCGCTGATCGCGCACGCAGACGAAATGATGGCGCCGGAGCGCGTCGTGCAGCGCCGCGAAGGCCTCGGACGACAGCGGTGCCGCGAGATCGATGCCGACCACCTCGGCGCCGAATGCCGCGTCGAGCCGTCGGATTTCGGCGTTCGCGAGCGGTATGGCGGTCGGCATGGCGCGTCTCCCC
>JAEULA010000016.1 GCA_016793165.1 Alphaproteobacteria bacterium | reverse complement strand
ATTGACGGTCAAGATGATTTGAAGTCTCCACGCTAACTCCCCACGTGCAGCGTGGCGACCATCGAGCGCAGTGCCGCCAGCACGCTCGGCGCCACGATACGGCTGGTCTTGGGATTGACGTCCGACGGGCGGTTGCGGGTCGTCATCGACAGCACGACCTCGTCGGCCTCGAGCTCGACGTTGTGGATCGCGCCGGGGATCGTCGGGTCCGCCCACACCTCGACCATCGTGCGGTCGAAGCCGACGCCGGCGAGGCTCAGCGAGATCGCGACGTTGAAGTGGCGCGGGAAGGCTGCGGCAGCCGCGCGCGCCGTCCCCTCGAAGACTCGGACGGGGGCCGGAAGCCTCGTGAAGTCGTGGCCTGAATTGGCGAGATACGGTTCGCCGACGAAGGTCGACGGCTTGATGCGCGAGTTGAGCTTCACCGAGCGGATCGTCCCCTCGGCCGCGCATCGCACGGAATCCAGTCCCGGGAGCGTGCCGCTCGCGATCCGCAACCGGCCGGCGTGCCGCTCGGCGAAGTCGAGGATGTCGGGGAAGGCGGGCACGCCGCCGGCACTGAGCACGAGCATGGTCTTGCCGCGCCCGAGCACCTCGCGCGCGATGGCGGGGAACGAGTCCGCGGTCGCGCATTCCACGACGACGTCGGCATCGTCGCACAGCGCGGCGAGCGGCACGATCCTCGGCGGGCTCCTCAACGCCGCGGCGTGGCCGCGTGCCTTGTCGAGATCGCGCGCGGTGACGGCAGTGAGCACGGCGCGCGGCACGCTGCCGGCATCGAGCTTGGCGGCGAGGTAGCGGCCGACATTGCCGAAGCCGGCGAGGGCGACGCGGATGGTGCGCGGATCCGGAGCCATGGCGCGGGGCTCACGTCGTGGCGTCGGGCACGGCGCCCATCAGCGTCGCATAGGTCGAGACGTCGGGCGCCTCCCACAGGCCGAGCGCCGCGGCGCGCAGCGCGTCGAGTCGCCGCGGACTCGCGACCGCCCCGGCGATACGTCGGAACTTGGCGTCGATCTCGGCGTCGCTCAGCGGCGCCTCGGGATAGCCGCGCGCGATGCCGTTCTTGTCCGAGAAGCGCTTGCCGCCGGTGGTCGTGACCTCGACGATCGTCTCGTAGAGATTGGGAAAGCCGCGATCGAGGTCATCGTCCGGGATGACGGTCACCTTGCCCGACAGCGCGGCCACCTGCGGGTTCTCGAGGCGGCGGTCGCGGAACAGGTCGATGACGCGCAGGCCCTCGACGGTCAGCGCGACCGGCAGGATGTACTGCGCGCAGTGGCTCTTGAGCGGATTGGAGTCGATGCAATGCGTGCCCGAGCTCGGGAAGCGCAGCGTGATGCTGGCGACATCCTCGAGCCGCAGCTTCTCGCGGCGCGCGATACCCAGCAGCGAATCGAGCGCCGGATGGAGGAAGGACACGCTCGAATAGGGCTTGATCGCGAGCTCCATGATGCCGTCGAAGCGCGTGCCGAGCTCGTCGGTCAGGTGCGCGGGCGTCGGCTTGCGGCTGAACGCGCCGAACACGGTGTGGCCGTCGTCGAAGATGCTGATCGGGCCGCCGAAGCCGCCCTTGGCGAGCATCGCGGCGGTGACGCCGTTGCGCGCCGCCAGCCCCATCTGGAAGGGGCGGGAATTCTCGGTCTCGTCGGACTCCCAGGCCATCAGCCCCGAGGCCTGGCAGCCGGCGAGGCCGAGGGCGTGAATGGCCTGGCGCTCGTCGAGGCCGAGCAGATAGGCCGCCGCCGCGGTGGCGCCGAAGCAGCCGCAGACGGCCGAGGGGTGGAAGCCGAGGTCGTATTGCTCGACCGGTCCCAGCGCCATCGACAGCCTGTATTCGAGCTCGCAGCCCAGCGCGACCGCCGCCACGAGCTGCCGGCCCGAGGCGCCGAGATGTTCGGCCAGCGCCAGCGCCGTCGGGATCATCACGGCGATCGGATGCAGCACGCCTTCGGGATGATGCGGCTCGACATCGCAGGCGTAACCCATCGTGCCGTTGGCGAGCGCGGCGTTGATGACGTTCGACTTGAAGCCCTGGCCGACGATGCTGCTCTGCGCCGCGCCGCCCTGCTGCTTGACGAAGGCCGCGACGCGCACGCCGGTCGAGATCCGCGGGTCGGCGGCCGCGAGCAGTGCGCCGCTGCCGTCGAGGATCATCTGCAGCGTGCGGGCCCGCAGCTCGGGCGAAAGCTTCTCGGGCGTGAAGCCGGCGATGAATTGCGCCCATCGGCGCGTCAAGGGTCCGGTTCCGGTCGTGGCCATCGCGTCGTCGTCCTCTCGCTTCGGGAGTGCCCGGGCTCGCGCCTCAGGGCGTGCAGATCTTGTCGGCCTCGAGATCGGTGATGAAGCCGCAGGCGGGGGCCTGGGTGATCATCAGGTCGACCTTGGCCGCGATGGCGACCGCCTGCGGCGTGACGCTGCACGCCCAGAACAGCGCCGTGAGGTCGGCCGGCACGCGATCGACCGGCGGGCCTATGAGCGGACGCGCGAGGTCGCAGCCGAGGACCGCGGGATCGCCGACATGGATCGGCGCGCCGTGATTGAACGGGAAACGCGACGTGACCTGGACCGCGGTGACGGCCTGCTCCGGCGTCAGCCAACGCATGGTCACGACGAGCCCGCCCTTGAACACGCCGGTCGGATCGGTCGGCGTCGACGTGTTGAGCACCCAGCGGTTGCGCGTCGTGGGCACGCCCGCGCGCTCGAGCGCCTGGTCGAAGGTGATGCCCGATCCGATCAGGAAGGATACGAAATCGTCGCGCCAGAGGTGTCGGATGTCGGGGACGTCCTCGACGCGCTCGCCGTCGCGATAGATCGAGTACATCGGAATATCGGTGCGCAGGTCGGAGCCCGGCGCCGACCGCTTCGCCTCCGTCTCGCCCGCGTCGACCACCTCGAGCACCGGGCACGCGCGCGAGTTGCGCTGGCAGAACAGCAGGAAGTCGTAGGCGTAGCGCTGCGGCAGCGTGACCATCGCGCATTGCACGTAGCCGAGCGCCATGCCGCGGGTGATCCCGGTGAATCGGCCGGCGCGCATCTCCGCGCGCGCCGCCTGGGCCGCAGTCGGCCCCCTGCCGTCGCCGAGATACGGCAACGGTATCGCACTGCGTCGCATCGGCGCCCCCATCCCCTTCGCCACGCGTGCAATCGATCATATAATCCGCGCGTTCTCAAGCCGGGGGGCCATGAACATGCGCGAAGTGCTTCGCAGGTCGGCTGCACCGCTGGTCGCCATGCTGGTGATCGTCACCGCATCGTCGGCCGTCGCGCAGACGCGTGGCGGCACGCTGAACGTCCTCGTGCAGCCCGAGCCGCCGACGCTGATGCTGGGCATCAACCAGCTCGGTCCGGTGGAGCTGGTCGGCAGCAAGATCTACCAGACCCTGCTCACCTACGACTTCGACCTGAAGCCGCAGCCCGTGCTGGCGAAGAGCTGGACGCAATCGGCCGACGGCCTGACCTACAGCTTCACGCTGCAGGAGAACGTGAAGTGGCACGACGGCAAGCCGTTCACCGCGGACGACGTCGTCTTCTCCACCACCAAGCTGCTGCCGGAGACCAATCCGCGCGCCCGGGCGATCCTCGCGAACGTCGCCACCGTGGAGGCGCCGGACGCGCACACCGTCGTGTTCCGCCTGAAGCAGCCGTTCGCCCCCTTCCTCGGCGCCTTCGTGCCGAGCAACATGCCGATGGTGCCCAAGCATCTCTACGAGGGCACCGACTTCCGCAACAATCCGGCGAACCGCACGCCGATCGGAACCGGCCCGTTCAAGTTCGCCGAGTGGCAGCGCGGCGAATACATCCGCCTCGTCCGCAATCCCGACTACTGGAAGCCGGGTCTGCCGCATCTCGACGAGATCTATTTCCGGGTGCTGCCCGACGCGGCCGCACGCGCCTTCGCCCTCGAATCGCAGCAGGTCGACGTCGCCGGCCCGGACACGATCGAGCTGTTCGACATCGACCGGCTGCTGAAGCTGCCGCATCTCGAGGGGACGGGGCGCGGCTCGGAGTTCGCCTCGCCGATGAGCTGGATCGAGCTCAACCACCGCGTCAAGCCGCTCGACGACAAGCGCTTCCGCCAGGCGCTGCTGCACGCGATCGATCGCAAGGTGATCGTCGACACGATCTGGTCCGGCCACGCCAGGGTTCCCAACGGCCCGATCGCGTCGGCGATTCGCTTCCATGACGCGGACCTCAAGCCGCTCGCCTTCGACCCGCGGCGCGCCGAGCAGCTGCTCGACGAGATGGGGCTGAAGCGCGGCGCCGACGGGACGCGCGTGACGCTCAGCCTGATCCCGCTTCCCTACGGCGAGGCGTGGAAGCGCATGGGCGAGTACATCAAGCAGGCGCTCGGACGGGTCGGCATCGCCGTCACGCTGGAGACGATGGATCCCGCGGCCTGGGTGCAGCGCGTGTCGAACTGGGACTACCAGATGACGGTGAACCGGCTGCAGCAGTTCGGCGATCCGGCCGTCGGCGTGGCGCGCACCTATCTCTCGAGCAACATCCGCAAGGGCGTGATGTTCAACAACACGATGGGCTACTCGAATGCGCGGGTCGACGAGCTCTTTGCCAAGGCGGGCGAGACGGTCGACGATGCCGCCCGCCGCGCCTTGTACCGCGAGGTGCAGCGCGTCCTCGCCGACGACGTCCCGGTCGCCTGGATGATCGAGATCAAGACGCCGACGATCACCAACCGGAAGTTCCGCGACGTGGTCACCACGGCGCTGGGCGTGAACGACAGCTTCGAATCCGCGCGGCTCGCGCGATGACGGCGCGCTGGTGAGCGTCGGCGACCGCGATCCGCGCCCGTCATGGGCGCGCGCGCGGCCCGACTATCCGCGCGTCGACATCCCCGGCGCGCTCGTCGGCGTCATGCGCCTGAAGGTCCTCGACCGCGGCATGTCGCTGATCACGCCCTGGACCCGCGCCGTCCGTCGCTTCGACGTGCACGAGCTGATCGTGACCGACGCCGATGCGGGTCCGGGCGATACGGTCGCGCGCTGCGCCTATCTCGGCTTCGCCGAATTCGCCGCGGGCGGCGTGGCGATGAGCGGCGACGAGCTGTGGATCGACGGCGCGCGGATCGGGACCGTCGCCGGGTTCGACGAGACCCACATGCCCAACCACCAGAACATCGTCATCCGCGGCGACGCGCTGTTGACGGGTCTCGAGCGCGGCCTGCGCCTGCACGCACCGATCGTCCTGCGCGCCGTCTACTCGGGTCGGGCCGACGGCTGAGCGCAAGCGCCCGCCTGCATCAGCGGGCGAGCGGATCCGGACGCAGCTGGAAGTGCGCGGTGAGCGGGCGCGTCCCCTTGCCGCCCTCGATCAGCCAGGGCGTGCGGTCGCCGTTGGTCGTCCACAGCCCGCGCCCCTTCCAGCCGGCATTCGGATCGTCGATGCGCCCGTCGAATCCCTTGGCATAGAAGCCGAGCGGATAGGGAACGCGGAGGACGACCATCCGCCCGTCCTTGAAGGCGATCAGCCCGTCGTTGAGGTTGCCGGTCGACATCGGCACGTCCTCGCCGAGGCCGAAGGTGTTGTGCTGGTCGACCCAGGTGTAATAGCTCGACTCCGCGCTGTTCTCGCCGATGCCCTGGAAGCCCGGGCCCGGGTACTGGTGAAAGCTCCAGCCCTCGGGACAGTGATCGCCGGTCGCGCGCGGTCCGTTGAGCGGTCCCCTGCACTTGCGCCGGTCGAAGCTGCCGAGATGGCCGCTCGACAGCGACACCCATACGACGCCCTGCTTGTCGATGTCGCCGCCACGCGGGCCGAAGCCGGGCAGCGGCACGTTGTAGATCTCCGCGAGCGCTGTTTCCGGCGGATTGCTGCCGGGGGCGATGCGCACCACGGCGCCGGGGAAGGAGAAGTTCGTGCCCCAGATCGAGCCGTCGGCCGGGCTCGGCATCACCGCGTAGAATCCCGCCTGGATGCGCTTGTCCTTCGTCGGATCGAGCGGCTGGTTGGGCTCGACGTAGTCGTCGCGCCGGCCGTTGCCGTTGGTGTCGAGAACCATCGCCGTCCAGCCCTGCGCCTTGGCGATGTCGCCGGTCTCGTCGAGCAGCCGCGTGTTGATCCAGCCGACGACAGCGCCGCCCCCGCTCGTCCACAGCGTGTCGTTGGCGTCGTAGCCGAACTGCAGGTGATGTGTCTGGAAGCAGGTCTGGAACGCCGTGTACCTGCCCGTCTTCGGATCGAGCATGGTGACGCGCCGGTTCGTCCGCTCCAGCGGGAAGTGCTTTGCGGAGGGGTGATCCGATCCTTTCCGGCAGAAGTCGGGATTCTCCTGCCGGTGGCCCGTCGCGGCCATCCAGACGCGGCCGAGCCGATCGAACATGCTGTTGTGGTTGTTCGCGCGGCTGTTCCACAGCTTCTCCTCGCCCCAATAGGCCGAGGGTTGCAGCGGTTCGGCCGCCGCGGCGTGGCCGGGCCCGAGCGCCTCCGGCGTGTCGGGCGAAACCGGCAGCCGGAATGTCGTCGCGACGTTCCTGACGGGATCGAGGATGGGGATGTCGTCGGACGAGTACTCCGGTGAGCCGTAGAGCGGCCCGTAGGCGTTCACCGTTGGGTGGCGGCGATCGGACGCGATGAGGTCGTGCAGGTACTGCTTCTCGTTCATCCAGTCGCGCAGCGTCACGACGACGTTGCGCTCGACGCCTTCGGGCCGCCGCGGCGCCGTCGACGGCGTCTCGCCCTTCGCCACGCGCTCGGTCCATTCGCCGAAATACGCGAAGGGCGCGCCGCCGAGCAGGCCGGCAAGCTGATTGACCATCTGCTCGCCGGCCTGGCCGGACTGGACCCGGCGCATCCAGGCATCGGCATGCGAGCCTTCGGCGAAGGCCGGCGGGATCGTGCGCGTCGACAGCTGGCCGAGCTGATGGCAGCCGACGCAGCCCGCGCTCTTCATCTGGTGCAGCCAGCGCTCGCGGCTGATGCCGGCAGGAATGTCGGACTTGCCGCCGAACTGGTCG
Organism: Alphaproteobacteria bacterium; assembly: GCA_016793165.1. Classification (GTDB taxonomy): domain Bacteria; phylum Pseudomonadota; class Alphaproteobacteria; order CACIAM-22H2; family CACIAM-22H2; genus CAIOSQ01. The sequence goes on along the minus strand of JAEULA010000016.1, from coordinate 191,021 downwards.
GCGGCGGGAATGCGAAGCATCGAGTACCAGTGGATGGCCGGATAGACCTTGGCTGCGGTCGACGCGTCGGGCGCCGGGCTGGCGACATGGTCCAGCCGCGTGCCGGGCGTGGCGCGCTGCCGAGCGGAATCGATCAGGCCGTAGCCGCGGACCCAGACGTCGTAGGCGGCCTTGGGCAGGTCCGGGAGGAGGTAGCGGCCCTCGTCGTCGGTCACGACGATGCGGATGAAGCGCACGGGAAGGTCGCGGGTCTCCGCGATCACCCACACGCCGGCCTCCGGTCCGCCGGCGCCGCGCACGACGCCGGAAATGCTCGCGTCGTCGATCGGGACCGCGGAGGCGGTCTGGGCGAGCGCCCCCGGCGCCGTCGCGATCATCGAAGCTGCAACCAGCAGCCCGCGGGCAAGGCGGGCAACGGCGGAATGGCGCATGATCCAAGCCTCCGGCAGGGCGCCGGTTCGCCCGCGGGCTTCCGTCACCTGCGGCCGCGACCGCGGCGTTCGGTTCAAGGCTCCGCCGTTTGCCGCCTCGCCGCAACCCCGCGGCGTGATCACAACGTCGTCAGCGCCCGCCGCCGCGGCTGGCCGCTGTTCAGGCCTGTCGTAGTCTCGTGGTCGGGCCGGATCGGGTCCGGGCGAATGTCGAATCGGCACCAAGGCCGATCGCAGCGAAGGAGGCAGGGAAATGGCTGAACAATGGAACGACGACCCATCGACGCTCGAGTCCGGGGCGCCGCCGGCGCTGACGCAGGCGGATATCGACCAGCGCGTCTTCGACCTCTATGACGAGTACTGCCACGGGCGCATCGACCGCCGCGAATTCTTCCGCCGCGCCGCGGTGGTGACGGTCGGCGGGCTCGCGATGGCGCAGGCGCTGCTGCCGCGCTATGCGCAGGCGCAGACGATCTCCTTCACCGACCCGCGGATCAAGGCGACCTATGTGAGCTACCCGTCGCCGGGCGGCTCGTCGGGGACGATGCGCGGCTATCTCGTGCAGCCGGCGGGGCAGGGGCCGTTTCCCACCGTGCTGGTGATCCACGAGAACCGCGGGCTCAATCCCTACGTCGAGGACGTCGCGCGTCGCGCGGCGACCGACGGCTTCCTGGCGCTCGCGCCGGACGGCTTGTCGCCGGTCGGGGGCTATCCCGGCAACGACGACGACGGGCGGACGCTGCAGTCCGGCCTCGATCAGGGCAAGCTGCGCACCGACATGGCCAACAGCGCGAAGTTCCTGAAAGCCCATGCGCTGTCCAGCGGCAAGCTCGGCGTCACGGGCTTCTGCTGGGGCGGCAGCACGACGAACTTCCTCGCGGCGTCGCTGGGCGCCGACGTCCAGGCGGCGGTGCCGTTCTACGGCGCGGCGGCCGAGACGGCGGCGGTGCCGGCGATCAAGGCGGCGCTGCTCGTGCAGTACGCCGAGAACGACGAGCGCATCAATGCGATGTGGCCGGCCTATGAAGCGGCGCTCAAAGCGGCGGGCGTCCGCTACGAGATGCACACCTATCCGGGAACGCAGCACGGCTTCCACAACAACTCGACTCCGCGCTACCAGGAAGCCGCCGCCAAGCTCGCCTGGGATCGCACGATCGCCCACTTCAAGAAGCATCTCGCCTGACATCGCCGGCGACGGCGGCATCGGAGCCGGGCGTACCGCGCGCCCGGCGGTGTCGGGCTGTTGCGCTCCGCTCCATGACCGCCGTGACGCCGAGCTTGCGTGACGCCGAGCCGGTGTGACGCCGAGCCTGCGTGACGCCGAGCCGCGTCGCGCGGCCGAAGCCGCGATTGATGCATCGGCGGAGGCTTGCCGCGGGGGGCCGCGCCCGGGCACGTTCTCGGGCAGCTCGCGCCCGCGTGCGGCGCGTCCGGTCCACGGAGGCTTCTCGTGACAGGAATTTTCTCGCTCGCCGGCAAGGTCGCGCTGGTGACCGGCGCGTCGCGCGGCCTCGGCCGGGCCATGTCGCTCGCGCTGGCGCGCAGCGGGGCGCATGTCGTGGTCAACGGCCGCAAGCCGGAGGGGATCGAGGCGACCTGCAAGGCGATCGCCGCCGCGGGCGGTGCCGCAACCCCGATGGCATTCGACACGACCGACGTTGCGGCCGCCGCCGCCGCGATCGACCGCATAGAGGCCGAACTCGGCCATCTCGACATCCTGGTGAACAATGCCGGCTACGGGAATGGCAGGACCGCGAGCGAGACCAGCGATGCGCAGTGGAGCGAGATCGTCGAGGTCGACCTCAATGCCTGTTTCCGCCTCGCGCGGCGGGCCTCGCTCGGCATGATCCGTCGCCGCTGGGGCCGCATCATCAACATCTCATCGGTCAACGCCCACATCGCGCGCGAGGCGAACGCCAGCTACTGCGCGGCGAAGGCCGGGCTCGAAGGGATGACACGCGCGCTGGCGGTCGAATGGGGGCCGATGGGCGTGACCGTCAACGCGATCGCGCCCGGCTACATGATGACGCCCGACAACATGGAGACGCCGCTGCGCAGCGATCCGCAGAAGCGCGATCGGTTCGCGCAACGCACCGCGCTGCGCCGCTGGGGTCAGGCCGACGAGCTCGACGGCGCGGTCGTCTATCTGGCGGGCGACGCGTCGGCCTACTGCACCGGCCACGTCCTCGTCGTCGACGGCGGCATGAGCGTGAAGATCTGACCGGCGCACCGCCGCGCGGCATGCCGGAATGACCGGTGAATCGCGGCTCACCGGCGTTGACAGCCCCGACCCCCGGCGGTCTGATGCCGCGCAGTCGGGGCGATCCCGGCGGGAGGAAGTGTTCGCCATGACGGAACGCGAGGTGATCGTTCCCCCGACGATGACCCGGATCTACGAGGAATACGGCTATGCGCCGGCGCTGCGCGTGGGCGACCTCGTCTATTGCGCAGGCCAGGTCGGGCGCACGGCGGACCTCCAGGTGATCCTCGATCCCGAGGCGCAATTCGAAGCATGCTGGGAGAATCTCCGCGTCGTGCTGGCCGCGGCCGACTGCGCCTTCGAGGACGTCGTCGATCTGACGACCTACCATGTAGACCTCGCGCAGCATTTCGACGCCTTCAAGCGCGTGAAGAACCGCGTATTCCCGCGCCGGACCTGTCCGTGGACGGCGATCGGCGTTCAGGCCCTGTCGCGGCCGGGGCTGCTTCTCGAGATCAAATGCGTCGCCCTGAGGCCGGGAGGTCGTCCGTGAGCTATGTGCGTGTTGAAAGATCCGGCGCGGTCGCGGTGCTGCGGCTCGACCGGCCGCAGATGCGCAACGCCATCAGCTCGTTCGAGGATTGCGCCGAGCTCGTCGCGCACCTGACGGAGCTGGACGCGGACCGCGAGATCCGCGCGATCGTGCTCACCGGCGCCGACCCCGCCTTCTGCGCGGGCGGCGATCTCAAGCAGATGCGCGACGGGACGGGACTGGGCGGCGGGCGCACGGCGCTCGAGGTGCAGGACAATTACCGCCGCGGCGTGCAGCGCATTCCGCTCGCCTTCCAGACGCTCGAGGTGCCGGTCATCGCGGCGGTCAACGGCCCGGCGATGGGCCTGGGCTGCGATCTCGCCTGCATGTGCGACATCCGGATCGCGTCCGACCGCGCGATCTTCGCCGAGAGCTTCGTCAAGGTCGGGCTCGTGCCTGGAGACGGCGGCGCGTGGTTCCTGACCCGCGCCGTCGGGGCCGCGACGGCGGCCCGCATGGCGCTGACGGGCGAGACGCTGTCCGCGGAGCGCGCGCGGGCGGTCGGGCTCGTCTCGGACGTCCATCCGCACGAGGAGCTGATGGCGAACGCGCTCAAGCTCGCCGAGGCCGTTGCGGCAAATCCGCCGGCCGCCGTGCGCCGGACGAAGCGCCTGCTGCGCGAGGCGTTGGCGATGCCGCTGCCGGCCTTCCTCGACATGACCAGCGGCATGCAGGCCGCGCTGCACCACAGCCTCGATCACAAGGAAGCGGTCGCCGCGATCCTGGAGAGGCGCGCCCCGAGATTCACAGGCCAGTGAAACGAAAGCGCGGCGTCACGCCCCGGCGAAGGCGAGCGCCAGCAGCTCCTTCACCTCCGCCTCGCTGCGGAGGCGGCGCGGATTGTTCAGCACGAAGTGGCTCTGCATCGAGGCCGCCGCGATCCGGGCCAGATGCTCCGCCTTCACGCCGATCTCCTCGAAGGTGGTCGGCAGCCCGAGTCCCGCGACGAAGTCGCGAACGACCTGCCAGGCCGGCTCTCCGGGGCGTCCCATTGCCGCGCTGACCTGGGCAAGCGGCTCCGGGCAGGCCGCCTGGTTGAAGCGCAGTGTTGCTGGCAGCATCACGCAGGACGTCTCGCCGTGCGGCACGCCGAGCGCGGCGCCGAGCATGTGCCCGACGCCGTGGCTGGCGCCCATCGGCACGAAGGCCATGTTGTGGTCGGCCGAGAGCCAGGCGCCCATCATGCAGCGGTGGCGCGCCTCGAGGTCCTGGGGCGCCGATCTCGTGCGGGGCAGGTTTTCCACGAGCAGCTTCACGGCATGCAGCGCCGGCCCCATCGAGTAGTCGTCGACCGCGGGCGAGCAGATCGTCTCGACGGCGTGATCGAGGGCGCGGATCCCGGTCGCCAGCCACAGCCGCTCGGGCGTGTGCACGGTGACGGCGGCATCGAGCACGATCACCTGCGCCGCGAGCGCGGGGTGGGTGAATATCTCCTTCACGCCGCGCCGCGTGTCCGTGCAGCCGAGGATCGGATTGAACTCGCCCGCCGACAGCGTGGTGGCGACCGCGACCTGCGGCACGCGCGGCGCCGCATACTCCGGCAGATGACGCGTCCCGTCGGGCCGGGCGACGGTGCGGAAGGCGTCGAGGGCGTCGGGATGGCGGACGTCGTGCTCGAGGCAGAGCCGGACGAGCTGGCCCGTATCCATCACCGTGCCGCCGCCCACCGTCACGATCAGGTCGGCGCCCGCGTCGCGCGCCGCGGCGGCGGCGGCGATCACCGCGTCGCGCGGCACATGCGCCGGCACGCCGTCGTAGCTTCCGGCATGGACGACGCCGATCCGGTCGCGGATGTCCTGGACGACGCGGGTCGTCCGGTCGAGGGTCCGGCTCACGATGAAGAAGGCGCGCCGCGCTCCGAGACGACGCACCTCGTCGGGTACGACCTCGACCGAGCCGGCGCCGAAATGGACGCGCTCGATGCGATGGTAGGTCCGGTATCCGCGCGTGCGCATCAGGCGACTCCGATTTCGATCGGGGCGCGGCCTGCGACGGCGAAGCCGCGGATCACGTGAAGGCTGCCGCGGGCCGCCGCCTTGCCGACGGGAGTCCGCGCGACGTCGACGAGTGCAGCTTCGCTCATCGCCTGATCCATGCCTTGCGTTCGAGTTCCGAGAACTTCACGCCCTCGGCGGCCATGCGGGCGAGCAGCGGTGCCGGCTGCAGCCAGGGATCGCCGGCGTCGTGATAGGCCTCTACGCGGCGATGGACATGCGCGACGCCGATCGCGTCGGCCCAATGCAGCGGCCCGCCGCGCCAGCGCGGGAAGCCGAAGCCCTGCGCGTAGATGACGTCGATGTCGCCGGGGCGCGCCGCGAGGCCTTCGTCGAGAAGCCGCGCGGCCTCGTTCACCAGCGCGAACAGGCAGCGTTCGCGGATCTCCTCGTCCGCGACCGTGCGCGGCGACAGGCCGAGCCGCCGGCGCTCCGCGTCGACCAGCGCGTCGACCTCGGGATGCGGCAGCGGCTTGCGGCCGCCGGCCTCGTAGCGGAACCAGCCGCGCCCGGTCTTCTGCCCGAACCAGCCGCGCTCGCAGATGTGGTCGGCGAGGGCGCTATAGCGGCGACCGGCCGGCCGCATCTGCGGGATCTCCTTGCGCAGGAACCATGCGACGTCGAGCCCCGCCATGTCGGCCATCGCGAAAGGACCCATCGGCATGCCGAATTCGACCAGGACGCGGTCGACCTGCTCCGGCGACGCGCCTTCCTCGACCAGGAACTCCCCCTGGCGCTGGTACTCGAAGATCATCCGGTTGGCGACGAAACCGAAGGCGTTGCCGACGACGATCCCGGTCTTGCCGATCCGTCGCGACAGGTCGACGACGCTGCGCAGCGCACTTGCACCGGTCAGCGGCGTGCGGACGATCTCGAGCAGCCGCATGACGGGCGCCGGGCTGAAGAAGTGCATGCCAAGCACGTTGTCGGGGCGGCCCGTCGCCCGTGCGATCGCCTCGACATCGAGCGTCGACGTGTTGGTGGCCAGGACGGCGTCAGGCCTGGTGACGCGGTCGAGCTGACGGAAGACCTCGAGCTTCACGGCCATCTGCTCGAACGCCGCCTCGACCACCAGGTCGACGGGTGCGAACGCGTCGAGCGAGTCGACGATCGTCGCCGCCGCCGCGGCGGCCTGCGCGGCTTCCGGGGCCAGGCGCCCGCGCTCGGCCTGCGACTTGAAATGCGCGTCGATCCCGACGCGCGCCGCGGCCCGCGCGGCGGGATTGCTGTCGTGAAGCAGCGTCGGGATGCCGGCGGCAGCGAAGACGATCGCGATGCCGCGCCCCATGGTTCCGCCGCCGACGACGCCGACCCGGGCGATCGGCATCGCATTGGCGGCCGCGGCCCAGGCCGGGACGCGAACCGCGTCGCGCTCGGCGAAGAACATGTGGATCAGCGCCTTCGACTCGCCGCCGGCGCGGCATTGCTCGAACAGCGCGCGCTCGCGCGCGAGCGCGGCATCCAGCTCGTTGTCGACCCCCTGCGCGACGGACTCGATCGCCGCCCGCCGCGCCGTCGACCAGGGCCAGCTCTGTGCCACACGCGCGCGCGCCGCGGCGAGGATCGCGTCGACGTCCTCCCCGGCGGTCGCCCGTGCCGCGGAGCCGAGCCGCCTGGGCGCCAGGTCGGTTCCGACCAGGCTGCGCGCCAGCGTCTCGGCCGCGGCGGGCAGATCCCCGTCGACGATCTCATCGACCAGGCCGAGCGTGCGCGCCTCGCCGGCCCGGATGGGTGCGCCTTCGACGATCATGTCGAGCGCCTTGCGCAAGCCGATCGCTCGCGGCAGTCGACGCGTGCCGCCGGCGCCGGGGATGAGGCCGAGCGTGACCTCCGGAAGCCCCAGCCGGGTCTCGCTCGCCGCCACGCGCGCGTGGCAACCGAGCGCGAGCTCGAGGCCGCCGCCGAGCACGGTTCCGTGCAGCGCCGCGACGACGGGCTTGTCGCTGGTCTCCACGAGCGCGACGACGTCGTTCATGTCCGGCGGCAGGAGAGGTCCGTCGAACTCGCCGATGTCGCCGCCGGCGACGAAGGTCCGTCCGGCTGCACGGATCACGATGCAGTCGGCCGACCGGTCGGCCAGCGCCGCACGCATCGCGGTTTCGATCCCCGCGCGCACATCGCGCGACAGGGCGTTGACCGGCGGATTGTCGACGACGACATGGGCGCAGCCGCCCCGGACGGTGAGGGATACGGGCCCGTTGCTCACGCTGTTGCTCCTCGAATGCCGCCATAGGCCGGCCAGGTGACGCCGCACAGGAAGCCGGCATCGACGGGCAGGTTGATCCCGGTGATGGCGCCGGCATCGTCGCTCAGCAGCCAGGCGACGGCGGCGGCGATCTCGGTGGCGCGGACCAGGCGGCCCAGCGCCGTGGCGGCGGTCAGCTTGTCCTCGCGCAGGACCCCCTTGTCGAATCCCTTCCGGAGGGCGGGCGTCTCGGTGAACCCCGGCGACACGCAGTTCACGCGGACGCCGCGCCGGCCCCACTCGCCGGCCAGCGTGCTCGTGAGCTGGATCACGCCGGCCTTCGCCGGGCCGTAGGCGTGCAGCGGTCCCGACGTCATTCCGGAAATCGATGCGATGTTGACGATCGCGCCGCGCCCGCGTTCCGCCATTCGCGATCCGACGGCGCGGCAGGCGACGTAGCTGCCCCGGAGATCGACGCCGACCACGCGGTCCCACTCCGCCATGTCCATGCCGGTCGGCGGAACGGTCCGCTGCAGGATGCCGGCGGCGTTCACGAGCCCGTCGAGCGGGCCTTGCGAGTCCTCGATCGCCGCCACGGCGCGCTCGACGGCGTCGGCATCGAGCACGTCCAGCCGCAGTCCGAGATGGCCGTCGTCGTCCGCGGCGAGGCCGTCGCTGGCGCGCATCCGGTCGGCGACGATCGGCCGGGCGCCCAACGCCGCGAGACGATCGACGCAGGCCTTGCCGATGCCGCTTGCGCCGCCGGTGACGAGGATCCGTCGATCGCGCATGGCGGGCCCTAGTAGCTGCGCGGCATCTTCAGGTCGTGCACGGCGATGAAGTTGAGCGCCATCTCCTCGGAGACGGGCGCGAAGAGGAACAGCCGCGCGTCGCGCCAGAGGCGCTCGACATGGAACTCCTTCGCGTAGCCCATGCCGCCCAGAGTCTGCATCGCACGCTCGATCGCGTCGGTGGCGGCCCGCGCCGACACGACCTTCGCCATGTTCGCCTCGCTGCCGTAGGGCAGGCCCTGGTCGCATTTCCAGGCGGCCTTCAGATTGAGCGTGGATGCGGCCTCGATCTCCGCCGTGGCGCGCGCGAGGGGGAACTGGAGGCCCTGGTAGGCGCCGATCGGCGTGCCATTGAAGACCTTGCGCTCGCGCGCGTAGTCGACGGCCAACCGGGTCGCCAGGCGCGCGGCGCCCACGAGGCCGGCGGTCGTGACGATCCGCTCGGTGTTCAGGACGTGCAGCAGCTCGGGCCAGCCGCCGTGCAGCGTGCCGATGAGCTCCGCGCCGTCGACCTTGACGTCATCGAAGAAGACGGCGCTCGCGGAGAGCGTATGGGTGCCGACCTTCTCGATCGGGCTGAAGGTGAGGCCGGAGCGCTCCACGTCGATGAAAAAGAGGCTGATGCCGTCGGTGCGGCGCGTCGACTCGGCGACGGTCTTGGTGCGCGCGACGACGAGCATCTTCTGCGCATCCGGCACCGCCGTGATCCAGACCTTGCGGCCGTTGAGCCGCCAGCCGTTGCCGACGGGTGTCGCGAAGGTCCGGATCTCCAGCGTGTTGCTGCCGGCATCGGGCTCGGTGAGCGCCATGCAGCAGTTGATCTCGCCCGAAATGATCTTGGGTAGGTAGGCGTCGCGCATCTCGGCGCTGGCGTAGCGGGACAGGGCGACCCCGCCGAAGATCGGATTGACCATGAAGACCTGGGCGAGGGTCGCACCCGCGCCGCCCTCGGTCAGCGCCTCGATGACGAGCGCGAGGTCGAGCATGCCGAGCCCCGAGCCGCCGTGGGCCTCGGGCAGCGCGACGCCGCAGAGGCCGGCCTTGCAGATGGCCTGCCACATCTCGGCCGGGAACCGCTTCTCGGCGTCGAGCCGGCGCCAATACTCGACGCCGAATTCGCGGCCGATCTGCCGCGCGGTCTCGAGCATCAGCTTCTGGTGCTCAGCGAGGGCGAAATCCATCGTCTAACCTTCAGAGGAGGGGGTCAGCAGCAGCCCGAGCGGCCGCAGGAGATGCGCCCGGATCCCGTTCAGCAGCGCGAGGCCGGCGACGCCGTCGAAGACGCGGTGGTCGCAGGACAGGACGAGGCCGAGCTCGCGGCGCAGCTCTGGCCGGCCGGCGGCATCGGGCCGGAAGATCGATCGCGTGGTGCCGACGCCCAGGATCGCGGACTGTCCGGGCGGAATGATCGAGGTCATCCACGTGACATCGTGCATGCCGGCGTTCGACAGCGTCATCGTCGGGCTGCCTCCCGCATCGGCCGCGGTCAGGGATCCGACCCGCGCGCGATCGGTCAGCGCGTCGGCGCGCCGGGCGATGGTCCAGATGTCGGCATCGCCGACGTCCCTGAGCGTGGGCGCCACGAGGCCGGCGGGCGTGTCGATCGCCAGGCCGATCTCGACCGAAGCGGGCTGATGGATCGAGTCGTCGCGCCAGAGCCGGTTGACGGCCGGCTGGCCGCGGAGCGCGCGGGCGATGGACGCGAGCAGGAAGTGCGTCAGCGTGAGGCGGCGGCCTTCGGCCTTGAGCTGCGCGCGCAGGGATTCCAGCGCCGTGACGTCGACCTCGCTCGCCAGATAGAAATGCGGGATGTCGCGCTTGGCGGCGACCATCCGCTGCGCCACGACGCGCTGGCGTGCCTGTGCCACGCCGTCGGACGGCAGCTCCGGCGTCGGCGCCGGCGCGGTGGTCGGAAGGTCCCGCGCCCGGATCCGGCCGCGCGGCCCGGATCCCGCGATCGTGCGCAGGTCGATGGCCGCATCCTGCGCGAGCCGGCGGGCCAACGGAGTCGCCAGGATGCGATCGGACGCGGAGCGCGGCGCCGAAGTCGGCTGCGCTCGCGACGTCGGTGGCGTGTCGTGGGCGCCATCGACCTCAAGCTCGGCCAGAGGGTCCCCGACCGCCTTGGTCTCGCCGGGCCGAGCGAGTTTGCGGCGCAGGATGCCGGCGCGTGGCGCCTCGATCTCGCTTGCGATCTTGTCCGTCTCGACGACGACCAGCGTCTGCCCTGCGGCGAAGCGATCGCCCTCCTCGACCTGCCAGCCGGTGACGACCGCCTCCTCCATCGTGAGGCCGAGCTTCGGCATGCGGAACACGAGGCCGGCCGCCATCAGCTGCCCCTGAACTCCGGTGCCCGCTTCTCCAGGAACGCCCGGCAGCCTTCGTGGGCGTCGGCGCTGTCGAGGACCAGGCCGATCATGGCCTGCTCGTGCGCCAGCGCCGACGTCAGCGGCATGTCGGCGCCGTCGCGCAGCGCGCGCTTGAGCAGCTTGAGGACGAGCGGCGAGCGGGCCGCGATCTTGCGCGCCAGCGCCATCGCCTCGTCGCGCAGGGTGGCGCGCGGCACGACACGATTGACCAGCCCGATCGCGACGGCCTCGTCGGCTGAGATCTGCTCGCCGACGAACATGAGCTCCTTGGCGCGGCACAGCGGCACCTGCCGGATCAGGCGCTGGCTGCCGCCCGCGCCCGGGAACAGGCCAAGCGTGATCTCCGGCACGCCGAGCCGCGCCTCGGCGGCGACCAGACGCAGGTCGCAGCACAGGATCAGCTCGGTTCCGCCGCCGAGCGCGAAGCCGTTGACGGCGGCGATCGTCGGCTTGTCGATCGTCTCGAGGCGGCGGAAGACGCGATGGATGACCTCCGCGAATTCCGAGTAGTGGGCGAGGCCCTGCCGCGATTCGAGATCGCGGATGTCGCCGCCCGCCACGAAGGCGCGATCGCCGGCACCGGTCAACACGATCACCCGGATCGCCGCGTCCGCCTCCATCGCCGCGAGCGCCTGGTCGAGCTCGGACAGGGTCGGCAGGTCGAGCGCGTTGAGGACCTTGGGCCGGTTGATGGTCAGCAGGCCGACCGCGCCGTCGCGCTCGGACAGGATGCGGGCTTCACTCATCGTCTACTCCACGGCTCGGCGGCAGGCGGCGGCGATGCGCGCCGCGTCGGGACGATAGGCATCCTCGAGCGGCTTCGCGAACGGCACCGGCGTGAACGGTGCGCCGACGCGGATGATCGGCGCATCGAGCTCGTCGAATCCGATGTCCGCCATGCGCGCGGCGATCTCGGCGCCGATGCCGAAGGCCTCGACGGCCTCGTGCGCGACGACGAGCCGGTGGGTGCGCGCCAGCGAGGCGAGCACGGCGGCCTCGTCCCACGGCTGCAGGGTCCGGAGATCGACGATCTCGCATCGCATGCCATCGGCGGCCAGCCGGTCGGCCGCGACGAGGGCCTCGCCGAGCATCGCGCCGTAGGTGACGATGGTGACATCGGTCCCTTCGCGGACGACCCGGGCCTGGCCGATGGGCACGGCGGACAGCGGCGACGTGATCGGCTCCGCTGCGGCGTAGAGGCCCTTGTGCTCGATCACGACCACCGGGTCGGGATCGTCGATGGCACTGCGCACGAGGCCGTAGGCGTCGGCGACGGTCGCGGGCGCCACGACCTTCAGGCCGGGCACGTGGGCGAGCCAGGCCTCCAGGCATTGGGAATGCTGCGGGCCGGCGCTGAGGCCGCCGCCGTGCGGCGTCCGCACGACGAGCGGCACGCCGCCGCGGCCGCCGAACATGAACCGCGCCTTCGCCGCCTGATTGACCAGCTGGTCCATGGCGAGCGTGACGAAGTCCATGAACATGATCTCCGCGACCGGCTTGAGTCCGCAGAGCGCCGCGCCGACGGCTGCGCCGACGATCGCCCCTTCGGAGATCGGCGCGTCGAGGACGCGGGCGGGCCCGAAGGCGTCGAGCAGGCCTCGCGTGACGCCGAACGGTCCGCCCGCGGTGGCGATGTCCTCGCCGATCAGCACGACACGTGGGTCGGCACGCATCGCATCCGCGAGCGCCTGGTTGATCGCCTTGCCGTAGCGAAGCTCAGCCATAGACGTCCTCGGCGGCGGCGACGCGGTCCGCGCCTGGGGCGGCGCGCGCCGCGGCGACGGCGGCATCGACCTCGGCCGCGATCTCGGCCTCGATCGATTCGGCGCGACGGCGCGTGGCCTCGTCGCCACCGAGCTTGGCCAGCAGGCGCGCGATCGGATCGGCGGCGCGCGCCGCCTCGCGGTCGGCCGCCGGGCGGTAGCGCTGCGGATCGCCCTCGAAATGCCCGTGCACGCGATGGGTGACGCACTCGATCAGGCGCGGCTGCCGCTCGCGGCGGACGGCTGCGACGATCGGCGCGACGGCGGCGTGGACCGCGAGCGCGTCGTCGCCGTCGACGCGCGCATACGGGATCCCGAAGCTCGTCGCCAGGGCCTCCAGGTCGCCGGCGAAGCCGCGGTCCGCGGGCGAGAACTCGGACCAGCCGTTGCGTTCGCAAGCGAAGACGAGCGGCACCGCCCAGGCGGCCGCGAGATTCAGCGCCTCGTAGACGGCGCCTTCAGCGAGCGCGCCGTCGCCGAAGAAGGCGATCGCCGCGGCGTCGCGGCCGAGCGTCTTGTGCGCGAGCGCGCTGCCGAGCGCGATCGGAACGCCGGCGCCGACGATCCCGTTCGCGCCGAGCATGCCGACCGACAGGTCCGCGACATGCATCGAGCCGCCTCGGCCTCGGCAGGCGCCGGTATCGCGGCCCATGACCTCGGCGATCAGCGCGGCGGCCGTCACGCCCTTCGCGAGGCAGTGGCCGTGGCCGCGATGCGTCGACGCGAGCGTGTCGGCCGGTGCGAGGCAGGCCCCGAAGCCGGCCGCGATCGCCTCCTGTCCGATGCTGAGATGGATGAAGCCGGGGATCTCGCCGTCGGCGAAGAGGCGCGCCAGTCGCTCCTCGACGCGGCGGATCAGAATCATGGTGCGCAGCAGGCGCCAGGCGATGTCGTGGGTGCCGCTGGGGTCGGCCATGGATGGTCTCTCCGGCGCCGTCGCGCCATCGCGGCGCCGGCGGTCGATCCCGCGGCGCGCGGCGACGTCGCCGGGGACCGCGCCGCCGATCGACGCAACGCTACCCCAGCGGCGCCCGGGGGTGGAAGCGCAATGAACTGTGACCCATGGTTCATATTTCGTAGAGTCGGGCCACGGGCGGGACGGCATCGACGAAACCCGGATGCCGGGACGGGAGGCGCGATGCTGAAGCTGTCGGAAATGGCGATCGTCGGGCGAGACGTGCGGCAGGACGATTGGCCGGAACTCGGCACCGCCACGCCGGCGCGGATCATCGAGGCGATCGACGCCGGCCGCCTCGACGAGGCGAAGGCGCTCGCGCGCTACATGATCGCCGAGGGCAAGTCGCTCCACGACCTCATGTGCGACTGGATATGGGACCTGCTCTCGCGCATCGCCGAGAAATTCGGTGAGGAGGCGATGTACGAGTGCCTGCGGGCGAGCCAGGCGACATGGATGCTGCGGCGGACGTGGAAGGCCTTCCTGAGGCTGTCCGTCGAGGACCGCGTCCGCCTCACCGCCGAGATCATGCGCAGCCATCGCTGCGGCCCGCAGCAGGACGGCGGCATCGAGGTGATCGAGGAGGCCGATCGGTTTTCGATTCGCATGGATCCGTGCGGCAGCGGCGGCCGGATGCGCCGCGGCGATCCGGTCGACGGCACGCCGTCCCGCCTCGACCCGCCCTATTCGTTCGGCACGACGCGCGAGGCCCACGACTGGAGCTGGGGCCGCAAGGACGTGCCGTATTATTGCCTGCATTGCACGGTGAACGAGATCCTGCCGATGGAGTGGGGCGGCCATCCGCTGTGGGTCACGGGCTACGATCCGGACGCCTCGAAGCCCTGCCACTGGCACTTCTACAAGTCGGCAGCGCAGATCCCCGAGGACGCCTACCGCCGCGTCGGGCGCCGCAAGCCGGCTCCAGGCGAAGGGCAGTACTGAGGCGCGCCGCGCTCAGGCGGCGCGCATCTCGCGGCGCAGCTTCTCGGTCGCCACCGCGTCGACAGCCAGCGGCGCGCCCGCGAGCACGACGCCGTAGTCGCGCTTGGCGGACTCCCGCGAGACGAAGTTCCCGAGGACGTCGCGAAGGACGGCGGCGGGATCGCGCTCGAGCGGATCGCCGAATCCGCCCGCGCCCGCGGTCTGCCAGCTGACGACGTCGCCCTCGCCCAGCCGGTAGTTGCCCTTGGAATGGACCGCGCGGGAGTCGCCGCCGGCCGACGTGACGATCGTGCGGCCGAGCGCCCCGGGCTTGCCGCCGGCGAGTCCGTACGGCGCGAAGCGGTGGCGGTCGCCGAGATTGTAGAAGTTCCCGTCCGGCGCCAGCATGCGCATGTCCTTGCGCATGCCCGAGCCGCCGCGCCACCGGCCGGGTCCGGCGCTGTCCGGGATGAGCTCGACGCGCTCGACCAGGATCGGGCAGCTGATCTCCTGCATCTCCGCCGGCATGTTCGTGCCGTTCCAGGGCGAGGCGAGGGCCTCGGCGCCGTCCGCCCCCTCGCGGGCGCCGACACCGCCGATGATCGTCTCCCACACGATCGACATCCGGCCGGTGCGCGGATTGTGGATGCCGATGTTCGGGTTGAAGAAGTGCGAGTTCGCGGCGATCACTTTGTCGGGCGCGGCCTGCGCGAGCGCGCCCATGATCACCTCGTAGATGCGGTGCGAGACGGTCGCGCGGCCGCCGCACGGCGCGGGCCGGCGCGGATTGAAGAAGCATCCCTCGGGTGCGACGGTGCGGATCGTCCTCATCAGGCCGGCGTTCTGCGGCAGCAGCGGCAACGTGACGGCCTTCACCGCCGCGAGCGCGTAGGCGTTGGTGTAGGAGAGATAGGCGTTCAGCCCGGCCTCCCGCTGCGGTCCGCTGCCAGTCCAGTCGACCGTGACCGTGCCGTCGGCGATGGTGACCGCGACCTTGGCGACGACGGGCTCGGTGTCGGGGCCGACGTCGTCGAGGCGGTCCTCGAAATGATAGGTGCCGGACTTGAGGCGATTGATCGCCTCGCGCATCTCGACCTCGCTGCGCTCGATGAGGTCGCGCATCGCCTGGCGCAGCACCGGCACGCCGTAGCTGCGCGCCAGCGCCTGCATGCGGGCGCCGCCGGCCTGGTTGGCGATGTACTGCGCGCGGATGTCGCCGATGACCTCGGCCGCCATGCGCACGTTCGCCTCGATGATGCGGAAGATTTCCTCCGACGGCTCGCCCGCGCGGTAGAGCATCGTGGGCAGGAAGCGGATACCCTCCTGGTAGTTGTCGAGGATGCCGTGCACGACCTGCGAGCCGGAGCCGGCGCCGCCGATGTCGATCTGGTGCGCGATGTTGACGGCGAAGCCGATCAGCTCGTCGTCGAAGAAGATCGGGCACACCATGTAGACGTCCGGAAGGTGGCCGGAGCCGATTCCCGGATCGTTCGAGATGATCGCGTCCCCGGGCCTGAGCGTGTCGGCCGGGTAGTACTGCAGCATCTTGCCGACGGTGTAGGCCATCGAGCCGAGATGGCCGGGGCTGTAGTCGCCCTGGCTCACCATGTTCCCCTCGGCGTCGAACATGCCCGTCGAGTAGTCGGTGCCTTCGCGCACCGCGCTCGAATAGGCGGTCCGGCGCAGCGTTGCGCCCATCTCGGCCGAGGCCGAGACGAGGCCGCCCCAGATGACCGAGAACGTGACGGGATCAACCTGGATGGTCATGCGCGCTCTCCCTCGGTCTCACAGGTCGACGATCAGGTTGCCCTTGCGGTCGACGCGCGCGCGCGTACCCGGCGGCAGGACGATCGTCGACTCCTTCTCCTCGATGATCGCCGGCCCGGCGAACTCGCAGCCCGCCCCGAGCCGGTAGCGGTCGTAGACGTCGCACGCGTCGGCGCGCCCCCACTCTCGGAAATAGGCGGGGCGCCGGCCCTTGAGCGCACGCCTCGCGTCGGTCTCGCCGGCCGGCAGGTCCCGCATCGTCAGGCCGGCCGTCTTGATCGAGGCGGACAGACGCCACAGCACGCCTTCGATCGCGGCCTTCGGATCGAAGGCCCGCTCGCCGTAGGCCGCCGAATAGGCCGCGAGGAAGGCCTGGCGGATGCGCGGGATGTCGGCGGCGGTGTAGGGGCCGGGCGGCAGCTGGACGGTCAGCTCGTAGCCCTGGCCGACGAAGCGCATGTCGCAGCTCGGCACGAGCCGCCGGTCCCCGTCGAGGCCGCAGGCGTCGAGCTCGCGCATCGTGTCCGCGGTCAGATCGGCGAGGATCGCGTTCACCTTCGGCAGGGCCTCGGGCGCAAGAGGAAGGATGCTCGTGCGCGCCACGTCGAAGGCGGGGTCGGCCATCAGCAGCCCGATCGCCGTCTCGACGCCCGCGCCTTTGGGAAACACGACGCGCTTGCAGCCGAGCTGTCGCGCGAGCTGTGCGCCATGCAGCGGGCCGGCTCCGCCGAACGGCACGAGCGCGAACTGGCGCGGATCGCGGCCCTTGCCGATCGACACGGCGCGCGCGGCCTGGGCCATCTGCGCGGTCACAACCTCGTAGACGCCCCATGCCGCCTCCTCGAGCGGGACCCCGAGCGGCGCGGCGATCTGCTCCGCGAGGCCGGCACGGGCGCCCGCCACGTCGAGCTTCATCTCGCCGCCGAGGAAGTAGTCGGCATTCAGGTAGCCCAGGACGAGGTTGGCGTCGGTGACCGTCGGCCGCTTGCCGCCGAGGCCGTAGCAGATCGGCCCGGGGGCCGAACCCGCGCTGATCGGTCCGACCTTGATCGCCCCCATCTCGAGGCTCGCGATCGAGCCGCCGCCTGCGCCGATCTCGACGAGGTCGATGGCCGGGATGTTCATCGGGATGCCGCTGTTCGGCTTCAGGTTGATCATGTCGACCTCGAAGATCTCGGTCATCCCGGGTCGCCCCTTCTCGATCAGGCACACCTTCGCGGTGGTGCCGCCCATGTCGAAGGAGATGAGGTTGTCGGTGCCGGCCGCATCGCCATAGCGCGCCGCGGTGAGCACCCCGGCCGCCGGGCCGGATTCGATGATGCGGATCGGATGGCGCCGCACGTAGTCGCCGGAGGCGATGCCGCCGTTGGACTGCATGATGTAGAGCGTCCGCCGGCGCCCCAGCTCGGCGAGGCCGTCCTCGATGCGGCCGATATAGGCGCTCACCGCGGGCATCACGTAGGCGTTGAGCGCCGTCGTACTGGCGCGTTCGTACTCGCGATAGACGGGCGAGATCTCCGAGGAGAGCGACACCAGCAGCTCGGGCGCGGCCTCGGCGATCAGCTCGCGCGCGCGCCGCTCGTGGACGGGATTGACGTAGCTGTGGATGAAGCAGACGGCGACGGAGACGGCGCCGCGGGCCCGCATCTCGCGCGCCGCGGCGCGCACGGCGTCCTCGTCGAGCGGCGTGCGCTCGCTGCCGTCCCACATCAGCCGACCGCCCACCTCGAAACAGAGCTCGCGCGGGACGATGGGACGCGGCTTGCCGATCGAGTTGTCGTAGAGCTCGAAGCGGCGCTGGCGCCCGATCAGCAGGAGGTCCCGGAAGCCGGCGGTCGTGAGCAGCGCGGTCGCCTCGCCGCGGCGCTGGATCACCGTGTTCGTCGCGATCGTGGTGGCGTGGACGGCGTGCACCAGATCGCGCGCGTCAAGGCCGGCGGAATCGAGGAGCGCGGTCAGGCCCGACAGGACGGCGCGGGACGGATCGTCCGCGCTGGTGAGCACCTTGCCGAGGCGGAGCTCGCCGGTCGCCCCGTCCATGAGCGCGAAGTCGGTGAATGTGCCGCCGACATCGATTCCGACAGTCAATCCCATGGTCCGCTCCCCTGCGCGCGGTCGACCGGCACGCGACGTGCCGAAGTGTGTCAGAGGCCACCTCCGGTCGCAACGAAATGAAGAATGGTTCATCGCTCACCGAGCGCCGACGCTCGCTGATCGTTGACTCATGATTCACTCCTTGCCAGTCTGCCGGGGCTGCGGCCGCCGATGGCGTCTGGGTGACGAAGGAGCTGCATGGATCTCGCCCCCAATCCCCATGAGCCGAAGGGTGTCGTCGGACGCTGCTTCTATCTCCTTGCCGCGGCGTCGATGATCACGCTCACCGCTGTGGTCCTCTACGTCATCGTCGCGCGCTACTTCTTCAACGCGCCGCCGCTCTGGGGCGAGGACGTCCCGCGGATCATCTTCATCTGGGGCATCTTCCTCGCCTGTCCCCTCGCCATCTGCGTGAACCTCAACCTGCGGGTGACCATGCTGCTCGATGTCATGTCGGCGCGGCTGCGCATGGTGCTGGAGGTCGCGATGCACCTGATGGTCCTGGCGCTCCTCGCGGTCGTGTTCTGGTACAGCCTGCCGCTGGTGCGGCTCGGGTTCACCGGCACGATGCTGTCGACGGGCTGGAGCAACGCCGTCCTGCGGATGCCGATCGCGATCGGCGCCGCGCTCATGTTCGTGGCGCAGCTGGTCCAGCTCAGCAAGTCCGTCCGCGGCATCCGGTACTGAGGTCGCTCGCGCCCATGCTGCTGCTCACGCTGATCTGCCTTCTGGTCCTCTTCATCTTCCTCGGCATGGAGATCGCGTGGGCCATCGCGGTCGCCTGCCTCGCCTACATGGTGCTCGCCGACCTGGGCGGGGACGGGATCCCCTACGAGCTCCTGCCGCAGCAGATGCTCGACGGCGTCGACACCTTCTCGCTCATCGCGATCCCGCTGTTCATCTTCGCCGGCGAGCTCATGTCCGTGACCGGCGTCACCGAGCGGCTCGTGCGCTTCGCCCTCGCCTACATGGGGCACATCCGCGGCGGCCTCGCCAACGTGGCGGTGACCACGAACTTCATCCTTTCCGGAGTGTCCGGCTCGGCGATCGCCGATGCCGCGGCGACCGGGACGGTGACGATCCCCGAGATGAAGAAGCGCGGCTACCCGACGGACTTCGCCTGCGCGGTGGTGGCAGCCTCGTCGACCGTCGGGCCGATCATCCCGCCCTCGATCTCGTTCGTCCTGATCGCCTCGATTGCCAACCTCTCCGTCGGCCAGCTCTTCCTTGCCGGCGTCGTGCCGGGCATCCTGATGACGGTCTCGATGCTGGCGCTGACCTACTTCATCTCGCGGCAAAAGGGCTACCCGGTTGAACCGCGGGCAAGCTGGACCGAGCGCTTCGACGCGCTCGGGCGCGCGGCCCTGCCGCTGGCGGCGCCGCTGCTGATCATGCGGAGCATCACCTCCGGCATCGCGACGCCCACCGAGGCGGCGGCCGTGCTCGTGCTCTACGTGCTCGGCCTCGGCGTCTTCGTCTATCGCACCATGTCCTGGCGCGTGGTGATCCAGTGCGCGGCGAACGCGATGCTGTTGTCCTCGATCATCATGCTGACGGTCGGCGCCGCGCAGATGTTCTCGTGGCTCGCGGTGTACGAGCAGTTCGGCGAGATCCTGACGCACTCGATGCTGCAGATCTCGCGCGACGTGAACGTCCTGCTGCTGATCTTCAACGTTCTGCTGCTGCTGCTCGGCACGTTCATGGAGCCGCTGCCCGTGATGCTGGTGCTCGTGCCGATCACGTTCCCGATGTTCGAGGCCCTCGGCGTCAATCAGATCCAGCTCGCCGTCGTGATGGTGATCAACCTGATCCTCGGGCTGCTCACGCCGCCCGTGGGGCTCATCCTCAACGTCGTGGCCGTGATCGGCCGGACCGAGGTCGCGGCCGTCTTCCGCGCGAGCATCCCCTACCTGATCATCCTGGTCGCGGTGATGATGCTGGTGACCTATGTCCCGGCGCTGTCGCTGTGGCTGCCGCACTGGCTGATGCCGGTACAGGGCTGAGGCCGTCGTCGTCGCCGTTCAACATCTGCAACCAACCCATGAGGAGGAAGACGTCATGTCGAGACAGGTAAGCCGCCGCGCGGTGTCGCGCGCGCTCGCGGGAGCGATGGCCGCGCCGGCCATCATCGGCCACGCCAACGCCCAGGCCCTGACGATCCGCTTCGCGAATTCGAGCGGCGAGCAGGCGCTGTCGAACCTCTTCGCGGCGCGCTTCCTGCGCATGCTGGAGGAGCGCACCTCCGGCGCGATCAAGGGCCAACTGCTTCTGAACGCCGGGAGCGAGCAGTCGATCCTCGAGAGCATTTCCGTCGGGACGATGGACATCGCGAACACCGGCTATAGCGGCATGCGCGAGCTCGACGTGTTCTACGTCCCGTTCCTGATGCGCGACCTGGACCACGCGCTGCGGATCTCGCGCTCGCCGCTGTTCGAGAAAGCGCGCGGCGTCGCGCAGGCCCGCTACAAGGCCCGCCTGATCGGCCTCGGCAGCTCCGGCTCGTTCAACGTCGGAACCAAGGAGAAGATCGGCGGATGGAAGGATCTCGCCGGCATGAAGATCCGCGTGCCGCCGTTCGAGGCCTATACCGAGGCGGCGAAGGCCCTGAGCATCTCGGCGACGCCCGTGCCCTTCAACGAGGTCTACCTGGCCCTGCAGCAGAATCTCGTGGCCGGGCTGATCACGCTCGTCAACGTGATGCTCGCCAGCCGGTTCAACGAGGTCTGCAAGCACGTCGTGTCGAACGACTTCGGGGTCGGGACCGAGAAGTTCTGGTGCTCGGAGCGCTGCTGGAACCGCATGAGCCCGCAGCAGCGCGACATCTTCGTCGGCCTGTTCAACGAGATCGTCGGGGAGCACTACTTCGGCGCCGCGAAGCGGCAGGCGGCCGAGGACTTCAAGCTCTGGGAGCAGCGCAACGGGGCGGGGACGGTGCTGACCCTCGACAGCGCCGAGCTGTCGAAGATCATGCAGCCGGTCGGCGAGCGCCTCGCGAACGAGGTCTACGGTCCGGGTGCCTACCAGCAGATCCAGGCGCTGTGAGGTCGCGGCGGAGCCTTGCGAGATTTCCGGCGGCTGCGCAAGGCTCCGCCCACGCTTCCCGACCGGACGGATACGCCGTGCCGCACCCTAAGAAGCCCAGCAGGAGCAAGCGTGCGAAGACCGGGACCGCCATGCGCCGCGGCGGCACCCGCGTCTCGCGTGCGGAGAAGTCGGAGGCGATCCGGCGCGCGCTGCTCGAGGCCGCGGTCACCGTCGTCGGGCGCTTCGGCTATGCCGGCGCGTCGATCGCACGCATCACGATGTCGGCCGAGGTCGCGCAGGGGACCTTCTACAACTACTTCGAATCGCGCGACGAGCTCTTCTCCCACCTGCTGCCGGAGATCGGCAAGCTGATGGTGACCGAGATCGCCGACAAGGTGCGCGCGGAGAAGGGGTTCGCGGCGCGCGAGGAGGCGCGGATCCGCGCGTATCTGCAGTTCCTCCGCAGCAATCCCGGCTTCTATCGCGTGCTGCGCGAAGCGGAGACCTTCGCGCCGGAGGCGCATCGCGAGCACATGAACAACATGGTCGCGGGCTATGTCCGCGCCCTGCGCGCGGAGCGCCAGAGGGCGGGCGCGCCGCGCGTTTCCGACTCCGAGATCGAGAAGATGGTCTACATGCTGCTTGGCGCACGCGACTACTTGGCGATGCGCCTGAGCGTGTCGCCGCAGCGCGCTGCGATGGCGGGCGGCGCGACCGACGACGAGACGGTCCGCACCTACATGCGCGCGATCCGGGGCGGCCTGTTCGACGACGTGCCCGATCGCGCCGGCTGAGGCCGGCGCGGCCGGGATCAGGGCGTGGAGACCGCGGCGCTCCAAGTGACGACGCGGTCCCACAGGCGGGCGTCGCCGCCGACCTGCCCCGCCAGCCAGGCCGACCATTCGCCCGTGCTGCCGAATTCCGCGCGCCACGACATCAATCGCGTCGTGAGGCGATGGAGATCGTGCTCGCGAGTGAACCCGATGGCGCCGTGGACCTGGTGCGCGATGGCGATCGCCCCGCTGGCGGCATCGTCGGCGCGCAGCCGCGCGATCGCGCACCAGACCTCGGCATCCGGCCCTTCGAGCGCGGCGAAGGCGCCTCGGGCGGCCATGTCGGCGGCGAGCGATTCCTCGGCGAGTACGGCGAGCTGCTGCTGGATGGCCTGGAAGGCCGCGAGCGGCTTGCCGAACTGCTGTCGCTCGCCGGCGTAGGCGACCGCGCGGTGCTGCGCGCCCTGGACGGCGCCGGCGATCAGGCCGGCGCGCATCGCCGCGCCGACGCCGCGCAACGTCGGCCCGCGGGCCGGGCCGCGACCGATCGCCTGAACGCCGCGGAACGAGAGAAGGTCGCGCGGCTCGCCGGCCAGGTTCGCGTCGTGTTCGCACGCGATCGCCGCGGCCGGGAGCAGGACGATCTCCCGCCCGCCGGGGCCGTTCGTCTCGATGACGAAGGCCGAGGCGAAGCGCCCCCACGGCACGCCCGCCAGGGTGCCGGACAGCGAGCCGTCCGCGGCGACGACCATCGCCCCGGCGTCCGGAGCCAACGTCACCAGGCCGTCCGGCTGCGGCAGGCCGGCTCGCTCGACGAGCCGGCGCGCGACCATCTCCTCGGCGACCGGCAGCGGCGCGGCGGCGCGGCCGAGGGCGCGCAGGACTGGCATGATGTCGCGCCAGCCGCACCCGGCGCCGCCGGCGTCCTCGGGGAGCAGGGCATGGCCGATGCCGAGGCCGGCGATCTCGGTCCGCAGAGGTTCGGGCAGGGACCCCGCGCGCATCGCAGCATCGGCCTTGCGGTCCGCATGCGCGGCGAGCGCGCGCGCGACCGACTCCTCCAGCAATGCGGAGACGTCGCTCATCGCAGCCCCAGGCTTCGCGCGATGATCCCGCGCATGATCTCGCGCGTGCCGCCGCGCAAGGAGAAGGACGGCGCCAGCAGCGTGACCATCGCGAGCATCCGCGACAGCGCGTCGCGCGCCGCCATGGTGGGAACGGCGCCGAGCGCCGCCTGCACCACTCGGGGAACCTCCTGCTCGAAGCTCATCCCGAGGTCCTTGATCAGCGCGGCTTCGATCGCGGGGTCGCGCCCCGATTGAAGCAGGCCGGCGACCGAGATCGACATCTGGCGCAGCGTCATGAGGTGGGCGAGAAGCCGCCCGAACTGCGCCAGGGCCGCCGCGTTCCCGGCGCGCTGCGCCTGCGACCACGCTTCGACGAGCAGCGGGAATGCGCTCAGGAACCGCTCCGGCCCGCTGCGCTCGAATGCAAGCTCGCTGGTCACCTGCTGCCAGCCGTCGCCGGGCCGGCCGACCAGGGACTCGTCCGGGAGGAACGCGTCGTCGAAGACGACCTCATTGAAATGCGGCTCGCCTGTGATGTCGTCGATCGGGCGGCAGGCGATGCCCGGCGTCTTCAGGTCGACGATGAACTGCGAGAGCCCCTGCTGCTTCACGGGCCCCGGCGGCTCGGTGCGCACCAGGCTGATCATGAAGTCGCTGCGCTGGGCATTGCTCGTCCACAGCTTCGCGCCGGTTACCCGCCAGCCGCCGTCGACGCGCCGCGCACGGGTGCGGATGGCGGCGAGGTCGGAACCGGCATCGGGCTCGCTCATGCCGATGCAGAAGAAGATCTCGCCGCGTGCCAGCAGCGGCAGGAAGCGCGCGCGCTGGGCCTCGGTGCCGAAGCGCAGGAGCATCGGGCCGCTCTGGCGGTCTCCGGTCCAGTGCGCCGCGACCGGAGCGCCGGCGGCGAGCAGCTCCTCGAGGACCACGTAGCGTTCGAGCGCGCTGCGCTCGCCGCCGCCGTAGCGTCGCGGCCAGGTCATGCCGACCCAGCCGCGCTCGGCGACCTTGCGGCTGAACGCGGGATCGAACGCGAGCCACGACTTCGCGCGACGCTCGGGCGGATGCGCGGCGAGCTCGCGCTCGATGAAGGCGCGGACCTCGCCCCGGATCGCCTCGAGGCCCGGCGGCAGCGTGACGAGCGGCAGCTCGATCGTGCGCACGGCGCCGGCCATCAGACGACGCCCGCCTCGCGCAGCCGTGCGACGGCCGCCGCGTCGAGGCCGAGCACATCGCGCAGGACCGCGTCGCTGTGCTCGCCAACGCGCGGCGGCGCGCCGCGATAGACGGGCGGCACCGCCGACATCTTGATGGGGCTGCCGACGACCGTCACGGCGACGCCGTCGTCGCGCTTGAGTTCGACGGTCATCCCGCGCGCCTGCGCCTGGTCGGAGTCCAGTGCCTCGCCGACCGATTGGATCGGACCGCAGGGCACGTCATGTCGGGCGCAGCGCTCGATCCAGTGCGCACGGGGCTGCGTCCCGACGACGTCGTTGACGAGGTCGACGAGCGCGTGGCGGTTGGCGAGCCTCGTCTCCGTGGTGAGGAAGCGCGGGTCGGCGCCGAGCTCGGGCCGCCCGAGCGCCGCGGCGAACCGCCCGAACTCGCGGTCGGTGAAGGTCGCGATCATGATGAAGCCGTCGGCAGCCTTGAACACGCCGTACGGCACGGCGCTCGGATGGTCGTTGCCGGAGCGCGGCCACGGCCGCTGCCCGTTGAGCCATGCCGCCGCCGGGTTGAGAAGTCCGGCGAGCTGGCTGTCGTAGAGTGCGACGTCGATGTGCTGGCCGCGCCCCGTGCGGCCCCGCATCATCAAGGCGGCCAGGATGCCGGCGACCGCATTCTGGCCGGCGAGCACATCGCAGATCGGGACGCCCACGCGCATCGGGCCGGCGCCGGCCTGGCCATCGGGATGTCCGGTGATCGACATCAGCCCCGACATCGCCTGGATCAGGTAGTCGTAGCCGGGACGCGCGGCAAGCGGACCGGTCTGGCCGAAGCCGGTGATCGAGCAGTAGACGATCCCGGGATTGGCCCGGGCGGCATCCTCGTATCCCAGGCCGTAGCGGCCGAGATTGCCGGTCTTGTAGTTCTCGATCAGGACGTCGGACTTCGCGATCAGGGCCAGCATGAGTTCGCGACCTTGGCTGGTCGTGAAGTCGACGGTCAGCGAGCGCTTGCTGCGGTTGACGGCCTGGAAATACGTCGATTGGCGATCCGCGCGGACCGTGCCCGGCAGCCAGGGCGGACCCACGAGGCGGACGTCGTCGCCTTCCTTCGGACGCTCGATCTTGATCACGTCGGCGCCGAGATCCGCGAGCATCTGCGCGGCGAACGGGCCCGCGACGATGCGGCTCATGTCGAGCACGCGGATGCCGTCGAGGCAGCCCGGGCTCGAACCTGTCTCAGCCATGCTTCCCTCTCGGGAGATTTCTCCCTGCACCGAGTATCGGCGGCCGGCGCGGCGCCGTCAAAACCTGTGATCGATGAATCACCGCTCACGGCTCTGCATCTTTTCGTCCCCGCAGGCCCGATGCACACGTCGCGGTCATGGCCCCGCGCGGCACGGGCTTGCCGTCGCCGCTTCGCGCCTCTGGCGGCCGCGCCGGTGCGGCGCCGTCGCCCGACGGCGATGGCCGCCGGAAATCCTGCCGTCGCGCCTTCGCGGCCGGTCGTTGCAGGCGAGGCGATGAGCCGCGCGGACACCAGACGCTTCTCGGTCGTCTCGAGCGGCGCTGGCATTTGACCATGGCGCTCCGGCGCCGCGCCCGGGCCTCGGAGCGTGACGGCCAACTCGCTGTTCACGGTCCGGCACTGGAGTTCCGGCGCGCCTGCGACTTGCTCGCGGTCACGAGGATCGAGCTGCGCGCATCACTCCGCGCTCACGGGCCTGCCGTATTTCAATCCGGTCGTCCTGAAGGAGTGCACGGCGAGGCCAGTATGGCCCTCCATCGCCGGGTCGATCGGGACGGACGGTGCGAGGCGGACCTGCGTCCCGCTTATCGGACGCGAAGGCCGAACCCTTCCGGCGCGGCACGGGATTCCGACGACTGGGTCTTCATCGGGTGATCATCCTCTGCCGCCCCGAGGTCGATGGTCCCGCGAGATCGAGTGCGCCGAGGTTCCAGCGACGGCGCCGGTCTGGATCGATCATCTGAGCGGGTACTGGACCTGGCACGTCAAGCCCCCGTCGACCACAAGTTCCGTGCCGGTTATGTACCTTGCCTCCTCCGAGGCGAGGAAGACCGCCGCATTGGCGACGTCCCAGGCATCACCGAAACGTCGCAACGGAATCGTGGACTCGCGCAGTTTTCGCGCTGCCGAGGCGTCGCCGGCGCCGAACGTCTCGCGAAACGTGACTGCAGCACCTCTCGCCAGCAGCGGCGTGTCGACGATGCCGGGGGACAGCACATTGGCGCGCACGCCCTTGGGCCCGTATTCCGCCGCGATCGCACGCGTGAAGGTCACGATCGCACCCTTGCTCGTGGCGTAGGCGATCTGCGGCAGGCCGAGATAGCGCATGCCCGACACCGAGCCGACATTGACGATGGCGCCGCTGCCCTGCGCGACCATCTGGGGCAACACGTGGCGGCAGGTCAGGAACATGCCCTTGAGATTGGCGTCGAGCACGTGATCCCAGGTCGCCGTGTCAATCGACTCCGGGCCGCCCATCGCCGAGATCCCGACATTGTTGTGGAGGATGTCGATCCGCCCCCAGCGCGCGAGGCAAGCCGCCACCGCATCGCGCACTTGCGACTCGTCTGCCACATCGGCCTGGGCGAAATCGCATTCGCCACCTTCGCCCCGAATGATGTCCCGCGTCTCGGCCCCGGCCGCCGCATCGAGGTCGACGGCGAGAACCTTGGCACCTTGACGGGCGAAGGCGACGGCAACCGCCTTGCCGTTGCCCCAGCCGGGTCCGCAGGAACCCGCGCCGAATACGATCGCGATCTTGTCCTCGAGCCGTTGCATCAGCTTGTCCGAATCAATGACGTGAGTTCCCGGATGTCGGCCAGATGTTCGAGCCGGTCGATGCACGCGATGGTCGCCGCTGCCCGAGGCGCGCCGAGATTCGGTGTCGCGGATTCGAGGAAGCGCGCGACGACCTCGTCGCGGCTCATCGAGCGGAAGTCCTCCTGCGCGACTTCGACGGCGGCGCCACGACGCATGCTCAGACGCAACCTGACGCCCTGTCGAGCGGGATAGGCCGCGGTCAGCAATCCGTCGACCACGACGGAGCTGCGCCCCGCGAGATCGTTGACCGCAGGGTCGGTGTAGTTCCGCCAGCTCTCGGCCACGACGCGTCCGGCCGTCAGCACCGAGGCGACGCTGAATTGCAGGCTCATGATGGCGCCCTGGTGCGCGGTTATCGGGCCGGGATTGTCGCAACCGGGATAGCGGGCCGCCGTGTCGGTAACGCGAATTTCTATGCGATCAATGTCGCGCGGGTCGAATCCCGGTCGACGGGCGATCTCCTGCGCCAGTTGGCACGGCGCCTGGACGAAGAAGCACGCGGGCGCCGGCTTGTGCACGATGCTCGCCATCTCCCAGTCGCGGCCGAGGCCGCGCGTGAGAACGGCGGCATTGGCGCGCGAACCGAAGCCCGCGAGCAGTCCCGACGCGCCATCGAGCACGGTTGGCGCCGAATCGACCCCGTGTTCCGCGAGCAGCGTCGCCGTGACGGCATTGCGGACCGCGAAGGCGGCGTGGAAGGGATGCTCGCTGGTGCCGGCATGCGCCCACTCGTTGAAGCCGGAAGCGGTCTGTGTCGCCAGGCTCGCCGCGACCACGATCCGGTCGGCAGGCAGATCGAGCACGCGCGCCGCGGCGACGGCGGCGGCCGTCGGGCCGACAAGCGCGGTCGGGCGGAAGATCGCCGCGATCTCCGGCCGGATGACGGCGCGTGCGAGCCGGCACATCGTCTCGTAGCCGGCGACGAGCGCCACGATCAGCGAAGCGCCGTCACGGCCCCGCTGCTCGGCAAGTGCAAGCGCCGGCGGCACCGTCATGATCCCGGGATGCGTGGCGGTCGCCGGGTGCGTGTCGCTGCGATCGGTCGCCGCCGTCGAGGCGGCGTTGACGAAGGCGGCATCGCCGGGATGCGCGCGGTGCGGGGTGCCGACGATGGTGGCACCGGGCTCGGCCCCATCGGCCGCCACGGCTCGCAAAGCTGCCCGGGCGCGCGGGTCGACGGATACCAGGAAGTTTCCGAACAGCGCGTCGATCAGGCAGGTCTTGGCCTTGGCGACGATCTCGGGCGGCAGATCCCGGACCCGCAGCGAGGAAGCGAACCCGGCCAACTCGCCCAGCGCCGACATCGGCGTCAACGCGTCTTCGTCGCTGCTTCCGCTTCTTCAGCGAGCAGCATCGTCGTCAGGAAGCTCTGCGCGTAGCTCAGCCGCTGCGGCGGCGACATCGGCACCATCGCGTAGAAGGCCTTCCGGCCCAGGCCGACGGCGGTGGGGTTGAGGCGCTTGATCGCCGCGACGTATCGCTCGACCTCGTCGACCACCTGCGCCCGCTTCACGACCTTGTTCACCAGCATCAGGTTCAGCGCTTCGGCGGCCGTGAACCGCTCGCCGGTGTACAGGAGGTCGAAAGCACGCTTGCTCGGCATCATCGGAACCAGCATCGCGAGCGCCAGTGCCGGGAACTGGCCCTTCTTCGCCTCGGGATAGCCGAACTCGACGTCGTCGGAGGCGACGGCCAGGTCGCAGAATGAAAGCAGGCTCATTCCCCCGGCCGTGCAGTGGCCGGTGACGGCGGCAATGATCGGCGCCGCCGTCCGGCCCATGCGCTCCTGCATCGAGCAGAAGGCTTGCGCGTAGTCGGTGCGTTGCTTGAGCGTGCCCTTCGGCCAGCCGTCGACGCGCCCGCCGGCGCAGAAGAACTCGCCGGCGCCGGTCAGCACGATGACGCGGACGGAGGTGTCGGCATCCGCGGCCTCCATCGCCTCGACGATCGCCGCCATCATGCGGCGATCCATGCGGTTGTGGTCGTCAGGCGTGTTCAGCGTGACGTTCATGACGCCGTCGATCACGCTCGTCTTCAGCGGCCCGGTCATTGCGGTCTCCGATACCTACGAAACGATCCTGTTGACGCGATACTTGATGTCCGCGTGCGGCAACAGCGTCGAATAGAAGGTCACGACCTCCTCGACGCCGCCCTGGTCGATCGGCCGCCCCCAGGCCGCTCCGGCCGGGCCGCTGACCGGCAGCTGCGAAACCAGCATCTGGACCTTGCGCGCCTCGTCGCGTGTCATGAACCGTCCGGTCACGCGCAGCTCGATCTCGCGCAGGCTCTCGGGATCGACGCCCCAGTCGAACAGGGCATTGTAGCCGATGTAGTCGAATCGCAGATCCTCGCGACGCGCCTTGAACCGCTCGACGAGCTGGCGCGTGACGATTGCCTCCGCCATCCGCGCCTTGCGATAGCAGCCGGGCCCGCCATAGATCACGCGCCCCATCCCGATCCAGCCTTCGCGCACCGCGATCGCCACGCGGGCGGTGTCCGTGCGCGGATGGCCGGTGGTGCCTTCGACGCGAACGCGATCGGGTCCGACCTGGCGGATCGTCGTGGTCGTGAAGTCGACGACGCCGGGCGCGTGGATGTATCGCCGCGGATCGCCGATCTCGTACATCAGCTGCTCCTTCGTCGTGCGCTCGTCGATCAAGCCTCCTGTGCCGGGGACTTTGGTGATCACCGCGCCGCCATCGGGGTCGACCTCGGCGATCGGGAAGCCGAGCCGATGCAGGCCCTCGACATCCTTGACACCCGGGTCTGCGAAAAAACCGCCGGTCAGCTGCGCGCCGCATTCGAGCAGGTGGCCGATGCCGAGGCCGCTGCCGATCTTGTCCCAGTCGTCGGCGCGCCAGCCGAACTCGTGGATCATCGGCGCCACGAACTGCTCCGAATCCCCGGCGCGCTGTGTCAGCACGATGTCCGCACCTCCGCGCAGCGCCTCGAGGATCGCCTCGGTTCCGCCATAGGCGAGCGCGCCGATCATGTCGTTGCCAAGATCGGAAACGGGCTTGCCGGTCTCGCGGACGATGGGGTTCCTCTGGCGCACGAGGTCGGAGACGTCGGCGCCGGACACGTACGCGATCCGCACGCCGGAAAAGCCCATGTCGCGACACACATCCGCCGCGAGCCTTCCTGCCCCTTCCGGATCGAGGGCGCCGGCATTTGCCAGGATCGTCGTGCCGTTGCGACGGCATCCCGGCACGACCGCGCGCAGCTTCAATTCCAGCTTGTCGTCGTAGGCCGGAAGGCCGTTTAGCCGCCGCTGGAACGCGAAGGAGATCGCCTTCTCCGAAGAGCAATCGAAGGCGATGTAGTCGCAGTTGCCCTCCTCGGCGACCGTCCGCGCCGCATCGAGGTCGTCGCCTTCATGCGCGGAACCGGCGCCGAGCCGGAGAATTCGCTTCGTGCTCATGCTGCGGCTCCCCCGGCAAGTCGACTCGGCGGCACCTCCGCGGTGTCGATCGCGAGTTCGAGCAGGATCGTGCTGTAGCCCTTGCCGTGTCCGTCGATCATCAGTGCGCAGGTGACGCCGCCGTCGAGGGCGCCCTGGATCAGGAAGTTCAGCGCGCCGATGCGAGGGAGCCCGAAGCGCTCGCACGGTCCCTTCACCCAGCGTCCGAAATGCCGCATGACCGCGGTGCAGGTGACGTGTCGCTCGATCCAATCATAATCGCGCTGGTCGTAGCAGATCAGCCCGATATTGACGGTGTCCCCCTTGTCGCCCGAGCGGGCGTGACAGATGTCGCGGAGCTTCGTCACCGGCATTGCGCGATCCT
This sequence comes from Alphaproteobacteria bacterium, assembly GCA_016793165.1. Taxonomy (GTDB): domain Bacteria; phylum Pseudomonadota; class Alphaproteobacteria; order CACIAM-22H2; family CACIAM-22H2; genus CAIOSQ01. The sequence continues at coordinate 160,296 of JAEULA010000016.1, read as the reverse complement.
CACTTCAGGCCCAGCTTTTCTTCGAGCGGCGAGATCCAGCTGCGATCCCAGCGGCCTTCGCGGATCGCCCGCACGCCGTCCTCCTCCTTCGCCGCCTGCGCCCGGGCCCGCTCGATCAGCGACGGCGCCGCCGCCTGGGCGAAGGCGACGACCCCGTCGCCGTCGCCCACGACGATGTCGCCGGGCATGACCTCCATGCCGTCGATCGAGACGGGGACGTTGATCTCGCCCGGGCCGGTCTTGTACGGCCCGCGCGGCGTGGAGCCGCGGGCGAAGCAGGGAAAATCACGTTGCCCGATCGCATCCGCGCCGCGGACCGCGCCGTCGATGACGATGCCGGCGGCGCCAATGCTTTCGAGATAGGTGAGCATGATCTTGCCGGTGACGGCCTGATCCGTGACGCCGCCGCCGTCGACGACGAGGACGTCGCCGCGGCGCACGTAGTCGAGCGCGCGGTGCAGGACGAGGTTGTCGCCATGACGCACCCGGACGGTTACCGCGGTGCCCGCCATTCGCCCGCCGCGGTGGAAGGGACGCAGATTCGAAGTGCCGACCAGCCCCCCCATGTTGTCGCTGAGGATCGCTGCGGGCAGGGCCCGCAGCGCCTCGACGATGGCCGGGTCCGCCTGGACGGCGGACGGGTTGCGCCGGTTACCGACGATCACAGCGTCGGTACCGGTGGCAACGGGATGCCGATCCACTTCTCGTAGATCTTCGCGAGATCGCCGTTCTGCAGGTGGAAGAACAGGAAGCTGTTGACCCATTGCAGCAGGTCGCTGTCGCCCCGCTTCAAGCCGATCGAGTACCATGCCGTGAGCATGCTGAACTTGACCTCGAACTGCTTGTCCGGGAATCGCTTGATCAGGTCGAGCGCAATCGGCATCGCCGTGCCGTAGGCGTCGACCTGGCCGGCGACCATCGCGGCGGTCGCCGAGGCGTCGTCGTCGAACCGGACGATCTGGGTCGTCGAAGGCGCCTCGCGCACCAGCGACTGCTCGGTGAAGGAGCCACGCGCCACCGACACCTTCTTGCCGGCGAGCTCGGCGTAGGACTTGATCGCCAGCCCTTTCGGCGCCATCAGCACCGAGCCCGTCGCGCCGTAAGGTGTGGAGAACCAGACGGACTTCGCGCGCTCGGGCGAGATCGCGAAGGTCGCCATGATCAGATCGACGCGATTGGTGACCAGGTAGGGAATGCGGTTCTGCGCCGTGGTCGGGACGATCTCGAGCTCCACCCCGAGGTCCTTCGCGAGGAGCTGAGCCGTTTCGACCTCGGAGCCGGTCGGCTTGAAGCTCTGGTCCTGGAGCCCGAATGGCGGGACGGCGAGATCGATGCCGACGATGATCTTGCCGCGCTTCAGGATGGCGTCGACCCCCTGCGCCGCGGCGGGCAGCGACGGCAGGCCGGTCAGCGCCAGGATCGCGAGCAGGGCGCCGATCACGCGCCGGAAACATGAGCGTGTCATTGAGGTCTCCCTGAGATTTCGTTTCGGCCGATCAAAGCACGGGCGGCGGCGGCAGCTTGTCGCCGATCCACTTCTCGTAAATGCGGGCGAAGTCGCCGTTCTCGCGATGGAAGAAGACGAAGCTGTTGAGCCATTGCAGGAGATCGCTGTCGCCGCGGCGCACGCCGACCGAGTACCAATTGCGCGGCGGGATCGAGATCTTGATCTCGTACTTGCGCTCGGGGAAGCGCTTCACGAGCGCGCTGCCGGGCACGTTGCCGACGCCATAGGCGTCGACCTGGCCCGAGGCCATCGCCGCCGTGGCCTGGGAGTCGTCGTCGAATCGCACGATCTGCGCGCCCTGCGGCAGCGCGGCCATCAGCACCTGCTCGGTGTAGGTCCCGCGCGAGACCGAGATCTTCTTGCCGACGAGGTCGGAGAAGCTGGAGATGCTGGTCGCCTGCGGCGCGAGCACGACCGAGGTCACCGAGCCGTAGGGCGACGAGAACCAGATCGCCTTGGCTCTGTCCGGGAAGATCGAGAATGCGCCCATCATCGCGTCCACCCGGCCGGTGACGAGATAGGGAATTCGATTGGCGGCCGAGGTCTGCACGATCTCGAGCTCGACGCCGAGGTCCTTGGCGATCAGCCGTGCGACCTCGACCTCGGAGCCCGCGGGTTGCTGCTTCTCGTCCTGATAGGCGAAGGGCGGTGCCGCCATGTCCATCCCGATCAGGATCTTGCCCCGCTTCAGGATCTCGTCGAGCGTATTCTGCGCGCTCGCCGGCTGTGCGAGGGACATCAGGAGGCCGGCGGCTCCGACGATCCAACCCAACATTCGCGTTGCCCTGTTCATTTCGATTTCCTCCCGGTTCAGAAGCTCGTTGTGACGAATTGGCGAAGCTCCGCGGTCTGCGGAGATCCGAAGATCTGCTCGGGCGGTCCGTACTCCCAGACCCGGCCTTCGTGCATGAACGCGACCGTGTCCGCCACGGAGCGCGCGAATTGCATCTCGTGCGTGACGAGGATCATCGTCATCCCGCCGCGGGCGAGATCCTCGATCACCTTGAGCACCTCGCCCTTGAGCTCCGGATCGAGGGCAGAGGTGACCTCGTCGAACAGCATCACGGCAGGGGACAGTGCGAGGCAGCGGGCGATCGCGACGCGCTGCTGCTGACCGCCGGACAGTTCGTCGGGATAGGCATCGCGCTTGTCGGAGAGGCCGACCTGGCCGAGAACGCGCGCGGCGATCTCGTTCGCCGCCGGAAGCGGCATCTTCTTCACGACGGTCAGTCCGATCGTGATGTTTCGCTCGGCGGTCAGATGCGGGAACAGGTTGAAGCTCTGGAAGACGAATCCGACCTCCTGGCGCAGCGTCCGCAACGACCGCTCGTCGCGCGTGACCTTCTTCCCATTGACCTCGATCTCCCCCGCATCGATCGGCTCGAGGCCGTTGACGCAGCGCAGCAGCGTGCTCTTGCCGGAGCCGCTGCGCCCGATCAGGACCAGGACGCTGCCGCGCTCGACGTCGAGCGAGACGTCGCGCAGGACGTGCAGCGCCCCGAAGCGCTTATGGACGGCCGCGAGCCGGACGACCGACATGGAGTCTCCGTTCGATGTGCTGACTCAGGATGGACAAGGGCAGGCAGAGCGCGAGGTAGATGAGCGCCACGACGCCGAAGGTGAGCAGCGGCTGGAACGTCACGCCGGAAACGAGCTGACCCGCGCGGGTGACCTCGACGAACCCGATCAGCGCCGTCAACGCGGTTCCCTTGATGATGATGACGATGAGCCCGACGGTCGGCGCCAAGGCGATGCGCAGCGCCTGCGGCGCGATGATGTGGATGATCTGCTCGAGGCGCGACATGCCGATCGAGGCCGCCGCCTCCCACTGCGTCCGCGGGATCGCCTCGATGGATCCGCGCCAGATCTCCGTCGCGAAGGAGCTTGCATTCATCGTCAAGGCGATGCCGGCGACCAGGGTCGCGGGCAGCTTGATCGGGATGAAGAGCGTCAGCAGGAAGAACCACACGAAGAGCTGCATCAGCAGCGGGGTGCCCTGGAGCAGCTCGACGTAGCCGATCGCGAACCAGCGCAGCGCCCTCACCCGGGAGATCCGGGCGAGCGTTATCAGCGCGCCGACGATGCCCCCTCCGACGAACGCCATCGCGGCAAGCAAGAGTGTCCACTTCGTCGCGTCGAGGAGATAGAGGACGTCATTGAAGGTGAAATACCGGATCCCCATGGCGCTACCTCGCCGCGGCCGGTCGGCGCGGCCGTCGCCGGGCGAACAGGAATGCGCCGAGGGCGCGCGCGCCGCTTCGCAGCAGCAGCGTGAGGACGAGGTAGATGACGATGCAGACCGTATAGACCTCGATGCTGCGGAAATTGGTCGTCTGGATGTGGCCGGCGAACGAGGTCAGTTCATCGACACCGATCGCCGAGATGACGCTGGTCGCCAGCATCGCGAGGACGAACTGGCTCGACAGCGCCGGATAGACCTTCTCGAGTGCAGGCCGGAGCACGATGTAGAAGAACACCTGCATGCGGCTCATCCCGATCGACAATCCGGCTTCGATCTGGCTGCGATGGACGGCCTGGATCCCGGAGCGGATGATCTCGGTCGTGAAGGCCCCGTTGTACAGCGAAAGCCCGATCAACGCGGCGGTGTAGGCGTCGATCCGCAGGCCGATGCTCGGAAGGCCGAAGAACAGGATGAAGAGCTGGACCAGGAAGGGCGTGTTGCGGATGGCCTCGACATAGGCCCAGGCGGCGCTGCGCAGCGCCGTGTGCCGGGAGCGGCGCGCCAATGCGCCGAGCGTTCCGATCAGGATGCTCAGGGCCATCGACGCGACGGCGTAGATCAGCGTGACCGCGACGCCATTGAGGAGCCACGTCCAGTAGCGGAAAACCTCGCCGAACTGGAACACGTAGGTCATGCGATCGCCGCCGTCAGGCGTCGGGCGTGTTTCGCCGGTTTACGAGCCGCCATTTGCCCAATTTCGCGTGATGTCGCGGTCGATCCCGCGGCCTCACGTGCCCCCTATGTTCAAGCTTACCCGAATGCCCATTGTCGGCAATAATCATTTCGATCATGCAGCGCTCAGGTGACATTGTGATCCGATCACCAGGGGAACGAGGCCGCGACGCGCGCGAGACGGTGGCCGTCGAGCCGCTCTATCAGCGCTTCGAGCGCATCCTGGCCCGGTCGATTCATGCCGGAAGGCTCGAGCCGGGCACGGTGCTGCTCGAAGGGCCGCTTGCGGAGATGTTCGGGTCGAGCCGCGCACCCGTGCGCCAGGCTTTGGCGGCGCTACGAAGCGCCAACCTCATCAGCCGGTTCGAAGGGCGCGGCCATATCGTCGGCTCGCGGCGCGCCGGCATACGTCGAGTCAGCGTCTCTGCCGCAATGCTCGATGTAGAGCCCCAGGCGCGTGAACTGCGCAAGTCCTTCGCCTGGGAGAAGATCTACGAGGCCGTCGAGCGGGCGATCATCCATCGCTCGGCCTTCGGGCGGTTTCGCGTGAACGAGGTGGAGCTTGCGCGCCATCACCGGGTCAGCCGCGGGGTCGCCCGCGACGTCCTCACCCGGATCGAGGGTCTGGGCATGCTTGAAAAGGACGAGCGCCAGCGCTGGACCATCGTGCCGCTCGATCGCGACCGCCTTGTGAACCTCTACGAACTGCGCGAGCACCTCGAACCCGCGGCCTTGCGTCACGCCCTGCCGTCGCTTGCTCCCGCGTGGCTTTGCGAGCTTCGTCATCGCCTGGCCAGCCAGATCGCGGTCTATCCGAGGGTGAGCGCGAAGGCGCTCGACGACCTGGAGTTCGATCTGCATGTGCGCTGCCTCGCGCCCGGCCCGAACCGCGAGCTCCTTGCCGCTCTCGCGAAGACGCGTTGCGTCCTCACGCTCAGCAAGCACGTGCTCGGCGTCGAGATCGACGTGCCGCAGAGCGACCCGTTCATGGAGGAGCATTTGCGTGTCGTCGAGGCGATGGTGCGCGGCGACGCCCACGGCGCAGCTGCCCTGCTTCACGAGCACCTGCAGTCGTCCCGGCCAAAGGTGATCGAACGGCTCGAACGTTTTCGCCGCGGCTTCACCCCGGCCCATATCCCTTACATCGGCTGACGACCCGGCACCGGGAAGAACCGAGCATGAAGACCCTGGCACTCGTCGACTCCTTCGGCATCGATGCGTTGCGCTGGATCGAGCGCGATCCGCCTCGGCCCGGACCGGGCGAGGTCCTGGTGCGGATCACCGCGGCTTCGATCAACTACCGCGACCGCGACATCGTGGCGGGCAAGCGTGCGCTGCGATTGCCGCTGATCCCGGTGTCGGACGCCTGCGGCATCGTCACGGCCGTGGGCGCCGGGGTCGCGCGGTTCGCGGCCGGTGACCGGGTCATGCCGTGCTTTGTGCAGGGGTGGGCCGATGGTCGCATCCCGCCGGTCGAGTCGTTGCCGACTCTCGGCGGCCCGCTCGACGGCGTCCTGACGGAGTACGGATGCTGGCCCGAGGCCGGGCTCGTCGGCGTGCCCCCGCATCTCTCGGACATCGAGGCGGCGACACTTCCCTGCGCCGCCGTCTCGGCCTGGAACGCGTTGTTCGGCGAGGGCGCTCTGAGGCCCGGCGATGCCGTGGTGGTGCAGGGAACCGGCGGCGTATCGCTCTTCGCGCTGCAATTCGCCAAGCTCGCGGGCGCCCGCGTGATCGTCATTTCGAGCAGCGCCGCGAAACTCGAGCGGGCCAAGGCGCTCGGCGCGGACCACGGCATCGACTATGTCGAGCGTCCCGAATGGGGCAGCGACGTTCGCGCGCTCGCGCCTGAGGGCGTCGACTGCGTCGTCGAGGTCGGCGGGCGCGGCACGCTCAAGCAGTCGATCGTCGCGGCGCGGAACGGCGGCCGGATCTCGTTCGTGGGATTTCTCGGCGGCACCGCCGCCGACTTCGACCTCGGCGAACTCAGCCGCAAGGCCATCCGTCTCACGGGGATCCGCGTCGGTCATCGCGCGAGCTTCGAGGCGATGTGCCGGGCGATCGATGCCGCCCGTCTGCGACCGGTCATCGACTCGAGTTTCGCGTTCGCGGATTCGATCGAAGCGTTGCGCCGGTTCGACACCGCCAGCCATTTCGGCAAGCTCTGCATCGATTTCGTCGGCAGCGAGGGACGTAAATGAGCGTCATCCAGGGTCGCCTTCTCCACACGATGCTCCATGTCGGCAACCTCGAGCGAAGCATCGACTTCTATACGCGGATGCTCGGCATGCGTGTCCTGCGCTCGGGCGTCTTTCCCGAGGAGGGGCGCTCGAACGCCTTCATCGGCTACGGCGAGGAATCCGACACGACCGTGCTCGAGCTGACGCAGTGGCGTGGCGTGAGTTCCTACGAGCACGGCAAGGCATTCGGTCACCTTGCGATCGCCGCGCCGGACCTCGTATCCGCCTGCGCGGCGCTGCGCAGCGCCGGCGTCAAGGTCACGCGCGAGCCGTGGACGGTTCCTTCCGGCACCGTGATGGTCGCATTCATCGAAGACCCGGACGGCTACGCGATCGAGCTTGTTCAGCGGCTGTCTTGAGTGCGCTGGCGCCGATTGGTCGGGCGCTCGCCGACCTGAGCCCTCGGGGGCGCCCCCGGGGCGCGTTCAGGCCGAAGACGCGGTTCGACGGGAACCGCACTGCCCTCGTCGCGGGCGCCTGCGAGCCAGTCGCCCGCTATCCATCCGAGACCAACGACTGTCGCCGGATTTTCGCTGCGTGCAACGCGCGCTGGCGGATGGGGCGGGATTCGAACCCGCGGTACGGTTGCCCGTACACACGCTTTCCAAGCGTGCGCCTTAAGCCACTCGGCCACCCATCCAGGCGCAAAAAAGCGGCGCACCATACTCGCTTGGTCGCGCGAATGCCAAGGCTCGCCGGGGCGGATCGATGCCGCCACCGGGGCCGTGCGGTGCCGTGGCCGGGGGGCGCCCGCCAGCGCGGCCGAACGCGCACGGGGGCGTGATCGGGCCGGTCGCCGCGATCTCGGGTAAGCTCGCCTCGTCGCGTCGCCGGGAAGGGAGTCGGCTCATGGCCAATCGCCTGCTGCGGATCGGATTCATCGCTCTTCTGGGGCTGGGCCTCGCCTGGGGTGGGGGCGCATCGACAGCCCGGGCCGAGCGCGTCGATCTGCAGCTCGTGCTGGCGGCCGACGTGTCGCGCAGCGTCGACAGCGAGGAGTTCAAGCTGCAGCGCGAGGGCTACGCCACCGCGTTCAACGATCCCCGGGTGCTCCGCGCGATCAAGTCCGGCGGCCTCGGCAAGATCGCCGTCTGCTACGTCGAATGGTCGGGCGAGTGGGCGCAGCAGGTGATCGTCGACTGGACGGTGATCGAGGACGAGGAATCAGCGGCGGGCTTCGCCGCCAGCCTGCTCAGGGTGCCGCGGCCCTTCGCCGACCGGACCTCGATCGGCGTGGCGATCGACTACGCCGTCGGCCAGTTCGGCCGCAGCGGCCATGAGAGCCGGCGGCGCACCATCGACGTGTCGGGCGACGGCACGAACACCAACGGGAAGGCGCCCGCGCTGGCCCGCGACCAGGCCGTCGCGCTGGGGATCGTGATCAACGGGCTGGTCATCCTGTCGCCCGAGCCGATGCCGTGGAATCCGATGCACACGCATCCGCCGGGCGGGCTCGACAACTACTATCGCGAGAACGTCGCCGGCGGCCCGGGCTCGTTCGTGATGGTGGTCGAGGACTTCCAGTCCTTCGCCTTCGCGATCGCCAACAAGCTCATCCGGGAGATCGCCGAGGCGCCGGGTCCCGCGGCGCGCTGACGACGGCGATCTTCCGCGCGACGGCCGCGCGGCGAGCGGCACGCGACCGGTGGTTCGTCGCGCCGCCGGCGGCACGCGCCCGCGGGATCGCCGGGGCTCCGGCCAAGCGCAGCGCCCGAAAAAGGAAACGCGCACCGTGTCGCCACGGTGCGCGTCGCGCCCTTCGTCGGAGCCGCGGGCCGCGAGGCCCGCGCGGGTCAGGTCAGCTTGTTGGCGACCTTGTTGAACGTCGCGCTCAGGTTGGTGCCGACCGCCGTGATGGCGGTGATGATCACCACGGCGATGAGCGCCGCGAGCAGCCCGTACTCGATCGCCGTCGCGCCCTTGCGCGCGGTGACGGCGGCCTGGAGGCGGGAAAGGACAGCGAGACTAAGGTTGTTCAGCATTGCGGTGGCTCCCGTTGAAGCGAGGAACTCGATCGACGACGCCGGCAGCCGTGGGGCGGGCCGGATCTCGGAGGTCGAAACGCGTACGTCGATCGCGAAATTCCAACGTCAGGTGCTGTTTCCGGCAATTCGCCGGCCTCGTCAACTCTCCCGAATGAGTAAGCTCCCGCGCTCGTCGACTTCTGCAACCTGGCCGCGAAACAGCACCGATGTCGCGTCGAGCTGCGTGATGATCGCCGGTCCGGCGATGCGGCTGCCCGCGCCGAGGCGATCGCGCGCATAGACCGGTGTCGGCAGGACCGCCTCGCCGTCATCCATCGGCTGCGTCCCGATCTGGGCGTCGGACAGGGCGCCGGCGCGCGGCAGGGTCACGGGCTGCGGCCGGGGCAGATGGCCGATCGCGCCGACGCGCAGCGTCACGATCTCGACCGGCATGTCCTCCTGCTTGAACGTGTAGAGCTGCTCGTGGAGCGCATGAAACGCTTCGATGGTCGCGGTGACGTTCGCCTGAGTGACGCTTTCACCGTGCCAGGGCACGGTCAGCTCGAAGCCCTGGTGAAGGTAACGCAGGCTCGCCTGGCGCCGGATCGTGCGTCCTTCCGGCGGCACGCCCTCCTGCGAGAACCAGGAAGCGGCCTGCGCCTCGAGCTCGGCGAAGACCCGCGCCATGCCGGCGACGTCGTCGTGCGGCGGCTGCTGGAGGGCGGTGCGCACGAACTCGGCGCGGAGGTCCGACACGAGCAGGCCGAGCGCCGACAGGACTCCGGGCGCCGGCGGCACCAGGATCGTCTTGATCCCCAGCAGGCGCGCCAGCGAGGTCGCGTGCAAAGGCCCGGCGCCGCCGAAGGGGAGCAGCACGAAGTCGCGCGGATCGTGACCACGCTCGACCGACACGACGCGGATCGCGCCGACCATGTTGTTGTCGATGATCGAGAGCATGCCGCGCGCGGCCTGCTGCGGCGACAGGCCCAGCGGGCGCGCGACGCGCTCGGTGACTGCGCGCCGCGCGGCCTCGACGTCGAGCGTCATGCCGCCGTCGAGCAGCCGCGGCGTGAGGCGGCCGAGCAGCAGGTTCGCGTCGGTCACCGTCGGCTCGACGCCGCCGCGGCCGTAGCAAGCCGGTCCCGGCTTGGCGCCGGCGCTGCGTGGGCCGACCGTGAGGTTGCCGTCGGCATCGACCCGCGCGAGGGAGCCGCCCCCGGCGCCGATCGTATTGATATCGATCATAGGCACGTGCAGCGGCCAGTCGCCGATGCGGCCCTGGTGGTTGATCGCGGGCTCGCCGTTCTTGATCAGGCAGATGTCCGCGGAGGTGCCGCCGATGTCGATGGTGATGAGGTTGCGCTGGCCGGCGAGCGCGCCGACATGGACCGCGCCCATCACGCCGGCCGCCGGCCCGGACAGCGCCGTCTGCACCGGCTCGCGGCGGATCGTGGTCGCGCCGGTCACGCCGCCGTTGGACTTCATCAGCAGAAGGGGGGCATGGACGCGCCGCGCCGCGAGTCGCTCCTCGAGCCGCGCGACGTAGCTGGAGACCGCGGGCATGACATAGACGTTGAGGATCGTCGCCATGCTGCGCTCGTACTCGCGGAACACGGGCAGCACGTCGCTCGAGAGCGAGACCAGCGCGCCGGGCGTCTCGTCGAGGATCAGCTCGCGCACGCGCCGTTCGTGGGCCGGATTGGCGTAGCTGTGCAGCAGGCAGACCGCGATGCCCGCCGCTCCCGAATCGCGGATGCGGCGCGCGGCCGTCCGGACGGCCGCCTCGTCGAGCGGCACGATCTCGCTGCCGTCGTGGTCCAGTCGCCCGCGCACCGCGAACACGCGTTCCGGCGGGACGGGGCGCTTGGGCTTGATCCAGGCATAGATGTTCGCCTTGCGCGGGATGTCGTGGCGGCCGATCTCCAGGATGTGCTTGAAGCCCTCGCTGGTGATCAGCGCAGCCGTGGCCCCCTTGCCCTCGAGGATCAGGTTCGTCGCCACCGTGGTGCCGTGGAAGACGTGGGCGAGCGATTCCGGAGCGATGCCCGCCGCGGCGAGCGCCTGCTCGATCCCGGTCATGAAGCCGATCGAGGGATCCTCGGGCGTCGTCGGCGTCTTCGCGTTCCATGTCCGGCCGCTGCGCCGGTCGAGGAGCGTGATGTCGGTGAAGGTGCCGCCGATGTCGATGGCGACGGCGGCGTCGCGGTGCGGGGATGTCATGGTCGTCCGTCAGGTCATCGCGTCGCGATAGTCGCCGCGGTGGAAGAGCTTGGTGGGATAGCGGCGGCTGCGGAGCGCCGCGGTCGCGGCCTCGTCGACGGCATCGCCGGCCGCGGTGAGCGCGACCCCGTACTCGTCGCGCGCCGCATCGGCGCTGACGAATCCGCCGAGCACGTCGGCGAGGACCCGATCGGGCTCGCGGTCGTGCGGGTGGCCCCAGCCGCCGCCGCCGCCGGTCTCCATCCGCAGCACGTCGCCCTTGCGCACGACCGTGCCCTCGGCGATCGGCTGGAGCTCGCGCTCGCCGGGCCGGTCAGGATTGAAGACGACGCGGCCGATGGCGCCGCACTTGCCGCCGTTCACGCCCCAGGGTGGCGAATTGGTGGAGTCGAGGCGGTTGGCCAGCACGACGTCGGGTCCGCGCCACTCGATCTCGCGCACGACGCCGCAGCCCCCGCGCCAGCGCCCCGGTCCACCGGTGTCGCAGCGGATCTCGTAGCGGAGCACGCGCACGGGATAGAGCTGGTCGAGGAACTCGGCCGGGTTGCACTCCTGCGCGATGAAGTAGACGGCGTCGTGGCCGTCGGCGTAGGGCCGTGCGCCGTAGCCGGTTCCGATGCCGTCGCCCATGAAGATCGTCTCGCCGGTCTCGGGATCGGTGCCTCGCAGCCACCACAGCGCGTAGGAGTTGCCGCCGGCGTTGCCCTGTCCGCCGGTGGCGACGTCGGCGAGCCCGACGCACATGTTCATGACGCGCACCAGGGCAAGGCCGCGGTGGCCGACCGCGGCGGGGAAGCGCGGCTGCAGCAGCGAGCCCTCGCGCAGCCGCACCTCGTCGATCGAGCGCATCATGCCCTCGTTGATCATCAGGTCCGGCGTGTCCCCGGCGAGGTAGAGGCCGTAGATCATCCGCGGCACGGCCGGGTTCATGAGCCAGTTGATCGGCCCCGGCGACTGGTCGTCGGTGGCGGTCGTGTCGAAGACGACGCCGTTGTCGGAGGCCTCGACGCTGAGCCGGATCTTGAACGGGCCGTTGCCGTGGCCGTCGGACTCCACCACGTCGGCGAAGCTGTAGCGGCCGGGCTTGAACACCGCCTGCACCTTGCGGCGCATGATCGCGGCGGTCTGGTCGTTGAGCCGCTCGAAGCCGTCGAGCACGACGTCGCGGCCGAAGCGGGCGAACAGCTCGAGCAGCCGCTGCTCGCCGAGCCGCACCGAGGCGGTCAGCGCCCGCGTGTCGCCGCGCAGCAGCATGGGAAACCGCGAGTTGCGCACGAACATGCGGAAGACGTCCTCGTTGAGGACGCCCTCGCGGTAGAGCCGCGTCGGCGGGATGATCAGCCCCTCCTGGAAATGATCGGTCGCATTGGGCGACATCGAGCCCGGCGCCGAGCCGCCGATGTCGGTGAAATGCGCCCAGCCCTGGCTGAAGCCGGACAGCTTCCCGTCCACGAAGACCGGCGACGCGAAGACCTGGTCGTTGGAGTGCGTGACGCCGCCCTGGCTGCCGTAGACGTCGTTGTACCAGTAGAGGTCGCCGGGCCGCATCGTTTCGGCCGGATACTGCGCCAGGATCGGCCCGATGATGTGGCCGAAGACCGGCAGCGGCGTGCCGATCACGAGCCGGCCCACGGGATCGAAGTATCCCGCGAAGAAGTCCTTCTTCTCGCGGATCACGTTCGACATCGCGGTGCGCTCGATCAGCGCCTCCATCTCGGCGAGCGCCGCGCGCAGCGCACCCTTGATGATCTCCAGCGTGACGGCATCGCACGTGGTCGCGCGGGTCTTCGTATCGTCCATCATCGACTCCCGGTGGGACAGCCCGGGCCGGAGCGATCGCTCCGGCCCGGGTTTGATCGGATCGTCACGCCAGCGCGCCGTCGACCAGTCGCGTCGCCTCGCGCAGGGCGGCGACGACGCGGTTCTGGCCGCGGCGCAGCGTGGTCAGCGCGAAGCCGCGCGTCTCCGCCGGCATGCCGCCCAGCTCGGCCGCGAGGGCGATGGCCGGCAGCGGCTGCACCGGCGTCGCCGGGTCGTGCCGGAAGCGCGGGCCGCGCGTGTGGTTCACCGGCACGAGGATGCGGGCCAGCGCCTGGATGGTGTCGCTCGCGCGGCGCGCCGGCACGTTCTTGGCGGCGATCGCCGCGTGGAAGCGGTCGAGGCTCGCCTTGAGCCCCTCCGCCGCCGCCCTGGCCGGGCCGAGGTCGAAGGCGGCGCCGGCGCCCTTCTGGTACTTCGCGATCGTCTCGAGGAACTCGCCGGCGATCGCGCGCCAGTCGAAGGGCAGCACGTCGGCATTCGCGATGCGCAGGCACAGGCCGAGATAGACCTTGATGTCGCGCAGCATGATGTCGCGATCGGCGATCTCCAGCGTGTCGTTCTCGGTATGCCAGGCGATGTTGCCGCCGCAGCCGCCGACGGCGTAGTAGCCCATCTCCTCGCGCTTCTCGACCTTCATGGTCGAGCTCAGCATCATCAGGCTGGACAGCCCGATGTTGTTGAACGAGTAGTCTCCGGCGCGGTGCGGGCGTTCGCCGTGCGCGTCCTGGCCGGTGACCTCCTTGATGACGGCCTGCGCGAATGCCTCGGCCTCCTTCATCCACGAGATGTCCTTGAACTCGGTCGCCCAACGGCAGCCGGGGGAGTCGCAGTTCAGCTGCGCGACGCAGTTCTCGTCGAGATCGATCGCGAACTGGTCCGCGAACCAGGTCGAGCCGGCATAGCGGCCGGTCGAGTGGCCCGGCCACCAGGCCAGGCGGACGCTGCGCTTGAGCTTGTCGCGGTGCTTCCACAGCACGCGGGCGATCTCCAGCATGGTCGCATTGCCGGTGGCGTTGTCGCCGACCCCGACGTCCCAGGAATCGTAGTGGCCGTGCAGCAGCACGAACTTCTCCGGCTGCTCCCGCCCCTTGATCTCGACGACCGGGAGCTTCTGCCGGAACCAGCCCTCGTCGAGCCGGGTGACGATCGTCGCCTTGCCGCCCTTGGCCGCGAGCTCGATCAGCGCCTGGCCGTCTGGATTGTTGACCGCCGCCACCGGGATGCCGGGCTTGCGCGGCAGGTCGTCGAGATCGGGCGTGCCCCAGATCGACGTGCAGATGCCCCAGTGGATGTCGACGCCGGGGTTGACCGCGATCACGCCGATCGCGCCGAGCTCCTCGAACTCCCGCATCTTCTGCGGGAATGCGAAGCCCTCGGAGATGACGATCTTGCCGCGCAGCCGCTCGGCGGACATCGCATTGGGATCCTGGTTCTTCTGGAACAGCGTCGAGACGGATTTCGAGTAGGCGGCCGGCACGTAGACCAGTTCGCCCTCGAGCCCCGCCGTCGTCCTCGAATAGGCCGGCGGCTTGGCGCGGTAGGTCCGCCCCGCGGCCTTCACCGCGGCCTCGTAGGGAATCGAGAGATAGAGCTCCGGCTCGAGCACCGTCACCGGAACGCCGTGGCGCTTCAGCCGCTCGACCATCATGTCGCACGAGGCGTTGACGTCCTCGGGCTTCCAGCGCGGGAACTTCGAGAAGACCTCGGTCAGCTCCCAGGGCGCGTCGATCGTGACGTCGTCGAGGACGGTGCGCAGGTTGTCGAGCATGGCGGGTTCCCTTCTTCGCGTGGTCAGACGAAATGGCAGGCGACGCGCCGGCGCGGGGCGACGTCGCGCAGCTGTGGCGCCGCCTCGGCGCATCGCGCCTGGGCGGCCGGGCAGCGATCGCGGAAGCGGCAGCCCGACGGCGGATTGCGCGCGTCGGGCACGTTGCCGGTGATCGGGAGCCTCTCGCGCGACTGGTTCACGCGCGGCACCGGCACCGCCTGGACGAGGGCGCGGGTGTAGGGGTGCAGGGGCGCGCGGACCACGTCCTCGGTGGGCCCGTCCTCGACGATGATGCCGAGATACATGACCAGGGTGCGGGCGCAGACGTAGCGGACGAGCGCGAGGTCGTGGCTGATGTAGACGGCGGCGAGGCCGAGCTTGTCGCGCACATCCCGCAGCACGTTCAGCACGCCGGCGCGGACCGACACGTCGAGCATCGACACCGGCTCGTCGGCGACGAGGAAGTCCGGTTCGAGCACCAGCGCGCGGGCGAGCACGACGCGCTGCAGCTGGCCGCCCGAGAGCTGGTGCGGATAGGCGTCGGCGAAGCGCGCCAGCGGCGGCAGGCGCACGCGCTCCAGCGCCCGGGCGATGCGCCCGGCGTGCTCGTCGCGCGCGATGCCGGCATTGACCAGCGGCTCGGCCAGCGCGCGGCCGATGGTGAAGCGCGGATTGAGCGCGTCGAACGGGTTCTGGAACACGAGCTGCGCGCGCCGCCGGAAGCGCAGGCGCGCGGCCTTGTCGAGCCCCGCGACGTCCGCGCCGTCGAACCGCACCGTGCCGGCGCTGGGGCGCACGAGGTCGAGCAGCAGGCGGCCCGTCGTGGTCTTGCCGCAGCCGG
The DNA here is from genome assembly GCA_016793165.1 of Alphaproteobacteria bacterium. GTDB lineage: Bacteria > Pseudomonadota > Alphaproteobacteria > CACIAM-22H2 > CACIAM-22H2 > CAIOSQ01. The sequence goes on along the minus strand of JAEULA010000016.1, from coordinate 145,021 downwards.
ACTCGCCGAGCAGGCCCACGCTCTCGCCGCGCGCGACCTCGAGGTCGATGCCGTCGACCGCGCGGACCAGCGGGCGCCGCCCGCGCAGGACGTCGCCGATCGCGCGCGCGGTCGCGAAGTGCTTCGTCAGCCCCCGGGCCTCTACGAGCGCTGCCACGTGGCGACCTCCCCGGCCAGGGACCGCAGCGCCGCGGCCTCCGCGATCCGCCAGCACGCCGCCGCATGGCCATCCTCGAGCGCCGTCATCGGCGGCGGCGCCTCGCGGCACTGCGCAAGCACGAACGGGCACCGGGCGGCGAAGCGGCAGCCCGTGGGCGGCGCCACGAGATCGGGCGGATCGCCCTCGATCGGCACGAGCTCGCCGCCGCTGCGCTCGAGATCGGGAAACGCGTTGGTCAGCCCCATCGTGTAGGGATGCGACGGCCGCTCGAGCACCGTCCCTGTGGGGCCGGACTCCACCACCTGGCCCGCGTACATCACCACGACGCGGTCGCAGACATAGGCCACGACGCTGATGTCGTGGGTCACGAGGATCATCGAGAGCTTGAGGCGCTTCTGCAGCGTTCGCACCACGTCGAGCACCTGGCGCTGCACGATCACGTCGAGGGCGGTGACCGGCTCGTCGGCGATCACGAGCTTCGGGTCGAGCGCCAAAGCGAGGGCGATCGCCGCGCGCTGGCGCATGCCGCCCGAGAACTGGTGCGGGTAGTCGCGCAGGCGGCTCGGGTCGAGGCCGACGAGCTCGAACAGCTCGGCGGCGCGGCGGTCGGCGGCCTCGCGCGAGAGGCCGCCGCGCAGCGTGAGCACCTCGGCGAGCTGCGTGCCGACGCGGTAGACGGGATCGAGCGAGTTCATCGCGCTCTGCGGCACGAAGGCGATCGAGCGCCAGCGCAGCGCCGCGTAGTCGCGCTCGGCGAGGCGGGTCAGGTCGGTGCCGTCGAAGCGGATCGCGCCGCCGGCGACCGCGGCGTTGCGCGCCATCACGCCGGTGATCGCGCGCGCGACCGTCGTCTTGCCGCAGCCGGACTCGCCCACCAGACCGACGACGGCGCCCCGCGGCACCTCGAAGCGGGCGCCGTCGACCGCGCGCACGGTGCCGCGGCCGGTGCGGTAGTGGACGTGGAGGTCGTCGACTTCGAGGATCATCGCGCTCAGTCCCGCAGCTTGGGGAAGAGCAGCTCCTCGTAGCCGCGGCTCAGGAAGAAGCCGGCGGCGACGACAAGCATGATGCAGACGCCCGGCGGCACGAACCAGTGGTAGCTGCCGCGCGACAATGCCTGGCTGACGAATGCGTCCTGCAGCATGAAGCCCCACGACACGGTGTCGGTCGGGCCGAGGCCGATGAAGCTGACGGTCGCCTCGGCGAAGATCGCCCAGCCGATCACGATCGAGCCGTAGAGGAAGGAGATCGGCAGGATGTTCGGCGCGACGTGGCTGAAGATGATGCGCATGTCGCTCGCCCCGGTGACGCGGGCGGCCTCGACGTAGGCGCGCTCGCGCACGGTCAGGACCTGGGCGCGCACGACGCGCGCGGTGTTGGCCCAGAGCAGGCAGGCGACGGCGATGACGACGTTCTTCGTGCTCGGCCGCAGGAAGGCGGTGAGCACGATGACGAAGGGCAGGAAGGGGATCGCGAGCGCGATGTCCGCCAGCCGCATCAGCGCGGTGTCGATCCAGCGCCCGAAATAGCCGGCGAGCAGGCCGACGATCGTGCCGATCACGACGACGATCACCGCCGCGCTCAGCCCGACGATCAGCGCGCTGCGCGCGCCGTAGACGGTCTGCGAGAAGACGTCGCGGCCGAGATTGGTCGTGCCGAGCAGGAAGGTGCCGTCCGGCGCCATGTTCGCGGCGACGCGGCCGTTGGCGCGGAACAGGATCTCGAGCGGGTCGTGGGTGGCGATCTGGTCGGCGAACAGCGCCACGAGGATGAAGGCGGCATAGATGACGAGCCCGGCCGACGCGAACCGGTCGCTGACGGCGAGGCGCAACAGCCGGCGCGGCAGGCTCTCGCGCGGCGCGGCGCGGATCTCGATCGCGACCTCGCGCGGTTCAGCCGGCGCGCGCATGACCCACCCGCGGATCGAGGACGGCATAGAGGAGATCGGCGACGAAGTTCATGGCGATCAGCGCGAGGGCGACGAGAAAGAAGGCCCCCTGGGCGACCGGGTAGTCGCTCGCCATCACGGCGTTGACCAGGATGCGGCCGAGCCCGGGCCAGCTGAACACGAGCTCGACCACGACGTTGCCGCCGATCAGCGCGCCGAGGCTGAGCGCGAAGGCGGTGACGACGGGCAGCAGCGCGTTGCGCGCGGCGTGGGCGAGCACGATGCGCCACTCCGACAGGCCCTTCATGCGGGCCATGGTGACGAAGTCCTCGTGCATGACCTCGAGCATGGTCGAACGCATCAGCAGAAGCGGCAACCCCTGCAGGTACAGCGCGAGCGTGAAGGCGGGCAGGACGAGGTGGTGCAGGAAGTCGAGCGAGGTCATGCGGTCGAGCTCGCCCTTGTAGAACATGCCCGCGCTGTTCGCGCCGCCCGACGGGAACCAGCCCAGGGTGAAGCTGAAGATCGCGAGGAGCACCATGCCGACCCAGAACTCCGGCGCAGCGCGCGTGCCGAGCACGATCGGGATGGCGACGCCCTCGATCCAGGTGCCGCGCTTCCAGGCGAGGAAGGCTCCGGCGACCACGCCGAACGCGTAGGCGAGCACGAGCCCGGTGACGGTGAGGGCGACCGTGTTGGGCAGCGCGCCGAGGATGATCTCGATCACGGGCTGGCGGGCGTGGAACGACATGCCGAGCTCGCCGCGGGCGAGATTGGCGAGATAGATCAGGTATTGCCGCCACAGCGGCTGGTCGAGGCCGAACTGCTGACGGATCGCGTTCTGCGACTCCTCGGTGAGGGCCTCGCTGATATAGGCCGCCATCGGGTCGCCCGGCATGAGCCGGAACATCAGGAACAGGATCGTCACGACCGCCCACAGCACGAACAGGCTGTGGAACAGGCGCTGGGTGATGAACCGCATGGCGTCGCGATGAAGGCTACGCCCCTCCCGCCCGCCGGCGGCGGACGGGAGGGGCGCGGCGCGTGGATGCGCGTGTCACGCTCACTCGACCGCGGTCAGCGTCTCCTTGACGCCGGCCGGGTAGTGGAGCCGGTTGCCGACGAGCTTGTAGCCGCTCTTGTCGAGCAGGTCCTTGGCCCGCTGCAGACCGGTCTGGAGCTTGTCGACCTCGTCGTCGTGCCAGAACTTCAGCGCCGGCGAGACCGGCGAGTTGGCCTTCACCGCGTAGCCGTTCCACGCCGCCTGGACCATGACATTGCGATCGATCGCCAGGGACAGGGCGCGGCGGAAGTTCGGGTCGCTGAAGGGCGCGCGGCGGAGATTGAAGGCCGCGTACTCGAACCCGATGTCGACCTCCTGCTTCATGGTGATCTGCGGGTTGTCCTTCACCAGCTTCTCGAGCACCTCCGGATCGCCGCCGTAATCGGCGAGGAAGTTGATCTCGCCGCTCCGCAGCATGCCCAGCGTCGCCTCGGGGTTCGGGACGATGCGCAGGATCCAGCGCTCCATCTTCGGCGCCGCCCAGTGCTTGTCGTTGCGGTCGAGGACGATCTCCTCCTGGCCGCGGGCGCGGGCGAGCTTGAAGGGCCCGGAGCCCACGGGCGACGGGTTGGGCAGCGCCTCGGCGTTCTCGGGCTTGCCGAGCAGCTCCTTCATCACCGGTTCCCAGATGTGCTTGGGGATGATGTTGATCTTCGCCAGCGAGGCCGTGACGAAGGCGGCGTTCGGCGCCTTGAGCGTGAAGCGCACGCCGTTCTCGCCCGTCTTCTCCATCTTCGCGATGTCGGCGACGAACGGCTTGTACATCGGCACCTTGTTCTCGATCGCCGGCGCCTCGAAGGAGTACATGACGTCCTCGGCAGTCACCGGCCGTCCGTCGTGCCAGGTCTGGCCGGGCCGGATGGTGACGTCGAGGGTGGTGTCGTTCACCCAGGCGATCTTCTCCGCCGACCACGGCTCCGGCAGGCCGTCGAGCCCGACGCGCGCGAGGCGGTCCCAGATCAGCTCGGTGCACCACGAACTCGTACCGCCCGCGATGTAGAGTGGATTGATCGACAGCACGGGCTCGCCCGCGTTGAGCACCATCTCCTTCTTGTCGCCCTTCGGCGCGGCGCGGATGAAGGTCCAGAAGTTGCGGATGCCGATGCCGCTCTGGTTCAGGATCGTGGTCTCGTCCCAGACGTTCTTGTTGAACGCCTTCACGTGGGACGGGTGGACCAGGAAGGCCTGGGCCTGGTCGCGGTCGACCATGCGCTGCGCCTCGACGACGAGCTGCTTGCGCTTGGCCTGGTCGGTGGCCTGGCGCTGCGCGACCACGAGCTTGTCGTAGTCGGGGTTGTTGTAGCCGATGAAGTTGAAGCCCTTCTCGGCATTGGCGGAGTGGTAGAGGTTGTAGACGATCTCGTCCGGGTCGCTGCGCTCGGAGCGCCCGACCATGCGCCACATCGTCGTGTCCCAGCGCTGGCGCTCGTTCCAGACGATCTGGATGTGCTGCGGCCACGGCAGCGGCCGGACCTCGACCTCGAGGCCGAGCTTGCGCCACTCCTGCGCGATCAGCTGCGAAGCCTGGAAGCCCTGGGGGTTCTGGCCCTGCGGCCAGGAGATCAGGACGATCTTGCGGATGCGGTCGCCGGCTGCCTGCGCGCGGGCGTCGGGCGCCGCGGCCGCGAGGGCGGCGGTGGTGGCGCCGGCGGCGAGGATCGAACGGCGTGAGAGGTCAGTCTTCATCGAGGGTCTCCCTGTTCGCGTGGCGTGGATGACATGGACGGGATCTTAAGGCGGTGTCAGGCGGCGCGGGCGCGCGGTCGCGGCGTGCGCCAGCGCGGACCGAGCACCTCCTCGAGCTGGGCGGCCACGGTGCGCGACAGCAGCGCGAGCTGGCGCTCGTAATAGGCGGCCGGGAAGTCGAGATAGGTCTCGAGGAACAGGCCGCGGATGGCGATCAGCATGGACTGCAGCGCTGCGGCGACGAGCTCCTGCTCGCGCCGGCCGAGCTGACGGTCGGCGAACCACCGCGCGATCAGGCCGTTCATCGACTCCTCCCGCTGGCGCGTCATGCGCGCGCGCATGGCCGGATCCTTGTTCGTCCCGATGATGATCTCCCAGGCGGCGCGGTAGCGGGGCGCGCCGTAGACGGTCCACAGGCGGCGGACCGCGCGCTCGGTGTCGCCGCCGACGCGGCCCGAAAAGGCGAAGACGTCGCCGGCCTGGGCCGACACGTCGGCGGAGAGCCGGTCGAGCACCGCGACGAGGAGATCCTCCTTGGTCGGGAAATGGTGGTGCAGCGCGCCCGTCGTCACGCCCGCGCGCGCCGCGATCAGCGCCGTGGTGCTGCGGGCATAGCCCCGCTCGCACAGCGCCGCGATCGCGCCCTCGATGAGCTGCGCGCGCGTCTGTGCCGAACGCTCGACGTTGCGGCGCCGCTTCTGCACGACTGCACTCCCCCTCGGCGTGGCGTTCACAAACCTATCGACCGATATGCAAGTGCACGACACCCGCGCGGCCGTGTCAATGCGCCTCGCGGCCCCGCCGGCCCGCCGCCCCGTCGCGGCGCTCGCGCGGAACGACGTGCCTTGCGGCTTGGCATGTCGCCCGCCGGCGCGCCACTCTGGGCGCCGGACACGCCAGGGACGAGGGGTGGCAATGGCCAACGAGCGGATGTCGGGCGGGCGCATCGCCCTCATCGTGGCGATCATCGCCGTGTCGATCGCCGCCGGAGTCGCGGCGTCCCTCGCGAACCCTCCGGTCGGGGACAAAGTGACGATGGCGGTCGCGGCGGTCGCGCTGCCGCTCGGCGCCGTGGCGCTTGGCGCAAAGGCTGCGCTGACATGGATGGACGGGGCGCGCTGGCTGGCGGCCGGCTTCGTCGTCCTTGCGATCCTGCAGGCGCTGCTCGCGATCCCTGCGATCCAGGGCGTGAGCGCCATGCTCGGCTGGTGACGAGCCATGGCGGCGCCGCGCGCGGAGTCGCTGTTCCGGCAGACGATCGAGACGCCGCTCGGCGAGATGCTGATGGTCGGTGACGGCAAGTCGCTGCTCGTTCTCGAATTCGCCGATGCGCCCGACCGGATCGCGGCCGCACTTCGCCGCCGCTTCGGCGAGGCGACGTTCACCGGCGGCGATCCGCTCGGAATTCGCGATCGCCTCGCGGCGTATTTCCGCGGCGACGGGCGGGCGATCGACGACATCCCCGCGGATGGCGGCGGAACGCCGTTCCAACGCCGCGTCTGGGCGGCATTGCGCGCCATCCCCTGCGGGACGACCACGAGCTACGGGGCGCTGGCGCGGGGATTCGGCCAGCCGACGGCCACGCGCGCGGTCGGACTGGCCAACGGCGCCAACCCCATCGCGATCGTCGTGCCGTGTCATCGCGTCGTCGGCGCCGACGGCCAGCTGACGGGGTATGGCGGCGGGGTGGCGCGCAAGCGCTGGCTGCTCGAGCACGAGGGCGCCCTCGCGCGGCGGCCGCCGATCGCCTGAGCGCGGGATCGCCGGCGTCCGGGGCCGGACCTCACGCGCTCTTGATCGATCACGGCGCTTTGATGCGCTTCACGCGGACGTCAGCTTCGATCGCGCCGGTCCGCGCCCATGCTGGCACCGTCGTCGTCACGGAGGCCCGCGTCATGGCTGCACTCGATCGCTTCGGATCGCCCTTCCCGTCTTCGGATGCCGAGGCGTTGCGCGAATGGAACGGCGCGGCGCACGCCATCCTCGCCCATGGCTCGGGCGTGGGCCCCGCGCTCCAGCGCGCGCAGGCGCGCGATCCCGATTGCGCGCTGATCGAGGCGGTCCGCGGCCTCGTGCTGCTCGTCGCCGGTCGCGCCGAGCTCGTTCCCGCGGCGCGCGCCCATGCCGTGCGCGCCGCGACGTTGCGGACGGGGGCTGCCGACGAGCCGCGCGGAGCGGCATTCGCCGGCGCGCTCGAGGCCTGGCTCGGCGGCAGCGCCGTGCGGGCGGCGGAGCGGCTCGATGCCTGGCACGCGGCGGGACCCGGCGACGTCGTCGCGGTCAAGCTCGCGCACCAGCTGCGCTTCATGGCCGGCGATGCCGCCGGCATGCGCCGCGCCGCGCTCGCGGCGCTCGAGACGATCGGCGACGATCATCCCGGGCGCGGCTACGTGCTGGGCTGCGCCGCCTTCGCGCGCGAGGAACTCGGCGAGTACCGCGCGGCCGAGCACTGGGCGCGCGCGGCGGTCGAGCGCAATGCCGACGACGTCTGGGCGATCCATGCCGTCGCGCACGTCCACGAGATGACCGGCCGGGCGCCGGCGGGTGCACGCTGGATCGAGCAGCAGCGGCCGGGCTGGCTCGGCTGCGGCAACCTGCGCTTTCACCTCTGGTGGCATCTCGCGCTGTTCGAGATCGAGCAGGGACGGCACGCGCGCGCGTTGGAACTCTACGACGAGGCGGTGCGCGCGGAGCGCACCGACGATTTCCGCGATGTCGCCAACGCCGTGTCGCTGCTGGTCCGGCTCGAGCTCGAGGGCGTCGCCGTCGGCGCACGCTGGGAGGAGCTCGCGGCGCTCGCGGCGGCGCGCATCGAGGACGACGCCGTGGTCTTCGCGCGTCTGCACTATCTCGTGGCGCTGCTGCGCAGCGGGCGACCGGCGGCCGCCGGCGCGCTGGTCGCGGCGCTGCGGCGCGCGGCGATTCGCGGCGGTGGCGACATGGATCGCGTCGCGCGACACCCGGGTCTGGCGCTCGCGCGCGCGCTCGAGGCGTTCCAGGCCGCCCGCTACGAGGATGCCGCGGCGCTCTTCGCGGCGGCGGAGGGACGGCTTCCATGGCTCGGCGGCAGCAACGCCCAGCGCGACCTGTTCCTGCGCTTCGCGATCGAGGCTGCCCTGCGCGCGCAGCGTCCCGGACTGGCGAACGATATGATCGCGCGGCGGCGCGCGAGCCGCGGCGGCGCGCTCGATTCCTTCGCGGCGACCCGGCTGCTGGCCCTGGCATGCGATGCCGACGCGACGGCCTCGATGCCGATCGCGGCGACGGCATCCGCGCCCGCCGCGGCCCCGACCATCGTCTAGGCGCGCGCCGCGACGTCGTCGCCAAGGATCTCGGGCAGCATCGCCCGCGCGATCGGCCGCAGCCGGACGGCCTCGTCCGCGGGGATCCAGCGATAAGGACGACGAAGCCGCGTTCCGACGGGCGCCCAGTCGCCGATGGCCGCAAGCAGCTTGTCCAGCGCGCCGTTCGAGTAGCCGTGGGCGCGCTGCAGCGGGACGATGTGCCGATCCATGAAGTCGCGGAGCCGCCGCTCGACGAGGAGCGCGGCGTCGGGATTCCGGGCCATCGAGTCGGTCCAGCGCTGCGCGCCCGCCGGGCTCAGACAGGCCACGTTCGAGAACGATCCGGCGGCCACGCCTTCGCGCATGCCCGTCGCGAGATGATGGCCGGGCAGGAACAGCGCGAGTCCCGCGAGATGCCGGCGCGCCTGCGCGTACCACTGCGGATCGCCGTCGGCGATCTTGGCGGCGCGGACGGCCGGAACGGCGGCGGCCAGCGCGCCGAGAGTCGCGGGCGCGAGGACGCGCTTCGCGTGGGGCGGATTGTAGAGGATCAGCGGCACGCCCCCGGCGGCCTCGGCCATCATCGCGAGGAAGTCGACGACCTCCGCGTCGGTGGGCGGCCACCAATCCGGCAGGATCACCTGGATCGCGGCCGGCCGGAGCCGTGCGGCCGTGCGCACGCGCATGCCGGAGACCGTCGGGTCGGGATGGCAGGCGCCGATGGCGAAGGGCAGGCCGGCGGCCGAGCATTTCGCGGCCATCATCGCCTGGATGCGCTCGAACTCGTCCTCGGTCTGGTTGTGGAACTCGCCGGCGGTGCCGTTCGAGTACACGCCGTCGACCCGCGCGGCGACGATCCGATCGAGCTCCGCATCGAGCGCGCCGAAGTCGATCCGGTCGTCGGCCTGGATCGGCAGCAGCAGCGTCGCCCAGTTGCCGCATAGGATCGGACGGCCGTCGGGACGCCGCGGCGTTTCGCTCATGCGAGCCTCGCCGGCGTGACGCCGCCACGCGGCGCGGCGGGGGGCGATCCGGTCCTGAGGACCGGATCGCGCGGATCCCGGCCCTCGCGCGCCGGATGGAGCCGCGTCGCCGCGCTGGCCACGAGATCCCGCTCCTCAGCCGTTGATCGAGTAGCCGCCGTCGACCGGGATCGCCGTGCCGGTCACGAAGTCCGAGGCCGGGCCGCACAGGAACACCGCGATGCCGGCGAGATCGTCGGGCACGCCCCAGCGGCCGACGGGCGTGCGCTCGAGCACGCGCTCGTTGAGGCCCTTGATCTGCGCGCGGCCCTGGCGCGTGAGATCGGTGTCGATCCAGCCGGGCAGCACCGCGTTCACCTGGATGTTGTCCTTCGCCCAGGAGTTCGCGCAGACCTTGGTGAACTGCACGATGCCGCCCTTGCTCGCCGCGTAGGCCGGCACGAAGGGCGCGCCGAAGATCGACATCATCGAGCCGATGTTGACGATCTTGCCGCCGCCGGCCGCCTTCATCACCGGATAGGCCGCCTGGCTCGCCATGAAGGCGGAGGTCAGGTTCGTCTCCATCACCTCGCGCCACTCCGCGACGTTGATCTCGTGCGGCGGCTTGCGGACGTTGATGCCGGCGTTGTTGATCAGGATGTCGAGGCGGCCGTGGCGCTTCACGGTGTCGGCGATCATCGCCTTGACCTGGCCCTCGTCCTTGACGTCGACGGCGAAGACGGTGGCCTTCGCCCCGAGCCCGGCGAGTTCCTTCGCCGCCGCCTCCGACTTCTCCGCCTTGCGTGCCGCGACCACGATCGTCGCGCCGTGGCTCGCGAGCCCGCGCGCCATCCCCAGCCCGATCCCGCCGTTGCCGCCGGTGACGATCGCGACGCGGCCGGTGAGGTTGAACATGTTCTTCATCGACGTGCTCCTCGTTGAGATCGGCCACTCATGCGGCACATCGCGGACCGAGTCGAGTCCGGGAGGCAGGGCAACCGATCGAGCTCGCCCGAAAGGGTGAACCGATCGACGCGCGGCGCGATCCGGCGGGTCCTAGTCTTTCGGGATCGATGGTCGGCATGCGGACGGAGGCGGCAATGAACGACGGATTTGGACGGCGGTTGGGTTCGGCGCTTGTCGTGGCCTCGGCGCTGTCAGGATGCCAGCTCGCCGAGATCGGGGAAAACATCTATCGGCGCAGCGGTGGCATCCAGGAGCCGACCCCGGCGGCCGTGACCCGGTCGCTCCGGGAGTTCGAGGACTCGCTCGGGTCGGGCAAGGACGCCTACTCCTATGCGGTCGCCGGAATGGAGAAGGTGCGTTCCGACTGTCACCGGTATTTCGATCTGCTTGCCTTGCTGCGTCGCGACGTCCAGACGACCCGCAACCAGATCGCCATCGTCGGCGGCTCGACCGCTGCGATCCTCGGGATCGTCGACGCGACCGCAAAGGCGATCGCGATCGTCGCGGCAGGCTTCGCCGCGGCGGACCTGAGCATCAACAATGTGCAGGACAACCTTCTCTTCGTGCCGGTCGCCGAGGAGCTGAAGCGGCTTACCAACGAGGCGATGCAGAGCTACGCCCAGGCGCAGAGCACCCAGACCGTGCTGGCGCAGCTGAAGGAGATCTCGGCGGGTGCCGGCTCCCAGCTCCCCGGCGACCGCCTCGCGGCGCGTCGACTGGTCGGGATCTACGCGTCCTTCTGCACGCCCAGCGCGATCGAGGGCTACGTCAAGGCGGCGCTGGCCCGCGCCAAGGTCACCGTCGCCGAGGACGGCGTGAGTGGCGCGGGTGCCGGCGCCGCCGCGTCCGCCTTGAGGCAGATCGCGTTGCCGCCGATGGATCAGCGACGCGCCGCCGTCGTGGCCGCATTCCTGCGCGGCGGCTACCTGGAGGATCAGCGCCGCAAGGAGTTCGAGAAGGCCTTCGGAGCCGCCGTCCTCAATCGCGCCGTGTCGTCGGGCCGATTGTCGGACGACGGCCGCGACGCGCTCCAGCTTTTCGAGTCGGCGCGTCAGGCGGATTCGGAGTTCCGTCGCCTTGTCGACGAGGTCGGCAAGCTCGGCGTCGCCGCTGGACTCGCGTCGTCCGGCGCCGCAGTGGCGGGCGAGGCGGCCCGGACGCCGGATGCCGGCGCCACGTCGCTGTCGTTGCCTTCGACCACGATCATGAGCACGCGGTGACGACGACAGCGCGCCTCATGCCCGTGTCGGCGGATTCTCGCCCATGTCCCAGAACACGCCGGTCATCATCTGCAGGCCCTCGCGCATGATGTGCTCGAGAACGTGCTCGTCAGGGGCATGCTGGGAGCAGCTGGCGTAGGAGTGCGGGAACCACAGCGTCGGCACGCCGATGATGTCTGTGAAGACGTCGTTGGGCAGCGAGCCGCCGAGATTGGGGACGACGGCCGGCCTGGCGCCCATCGTCTTCGCCACCGAGGCGACCGCCCACTGGACGTAGGGATGGTCGGGGTCGAGGCGCGTGGCGTTCATCACCGTGTGGCTCGGCTCGCTGACCTTGACCATGCCGAAGCCCTTCGCCTGGAGATGCTTGCGCAGCGCGGGCAGGAAGGTGTTCGGGTCCTTGTCGATGGTGAAACGGATCTGGCAATGCGCCTTGGCGCGCGGGGGGACGGCATTGACCGGGCGGTCGGGATTGCCGGTCACCATCGCCAGCACCTCGAAGGTGTTCCAGCCGAAGACCTTCTCGGCCTGGGTGAAGCCGCGTTCGCCCCACCACTCGTCGATCGTCGGGCCGTCGGGGCCGGGATCGACAACGAGGTCGGCGAGCGCGTGGCGCACGGAGTTGGGGATCGCCTGCGGCAGGATCTCGCGCGCGAGAACGTGGCCGTCGCGGTCGATGATGCTGGCGATGGCGTGGCTCAACAGCACCGCAGGATTGGCGAGCAGGCCGCCCCAGTTGCCGGAGTGGTGCCCGCCCTCGCGCAGGTCGACGGTGAGGTCGAAGTTCAAGGCGCCGCGCGTGCCCATGAAGATCGTCGGCCGGTCGGGCGCGAGGCGCGGGCCGTCCGAACCGATCAGGAGATCGGACTTCAGCAGGTTCTTGTACTGCGCCGCGAACTCGTGGAGGCCGGGCGAGCCGATCTCCTCGCTGGTGTCGATCATGAAGATCGAGTTGAAGCCCAGCTTGCCGCGCTCCTTCAGCACCATCTCGATCGCGGTCATGTTGATCGAGTGCTGCGACTTGTTGTCGGCGGTGCCGCGGCCGTAATAGCGGTTGCCGTCCTTCTTGAGCACCCACGGGCCTTCGCCCTTGGTCCATTGCGGCTCGAGGCCGCGGATGACGTCGCCGTGGCCGTAGGTCAGCACCGTCGGCAGCTTCGCGTCCTCGGTCCGCGTCGCGACCAGGAACGGCCCGCCGCCCTTGACGGGGTTGTCGATCACCTTGTTGTCGTAGCCGAGCCGGGCGAGGCACGGCCCGATCTCGTCGGTCAGGTAGGTCCGCAAGAACGGATGCGAGGCCGGTATCTGGCTCTCGGTCTTGATCGCCACGCGGCGCGCGAGATCGGCGATGAACGAGCCGTCGTCGTAGTAGCGGGTGGCGCGGGCGATGGCGGCTTCGCGAGACATGCAACCTCCGGGCGTCGGGATGGCGGGCCGGCGCGCGGCGGGCCGGCTTCCTGGGGCGGGATCGCGGGCAGAATAGGAGAGACGCTCAGCTCCAGGCGAGCGGGATCGCGCGCCGTTCCGCCAGCGCGCGCTCGGCCTCGAGGCAGATGCGCAGGCTCGGCAGCGCGGCGCGCGGCGAGACGAGCGGCCGGCGCGCCGGCACGTCGGCGACGAGGCGGCGGAGCTGCTCCTCGAGCTCGAACACCTCGCCGGAGCTCTCGATCGCGATCGTCTCCGCCTCCGCGGCGCCGGCGCGGTGCAGCTTGAGCTCGAAGCTCGGCGTCGTGGTGCGGTCCATCGCCCCGGCCCACCAGGTCCGCAGCGCGCCCCGGTCGCCGGCGATCTCGAGGGCGAGCGTGTGCTCGAATCCCGCGACGCATTGCGAGAAGACGGCATAGGCGCCGTCGGCGAAGCGCAGGCGGCAGGTGAAGGCGTCGTGCATGCCTCGCCCCAGCGGCGACGGCACGGCATCGGCGGCGATCTCGACCGGCAGGCCGCGCTCGCGGAAGTACCACAGCAGCAGGTCGACGTAGTGGATCGGCTCCTCCAGGATCCAGGAGCCGACCTGGTCGCTGGTCCGGCGCCAGTTGCCCGATCCCGGGCGGAAGGGGCGCCGGAACAGCGTGAGGTTGGCGTAGCGCACGGTGCCGATCGCGCCGTCCGCGATCAGGTCCCGGACCTTCGCCCATTGCCTGGAGACGTGGAGTTCGAGGCCGACGGCGACATAGAGTCCCGAGCGCTCCGCCGCCGCGACCACGCGGTCCGCGTCGTCGAGCGTCGTCGCCATCGGCTTCTCGACGAGCACGTGCTTGCCCGCGTCGATCGCGGCGAGAGTCATCGCCGCGTGCAGGTGGTTCGGCGCGACGATGTCGACGAGGTCGATCGCGGGGTCGTGCAGCAGGGCGTCGAGGGAGCGGTGGATCGGGACGCCGGGATGGTCCGCCGCCGCGGCCCGCGCGGACTCGTCGCCGTTGCAGAGGATGGCGCCGAGGGTGATCTCCGGGATGCGGCGCATCGCGCCGGCATGCATCCGCCCCCAAGCGCCGTACCCGGCCAGTCCGATGCGCATCGTGTTCCTCCGTCAGGGCCTGCGACGTCGAGAGTGTGGCGTGTCCGGGTCCGGCGTCGCTAGGCTCTCGTCGACGTCGGGGCCGCATGCCCGCCCGCACGCAACGCGGGGCGGCGCTGCGCCGGCGCGTGCCGCAACCCGCGAATGAAGGTACGCATCATGGCCGAGGACTTCACCGTGCTGATAACCGGCTGCGACACCGGGCTGGGCCGCGAGTTCGCGATGCAATACGCCCGCGACGGTTGGCACGTGATCGCGACCTATCTCGACCATGCCAACCGCATCGGCGACGACGAGGGCGGCAGGCTGATGTCGCACGCCCAGCTCGACGTCACGCGCTTCCACCAGATCGAGGCGCTCAAGGCGCATCTCGGCGACCGGCCGATCGACGTGCTGCTGAGCAATGCCGGCATCGGCCTCGACATCCGGCGGCTCGGGGAGATCGACTACGACTACTTCCGGCAGATGTACGAGGTGAACACCGTCGGGCCGATGAAGCTCTGCGAGACCTTCGCGGGCAACGTCGCCGCCAGCAAGCTGCGGCGCATCGCGATCGTCTCGAGCCGCATGGGCGCGATCAGCCTGAACCTGACGGGCGGGCACTACGGCTATCGCGCGTCCAAGGCGGGGCTGAACGCGATCGTGCGCAGCCTCGCCCTCGACCTCGCGGGGCGCGGAGTCCGGGTGGTGGCGCTGCATCCCGGTTGGGCACGCACGGCCGAGCCCGATGCGCCGGTCGCGGTCGAGGATTCGGTCGCAGGGATGCGCCGCATCATCGGTCGGCTCGGCGCCCACGACACCGGGCAGTTCTACAACTACGACGGCGCGCCGCTCGCCTGGTGAGCGCCGCGCCGTCGACTTGCCCGGACGCATCGTGTAAGTGCAGGGGACGGGAGCGGACCGGTGCGGCCGCCTCGCGGGGGAAACGGCGATGGCTAAGCATCGCGAGGTGTCGGCTGCGGACGCCGCCCGCTACCGGGCGGACGGGTACCTCTTTCCCGTGGACGCGCTCGATGCCGCCGAGGTCGCGGCGGCGCGCGACTGGCTCGCTGACTTCGAGTGCCGTCATGCGGGCGTGCCGGCGCGCGAGCGGCGCGAGCTGCTGCGCTTCAAGCCGCATCTTCTCCATCCCGAGCTCGACCGGATCGTGCGCCATCCCCGGATCCTCGACGCGGTCGAGGCGGTGATCGGTCCGGACATCATGGTCTGGGCCTCGGCCTTCTTCATCAAGGACGCGCGCGACGCGGCCTTCGTCTCCTGGCACCAGGACTCCATCACCTACGGCGTGGAAGGCGGCGAGCTGGTCAGCGCCTGGATCGCGATCACCGACGTCGATCCCGGCAACGCCTCGATGAAGTTCATCCCGGGCAGCCATCACGACGGTCTCGTCACGCACCGGTTCATCGCCAACCCCGACAACCTGGTCTCGCTCGGCGAGACGATCGAAGGCGTCGACGAGGGCCGGGCCGTGAGCGTCGCGCTGAAGGCCGGGCAGATGTCGCTGCACGCGCTCGACCTGATGCATGCCTCCGACGCGAACGCCTCGGACCGGCGCAGGATCGGCTACGTCGTGCGCTATTTCGAGCCGTCGATGCGGGTGCGCGAGGGGGCCGCGAGCGCGCTCCTCGCGCGCGGCGTCGACCGCCATGGCCATTTCGAGCTCGAGCGGCCGCCGGCGGCGGCCGACGATCCCGCGACGATCGCCGCCCATGCGCGCGCGATGGATCTGCGCAGGGCGCGCGTTCTCGCCAAGGCGGCGGGGTGAGGGGCGGATGGCGGGCGTCACGCTGCGTTCGGTGCGCAAGGCCTACGGCGACCTCGAGGTCGTCCACGGCGTCGATCTCGACATCGCCGACCGCGAGTTCGTCGTCTTCGTCGGCCCCTCGGGCTGCGGCAAGAGCACGCTGCTGCGGATGATCGCCGGGCTCGAGGAGATCACGTCGGGCGAGATCGCGATCGACGGGCGCGTCGTCAACGAGCTCGACCCGAAGGACCGCGACATCGCGATGGTGTTCCAGGACTACGCGCTCTACCCGCACATGACCGTGTTCGAGAACATGGCTTTCTCGCTGCGCTATCGCGGTGTGGCGAAGGACGAGATCCGGCGGCGCGTCGAGGCGGCGGCTCGGATCCTCGAGATCGAGCCGCTGGTCGCGCGCATGCCGCGCCAGCTCTCCGGCGGCCAGCGCCAGCGCGTGGCGATGGGGCGCGCCATCGTGCGCGATCCGAAGGTCTTCCTGTTCGACGAGCCGCTGTCCAACCTCGATGCCAAGCTGCGCGTGCAGATGCGCACCGAGATCAAGCGGCTGCGCGAGCGCGTGGCGACGACGACCATCTATGTGACGCACGACCAGGTCGAGGCGATGACGCTCGCCGACCGCATCGTGATCCTCAACCACGGCGTGATCGAGCAGATCGGCACGCCCGAGGAGGTCTACGAGACGCCGGCGACGATCTTCGTGGCGAGCTTCATCGGCGCGCCGCCGATGAACCTGCTGCCCGGCCGGCTCGACGGCGACGGCCGCATCACGCTCGGCGACGGCCAGCTCCTGGCGATGCCGTCATCGCTTGCGCGCCGCGGCGCCGCGGCGACGGGCGAGATCCTTCTGGGCGTCCGCCCGGAGCATCTCCATCCGGCGTCCGGCGGTGCCGCGATCCTTCAGGGCCGCGCCGTGGTGGTCGAACCGCTGGGTTCCGACACGATGGTCTCGCTCGACATCGCGGGCACGCCGCTGATCGCGCGGCTGCCGCCGCGGCTGGTCCGGCGCGCCGGCGAGCCGGTCGCGCTCGGCGCCGAGCCCGGCAATCTGCATCTCTTCGACAAGGCGACCGGACGCCGTCTGTGACGGCGCGGCGCCGTCAGCGCGCGTCGCGCCGACGGGCCGATCCGATCGCAGCGGAGGCGCCGGCGAGCAACAGCGCGAGCGTGCCCGGCTCCGGCGCCGGCGTCACCGGGGTCGGCGGATCCGGATCCTCGACGCCCACGAGCAGCCGCACGATCGCCTCGGCGGTGCGCCCGACCTCGTCGGCCATCCGATACTTGAACGAGTCGACGCCGATGAACCCGAGATTTGGCGTATAGGTGAAATGGCCGTCGGGGAACGCCAACAGCGATCCATGGTCGACAGCGTCGGAAATCAGGGTTGCCTTCAGCGCGCCGATACCGCCGGTGTCGTTCGCGAGGAACCCGGGAAGTGCGACATTGAACACCAGGTCGGGCATCACGTCGTACACGTCGCTGACGGCGACCGGGAGGTCGGTACTGGCATCGATCGTGACGATCGCCTCGCTGGTGCGGCCGACAGCGTCCATCATCCTGTACGTGAACGCGTCGATTCCTGCGAAGCCGGAGTTCGGCGTATAAGTGAAGTGCCCATCCGGGAATGCGACGAGCGTTCCGTGATCCGCGGCGTCCGTGATCAGCGTGGCTGTCAGTGCGCCGATGCCGCCGGTGTCGTTGACGAGGAATCCGGTTGCCGCCGGCACATTGAGCACCGGCGTCGTCAGCGTGTAGTTGTCAGGATTCGCGACGGGGAGGTTGGTGCTTGCGTCGATCGTGACGGTCGCTTCGCCGGTGCGACCGAGCGCGTCTCTCATCCTGTACGTGAAGGCGTCGATTCCTGCGAAGCCGGAGTTCGGCGTATAGGTGAAGCGGCCATCTGGAAACGCGACGAGCGTTCCGTGATCCGCGGCGTCCGTGATCAGCGTGGCTGTCAGTGCGCCAATGCCGCCGGTGTCGTTGACGAGGAATCCGGTTGCCGCGGGCACATTGAGCACCGGCGTCGTCAGCGTGAAGCTGTCGGGCCTCGCGACCGGCAGCGTCGACGTCATATTGAACGTCACAGTCGCGGTGCTCGTGCCGCCCGAATTGTCGGTCGCGCGGTATTGGAAGCTCGTATCGCTTGCGAGGCCGGAGGTGGGCGTGAACGTGAAGCTACCGTTGGGGAACGCGACCACTGTGCCTTGCAACCCTCCCGGAATGATCAATGTCGCGACGAGTCCCCCGACCGCTGAAAAGTCGTTGGCGAGGAAGCCCGGTGCGGCAACCGTGAACACGGCGGCATCGGGGGTATAGAAATCGTCCACGAGGGTCGGGGCCGCCTGGGCGAGCATCGGCGGTACGAATGCGAGAAGGGTGGCCGCGACGTGCATGGGCTTCATGGGGTCCCCCTGCGGATCACTGGTTCGGCCACCATGGCTTCCCGGGGGCGGGCGAGCAACGAGGATCCGGAGGGAGCACGGCTGACCGCGGGTCGCGCGGAGCGGCCTTGCGCGAGCGCCGCGATCGTCATCGCAACCTAGCGGTGCCGCTATCGACAGCCGACGACATCGCGTCGCATGATCGCGCGAGACGTCGCGTGGCCGTCGACGGGCCCCGGCGATCAACCCGGGAGGAGACGATGAAGCGCAGACAAGTCCTGACATCCGCGGCGGCGGCATCGGCCGCGGCCGCCTTCGGCGCGCCGGCGATCGCCCAGGCGCCCAGGAAGATCGCGTTCCTGACCTGGAACCTCGTGCACCTGGAATCCCACATCAAGTCGTGGATCCAGGGCTTCACGGCCACGCGCCCCGGCGTCGAGATCGAGTGGATCGACAAGAAGGGGCCCGAGCTGCCGGCCTTCTACCAGACCCAGCTCGCCGCCAGCACGCCGCCGGACGTGATCGACATCCAGGGCGCGCTCGGCCTCGAATACGCGGGGCAGGGGGCGCTGCTCGACCTTACCCCGCTGCTCGGCAAGGAAGGCGCGGTCAAGTCGCGCTACGACGCCGACTACCTCTCGAACTGGGTGTTCGAGGGCAAGAACTACATGGTGCCCTATTACGTCTCGAAGACGCTGCTGTTCTGGAACAAGACGCGGTTCAAGGAGGTCGGACTCGACCGTCCGCCGACGAGCTTCAACGACGTCCTTTCAGCCGCGAACAAGATCCGCAGCGGCGAGAAGACGGGGCTGCTGACCCTCAACTTCGACTGGCTCTACTGGCCGCTGATGATGATGAACGGGATCGACCTGCTGTCGCCCGATCTCAAGACCGCGACCTTCAACACGCCGAAGGCCGCCGACGTGCTGACGGAGCTGGCGGCGGCGACGAAGTCGGGCGCCATCAACCCGATCTCCTGGACCGGCCGCTGGGTGGAGCCGAACGAGGCCTTCGCGACGGGCAATGTCGGCATGCTGCATGCCCACGCGCCGGCGTATTTCTGGATCAAGGGCAAGGGCCCGTGGATCAACGCCGACACGCTCGGCGCCGCGCATGTCCCGGGCAACTGGGCGACGCCGAACTCGCACGGCCTCGGCATCTCCAAGGGCTCGCGCAATCCGGAACTCGCCTGGGATTTCGTGAAGTACCTGACCGACAACGACGTGGCCGACAAGTTCTCGCGCACCGCCAGCGTGCTGACCGGCAACAAGGCGGTCGACAATTCGCAGCTCGATCGCCTGCAGAAGGAGGATCCGCTGGCCTTCTCGGTGCTCAAGACGCAGTTCGAGCACACGGACAAGATGTGCGGCAACTGGCGCCTCGGGAACGACAGCCGGGTCAAGGACGCGTTCTGGCCGGAGTTCCAGAATGCGGTGCTCGGCCGCAAGGACGCCAAGACCGCGCTCGCCGACGCCGAGCGCCGCGTGGCGCGCGAGCTGCGCCGGACGTGAACCGGGCATCCCCTCCTGTCCGGAAAGCCCGGACAGGAGGGGCGGCGCGCGCGAGGCGCGCGACGGGGAGGTCGATGGTGGTTTCCGACGCTGCGCCTGGCCTCGCCGTCCTCGCGTCGCGCGGCCTCACCTCCGACCGCGCGTCGCGCGACGCGAGGGGATGATCGATGCCGATGTCGACGGCAGCCTCCTGGATCCACCGCAAGCGCACGCGCGAGGTCGCGCTCGTCGCGTCCTTCCTGCTGCCTGCGCTGTCGATCTTCTTCCTCTACCGGATCCTGCCGCTGGGCTGGAACCTCTGGCTCTCCTTCCATTCCTGGTCGCCGCTGAAGCCGGCGAAATGGATCGGCGTCGAGCACTACGAGGAGATGCTGCTCGACGACGACGTGTTCTGGGAGGCGCTGACCAACACGCTGATCTTCATCGGCTGCTCGCCGATTGCGATCGCCGTGGCGTTGGGCATCGCGCTGCTGGTGAACTCGGACCTGCGCGGCGCGGCGGTCTACCGCACCATCGTCTTCACGTCCTATCCGCTGATGACGGTGGCGGTCGGCATCATCTGGCGCTGGCTCTACGACGAGCGCGGCGGCTTCATCAACTACGTGCTGCGGTCGTCGGGCGTCGTCGACGAGCCGATCAAGTTCCTGCAGAGCTTCGACCTCGCGCTCGCCTGCGTCATCGTCGCCGAGTTCTGGCAGGTGCTCGGCTTCTACATGATCATCCTGCTGACCGGGCTGCAGAGCATCCCGCAGCACCTCTACGAGGCGGCGCGGGTCGACGGCGTGCCGCCGGTGGCGCGGTTCCTCCGCATCACCCTGCCGCTGCTGCGCCCATCGATCTTCCTTTGCATCGTCGTCGGCATCCTGAACTCGTTCACGAGCTTCGACCTGATCTACGTGATGACGAACGGCGGTCCCGGCCATGCGACCGAGCTCCTGATCACGCACATCTACAAGTCGGGCTTCGGCCAGACGCGCTTCGACTATGCCGCGGCACTGACCGTCGTGCAGTTCCTGCTGCTGATCGTGCTGACCTGGCTCGCGAACCGCCTGTCCGGCGGCAACGCCGGCGCCTTGGAGCGCTGAGTCGATGCGCCGCGCGCCGACCTGGCCCCGTCACGCGACCATGGTCGCGGTCTGCACGCTGATGCTGATCCCGTTCTACTGGGTCGTGAAGACCTCGCTCACCGGCGAGAACATCTACGCCTACCCGCCGCGGATCCTTCCGCAGGACCCGCACCTCTTCAATTACGTCGACGTCTGGTACCTGATCCCGTTCACGCGCTACCTGCTCAACTCGGTGATCGTCACCGCGATGGCGATCTGCGGCAACCTGCTGTTCAACACGGCCGCCGGCTACGCGCTGACCAAGGACTTCCCGGCCCGGCGCTGGGTGGTGCTGCTGCTGCTGTCGTGCATGCTGATCCCGTTCCAGGCGACGATCATCCCCGCCTACCTGATCACGTCGTGGCTCGGTGCGCTCAACACCCATCTCGGCATCGCGCTGCCGCTGCTCTCGACGATCATCTGCATCTTCATCTTCAAGGCGAGCTTCGAGGCGGTGCCGAAGTCGCTGATCGACGCCGCGCGCATCGACGGCCTCTCCGAGTGGCGCATCGTCGTGCGCATCATGCTGCCGCTGTCCAAGCCGGCGATCGCCACCAACGTGATCCTGACCTTCATCTGGTCGTGGAACTCGTTCATGTGGCCGCTGATCGTCACCCGCACGTCCGACATGCAGACCCTTCCGCTCGGCCTCGCGCGGTTCCTCTCCGTGCTGGAGAACACCACCGGCGCGCTCTACGCGTTCGTGGTCATGGTGCTGGTCCCCGGGCTGGCGATCTTCCTGATGGCGCAGAAGGAGTTCATCCGCGGCCTCACCTCGGGGGCGACCAAGGGATGAACTGGTCCGTCGTGCTGCGCCACCGCTTCGTCTACGTGCCCGCCGTCCTGGCGGTGCTGGTCGGCGCCTGGAACCTCTACGTCGCCGCCAACGACGACGGCATCATCGAAGGCGAGGTCCGCGACGCGCGCGGCGCGCCCGTCGCCGGGGCGACGGTGATCTTCTTCGAGCGCAACTTCGTGAACTACCAGGAGAAGCGGCGCGCCACCACCGATGCGCGCGGCGCCTACCGCTTCACGGACCTGGCCGTGCATGTCGGCCAGCTCGAGGCGCGCGCCGAGGACGGGCGCCGCTCCGAGCGCTACCAGCTGCAGCTCTGGTTCAGGGCCCAGAACACGCGCCTGCCGCCGCTCGTCGTCGGGACGCCGCGCACGTGACCGGCCGTCCCGTCGTCCTGTTCGATCCGCTGCCGCGGCCGCGCGCGCAGATCTTCACCGACTTCGACTGGACGCGGCTGAACGCGATGGCGCGCGTCGTCGGGCGCGATGCGGAGAAGCTCCCCGCGGCGGAGGTCGAGCGCTGGCTGCCCGAGGCAGCGGCGGTGATCGGCCACACCGACCTTCCGGCCGAGCGTCTGGCGCGCGCGCCGGGGCTGCGCGCGGTGTTCAACGTCGAGGGCAACTTCCTCCAGAACGTCGACTACGCGGGTTGCTTCGCGCGCGGCATCCATGTGCTGGGCATCGGTCCGGTCTTCGCGCAGCCGGTCGCCGAATGGGCGCTCGGCGCGGCGCTCGATCTCGCGCGCGGCCTCACCGCGGGGGACCGCGCGATGCGCGACGGCACCGAGGTGTACGGCAGTCGCGGAAATCGCGAGAGCTTCGTGCTCTCCGGTGCCGGCTTCGGGCTGATCGGCTTCGGCAGTCTCGGCCGCGCCCTGCTGCCGCTGCTGCGTCCCTTCGGTGGCCGCGTGCGCATCCACGATCCCTGGCTGCCCGACGGGTTCCTGCGCGCGCAGGGGGCCGAGCCGGCGTCGCTGGCCGACGTCCTCGCGTCCAGCCGCGTCCTGTTCATCCTCGCCGGAGTCACGGCGGACAACGCCGGCTTCCTCGATCGCGCCAGGCTGGCCACCATCGCGCGCGACGCGGTCGTCGTGCTCGCAAGCCGTGCGGCGGTGGTGGAATTCCCCGCCTTCGTCGAGCTGGCGAACGCCGGCGCCTTCCGCGCGGCGAGCGACGTGTTTCCGGTCGAGCCCGTCGCGCCCGACGATCCCGTGCGCGGCTCGCGGCTGCTGCTGTCCTCGCATCGGGCCGGCGGGCTGCCCGAGGTGCTGCTCCGGATCGGCGAGATGGTCGTCGAGGATCTCGCGCTGGTCCTCGCCGGCCTGCCGCCGGTGCGCTGCCAGCGCGCGGAGCGCGAGACGGTGGCGCGCATGCGCTCGATCGCCGGCAACAGCGGGCGCGTGGGCCCGAAGCTCTGATCCGGCGGCGCCCGTCGCGTGCGCCGGAGCGGCTGCCGGACGTCGAGCCGGGCGCCGCGCGCCGATGTGCGCCCCGCCCGGCCGCGGAAATCGTCGGCGGCGCGGCGCCGGTCAGGCGCGGTAGCGCTTCAGCTCGCGCAGCTGCAGCGTGTAGCCGGCCTCGGCGAGCTCGGTGCGTGCCGGCTGGACGCGCATCACGCCGGTCGCCCAGACCGGATCGGTGATCGGGCCGGGCAGTCGTACGGGCTTGTCGGCGACGACGTGGACGATCTGGTTGGGCGGCGGCGGCGGCACGTGGATGCACGCGCCGTAGAACGGCACGAGCAGGAAGCTCTTCATCGCGCGCACGTCGCCGTCGAGCGGCACGGGGTAGCCCGGCAGGCGCACGATCGAGCCGTCGAGCTCGGCGACGACCGGGGCCTGGGCAAAGGCGGCGGCGACCTCGCGGCGCTTCTCCTCGGCCCGCGGGTCGTCCTCTCCCATCTCGGCGACGGCCTCGGCGTAGCGCTTGTAGATCGCATCGATGTCGAAGCCGCCGGGCACGAGGTCGCGCCACTGAAGCGTGCGCGGGCCGCCGGCGGCGCCGCGCCGCTCCTGCGCGGCGGCGATCGTGGCGCGCAGGCCGAGCGGCGCCGACAGGGCGATGGCGAGGAGACGGCGGCGCGGCGTCATAGGCGGAGCCTCATGCCTTCGGACAGCGACAGGCGATAGGCGCGCCAGCCGGGCACGAAGCCCGCCGCCGCGCCGCTGGCGACAACGGCCGCCAGCATGAGCGCTTCCGTCGGGCTCGGCCAGCCGGTGTCGAGGACGAGTCCGAAGCGTCCCAGGATCCAATCGGCGAGCAGCGCGACGCCGCCCTGCAGCAGGACGAGCCCGAGTGTCGCGCCGGCGAGCGTCACGATGGCGCTCTCGCCGACGACGAGCGCGAACACCTGCACCGGGCGTGCGCCGAGCGCGCGCAGGATCGCGATCTCGCGTCGACGCGCGTCGAGGACGGCGAGTGCGAGGGCGACGAGGCCGGCGAGGCTGGTCGCGAGCACCCCCGCCGCGACCAGGCGCAGCGCGTTCTCCGCGACGCCGACGATGTCCCAGAGCTGCTCCAGCGCGAGGCCGGGGATCACGGCGAGAAGCGGCTCGTCGGGCAGCTCGTTGATCGCGCGCTGGACGGCGAAGGTCGCGACGCGCGACTTGAGGCCGACCAGGATCGCGGTGATCGTCTTGGGCGTCAGATCCAGGCCGCGGACCTGCTCGCTGCTGCGCGTGCGGCCGGGCGGCGGCGCGCCGCCCTCCCAGTCGACATGCAGCGCCTCGATACCCTCGAGCGGGACATGGATCGTGCGGTCGACGGGCGTGCCGGTGGGCGCCAGGATTCCGACGACGCGAAACGGCCGGTCGTCATGCTCGACGAAGCTCACCTCGCCGGCGCCGTGCGCGAGCACGATGGTTTGGCCCAAGCGATAGCCCAGTCGGTCCGCGACCTCGTGGCCGAGCACCGCCTCGAAGACGTCGGCGAAGCGGGCGCCGGCGGCGAGGGCCAGGGGCCTGTCGTCGCCCGTGCGGTAGCGCTCGAAATAGGCGGCGTTGGTGCCGAGCACGCGGTAGCCGCGATGCGAGTCCCCGAGGGACAGCGGCACGGTCCAGGCGACGCGCGGATCCGCGGCGATGCGCTGGTGGCTGCGCCACGCGATGTTGTTCGTCGCGTCCCCGATGCGGAAGACGGCGTAGAGCATCAATGCGACCGGTCCGCTGCGCGCGCCGACGACCAGGTCGGTGCCGCTGAGGCTGCGGGTGAAGCTCTCGCGCGCCTGCACGCGCAGCCGCTCGACCCCGAGCAGCAGCGCGCTGCTGAGCGCGATCGACAGCAGCAGCAGTCCCGCCGCCAGGCGGCGGTTCCAAAGGCTCTTCCAGGCGAGGAGGAGGATCGTCATCGCCTCATGCCGCCGCGCGGGCGAGGTTGGGCATCTCGAGCCGGCGTGCGAAACGCGCGGCGAGCGAGCGGTCGTGGCTCACGAAGACGACGGCCGACTCCGCGGCGGCGCATTCGCGCAGCAGCAGCTCGACGAACTCGATCCGCAGCTCGGCATCGAGCGCCGAGGTCGGCTCGTCGGCGAGAACCATGGCCGGGGCGCCGATCAGGGCGCGGGCGGCGGCGACGCGCTGCTGCTGGCCGACCGAGAGCTCGCCGACCTTGCGCCGCTGGAGCTCCGCGTCGCCGAGGCCCAGGCGATCGAGGAGGCGGCGCGCTTCGGCGGGTGCGCCGCCCCGGGCCGCGGCGGCGGCGCGACGCGCCGGCGAGAACAGGCAGGGCAGCGTCACGTTCTCGACGACCGACAGATAGGGCAGCAGGTTGAAGAGCTGGAAGATCACGCCGATGCGGTCGGCGCGGAGCCGGTCGCGCGCCGCCCCGCTCATCGCGCCGAGCGGGCGGCCGAGGACGCGGACCTCGCCCTGCGTCGGGATGGCGATCCCCGCGAGCAGGGCCAAGAGCGTGCTCTTGCCGCTGCCGCTCGGGCCCGCCAGGAACACGGCCTCCGCGCGACCGACCGCGAACGAGCAGCCGTCGATGACCCAGGGCGCGTCGTCGCGCCAGCGGAAGCGCACGTCGCGCAGGTCGATCGCCGGCTCGGACATCGGGCGCGACCGGTCAGAAATCGAAGCGGGCGCGCGCCGGCGTGATCGTCGCGCGCTTCGGCCCCTTGGGGCCGATCGACTGCACGCGGATCTGCTTGAGGCCCGGGAAGCTCTTGAACAGCGCCGGCTCCAATCCGCTCAGCGCGCCGGGCTCGGCGCAGACGAAGGCGTAGACGACGTCGAAATCCGCGTGCTCGTCGTCGTGCGCGTGCTTGTGCCCGCCCGGCGCCGGCGCGGGCCCCAGCAACTCGCTCCTGATCTCCGCCGGCGCGCTCGCGGCGCAGCGCGCGGCGGACGGAAGTCCGAGCAGCGTCGCACCGTCGGCGAGCCGGTCGCGCGCCGCGGCGAGCTTGCCGCGCTCGGCGTCATTGCGCGGCCTGCGCTCGAAACCGACGGCGTCGCGTGCCGGCAGGGACAGCTCGGCGCGCAGCTGCCCGCCGTCGAGCGCGAGTGCGAGCGTCGCCACGCCGTGCTGGTGCGGCGCGGCGGCGGCCGTCGCGGCGAACGCGATCGCCAGGAGTCCGGAGGCGGGGAGCCCGACCGCGCGTCGTCGCCGGATCGTCGCTGGGGCCGAGTTGTCCACGTCGTCGCCTCCGCTGTCGTCGGAACGCTGCGGACACTAGACCAGCCGATTCGCGCGCGGTCCGACAATTTCGCCGTGCTGCTGCCGGCGGGTTTCGCGCCGGCAACCGTCTGCGCATCGCCGACGCTCACGAATGCGTGAGTCTCGCGCCCAACGGCGTGGCGCAGGGAAGCCGGCGATGACCGCGGTGTACCTTGATCGCGGGGTCCGTCGAACGGACGGCCCGTGCCGGCGTCGCACGACGCAGGCGAAAATTCCGGGATAGCGAGGGAGTGCTCATGTCACGTCGAGTCTTGTTGGGGGGCGCCGGCCTGGCGCTTGCGGCATTCTGCCTGATGGCGCCGGCCGCCCATGCGCAGGGCGCATCCGATGCGCTCAAGCGCGCCGCGGACGCCATCGGCGCCGGCGAGCTGCGGACACTTCGCTACAGCGGCGAGGGCATCGGGTACACGCTGGGCCAGGCGTTCAAGCCGGGCATGGCCTGGCCCAAGATCACGATCCACAGCCAGACCCGCACGATCAACTACGAGACCCGCTCGATGCGCGAGGAGATCGTGCTCAGCCGCGGCGAGCCGCTGGGCGGCGGCGGCTATCCGCTGATGGGCCAGCAGCGCAACGACCAGTTCGTCAGCGGCGACTTCGCGTGGAACGTCGTCGGCCCGAACCCCGTGGCCGGCCCGCGCTTCGTCGCGGACCGCACGCACCAGCTCTGGCTGACGCCGCACGGCGCGATCAAGGCCGCGCAACGCAACAATGCCAAGGTCGCCTGGCGCAAGAAGGGCAGCGCCTCGCTCGCGGTGCTCTCCTTCGCCGAGCCGGGCCGCTTCGTCGCGAAGGTGTTCCTCGACGACAAGTTCCGCGTCGAGCGCATTGAATCTCGCGCCCCGGACGCGGTCCTCGGCGAGGTCGCGACCGTCACGACCTATTCCGACTACCGCGACGTCGGCGCCGTGAAGTTCCCGATGCGCATCAAGCAGTCGGCCGGCGGCTTCCCCGTCCTCGACGTCACGGTCAAGGAAGTCCAGCCCAACGCGGCGGCCGACATCGCGGTGCCGGACGCCGTGCGCTCGGCCGGCGAACGCGTGGCGATCGAGAAGGTCGCGGACGGCGTGTGGTTCGTCGGCGGCGGCTCGCACAACAGCGTTGCCATCGAGATGAAGGATCATCTCGTGCTCGTCGAGGCGCCGCTCAACGACGGGCGCAGCCTGCCGGTCATCGAGCAGGTGCGCCAGCTCGTTCCGGGCAAGCCGATCCGCTACGTGATCAACTCGCATCAGCATTTCGACCACTCCGGCGGCCTGCGCACGGCCGCGGCCGAGGGCATCACGATCGTCGCCCAGGCCGACGTGGCGAAGTACATGCGGACGACCCTGGCGACGAAGAACACGATCAGCCCGGACCGCCTGGCGCAGTCCGGCAAGAAGCCGAGCTTCGTCTCGGTCTCGAAGAAGCGCACGATGACGGACGGCGCGCGCACGATCGAAATCCTCGACATCCGGCGCAGCGTCCACAGCGGCACCTTCCTGATGGTCTACCTGCCCAAGGAGAAGCTGCTGATCGAGGCCGACGCCTACACGCCGCTGCCGCCAAACACGCCCGCGCCGACGCCGGCGAACGCGAACAACCTCAACCTGATCGCGAACATCGAGGGCCAGAAGCTGGCGGTCGATCGCATCCTGCCGCTGCACGGACGCGTCGTGCCGGTGGCGGAGCTGTACACCACGGCGAGCACCACGCCGAAGAAGTGAGCGGCGCCGCCCGCCCTGCCCGGCGCGCCCGGGCGGGGCGGGGTGCTGCCGAGACGCGCGGTCGCCGCGGCGATCGCGCGCCTTCTCAGCGTCCTGCGAGCTGCACGGCGAGCGAGTCCATCGCGGCGATCAATGCGGCGCAGGTGCCCGGCTCCCCCGCGGCGTGGCCGGCATCGGGAACGATCGTGAACCGCGCCTCCGGCCAGTCCGCGACGAGCGCGAAGGCGCCCTCGATCGGGCAGATCATGTCGTAGCGGCCGTGGACCACGTGCGTCGGGATCGCGCGCAGCCGTGGCACGGCGGCGAGCAGGGCTCCCTGCGGCAGGAAGATGTCGTTGACCATGTAGTGGTTCTCGATGCGCGACATCGCGAGCGTGCGCGGGTCGGCCGGCTGGTCGGCGTCGAGGCGCGGCAGCAGCGTGGAGCAGCGCATCTCGTAGCTCTTCCAGGCCGCGGCCGCCGGCAGATGGACGGCCGGGTCGGGATCGTTCAGCCGCCGATGATAGGCGCCGAGCAGATCGCCGCGCTCCGACGACGGCAGGAAGCCGGCGAAGCGGTCCCAGTGGTCGGGGAACACCGCGCGCATGCCGTAGAGCCACCACTGCATGTCGCCCGGACGGCAGAGCCAGATGCCGCGCAGGACGAGACCGCTGCAGCGATCCGGATGCGCGGCCGCATAGGCGAGCGCCAGCGTCGATCCCCACGAGCCGCCGAAAACGATCCAGCGCCCGATGCCGAGATGCACCCGAAGCCTTTCGATGTCGGCGATCAGGTGCCGGGTGGTGTTGCTGCTGATGTCGGCTGACGGCGTCGAGCGCCCGGCGCCGCGCTGGTCGAACAGCACGGCCCGGAACCGCGCCGGGTCGAAGAAGCGGCGCTGCTCGGCATAGATGCCGCTGCCCGGCCCGCCGTGGAGGAAGACGACGGGAATCCCGGTCGGGTCGCCGACTTCCTCCCAGTAGATCGCATGGCCGTCACCGACGGGAAGGTGGCCGCTCGTGCGCGGTTCGCAAGGTGGGAAGAGGGCGCTCATGGTCGGATATCCGTCGAATCGCGGCGTGGTCAGGGAAGCAGCGTCGCGCGTTCGCAGGCCAGTTCCGTCTGCAGGCCGCCGGCGAGGTCGAAGCGCAGGACGATCGCCGTCGCCACATGTCCGCCTTCGAACGCGGCGCCGATGCCGCGCAGCTCGACGCCGCCGCCGAGCTCGATTGCCGGCGCGCCTGCGAGCACCGCCCGTCCGGCGATCGCGGCCGAGCTGCCGGTCGGCGACGCCGTTCCGGTGTAGCCGCGCAGCTCGGCGCCGAGCGCCAGGGTCACGGGCCGTCCCGGACGGCGCCGGCGCATCACCAGGGCGTCGTCGCCCAGCAGGAGATCGACCCGATTGACCGCGGCGCGGGCGCGCAGGAACTCGAGATCGGTCTGGTCCTGCTGCACGACGCGCGGCAGGGCGCGCCCGGGAATGTCGATCCGGGCCGCGAGGCCGTGCTCCGCGGCGATGCGGGCGGCGATCGCGGCATCGCTCATCGCCTCGAAGACGCGGCGTCGCGGCTGCGCGACGAGCGCACCGTAGCGGTCCTCCGCCCGCATCCCCGCCGCGGGCGCGACGCCGTCGCGGAACTCCGCCTCGAGCATGGCAACACTGCCGGCGAAGAGCGTGCGCCCGGCGGCGGCGATCTCGATCGACCGTCCGAATTCGAGCAGCTGGCGATCGAGGAGCTGCAGGCCGACCGTGTCGCCGGCGGATCCCAGCGCGCCGAAGCGCGCGCGGCACGTCGTGCGCTGCCCGATCGCTCGGCGGATCTCGAGCTCGAGCAGGCCGGCGGCGAGCTGCGGCGCGGCGGCGCCCGCGACGCGCCAGCTCGGCGTCGGCTGCATCAGAGGCGTCGCGGCGGTTGTCCGGCGTTTCGGCATGTGGGACCCGAGGTGGCACGACCGGCGGCCGGTCGCGGTCGTCACTCTCCGCCGTCCGAGGCCCGACGGCAACCGCGCGCGGCGTGGCGCGGCTTCGGCGGGGACAGCCGGGCGGCGGCTGACCTATGATCGACATGCGGTCGCGGCGCGCCGCGATGCGATCCACCCCGCAACGACACCGGCGAGCCCCAGACGATGACGTCCATGCCGAAGATGCCGAGCGCCCAGCGCGGCCATGTCGCGCGCGGCGACGCGCGAATCTACTTCCACGCGGTCGGGGACGGCCCGGCGATCGTCTTCGCCCACGGTCTCGGCGGATCGCACCTGTCGTGGTGGCAGCAGGTCGCGCATTTCATGCCGCGGCACCGCTGCATCGCCATCTCGCATCGCGGCTTCGGCCCGTCGGTGGCGCCGCCGGGCGGGCCCGAGCCGCTGGAGTACGCCGACGACCTCGCCGCGGTGCTCGACCATCTCGGCGTCGCCCAGGCGGCGATCGTCGGCCAGTCGATGGGCGGATGGACGACGATCGAGTTCGCGCTGCGCTATCCTGCACGCGTGCGCGGGATCGTGCTGTCCTCGACCTCGGGCACGATCGACCCGCGCACCCTCGGCAAGGAGCTTCACGCGCCGCTCGACCGCTGGACGGCCGAGTCCGCGACCCAGCGCGAGCGCTGCGCCGCGAACGGCGTCCACGTCGCGGCGGGGCCCCGCATGGCGCGCGAGCAGCCTGCGCTGCACCTGCTCTACCAGCAGATCGACGAGACCAGCGTCGGCCTCGACAAGAACCGCATCCGCGAGCGCCTCTGGGCGACGCGCGTGCGCGACGCCGCGGTGGCCCGCGACATCCTCGCGCCGGCGCTGGTGGTCATGGGCGCGGAGGACATCGTCATTCCGCCCATGATCGCCGACCGGCTGGCCGCGAGCTTCGCACGCGGCCGCGCCCTGACCTTCCCGGACGCCGGGCACTCGCCGTATTTCGAGCGTGCCGCCCGGTTCAACGACGCGGTCGCGACATTCCTCGCGACGCTGTGAGCCGCTGCGCCGGACCGTCGCGAACGGCCGCCGCCGCCGAGAATCCTCAAGCCGATCGGATCCCATGGCCAAGAAGAACGTCCTGCTGATCGTCGTCGACCAGTGGCGCGGCGACCACCTGCCGCATCTCGGTTTCCCGCAGCTGCGGACCCCGAACATCGACCGCCTCTGCCGCGAGGGCGTGACGTTCCGCAACCACTACACGACGACGGCGCCGTGCGGGCCGGCGCGCGCCTCGCTGCTCACCGGCCTCTACCAGATGAACCATCGCGCCGTGCAGAACACGGTGCCGCTCGATGCGCGGCACGACAATCTTGGCAAGGCGCTGCGCCGCGCCGGCTACGATCCAGCGCTGGTCGGTTACACGACAACGACGCCCGATCCGCGCGCGACCGGCCCGGACGACCCGCGTTTCAAGATCCTCGGCGACCTGATGGACGGCTTCCGCTCCGTCGGCGCCTTCGAGCCGGCGATGGACGGTTATTTCGGCTGGGTCGCGGCCCAGGGCTACAAGCTGCCGCCCAACCGCAACGACATCTGGCTGCCCGAGGGCGAGGACGCGATGCCGGGGCCGACGACGCGGCCGTCGCGGATCCCGGTCGAGCTCAGCGACACGCGCTACTTCACCGATCGCGGCCTCACCTATCTCCGCGGGCGGCGCGGGCCGGGATGGTTCCTGCATCTCGGCTACTACCGGCCGCATCCGCAGTTCATCGCGCCTGCGCCGTACAACCGCCTCTACGATCCCGCCGCGATGCTGCCGCCGGTGCGCGCGGCCTCGCCCGAGGCGGAGGCGCGGCAGCATCCGCTGGCGCGCTTCTACGTCGAGGAGATCATGCAGAGCAGCTTCTTCCAGGGCGCGAAGGGCCGCGGCTGCGACCTGACCCTCGAGCAGGTGGCAATGATGCGCGCGTCCTATCTCGCGCTGATGACCGAGATCGACGACCAGCTCGGGCGCGTCTTCGCCTTCCTCGACGAGACGAGGCAGTGGGACGACACGCTGGTCATCTTCACCTGCGACCACGGCGAGCAGCTCGGCGACCATCACCTGCTGGGGAAGATCGGGTACTTCGACGAGAGCTTCCGCATCCCGATGATCCTGCGCGATCCCTCGCGCGCGGCCGACCCGACCCGGGGCCGGATCGTCGAGGCGTTCACCGAGACCATCGACACCTTCCCGACGATCATGGAGTGGCTCGGCCAGCCGATCCCGCGCCAGTGCGACGGCCGCAGCCTGCTGCCCTTCACCCTGGGCGGCGTGCCGGGCGACTGGCGGACGGAGGCGCACTACGAGTTCGACTTCCGCGACGTGTTCTACTCGAAACCGGAGTCGAATCTCGGGCTGCACATGGATGCCTGCTCGCTCGCGGTGGTGCGCGACCACGAGTACAAGTACGTGCACTTCGCGACGCTGCCGCCGCTGTTCTTCGACCTGTCGCGCGATCCGAACCAGCTCGACAATCGGGCGGAGGATCCGGCCTACGCGCCTCTGGTTCGCGATTACGCGCAGAAGATGCTCGGCTGGCGGCTGCGCCACGCCGAACGTACACTGACGCATTATCGCGCGACGCCCGAGGGTCTCGAAGCGCGCGCTTGACGGATCGGGGGAGGAGACAATGGCTGCGCATTCTCGTCGACGGCTCCTGAAGGCCGGTGCGCTCGCGGGTGCGACCGCGCCGCTGGCGCGCATGGCCGCCGGCCAGGCCGACAATCGGCCGACGATCAACATCGCCGTGCAGCAGATCCTGTCGAGCAACACGCTCGAGCCGCTGCGCGAGCAGTCCAACGTCGGCACCCGGGTGGCCAACTTCTACCTGGAGTCGATGATCGAGCAGGACCTGCAAGGCAATCTCGAGTCGATTCCCGGCTTGGCGACGGAGTGGAAGCGGATCGACGACCGCACGGTCGAGCTGAAGCTGCGGCCGGGCGTGAAGTTCCACAACGGCGACGAGATGACTGCCGACGACGTCGTCTACAGCTTCGGACCGGAGCGCATGTTCGGCACCGGCGAGGTCTCGGCCCGGCCGATGTTCACCTCGGTCGTCGGCGGCGAGACCAAGGAACTGCCGGCCGAGGTGCGCGCCATCGCCAAGCGCTTCTGGCCGTCCTTCGAGAAGATCGAGACCGTGGACAAGCACACGGTCCGCTTCGTCAACAAGGTCCCGGACGTCACGCTCGAGGGCAAGCTGGCCCGCACCGGCTCGCAGATCGTCTCGCGGCGCGCCTATGCCGAGGCGAAGAGCTGGCTCGACTGGGCGCGGCGCCCGATCGGCACCGGTCCGTACCGGATCGTCGATTTCAGGCCCGACACCTCGATCACCTTCGAGGCCTTCGACGACTACTGGGGCGGCCGCCCGCCGATCAAGCAGATCCGCCTGGTCGCGGTTCCCGAGGTCGCCGGCCGCATCAACGGCCTGGTCTCGGGCCAGTACGACTTCGCCTGCGACCTGCCGCCCGACCAGATCAGCGAGGTGGAGAAGCATGCCCGGTACGAGGTCGTCGGCGGCCTGATCACCAACCATCGCCTCCTGTGCTTCGACAAGAACCACCCAGAGCTCAAGGATCCGCGGGTGCGCCGCGCGATGAGCCATGCCATCGACCGCCAGCTCATCGTCGAGACGCTGTGGGCCGGCCGCACGCGCGTACCCAAGGGGCTGCAATGGGAGTTCTACGGCGAGATGTTCCACGCCGACTGGGACGTGCCGAAATACGACCCCGAGCTCGCCAAGCGCCTGCTGCGCGAGGCCGGCTACAAGGGCGGCGTGATCCCGTTCCGCCTGCTCAACAACTACTACACGAACCAGGTGGCGACCGGGCAGATCCTGGCCGAGATGTTCAAGGCGGTGGGCATCAACACCGAGATCATCATGAAGGAGAACTTCAGCCAGATCTTCGACCGCGCGCAGGCGCGCGGCATCCGCGACTGGTCGAACAGCGCGCTGTTCAACGATCCGGTGTCGTCGATCACGAACCAGCACGGCCCGGCCGGCCAGCAGCAGCAGATCGGCGAATGGACGAACGAGGAGATGAACGCGCTGACCCCGGAGCTCGAGAGCTCGACGGACCGCACGCGGCGCCGGGCGATCTTCCGGCGGATGCTCGAGATCTGCGAGCGCGACGATCCGGCCTACACGGTGCTGCACCAGAGCGCGGTGTTCACGGGCAAGCGCAAGGACGTCGCCTGGAAGCCGGCGCCGTCCTATGCGATGGACTTCCGCGCCAAGAACTTCCGCAAGGCGTGACACCGGCGCGATCGGAGGAAGCGTGGCGCCGCTGGTCGAGATCCGCGGACTGACCGTCGACTTCGATGTCGGGCCGCGCGTGCTCCGCGCGCTGCATGGCGTCGACCTCGCGATCGGACCCGGCGAGGCCGTGGGCCTGGTCGGCGAGTCGGGGTCGGGCAAGAGCGTCACCTGGCTCGCGGCGCTCGGCCTGCTGGGCGCGCGCGCGCGTCTCGGCGGTTCGGTGCGGCTGCAGGGGGAGGAGCTGCTGGGCGCGCCGGTGCGCCGGCTGGAGGCGGTGCGCGGTCGCCGCATCGCGATGATCTTCCAGGATCCCTCGAGCTCGCTCGATCCCGTCCACCGGGTCGGCCGCCAGATCGGCGAGTCGCTGTCCCTGCATCGCGGGCTCGCCGGCGCGGCCGCCCGAGCCGAGGCCAGGCGACTGCTCGATCGCGTCGGCATCGCGGCGGCCGAGCGCCGGCTCGACGAGTATCCGCATCAGCTTTCCGGCGGCATGAACCAGCGGGTGATGATCGCGATTGCGCTGGCGGGCGAGCCCGACCTGCTCGTGGCCGACGAGCCGACGACGGCGCTCGACGCGACGATCCAGGCGCAGATCCTCGATCTGCTGCGCGAGCTGCGCCGCGACGCGCGGATGGCGATGGTGCTGATCAGCCACGACCTCGGCGTCGTCGCCGAGAATGCCGACCGGATCGCGGTCATGTATGCCGGCCGCATCGTCGAGCTGGCGCCGACGGCGACGCTGTTCGCGACGCCGGCGCATCCCTACACCTCCGGCCTGCTCGCGGCACTGCCCGATCTGGAGGGCCCGCGCCGGCGCCTGACCGCGATCCCCGGCACGGTGCCGGAGCCCGGCAGGCTCCCGCCCGGCTGCGCCTTCGCCCCGCGCTGCCCGCGCGCCGAGCCCGCCTGCGACACCGCCGTGCCCGCCGATGTCGTCCTCGCGCCCGCCCACCACGCCGCCTGCCGCCGGGTCGCCGCATGAGCTTGAGCGTCGCGTTGGTGGGTCCGAAAAGCCGGGGAACCGCGGAGGACGCGGAGGGCGGCGGAGATCGCAGAGATGTCGCGCCACGCGTCAGCGTGGCGCATTCATCGTCGGAGTCTGGGTGCGCGCTTCGCGCGCGGACGACCTCCCTGCGATCTCCGCCTCCCTCCGCGTCCTCCGCGGTTCCCTCTGTTTCCTATCCACAAACGCGACGGGCGACGTCGTGAGCACCGCACCGATCCTGGAGGCGCGGAATCTGGCGCGCGTGTTCGCGGTGCGCCGCAGCGGCGGGCTGTTCGGGCGGCCGGCGCAGCTGCATGCCGTCGACGATGTGTCGTTCGACCTGGCGCCGGGCGAGACGCTGGGCCTCGTCGGCGAGTCGGGTTGCGGCAAGTCGACCACGGCGAAGCTGGTGTTGGGCCTGCTCGCGCCGAGCGCGGGCGAGATCCGCTTCGAGGGCGCCGCGGTGCCCGCCCCGGGCACGGCGGCATGGCGGGCGCTGCGCCGGCGCATGCAGATGGTCTTCCAGGATCCGATGGGCGCGCTCGACCGCCGCCTGCCGGTCGGCGCGCAGGTGATGGAGCCGCTCGCGATCCACGGCCTCGGCGAAGCCGGAGCGCGGCGCGAGCGCGCGCAGGCGCTGCTCGAGGCCGTCGGCCTCGGCGCGCACCACTTCGATCGCTACCCGCACGAGCTGTCGGGCGGCCAGCGCCAGCGCATCGTGCTGGCGCGCGCGATGATCCTCGAGCCGAGCCTGCTGGTCTGCGACGAGCCGATCTCGGCGCTCGACGTGTCGATCCAGGCGCAGGTGATCAATCTGCTGCTCGACCTGCAGGAGAAGTACCGGCTCGCCTACCTGTTCATCAGCCACGACCTGAAGGTCGTGCGGCAGATCAGCCACCGCGTCGCGGTCATGTATCTGGGCCGCATCGTCGAGGAAGGCGATCCCGACGAGATCCTGGCCGAGCCCGCGCATCCGTATTCGCAGGCGTTGGTCTCCGCGATTCCCGTTGCCGCTGCGGCGCGCCGCCGGCCGCGGCTGATCCTCAAGGGCGACCCGCCCAATCCGGTCGATCGGCCGCCGGGTTGCGCCTTTCACACGCGCTGCCCGGTCGCGACGGCGCGCTGCCGCGACGACGTGCCCGTGCTGAAGGCGCTCGGCGGCACGCGCCGCGTCGCGTGCCATGTCGCGCATGGCGAGGGCGGATCGGCATGAGAGCGGGCGGGGCCTGAGATGCTGCGCTACGTCGCCTCGCGCCTGGTCCGCGCGCTGCTGACCATCGTCTTCGTGGTCACCTTCGCGTTCGTGATCCTGCGGCTGTCGGGCGATCCGGCGCTGCTGATCCTCTCCGTCGACGCGCCGCCCGAGGCGATCCAGGCGTTCCGCAAGGCGTGGGGACTCGACCGGCCGCTCTGGGAGCAGTACCTGCGATATTTCGGCGCCATCGCCGAGGGTGAGCTCGGCCGCTCGATGCGGGACGGCCGCCCCGCGATCCAGCTGGTGATGGAGCGCGTTCCCGCGACGCTCGCGCTGACCATCCCGGCGCTGCTCCTGAAGGTCCTCATCGGCATCCCCGCCGGCGTTTATGCCGCGCTCCACCGCAACAAGCTCGCGGACCGGATGACGATGCTGTTCTCGGTGGCCGGCTTCACCGTGCCGAGCTTCGTGCTCGGGCTGGTGCTGGTCCTGATCTTCTCGGTGCAGCTGCGCTGGCTTCCGAGCGGCGGCCAGGACAGCTGGGTGCACGCCATCCTGCCGATCGTCACGCTCGGCGCCGCGGGCGCGGCAATCCTGGCGCGCTTCACGCGCAGCGCGATGCTCGAGGTCCTGGGCCAGCCCTTCATCCGCGCCGCGTCGGCGAAGGGGCTGCCGTGGCGCCGCGTGATCACCGACCACGCCCTGCCCAATGCAGCGATCCCGACGGTCACCATCGTTGGATTCATGGTCGGCAGCCTCGTCGCCGGCGCAGTGGTGGTCGAGAGCGTCTTCAGCTG
Organism: Alphaproteobacteria bacterium; assembly: GCA_016793165.1. Lineage (GTDB taxonomy): Bacteria > Pseudomonadota > Alphaproteobacteria > CACIAM-22H2 > CACIAM-22H2 > CAIOSQ01. The sequence continues at coordinate 108,180 of JAEULA010000016.1, read as the reverse complement.
GCCCGGCGTCGGACGGCTGCTGGTCGTGTCGGTGTCGAACCGCGACCTCGCGGTGGTGCAGACGATCCTGCTGCTCGTCGCGGCATGCATGGTCAGCGCAAACCTGATCGTCGACTTCCTCTACGGCTGGATCGACCCGCGACTGCGCACGCGCCGCGTGGCGGGAACGGCGTGACGATGGCGACGGCGACCGACATCCGGCCGATGACGCGCAGTCGCGCGTCGCGCTTCCTGGAGGCCTGGCCGCCGTCGGTCATGCTGGCGCTGGGGTGGATCGCCGCGATGCTCGCGATCGCGGCCCTGGCCGACCTGCTGGCGCCCTACGCGATGACCGGGATGGACCTGCGCGCGCGGTTGTCGCCGCCGGTGCTGTTCGGCGGCACGACGCGCCACCTCCTCGGCACCGACGAGCTCGGCCGCGACGTCGTCTCGCGGCTCGTCTTCTCGATCCGCATGAGTCTGCTGATCGCCTTCTTCGGAACTCTGATCGCCGCGACGCTGGGCACGTTCCTCGGCCTCGTCGCCGCGCATTTCCGCGGCCTGGTCGAGGACGCCGTGCTCATGCTGATCGACTTCCAGGCGTCGATGCCCTTCCTGATCATCGCGCTCGCGGTGCTCGCCTTCTTCGGCAACTCGCTGCCGCTGTTCATCGCGCTGATGGGCTTCCACGGCTGGGAGCGCTATGCGCGGATCTCGCGTGGACTGGCCATCGCAGCCAACGAGCAGGGCTACGCGGGCGCCGTCCGCCAGCTCGGCGCCTCGCCTTGGCGCGTCTACGGCCGGCACATCCTGCCGAACATCGCCTCGACGCTGATCGTCAGCATGACGCTCGCCTTCCCGGAGACCATCCTGCTCGAGTCCGGCTTGTCCTTCCTCGGGCTCGGAGTCCAGCCTCCGCTGACCTCGCTGGGCAACATGGTCGGCTACGGCCGCGAGTACCTGACCCGCGCGCCGTGGATCATGCTGGCCCCCGCCTCGGTGATCGTGCTCACTACGCTGTCGATCAGCATCGTCGGTGACTGGCTGCGCGACCGTCTCGACCCGACCCTTCGATGAGGACAGCCCCATGACCGAGCACAAGACGCACATCGCCTCGCATCGCGGCGGCGCGCTGGTCTGGCCCGAGAACAGCCCGACAGCCTTCCACAACACGACGAAGCTGGACGTCGAGCAGGTCGAGTTCGACGTGCATCCGACGACCGACGGCCGCCTCGCCGTGATCCACGACGCGACGCTCGATCGCACGACCGACGGCAGCGGTCCCGTCGCCGCGAACAGCTTCGCGCAGCTCCAGCGCCTCACGCTCAAGGGAACCCAGGGAGAGCGGATCCCGTCGCTCGAGGACGTGGTCGACATCTTCCTGCCGACGCCGATCACGCTGCGCCTGGAGATCAAGCCGGACCACGAGCGCCGGCCCTACCCGCAATCGCCGCGCATGGTGATCGAGGTGCTGAAGGCGAAGGGCGCCCTCGATCGCACGGTCGTCACGAGCTTCCAGATCGGCACGCTCGACGACGTGCGCCGGCACGGCATGCCCAAGGGTCTGATCTGGCTGGTGGTGCCGCAGGTGCTGACCGATATCGGCCTGCGCAGCGTCATCGACGTCGCCCGCGCCCACGGCGTCGGCGCGCTGTCGCTGCACCAGTCCGTGCTCGACTCCGAGACGCTGCTGGCGGTGCGCAGCGCCGGTCTCGGCATCGGCGGCTGGGCGGCGCATGACGACGAGCCGATCCGCAAGATGCTCCGGCTCGGCGTCGACGTGTTCACGTCCGACCGGCCGAACCGCGCCGCCGCGCTGCGCGCCGCCGGCGGATGGTGACGGCGCCGCGCGCCGGCTCGGCCGCGAGCCCCGCCGCGGCGTCGATCTCGATGGCGCGCAGCGGAGCCCGCCGCCGCGGTTCAGTGGACGTGTTGCGGCGGCGTTCCGGCGGACTCGCCCGGCATGGCCGCCGTCATCTCGGCAGGCACCTCGCCGCCCAGGCGCTTGAGCAGGCTCGTGGTGCGCAGGAGCACCTCGATCAGCTTGCCCCGCTGCGCGGGCTGCGCCTTGAACCGGTCGCTGTCGATCAGCGCGGCCAGCGAAATGCCGTACGTGAGGAGCGCGTCGATGGCGATCTTGCGCTCGGCGGCGGTGAGTTCGGTGGTGTCACTGGTTGACATGCGATAACCATCGCCCGGCCGTTTCAGCCACGCCACAGCGCCGATCGGGAGAGCCGACGATGCAAAAGGCGTAGATCCCGTGGCGGTGGCGCGCCCGGCGGACGCGCGCAAGTTCAGATGGCGCAGCGGAGCGGACCCGGCGCATGCCGGCCGGTCGCCCCGCGGCGGATCCGCCGAAACCGCACCGCCGGTTGCGACACGCACCGGATCGGCGACCGCGAGGGTGCGGGGCGGCGGGTCGCGGCATCGGTTGACAGGACGGGATCGCCGTCCCGAGTATCCGCGCGGGCAATGGGGGACGTGTCATGACCGAGACCACCGTGCCGAGCGAGTTCCTGCGCGAGCTCGACGGCATCGCCGATCCGCTGGTCTCGCGACTGCTGACGATGCTCGTCGGCCTCGGCGGCGAGGTCTTCGTGCTGCGCGCGGAGCTGCAGCGCGTGAAGCAGGCGCTTGCCGAGCGCGGCGGCCTGTCGGCCGAGGAGCTCGAGCGCGTGCGCCGCTCCGATTCCTACAAGGCCTGGCTCGCGGCCGAGGAGCGCGGCTTCGCGGCGCAGCTCCTCGATCCCCTGCGGCGCGAACGCGACGTGGCGCGCCCGGGACAGCCGACCGCGGGACGGCCATGACGACCTTGGGCGTCGAGGCGAGCTTCGAGGAGGAGACCTTCCAGGGCTTCCTGCGCGGTTTGAAGTTCGAGTGGAAGGAGGAGGTCTATCGCCGCGTCGTGGCGAAGGCGCAGGCGAGCGGCGCCAACGATCCGGCAGCGCTGCAGCGCGGCCTGCGCGGCGACATCGACTACGCGCTCTACGCCTGGCTCGAGCATCGCGGCCAGCATTTCAAGTATCTCGGCCGCTACGGCATGCTGCCGATCGTCGAGCGCCAGGCCGCGGCGCTGGAGGCGGCGCTGGCCGAGGCCGGGCGCTGGCATCCCGAGCGGCTGCGCCTCGATCCGGCGCTGGCCCTGCCGGACTACTACACGCGGTCGGATTTCCACCAGCATCCCGGGGGGATCTGGAGCGACGACGTCGACGCGCTGATGTACGAGTGGGCCGCGAACGCCTTCTCGTTCTCGATGGTCGGGGCCGACCGGCCCTACGCGTGGTTCGCGGACTGGATCGCGGGACGCTTCGCGCCGCGCGCGGTCGCGGATCTCGGCTGCGGCTTCGGCAAGTCGACGCTGCCGGTGAAACGTGCGCTGCCGGACTCGACGGTGCTGGGCCTCGACCTCTCGGCGCCGGCGCTGCGGCTCGCCCATCGACGCGCCTTCGAGGCCGATCTCGACATCGCGTTCCTGCAGGCCCCGGCCGAGCGGACCGGGCTCGCGGCGGCGTCGCTCGACGCGGTGGTGTCGACCTGGCTGCTGCACGAGCTGCCGGTCCCGATCATCCGCGAGGTTCTGCGCGAGGGGTTCAGGATCCTGCGCCCGGGCGGCGTCTTCGCCAGCCACGACATGCACACCGTGCCCGGGGGTATCGTCGGTGCGTTCCTGCATCTCGGGCACGCCGCTCGCAACAACGAGCCGTTCCTGCCCGGTCTCATCGGGCTCGACCTGCGCGCCGAGCTCGCGGCGGCCGGCTTCGTCGGCATCGAAATCGTCGATTCGATGACCGGGGCGCCCGGCGCGGGCGCCGATGCTCCGCTCGCCGGCAGCCGGACGCACGCGAACTCGGTCGTCCTCGGTCGCAAGCCATGACGTCGCCGCTCCCGTCGACGGGCGCCGGGAGCGGCGCGTCGCTTTCGCTCGACGGCGTCACCAAGATCTACAGCGCGCGTGGCGCCCGGACGCTGGCGGTGGAGAACGTGTCGCTGGCGATCGAGCCCGGCGAGTTCATCGTCCTGCTGGGGCGCTCGGGTTGCGGCAAGTCGACCCTGCTGAAGATGCTGGGCGGGCTCCTGTCGCCCACGCATGGCGACATCCGCGTCGCCGGGCGCGGCCTCTACGACGCCGGCGGGCGCGCCGACCACGCCGCGCTCGGCAGCCTCGGCTTCGTGTTCCAGGATGCGAACCTGCTGGCCTGGCGCAGCGTCTGGCGCAACATCGCGCTGCCGCTGGAGGTGCTGGGCGTGGACAAGCCGCAGCGCCGGGCGCGCGCAGCGGCGCTCGCCCGGGAGGTCGGCCTCGACGGATTCCTCGACGCGCTGCCGCGCGCGCTGTCCGGCGGCATGCGGCAGCGCGTGGCGATCGCGCGCGCGCTCGCCGCAAATCCGGGCGTGCTGCTCATGGACGAGCCGTTCGGCGCGCTCGACGCGATGACGCGCGACGACATGAACCTGCTGCTGCAGGAGATCTGGCTGCAGGAGCGCAAGACGATCGTGCTCGTCACGCACTCGATCTCCGAGGCGGCCTTCCTTGCCGATCGCATCGTGGTGATGAGCCCGCGGCCCGGCCGCATCCAGCGCGTGATCGAGGTCGACTTCCCGCGGCCGCGCGCCCGCACCCTGGTCGACGACGTCCGCTTCCAGGCGCTGACCGCCGAGCTGCGCGACGAGCTGGGGGAACGCTGATGGCCGGCCGCGCAGACGAAGGCGCCCCTCCCGTCGCCGAGGCGCAGCGGGCGAAGGACGTGCGGCCGTGGTGGGAGAAGCGCCTGACCTGGGTCACGACGCCGCTGATCCTCGTGCTCTTCCTGCTCGGCTGGTCGCTCTATGTCGACTGGACCGGGTTGAGTCGCTTCGTGCTGCCCAAGCCCGGCGCCATCTTCAAGGCGCTGCTCGACCTGCTGCATGCGCCGTTCTTCTGGACGGCGTTTCGCGTGACGGTGACCGAGATCCTGATCGGCTTCGCGCTCGCGGTCGCGCTCGGCGCGGCGCTGGGCATCGGGCTCGGCAAGTCGCGCATCGCCGAGCGCATCGCCGGCCCCTTCGTGGTCTTCAGCCAGGTGACGCCGAAGGTCGCCCTGATGCCGCTGTTCCTCCTCTGGCTCGGCTTCGGGATGCAGTCGAAGATCGCCATCGTGGTGCTGCTGTCGTTCTTCCCGATCATGAAGTCGACGATGCTGGGCGTCCGCTCCATCGGCGAGGACCAGCGCGCGCTGTTCACGGTGATCCGCGCCTCGCGGTGGAAGCGCATCGTCTCGCTCGAGATCCCGGCGGTGCTGCCGTACCTGCTGACGGGGATCGAGACAGCCAGCGTGCTCGCCGTTACCGGCGCCATCGTCGGCGAGTATCTCGGCGGCAACGAGGGGCTCGGCGCCCTGGTGGTGCAGACGCTGCAGTCGCTGCAGGTCGAGGCGATGTTCGCCACGATCATGGCGCTCGCCATCTTCGGCTTCCTCTTCTACGGCGCGATCAGCGCCGTCCGCCGCCTCGCGGTGCCCTGGCACGAGTCCGCGGCGTTCGAGGAGTGAGCCGCGCCGCCCGCGCCGCCGCGCCACTCGATCCTGGCGTGTGGTCGCGCGGCTGCCGGTGCCTCGATTCCCGGGGCGGCCGGCGAGATCGGGCTTTCCTGCGGCGCCGACATCGTCTCAACTCCTGACGGATCACAACTCATGCCGCCCGTTTCGGGCTTCCGGGGGATTCTCGCGATGAACTGGTCTCCACGCAGGCTGCTTGCCACCGCCGTCGTCGTCGCCACCGCCGCGCTGCAGCCCGTCGCGGCCGACGCCGCCTACAGCGGCCTCGTCGTGTTCGGCGACAGCCTGTCGGATGCGGGAAGCAACGCGACGCTCGGGCTGTACGCGCCCGGACAGGTCGTGACGGACAACTCCTACGTCGCGACCAGCGCCTATGCCGCGGCGACCTACAGCAACGGCCCCATCTGGGCCACCTATCTGGGCGGCCTGCTCGGCCTGCCGCTGAACCGCTCGTGGCTGCAGGGCGGCACGGACTACGCCAATGGCGGCGCGCGGATGAGCGCGCCCGGGATCGGCCCCTTCGGCTACCCGTTCAGCCTGAAGACGCAGTCCTCGATCTACCTGTCGTCGGTCGGCGGCCGGGCGCCGGCGGACGCGCTCTACGTCGTCGCCGGCGGCGGCAACGACGCGCGCGACGCGATCGACAGCATCGCCGCGCTCGACCTGGCCGATCCGACCCAGGCGAATACGGCGCTGTCGATCTTCGCCGACACGGCGCAATCCATCGTCCTCGGCCTGGCGTCGGTCGTCGACAATCTCTACGCCGCCGGCGCCCGCAACATCGTCGTTTGGAACCTCCCCAATCTCGGACTCGTGCCCTCGGCGGAGACGCCTTACGAGGAGGCGATCGGCACGGCCATCGCCAGCGGGCTGAACGAGATCATCGAGGCCTATCTCGCGACGAAGCCCGTGACGCTCTTCGACGTCTTCGACGTCAGCTCCATCGTGGCCAGCTACGGGAGCGCCCTCGGCCTGACCAACGTGACGGATGCCTGCGGTGCGGCCCCCGTCGGCACGGATTGCAACCAGTACATGTGGTGGGACGGCATCCACCCGACGACGATGGCGCACGCGCTGATCGGGCTGGTCCTGGCGGACCAGCTCGGCGCGGTGGCGGCCCGGCCGGCTGGACTGGCGCTGTCCGCGCCGGTGCCGGCCGAGGTCGGCGCGCCGGCCGCGGCATGGCTGTTCGCCGCGGCGGTCGCCGGGCTCGGGCTCGCGCGCGGTCGCCGGCGCCGCGCCTGACCCCGGAGCCGCGGCGACGGGCCTATGCCGCCATCCAACCGCCGTCGACGAGCAGGTTGACGCCGGTCATGTAGGACGCCTCGTCCGAGGCGAGGAACAAAGCCGCGCTGGCCACGTCGTCCGGTCGGCCCAGCCGCGGCATCGGCGTGCGCGCCTCGGAATAGGCGAGCCAGCGCGGCTCGACGGCGCGGCCGGTCTTCCCGGTCAGGATCTTGCCCGGCGCCACCGCGTTGCAGACGATCCCGTCCTTCGCGTAGTCGGCGGCGATCTGGCGCGTGATGTAGACGACGCCGCTCTTCGAGGTGCCGTAGGCGATGTCCTCGGGGGCGGCGATCATGCCGTGCTGGGACGAGATGTTGACGATGCGCCCGCGCGTCTCGCCCACGGGCTCCTGCGTCAGCATCTGGCGCACCGCGGCGCGGCTCATGAGGAAGACCCCGGTCAGGTTGACCGCGAGGACGCGGTTCCATTCCGCGAGGCTGGTCTCGATCAGCGGCTTGCCGACGCCGGTCGCGGCATCGTTGACGAGGATGTCGAGACGTCCGTGGCGCGCGACGACGTGTCGGACCACCGCGTCGGCCTGCGATTCGTCGGCGACGTCGGTGGCCACGAACTCCGCCGCGAGGCCCTCGCGCGCGAGCAGCTCGTGCGTCGGCTCGCCGCCCTCGCGCACCGTCGTCGTGACGTCGGCGATCACCACATGGGCGCCTTCGGCCGCGAAGCGGCGCGCGATCGCGCGGCCGATTCCCGATGCGCCGCCGGTGACGATGGCCGTCCGGCCAGACAGTCGCTTCATGGGCGAACTCCTTCGAGCCAATCGAGATGGTCGATCGCGGCGCGCGCGACGTCGAACGCCGGCGCGAAGCCGGCGAGCCGCGCGATCGCGCCGTTGTCGAGCGCGGCGCGGTCGCGGGCGAGGCCGTAGGCGACGTTCGGCGTCTCGCCGTCGCCGGCGATCCGCCAGCGCAGCGAGGCGATCCGCGTCGCGAGAGCGCGGCAGAATTCGGGCAGATCGCTGAAGGCGCCGCCGCCGAGATCGACGACCTGCCCGGCCGCGTCCTCGGCGGCGAGCAGCGCCGCGATGCCGGCTGCGGCATCGCGGGAATAGATCCAGTCCGCGCGGCAGGGCCGCGGCAGCACGATCTCCCGTCCGGCGCGCGCCAGCGCCACCGCCTGGAAATGCGGCGTGAGGGCGTCGCGCAGCCCGGTGTCGCGCTCGTGCGGCCCGAAGACCGGGCCGAGGCGCACGGCACGCGTGTCGATGCCGTAGATCTCGCCGAGGCGCAGGGCCGTCTGCTCGGCTGCCAGCTTGGTGATGCCGTAGAGCGCCGCCGGCCGCGTCGGCGAGCGCCCGGCGGCGTAGCTGCCCGACGCGCCGGGATCGGCGAAGCCGTAGACCGCCACCGAGCTGAGCGCCACGACGCGGCGCACGCCGAGGTCGCGGGCGAGCCGCATCGCCTCGACCGTGCCGCCGACATTGACCGCGACGACGCCGCCGGGGTCGTCACGCTCGCGCGCCGGCCCGGCGGTGACGGCGGCCGTGTGCACGAGGCGCTCGATCGCGCGGCCGACGAGCGCGGCGCGAAGGCCGGCTGCATCGCGGATGTCCGCGACGTGGAAGGTCGCGCGGCCGGCGAGCCGTGCCGCCGGTCCGGCCGGCGGCGGGGCATGGCCGAGCGCGATGACGGTCTCGCCGGCGGCGGCCAGGGCCTCGACGACGTTCATGCCGACGAAGCCGGTGCCGCCGGTGACGAGGGTGGTCACGGGCCGCTCATCCGCGCGCGAGCATCTGCCGCTCGAGACGCGCGACGAGGCGCGCGAAGGGCCAGAGCAGGACGAAATAGACGACCGCCGCGGCGATCAGCGGCGTCGGGTTGTAGGTCTGCTCCATCGAGACGCGCGCCGAGCGCAGCAGCTCGGGCAGGCCGACGAGGGCGGCGATCGACGTCATCTTCACGAGCTCGAGCGAGTTGCTCGCGAGCGGGGCCAGCACGTTGCGCACGGCCTGCGGCAAAATGACGAGGAAGACGGCCTGCCACTTGCCGAACCCCAGCGACAGCGCGGCCTCGCGCTGGCCGCGCGGCACCGACTCGATGCCGGCGCGGAAGATCTCGCCGTAGTAGCCGGAGTTGTTGAGGGTGATGGCGAGCACCGCGGCGGGGAAGGCGGGCAGGCGGATGCCGAGGAACGGCAGCCCGTAGAAGACGAGGATCAGCAGTACGAGCGCCGGGAAGGAGCGGAAGAAGTCGATCCAGATCAGCAGCGCGACGTTCAGCCAGCGAATGTGGAAGCTGTAGACGACGGCGATCGCGATGCCGACCAGCATCGACACCGGCAGGATGACCGCCGCGAGCAGCGCCGTGAGCTGCAGCCCCTGCAGCAGCAGCGGGTAGATCCGCATCAGCGAGTCGAGATTGGCGAAGTTCTCGAGGAAGAGCTCGAAGTCGCTCATGGCGCCCTCAGCGGGCCGGCGCGGCGCGCGTCTCGAGCCAGCGGCTCGCGACGACCAGCGGCACGAAGAACAGCAGGTAGAAGGCTGCCGCGAGTGTCAGCGGCGAGGGATTGGCCGCGATCGCCATCGCGCTCTGCGCCGCGCCGAGGACCTCGGGCAGCGACACGGCCGTCCCCAGCGCCGTGCCCTTGGTGATCGCGATCGCGCGGTTGGCGAGCAGCGGCACTGCGAGTCGGATCGCCTGGGGCAGGATCACGCGGAAGAAGGTCGGCAGGAAGCGCAGGCCCAGGGCGCGCGCGGCGTCCCACTGCCCCGCGGGGATCGCCAGGATCGCGGCCCAGAAAGCCTCGGTGGAGAACGCCGACAGGACCGCGCCGAGCGCGATCACCGTGGCCCAGAACGGCGTCAGCCGGATGCCGGCATAGGGCAGCGCGAAGAAGGCCGCGATGATGACGACGAGCTGCGGCAGGGTGCGGAAGATGTCGACCCAGATCACGATCGCGACGTTGACCGGGCGGATCCGCAGCGCCCGGATCGTCGCCAGCGCGAGGCCCACGCCGACGCCGATCACGATCGTCGCCAGTGCGACGCGCACGGTCATCCAGAAGCCGGCCAGGATGCTCGGCAGGTAGCGCGCGAGAATCTCGACGTTGAGATAGTTGTCGAGGAGCGTTTCCATCGCGGCCGCGTCGCCCCGTCCGCCGCGCCGGCGCGGCGGACGGGGCGGGGACGGATCAGTTGCAGGTCAGCTTGTGGGCGACGGGATCGAAGCCCTTCAACCCGGGCGGTCCATAGCCGAAATAGACGGCGTGGATGGCCGAGCCCGCGTCGGGCGCGCTGCCGTACCACTTCTCGTGCATCTTCACGAGCGTGCCGTCGAGCTTCATGCACTCCAGCGCCTCCTCGACCTTGTTGCGGTACTCCTTGCTCTCCGGCCGGAAGGCGATGCCGAAATTGCGTCCGGTGTAGTCCTTGAACGCGACCTTGATGGCGCGGTTCTGGCTCGCGGCGTAGACGGCGGTCGGGATCTCGTTGAGCGCGGCGAAGGCCCGGCGCGTGACGACCGCCTGCACCGAATCCGGGAAGCTGTCGTAGCGCTGGACCTCGAAGCCGAGCTTCTCGGCATTGGCGGTTGCCCAGGTGTCGGAGATCGTGCCGCGATTGACCGCGATGGCCTTGCCCTTGAGGTCCTCGAGCGCCTTCATCTCGGCGTTGCCGAGCGTGATGAAGCCGTTGCCGGTCGCGAAGAACGGCTCGGTGTAGAGCATGCGCTCGGCGCGCTCGGCGGTGATGTTGAGCGGATTGGCGGTGAACTCGATCTGCTTGGCGAACAGCGCCGCGAACAGGCCGGAGAACGGGATGTCCTTGATCTCGACCCCGGTGCGGCCGAGCCGCTTGGCAAGCTCGTTCATCAGGTCGACGCCGAAGCCCTCGGGGCCGGACGCGCCGCGCACCATCCACGGCGCCACGCCGAAATCCGAGCCGACGACGAGCGTCTTGCCCGAGGGATGATCGGCTTCCTGGGCCGTCGCACGATCGATGGCGGCCGGCAGTGCGGCGACGGCGAGCGCCGCGAGTCCGAAGCGAATGAAACGTCTCATGCGGATCCCCTCCTCAGTGTGCCCGTCAGGCTGCCACGATCCGCAGCGGCTCGGGTAGCGTGAACCACTCGTCGTCGCGCTCCGGGCCGCCCGCGGACCACATCGCGACCGCGAATTCCGCGGGCCCGTCGAGCACCGTCATCGGCCCGTGCCAGGTCGCGCGGCGATAGGTCACGCCCACGCCCGGCCCGACCAGGAAGGCGCGCAGCCCGGCGATGTCGGGGGCGCCGCCGGCCGCGGTCGGCGCGGCGATCACGACGTAGCGCTGCACCGTCAGCGGGATGAAGGTCTGCGCCGAGAACGGGTGGCGCTCGAGCTTCGGATAGGCGACCGGCAGCGCGCGCGGCTCCGGGTAGCGGCTGACCCAGAAGCGCAGCGCGTCGGCCGGCGCGGCATGCTCGTGCGCATCGTCGAGGTAGCGGCGCATGGCGTCGCCGCGATGCGCCACCAGCTCGCCGAACGGCGCGAAGGACTCGTGGGAGATCGGCTGGATCGCGAGCTGCACGGCGGGACTCCTCGAACGAAGGGCGTGCGGCACCATTTCGCGTCGCCGCTCCGGCCGCAAGCGCCGCCGCGACGGGGCACGGGTCAGGTCGCGGCCGGCTCGACCGTCGCGAGCAGCTGCTCCATCCCGCCGCCCACGAAGGCCTGGACCTCCGCCGAGGCGGCGTGACGCTCGGGGATCGTGAGCGTGAAATCGAGCAGACCGCCGCCGGCAGCGATGCTGCCCTGGAGATTGCGCCAGGTCTCGCCGTCCCGGCGCGAGATGCCGCCCGGCTCGACGAAACCGAGATAGCGCGTGCCGTCGATGCGGGTGAGGGGACGCTGCTTGCGCGCGGCGGCGTCGACCACGATCTCGATCGCGAGATTGGGGCGGGCCTCGCGGTGGCGTGCGAGGTCGTCGTAGCCGAGGCGGAAGGCGAAGAGGTCCGGCCGCGGCGGCATCAGCAGCAGCGATCCGTCGGCCTCGACCCGATGCGTGTACCCGAGCGGGACGATCACCCGGGCCCGGCCGGCTGCGAACTCGACGGCGCCCGCCGCGGCGACGCTCGGCACGGCGAGGCAAAGCACGATCGTCGTCAATGCCGCCCGCCGGACCGGCGCGGGGTCGCGGGCCGGGGGGGCGTCGTGATCCGGAGGCCGATCGGTCGTCATGGCGGAACACTACCCGATCGCGGCGGCAGGCGGAGTCCCCTTCGCGCCGGCGGTCATGTCGGCGGCGCCTGCGGTCGCGGCGGCCCGTCGCGGCCGGCCTCAGTCGAGGTGCGGGATGAAGCGGTCGCCGCGGCTCTCGATGCGGCAGACGAAGGGCGCGCCGAAATGCGCGGGCATGAGAAGTGCGCCGGATCCCGCGCAGTGCTCGAGGACTCGGCGTCGGCTGCGACGTGCGGCGGCGGGATCGGCGCAGAAGCTGCTGTTCCAGTCGGGGTGATGGACCTGGATGGCATGATGCAGGATGTCGCCGCTGAACAGCGCCGCCTCGCCGCGCGAGGCGAGGCGGATCGCGACCGTGCCCGGTGTGTGGCCGGGATGCGGGTCGACGACGAGGTGCTCGTCGAGCGCGTGCGCACCGTCCACCATCTCGGCGCGACCCGCCTCGACGACCGGCAGCACGCTGTCGCGGAATGCGGCCTGGGGTCCCTTCGCCGGGTCGGCGTCCAGCGCCCGGTGGTAGTCGTAGTCGGCGCGGCTGAACACGTAGCGCGCGTTGGGGAAGGTGGGCACCCAGCGGCCGTCGTCGAGCCGCGTGTTCCAGCCGACGTGGTCGGAATGGAGATGCGTGCACATCACGACGTCGATCGCCTCCGGCCGCACGCCGGCGGCTGCCAGCCGGTCGAGATAGGGGGTCTCCATCAGGTGCCACTTGGGAAAGCGCGGCCGGGGCTTGTGATTGCCGACGCAGGCATCGATCAGCACGTTGCGGCCGCCGACCCGGACGAGCCAGCTGTGGACGCTGAGCTTCAGCAGCCCGGTCGCGACGTCGAAGTGGTTCGGCACCATCCAGTCGCGATGCGCGTCGCGCACGTCGTCGCTCCATTCGGCGAAGACCAGTCGCGGGTCGAAGTTCGGCTCGTAGCTCTCCTCGATGCGCGCGACCGTCGCCGCGCCGACGCGAATTGGGGTCACGGGCTTTCCTCTCCAGGGTTCAGTCGATCACCTCGTCGGCCTGGGCAAGGAGGAGCTGCGGCAGGGGGATTCCGAGCGCCCTGGCCGTCCTGACGTTGATCACCAGGTCGAACTTGGTCGGCAGGAAGAACGGGATGTCGCCGGGGCTGGCGCCGACGAGGATCTGGTGCACGTCGCTTGCGAGGCGCTTGGCGAGCTCGCCCAGATCCGGCGCATAGGCCAGCAGCCCGCCCAGTTCGACGAAGTCGCGATAGGGGTACATGACCGGCAGGCGGTGCGCCTCGGCGATGGCCACGATCGCGGCGCGATTCGCCAGGAAGCTCCCATGCGTGTCGACGATGACGGCGTCGAAGCGCTGCCGTGCGATCTCGGCGAAGGTGTCGCGGAGCCGCACCTCGGTGATCTCCGCGAGGTACTCGAAGGCGATCGCGACGCCGAGCATGCGTGCGGCATCGTGCAACGACGACTCCTCGGCCTCGTTCCGGATGCCGCGCATGAGAAAGGCGACCTTCCCGACCGCCGGCAGCGCCTCCTTCACGATCTGCAACCGCTTCAGCATCATGCCGGCGCCCGCTTCGATGCTCGCTCCCGTCAGATTGCCCCCCGGCCGCGCGAGGCTCGCGACCAGTCCCGTCGCCACCGGGTCGGTAGTCAGCGCGACGATCGGAATCGTCGTCGTCGCCCGCGCGAACACGCGCGCGAACTCCGTGGAATTCATGACGATGACGTCGGGCCGGGTCCTCACGACCGTCGCGGCGACCTCGACGTAGCGGTCGCTGCGGCCTTCGGCGGAATAGCGCTCGACGGCGAGACCGGAGCCTTCGGAGTGGCCGAGCCGGCGCAGTTCCGCGAAGAACTGCCGCACCCAGGCCGGGCCGGCGGTCTGCGTCAGCTGGTCGGCGGGAACGCCGGAATGGACGAAGGCGATGCGCCGCCGCCCTTCGGCCGGCTGTGCCCATCCCGTGCCGGGGCGCATGAGCGCCACGCCGCCGAGCAGCCCGACAAGGTTTCTGCGCTTCATCCCATCACCTGAGTTCCGCCCGGCACGACATCCCTGGAGCGACGGGCCGAGAGGCATCGGATCCGCCTGCCGCCGACGTGGCGCCGCGGACGCCGAACTTGCCGCCGATGGGCGGGAGCGCAGCGAAACCGCCGACATTTCGTCCGGCCGACTCCTGCGGGCCCATGGACGCACACTATCCCGCCCTCCCCCGGGACAGGAGTCGGTTTGCGGGCGATCGGGGCGGGCGGACGCGTTGCGCTTCGCCACGGCCGGGCGCAGGCTCCGACCGCAGTGGTGATCCGGAGGCGTCGATGAAGCACGGAGCCGCGGGCGCGCACCGCCCCGATCGTCCGGACTGGCTGATCGACCAGGACTGGCCGAGCTACACCCGGGACGAGCACGCGGTCTGGCGGCTTCTGTTCGATCGCCAGTCCCGCCGCGTGGCGGGCCGTGCCTGCGATGCGTTCACCGCCGGCATGCGGGCCCTGGCGATCGAGCGCGATCGCATCCCCGAGTTCGAGCGCTTGAGCGAGACGCTGCACCGGAGCACCGGCTGGCAGGTCGTCGCCGTGCCGGGGCTGCTGCCCGACGAGGTGTTCTTCGGCCATCTCGCAGCCCGGCGTTTCCCCGCGGGGCGCTTCATCCGGCGTCGCGACCAGCTCGACTACATCGAGGAGCCCGACGTCTTCCACGACGTCTTCGGTCACGTGCCGATGCTCATGCACCCGGTCATCGCGGACTTCATGCAGGCCTACGGGCTTGGCGGCCTGCGCGCCCGGCAGCTCGATGCGCTCGCCATGCTGGCACGCGTCTACTGGTACACGATCGAGTTCGGCCTGGTGCGCCAGCCCGACGGCCTGCGGATCTACGGGGCCGGCATCGCGTCGTCCTACGCCGAGTGCGCGTTCGCGCTCGACGACGCGTCGCCCAATCGGATCGCGTTCAGCCTGGAGCGCGTCATGCGCACCCTCTACCGCATCGACGACTTCCAGGAGTGCTATTTCGTGATCGACGGGCTCGAGGCGCTGCTCGAGCTCGCGCGGATCGACTTCGCGCCGCTCTACGAAGCGGCGCGGGGCCTGCCGACGCTGGAGCCCGGCGAGGTCGCGCCGGGGGACTCGATGCTGAGCCGCGGCACCGGCCGCCACCACGCCGCGCGGCGGCGCCCGGACGCCTGACGTCGGGGGCTCACCCGCCGACGCGGTTGCCGAGCAGCCGGGTCCAGCCGTGCGGGTCGGGCCCCGTCCCGTACTGGATGCCGATCAGCGTGTCGTAGAGCTTGCGCGTCAGCTCGCCGGTCTTGCCGCCGTTGATGACGTAGCGCTCGCCCTTGTAGCCGAGCTCGCCCACCGGCGAGATCACCGCCGCGGTGCCCGTCCCCCACATCTCGAGATTGCCCGACTTTGCCGCCGCGATGACCTCGTCGATGGAGATCGGCCGCTCGGAGACCTTGAGGCCCCAATCGCGCAGCAAGGTCAGCACGGAATCGCGGGTGATGCCGGCGAGGATCGCACCGTTGAGCGGCGGCGTGACGATCTCGTCCCCGATGCGCACCATGATGTTCATCGTGCCGACCTCGTCGAGATACTTGTGCTCGACGCCGTCGAGCCAGAGCACCTGCGTGTAGCCGGCCTTCTTCGCCTCCTCCGCGCCGTAGAGACTGGCGGCGTAGTTCGCAGCCGCCTTCGCGGCGCCCAGCCCGCCCTTCACGGCGCGGACATACTTGTCCGACGCCATGATCTTCACCGGGTTCATGCCCTCCTTGTAGTAGGCGCCCACCGGTCCGACGATGACGTAGTAGATGTACGACTTGGACGGATGCACGCCGAGGAAGCGCTCGGTCGCGATGATCGTCGGGCGGATGTAGAGCGACGTGCCCGGTGCCTTCGGAACCCAGTGCTGGTCGACCTCGACGAGCGCGCGGATCGACTCCTCGATCAGCGCGGTGTCGATCTCGGGTATGCAGAGCTGGCGTGCCGAGCGGTTCAGCCGCTTCGCGTTCTCGTTGGCGCGGAAGATGCGGATGCGGCCGTCGGAACCGCGATAGGCCTTGAGGCCGTCGAAGATCGCCTGGCCGTAGTGGAGCACGCAGGTCGCCGGATCGAGCGAGAAGTTCTGGTACGGGACGATGCGCGGGCTGTGCCAGCCCTTCCCCTCGTCGTAGTTCAGCATGAACATGTGGTCGGAGAAGACGTTGCCGAAGGACAGCGTCTCGTCGGGCGGCGGAGTCTGCGGCTTGGTGGTCCGGGTGATCTGGATCTCGGTCACGTGCGTCTCGCTCTGGTTGCGTTGGCGTGGCGGCCGGACGCTACGACACCTGCTCCGGCAAGCCAAATGCCTCGGGCCGGTTCAGCCGAAGGCCGCCGCGTAGGTCTCGGGCTTGAAGCCGACCAGCAGCTTTCCGCCGTTGTCGAGCACCGGGCGCTTGATCATGCCGGGCTGCGCGAGCATCAGGGCGATCGCCTTCGCCTCGGTCAGGTGCTCGCGATCCTTGTCCGGCAGCTTGCGGAAGGTCGTGCCCGAGCGGTTGAGCAGCACCTCCCATCCGACCTTCTTCGCCCATCCCCGCAGCGTCGCCTCGTCGATGCCCGCGACCTTGTAGTCGTGGAAGCGGTGCTCGACGCCATGCGCCTCGAGCCAGGCGCGCGCCTTCTTCATCGTGTCGCAGTTCTTGATCCCGTGGATCGTGACGCCGGTCGTCTTCGCCATCTCGAGCTCCCGTCCTTCGCATGCGGTCGCCGGAAATTGCCAGTCGCGACAAGCGGCGGATACCGGTTTCGCGCACCGGCCCGGGGCCCGCCGGCGCTCGATGTTGCGGGCCGCCGCGGGCCAAACCGCCGTCAGCAGCTGAACAGGACGGGTATGCGCGCGGCGCTCGCGACCTTCTCCGTCGCGCGGCCGAAATGGAAGATGCGCTCGCCGGCATCGCCGTAGGCGCCCATCACGAGAAGGTCGCCGCCCGCGTCGCTCGCCGCGGCCAGGAGCGCACGCGCGCGGCCGCGGGCCGTCAGCGACTTGTCGCCGTAGATCCGCCAATCCGGCTCGCCGATCCCGCTGCCCTCGAGGAAATGCGCCAGCCGGCTGCGATTGACCTCGTTGCCGGCATGCTCGAGGACGACCACACGCTTGGCGCGCCGCGCGAAGGGCGCCGCCGCCCTGATCGCGCGGGCCGTGGCGCCTTGCCCGTTCCAGGACAGCACCACCGTCTCGGGCGCGGCACCGGCGAACTCCTTCGGCAGCAGGACGGTGGGCACGCCGCCGTCGACCAGCGCGGCCTTGAGCAGGCCGAGATCGTCGCCGCCGAGCCCCGATCCGCGCGACAGGGCGCAGAGATCCGCGAACATCGCCTGCTTGCGCAGCGCCTCGGCGATCGTCGCGTCGACGACCTTGAATCGGGAACCGCCCTTCTCGCCGCAGACCGCGTCGAAGGCGCGGCGCGCCTCCTCTCGTGCCTCTTCGGCCTCGGCGGCGGGGAAGGGCGGGCCGAGGTCGACGCAGACGACCAGCAGCTCGGCGCCGACCGCGCCCTGCAATGTCGCCGCCGCGCGCAGGGCCGGCGACGGGTCGAGGGTTCCGCGGACGAGCGTGAGCATCGAGAGCATGGGGAACGGCCTGTCAGTCAGTGGCGGCTGCGGTAGGCGCCAACATAGCCACGACGCGGTGTGCGACGGGAGACGTAAGTCGCGCCGGCGGATTGCACCCCGTCAGGCCGGGCCCGCGCGGGGACGTCTCGTGCGGGCCTGCGAGCCGCCCACCGACGGTTCGCAGGCCTCACGGTCGGCGGCGCAACGGTCGCGCCGCGGCCGCCGCCTCAAAGCTTCACGGTCGCGGCAGCCTTCTCGGCGAAGCGCGCGATGAAGCTGGCGGGAACGTCGACGATGGCCGTCGCCATCTCGGCATCCAGCGCCTTGAGCATGTCGGCGACGCTCTTCATGCCGTCGAGCGACATCAGGCCGGTGCGCGAATAGGCCTCGCGGGTCTTGTCGACGGATGCCTCGTAGAGCGGCCGGTCGCCGAGATGGAACTCCGGCGGCACCGCGTCCGCCACCTGCGCCGCCGACGACTTCGCGATCCAGAGCAGCGCCTTGTAGTGCGCGTTGACGACCGCCTGGACCGTATTCGGGTTGGCGACGATGAAGTCGTTCTTGAAGTAGATGCAGGCCGCGGGGTTGGAGCCGCCGAACAGCGCGCGCGTGCCGGCCTCGGTGCGGGTGTCGATCAGCGTGACGACGTCGCCGTCGGCCTCGAGCTTGCTGACGACGGGATCGAGATGGGAGATCACGTCGACCTGGCCCTGCTTGACCGCGGCCACCGCGCTGGCGCCGCCGCCGATCCCGATGAAGGAAGCGTCGTTGGGCTTCAGCCCGGCCTTCACCATCGCGTGCTGTGCCGTGATGAAGGTCGACGATCCCGGCGCGGTGACGCCGATCTTCGCGCCCTTGAAGTCGGCCGCGGTCCGGATCCTGTCGGCGACCGCCTTGCGCACCGCGACGACGATCGAGGGGAAGCGCAGCAGCTCGATGACGGCGCGGATGTCCTGGCCCTTGGTCTGCATGCGCAGGGTGTGCTCGTAGGCGCCGGCGACGACGTCGACCGAGCCGCCGATCAGCGATTGCAGCGAGCGCGCGCCGCCGGCGAAGTCGTTGATCGTCACGTCGAGGCCGAACTCCTTGAAGTACCCGAGGCGCTCCGCGATCGTCAGCGGCAGGTAGTAGAGCAGGTTCTTGCCGCCGACGCCGAGCGTCAGCTTGGCCCTCTCCGGTGCCTGCGCGTTCGCGCGCGGGCCGAGCGCCAGCGCCGCCGACGCGGCGGCGCCGCCCAGGATCACGTCTCTCCGATCGAGCTTCATCGCGTCTTCTCCCGTGTTGATTGCGTAGCGCAGGGCGTCATTCCGTTCGCGTCTCGCCGGGCTTCCACACCAGCAGGCGGTTCTCGATCAGCGTGACCAGCCCGTCGATGACGATCACGAAGATCATCAGGATCACCATGCCGGCGAAGACGCCGGTCACGTCGAAGACGCCTTCGGCCTGGTGGATCAGGTAGCCGAGGCCGGCTGCGGAGCCGAGATATTCGCCGACCACCGCGCCGACCAGCGCGAAGCCGACCGATGTGTGCAGCGAGGAGAACACCCAGGCGAGCGCCGAGGGCCAATAGACGTGGCGCAGCAGCTGGCGTTCGCTCATGCCGAGCATGCGGGCGTTGGCGAGCACCGTCTGGTTCACGTCGCGCACGCCCTGGTAGACGTTGAAGAACACGATGAAGAAGACGAGCGTGACGCCGAGCGCGACCTTCGACCAGATGCCGAGCCCGAACCACAGCGCGAAGATCGGCGCCAGCACGACGCGCGGCAGCGCGTTGATCGCCTTGACGTAGGGGTCGAATACCGCGGCCACGAGCGGCTGGCGCGCGAACCAGAAGCCGATCAGCACGCCGGCCGCGGCGCCGATGCCGAAGGCGAGCAGCGTCTCGGTGAGCGTGATGGCGAGGTGATACCAGAGCTCGCCGCCGGCGATCATCCGCGCGACGCGCGCGCCGACGTCCCAGGGCGTCGAGAAGAAGAAGCGCATCGTCTTGACCTCGCCCATCACGGGATAGGCCGTGATCGCGTGCCAGACGGCGATGCAGGCGACGGCGACGAGGAGTTGCAGCGCCAGCAGGGCGGGCTTCGCGGGCCGGCTCATCCCGCCTCCGCGAACTGGTAGGTCTTGCGCACCTCCTCGCGCAGCGCGGTCCAGATGCGCGCGTGCAGCTCGTGGAAGCGCGGCAGCAGCTTGAGTTCCGTCATGTCGCGCGGCCGCGGGATGTCGATGGCGAAGTCTCCGATGATCCGCGCCGCGGGGCCGGCGGACATGACGACGACGCGGTCGGCGAGCGAGATCGCCTCGTCCAGGTCGTGGGTCACGAACATCACCGCCTTGCGGTCGGTCTGCCAGAGCGACAGCAGCAGGTCGCCCATGATCAGCCGCGTCTGCGCATCCAGCGGGCCGAAGGGCTCGTCCATCAGCAGGATCCTCGGCTCGCGCACCAGGATCTGCGCCAGGCCCACGCGCTTGCGCTGCCCGCCGGAGAGCTGGTGCGGGTAGCGCGCCGCGAAGCTCTTGAGGCCGACGCGCGCCAGCATCGCGGTCGCCCTGTCGAGCGCTTCGGCGCGGGCCATGCCCGCGACCTCGAGGCCGATCGCGACGTTGTCCTGCGCCGTCTTCCACGGCATCAAGGCGTCCTGCTGGAAGAGATAACCCGCGTCCGCATTGAGCCCCTGCAGCGCCCGGCCCAGGACGGCGACGGTGCCGGCCGATGGCTTCAGCAGCCCCGCCGCCGCGTTCAGCAGCGTGGACTTGCCGCATCCTGTCGGGCCGACGATCGCGACGAACTCGCCGGGCGCGACGGCGAGCGAGCAGGGCGACACCGCCTCGTACCGGCTGCCATCCGCCAGCACGAAGGTGATGGCGACTCCCGCCAGCTCGACCGCCGCCTGCGCCGTCGTCAAGCTCAGCCCACGGCCTGGTTGGCGAACCTGTTCGTGAAGTAGCGGTCGCGCGGCAGGCCCTTGTTCTTGATCATGCCGATCTTCTCCATCAGCTCGATCCCGGCGACCCACTGCTTCTCGTCGTTGACGATGGCCTTCACGCCGGCCGGCGGGGCGAGGTAGCCGCGCACGAGCTGGAGGATGCGCTTGCCCTTCTCGACCTCGCGGCCCTCGACGGCGTTGTACTTGCCAAGGAGTTGGATCGTCTCCAGCTCGTTCTTCGGGTCGAGCGCATAGGCGCTGGCGCGCGCCGAGGCGCGCAGGAAGGACACCAGCATCTTCTCGTTGGCCGGGTTCTGGACGACGGCGGTGGAGGCGATGACCGAATCGCCGGGCAGCTGCGCGAAGCTGTCGCCCGAGAGGTAGTTGAGCTGCACGCCCTGCATCTCCAGCGCGACGCGCGTTTCGTAGAACACCCAGAAGCCGTCGACGTCGCCGCGCTGCAGGAAGGCGACGCCCGAGGGACCGAGGCCCGTGACGACCTTCTTCACCTTGGTCGGATCCTCGCCGGTCATGATCGACATCGCGTCGAGCAGGCGGTCCGTGGTGCCGCCGACCGACATGATGCCGATCGTCTTGCCCTGCCAGTCGCGCGGATGCTTGAGCGGCTTGCCGGGCAGCGAGGCGAGTTCGAAGAAGCCCTTGTAGGCGAGCTGCCCGATGGTGATCAGGCTCGCGTTCTCGTCCGCAATCGGCGGGCAGGTCGTCACCGCCGCGGCCTGGCCGAAGGTCGAGGTCCCGGCCGCCACCTGGGTCAGCGACGAAGCCGTGCCCGGGCTCTGCTGGATCTCGATGTCGAGGCCCTCGTCCTTGAAGAAGCCCTTCTCCTGGCCGACGAAGACGTAGCCCTGGAGCAGCGTGATGCGCGACGGCGCCATCCAGCGCTCCTTGCGCAGGCCCTGCGCGCGGCTCGCGCCGGAGATCGCCAGCGGCAGCGTGGCACCGCCGGACCGCAGCAGCAGCGTCGTGGCGCCGGCACCGAGGGCCGCGCGGCGGGTGATCGTGGCGTCGCTCATGTCCGATTCCTTCTCGTTCACTGGATGAAATCCCGGCCGATCAGCCGGCCGAAGCCGAGCCAGGGCGTCAGGCTCATGCCGCCGACGAAGGCGTTGCCCGAGAGCAGGCCGCCGCCGATCGTCTCGCCGCCGGCGAAGAGGTTCTCGACCACGCGCCCGTCGGTGAGCCGCACCCGCAGGCGCCGGTCGACGTCGACGCCGCCGGCGCTCTTTACCGCGACGCCGTGGTTGCGCAGCGCGATGAACGGCGGCTCGAGGATCGGCAGTGGCATGTGCTTGCGGCCGAGCGGGTCGTCGCCGTCGGCCACCGACCGGTTGTAGGCGGCGACGCTTGCCGCGAGCCCGGCCGGTTCGATGCCGGCCTTGCGCGCGAGCTCGTCGAGCGTGCCGGCGCGCGTGAAGCTCGGGTGGCCGGCGAAGCGCCCGGCGAGCCGCTCGGCATCGAAGGTCGGCAGGATCGGCGGTGCGGCGCGCTCGATGCGCGCGTCGTAGACCACCCAGAACAGCATGTCCGGCTGGCCGAGCAGGGCCCGCTCGCGCACGTCGTTGCTCTCGTTGTCCTCTGCGACGAACCGCTGTCCCGCGCGGTTGACGTAGATCTCCCAGGGCTTGCGCCATTGCGGCTGCAGCACCGGCCTGTCGGTCCACACGATGCGGTGGCTGCCGGGCTCGTCCTCGATGCCGCCGAAGCTCGGCAGGAAATTGCGTGCGTTGCGGAAGCCCGCGCCCATCGCCACGGCGGCCTCGATCACCTCGCCGCTCGCCGGCTGCGGCAGCGGCCCGTAGAGGGGCAGCCGCTCGTAGCGCTGGAACATCGCCGGGTTGCCGCCATAGCCGCCCGCCGTGAGCACGACCTGGCGCGCGCGCAGCTCGCTCTCGGTGCCGACGGCGCCGCGGGCGACCACGCCCGCGACCCGCGTCGCGCCGTCCATCAGCAGCCGCGACACCGTCGTGCCGGTCCGCAGCGTGATCGCGCCGGACTCGAGATGCGGCCTGACCAGGCGCTCGAGGACCGCGAGGATCGACAGCGCCTTGTTGGTGCCCCAGTAGGTGCGCGGCACCGAGTAGGCCTCGTGGTTGAACACGACGGCCGGGCAGTCGGGATGGAAGTCGAAGCCGTTCGCGCGCAGCCACTCGATGGTCTCGGCGGCGATGTCGACGGCGAGGCGGACGAGCTCGGCGTTGGCCGTCCCGTGCGAGATCCGCATCACGTCGGCGAAATGCAGGTCCGGCGTGTCCTGGATACCGCGCTCGCGCTGCAGGCTGGTGCCGGCGGCGCTCATCTGGCCGGTGGCGAGATGCAGCGTGCCGCCGATGCGGTCGAGCTTCTCCAGCAGCAGCACGCGCATTCCGCGTGCGGCGGCGAAGATGGCGGCCGGCAATCCCGCGGTGCCCGCGCCGACGACGATGACGTCGTAGCTGTCTCTCCCCACCACCGTCCTCGATCCCTCCACGCGACGCTTGTCAGCCCGGCGCCGGGCGGAGAGTTTAAGCAGACAACCGGCGTCAGGGCGAATGCTCTGAGCCGGGTCTCGGCGACAAGGGGGCGGGAATGATCATCGACTTTAGAGCGCGGCCGGAGATCGAGGAGTTCGCTTCGATCACGCAGAACCCGATCTTCAACGCCTTCGTGCAAGGCCGCGGCTACGACATCACGCGACGGACCACCGGCGACATGGTCGACGACATGCAGCGCAACGGCATCGACTACGCCGTGGTCGAGGGCCGCGACATCGAGACCACCTTCCAATGGAAGATGGACAACGAGGTGATCGCCAGGATCGTGCGCGAGGGGCGGGGCCGGCTGATCGGATTCTGCGGCGTCGATCCGCACAAGGGGATGGACGCCGTGCGCGAGGTCGTCCGCTGCCATCGCGATCTCGGGCTGCGCGGCGTCTCGATGGACCCGTACATGCACAAGATCCCCGCGGACGACCGGCGCTTCTACCCGATCTACGCGAAATGCGTCGAGCTCGACATTCCGGTCGTCCTCACCGCCGGCTGGGCGTTCCGCATGCCGGGCGTCGTCGTCGACGACGCGGCGCCGCGCCACATCGATCGCGTCGCGACGGAGTTCCCCGAGCTGAAGCTCGTGGTCAGCCACGGCGGCTACCCCTACGTCCGCGAGATGATCGTGACCGCCTATCGCCACCGGAACGTCTATTTCGAGTGGTCCGGCATGGAGCTGCGGCCCTGGGCAGACGAGTACGTGCAGGGCGCCAACGAGCTCGTGCACGACAAGGCGCTGTTCGCGAGCGCCTTCCCGTTCTTCACCTTCGACACCATGGTCGAGCGCTACGCCGGGCTGCCGTTCAAGCCGGAGGTGCGGCCCAAGGTCATGGGGCTCAACGCCGCGCGCCTGCTGGGGATCCCGACGTGAGCGCGGTGCTGAAGATCGTGACGGTCCGGCCCGAGCCGGTCACCGTCGAGTCCTTCGCGCCGTTCGGCGACGTGCTGGCGCCGCGGCCGACGCCGCCGATCACCAACCAGACGCTGATCGACAAGGGCTTCGTGCGCACGAAGGACCCGGTGCGCGCCGAGCGCTATCCCGACTTCGACGCGCTCGACTACTGGACGCCGGTCGCGGAGATCTCGCGGGACCCGATGCGTTTCGGCTATCTGCGGCCGAAAGAGCGGCCGATGCGCGTCTCCTGGTTCGAGCGCCACGTGCTCGGCACCCAGACCTTCATCCCGATCGGCGGCAAGCGCGCGGTGTTCGTCGTGGCGCCGCGCTCGGACAATGCCGATCCCGACGCGCTGCCGGATCTCGCGAAGTCGCGCGCCTTCCTGCTCGACGGCAGCGTCGGCGTGAACATCCATCCCGGCACCTGGCACTGGACGCCGTTCCCGATCGAGCCGGGCGCCGACTTCATCATCCTCGTGCGCGACCGCGCCGGCCCCGACGACCTCAACTTCGTCGACCTCGAGCGCCGCCTCGGCGCCCGGGTCGATGTCGACAATGGTGGCGCCTCGGGTGCGGACCGAGGCGCCGGCTGAAGGCGAAGATTGATTGAACCGCAGAGAGCGCGGAGATCGCAGAGATGCCACGCTACGCGATAGCGCGGCGCAATCACGCCTAGCAGGCTGCGGAAGAACCATCGCGTCGAGTGCTGGGGCGTGATTCGCTGCGCCGTCGATAGGATCGGCGGAGGTTGGGATGCGTGGTTCTGATGATCGCAGCGAAGGGTTGTTCTCGTACGTGAGCTGCGAGGCGCGGGTGCCGGCGGGTCATCCGCTGCGGGCGATCCGGGCGATCGTGGACGAGGCGCTGGGGGTCCTGTCGCCGGCGTTCGAGGGTCTTTACGCAAAGGTGTGCCGGCCGTCGATCGCACCCGAGAAGCTGCTGCGCGCCCTGCTGCTGCAGGCGTTCTACTCGGTGCGCTCGGAGCGCCAGTTGATGGAGCAGCTCGACTACAACCTGCTGTTCCGATGGTTCGTGGGGCTGTCGATGGATGCGCCGGTCTGGGAAGTGACGGTGTTCACGAAGAACCGCGAGCGGCTTCTGGCGGGCGACGTGGCGGCGAAGTTCATGGCGGCGGTGCTCAGCCAGCCGCGGGTCAAGACGCTGCTCTCGGACGAGCACTTCTCGGTCGACGGGACGCTGATCGACGCCCGGGCATCGATGAAGAGCTTCCGACCCAAGGACGGCTCCGGCGAGCCGCCGGGACCTGGGCGCAATGGCGAGCGCAGCTTCCACGGCGAGAAGCGCTCGAACGAGACGCACGCCTCGACGACGGATCCCGACGCCCGGCTCTACCGCAAGGGCGACGGGCAGTCGTCGCGCCTGGCCTACATGGGGCACGTGCTGATGGAGAACCGCAGCGGCCTGGCCGTCGATGCGGCGCTGGCGCGGGCGAGCGGCACGGCCGAGCGCGAGGCGGCGCTGGCGATGCTCGACGCGAGACCACGCACACGCCGGCGGACCCTGGGCGCCGACAAGGCCTTCGACGTCGCCGGCTTCGTGGAGGCGCTGCGTGCGCACCGCGTGACGCCGCACATCGTCATCGACGGCCACCTCAGCAAGACAGGTACGCCGCGCAGCACGTTGATCGACCGCCGCACGACGCGCCACGTGGGCTACGCCGCGAGCCAGCGCGTGCGCAAACGCATCGAGGAGACCTTCGGCTGGATCAAGACCACCGCCGGCTTGCGCAAGACGCGCCATCGCGGCACCGCGCGGGTCGGTTGGATGTTCACCCTCGCAGTGAGCGCATACAACCTGATCCGCCTGCCCAGGCTGGTCACCGCCTCGACCTGAGCCCGATCGTGCAACGCGCCGCCATAGCCACGGTCAGCCGGAGCGATCGAACATACGCACCGCATCAAAATGCAGACGCAGCCATCATTCCCCGACCCCATCCGCCACTGCCAACCGCCGAACGCCAGAGTTCTTCCGCAACCTGCTAGGGCGAAATGCACGCTTCGCGCGCGGCGAGAGCGAGATCTCCGCGATCTCCGCGCTCTCTGCCGTTCAATCGATCCTCGGCTCCGCCGGGTCCATCGTCAGGAGTCCAGGAAGCCGGCGATCAGACGGGCGGACTCGGTGGCGGCTTCGGGGGAGGAGACGCCGGGGATCTCTTGGGTGCGCGCACCGGGGATGAGGCGGCCGAGCTCCTCGAGATAGGGAAACAGCATGTCGTCGCGGGCGCAGACCGCCAGCGTCGGGTGCTTCAGCTTCGGCAGATGCGCGCGCTTGTCGAAGCGGAAGGCCGCCCGATAGGAGTTGCGGAACGAGCCGTAGGCCTTGATCACCTCGACGAACTTCGCGTGCAAGGCCTCGGTCGAGGGCAGGCCGATGTCGCGGACGCCGGCGCGGTCGTGCTTGAACCACGGCCAGAACAGATAGGTGTCGCGGCAGAACTGCCAGGTCCACAGGACGTGCAGCCCCTGGTGGTCGATCGGCACCTCGGGAAGGTAGTTCGCCAGGATCGCCTCCTGGTCTGCCGAGGCGTAGAGGCCGACGCCGTCCAGCACGAGCCGACGCACACGCTTGGGATGCTTCAGGGCGATCATCGACGCGATGCTCGCCCCGGTATGGGTGCCGTAGAGATCGACCTCCGACAGGCCGAGCGCGGCGATCGCCTCGACGGCGCCGTCGGCGAGATCCTCGATCGTCGGCTTCTCCTGGCGGGGCGGCGAGGAATCGCCGTTGCCCAGCGTATCCGGCGCATAGACCGGGCGTGTCGGCGCGAAGGCGCCGATGAGCCGCTCGAGCTGGCGCGACGAGCCCGGCGAGGCGTGGAGCATGACGAGCGGGGCCCGACCTGCGCCGGCGTGGCGGTAATGCACCTGGCCGCAGCTCACGTCGACGAAGCCACGCTTGATCGTCATGTCGCACCTCTTGTCTCTGTCCTTGATACTCTGGCTGGGCAGGTTAGCCTCAATTCTCATCCGGGAGGGAGACCATGACCGATCTCACGACGCTGGGCCGCCGCGGCCTGCTGACGGGCGCCGCCGCGGCCTGCACGCTGATCCGCGTTCGCGACGCGCGCGCCCAGGCGGCGATGACCTATGTCGCGCCGTTCAGCTACATCATGGCCTTCGCCGACGTGCTCCACGCCCAGGCGGGCGGCTTCTTCGAGCGCGAGGGCCTCAACGTGACGATCGAGCAGGCGCGCGGCTCGGCGATGGCGGTGCAGCAGGTCGTGGGCAACAACGCGCTGCTCTCGCGCACCGGCGGCGTCGACCACATCAAGGCCGTGCTCGGCCAGAACGCGCCGCTCGTCTCGGTGGGTACGATTGCGCAGGCCTCGCCGTTCTTCGTCATCAGCCACGCCGACAAGCCGATCCGCAGCGCCGCCGACATGAAGGGCAAGACGATCGGCATCCTCAGCCAGGGCGGTGCCACCGACAACCTGCTGGACATCATGCTGGTCCAGGCCGGGCTGACGAAGGACGACGTCAAGAAGGAGCTCGCCGGCAACTCGCCCGCGGGCTTCGCGCTGATCGAGCGCGGGCGCATCGACGCCTACATCACGTCCGTCGGGCCGGTGGTCGCGCTGCGCGAGCAGGGCGCCAAGGCGGTCTTCTGGAACACCGACGACCACGCGCCGGTGCCGGGCCAGTGCTACATCGCCACGCGCGAGGCGGCGGCGAAGAGCCCGGAGACCGTCGTGAAGTTCCTTCGCGCGGTGAGGAAGTCGGCCGAGGACATGTTCGCCGACGCCGACCTCTCGCGCACGCTGCAGCGGCTGGAGAAGTTCGAGATCGCCGAGATGAAGGACCGCAAGGTCGCGGCGCTGATCCTCAAGGAGGACATGAAGGGCTGGATCAGCCGCGGGCGCGAGAACATCCTGCGCAACGGCGTCGCCGAGTGGGCGAAGGCGGTCGAGATCATGGCGAAGGTCGGCATCGTGCCGGCCGGCGATCCGTCGCGGCTCTACACCAACGAGTATGTCGACGTCGCGCTGAAGTCATGAAGTTCGAGACCGGCAAGGCGGCGATCGTCCTCGTCGACCTCCAGAAGGGCTTCGTCGAGGACACCGGCTTCGTCGCCGTCCAGGGCCGCGACGTGTCGACGTGCCGTGCCGCGGCGCTGCGCGGCGTGGCGCTGGCCGACCGGGCGCGCGCCGCAGGCATGCCGGTCTTCTGGCTGCGCTACGTCCTGCGTCCCGACTACGCCGATGCCGGCGTGCTGATCGACGAGATCCGGCCGAACGTGAAGCGGCTCGGCGGCATGCGCTCGGACGCTCCGGACACCGGGCTGATGGATGCCATCCGGATCGCGCCGCAGGACACGGTCATCGACAAGACGCGCTACTCGGGCTTCGTCGGCACGTCGCTCGAGCCGGCGCTGCGCGCGCGCGGCGTCTCGCAGCTCGTGGTCTGCGGCGTCACGACGTCGATGTGCGTCGAGTCCACGGTCCGCGATGCCGGCCAGCGGGACTATCGCGTCTTCGTGGCGCGGGAGTGCTGCGGCGACTTCGACCAGGCGCGGCACGAGGCGTCGCTCAAGGCGATGGAGTTCGGCTTCGCCCGCGTCGTCGGCGACAACGAGCTCGCGGCCGCATTCGCCCGCGGCGCCGCCGAGTTCTGATGGCGATCGACTTCGCCCTCGGCGAGGAGCAGCGCGGCTTCCTCGACACGGTCGACCGCTTCATCGCGCGGCACTTGCCGCCGGCGGAGGTCCGCCGACGCGACCGCGAGCACGTGCCGCCCTACGACCTGCTGCCCGAGATGGGCGAGGCGGGGCTGCTCGGCCTGCCGGTCCCGGAAGCCCTCGGCGGCCTCGGCCGCGACTGGCGGGACGTGGCGCTGGTGCAGCTGGCGCTCGGCCGCCACGCCTACATGGCGGCGTCGATCTTCAATCGCGTGATCGGATTCGGCGCGATGTCGCTGCTGACCTACGGCAGCGAGGCGCAGCGCACGGCGCTGGTGCCGCGCCTCGCGCAGGGCCGGCTGCTGATCGCCCTGGCGCTGACCGAGCCCGAGGCGGGCACCGACGCGGCAGCGATCCGCACGCGCGCCGAGCGCTGCGAGGGCGGCTGGCGGATCACCGGGCGCAAGACGTGGATCAGCGACGCGGGCGGTGCCGACTACATGCTCGTGGCGGTGCGCACCGCGCCCGGCTCGACGGGCGCGGAGGGCGTGTCCGTCCTGCTCGTCCCGCCGACGGCACCCGGCATCGCGATGACGCGGCTGGCCAAGGTCGGCAACAACGCGATGCCGAGCTGGGACATCGGCTTCGGCGGCGCCGTCGTGCCTGCGGACGCGCTGGTCGGCGCGGAGGGACGCGGCTTCCGCCACCTGATGTCGACGCTGCACTACAGCCGCGCCTCGATGGCGGCGACCGTCACGGGCTGCGCGCAGGCGGCGGTCGACCTCGCGCTGGCGCATGCCAGGGAGCGCCGTCAGTTCGGCCGGCCGATCGGCAGCTTCCAGGTCCTGCGCCATCGGCTCGCCGACATGCAGATGCGCGTCGACCAGGCGCGCCTCGCGGTTCTGCATCTCGCCTGGGCGATCGCCACCGGCGCGGAATGCCGGCGCGAGGCCGCGCAGGCGAAGGTGATCGCGACGGAGTGCCTGCAATACGTGACCGATCACGGGATGCAGATTCTCGCCTCGGCCGGCTATGCGGCGGAGAGCGACATGCAGCGCTACTGGCGGGACGCGCGGCTGTACAGCTTCGGCGAGGGCACGAACGAGATTCAGCGGGACATCATCGCGAAGGAGCTCGGACTTTGAGCCACGACATCCAGGCCGTCGACATCGTCGTCAACATCTGGACGAAGGAGGCGCTGGCGGGACGCCCCGACCGCACGGCGTTCTTCCGCGGCAAGATCGGCGTCGACCAGACGACATTCGAGGGCATCTCGCTCGAGACGATGATCGAGCGCATGGACGCCGCGGGCATCGAGCGCTCGTTCCTGGTCGCGGCCAAGGTCGGCGAGAAGTGGCACCCGGCCGGCTACCACGTCCCCTACGAGATCGTCGCCGAGGCGGTGCGCAAGTACCCGAAACGCTTCTCAGGGCTGGCCGGGCTCGATCCGACCGAGGGCATGGACGGCGTGCGCGCGCTGGAGCGCGCGGTGAAGGAGCACGGCTTCATCGGCGCGCATTTCTATCCGCACTGGTACGAGCTGCCGCCCGACCACGCGCGCTGGTATCCGTTCTACGCGAAATGCGTCGAGCTCGACATCCCGGTGCAGCTCCAGGTCGGCCAGAGCCTCGTCTACGACAAGCGCGCGCCCAAGCGCAGCACCGGGCGGCCGATCACGCTCGACGCGGTGGCCTGCGACTTCCCCGAGCTCAAGATCGTCGGCATCCATGTCGGCATCCCGTGGACCGACGAGATGATCGCGATGGCGTGGAAGCATCCCAACGTCTACATCGGCTCCGATGCGCATTCGCCGAAATACTGGCCCGAGAGCTTCACGCGCTACATCGACAGCTACGGCCAGGACAAGGTGATGTTCGGCACCGACTTTCCGGTGCTGCAGTTCGAGCGCACCCGTGCCGAGGTCGAGGCGCTGAACCTGCGCCCCGGCCCCAAGCGCAAGTTCCTGCGCGACAACGCGCTCAAGCTCTACAAGCTCGCATGAACCTCGCCGACGCGCTTTCCCATCACGTCCGCGCGCGGCCCGACCGGCCGGCCATCATCCAGGGCGACCGGCAGATCCTCTACCGCGACCTCGACGGGATCGTGCGGCGCGGGGCCGCGCATCTCGACGCCCTCGGGATCGGCGAGGGCGAGGTGGTCGGCATCGCGCTGCGCGATTCGATCGACCATCTGCTCGCGCTCTACATGGCCGCGCGTCGCGGCGCGATCGCCCTGCCGCTGGACTGGCGCTGGACCGAGGCGGAGAAGCGCGCGGTGGCCGAGCGCTTCCATGCCAAGCTGATCCTGATCGAGCCCGATGCGACGCCGCTGCCGGGGATCGCCTGCGTCCCGGTCGACATGGACTTCCAGATCGGCGTCGCCGCCGCGCGCGAGGACATGGCGTTCCCCTCGCGCCTCGAGGCGCCGCTGCTGCTGTCGCTGTCCTCCGGTACCACCGGCCGGCCCAAGGGCCCGATCGTCACCCACGGCCAGTTCCTGCGCCGCTTCTGGACGCATTGGATCGATCTCGGCCTCAATGCGCGCGAGACCTACGTCTCGGCGACGCCGATGTATTTCGGCGGCGGCCGCACCTTCTCGATGTCGCTGCTGTTCTCCGGCGGCACGGTCGTGCTGTTCCCGCCGCCCTACGAGGCGCGCGACCTCGCCGCCGAGGTCGCGAAGCGCAAGGCGAGCAGCGCCTTCCTGGTGCCGACGCTGCTGCGCCGGCTGCTCGACCTGTCCGACGCCGAGGCCGCGCCGCTGCGCGCGATGCGGCTGCTGCTGTCGAGCGGAGCGCCGCTCCATCCCGAGGAGCGCCGCGAGATCCGCACGCGGCTGTGTCCGAATTTCTGCGAGTACTACGCCTCGACCGAGGGCGGCGGCGTGTCGCTGTTGCGGCCGGAGGACATGGACGTGCACGACGACTCCGTCGGCCGCCCGGTCTTCGGCGTCGAGGTCGCGATCTTCGACGACGACTTCAAGCCGCTGCCGGCCGGCGCCGTCGGACGCCTGGGCTATCGCGGGCCGGGCGTCGCGTCGGGGTTCCACGAGGACCCCGAGGCGACGCGCGAGGTCTTCCACGACGGCTGGTTCTTCCCCGGCGACCTCGCGAGCGTGAACGACGCGGGCTACGTGTTCCTCAAGGGCCGCAAGAAGGACATGATCATCCGCGGCGGCATCAACATCTATCCCGTCGAGGTCGAGGCGGCGCTGCAGTCCGATTCCGCCGTGGTGGAGGCGGCCGTCGTCGGCTGGCCGTCGCGCGACATGGGCGAGGAGGTCGCGGCCTTCGTCGTGCTGCGCGCGCCGGCCGAGCCCGAGGCGCTGCGCAAGCTCTGCGCCGCGCGCCTGGCACCCTACAAGGTCCCGAAGGCGGTCTTCGTCGTCGACGAGATGCCGAAGAACGCGGCGGGCAAGATCGTGAAGGCGGCGCTCGCGGAGCGGCTGCCGAAGAGCTGACGGGCGGCGGGGCCGCCATCGGGAGGGGGGAGAATGACACGGACGCATCACATCGCGCGGCGGCGGCTGATCGGGGCCGGCGCCGCGTTCGGCGCGGCGTTGGGCGCGCCGGCCATCCTGCGCGCGCAGACCCGGACGCTGGTCACGACGGGCTACGGCGGCCTGCACGAGAAGTGGTTCCGCACCGCGGTGATCGAGCCGTTCGAGAAGCAGACCGGGGCGAAAATCCAGTTCAAGTACGGCGCGGCCGGCGAATGGCTCACGTCGTCGATCGCCAACAAGGACGATCCCGAGATCGACGTCCCGATGCTGTCGCTGCCGGTCGCGATGCGCGCGATCACGCTCGAGGGGATCTTCCTCGATCTCGATTCCGCGCGGATCCCGAACGCCGCCGACGTCGATCCGATGTTCTTCGACCTCTACCGGCGCCGCGCGGTCGGATTCAACTACGGCGACTTCGGCATCTGCTACCGCGCCGACAAGGTCGGCGCGGCGCCGAAGTCCTGGAAGGATCTCTGGAACCCGGCGCACGCCGGCAAGCTGCTGCTGCCCGACATCACGGCAGGTGCGGTGCTCGAGGTCATCGTCGTTTCGGCGATGATCCACGGCGGCAGCGAGACCAACCTCGAGCCCGGCTGGGCCGCGTTGAAGCAGCTGAAGCCGGGCGTGCTGCGCTTCTTCAAGAACAACACCGAGCCCGTCGGCCTGTTCGAGCGGGCGGAGGCGCAGATCGGCGCGTGGTTCAGCGCGCGCAGCTACGCCATCAAGGATTCGGGCGTGCCGCTGGACTACGTGGTGCCGGCCGAGGGCGCGCCGGTCGGCGTCCTGTCGTTCCACATCGCGCGCAACACCAAGGTGCGCGACCTCGCCTACGAGTTCGTGAACTTCGCGCTCTCGAAGCAGGCGCAGGAGACGTTCGCCAACGGCGTGGAATACGGCCCGTGCAACGTCAAGGCCGAGCTCGTCGGCCGCGCCAAGGAGCGCGTGCCGACGGCGAAGCAGCTGCTGCGCATCGACTGGCCGAAGCTGCAGGCCCAGATCCCCGCGATGCAGCAGCGCTGGCAGCGCGAGATCGTGGCGTGAGGGCGGCGATACGCCCGGCCCCTCCGTCGCCGCGAGGCGCCGCGGGAAGGGGCGGGCAATCCGTCGCCGTCGCGCGATGACCCTCTCGCGACGCGCCATCCTCCTGCTGCTGCTGCCGGCGCTGCTCGTCGTCGCGACGGGGCTCGCCGCGCCGCTGGCCTGGCTGCTGCGCTTCAGCCTGTTGCAGAGCGAGACCGGCATGCCCGTCTCCGATGCCGTCACGGTCGCGAACTACGAGCGGCTGTTGGGCGACGCCTTCCATCTGCGCGTCTTCGCCGGGACGCTGGGCATGTCGCTGCTGGTGACCGTGCTGGCGCTGCTGCTCGGTTATCCGCTGGCGCAGGTCCTGTGGCGGGCCTCGGCCCGCTGGCGCGGCGTCCTGACGATCGCCGTGCTGTCGCCGCTGCTGGTGTCGATCGTGGTCAGCTCCTACGGCTGGCTGGTGATCCTCGGCACGAACGGTCTGGTGAACCGCGCGCTGCTGGCGCTCGGGGTCGTCAATGCGCCGCTGAAGCTGCTCTACACCGAGGGCGCGATCGTCGTCGGGCTGACCCACATCGTCCTGCCCTTCGTCGTGCTGTCGATCCTGGCGGCTCTTGAGCGGATCGACCCGCGCTATGCCGAGGCCGCCGCCGTGCTCGGGGCCGACCGCTGGGCGGTGCAGCGCCACGTGACCCTGCCGCTCGCGTTGCCGGGTCTGATCGCGGGCACGACGCTCGCCTTCTCGATCGCGATGTCCGCTTATGTGACGCCGGCCGTGCTCGGGCCGTCCGGACCGAATTTCATCGCGACGACGATCTACAACGAGTTCGTGACGCTGTTCGACTGGGGCCTGGGCGCGGCGATGGCGATCAGCCTGCTCGCGCTGGGGCTGGGCCTGGTCTTCGCCTTCCTGCGGCTGGTCTACCGCATCGGCGGCGTCGCCGCGGCGGGTCGGGCATGAGCCGCGCGTCCGGCCGGGACGCCCGTCCACGCGCCGGGCGGCCGCCGTCCGCGGCGTGCGCCGGCGCGCGGACGGTGCCGCCGCCATGACGGTCGGCATGCTTCTCGCCCGCGCCGGGGCCGCAGCACTGCTCGGCTTCGTGCTCGCGCCGATCGTCGTCGTCGTCGTCGCGTCCTTCACCGCGGCGGCAGTGCCGGAATTCCCGCCCACGCAATGGTCGCTGCGCTGGTACGCGCACGCGCTGTCGCAGCCGGTGTTCCGCGCCGCGGCCTGGAACAGCGCCGTGCTCGCCGCCGCGGCCACGGCGGTCAACGTCCCCATCGCGCTGATGGCGGCTTTCGCGATCGCGCGCGGCCGCTTTCCCGGGCGCGAGGCGATCCAGACGATCCTGCTCGCGCCGCTGATCGTGCCCGCGGTCGTCACCGGCATCGCCATCCTGCTCGCCTTCTCGGCCGCGGGCTGGCGCGACGCGATGAGCCGGCTGCTGCTCGCCCATGTCGTGATCACCCTGCCCTACATGGTGCGCACGATCATGGCGAGCCTCGCGCGCCTCGATCCGACGGCGGAGGAGGCGGCGATGACGCTCGGTGCCAGTCCGCTGCGCTGCTTCCTGCACGTGACGCTGCCGCTGGTGATGCCCGGCCTGGTCGCCGGCGCCGTGTTCGCCTTCATCGTGTCCTTCGACAACGTCTCGGTGAGCCTGTTCCTCACCACGGCGCGCACGAGCACGCTGCCGATCGCCGTGCTGGGCTACGTCGAGTACAACATCGATCCGTCGATCGCGGCGCTGTCGACGCTGCTCGTCGCGGCGTCTCTGGTCGCGGCCGTGGCGCTCGAGCGCGCCGTCGGCCTGCGCCGCGCGCTCGGATCCTGAGCCCGCAGGGCCGTCGAGTCATGGCATCGGTCCAGCTGCGCAACGTCGCCAAGCGCTTCGGCGCGCAGCAGGCCATGGACGACGTCTCGCTGGAGATCCCCGCCGGCAGCTTCCTGACGCTGCTCGGGCCGTCGGGCTGCGGCAAGACCACGACGCTGCGCTCCATCGCCGGACTGGTGACCCCGGATGCCGGTACGATCACGATCGACGGCGAGGACGTGACGGCGCTGCCGGTGCACCGGCGCAGGCTCGCGATGGTGTTTCAGAGCCACGCGCTCTTCCCGCACATGCGGGTGATCGACAACGTCGCATTCGGGCTGCGCATGCGCGGGTCGGCGCTCGCGGCGCGGCGCGCGGCCGCACGCGAGGCCCTCGCCCAGGTGCGCCTGGAGGCGTTCGAATCGCGTTGGCCCCACGAGCTCTCCGGCGGCCAGCAGCAGCGCGTGGCGATCGCCCGCGCCCTGGTGGTCGGTCCCCGGGTGCTGCTGCTCGACGAGCCGTTCGGCGCCCTCGACCGCAAGCTGCGCGAGGCGATGCAGGCCGAGCTGCGCGAACTCACGCGCCGGCTCGGGATGACCGCCGTCTTCGTCACGCATGACCAGGAGGAGGCGCTGCTCCTGTCGGACCGGATCGCGGTGATGAATGCCGGCCGCATCGAGCAGATCGGCACGCCCGGCGAGATCTTCGAGCTGCCGGCGACTCGCTTCGTCGCCGACTTCATGGGCGTCGACAACATCCTCGAGGTCGAGGCCGCGCACCGCGGGGACGGGGGCTGCGCCTTGTCCCTCGACGGCGCGCCGCTCGACCTGCCGGCCGGGCTCGCGGCGCCCGCCGGGAACCGGGTCTGGGTCGGCATCCGGCCGGAGCGCATGCGGCTGGCGGCGCCCGGGTCGGGGCACGCCGCGACGGTCGTCGACGCGGTCTATCTCGGCACGCTCTCGAGCTATCGCGTGCGCCTCGCGCAGGGCGGGCGGGTGCTGGCCGTGCGCGAGGTCAACGTCGCCGCGTCGGCGGGCGGCCCGCGCCTCGCGGCAGGCGCGAAAGTGGGGCTCGTCATCCCGCCGGACAGCCTGCGCATTCTGGACGCCGACAGGGGAGGGCGCTGATGCAAGCGGTGCAAGGCGACTGCGATCCGCGTTTCTCGCGCGTGCGCGAGGCGTTCGAGCGCAACTTCTCCGAGGACGGCGAGGTCGGCGCCGCGGTGGCGGTGATGTTGGACGGCCGCATGGTGGTCGATCTCTGGGGCGGCCATCGCGATGCCGCGCGAGCGCGGGCGTGGGAGCGGGACACGATCGTCTGCATGATGTCGGTCGCGAAGGCGGTGTCGGCGCTGTGCGTGCATCGCCTCGTCGAGGAGGGCGCGCTGGACCTCGACGCGCCGGTCGCGCGCGACTGGCCCGAGTTCGCGGCCGAGGGCAAGGGCGCGATCCCGCTGCGCTGGGTGCTCTGCCATCTCGCCGGCATCCCGGTCGCCGATGCCGCCGCGCGCGGCGCGATGTACGACTGGGCGGCGATGACGCGCGCGATCGCCGCTCAGGCGCCGCTTTGGCCGCCGGGCTCGACGCGCTGCTACCACTCCGCGACCCAGGGGTTCATCCTCGGCGAGCTGGTCCGGCGCGTGACCGGCATGAGCCTCGGCGCCTATCTGCGCCGGCACGTCGCCGCGCCGCTGGGCCTCGACTACGCGATCGGCCTCGACGACACCGCGATCGCGCGCTGCGCCGACATGATTCCCGCAGCCGGGACGATCTTCGACGCGGCGCAGAAGGGCGACCGCTCGACCCTGCTCGGACGGGCCTGGTACCCGCTGGGCGACGGCGAGGACTTCAATTCGCAGACGTGGCGCCGGTCGGAGATCCCGTCGGCCAACGGCCACGGCAATGCTCGCGCCGTCGCCCGCCTTTATGGCGCGCTGGCGCTGGGCGGCACGCTGGACGGCGTGCGCGTGATCGGCCCGGAAGCGCTCGACCGCGCGACGACCGAGCAGTGGCGCGGCCAGTCGATCAGCTCGAAGCTGACCTTCCGCACGGCGCTCGGCTTCTTCCTCAGCTGCCCGCCCGACCGGCCGATGGGCCCGAACCCGCGCACCTTCGGGCATTCCGGGGCCGGCGGCGCCCAGGGCTTCGCCGATCCGGACGCGCGGCTCGGCTTCGCCTACAGCCCGAACCGGATGCACGCCGGGATCGACATCGGGGTCCGCGCGTCGCGCCTGATCGAGACAACTTTCGCTTGTCTTTGACCTCGCCTGCTGGCGGCAGTGGTACGCTTCTTGCGAGAAATCGAGAGCGCCGCCGCCGGCCAACGGCGGCTGCAAGGCGCCGGGACGACGGGCAGGACGGGAGAACGGCATGGCAGGCGACGCCTTCGACGAGATGGGACCGGCAGGTGCGGTCCGCGCTCCCTATGCGCAGATCGAGCGCTGGCTGAAGGAGACGCCCGCCGAGACGATGGAGATCAAGCGCCGCGAGGCGGAGTTCATATTCCGGCGGACCGGCATCACCTTCGCCGTCTACACCGAAGGCGGCGATCCGGAGCGCCTGATCCCCTTCGACGTCATTCCGCGCGTGCTCGATACGCGAGAATGGGCCTTCCTCTCCCGCGGCCTCGAGCAGCGGGTGAAGGCGCTCAACGCCTTCATCGCCGACATGTACGGGCCGCAGGAATTCCTGCGCGCCGGGCGGATCCCGCGCGATCTCGTGCTCGAGAACCCCGGCTTCCTGAAGGAAATGGTCGGGCTCGACGTACCGCAGCGCGTTTACACGCATGTCGCGGGGATCGACATCGTCCGCGTGGCGCCCGACGAGTTTTATGTGCTCGAGGACAACTGCCGCACCCCGTCGGGCGTCTCCTACATGCTCGAGAACCGCGAGGTGATGACGCGGCTCTTCCCCGACCTGATCACGCGACACCGCGTGAAGCCGGTCTCGCACTACCCGGACCAGCTGCTGGAGACGCTGCGCTCGGTCGCGCCGCGCAACTGCAAGGCCGAGCCGACGGTCGTGCTGTTGACGCCGGGGCACTACAACAGCGCCTACTACGAGCATTCCTTCCTTGCCGACGAGATGGGCATCGAGCTGGTCGAGGGCGTCGACCTCGTCGTGCAGGACCTCGTCGTCTACATGCGCACGACGCGCGGGCTGCAGCGCGTCGACGTGATCTACCGGCGGATCGACGATTCCTTCCTCGATCCCGACGTCTTCCGCCCGGACTCGGCGCTCGGCGTGCGCGGGCTGATGGCGGCGTATCGCGCGGGCAACGTGACGATCTGCAACGCGCCGGGCGCCGGGGTGAGCGACGACAAGGCGGTCTACACCTACGTGCCCGAGATGGTGCGCTTCTACCTCGGCGAGGAGCCGATCCTGCGCAACGTGCCGACCTGGCGCTGCAGCGAGCCCGAGGGGCTCGCCTACGTGCTCGATCACCTCGCCGAGCTGGTCGTGAAGGATGTCGCCGGCTCGGGCGGCTACGGCATGCTCGTCGGGCCGCACGCCTCCGCGGCCGAGCGCGCCGCCTTCGCCGGGAAGATCCGGGCCACGCCGCGGGGCTACATCGCGCAGCCGACGCTCGCGCTGTCGACCTGCCCGACCTTCGTGGCCTCGGGCGTGGCGCCGCGCCACGTCGACCTGCGCCCGTATGTCCTGGTCGGCAAGGACATCCGCCTCGTGCCCGGCGGCCTCACGCGCGTCGCGCTGCGAGAGGGCTCCCTGGTCGTGAATTCGAGCCAGGGCGGCGGGACGAAGGACACCTGGGTCGTGGATCTGTGAGGGCCGGGCGATGCTGAGCCGCACCGCGGACAATCTCTATTGGCTGGCGCGCTACATCGAGCGCGCCGAGGACGTCGCCCGCCTGCTCGACGTGGGCCTGCGGATGGCGAGCCTGTCGCTCGAATCGATCGCGGATTCGAGCGAATGGCACTCCACGGTCGTGGCGGCGGGCTGCCAGCAGAGCTTTTACGCCAAGCACAAGGAGCCCACGGCCCAGGCCGTCATCGACCACATGACGCGCGATCCCGACAACCCGTCCTCGATCCTCTCCTGCCTCGAGAAGGCCCGCCGCAACGCGCGGACCGACCGCACGGGGATCACCACCGACATGTGGGAGGCGGTGAACTCCGCGTGGATCGAGTCGCACGCACTGCGCGACGGCGACTTCGCGCTCGAGAACGTGCGCAAGTTCCTGGAATGGGTGAAGGACCGCTCGCTGCGCTTCGGCGGCGCCGCGGCCGGCACGATGCTGCGCAACGACGCCTACTGGTTCATCCGGCTCGGCACGGCGCTGGAGCGCTCGGACAACACCGCCCGGATCCTCGACGTGAAGTACCACGTGCTGCTGCCCGGTCACGAGTTCGTCGGCGGCACGCGCGACTACTATCAATGGACCTCGATCCTGCGCTCGGTCTCGGCGCAGCGCGCCTACCACTGGGTCTATCGCGACCGGCTGAAGCCCTGGCTGGTCGCCGACCTGCTCATCCTGCGCCCCGAGATGCCGCGCTCGCTGGTCGCCTGCTTCAACGACATCACCCGCCATCTCGACCTGCTCGCCGAGGCCTACGGCGCGCGCGGCGAGTGCCATCGCATCGCCGGCCAGATCCACTCGCGGCTTCGCTACGGCAAGATCGAGGAGATCTTCCAGCGCGGCCTGCACGAGGCGCTGACGGAATTCATCGACCAGAACATCGTGCTGAGCGGCGAGATCACGAAGCAGTACCTGAGCTGAATCGCATCCCGACCGGGCCGTCGGCTGGCGTCCCCGCCGTTTCGTCGCTTGCGCTCGGCGCCGGCGTCCCGCAACGTCCCGCGCGTCGCCCCCGCCGCGAGTATCACCCATGACCTATTGCGTCGGCCTTCGGCTCCAGGAAGGCCTCGTCCTGCTCTCCGACACGCGCACGAATGCCGGCGTCGACAACGTGTCGACCTTCGGCAAGATGCATGTCGTCGAGAAGCCGGGCGAGCGCGTGGTGTGCCTGATGACGGCGGGCAACCTGTCGCTGAGCCAGATCGTCGTGAACATGGTGCAGGAGGGGTTCGAGAGCGAGACGCTCGGCGGCTTCTTCACCCTCGGGTCGGCGCCGAGCATGTTCGGCACCGCGCAGCTCGTCGGCGAGGCGATCCGCAAGGCCTTCGCCGCCCACGGCGAGGCGATGCGCGCGCAGAGCATCGGCTTCGACGTGTCGATCCTCCTCGCCGGCCAGATCAAGGACCGCCGCATGCGGCTGTTCCAGATCTACTCGGCGGGCAATTTCATCGAGGCGACCGAGGAGACGCCCTACCTGCAGATCGGCGAGCACAAGTACGGCAAGCCGATCCTCGACCGGGCGGCGCGCTGGGACACGCCGCTCTATGACGCGATCAAGCTCGTTCTCGTGTCGATGGACTCGACGCTGCGCTCGAACCTCACGGTGGGCCTCCCGATCGACCTGCTCGTCTACAAGCGCGACACCTGTCGCGTCGACATCCGGCGGCGCATCCACGAGGACGAGCCCTATTTCCGGCAGATCCGGGAGCAGTGGTCCTCGGCGCTGCGCGACGCCTATCGCGCGATCCCGCGCCCGGACTGGGCGCGCTAGGAGGGGAACCGCGATGCCGACCTACGCGACGCCGGGCATCGCGATCGAGGAGAGCGGCGCCGGCCCGCGCCCGATCGAAGGGGTGGCGACGTCGACCGCCGCCTTCATCGGCGTCGCGGCCAGGGGCGGCGCCCGGGCCCGCCTCGTCGGCAGCCTGGCGGAGTTCGAGAGTCACTACGGTCCGGTCACGCCGCTGCGGCGCGCCTTCCTCGGGCGCGCGGTCCAGGGCTTCTTCGCCAACGGCGGCACGCGGGCCTGGATCGTGCGCGTGCCCGCGACGCGCGGCCGGTTCACCGCCGCGGCCTTCATCGGCGGTGGGGCGACGCGCGCCCGGTTCCTGCGCGGGCTCGCCGCGCTGGCCGAGATCGACGAAATGCTGCTCGTCGCCGTTCCGGACCTGATGCATCCGCGGATGGCGCCAGCGGAGCGTGCGATGCTGCGCGTCGCGCTGATCGCCCAGGCGGAGGCGAAGCGCGACCGAATCGTGCTCCTGGACCCGCCGGCCGGAGATCGCGCCCTCGGCCGCGACGATCCGGCGATCGCCGCGATCGACAGCGCCTTCGCCGCCGTCTTCGGTCCGTGGCTCGCCGTCGCCGATGCGGCCGGCGGGCGCGGCTTGCTGCCGCCCAGCGGCCATGTCGCGGGCGCGATCGCGCGCGCCGACGGCGAGGCCGGCGTTCACCGCTCCCCGGCCGGCGCCGCGCTGCTCGATGTGCTCGAGCCCGAGTTCGCGCTCGGCGAAGCGGACCAGGACCGGCTGAACCCGGTCGGGCTCAATGCCCTGCGCGTCCTGCCGGGCCGCGGGCTGGTCGTCTGGGGCGCGCGCCTGCGGACGGGCGATCCGGAGTGGCGCTACATCGCCGTCCGCCGGCTCGCGATCCACGTCGAGCGATCGATCGCCAAGGGCCTCGGCTGGATCGTGTTCGAGACGAACGACGAGCCGCTCTGGGCGCAGGTGCGCGGGCTGGTCGAGGCGTTCCTGCTCGGCCTGTGGCGGCGCGGCGCCCTGGTCGGCCGGACGGCCGACGCGGCATTCTTCGCGCGCTGCGATCGCTCGACCATGACGCAGGCGGACATCGATTCCGGCCGGCTCGTGTGCATGATCGGGATCGCGCCGGCGAAGCCGGCGGAGTTCGTCATCCTGCGGATCGGCGCCTGGACGCGCCGAGACCCCTGACCAGCGAGGTTCCCCTGCCGATGTCCGTGCTGCCCGCCGCCGAAGCGAAGTTCGACTACGAGATCCCCGTCGTCATCATCGGGGCGGGCGCCTGCGGCCTGTGCGCCGCGCTCGCGGCGACCGAGAACGGCGCCGAGGTGCTGGTACTCGAGCGCGACGAGAAGCCGACGGGCAGCACCGCGCTGTCGACGGGCATGATCCCGGCCGCCGGCACGAAGCTGCAGGCCCAGCACGGAGTCGACGACACGGCGGAGATCTTCGCGGCCGACCTGATGGCCAAGGCCAAACAGAAGACGGATCCGGTGATGGCGCGTGCGATCGCCGAGGCCTCCGGTCCGACGGTGGACTGGCTGATGGAGAGCCACGACGTCGTGCTGACTCTGGTCGAAGGCTTCCTCTATCCCGGACATTCGAAGTACCGCATGCACGGCACGCCGCATCGCTCGGGCAAGGAGCTGTCGGCGGCGCTGCTCGCTGCCACCGGCCGCAAGGGCATCGACATCGTCGGCGGCGCGATGGTCGAGGATCTCTACGCGGATGGCG
The DNA here is from genome assembly GCA_016793165.1 of Alphaproteobacteria bacterium. Lineage (GTDB taxonomy): Bacteria > Pseudomonadota > Alphaproteobacteria > CACIAM-22H2 > CACIAM-22H2 > CAIOSQ01. Next base: position 66,013 of record JAEULA010000016.1, on the reverse strand, counting down.
GCGGCAGAGTGGGCGCGGTCCGCTTCCGCCGCCCCGACGGCACGCTGGAGACGGTGGGCTGCAAGGCGCTGGTGCTCGCCTGCAACGGCTTCGGCGGCAACAAGGAGATGCTGCGCCGCTACATCCCCGAGATCGCCGAGGCCGACTACATGGGCCATGTCGGGAATACCGGGGATGCCATCCGCTGGGGCTCGGCGCTGGGCGCGGCGACGGCCGACCTCGGCAGCTACCAGGGCCACGGCTCGGTGGCGCACCCCTACGGGAACACGATGAACTACGGCCTGATCAGCGCCGGCGGCTTCCAGGTGAACAGCGCCGGCGAGCGCTTCTCGAACGAGGCCTCCGGCTATTCCGAGCAGGCGGTCGAGGTGGTGAAGCAACCGGGCCGCGTCGCGTGGGAGATCTTCGACGAGATCCGCGAGAAGCTCGTGCGCGGCTTCACCGACTACGAGGAGGTGCTGGCGCTGGGCGGCATCAAGCGCGCGAACACGATCGAGGAGCTCGCGCGCGCGCTCGGGCTGCCGGAGGCGGCGGTCGCGGGCAGCCTCGCCGAGGTCGAGGCCTCGCGCGCGAGCGGCAAGGCCGACCGCTTCGGTCGCGTCGTCGCCGGCGACCGGCTCGTGCCGCCGTTCTGCGCGGTGAAGATCACCGGCGCGCTCTACCACACGCAGGGCGGCCTGGTCGTCGATCCGTCGGCGCGCGTGCTGCGCGAGGATCGCAGCCGGCTGCCCAATCTCTTCGCCGGCGGCGGCGCCGCACGCGGGCTATCCGGCCCGTCGCGCTGGGGCTACCTCTCCGGCAACGGGCTGCTGACCGCGACGACGCTCGGCCGCGCCGCGGGGCTGAGCGCGGCGGCGCTGGTGCGGGGATGAGGTCGCGCGAACGGAGCGTCGCCGGCCTCGGCGCCGACGCTCCGCCATTCGTCCGCTCCGGCGGAGGGAGCCGGGTTGCGCTTGCGCGGAGCGGTCGAGGCCCGGAGCAACCGACCCTCCCCGGCAGCCGGGCGCGCAGATGCGGGGCAGGGATCCGACGTCTTGGACAGGGAGCGTGAACGATGACCATCGGCGTGGGCGGGTCGACCGCTGAAGCGGAGCTGGCGAAGCTCGCCTCGATGCGCGGGGAGGTGCCCGCCATCACCGACGAGGACCGCCGCGCGCGGATCGCGCAAGCGCAGGCGCTGATGCGCGAGCAGGGCGTCGATGCGCTGTGGCTCGACGTGTCGGCGAGCCTGACGTACTTCACTGGCCTCAGGCTCCGGCGTTCGGAGCGCCTGCACGGCGCGGTGCTGCCGGCGAAGGGCGATCTCGTCTATCTGAGCCCGGCCTTCGAGCGCGAGAAGCTCCTGACGATGATCACGCTGCCCGGCGAGATCGCCTGCTGGGAGGAGCACGAGGACCCGACCGCGCTGGTCACTGACTCGCTGCGCGACCTGGGCCTCGCCAGCGGCACGGTCGGCATCGACGAGGCGACGCCGTTCGCGACCTTCGACGGGCTGCGGCGCGCGGGCAACGCCTACGACTTCGTCAACGGCGCGGCGATCACGGGCGCGTGCCGCGCGCGCAAGTCGGTGCGCGAGATCGCGCTGATGCAGACCGCCAAGAACATCACGCTCGAGGCGCACAAGGCCGCGGCCCGGATCATGCGCGAAGGGATCGCCACGACCGAGGTGCAGGCCTTCCTGGTCGAGGCGCACAAGCGGCTCGGCGCCGAGGGGCCGCCGGCCTTCAACATCGTGCTGTTCGGCGAGGCGACCGCCTACCCGCACGGCGTGCCGTATCCGCAGACGCTGAAGGACGGCGACATGGTGCTGATCGATGTCGGCGCGCCGATCGACGGCTATCTCTCCGACATCACGCGCAGCTACGTCTTCGGCACGCCGAGCGCGCGCCAGCGTCAAATCTGGAACCTCGAGAAGGAGGCCCAGGCCGCGGCCTTCGCGGCGGCGCAGATCGGCGCGCGCTGCGAGGATGTCGACGCGGCGGCGCGGCGTGTGATCGAGGCGGCGGGCTTCGGCCCGGGCTACGCAGTGCCCGGGCTGCCACACCGCACCGGCCACGGTATCGGGCTCGAGGTGCACGAGGTGCCGTATCTCGTGAAAGGCGACCGCACGGTACTGGCACCGGGCATGACCTTCTCGAACGAGCCGATGATCTGCATCTACGGCGAGTTCGGCGTGCGGCTCGAGGACCACTTCCACATGACCGAACAGGGCCCGCGCTGGTTCACGCAGCCTGCCCACTCGGTCGACGATCCGTTCGGCTACGAGCGCTGAGCGTGTCGGCGCGCGCGGGCGCCTCGCCGCGACAATTGTCGCAAGACGGAAGCCGCCGCGCCGAGCGCGCGGGTCGCATCGGGCACGCGACGTGCCCGGAGCCGCGGCGGCGGCGCTGATGCTGGCCCTCGCGATCCTGCTGCTCGGCGCCGCGAGCGTTCGCTGGCCCGGCTTCGGCCCGGCGACGATCGAGGCGGGCGCGCTGATCGCGCCGATCGCGGCTTGGCTCGTCCTGCGCTTCGGCCGCCCTGCCTGGATCGCGATCGTCGCGGTGACGGTCGTCGGCGTGCTGCTCCAGCTCGCCATCGACCGGGACACGCTGGTGATCGGCGGCCGCGCGGATGCCGCGGCGCTGGCGCTCGGGGCCGCATGGATGGTCCGGCACGGCATCGGCCTGGACCGGATCGCGGCGCTGCCCGCGCCGTCGCGGTGGTGGGCCATGACGCTGCTGCTGCTGCCGCTGTTCTTCGTCGTGCCGATCTACGCGACCGACGACGTGAAGATCGCCTTGCCGTGGTACGCGTTGGGCCTGCTCCTGCCGCTGTGCCTCCTTGCCGGACTTCGCGGCCTGCCCTGGCCGGAGCTCGCACTGGCTGGCGTCGGCGCCGTCGCGCTCGGCGTTCTGCTCGCCGTGCAGTCGCGCGGACGGTTCCAGCTCGGCGACTGGGTCCTCGGGTACGGCGTGGCGCAGCCCTATCTCTGGCTGCCGGCCGCGCTTGCCTGGTCCGCGGGGGAGGCGATCCGACGCGCCACGCTGGGCCTCGCGCCGCACCGGCCGTGGCGGACGCCCATGGTCGGTGCGCTGCTCGGCCTCGTGCTGTGGCTCGACCCGGGCCAGTTCGGGCTGCCGCTCGCCTGGCCGGCTGACTGGGGCGCGTTGCGCTGGATCTACGTGACCGGCGCGGCGGGCGCCCTGCCGCTCGCGGGGTTCATCGCGGGCGTCTTCGCCGGGTTGCGCGGTGCGGCGCTGGTCGCGGGGCTCGCGTTGTGCCCCGCCGCGATCGCCGTCGTCCTGCTCTGGACGGGCGACGGCGCAGTCCGCGCCGCGATCGGCAATGTCATGGCGGCGCCGATCGCGCTCGCCTGGGGCTGGCTCGGGGCGAGCCTCGTCGGGCGAGCCGTCGTGGTGCCGACATTCCGCGTGACCGCCGCGACACTCGTGGTCGCCGGGCTCGCTCTCGTGCTGTCCGACGGGCTGTCGGCGACGCTCCAGCTCGGACTGTCGATCGCGGCGGCACTCGCGGCCGCGATCGGCGGCATGTTGCTCGCGCGGTTCGGCCGGCGCCTCGGCTTGTCCGGCGAGGGGTGGATTCCGGTGCTGCTGCTGCCGCTCTACGGCATCGCCCTGGCCATGGTCGGGCCGGATCTCGCGGCCGAGCTTCGGCGCGAAATCTCCGACCTCCTGGCGCGCCTGGGCGCGATCGCCGCGGACGAATTCCTCTTCCGGCTGCTTCTGCTTCTGCCTGCCGTGCTCGGCGGTGCGCTGCTGCTGCGCGAGATCCTGCGCGCCGTCGCTGCGCTGCCGAAGGCGGCGCGCGACGTCGCAGCGGTCGCGCGCGCGGCGATGCGCAGCCGCTGATCCGTCAGAGCGGTCTGGGGCTCGCCATCACGCTGGCGACGACGAGCGGCGTCGTGCCGAGCCTGTCCGCGATCGCGCCCGCGCCGGCCTCGTCGCGGGCGTAGTGCACGCTGAAGGTCGTGAAGCCCGGCCCCTGGCCGGGGGCCAGCGGCTTGCGCCACGCCTCGCCGGCCGGCGCGAAGCCGATTGCATAGTGCTTGCGCAGGGCCTCGACGATGCGCCAGCGCTCGCCGCCGGCGCTCGCCGGCGCATCGCCGGCGATCACGCACCACGGCCCGCGCGCGGCGGCCGGGCCCCCCTCGCGCTTCGCGTACCACCCGAAGGCGCTGGCCGGCGTCGGCTGCTGCCCGGTCGCGCCGTATCCCCATTTGCGGATCCAGCCCTGGCGGAACTCGTCCAGGCTCTTGTTGAACCAGACGCGCTCGAGATCGGCGTCGGTCTGCGGATGCAGGAAGTCGAAATGCTGGAAGGGCAGACTCTCGGGCCGCATCACGACGTTGCGCCAGTTCTCGTAGAGTCCCATGCCCGGGATCGCGTTGAAGAAGGGGTTGTCGACCTCGCGCAGCCACGGCTCGTAGCCGTTGGGGATCGCGGTCTCCGGCAGCGTGTAGCTGAGGAAGACCATGGTCTCGTAGCTGCTCGTGGTCATGACAGATCCCGTGCGATGGAGGGGAACGGCACCGTGCCGCGGTCGGTCGTCCGGTCCACGCTCAATCCCAGTACAGATAGAGCGAGACCATGCCGGTGCGCCCGACCGTGAACTGCCGGTCCTGCGGCTTGTTCTCAAATTCGGCGCGTAGCCGGTAGGTACCGGGATCGAGCTTGGCCAGCAGCACCGGGCCGTCCATCACGGCCTCGAGCACGGTCTGGTTGCCCTTCGTCACCGTCACCTTGCAGTCGGCGAGGAAGTCGCCCGACTTCTTGTGCGCCGTCGTGATCCGGAACGTGTACTGCGCGGCGCGATCGATGATCTCCTGCTTCTCGTCCTCGCCGACGCCGCCGCTGAGATAGCGCACGGTGCCGTAGACCTTCTCGTCGATCGCCTGCGCGGACGGAGCGGCCATTGCGAGGGCGGCGAAGACCAGCGCGGTGGACAGGATGGTGCGGACGGTCATGGGAATCTCCCTGCGACGAACGGACCGCTATGCCGCCACGCCAGGATGGCGATCGCAAGGCGAAGATGGGGGCCCGCGGCCGGCACGGCGGGACTGCGACAACACGTCATTCGGCGCCGCCGCCCGGTGCCGTCATGGTGCACGGCGCGCGAGGCAGCGTTGCAGCGGTTCGGCCAGGGCCGCGCTCTCGCGTGTGAGGCAGCCGAGATGCGTGGCCGCGATGCGGTGGATCCGGACATCGCGTGCGACCCGCCGCCACCGCGCCGCCCGGTAGCGCCGACGCTCGCCGGTCGCCGTCAGGATCACGTCGAGCGCGACGGGCGTCTCGCGCGGCAGGAAGCCGAGCGCCACCGCATTGAGTCGATCGAAGACGAGCCGCCAGGCGGGTGCCGACGCCGTCGCGGGCGCCGCGCCACGCATTCGATCGCGCAGCCGGCGCGCGGGCCCGACAAGTGTCGCCTCGGCGAGCGCTCGCAGCCGTGCCTTCCAGGTGCCGGCGGTCGGGTCGAGCAGGCCGTGCAGCTCGTGGAGCAGCCAGCCGGCCTTTCGCGCGACGAATCCCGGCGGCGCCCCCAGGGCGGCGAGTGCGGTGTCGAGATGCCCGGCGAGCGAACGGAGAGCCCGGGGCGCGACCGTGAAGGAGGGGGGATCGATCATGATCAGCGAGTCGACGACGATGCCGGCCGCGGCGAGGTGGCGTGCGGTCTCGTAGGCGATCAGCGCGCCGTTGCAGAACCCGGCGAGCGCGATCGGTCCGTCGGGTTGCAGCCCGCGGACCAGCCGTGCCCGCTCCGCCCCCATGGCCTCGATCGTGGCGGGCATCGCCTCGTCGATCGCCCGCCCATGCGGGGCGAGGACGATCACCGGTTGGTCGGCGGGCAGCAAATTCGCGAGGGTCCGGCAATAGGCGCCGGCATGCAGATCGGGATGAAGGAAGAACAGCGGCCGTCGCCCGGCACCGCCGCGAAGCGCGACCACTGCCGGCTCGAGTGGCGCGTCGCGCATGCAGCGCGCGGCAAAGCCGCGGATCGTCGGCGTCTCGTGCAGCGCCGTCACCGGGATCGCGCGATCGAGCAGCCCCTCGACACGCAGCGCGACCTGCGCGGCGGACAGCGAGTCGCCGCCGAGATCGAAGAAGTCGTCGTCGATGCCGATCGGGCGGGCGCTGAGCAGCTCCTCCCAGATGCGCAGCACCAGCAGCTCGAAGGCCTGCGTGACGCCTGCGGGGAGCGGCGAGTCCGGCGGGCGGGCGGCTGCGGCCCTCGACAGCGCACTCCAATCCACCTTGCCGGACGGCGCGCGCGGCAGCGCCGGCACCGCGGTGATCTCCAGCGGCACCATGTAGTCGGGAAGGCGCGACGCGGCGAAGGTGCGCAGCTCCGCGGAAGTCGGCGCGATCGCGCCGGCGGCCACGATCGCGGCCGACAGGCGCGCGATGCCCGACCAGTGCGCCGGTGCGGTCACGGCCACCTCGCGCACGCCGGGATGCGCGGCCAGCACCGCTTCGACCTCTTCGGGCAGGACGCGGTGGCCGCGGATCTTCACCTGCCGGTCCTTGCGCCCAAGGATCTGCAGCGCGCCGGTGGAATCGAAGCGGCCGATGTCGCCGGTGAGATAGAGCCGCTCGCCGTCGGCCTCGGGATCCGGCACGAAGATCCGCGCCGTCAGGTCCGGCCGACGCCAGTAGCCCTCGGGAAGATGCGCGCAGCGCACGGCGATTTCGCCGGCCTCGCCGTCCGGCAGGCGGCGCGCGTCGTCGTCCACGAGACGCAACGCCACACCCGGCGCGGGATGACCCACGGGGATCCCGGCCGCGTCGATCGGCGTTTCCGGCGCGATCGCGTGGCTGCTGATATGGCCGAGCTCGGAGGCGCCGTAGTTGTTCACGAGCACGCAGTCCGGCGCGAAGCAGCGACGGGCGGCGAGGACGTCGTCGCGCTGCAGCGCCTCGCCGCTGAGCGATATCCGGCGCACGCCGGCGAGACGCCGCTCCGGCCCGATCGCCGCGACAAGCTGGCGGAAGGCGGTCGGGAAGGACGAGTAGACGGAGATGCGCCGATCGTCGATCGCGCGCGCGAGGCCGGCGGCGGTGGTCTTGCGCAGGTCGAAAAGGCAAAGCGTCGCCCCGGCCAGCAGGGATCCCCAGACCAGCGTGTGCCAGAACGGATTGAACAGCGTGACGCGATCGCCCGCTTCGACCCCGACGCTTCCGGCGAAGGCCTCGCCGAGCCGCAGGGCCGTGTCGTGCGAGTGCAGGATCGCCTTCGGGGCGCCCGTCGAGCCCGAGGTGAAGCGCAGATAGGCGCCGTCGCTGCGCGTCGCGTCGGCGCGACAGGGGTCCAGCTGCAATGGTCCGTCGCCGGACCGGCGCACGACGAGGGCGCACTCGGCATGCGCCCGCAACGCTTCGACCTGATCCGGCGGCAGCGTGGGATCGATGGGGGCATAGACGCCGCCGGCGCGCAGGATGGCGAGCGCCGTGACGATCCGCTCCGCGTCGCTGGCGCAGATCATGCCGACGTGGTGGCCGGGCAGGAGCCCGGCGGCCGACAGGCGGCCGGCGAGGGCGTCCGCCTTGTCGACGAGCGACCTGTAGCTTAGCGCGACGCCGCCGTCCTCGACGGCCACCGCCGCGGGACGCTCGGCCGCAAGCGCATCGAGGCGCGCGACGATGGCGGTCGGCGTCATGCCGTCTGGATGCGGCGCGGACGCGGTCGTCTCAGCCGCCCGACGGCGGCACGACCGCGCCGAGCATCGCGTCGATCATGTCGAGCTTGGGGGCGACGGGCTTGGCAAAGGCCTTGCGGCTGTGGGTCAGCTTCAGCGCCAGCGCGGCCTCCGCGAGCTTGTAGCTCAGCGGCCCGGGATTGATCACCGGCACCGGCAGGCGGTCGCGCAGATAGGCGTGCGCCTGATGCATCGTGGTCGAGCCGAGCAGGATCACGTCGGCGCCATCCTCGTCGATGCAGCGCCGCGCGGCCGCGAGCAGCAGCGGGAAGACCTCCTCCTCCTTGCCGGCGAGCAGGGACTGGTTGCTGGGCTCGATGCCGATCGAGCGCACTGAGGCGCAGCGCCAGGTCAGCCCGAGCTCGAGGATCGACTTCTTGTAGAGATGCTTCCAGCGGTCCCACATGATCAGGATCGAGAAGCGTTCGCCCAGCATCAGCGCCGTCAGCATCGACGCGCGGCCCGGACCGATCACCGGGATGTCGAGCACCGAGCGCAGCGCCGCCAGCCCTGAGTCGCTCATCGTGTCGATGCAGACCGCGTCGTAGCCCTCCTCCTGCGCGCGCTTCCCGGCGTCGAGGATCGAAAGGTCGGCGAGCACGGAGTCGTGCTCGCTGGTGTAGTTCGCCGGGCCTGCGCGCACCGGGCGGAAGTGGAAGACGATGTCCGGTCCGAGCTCGACGGCGTCGAGCTGCTGCTCGCGCTGCCTGCGATTGGCCTCGCTCATCGGGAACGGCACGATCACGAGAACTTTGGGCATGGGCGGGTTCCAGGTTACGGTGCGGCGGCGCGACGGACCTCGCGGCCGCACCGTAACCTGGAACCGGTTTTCCATGTCCACTCAAAGCACCCTCTTCGACAAGATCTGGGACAGTCACGTCGTGCTCGCGCGCGGCGAGCAGTGCCTGCTCTACGTCGATCGCCACATCGTCCACGACGGCTCGTTCCACGCCTTCAACGGCCTGCGCGCGCGCGGCCTGAAGGTCCGGCGGCCGGAGCTGACTTTCGGCACGCCCGACCACTACGTGCCGACGAACGCGCGCACGGCGGCGGCGGCCGCGACGCCCGAGATCCGGCGCATGATCGAGACGCTCGAGACCAACCTGTCGTCCAACGGCATCGCCTGCTTCGGCCTCGACGACGAGCGCCAGGGCATCGTGCACGTGATCGGGCCCGAGCAGGGGATCACGCTGCCCGGGACCATCCTGGTCTGCGGCGACAGCCACACCTCGAGCCACGGGGCGCTGGGCTGCTTCTCCTTCGGCATCGGCCAGTCCGAGAACATGCACGTGCTGGCGACCCAGACGCTGTGGCAGACGAAGCCGAAGTCGATGCGCGTGCGCGTCGACGGCCGGCTCGGCGCCGGCGTCACGCCCAAGGACGTGATCCTGGCGATCATCGCGCGGATCGGTGCGGGCGGCGCGGTCGGGCACGTGATCGAGTACGCGGGCACCGTCTTCGAGGCGATGTCGGTCGAGGGACGGCTCACCGTCTGCAACATGTCGATCGAGGCCGGCGCGCGCGCCGGCCTCGTGGCACCCGACGAGACGACCATCGCCTATCTCAAGGGACGGCCCTTCGCGCCCAAGGGCGCCGATTGGGACAAGGCCGTCGCGGCCTGGCGCGGCCTGCGCACCGACGACGGCGCGCGGTTCGACAAGGAGGTGACGCTCGACGCCGGCGCGCTCGCGCCGATGGTCACCTGGGGCACGAGCCCGGAGGACGCGCTGCCGATCACCGCCGCCGTGCCAGACGCCAAGCCGTCGGCGCTCGCCTACATGGGGCTGGTGCCGGGCACGAAGCTGACCGACATCGCGGTCGATCGCGTCTTCATCGGCAGCTGCACCAACAGCCGCATCGAGGACCTGCGCGCCGCGGCGGCCGTCGCCAAGGGCCGCACGGCCGCCGTGCCGACGCTGGTCGTGCCGGGCTCGGGCCTCGTCAAGAAGCAGGCCGAGGCGGAGGGGCTCGACGCTATCTTCCGCGCCGCGGGCTTCGAGTGGCGCCATGCCGGCTGCTCGATGTGCGTCGGAATCAACGGCGAGACCGGGCGGCCGCAGGAGCGCATCGCCTCGACCTCGAATCGCAACTTCGAGGGCCGCCAGGGCAAGGGCGTGCGCACGCATCTGATGAGCCCCGCGATGGCCGCGGCCACGGCCGTCACCGGTCGGCTCTGCGACGTCCGGGCCCTGGGCTGAGGAGAGCTGCGATGGACGCCTTCACCACCTTCACCGCCGTCGCCGCGCCCTACGATCCGGTCAACGTCGACACCGACCAGATCCTGCCGGCGCGCTTCCTCAAGATGCCGCGCGGCTCGGGCAAGCACTACGGCGGGTACCTGTTCTTCGACGCGCGCTTCAACGACGACGGCAGCGAGAAGCCGGAGTTCGTGCTGAACCGCGCGTCCTATCGCGCCGCGCGGATCCTCGTCGGCAACACCAACTTCGCCTGCGGTTCGTCGCGCGAGGGGGCGGCCTACGCCTTCCTCGACGCCGGGTTCCGCAGCGTGATCGCGCCGTCCTTCTCCGACATCTTCTTCAACAACTGCCTCAAGAACGGCATCGTGCCCGTCCGCCTCGACGACGCGACCTGCGCGCGCCTCCGCGCCCAGCTCGCCGCGAAGCCGGGGGCCGAGATCACCGTCGATCTCGAGCGGCAGGTCGTGCACGGCCCCGACGGCGCGGAGCACGGCTTCGCCATCGACGGCTTCTTCCGCGAGATGCTGCTCAAGGGCGTCGACGAGGTCGGGCTGACGCTCGGCCTGATGGACGAGATCACCGGGTTCGAGGCGCGCCACGCAGCCGCCTCGCCGTGGGCGGCCCGCTGAAGCGATGAGGGCCCCGCCGCGGCGGGGCCCCGATCGTCGGGCGGCGTCGCGCCGGCCGTCAGCTGCGCCGCCGCGCCGCCGCAAGCCCCGCCAGTCCGGCGCCGATCAGCCCCGGCTCCGGCACGGCGCTCGGCAAGAACGCCGTGAGCACGCGGACATCGTCGCCGGGCGTCGAGGCGGTCGTGTCGAAGCGGATCTGACGCGCGCCGCCGATCGTGACGAAGTCGCCGGCTTCGAGCCCGCGGGCCGACGGGGTCAGGTAGTTCACGCCGGTGTCGGCGAGGAAGTCGCTGTCCAGCAGGTTGCCGGTGCTGCTGACGATCGCGATCACGTGGGCGTCGAAGTCCACCGTGCCGACGATGCTCTGGGTCGTTGCGGGATCGAAGAAGACGTAATGGCTGGCGACTGTGGTTCCCGTGGGCAGCACCAGCGGCCCGCTCGGCACGGTGTCGACGGCGAGCGGCGCGGCGAGGACGATGTTCTGGTCCTCGTCGAAGGCATAGAGGTTCACGGACCGGAAGGTGTTGTCGCCGACGCTGTTCGGCGGCCCGAAAGGGTTGACGAGCGGTGGCGCGAGCTTGACGAACGTGGAGCCGACGGGGCCGCTGGTCCCGCTCCGGAGATCACCGTGGCGCCGGCCGACGCCGTCGCGGCGATCGACAGGGCGACGGCGACGGCGCCGACGGCACGCCGTCCGAATCGCGAGTGCATCGAGTTCATCCTCCTTGGGCTGCAGTCCGATCCCGCGTCGGTCCGGCGTGCCGACGGTCGGGGGTGGTCCCGATCCGGTGCCCGGGCGGCAGGGCCGATGGTCGCAGCGCCTGGGTGGGACCGACCCGTCCACTCGGCCGCAGGGCGCAATCGCGAGCAGAGCGCGCCATCACAGGCTGTGCTCGGCGGTTGCGCCGAGCGCGCGTCCGGAGCGTCTAGGCGCCGCGGAACGCGGGCCTGCGCTTCTCCATGAAAGCGCGCCGGCCCTCCGTGTAGTCGGCGCTGGCGTAGCACTCGTCCTCGCGCGTCTTGCACGCGGCCTCGTCGGGCGGGGCGTCGCGGCGCATCGCCTGGGCGACGCCGTGCTTCACCTGCCCGATCGTCATCGGCGCATTCGCCGCGAGCTGCGCCGCGACGGAATCCACCGTCGCGGCCAGGGCGGCGGGGTCGGCGGCGACGGCATTCACGAGGCCGCATCGCTCGGCCCAGGCGGCGTCGTAGCGCCGGGCGGTGAAGAGCATCTCCTTGGCGTGCATAGGCCCGACGAGGTCGACGAGGCGCTGCAGCCCGGACTGGCGGAACGGCAGCCCGAAGCGCGCGACGGGCGCCGAGAACGAGGCGTCCGCGCTGCAGTAGCGCAGGTCGCAGCGCAACGCGAGCACGAGCCCGGCGCCGAGGCAGTAGCCGGAGATCATCGCGACGGTCGGCTTGCCGATGCCGTCGAGCGCCGCGTTGGCGCGGCTCTGCAGGCCGTTGTAATGCGCGACCTGCTCGGGCGTGGCGCGCTCGCTCTCGTACTCGCCCACGTCGTTGCCCGAGCAGAACGCGGTTGTGCCGGCCCCGGTGACGACGACGACGCGCACGGCGCGGTCGGCGGCCCAGCGGCCGAGGACGTCGCCGATCCCCTCCCACATCGCGAGCGTGAGCGCGTTGCGCTTTGGCTGGTTGTCGAGCACGAGGCGGGCGATGCCGTTGTCGATCGAGGCGTGCAGCTCGGCCATGGCGGTCCGTCCCGTTCCGGTTAGAGTCGTCGTATCGAGGGACCATACGTCGGACAGGGGACCATGGAAGACACCGAACTCGTCGCGCGCATCCGCACCGCCGTCGCCGCGCGCGCCGGCTGGATCGAACAGCAGCTCAAGGACGTCGTCGCCATCCCGAGCGTCTCGGGCAACGAGCACGCGGTGCAGGCACATATGCGCGGACTGCTGGACTCGCTGGGGTTCAAGACTTCGGAGATCCCCGTCGAGCTCGACCGGCTGAAACAGCATCCCGGCTACTCGCGGCCGGTGCCCGGCCACCATGGCGGCGCCAGCGTCTTCGGCTCGCTCGAGGGCGACGGCCGAAACCGCTCGCTGCTGGTCAGCGGCCATGTCGACGTCGTGCCGACCGGCCCCGAGCCGCTCTGGGCCGACGGGCCGTTCCGCCCCTACGTCAAGGACGGCTGGCTCTACGGCCGCGGCGCCGGCGACATGAAGGGCGGCCTGATCGCCGCGCTCGGCGGCCTGATGGCGCTGCGCGATCTCGGCCTGGTGCCCGCCGGCGCCTTCCACTTCAACACGGTGTGCGAGGAGGAGTGCACCGGCAACGGTGCGCTCGCGACTGTCGAGTGGATGAAACGCCGGCAGCTCACGGCCGACGCGATGCTCGACCCCGAGCCGACCGGCGAGACGATCCAGCTGGCCCAGCTGGGCGTCGCCTGGATGCAGGTCGTGATCACCGGCCGCCCCGCGCATGCCGGGCACAAGCAGCTCGGCGCCAACGCGATCGAGGCGGCGATCCACGTCTGGTCGCGGCTCAAGCAGGTCGAGGCGGCGTGGAACGCGCCCGAGAAGCGCCATCCCGCCTTCTCGCACGATGCCGGCGCGATCAAGTTCAACCTCGGCAAGATCGAGGGCGGCGAGTGGACGTCGTCGGTGCCGACGCGCTGCCGCTTGGACGTGCGCTTCTCGTTCTTCCCCGGCGTCGAGCCGCAGGCCGCGAAGGACGAGGTCGAGCGCGAGGTGCGCGCGGCCGTCGCCGCATTGCCCGTGCCGCACCAGGTGGAGATCGGCTTCGACGGCTTCCACGCCGAGCCCTGCGAGGTGCCGGCCGAGACGCCCGCCCTCGCCACGCTCGCCGCGGTGCACCTGACGATGCAGGGCAAGGAGGCGGGCTTCCGCAACACGACGGCCACGACCGACGTGCGGCACTTCTGGCTGCACGGCGGCGTGCCCTCGACCTGCTACGGCCCGGTCGCCCGCAACGTCCACGGCCTCGACGAATGCGTTTCCGTCGAGAGCCTCAAGCGCGTCGCCGAAGTCTACGCGTTGTTCATCGCCCGCTGGTGCGGGCTGCGGGCGGCGTGATGGTGGGCAAGAAAAAGCAGTTGAACGCGGAGGCCGCGGAGTAGTCGCGGAGATCGCAGAGATGTCGCGCCACGCGCAGCGCGGCGCACTCGACCCGACAATGTGGGAGCGCGCTTCGCGCGCGGGCAACATCCCCGCGTGCTCCGCGGTCCTCCGCGCCCTCCGCGTTCTGCTGGTTTCTCCGCCGCAAGCGGGACGTCAGGCCTGCGCCTTCCAGCAGTCGAGGATCTCGCTGCCGGTGGCGGACCAGACGCCCTTGCGGTTCGTCATGTGGCCCAGCGCCTTCTCGAGGGCGCCGATGCGGTAGGGCTGGCCGGTGATCCAGGGGTGGAGGGAGATCGCCATGACGCGCCCGCCGTGCCTGCCGGCCTCGTCGTGGAGCACGTCGAACTGGTCGCAGAGCTGTTCGGCGAACTCGTCCTCGCTGTGGTGGTTCTGGATCAGGATCGTGTAGTCGTCGATATCGACCGGGTGCGGCATCGCGGTGATCGGGCCGGACTGCGTGCGCATCGCGTAGGGCATGTCGTCGTTGACCCAGTCGCAGCAATACTCGATGCCCGCGGCCGCGATCAGGTCGGGCGTGGCGAAGCTCTGCGACTTCGCCGGCGACAGCCAGCCGCGGATCGGGCGGCCGGTGGCCTTGCGCAGGATCTCCATCGTCGTGGCGATCTGCCGGCGCTCGTCCTCGACCGGCAGCCCCTGGTAGTGGAGGTGGTCCATGTCCTGGCCGTTGGCGATGATCTCCCAGTCGCGGTCGACGCAGGCCTTGACCAGCGCGGGATAGCGCACGGCGACCGCGGCGTTCATCGCCGCGGAGACGCGCAGGCCCATGCCGTCGAAGCTCTTCATCATCCGCCAGATGCCGACGCGGTTGCCGTAGTCCCGCAGCGTGTAGTGGCGCAGGTCGGGATAGGCGGTCTGCATCGCGCCGGGCGGCTTGAAGGGCTTGCCCTTCATGTCGATCGGGAACCACTCCAGCGCCGGGATTACCCACAGCGCGATCCGCGCGCCGTTCGGCCACTCGATGGCCTTGCGCCGCGGCAGCATCGACCAGTCGTAGCGATCGTGGTCCATGCCGTACTTGCGCATGCGGTACTGCAGGTACTCCGGAGGCATGCCGGTCATGGCGCTTCTCCAACCTTGTGCGAGGCGCGCCTGAACGCGTCCATGTGGTGCTTCGTGAAGTGCTGCGCGATCTCGCGCCCCGTGGCGAGCCAGACCTTGTCGTGGCCTGTGATGTGGGCGAGCGCCTCCTCGAAGGCCTTCATCCGGTAGGGCCAGCCGACGAGGTAGGGGTGGAGCGGAATGCACATGACGGTGCCCGAGTGCTCGCCCTCGGCATAGAGCCGGTCGAACTGGCGCTTGATGATGTCGCCGTAGGCGCGCGGGCTGACGAGGTTCACGTTGTAGGCGATGACGTCGTTCATCTCGAGCGAGTAGGGGATCGAGACGAGCGTGCCGGTCTTCGTCTTGACCGGGCTCGGCTGGTCGTCGTGGAACAGGTCGCACACGTAGGTGAGGCCCATGTCCGCCACGAGATCGAGCGTGCGCTCGGTGTAGGTGAGCGCCGGTGCCAGCCAGCCGTCGAGGCGCTGGCCGGTGTGCTTCCTGATCGTGTCGATCGAGTCCTGGATGACCTCGCGCTCCTGCGCCTCGGTCATCCCGAACATGTAGCGCGTGTTGTAGGTGCCGTGGCTGTAGAACTCCCAGCCGCGCTTGGCGCATTCCTCGATGATCTCGGGATGGTGCTCGCACATCGCGACGTTGAGAGAGACCGAGCCGCGCATGCCGCAGCGGTCGAAGGCCTCGAGCATGCGCCAGAAGCCGGCGCGGTTGCCGTAGTCGCGGTACGAGTAGCCGACGATGTCCGGGTTGGGCTTGCCCCAGGCGCCGCGCGCGGGATTCCTCGGCGGGTCGATCTCGTAGAACTCGATGTTCGGGGCGACCCAGAAGGCGACGCGCGCGCCGTTGGGCCAGGTGATCCTCGGTCGGCTCTCGTCGTAGGGCAGGTAGTCGTAGAGGCCGGGGTCGCGCCAGGTCATGTCGTCTCCGTGGGATGGTTCTCGTCCCCGCCTGCCCGGCGAAGCCGGACGGGAGGGGTGGCGACGCGCGTAGGGCGGCGACGGGGGGCGATGGCGTCTCTCGAGCCGCGCTCGACCTCCCCGGCCGCCTCGCGGCCACCCCTCCCGTCGCGCTTCGCGCGAGCGGAGGGGAGGCGGGGGGGGGCTAGTCGTTGCTCGGCTGGTACTTGGTGATGAAGTCGATCACCTCGGCGACCGGCAGGACGTCGGCGTATTTGAGGGCCATGTCGTAGAGGTTCGCGAAGTGCGGGCTTTCGTGCTTGTCGGCGACGCACTCCTCCGGGACGATGGTGCGGAAGCTGCGCGAGAGCGAGTCGACCACGGTCGCGCGTACGCAGCCCGAGGTCGAGCCGCCGGTGACGATCACCGTGTCGACCCGGTGGTAGGTGAAGATCGACATGATGTTCGTCTCGTGGAAGCACGAGGCGTAGCGCTTGTTGATGACGACGTCGCGCTCGTGGTCGATCCTGAGCCGGTCGTCGAACTCGGCGCGGCGCGAGCCCACCTTGATGTTCTGCAGGCTGTCCGGCGTGTCGGTGCGCGTTCCCCAGACACCGGCGTCGTCGGCGTGCTTCATGTACGCGACGTAGCTCCACACCACCGGGCAGCGCTTGGCGCGGAACAGCTCGGACAGCTGGTTCACGTACTCGATCTGCCGCGGGTTCGTCTCGTAGGCCGTCTTGAATTCGGCGACCTGCGTGTAGGCCTTCTGCAGGTCGACGTTGATCAGTGCCGGCTTGCGGCCGAAGCCGAAGCGCCGGCGCGTGGGATTGGCCTTGACCTCCTCGAAAAGCTGCCGGGCGGTCTTGTTCGACATTTCCATCGCTGCGTGTCCTCGGGTGAACAGGGGACCGACGATTCAGCCTGCCCCTGGAACTGTCAAGCCGGGTCCTGGCGCCCGCGGCGGCCCCGATAGCGGCAATCGATCGCTTGAATTTTCGATCCCCCGGCGCGACACATCGGCTCGAACCAGGCCCGCAAGAAGCGACTCCGGCACGGGAGCCCAGCGCCATGATCCGAGCCCCAGCGACGGCCCTCCGGTCGAGCCGCGCCCGATGACCCGGTTTCCTCAGGACTCGGCCGCGGGGCTGTTCCTTCTCGGGCTGGCGGGCGTCGCGCTGTGGTTCTCCGCCGAACTGCCTGCCGGGACGCTGCGCGCGATGGGGCCGGGAATGCTGCCCCGCGCGCTCGCCATCCTCGTCGGCCTCTCCGGCATCCTGCTCCTGGTCGCCTCCTGGCTCGCGCCCGATTCCCGACTGGAGCGGTGGTCGCTGCGGGGACCGATCTTCGTCCTCGGATCGATCGTCCTCTTCGCGATGACGATCCGAAGCCTCGGGCTCGCGGTGGCCGGGCCGCTCGCCGTCTTCGTCGGCGCCTTCGCCAGCCCGGAGGCGCGCGTCAAGGAGTCCGCCGTCTTCGCGGTCGTCCTGACCGGGGTCTGCATCCTCCTGTTCAAGGTCTTCCTTCGCCTGCCCATCCCCGTGGCGACGTTCATCTGAGGGCCGGTCATGGAGGACTTGTTCGCCAATCTCGGTCTCGGCTTCTCGGTCGCGATGTCGCTGAAGAACCTCGCGTTGTGCTTCGCCGGGTGCATGGTCGGAACGCTGATCGGCGTGCTGCCGGGCGTCGGGCCGATCGCGACGATCGCGATGCTGCTGCCGATCACCTTCGGCATCGATCCCGTCGGCGCCCTGATCATGCTCGCGGGCATCTACTACGGTGCGCAGTACGGCGGCTCGACGACGGCGATCCTTGTCAACATCCCCGGCGAGGCGACGTCCGTCGTCACCGCGCTCGACGGTCACGAGATGGCCAAGCAGGGCCGGGCGGGCGTCGCGCTCGGCGTCGCGGCGATCGGCTCCTTCGTCGCCGGCACCGTCGCGACGCTCGTCATCGCCGCGCTCGGCAAGCCGCTGACCCGGCTCGCGCAGCTCTTCGGCGCGGCCGAGTACTTCGCGCTGATGGTGATGGGGCTGGTGTTCGCCGTCGTGCTGGCGCGCGGCTCGCTGCCCAAGGCGATCGCGATGATCCTCGTCGGACTGCTGCTGTCGACGATCGGAACCGATCTCGAGACCGGACAGGAGCGGCTGACCTTCGGCCTGGAGGCGCTGTCCGACGGCGTCGATTTCGCGGTGCTGGCGATGGGCCTGTTCGGGTTCGCCGAGATCCTGCGCAACCTGGAGAACCCGGAGACCCGCGACGTGGTGCGCAGCACGATCGGCCGGCTCCTGCCGTCGCGTGCCGATCTGCGCGCCTGCGCTTTGCCGGTCGTGCGCGGCACGGGGCTCGGCGCGATCCTGGGCATCCTGCCAGGCAACGGCGCGGTGCTCGGCCCGTTCGCCTCGTACACCGTCGAGAAGCGCATCGCCGACGATCCGCGCCGCTTCGGCCGCGGCGCGATCGAGGGCGTCGCCGGCCCGGAGGCCGCGAACAACGCCGGCGCACAGACCTCGTTCATCCCGCTGCTGACGCTGGGCATCCCGCCCAACGCCGTGATGGCGCTGATGGTCGGCGCGATGACGATCCACGGGATCATCCCCGGCCCGCAGGTGATGACCAAGAACCCGGAGCTGTTCTGGGGGATGATCGCCTCGATGTGGATCGGCAACCTGATGCTGCTGATCATCAACCTGCCTCTGGTCGGGCTTTGGGTGCGGCTGCTCAAGGTGCCGTACCGGCTGCTGTTCCCGGCGATCCTGCTGTTCTGCTGCATCGGGATCTACTCGATCAACAACTCGACCTCTGACGTGCTGTTCACGGCGTTCTTCGGGCTGGCCGGCTATGCGCTGCTCAAGTTCGGCTTCGAGCCCGCGCCGCTGCTGCTGGGCTTCGTGCTCGGCCGCCTCCTGGAGGAGAAGCTGCGCCAGGCTCTCGTGCTGTCGCGCGGCAGCTTCCTGACCTTCGTCGAGCGGCCCGTGACGGCCGGCCTCCTTTTCGTCGCGCTGGCGATGATCGTCATCGCCGTGCTTCCCTCTGTCCGAAGGGGCCGCAACGAGGTCTTTACCGAGTAGCCGTCAGGGGTGGGGAGGACAACCGATGACAGCGAGAAGGGTGCAATCATGAAGAGACGGATCGTAGTCGGCGCGCTCGCCCTCCTGGGCCTCGCCGCGACCGGCGCAACCGCGCAGACCTATCCGAACAAGCCGATCACGATGATCGTGCCCTTCGCGGCCGGCGGCCCGACGGACGTCATCGCGCGCATCGTCGGCGAGCACATGTCGCGCACGCTCGGCCAGCAGATCGTGGTCGAGAACGTCGCTGGCGCCGGCGGCACCACGGGCATCACCCGCGGCGCGCGCGCCACGCCCGACGGCTATACGATCATGATGGGCCACATGGGCACGCACGGTGCCGCGCCCGCGCTCTATCCGAACCTTCGCTACGACCCGACCAAGGACTTCGAGCCTATCGGCATGGCGGCCGGTACGCCCATCCTGATCGTGTCGAAGAAGGACTTCCCGGCGACGGACCTCAAGAGCTTCATCGCGGTGCTCAAGGAGCGCGGCGACAAGCTGAACGAGGCGCATGCCGGCGTCGGCTCGGTCTCGCACACGACATGCACGATGTTCATGTCGCAGATCGGCGCCAAGTCGACCCGCGTCGCCTACCGCGGCACCGGCCCGGCGCTGAACGATCTCGTCGCCGGCCAGGTCGACTTCGGCTGCGACCAGATCGTCAACCTGGTCCAGCAGGTCAATGCGGGCGCGATCAAGGCCTACGCGATCGCCACGCCCGAGCGCTCGCCGGCGCTGCCCAACGTGCCGACGACGAAGGAGGCGGGCCTGCCCGACTACCAGGTCAGCGCCTGGAATGCGGTCTTCGCGCCCAAGGGAACGCCGAAGGACATCGTGGCCAGGCTCAACGACGCGTTGTCCAAGGCGATCGACGACGAGGCGACCGCCAAGCGCCTGCTCGATCTCGGCGGCGTGCTGCCGACCAAGGCCGAGCGCAGCGGCGAGTGGCTCGGACAGTTCGTCGCCAGCGAGGTCGCGCGCTGGACGCCCGTGCTCAAGGCCGCCGGTGTGAAGGCGGAGTAGGGCACGAGCGATGGCGCCACCCCTTCTCGAAGTCGAAGGCCTCGCCTACGCCTACGCGGGCGCCGTCGCCGTGCGCGACGTCGCGTTCGCGGTCGGCGAGGGAGAGGTGGTGGCGCTGGTCGGCGCGAACGGCGCCGGCAAGTCGACCTCGGTCAAATGCGTCGCGGGCGCGTTGCGGCCCGCCCGCGGCCGCATCCGCTTCGCCGGCGACGACGTCGCCGGGCTGCCGGTGCACGAGGTCGTCGCGCGCGGCATCACGCTGGTGCCGGAGGGCCGTCTCGTCTTCCCGCAGATGACGATCGAGGACAACCTCCTGGTCGGCGGCTGGACCCCGCGCGCACGCGACGAGCGCGGCCGCCGGCTCGACGAGGTGTTCGCGATCTTCGCGCGCCTGGCCGAGCGCCGGCACCAGCTGGCCGGCAGCCTCAGCGGCGGCGAGCAGCAGATGCTCGCCATCGCGCGCGGCCTGATGAGCGGGCCGCGGCTCATCATCCTCGACGAGCCCTCGCTCGGCCTGATGCCGAAGCTCGTGCGCGAGCTGTTCCGGCTGATCGCGTCCTTGCGCGAGCGCGGCGTGTCGATCCTGCTCGTCGAGCAGAACGTGCACCAGTCGCTCAAGATCGCCGATCGCGCCTATGTGCTGGAGAAGGGCTCGATCGCGCTCTCCGGCCCGGGCGCGGAGCTGGCCGACAATCCCTATGTCCGCGAGGCGTTTCTCGGGCTGGCGGAGGCTTGAGGCTGGTCGCGGCCGGCCGTCAATCCTCGTCGCTGCCGAGATAGGCGGCGATCACGCGCGGGTCGCTGATCACCGCGGCGGGCGCACCCTCGGCGATCTTGCGCCCGGCCTCGAGCACGAAGATCCGGTCCGAGACGTCCATCACCGCGCGCATGTCGTGTTCGACCAGCAGCACGCTGAGGCCGCGGTCGCGCACGCGGCGCAGGATGTCGACGATCTCCGCCGTCTCCGCCGGGTTGAGCCCGGCGCAGGGCTCGTCGGCGAGCAGCAGCCTCGGCCGCGTGGCGATGGCACGCGCGAGCTCCAACCGACGCAGGAAGCCGACCGTGAGGCTCGAGGCCTGGGCGTCGCCGTGGCCCTCGAGCCCCGTCAGCGCAAGCGCCTCGCGCACGACGGCGTCGGGATCGCGCGCGCCCTCGGCGCCGAACAGCGCACCGACGCGGACGTTGTCGGCGACGGAGAGGCCGGGGAACGGTTTCGAGATCTGGAAGGCGCGCGCGATGCCGGCGCGGTTGATCGCGTCGGTCGGCAGGCCGTCGATGCGACGCCCCGCATAGGTGATCGTGCCCGAGCTCGGCGGGACGTAGCCGGTCACCAGGTTGAAGATCGTCGACTTGCCCGCGCCATTGGGGCCGATCAGGCTGCAGATCGAGCCCTCGGGCACGGCGATGTCGACGTCGCTGACGGCGGTCAGGCCGCGGAAGCGCTTGGTCAGGCCGCGCAGCGAGAGGATCGGCGCGCTCATCGGCCGTCCCTCCGCTCGCGCCAGCTGCGCACGACGCCGAGCAGGCCGTTGGGGGCGAGCAGCACCAGCGCGATCACCAGCACGCCGGTGACGAGCAGGTGCAGGTCGAGCAGCCGGCCGAGCACGACGTTGGTGATGAACACGAGCAGCGCCGCGCCGATCACCGGGCCCGTCAGCGTGCCGATGCCGCCGAGCAGGGCGTGCAGGATCATGTTCAGCGAAAAGTCGACGCGGAACACCGAGCCCGCGGTGAAGTAGCCGAGGCTGTAGGCGTAGACGGCACCCACGAGGCCGGTCATCGCCGCGCTCAGCACGAAGGTCGCGATCTTGAACCGCTCGGTCGGCACGCCCAGCATGCGCGCGGTGTCCTCGTCCTCCCGGATCGCGGCGAGGCCGTAGCCCAGGCGGCTGTCGCGCATCCAGGCCGACAGGACGAAGTAGCCGACCGCGAGGGCGAGGAAGCAGTAGTAGAAGAACACCTCGGGCCGCAGGTCGTCGGGGACGACGTCCGGCAGCGTGATGCCGAGCGCGCCCTGCAGCGCGTCGACGTTCTGGGCGAGCTCGCCGAAGACCTGGGAGACGCCGAGCAGGGCGATGGCGAAGTAGATGCCCCGCAGCCGCAGGACCGGATAGGCGAGCATGGCCGCGAACGCCGCGGACGCCAGGCCGCCGGCCAGCGTGCCGACGACGAAGCCGGTCATCGGGGGCAGCTTCAGATGGAAGTGCAGCAGGCCGGCGGCGAAGGCGCCGATGCCGACGAAAGCCGTGTGGCCGAAGCTCCAG
Source organism: Alphaproteobacteria bacterium (assembly GCA_016793165.1). Lineage (GTDB taxonomy): Bacteria > Pseudomonadota > Alphaproteobacteria > CACIAM-22H2 > CACIAM-22H2 > CAIOSQ01. The sequence goes on along the minus strand of JAEULA010000016.1, from coordinate 44,052 downwards.
TAGCCGGCGAAGCCGCCCAGGATGTGCCAGGCGAGCACCAGCGCCGTCGACAGCAGGAAGAGCTGCCCGACGCGCACGTGATAGGGCATCGCGAAGGCCGGCAGCGCCAGCAGGGCGGCGACGACGACGAGGAACCCCGCGATCGCGAGCGGCGGAAAGCGCCTCACCGCGAGCCTCCGAACGCGCTGCCGAGCAGGCCGTGCGGTCGCACGAGCAGCATCAGCACCAGCACGAGGAACATCATCGCGTTGGGGAAGGCGGGGCCGATGAACTGCGCGGTGAAGGTGTTGATCAGGCCGAGCAGCAGCCCGCCCAGCAGCGCGCCCGCGGGGCTGCCGACGCCGCCGAGCACGACGACCGCGAAGGCCTTCATCGTCCAATGGCCCTCGTCGGGCGGCGAGAAGGGCAGCACGACGCCGATGACCGCGCCGGCCGCGCCCGCGAAGGCGCTCGCCACGCCGAAGGTCAGGCCGTAGACGTGGCGCACGTTGACGCCGCACAGGCCGGCGGCGAAGTCCTGCTGCGCGGTGGCCCTGATCACGCGGCCCCAGTCGGTGCGGTACAGAACGAAGGCGAGCAGCGCGATCAGGCCCAGGCTGGCGCCAAGGGCCGCCAGCCGTACGAGGTCGATGGTCATCCCCGCGAACTTCAGGCTCGTGAAGGCGTAGCTCGGCGTCACCGACTTGAAGTCGGGCCCGAAGCCCAGGACGAGCAGGTTGCGCAGCACCAGCGCCACGCCGAACGTCACCAGCAGCGAGGCGAGCAGCGACGAGCGGTCGACCGCGCTCTGGATCAGCGTGCGCTGGTAGGCGTAGCCGGCGCCGAACAGCACGACCATGATCCCCGGGATCGCGAGCAGAGGGTCGATGCCGAGCGCGTGCTGCGCCCACCACGCGAAATACGCGCCGATCAGCACGATCACGCCGTGGGTCAGGTTGACCACGTTCATGACGCCGAAGATCAGCGAGAACCCCGCCGCCGCGAGCGAGAACACGCCGCCGAGCACGAGGCCGTCTAGGAGGGTCTGGAAGAGAAGGGACATCGAGTGGGTGTCTCGCATCCCCTCCTGTCGTGCGCGGGCGCGATAGGAGGGGTGGCAGCGCACGAAGCGCGTTGACGGGGATGTTGATGGCGGCTCACCGAGCCGCGCTTGATCTCCCCGCCCTGGCTTCGCTCGGGCACCCCACCTGCTCGCGCTACCGCGCGAACAGGCGGGGATGGGAGAGGTTCACGGCTTGAGATGCACCACCTCGCCGCCGACGTGGTTCGGGCATTGCGCGAGGAAGTGGCGCGCGATCTGATCGCCGGTGGCGAACCACACGCCGGGGAAGCGCTGCATCCACTCGATCATCTGCCGCAGCAGCGCGAGGCGCGACGGCCGCCCGATCGCCTGCGGGTGCATGACGAGGTCGTAGAGCCCGCCCCAGCGGTAGATCTCCTGGAACTCCTCCTTCCAGATCGCGCTGATGTGCTCGTTGGTGAAGATCGGCCGCGGCCTGGGTATCGAGAAGATCGTGTAGACCGCGTCGTCGAGCGACCAGTGCCAGGGCAGCTCGACCAGGCTCGGCGTGCCGTCGGCGAGCGTATGCCGGTACGGGAACACGTCGTCCATCATCGAGCTGTCGTATTTGAGCCCGCGCTCGTGCAGCACCTTGATGAGCTCGGGGCTCGTCTCGCCGGCCGGCGAGCGGTAGCCGGTCGGCGTGTGGCCCAGCGTCTTGCGCAGCGATTCCAGGCCCTTGTCGATCGAGGCGACCAGGCCCTTGGGATCGTCGGCGTCGGGGTACTCGTGCAGGTAGCCGTGGTGGCCGATCTCGTGGCCGTTCTCGAGGATCGCGGCGCAGCGGTCGGTATGCCGCTCGGCCGTCCAGCCCGGCACGAAGAACGTGCCCTTGAGCTCGACGTCGCGCAGCAGCTCGAGGATCTTCGGCACCGCGACGCGGGCCCCGTAGGTGCCCTGGGACATCGTCCCCGGCTTCTTCCAGTTCGACGGATCGCGGCTCACCCACAGAGTCTCGGCGTCGAAGTCGAAGGTCAGCATGACCGCGACCTTGGCGCCGTTGGGCCACTTGATGTCGGGCTGCGAGTGCGGAATCCCCTTCGGTCCGGTGGAGTCGGGCATGGCTCAGCTCCGTTCCGACCACTTCGGCGCCGGGTAGATCATCGGCGCCGAGCGGGCCTCGGTCGGGAACACGATCTCGACCTGGCCCTTCTGCACCTGGCCGATGCGGGGCCCGAGCAGCAGCGGATCGCCGTCGCCGTCCTTGGTGAACTTGACGCGCCCGTAGAGCGTCTCGACGTCGGTCGCCGCGAGCGCCTCGCGCACCGCCGAGGGATTGACGCTCTTCGCCTTCTGCATCGCGTGCAGGTAGACGACGATGCACGAGGCGCCGGCCGCCGTGTGGTAGGCGAGCGGGCGCGTGTTGACCGAGCGGTAGTAGTCGGCGAAGCCCTTGGCGCTGCCGAAGAAGGCGTCCTTGTAGTTCGCGCGCTCGTCCCAGTAGATCTGCACCAGGATCGAGGTCGCGAACTTGCCCAGCGCCTCGCGGTAGCTCTGCAGCTGCGGCCCGAGCGTCTGGTAGAGCAGCTTCACGTTGGTGTCGGTCGCCGCCATCTGGCGCGAGATCAGCAGCGAGTTCTGGTCGTGCGTCGTGCAGACGACCATGTCGGGCGTCTTGGAGCGGATCGAGTTCAGCACGCTGGAGACGTCGGTGATCGTCTCGGGCAGCTGGTACTTCTCCATCAGCTTGAAGCCCGCCGCCTCCATGTCCTTGACCGCGCCGTCGGCCTGGGTGCGGCTGAAGGCGTCGTTGGTGAAGATCACCGAGAAGGTCTCGGGCTTCGGGGTGATCGTCTTGAAGAACTCGACCGAGGAGATGAACTGCTGCGACGCGCGCGGGAAGAAGCCGAACACGTAGCGGTAGCCCTGGGTGAAGATCTGGTCGGACCCGCCGCCGGCCTGCACCATCGGCTTGCGCGCGCGCTCGGTGATCGCGGCGGTCGGCAGCACGATGTTGGAGCCGAAGGAGCCGAGATAGAAGTCGACGCCCTGGTCGATCTGCTGCTGGATCAGCGTCGTGGCGCGCGCGGGATCCGAGGCGTCGTCGAACATCTTCAGGTCGAGCATGTATTTCTGCCCGCCGATCTCGACGCCGCCCTTGTCGTTGAGGAACTTGATCGCGGCCTGGTAGCCGGCATGCACGTTGAGGCCGGTCTCCGCAGCGCGGCCGGACAGCGGCACCGAGCCGCCGAAGGTGAGGGTCTTGGCCTGGGCGCGCGCCGTGCCGATCAGCGCCGGCGCGGCGAGCGTCGTCGTGGCTGCTGCCGCGAAGCGGCGTCGCGTGAGCTTGGACATTTGCGGATTCCCTCTGCCTGATCTGCGGCATCACGCCGACGCCGCATTCCCGGTCGCATGTTAAGGTGATGGGGAAATCGCTTACAAGGGAGCGGGGCTGTCCGCATGACGTCCGAGATTCCGCTGGTCGACGTGTCCGCGGCGTTCGCCTCCGCGCCCGATCGTCGCATGGCCGGGACGGCGCTCGTCGCCGCGCTCGAGAACACGGGCTTCGCCTATGTGGTCGGTCACGGCGTGCCGCAGGCGACGATCGACGCGGCGTTCCGGGCATCCAAGGCATTCCACGCGCTGCCGCTCGTGTCGAAGATGGCGATCCACCAGAACGCCTTCCATCGCGGCTACATGCCGTTCTCGTCCTCGACCATCGTCACCTCGACGGTCGCGCAGGTGCGCAAGCCCAACCAGAGCGAGAGCTTCATGATGATGCACGAGCTCGCGCCCGACGATCCGGACCGGGGCAAGCCGCTGCAGGGCCCGAACCAGTGGCCGGCCGAGCTGCCCGAGTTCAAGCCGACGGTGCTCGCCTACAACGCGGCACTCGGCGCGGTCGGCAACCGGCTGGTCGAGTGCATCGCCTCGGGTCTCGGTCTCGCGCCCGACCATTTCGCCGGGCATTTCCGCAAGCCGACGACCTTCGTGCGGATGCTCCACTATCCGCCGCGACCGGCGGACGCGCCGGACGATCTCTACGGTTCGGCGCCGCACACCGACTACGGGTTCCTCACGCTGGTCTGCCAGGACGATACCGGCGGCCTCGAGGTCAAGCGCCGCGACGGCGGCTGGATCTCGGCGACACCCGTGCCCGGCGCCTTCGTGATGAACGCCGCCGACATCCTGATGCGCTGGACCAACAACCGCCTGGTCTCGACGCCGCACCGCGTCGTCAACCGCAGCCCGCGCGACCGCTACTCGATCGCCTATTTCCACGACCCGGCGATGGACGCCGTCGTCGCCCCGCTCCCCGGCGCCGCCGCCCAGTGGCCGCCCGTGCGCTACGGCGACTACCTGATGGAGCGCCTCGACAAGAACTACGCGTACCGCGCCAAAGCCGCCGGTTGATTCTCGGTCCCCCTCCTGTCGCGGTGCGCACGACGGGAGGGGATGTGCGCGTGGGCGTTACCGCCGCAGCTGATACCCGCTCTTCTCCAGGTCCCAGCAGTCCGTGGTCTTCGGCAGCATCTCCTTGCGGATGCGCTCGCTCGGGGTCTTGGGGAACTCGTCGATGAAATGGATGAAGCGCGGGATCTGGAAGCGCGGCATCCGGGGCTCGGCCCATTTGATCAGGTCGAGCGGCTCGACATGGGCATCGGGCTTAAGCCGCGCGAGCAGCTTCACGTCCTGGTCGGCGATCTCGTTGGCGACGCCGATCACCGCGCATTCGGCGATGGCGGGGTGCTCGGTGAAGACGCGCTCGACCTCCCAGGCCGAGATGTTCTCGCCGCGCCGGCGCAGCGAGTCCTTGGTGCGGCCGGCGTAGTAGAAGTAGCCGTCCTCGTCGGTGTAGCCGACGTCGCCGGTGCGCAGCCATCCGTCGACCAGGGTCGACCTCGTCGCCGCCTCATTGTCGAAATACCCCTTGGTGATCACGCCGGGCTCGGTCGCGCGGACCCAGAATTCGCCGCGCTCGCGCGGCGGCAGGGGGCGGCCCTCGGTGTCGACGATCCGCACCTCGAAATACGGCAGCGGCTTGCCGACCGAGCCGAGCCGCCCGTCGCGATTGACGGTGGTGAAGCTCGACGCCTCGGTCATGCCGTAGCACTCGTGGATCGGCACGCCGAAGCGCTCCTCGAAGGCGCGCCACAGCGTCTGCGGGCAGCCACCGCCCCAGGCGATGCGCACCTTGTGCTGCTTGTCGAGCGGCGAGGGCGGCTGCTTGAGCAGCAGGCCGATGACGCCGCCGAGGAAATGGAGATGCGTGGCCCCGCAGGCGCGGATCTCGTCCATGAAGCTCGAAGCGCTGAAACGCTCGACCATGGCGAGGGTCACGCGCTCCATCATCGCCACGATCAGGATCTGCGCGCCGCCGATGTGATAGATCGGCTCCCAAAAATGGAACACGTCGCCGGGTCGCGCGTCGCCGAGCCACGCGGCCGCCCAGGCCGCGGCCTGCAGCATGCGGTCGGAGACGAGCACGCCCTTCGGCGCGCCGGTGGTCCCCGAGGTGTACATGATCAGGATCGTGTCGTCGGGCGTCGTCGTGATCGGCGGCGGCGTCGCGTCGTCATGCGCCAGGATCGCTTCGAAGGCGCGGACGGTCCGGCCGGCGAGCGGGGCGTCGCCGCCGCGCGCGATCACGGTCGCGATCGATGCCGCCGCGAGCGCCGGCGCCGTCTGCGCGTCGTAGCGGCGATCGACGATCAGGCCGCCCAGCCGCGAATGCCCGAGCAGGTAGGCGAGCGCGTCGCCGCGCAGATTGACGTTGATCGGCACCTGGCAGATGCCGAGCCGGACCATCGCCAGGAAGGCGACGATCGTGTCGGGCGCATTGGGCAGCATCACGCCGACGCGATCGCCGGCGCGCAGGCCGAGCGCCAGCAGGCCGTTGGCGAAGCGGTTCACCCGCGCGGCGATGTCGCCGATCGTGAAGACCTCGTCGCCGCGGCGGCAGTAGACGTGGCCGGGATCCTCGCCGGCGCGCGCGTCCATGAGCTGGCCGAGCGTGATCGGAATCAGGTGATCGGCGCGGCGCCGCCGCGCGAGGTCGATGGTCATGTCGCGGATCCGTCGGGTCGATGGAAGCGGGCGATGCCGTCGCGACGCGTGCGCTCCAGGCGTCCGGCGCCGGCGAGGCAATGGAGATGCGCAATCGCCTCGCCCATGGCGAAAGCCATCTGCTGGCCGTTGAGCGGCCGGTTGAAGAGCTGCGGCAGGCATTCGTGCGCCGTGCGCGGCGTGCCGCAGAAATCCTCGAGCAGCGCCAGTCGGCGGGCGTGCAGCTCGCGGATCTCGGCGACGCGCGTGGCGAGGCCGCGGAACGGTCCGTGATGCGAGGGCAGGACCAGAGGGTCGCGGCCGAGCGGCGCGAAGTCTCCGAGGCTCTCGAGATATTGCGCCAGCGGGTTCTGCGGCCCGTCGGGCCAGACGCTGATGTTGGGCGAGATGCGCGGCAGCACGTGGTCGCCGCTGAGCAGGATGTCGTCCTCGACGCAGAACAGCGCGATGTGCTCGGGCGCATGGCCGCGGCCGACGACGCAGCGCCAGCGCCGCCCGCCGATCCCGAGCACGTCGTTCGGCGCGAGGTAGCGGACGTCCTGCGGCAGCGGATGGATCATCCGCAGGTTCGACGGCATGCCTTCGGCGCGCGCCCGCGCGTCGTCGGGGGCCATCCCGTTCTCGATCCAAAGGCCGATGCGCTCGAAATGCGGGTTGCGCGCCGGGTCGCCATAGCGGCTGGACACCTTCCACTCGCCGGCGCTGATCTCGAGCGGCACCGACCAGCGCAGCGCGTGCCAGCCGGCCAGGCCGATGTGATCCGGATGGTGGTGCGTGACGATCATGCGCCGGATCGGCCGGCCGCCGACGAGCGGATGCGCGAGCGCGCGCGCCCACGCCGCGCGCGAATCCGCCCAATCGAGTCCGGTGTCGACCAGGGTCCAGCCGGCCCCGTCCTCCAGCAGGTAGACGTTGATGTGGTCGAGGGCGAAGGGCAGCGGCAGCCGCAGCAGCAGGATGCCGGGTGCGACCGACACCGGCGTGCCGATCTCGATGGTCAGGGGTTCGGGGCGGACGGCGCTCACGGTGCTCACGGTGTTCATTGCTGGATCGCGACGGTGGGGCTCGCATCCCCTCCTGCCGCACAGCGGTAGGAGGGGTGGCGGCGTGCGAGGCACGCTGACGGGGAAGTCAGGCGTGACTCTCTCGAGCCGCCATTGACTGCCCCGACCTCGCTTCGCTCGGCCACCCCTCCTGGTCGCTCCGCGAACAGGCGGGGGTGCGAAGCTTGCAACGATGCTCTCATCGCCGTGCAGCGTAGGGCATCACCTCCGCCTCGAGCCAGTTGCGGAACTCGAGGGTGCGCTGCCTCGTGTCGAGCACGTCGGGGCCGAGGCCGTAACGCCAGGCGAGGTCCGTGCGTCCCGGATCGCCGCCGAGCGCGCGGTAGTCGGCGACGATGCCCGCGACGTCGGCCTCGTCGCGCGCCAAGCCTTCCCGCAGATGGCGCTCGACGCGCACGGCGATGATCGCGGCGACGGTCGCGAACTCGAATTCAGGGTGGTACTGCACGCCCCAGAAGCGGCGCGCACCGTCGGCGATGACGGCGGACTGGACGCGGCTCACCGCGTTGGAGGCGAGCACGGTGCTGCCGGCGGGCAGGGCGGCGATCTCGTCCTCGTGGGAGCACAGCGCGTCGAAGGCGTCGACCTTGTCGCGGTACATCGCGTGCCGGCGGCCGTCCTCGTTGGGCTGGATGCGCCGCGCGATGCCGATCTCGCGGCCGCGCGGATTGAGATGCACCGTGCCGCCGAGTGCCGCCGTCATCACCTGCAGGCCCCAGCACGAGCCGAAGGTCGGCGTGCCCTGCTCCCAGATCGCACGGCAGAGCTCGATCTGCTCGCGCACCGAGGGCTGGTCGAGACGGTAGGCGTTGAGCGGCGATCCCGAGATCCACACGCCGTCGAAGTCGGCGAGCGCAATTCCCTGCGGCAGGCGTTCGCCGTCGGCGACGCGCAGCATGAAATAATCGAGCTTGGCGTCGCCCGGCGCATGCTGGTCGAGCGACTCCTTGATCAGGGTCTCGTAGGGGCGCGCGCCCTTTTCGCCGAGGCGCGCTTCGGCGGCTTGCGGCGCGCCGTTGAAGATGAGGATGCGGGGCATCGCGGTCGCTGTCCGACGTGGTGGGGACTCCGGCCGGGTCGGCCGATCGCCCTCATCAGTACGTCAGCGACCCCGATCCGCGCGAGTCGCAAGCGCGGCGGCTACTCGGCCGCCGCGACCCGCGCCGGCCCGGACCACTTCTCCACGTCGAGGAAGGTGCTCTGGTAGGTCGCCTGGGCCCCGATGTCGGTGAGCGCGTCCGAGCAGAGGTTGTTGATCCCGCCGTGGACGGTTTCCGCCTCCGGGCGCTGGCCAGGCACGAGCGCGACGCCCTCGCGGATCTCGTCGCTCACCTTGAGCACCAGGCCCGCCTCGCCGCGGTCGTTGAACAACCGGACCTTGTCGCCGGCATGGAGGCCGCGCTTCGCCGCGTCGTTCGGGTGCAGCACGCAGAGGGGCTCGCCTTCGCGCTTGCGGAGGAACTCGCTGCCCACATAGGCGGTGTGGGCCTGGAAGTAGCCGGGCGTGGTCAGGAGCCGCAGCGGCCAGCGCTTGGCGTCTTCCAGCTCGCGCGGATCCGGCTCGCCGACCGGCATCGGCGGCAGGCCCTGGCGCGCCAGCGCTTCGGAGTAGATCTCGAGCTTGCCCGACGGGGTGCCGAACGCCTGGCCCACGCCCTCCGGCGCCACCTTTATGGCGCGGTGATCGAGCAGCCGCTTGGGATCGATCCTGGCGACGACGCCGGTCGCCCCCTCGAAGAATTTCGGGAAGATCTTCTCCGGCGGCAGGCGGAAGACCTCGTCCGTCAGGCCCATGCGCCGGGCGAGCTCCTGCGCGAGCCGCACGTTCGACCACGCCTCGCCCTGGGGCGCGACCGCCACCGGCGAGAACTGCATGTAGTAGGTGCCGTAGCCGCGGAAGAAGTCCGAGGTCTCGAGATAGGTCGTCGCCGGCAGGACGATGTCGGCGTAGCGCGCGGTGTCGGTCATCACCGGGTCGTGGACGACCGTGAAGAGATCCTCGCGCGACAGGCCCTTGCGCACGGCCTGGATGTCGGGATTGGTCACCGCCGGGTTGTTCGATGCGATGAACAGGGCCTGGATCGGCGGGTCCTTGAGCGTCAGCAGCGCCTCGCCGAGCCGCGAGTGGTTGACCTGCCGCGCTTGCGCCGGGCCGGAGGGCTTGCGCACCGGCGCGAAGTTGAAGCCCATCGAGCCCGCAGTCACGGACATGGCGCCGCCGCCGCGCACGCCGTAGGCGCCGGTCACCGCCGGCAGGACGGCGACCGCGCGCATCGCCTGGCCGCCGCGCAGCACGCGCGTCATGCCCCAGCCGATGCGCAGGAAGGACTTCTTCGTGGCGCCGTACATCGCCGCGAGCCGCTCGATATCGGCGACCGGGAGGCCGGTGATCTCCGCGACGCGCGCCGGCGGGAACTTCGCGATCACCTCGCGCTTCCACTGCTCCCAGCCGAGCGTGTGCTTCGCGAGATAGGCCTCGTCGGTCTTCCCGTCGCGGACGAGCACATGGACGATGCCGATCGCGAGTGCGGCGTCGGTGCCGACATTGATCGGCAGGTGCCAGTCGGCGCCCTGGGCGGTGCGGTTGCGATGCGGGTCGATCATGACGACCTTCACCCCCGCACGCTGACGGCGCTCGATCTTCTGCCAGAGATGGACGTTCACCGACTTCACGTCGCAGCCCCAGATGACGATCAGCTCGGACTCGTCGATCGTGTCGGGGTCCGCGCAGCCGACTCCGCCGAGCGTGAGGTCCCAGGCGACGTCGACGCAACTGTCGCACACGGTCCCGGCGATCAGCCGGCTCGTGCCGAGCGCGTGGAAGAAGCCGTTGGGCAGGTGCCGGTTGATCTGGCCCTGATGCGAGCTGTAGCAGTAGCCGAGCAGCGCCTCCGGCCCGTGCTGCTTGATGATCGCCTTCCAGCGCGTCTCGATCTCGTCGAGGGCCGCGTCCCAGGTGATCGGCTCGAAGCGCCCGCTGCCCTTCGGACCGGTCCGGCGCAGCGGCGTCTTCACGCGCATCGGCGAGTGCACGACCTCGTGGTCGCGGTTGACCTTGGCGCAGGCGAAGCCGTCGGTGAACGGCTCCTCGGGATCGCCCTGGATCTTCAGGATGCGGTCGCCGTCGACCTCGACCAGCAGCGAGCACATGTCCGGGCAGTCGTGGGCGCAGGTCGCACGGATCGTCTTCGTCATCTCGAGGCCTCCGGTCGCGGCGGCATGGCGCCGCGGATTGACGTGCTGGCGTGACACGGGAAGAGTGGTCGTGTCGAGGTCCACTTCGAGGTGAAACTTGCCGACCACTTCACGCCGGCGCCGACGGGTGCTGGACCTCCCGATCCATCTCGACGGCGCGATCCGCAACCAGGGTCGGCAGGTCCATGCGGCCCTGCGCGCGGCGATCGTCGATGGCCTGCTCGCCCCCGGGCTGACGCTGCCGTCGAGCCGCGATCTCGCGGCCCAGCTCGGCGTGCGCCGCAACGCGATCGTCGCCGCCTACGAGCACCTCGCCAGCGACGGGCTGATCGAGGCGCGACACGGCGCCGGCACGACCGTTGCCGAGCGCCTGCCCGAGCCCACGCCGCCGGCGCCGGCCGCCGCCCCGCGGCTCGCGCACGCGCCCGTGCGCGCGCGTCCCTTCCTGCTCGGACAGACAGGGACCGATGCCCGGCTGCTGCGCCGCCTCGGCGGATTGGTGCGCCGGCGCATCGCGGGCGCGACGGCGGACGAGCTCGGCTACGGCGACCCGCGCGGCAGCGCCCATCTGCGCGCGCAGGTCGCCGCCTATCTCGCCGCCAATCGCGGCGTGCGCTGCGATCCCGAGTGCATCGCGATCGTCAGCGGCACGCAGGCCGCGATCCGCCTGTGCGCCGATGCGCTGCTGCCGCCGGGCAGCCGCGTGTGGATGGAGGATCCGGGCTACTACGCCACACAGGCGACGCTGCGCGCGGCCGGCCTGCGGCTGGCGCCGGTGCCGGTCGACGACGCGGGGCTCGATGTCGCGGCAGGCGCACGGCGCGCCGCTGGAGCCAAGGCGGTCTACGTGACGCCGTCGCACCAGTTTCCGACGGGCGTCATCCTCGCGATGCGGCGGCGGATCGAGCTCCTCGATTGGGCGCGGGACTCCGGCGCGTGGATCTTCGAGGACGATTACGACAGCGAGTTCCGCTACGCCGGCCCGCCGCTCACCGCGCTCGCGGGCCTCGGCAGCGGCCGGGTCATCTACATCGGCACCTTCACCAAGACGCTCTTCGCCTCACTGCGGCTCGCCTATGTCGTATTGCCGCCCGATGTCGTCGGGCGCGTCGTCGCGGCGCGCGCCGCGCACGACCGCTTCCCGGCCCGCTTCCTGCAGGACGCCGTCGCCGACCTCATCGCCGACGGCACGCTCGCCGCGCATGTCCGCCGCATGCGCGCGCGCTATCGCGAGGCACGCGACGCGACGGCGGCCGCGCTGCGCGAGAGCGCGGGCGACGCCCTGCGCTTCACGGTCCCCGAGCAGGGGCTGCACCTGCTGGCGCTGCTGCCCGAGGGCGTGTCGCGCGCGACTGCGCTCGCCATCCGCGACGCGGCCGAGGTCGAGGTCCGGCTGCTGTCCGACACGCAGCTGACGCCGCGCGGCCCCGAAGGCTTCATCCTCGGCTTCTCGGGCTTCGAGTCCGCGGCGCTCGCCGCCGCCGCCCGTCGCATCGGTCGCGCCGCACGCGAGATTGCTGGCGGCGCCGCTCAGCGCTCTCCCACCGCGAGGCGCCGCGTTCGCCACCCAACCGTCCCCCTCGAATGAGGGGGACCGGGGCCGCGCAGCGGCGCCAGGGGGAGCGTCGCGACTGATGATCCACGGCGACGCCGCCGCGCTGCGCGACTCTCCTCCAGGCCGCTTCGCGGCCTGTCCCCCTCATGCGAGGGGGACGGTTGGATCGTCCGGTCGGCGATGGTCCGGCAGCCCCCGCTCCCGGGTTGCCATCGCGGCGTCGTCCGCGCAGGTTCTCCCGCAGGAGGAGCACCCGATCATGGACTTCGCAAAGTTCTTCGCGGCCGGCGCGGGCCGCACCGTTCGCGTCGGCCTCGTCGGCGTGGGCGAGTTCGGCGCCACGCTCGCGGCCCAGGCGCGCGCGATCCCGCAGCTGGCGCTCGTCGCCTTCGCCGACCGCGAGCCGCAGCGCGTGCTCGACGTCCTCGGCGCGCTCGGGATCGGGCGCGACTCGATCGCGCTATGCGACACCCGCACGAAGGCCGAGGCGGCGCTCGCGGCCGGGCGCATCGTCGTCAGCGAGGACAACTCGGTCGTCGTCGACTCGCCGCTCGACGTCCTCGTCGAGGCGACCGGCCATCCCGAGGGCGGGGCGATCAACGCCGAGCGCGCGCTGCGCCAGCGCCGCCACGTCGTGCTGGTGAGCAAGGAAGTCGACTCCGTCGTCGGCCCCTATCTCGCGCGGCTCGCCCGCGACAACGGCGTCGTGTGCTCGCCGGTCGAGGGCGACCAGCCGGCCCTGCTCATGGGCCTCGTCAGCTGGGCGCAAGCGCTCGGGCTCGAGATCGTCGCGCTGGGGAAGTCGTCCGAGTACGACTACGTCTTCGATCCGACGCGCGCGCAGGTGACCTGGCGCACGCAGACGATCGACACGCCGTGGTTCGGCGGGCTGTGGCCGCTCGACGCGCGCGATCCCGGGCGCACGCTCGCCGCTCGCTCGCTCGCGATCGCCGCGCTGCCGCAACGCACCGTGCCCGACTACTGCGAGATGTGCCTGGTCGCCAACGCGACCGGCTTCCGCCCCGACACGCCGCGCCTCCACGCGCCGCTCGCCCGCACGGTCGAGCTGCCGACGATCCTGCGCCTGCGCGAGCGCGGCGGCGTGCTCGCGGCCAAGGGCGCGATCGAGGTCTTCAACTGCCTGCGCCGGCCCGACGAGGCGAGCTTCGCGGGCGGGGTCTTCGTCGTCGTCGCGGGTGCCGACCGCAAGACCTTCAACGTGCTCAAGGGCAAGGGCATCCCGGTCGACGCGGCGGACGACCACATGCTGCTCTACAACCCCTCGCATCTGCTCGGGGTCGAGGCGCCGATGTCGATCCTGCAGGCGGGGCTGCTCGGACGATCCTCGGGGCCGGCGGAAACGAAGCCGGTTTGCGACGTCGTCGGCCGCGCGACGCGCGACCTCGCGGCCGGCGCGCTGCTGTCGCTCGACCAGCGCCATGCGATCGACGGCGTCGAGGCCGAACTGGTGCCGGCGTGCGCCGCCGCCCCGGGCAACCCGGCGCCGTTCTACCTCGCTGGCTGGAACCGCCTCGCGCGCGACGTGCGCGCGGGTGAGCTGCTGACCGTCGACGCGATCGCCCGCCCCGCCGACAGCGCGCTCTGGCGCATGCGCGCAGAGCAGGACCGGATGTTCGGGGCGAGGGCATGAACGGACAACCGAGGTCGGAGCGGAAGCTCCGACTCCCGTTTCCCTCGCAGCCGGTCGATCAGAATACCGGGGCCAGACCTGTTGCTCTGACCCCGGCTTTCATCCCAGCCGGTAGATCCGGACGGCGTTGTCGTGGAAGAGGGCGCGGCGCGTCTCCGGGGGCAGGTCCGACGTCACGCGCTTGAAGCCCGAGAAGATGTCGTCGAAGGAGCCGGCGAGGCCGTCGACCGGGAAGTTGCTGGCAAACATGCAGCGCGCGGCGCCGAAGATCGCGATCGTGTCGCGGATGATCGGGCCGTTGTTCTCGGGCGTCCACGGCCGGCCGGGCAGGCCGATGCCGGAGATCTTCACGGCGACGTTGGGTTCGCGCGCGAGCGTCGTCATGGCCGCGCGCCAGCCGGCGAGGCCCTCGGCGCTGCGGTCGGACGGCAGGCCGGTATGGTTGAGCACGATCATCGTCGCCGGGAAGTCGCGCGCCAGCGCGGCCGCCGCCTCGAGATGCCACCACGGCGTCTGCAGCTCGAAATGCAGGCCGTTGCGCGCGAGCAGCGCGTAGCCGTCGCGCCAGCGCGGGTCGTCCATCGAGCCCGGGGCGCCGCGCCGCGCGTCCTCGCGCCGGGGACTCGCCTTCGGCTTGTGGCGGATCCCGCGCACGATGGGGAAGGCGGCCTGGCCGGCGAGCACCTCGGCCACGTCCGCGCGGTCCAGCCAGGCCTGCGCGATGACGGCGTGCGGCAGGCCGTGACGCCGCGCGACGGCGTCGATCCAGCGCGTTTCGCCGATCGGATCGCGCGGGTCCCATTCCGTCTCGATGTAGACGCTCTTCACGACCCGATGCCGCCCCCAGTCGCGCCGGAAGTCGTCGGGCATGTAGGGGCGGCGGAGCGACCGGTAGTCGCCGTAGCGGAACGGGATCGGCGGCTCGTCGCACAGCCACGGAATGTAGTTGGCGTCGGGGTCCCAGACGTGGTGATGGGCGTCGACGATCGGCAGATCGTCGTCGCGCGCGTCGAGGCTCGGGTCGGACATGGCGCGAACGGCCTTCGTGTTTGACAAGCGGAGGGCGAAACCTAAAGCTTGTCGCATCGAATTGGCGAGCGCGTCCGCGTAATCGGAGAAGGCTCGCCGCCTTCGTCATCGGGAGAACGCCATGTTCCGTCGCCGCACGGCCCTGTCGGCCGCACTCGCATTCGCCGGCCTCGCCGTCGCCGCCATGCCTGCCTTCGCCGCGTGGCCCGATCGGCCGATCACGCTGATCGTTCCCTATCCGGCCGGCGGCGGCACCGACATCGTGGCGCGCGCGCTCGCCCCACAGCTCGAGAAGGAGCTCAAGGTCCAGGTCAATGTCGTCAATCGCGCGGGAGCCGGCGGCATCACCGGCCACGAGGCGATCGCGAAGGCGGCCCCCGACGGCTACACGATCGGCATGATCACCAACGACCTGTCCTTCTACAGCGTGCAGGGCCAGTCGAAGATCACCCATCGCGATTTCGCGAAGATCGGCCAGACCAACGAGATCGCGGCGAGCGTCACCGTGAAGGACGATGCGCCCTACAAGTCGGTCAAGGACCTGCTCGATGCCATCAAGGCCAATCCCGGCAGGCTCAAGGGCACGGGGGCGGCACCCGGCGTGAACTGGCACGTCGCCTTCCTCGGCATGATGCAGAGCCTGGGACAGGACACGAAGAGCGTGATCTGGGTGCCGGCCCAGGGCGGTACGCTCGGCCATCAGGACGTCGCGGCGGGCGGCTCCGACTTCTCGACCTCGTCGCTGTCCGAGGCGCGGGCGCTGATCGAGGCCAAGAAGGTGCGCACGCTGGCACTGATGGCCGACGCGCGCTCCGACATCTTCCCCGACGTGCCGACCCTCAAGGAAGCCGCGGGCACCGACTGGACCTTCGCCGTTTTCCACGGCGTGGGCGGGCCGAAGGGGCTGCCGAAGGACATCCATGACCGCCTCGCGGCCGCCGTCAAGAAAGGCCACGAGGCGCCGGAGTTCCGCGAGGTGCTCAAGCAGCGCACGATCCGGGCCATCCATCGCGAGCCGGCCGAGTACGACGCCTATCTCGAGAAGGACCTCGAGGCGATGGGGCGGGTGCTGAAGGCCGTCGGCCTCGCGAACTGACGACGACGCGTCGGACGCGACGATGCGATTGGGCGATCTCGCGTCCGGCGCCGGGCTGGCGGCCTTCGGGGCCGCGGTGGCCTGGCACGCGGCGGGATTCCCGCGCGCGCCCGGCCACATGTTCGGTGCCGGGCTGTTCCCGATCGTGATCGGCGGCGGCCTGGTCGCCTGCGGCGGCCTGCTGGTCGCGCGTGGGGCGGTGAGCGGCGGCCTGCGCGGGATCTCGCTCGCCGCCTGGACCGAGGCCGGGCCCCGGGCCGCCGCGGCCGCCGCAATCGCGATCGCGCTGCCCGTGGCGTTCATCTGGCTGCTCGAGCCGGTCGGCTTCCTCGCGCTCGCCACCGGGTCGCTGGTCGTGCTGTTCCTCGCCGTCGGCGTGCCGCTGGCGCGGAGCCTCGCGATCTCGGTCGTGGCCAGCCTCGTCTGCTACTGGCTGTTCGCCAAGCTCCTGCGCGTGCCGCTGCCGCGCGGCATCACCGGCTTCCTCGGCTTCTGACGTCGGACATCACGGGGCGCCATGCAGGCCTTCGGCACCGCGTTGAGCTTGGTCTTCACCTGGCAGGTGATGATCACGATCCTGCTGTCCTCGGTCTTCGGCCTGCTGGTCGGCGCCATCCCCGGTCTCACCGCGACGATGGCGACGGCGCTGCTGGTGCCTTTCGCCTTCATGCTCGACCCGGTGTCGGCGATCGCGGCGATCGTCTCGGCGACCGCGATGGCGATCTTCGCGGGCGATATCCCCGGCTGCCTGCTGCGCCTGCCCGGCACGCCCGCCTCCGCGGCCTACACCGAGGAAGCCTATGCGATGACCAAGGGCGGGCAGGCGGGCTACGTGCTCGGGACCAACCTGCTGTTCTCGGCGCTCGGCGGGCTGTTCGGCACCGTCATCCTCGTCACCTCGGCGCCGCTGCTGGCCGAATACGCGCTCAGCATCTCGCACACCGAGTATTTCTGGCTGTCCTGCCTCGGCCTGACCTGCGCGATCTTCGTGGCGACCGACCAGCCGCTGAAGGGGGCCGCCTCGCTGCTGCTCGGCCTGTTCATCGCCACGATCGGGCGCGACTACACGACCGGCTTCGTGCGCTTCACCTTCGGCGAGAGCGAGCTCATCGGCGGCGTCAGCTTCGTGCCGGCGCTGATCGGTCTCTTCGCGATCCCCGAGATCCTGCGCACCCTGCTGGCGCCCGAAGGCTCGGAGGAGCGCATCGAGGTCGGTCGCCTGCGCATTTTCGCGGGTTTCTTCGCCACGCTGCGCCGCTACTGGTCGAACTTCCTGCGCTCGAGCGTGATCGGCACCGCCGTCGGCGCGCTGCCGGGTGCGGGTGCGGACATCGCGGCTTGGACCTCCTACGCCGTGTCCAAGAAGATGACGCGGGAGCCGGAGAAGTGGGGGCGCGGCCACATCGAGGGCATCGTCGACGCGACCTCGGCCAACAACGCGGCGCTGAGCGGGGCGTGGATCCCGGCGCTGGTCTTCGCCATCCCCGGCGACTCGATCACCGCGATCGCGATCGGCGTCATGTACCTGAAGAACGTCAATCCCGGCCCGACGATCTTCCTGCAGAACGCGCACATCCTCTACGCGGTCTTCATCGTCTTCTTCGTCGCCAACCTGCTGATGATCCCGCTCGGGTGGCTGGCGATCCGCGCCTCGACGCCGATCCTGCGCATCCGGCGCAAGCTGCTGATGCCGGTGCTGCTGCTGTTCTGCGTGCTCGGCGCCTATGCGATCGACAACAACATCTTCGGCGTGGTGATCATGCTGGTGCTCGGCCTGATCGGCTACGTGATGGAGGAGAGCGGCTTCCCCGTCTCGCCCGCCGTGCTCGGGATCGTGATGGGCCAGCTCGTGGAGCAGAACCTGATGACGTCGCTGATCAAGACCGGCGGCAACCTGATCGGCTTCTTCGACCGGCCGCTCTCGGCGGTGTTCGCGGCCGCGACGCTGCTGATCTGGGGGCTCTCGATCGGCGGCATGGTCCGCCGGCGGCTGGCGGGGGCGCGGCCGTGACGCGCCGGACCATCCACGGGCGCTGGAACGACTCGCCCGACGCGGTGACGCTGATCGACGCGCACCATCACATCTGGGACCTGCGGGCGAACCGCTATCCGTGGCTCGCCGACGAGCCCGAGCACCACTTCTTCATGGGCGACTACGCACCGCTGAAGCGTGATTACCTGCCCGGCGACTACAAGCGCGACGCGGCCGGCCACAACGTGCTCGCGACCGTGCACGTCGAGGCGGAGATGGACCGCGCCACGCAGCTGGCCGAGACGCGCTGGCTTGCCGAGATGAACCGGCGCCACGGCATGCCGACGGCGATCGTCGGGCATGCCTGGTTCGACACGCCCAATGCCGAGGAGATCGTCGCCGGCCACGCCGCGTGCCCGCTCGTGCGCGGGATCCGCTCGAAGCCGGTGACCTCGCTGGCGCCCGACCGCATGACGCCGGGCGCGCCCGGCACGATGCAGGATCCGGCCTGGCTGCGCGGCTTCGCGCTGCTCGAGAAGCACGGGCTGTCCTGGGACCTGCGTGTGCCGTTCTGGCACCTGACCGAGGCGGCCGCGGTCGCGCGTGCCTTCCCCGGCACGCGGATCGTGCTCAACCACACCGGCTTCCCGTGGGACCGCTCCGAAGACGGCCTCGCCGCGTGGCGCCGCCAGATGGAGACGATCGCGCACTGCCCCAACGTGCACCTGAAGGTGTCGGAATTCGGCCTGCGCGACGCGCCCTGGGACTACGAGT
This sequence comes from Alphaproteobacteria bacterium, assembly GCA_016793165.1. GTDB lineage: Bacteria > Pseudomonadota > Alphaproteobacteria > CACIAM-22H2 > CACIAM-22H2 > CAIOSQ01. The sequence continues at coordinate 25,649 of JAEULA010000016.1, read as the reverse complement.
CGAACCGGCGCGTCGTGCACGACGCGCTCGCGATATTCGGCGTCGAGCGCTGCATGTTCGCGACGAATTTCCCGGTGGCCGGCCTGCGGATCGGCTACGACGCCCTCGTCCGCGCGCTGGCACGGATGACGGCGCATCTCGACCCGGCCGCGCGCGAGCGCTTCTTCTGGCGCAACGCGGCCGCCTTCTACCGACTCGACATCACCTGAGGGAGGACCCCATGCGAAGGACACTCACGGCCCTAGCGGCGCTCGCGGCGTTCGTCGTCGCCGCGCCGGCGCCCGCGCAGACGACGCTGCGCTTCGCCAACACGCTCGCCGCCTCGGACACGCACAACGAGGCGGCGCGCCGTATGGCGGAGATCCTCAAGGAGAAGTCGGGCGGCAAGCTGACGATGACCGTCCATCCCGGCGGCGAGCTGGGCAACGACAACGCCATCCTCGAGGGCGTGCGTCTCGGCTCGATCGATATCGGCCTCACGGGCAATCCGTTCTTCACCCAGTTCGCGCCGCGGCTGAACGTGATGGACCTGCCCTACCTGTTCCGCGACGCCGCCCACGCGCATGCGGTGATGGACGGTCCGATCGGCGCCGAGCTGCTCAAGGACCTCGAGCGCAACCGCATGAAGGGCATCGCGTTCTGGGAGATCGGCTTCCGCCACGTCACGAACTCGAAGCTCTCGATCAAGGCGCCCGACGACCTCAAGGGGCTGAAGATCCGCACGACGCCGAACAAGGCGCATCTCGAGGCCTTCAAGCTCTGGGGCGCCAATCCGGTGCCGATGGCGTTCACCGAGCTCTATCTCGCGCTGCAGACCGGCACGGTCGACGCGCAGGAGAACCCGATCAACAACATCTTCGCCAACCGCATGTACGAGGTGCAGAAGCACCTGACGCTGACGGGGCACGCCTACACGGCGTCGATCGCGGCGATGAGCCTGGTGAAGTTCAACCAGCTGCCCGCGGACCAGCAGAAGCTCGTGCTCGATGCGGCTCTCGAGGCCGGGCGCTTCCAGCGCGACCTGAATGCGAAGCAGGAAGGCGAGAACCTCGCGAAGATCAAGGCCGCCGGTCTCACCGTCGTCGAGAAGGTCGATGCGGAGGCGTTCCGCAAGGTCGTCTACGATCCGGTGGCGAAGCAGTACACCGACGTGCACGGCCGCGAGATCGTCGACCGGATCCTCGCGGTGAAGTGACGAGCATCCCCTCCTGTCGCGCGTAGCGCGATAGGAGGGGTGGCCGCGAAGCGGACGGGGAGGTCGACGGCGTCTTGAGAGAGCTGCAATTGATGCCCCCGTCGCGTGCTCTGCGCGTGCCACCCCTCCGATTCCGCTTCGCGGAACAGGAAGGGATGAGCTGAGTGCCTCGGATGCTCGGTTTCCTCGCTCGCCTTCCCGACATCGCCGCCGGCGCACTGCTCGCGGTCGTGACGCTGCTCGTGGTCGCGCAGGTGTTCGTGCGCTACGTGCTCGGCGGCTCGCTGGTCTGGAGCGAGGAGCTGACGCGGCTGCTGTTCGTCTGGATGGTGCTGGTGGCGGCGAGCCGCGCCCAGCCCATGCGCATCGACCAGCTTCTGGATGCGATGCCGCCCCGCGTCGCCGCGCTGGTCCGGCTGCTCGGCGAGGTGCTCGTCGCCGGGCTGACCGTGCTGCTGCTGGTCGGCACCTGGGGCATGATCGACCTCACCGAGTTCGACATGTACATCGCACTCGGGATTTCGGTGCGCTGGCTCTACGCGGCCCTGCTCGTCGGCGGCGCGCTGTGGCTGGTGCGCGCGGTCGTCGAGATCCTGCGCCATCTCAGGGCGCTTCGGTCATGACGCTCGCCCTGCTCCTCGGCACGTTGCTGGTCCTGAGCGCGCTCGGCGTGCCGCTCGCCTTCTCGATCCTCGGCGCGTGCTTCGCCACCATGACCGTCTTCCGTCCCGGTTTGCCGCTCGAGGTGATGGCGCAGCACGTCGTGAAAGGAATCGACTCCTTCCCGCTGATCGCCATCGCGCTGTTCCTGCTCGCCGGCGAGCTGATGAACTCGGGCGGCATCACCCAGCGCATCGTCAACTTCGCCTCGACCCTGGTCGGCCACATCCGCGGCGGCCTCGGGCACGTGGCCGTGGTCGCCAGCATGATCATCTCGGGCATTTCGGGATCGGCGGTGGCCGACGGCGCCGCGATCGGCTCGGTGATGGTCCCGGCGATGCGCCGCGCGGGCTACCCGGCCGCCTTCGCGGCCGCGCTGTGCGAGACCGCCGCCGTGATGGGGCCGATCATCCCACCCTCGATCCCGATGGTGATCTACGCGATCCTCGTCGAGGTGTCGGTCGGGCGCATGTTCATCGCCGGCATCGTGCCCGGCATCCTGATCGGCGTGCTGCTGATGATCGTGGTCTACGTCATCAGCCGGATGCGCGGCTATCCGCGGGGCAGCTGGGGCGGCTTCCGCGCCGTCGCGGCGGCGCTGGCGGTGGCGCTTGCGGCGCTCCTGACGCCGGTCATCATCCTGGGCGGGATCCTCGGCGGCGTGTTCACCGCCACCGAATCCGGCGCCATCGCCTGCCTCTACTGCCTGCTCGTCGGGTTCCTCGTCTATCGCGAGCTCGGCCTGCGCGATCTCGGGCGGGCGCTGGTCAATGCCACGCACGGCACGGCGTCGGTGATGGTCATCGTCGGGGCGTCGGGGCTGATGGGGTGGCTGATCGCCGATCTCGGGATCAGCCGCCAGGCGGCCGCGATGATCTTTGCGCTGACCCGCGACCCGCTCGTGTTCCTCGCCATCATCAACGGCTTCTTCCTGATCGTCGGGCTGTTCATGGATCCCCTGGCGGCCCTGATCGTGTTCGTGCCGATCCTGATGCCGGCGGCGACCGCGCTCGGCATCGACCCGATCCATTTCGGCCTGATCGTCGTGATCAACCTCATGATCGGCCTGTGCACGCCGCCCGTGGGCTATCTCATCTACCTGCTCGCGAACATCGCGGGCGAGCCGCCGCAGCGCGTGATCCGGGAGTCGCTGCCGTTCCTGGGCGTCCTGCTCGCCGTGCTATTCGCTGTGACCTACGTGCCGGCCCTGGCCTTGGCGCTGCCGCGCCTGCTATTCGGGTGAGGTGTGAGGAGGATCCGATGACCGCCCCCGTTCCGCGAATTGCCTTCGTCATGGGCGACCCCGCCGGCATCTCGAACGAGCTGGCCGCCCGACTCCTCGCCGACCCGGCGATGACCGCCGACTGCGCGACCCTGGTGATCGGCGATGCCCGCATCCTCGCGCTGGGGGAGAAGCTCGCTGGCAAGACCGTGTCGCCCACGCCCGTCGCCGCTGCCGCCGCGGCGCCCGACGCGGCCGGCGCGATCGGCCTGCTCGATCTCGGTCACGGCGACCCGGCCGCGATCCGTCCGGCGGAAGCCTCGGCGGCGGGCGGGGCGTTCGCGCTGCGCAACTTCCGCACCGGCCTCGAGCTCGCCCGCGACGGGCTGGCCGACGCCGTGTTCTTCACGCCGTTCAACAAATACGCGCTCAAGCTCGGCGGCAACACCTACACCGACGAGATCCAGTTCGCGGCCGACGTGCTGCGCGCCAAGGACCCGCACGCCGAGTTCAACATCCTCGGCGATCTGTGGAACTGCCGCGTCACCTCGCACATCCCGCTCAAGGACGTGTCGGCGGCGATCACGGTCCCCTCGATCCTCCAGGCGCTGACGCTCGCCGACCGCTGCCTGCGCGATGCCGGCTTGGCGCGGCCGCGCATCGCCGTTGCGGCGCTCAACCCGCATGCCGGCGACAACGGCAATTTCGGGCGCGAGGAGATCGACGTGATCGCCCCCGCCGTGGAGCAGGCCAAGACCCGGCAGCTCGCGGTCGAGGGGCCCTTCCCGTCGGACACCGTCTACCTGCGCGCGCGGCGCGGCGACTTCGACGCGGTGCTCTCGATGTTCCACGACCAGGGCCAGATCGCGATGAAGCTGATGGGGTTCGAGCGCGGCGTGACGCTGCTCGGCGGCCTGCCGGTGCCGATCTGCACGCCGGCGCACGGTACCGCCTACGACATCGCCGGCAAGGGCGTGGCCAACGACGGCGCGGCGCGCGAGGCGTTCAAGCTCGCCAAGAAGATGGGCGCTTCGGTGCGCCGGCGGCGCGGCTGACGACCGGGATCGACACCACCACCGACAACAGGGAGGACGACGATGATCGACTGGTTCCGCAGGACCACCATCGCCGCGGCGGCTTTCGGGCTCGCCTTCGCCGCCACGCCCGGATCGGCGCAGGTGCTCGAGCTCAAGTTCGGCACGACCAACCCGCCGGGCGGCGTGCAGTTCCTCTCGGCCGAGGAGTTCGTGAAGCGCTTCAACGCCAAGATGGCCGGCAAGGCGAAGATGGAGCTGTTCCACTCGGGCCAGCTCGGCAGCGACGGCGAGATGCTGCAGAAGCTGAAGCTCGGCACGCTCGATTTCTCGCAGCCCTCGACGGCGACCTCGAGCGTGCTGCCGGAGTTCGGGCTGTTCGACATGCCCTATCTGGTCAAGGACCGGAAGCATATGGCGTGCATCGGCGACAAGATCGTATGGCCCGAGCTCGCGCCCAAATACGAGCGGCAGGGCTACCGGCTCGTCGGGATCTGGGAGAACGGCATCCGCCAGATCACCAACAACCTCAGGCCCATCGTGAAGCCCGAGGACCTCAAAGGCATGAAGATGCGCGTTCCCCAGGGCACCTGGCGCATCCGCATGTTCCAGGCCTACGGCGCCAACCCGACGCCGATGGCGTTCTCCGAGCTGTTCATCGCGCTCAAGACCGGCGTCATGGACGGACAGGAGAACCCCTACACGAACGTGACCTCGGGCAAGCTCCACGAGGTCCAGAAGTACGTGTCGGAGACGAACCACATCTACACGCCGAGCTTCCCGACCGCGAGCCTGCGGCGCTGGAATGCCTGGCCGGAGGACGTGCGCAAGGCGGTCCTCGAAGCCGGCGCCGAGGTCCAGCCCTGGACCTACGAGGTGGCGGCCAAGGAGGACGAGGACACCAAGAAGCAGATCATCGCGGCCGGCATGCAGTTCAACGTCGCCGACCGCGCCGCCTTCGTGAAGGCGAGCGAGCCGGTCTACGAGATGTTCGCCAAGGAGGTTTCGGGCGGCAAGGAGCTGATCGACCGCGCGCTCAAGCTCGCGGACGGCGGATGCTGAGGCGCGCGACTCTCCCCCTGGCGCCGCTTCGCGGCGCCTGTCCCCCTCATGCGAGGGGGACGGTTGGTGGAGCATCGGTCCTGCCGTCCCCCTCACATGAGGGGGACAGGCCGCGAAGCGGCCAGGGGGAGAGTCGGTGACCGCGCTCCGCCGCATCCTTGAGACGGCCCTCGGCCTCTTCAGCGTCTTCCTGATCGTCGCGCTGACCGTGCTTGTGATCGTCGCGGTCGTCGCGCGCGAGCTCGGCGCGGCGTTCAGCTGGTACGACGAGGTCGCGACGGTGATGCTCGCCTGGATCACCTACTACGGTTCCGCCTACGCGGCGCTGAAGCGCGGGCATCTCGGCTCGCCCGAGGCGATGATGGCGCTGCCGGCGCGCTATCGCCTGCCGCTCTTCCTCCTCGCCGAGGCCCTGGTCGTCATCTTCTTCGCCGTGCTCGCCTGGGTGGGCGGGCAGGTGGTCGTCCTGCTCGAGGGCGACCGTCTGGTGAGCCTGACCTGGGTGCCGGTGCAGTTCACGCAATCCGTGATCCCGGTCGGCGCGGCGCTTTTCATCCTGTGTCAGCTGCTCACGGTCCGCGACGAGTGGCGCGCGCTCGCGCACAAGGACGCCGCAGCGGCGATCAAGGAGAGCATCTGACATGGCCACTGTCGCCATGTTCCTCGGCCTGGTAGCGCTGGTGCTGATCAACGTCCCGATCGCGGTGGCGATCGGGATCGTCACCCTCGCCGGGATGGTCGTGCTCCACGGCACAGGCGACCTGCTCAACCTCGCGATCACGATGTACGAGGGCACGCGCAGCTTCCCGCTGCTCGCGGTGCCGCTGTTCATCCTCGCCGGCGGCATCATGAACGCCGGCGGCATCTCGCAGCGACTGATCGACTTCTGCGCCGCCGTGCTCGGCTCGATCCGCGGCGGCCTCGCCATGGTCGACATCGGCGTCTCGATGTTCTTCGCCGAGATCTCGGGCTCCGCGGTCGCCGACGTCGCCGCGACCGGCGGAATCATGATCCCGGCGATGAAGAAGAAGGGGTATCCGGCCGAGTTCGCCGCGGCGACGACGTCGTCCTCCGGCTCGCTCGCGATCATCATCCCGCCGTCGATCCCGATGATCCTCTACGGCACCATCGCCGGCGCCTCGATCGTCCAGCTCTTCGTCGCCGGGGTCGTGCCCGGCATCCTCGGCGGCTTCGGGATGATGGGCATGGCCTACCTGATGGCCCGGCGCTACGGCTTCGCGGCCGGCGACCCGTTCGACCTGTGCCGCCTCTGGCGCGCGACCAAGGCGGCGTCCTGGGCCTTCTTGATGCCGGTCGTGATCCTGGGCGGCATCTTCGGCGGCTACGTGTCGCCGACCGAGGGTGCCGGGCTCGCCGTCGTCGCGGCGCTGTTCGTCAGCGGCGTCGTCTACCGCGAGATCGACTGGCGCTTCCTCTACCGCTGCTGCCTCGACGGCGTCGTCCAGACCGCGGTCGTGATGCTGCTGATCGCCGCGTCGGCGCTGCTCGGCAGCCTGCTCACCGAGATGCGCGTGCCGCAGGCGCTGGCCGGCGCGATCACGCAGCTCACGAGCGACAGGCATGCGGTCCTCGCGCTGCTCAACCTGCTGTTCTTCGTGCTCGGCTTCTTCCTGCACAGCGCGGCCGCGATCATCCTGGTCGTTCCCATCGTGCTGCCGCTGGTCAAGGCCGTCGGAATCGACCTCGTGCATTTCGGGATCATGGTCACCCTCAACCTCGCCATCGGCCAGCAGACGCCGCCGGTGGCGAGCGTGCTGATCGTCACCTGCTCGATCGCCAAGACCGACATCTGGGCGACGACGCGCTGGAACATCCCGTACATATCGGTGCTGATCGGGGTGCTTCTGCTGGTGACCTACGTGCCGGCGACGTCGTTGGCGCTGGTCGACTACTTCTACCGCTGAGGATCCATCCATGTCGGACACGCTGCTGGTCGCGCGCGAGGGGGACGTCGCGCGCGTCACGATCAACCGCCCGGACAAGCTCAACTGCATGGACACCGCCATGTGGCGGCGCATGGGCGAGCTCTTCGCCGGGTTCGACGCCGACGAGACGCTCCGCTGCATCGTGCTCGGGGGCGCCGGCGGCCGCGCCTTCTGCGTCGGCGCCGACATCGCGGAGTTCGGCACCACGCGTGCGAACGCCGAGCAGGCGCGCGCCTACGCCAGGTTGACCCATGGTGCGCTCGGCCGCATCGCCGCCTGCCGGCATCCGATCGTGGTCGCGATCCGCGGCCTGTGCGTCGGCGGGGGGCTCGAGCTCGCCTGCGTGGCGGACCTGCGCATCGCCACGGCCGGCTCGCGCTTCGGCATCCCGGTCAAGCGGCTCGGCCTGGTGGTCGCGACGACCGAGATGGCGCCGCTGATCCGCCTGGTCGGGCCTGCGAACACCAAGGACATCCTGCTGACCGGCGACATTTTCGGCGCCGAGCGCGCGCTGCATATGGGGCTGGTCAACCGCGTGCTCCCCGACGACGGCTTCGAGGCGGGCGTCGAGGCGGTGGTCGCCTCGATCGTCGAGGGGGCGCCGCTGGTCGCGCGCTGGCACAAGAAGTTCGCCGACCGGCTCATGGACCCGCGGCCGCTGAGCGACGCCGAGCACGACGAGAGTTACAACTGCTTCGATACCGAGGATTTCCGCATCGGCTCGGCGGCGTTCCTCGCCAAGACGAAGCCGGCCTTCAAGGGGCGCTGAGCGATGGGACCGCTCGCTGGACTCAAGGTCCTCGACCTCAGCCACGTGATGGCGGGGCCGACCTGCGCGCTGATGCTCGCCGACATGGGCGCCGACGTGATCAAGGTCGAGAAGATCCCGGGCGGCGACGACGTGCGCAAGCAGGTGCCGCCGAAGGTCGGCGACGAGCCGGCCTCGTTCCTGATGATGAACCGCAACAAGCGCGGCCTCGCCCTCGACCTCAAGAAGCCGGGCGGCAAGCGCGTGCTTGAGCGGCTCGTGCGCGGTGCCGACGTGCTCATCGAGAACTATGCGCCGGGCACGATGGACAAGCTCGGCTTCGGCTGGGACGTGCTCAAGGGCCTCAACCCGGCGCTGGTCTACTGCACCGTCACCGGGTTCGGCGGCACGGGGCCCTACGCGCATCGCCGCGGCTTCGATCTCGTGGCGCAGGCGATGAGCGGGATCATGAGCTTCACGGGCGAGGGGCCCGGGCGCGCGCCGGTCAAATGCGGCGCGCCGCTCACCGACATCACCGCTGGCATCCTCGCCGCCATGGGCGTGCTCGCGGCCTACACGCACCGGCTCAAGACGGGGCAGGGCCAGCGCGTCGACACCTCGCTGTTCGAAGCGGGCATCGTCCACACCTATTGGCAGTCGGCGATCGCCTTCGCGACCGGCGTGGCGCCGGCGGCGATGGGCTCGGCGCATCCGCTCTCGGCGCCCTATCAGGCCTTCGAGACCGCGGACGGCTGGCTCGTCGTCGGCGGCGCCAACCAGAACAACTGGCTGCGCCTGGTCGAGGCGCTCGAGGCGCCGGAGCTGCTCGCCGAGCCGCGCTTCAAGGAGAACCGCGACCGCATCACCAATCTGGCCCTGCTCGAGACGACGCTGGCGCCGTATTTCCGCAAGCGGAAGACGGCCGAGTGGCTCGCGATCTTCGACGCCAAGGGCCTGCCTTGCGGTCCCGTCAACGACGTCAAGCAGATGCACACCGATCCGCAGGCGATCGCGCGCGAGATGGTGATCGAGGTCGACCATGCGACGCTCGGCAAGGTGAAGACGCTCGGCGCGCCGGTGAAGTTCTCCGATACGCCGGGCGGGGTGCGGCGCGGGGCGCCGCTGTTCGGCCAGCACAGCCGCGAGGTGCTCGCCGAGTTCGGGTTCTCGGGCGCGGAGATCGACGCGCTGTTCACGGAGGAGGCGGTGCAGGGACCATGAAGATCACCAAGGCCGAGATCTACGTCGTCCATGTCGACGGCCGGCATCCGGTCGTCGTGCGGCTGCACACCGACCAGGGCATCAGCGGGCTGGGCGAGGCCGCGGTGGCGTACGGCGTCGGCGCCACGGCGGCCGCGGGCATGATCCAGGACCTGGTCCGCAAGATCGTGCTCGGCGCCGATCCCTTCCGGATCGAGCAGCTCTGGAGCGACATGTACGACCACACGTTCTGGGCCAAGGGCGGCGGCCCGATCGTGTTCGCGGGCATCAGCGCCGTCGAGATGGCGCTGTGGGACATCAAATCCCGGGCGCTGAACGTGCCGGCCTACGAGCTGCTCGGCGGCAAGTGCCGCGACGACGTGCGGCTCTATGCCAACGGCTGGTCCTTCCGCGCGTCCACGCCTGCCGAGTTCGCGCGCGCGGCCGAGAAGGTCGTGCGCGACGGCTACGACGCGCTGAAGATGTATCCGCTGGCGCAGCCGGTCGGGAACGCCGCCGGCAACATCCGCCACGTCTCGCAGCGCTCGATCGACCGCGAAGCGCTCGATCTCGGCGTCGCGCGCGTGCGCGCCGTGCGCGACGCGATCGGGCCGAAAGTCGAGCTGATGCTCGACCTCAGCGGCGAACTGACGCCCGACCAGATCATCCGGCTCGGCCGCGCCGTCGAGCCGCTCGACATCGCCTTTTTCGAGGAGCCGGTCGACGCCTTCGACCCGGAAGGCATCCTGCAGGTGCGCCAGGCGCTGGCGATGCCGATCGCGGCGGGCGAACGGCTCTATACGCGCTACGGCTTCCGCCGCCTGTTCGAGCTGCGCGCGATCCACATCGCGCAGCCCGACGCCGGCAACACCGGCGGGCTGATGGAGACGAAGAAGATCGCGGCGATGGCCGAGGCTTTCGACATGCGCGTGGCGCCGCATCTCTGCGCCGGTCCGGTGCTGACGGCCGCGACGCTGCAGCTTGACGCCACGCTGACGAACTTCGCGATCCAGGAGCTCTACCCCTACCGGGTGCCCGAGCATTTCGGCATCGTCGACGCGCCGCCCGAACTGACGGTCCGGAACGGCCGCATGCCGATCCCCGACCGCCCCGGCTTCGGCGTCACGCTGGTCGAATCCCGCGTCGCCCCGCACCTCTGGGCGACGGTAGGACCCGAAGCCTGAGCACGTTGGTCAGCTGACGCCGCGTCGCGCATCGAGGGCGCGCACCAAGAGCGACAGCAGCCATCGTTCGGGTCCCTGTGGGCGACCACTGAGCTGCCAGAGAAGCGCGAGCGCAAGGACATAGGTTGCCGCACCGAGGAGGACGGCCACGACGAGATCTGCGAGGGTCGTTGATGCGGTCGCCGCTTGCGCGGGCCAGCCATAGCCACTGGCTCCAAGGACGATCGCCATCGTCGCGACGGCGACCACCGGCCGCCAAGCCTGCGCGAGAAGATCAGAAGCGTTTCCTCCGAGCCAGTGCAGCGTCAGGCCGGTGGCAAGCAGACCCTCGCAGGTCATGACGATACAGACGGCCGAGATGGCGCCGACGAGGCCATAGGCGGTCACCAACACGACGACCAAGACGACCACGAACGCCGCCGCGACGGCATTGATGGCGAAGTTGCCGCGAAGCCGTGCGACGGAGATCAGGCAAGTCCCGCATATGGTCGTCAGGATGGAGAACGGCGCCGCGATGCCCAGAAGTTGAATAAGGGGGGTGACATCGCGCCACGTCGCGCCGAGCGCAATCGCGACGACGAAGTGGGCGACGCTCGAGATCCCGATCGCGAGCGGAAGGATGAGGACCGAGAGCACGCCGACGGCGCGACAGAATGCATCGCCGAGCTCTCGGCCATCGCGATGCGCAGACGCCATCCCCGAAAAAAGCGCCCGGCTCACCGGATAGACCACCTCGGTGATAGGCAGCATCGCGATCTCCTGGCCGAGAGTGAAGCGACCGACGGCATCCGCGTTCATCGTGCGCCCGATGACGAATGCAGGCGTGCGCTCCTTCACGAAGATGGCCATGCTCGCGGCCCATGTCCAAAGCGAGAAGCCGAGGATCTCCCGGATCGCCGTCGCGGAGAACCGGGGGCGGAACGGATGCATGAGGTACGAGGCCGCGAACTTCGCAAGTCGTCCGGCCACGATGCCGAGAACGAGGGCCCAATGATCCCGGAGGCTGTAGGCGAAGTAGATGGTCACAACGAATGCGAGGAATCGCGGGATTGCGAACTGCACGAATTCCCGCTCGAAGGCGAGGTTCCGCCGGAACTCCACCGGACCGACGTTCTCGAGCCCTTCAAGCGCCGTCAGGCCGGCGAGCAGATACAGGATCGGGACCAGGCGGTCGTCGGAAAAGAACTCGCCGGCGAAGGGCGCGGCTGCGGCGATGACGATCGCCATGAGGACGCCGCGCGCGGCGCTGATCGTGAAGGCGGCGTTGAGCAGGTCCTTCCGATAATGATGCGATCGAATGACGGCATCCTGCCAGCCGATGACGGAAAACGCATCGAGCGCGCCGATGAGGGATGTCGCGATGGCGACCACTCCGAACGTATCCGGGCTCAGCAGCCTCGATAGGATGACGATGCTGATCACGCCGAGAAGGCGCGACAGCAGTCGCCATGAGACGACCCATGCGGCACCGATCGCGGTCGAGACGCCGATCGAACCCCGTTTCGGCTGTTCACTCATCCCGAAGCCTCGATACGCAACCCGCGATTCCGGGGTATTCCCACGAATCGGCACTATGCGACGGAAGGGCGTTGTTGCGTGACGTTTATTCGGCGTCAGAGGTCGCCGGCGCATGGACTGGCGCCAGCCTTCGGCTGGATTGGTCCGGCGACAGCTCTGCGAGTAGCCGAGCCGGCGTCGAAGCCATGCCGTTGCAGGTGCCGAGGAAGAAGTCGAAGTAGGACTCCAGCCAGGCGAGGAAGCGTCGCAGGTCGGCGTTCGAGCGGACATAGGGGGTGTTGCCGGGTTCGAGCGACGTGCTGTGGTAGGTGAGAACGATGACGCCGTTGGGCTGCTGTTCCAGGACCCGGCGCGTCAGCGCCTTTGCCTCCGACAGCGGCGTTCCCTCTGGGCTGATGCTCGTACGATTGAGGACGTTCGTGCGCGAGAGAATGGCCGGCATGCGGAGCAGGCTTGCAGTCGGTCCCGAGATCCACGGGTAGATTTCGCGCCCGTGCGCTGCGGCCATGCCGAGCATTCCGACGGTCAGGGGTATCTCGAGCAGTGTCCGTTGCTGATCGCACCAGTAAGGCTGGACGGGACTGCAGGTGTAGTCGGGGCCCCCGGACGACCGCATGTCGTAGAAGGGCCGGACGCTGGTATCGATCCTGTAGCCGAGCTTTTTCAGATGATCGACCGTCGCCGCTCCAGCGCCATAGCGGCCAGCGCGATAGAGGATGGGGTCGCATCCGAAGTTCTGCCGGATCGTCTCGGTCAGGATCCGCAACTTCTCGAACTGGATCGTCTCCGGGAGATTGCCGACGAAGGAGTTGCGGACCGTCATCGCCTCTGTCAGGGGGGGATTGATCCATGGGTGCAGCTGGGTGCCGATATCGCATTGGCCACCGAGCATGAACTCGCGAAGCGGGCCGTATCCTTCCTCTTGCGATGCCACGGCGTAGTCGACCGCGTAGGTCGGGACGATTCCGTAGCGTGCGAAAATCCTCTGGGCCAGGTGCTGGGCCATGACGGACTCGACCCGGATCGAGGTTGAAGGCACCGTCGCCCAATCGAACTCCTCCTCGGCGTCGACGATGACGAGCAGGACTGGGCGATTCCCTGGCCGACTTGCCATTCGCGCACGCCTGTGGTCGACGAAGATGGAGTCGATGGAGTTCTGATAGTGTTGCGACGGATGCGTGTATCGCCACTTCAGCTTTCGACGCGCATCCAGCAACGCCGGCGGCAGGTAGGACACGGCCAGCCCGAGCCGGGCCCCCATCGTGCCGTCGGCCCGCCGCGCCTGGCGGAAGTAGTGTCGTGCAGCAGCCATGTCGCGACCGAAGAGTGCGCTCTTGCCGATCTCCCGGAACAACTTGGCGGTTCGCGAACTGATCGCCTTCTCCGATAAGCCGAATTGCTGGCCGATCAACCGGATATTCGCGACCTGTGCCTTCACGAACCTGTCGCGCTGCGACGACAGCCCGCTGCCGCGTGTGTAGCGGACAAGGCGCTGCTGGCAGCTGCGGATCCGCCATCCGGCGGCGGCGACGCGCAGCCACATGTTGTAGTCCTCGACGGAGATCAGGTCGGGCGACTCGTCGAACCCTCCGAGCTCATCGAAGACGTGGCGGCGCAGCAGGACGGAGGAATTGACGATGGCGTTCCGTTCCCAGAGCGCCTCGAAGTCGAGCTCATCGGGAAGATCCATGGCGGAGTCGGTGGAATGACCATGGAGGATCGCGATTCGCGGGTCGTCGGCCAGGCTCAGCTGCGTCCGAAGCTTGTCGGGCAGGAAGATGTCGTCGGCATCAAGGAATGCAAGCCACTCCCCGATCGCCGCCAGGGCGCCGACGTTGCGGGCTGATGCGGGACCGCCGTTGGGCTTCCGGATGACCCGGACGGGTATTGGGAGCGAACTGGCGATCGATGCGGTATCGTCGGTCGAGCCGTCGTCGACGACGATGATTTCCACCGGAGCATGCGACTGTTCGAGTGCGCTCGTGACGGTCGGCAGGATGGTCGCGCGGGCATTGTAGGCGGGAACGATCACGCTGACGGTCGGCGCGCTCATGACGGTCCCCCGATGACGCGTCCGTACATCTCGACGATCCGTTCGACGACGACCGGCTCGGAGAAGTGTTCGATGACGTGCTGGCGCGCGTTCCGGGCGAAAGCTTCGCGGGTTTCCGGTGTCGAGAGTTCGATTAGGGACTGCGCGAGCGAGCCGGCCGCGGACATGTCGCAGAAGCGGCCCGCCGGACCCGAGACATAGCGAAATGCCGGGGTGTCATGGCAAAGGACCGGAAGCCCGGATGCCATTGCTTCGAGAAGTACGATCCCGAATGTTTCGAACAGGGACGTGAGTACGAACTGGTCGGCAGCTCGGTAGATGTCGGGCATTTCCTCGCGCGGCTGGGCCGGCAGAAACCGGACCCGCGGCCCCAGGAGATCGCTGCCGAGCCGGATGATCTCATCCGTGTCGTTCTCGCGGCCGCCGGCGATCAGGAGCACCGAGTTGTTCGGCAACGATCGCCGTGCATCGGCGAATTCGCGGATCAGGTGGTCGATCCTCTTGTGGAATCGCCGGATGGCGGCGACTGTCAGGACGACGAATGCGTCCGCGGGTAATCCAAGTTTCGCGCGCGCGCGTTCGCGCCCAGTGGGCGAATAGGCGTCGGTGTCGATGAAATTCGGGATCACGAAACGCGGCCGCCTCGGATCCGACTCCGTCTCGTGGGGCGCAGGGGTGGTCGGAGTCAGCTCCTGGACGACCGAGAAACCGGCGAGAGCGTCGGGTGTCAGTCCGGTTCCATTGGCGAGAATCACACGTGGCCGCGACAGGCCCATTCGGTTCGCGGCATCGAGCACCCGTGCGAGGAGAGGGTCTTGCAGGTGGAGAATGTCGAATGACCTGCGGACGGCGCGCCATAGCGGCAGCGCCATCGATAGCTGTTCGATGTCGTACGTGTTGGAGATGCCAATCCGCCAAGTGCGAAGCGCCCGTGCTACCGCCATGACGCCAAGGGTCCGAGGATCCGTCCGCCTCGAATAGGCGAGCGGTCGAACATCGGGATCCGTCGAAGAACGATGGCCAAACAGGCCCACGTGATGCCCGCGACGCGTCAGCCCTCGTGCGAGGTCCGTTGCCCAGGATTCAATGCCGCGCTGTACGTGGCCAAGCCCCGAGCTCGCGATGGCTATCCGCATGTTGCTTTCGCTTACCTCGGCAACCCTCGCGTCACGCGATTTGCGTGACAATGCTGCAAGGTAATACGGGCAGCTTCGTCTCGGCTGACTAAAGAGGCCGGCGGAGAAATGAATGCGTTTTCACATGCGCTGCCCTTGCCCCGTCCAATATTGCCGTTACCGGTGCCTGCGGACATTGCGGTGGCGGCACATCGCGGGTACCGGATGTTGATTGTGCGGCGAATGCCCGCTCGCTCGTCCGCTCTAAGGCCCTCGAGCACGTGTGGCTATGCGACGTCGGGCGACGTCAATCAACCTCGCAAGGCACCCGACAGCAGGCCGTGTGCAAGGTCCTGGTGTCGGCCGGTCGCCAATCTGTCTTTCAGCCGTGCATACCCCGCCGATGCAGTGCCAGCCGGCTGCAAATGCTGCCCACTCCATTGCACGAAGAACGTGAGGCTCTTCGGAGCCTCAATCCGCCAGCCGGTAGTGGCCGATGCGTCTGAACACCTCGAGGATGTCCTCCTCGCGGGTGCCATTGCCGATGTTGTGGATCACGAGCGGCCGGCCGTCGCTGCGACTGTCGCTGGCGAGTCCGATGTGATGCGCGCCCCCAGGTAGCCGCCAGGCGACGATGTCCGCCGCCTCGACCGCGGCGCCCGCGCCGAGGACGCGATGGTGCCTGGCGAGATATGTCATCAGGTTCGGGACGCGCCGATGGTCGATGTTCGGGTCCGGCGCGGCCGCAGGCCACAGGCGCGGATAGGCCGCAAACGCGCGACGCATGTCCTCGTGGACCAGGGACTGCAGGTCCATGCCGGCGTCCCGCAGCGCTCGGATCACGACATCGGTGCAGACGCCGCGGTCGAGCGGGACGTCGCCGCCGGGGAAGGCAAGGCGCACGTAGCGTGCGTCGTAAAGCAGCGTGCGACCGATCTGGGCGCGCGCCGCCGCGACGATCACCGCCGCGCGTGCGCCGGCGCGCGCCGGTGCGCTCGCCGGCAGCGCAGCGATGGCCAGTCCGGCCATGAGATTCCGTCGCGACGTCCGCATGCTCGCAGCCTGCTTCCGGATCGCGGCAGGGCTGTGGCGCAAATAAGAACCCCCGGGGCGGCGGCGGGCCGGCCCGGGGGCGATTCGCAGGAACTTCCGGCCGGACGGCCGATGCGTCAGGTCGCGGCCCGCTTCTGCGGCTTGTCGTCGAAGAAGCGGTTCTCGAGCTGGCGCTGGTTCTCGTAGATCGAGCCCTGGTTGATCGCCGGCGGCAGCGGCAGACGGACGGGCACGGCGGTGCAGCGCGGCTCCAGCGTCTCCTCGCCGGCGACGAGCTGCCCGGTCCAGGCCTCCCAGCTCTCCGGCTTCTGGATCAGCGGCCACGCGTCCGCGCTGCGGAACTGCATCAGGAAGAAGCGGCGCGAGCGGTTCGACGTGTTGGGCGCCGAGCCGTGGACGGCGCGCACGTGGTGGATCGTGATCGAGCCCGCCTTGCCGGTGCAGGGGACGGCGTTGTCGTAGTCGAGCTTGATCTTCACCGGATCCATCGCGCCGCAGAACCGGCCCTGGGCGTGGTGGTCGTACACCGGCCCCTTGTGCGAGCCGGGGATCGCCAGCATCGGACCGTTGCTCATGTCGATGTCGTCGATCATGACGCCGACGGCGGCGAGATCGTCGTTGGTGTGCGGGTAGAAGGCCCAGTCCTGATGCCACTCCACGGGCGAGCCGAAGCCGGCGGCCTTGAGGTTCAGCTTGGACAGGTCGTAGCGGATGTTGGGCCCCCAGAGCGCCTGCAGGCAGGCGATGATCTTGGGATGGTGCACGCAGGCGGCATAGCGCGCGTCCCACTTGTCCGGGGTCTTGATGCGCCGGACCTTCGGCAGCGACGGGCTGTGCCCGGGCTCGAGGTCGTAGACGTCGTTGTGATCCGTGACGCCGCGCGCCTTCTCGACGATCTCGTCGGTGGCCTTGCGCAGCCCCTCGACCTCGGCCGCCGTCAGGACGTTCGGAACGACGATGAACCCATCTCGGTTGTATCGCTCGACGTCGGCCTTGCTCAGCATCGCTTCCTCCCGGGAATTCACGAGTGACACGTTCGACTATAGCGCGGCCCCCGGCCGGATACGACCCGTCGATGCCGCAGCGCTGCGGTTCAATCCCTGAAGAGCTCGGGAAGGAACATGACCATATCCGGCCAATAAGTAACGAGCAGGAGACACACGGCCAGGGGCACGTAGAAGGGCAGGATGGCGCGGACGATGGCGCCGAAGCTGACCTTGGCGATATCCATCGTGATGAACAGGAGAACGCCGAAGGGCGGGGTGAGGGCCCCGATCAGCAGGTTCACGATCATCATCAGCCCGAAGTGGACCTCGTGGACGCCGAGCTGCTTGACCAGCGGCAGCAGCGTCGGCGTCGCGATCAGCAGGATCGCCGTCGTCTCCATGAAGCAGCCGGCGATCAGCAGAAGGACGTTGATCAACCCGAGGATGACCCACTTGTTCTCGCTCAGGGAGAGCAGGAAGCGCGCGAGCTTGTCCGGCGCCTCGGTGACAGCCACGACCCACCCGAACGGCACCGCGGCGGCGATGATGAACACGAGCACGCCGTAGGTGATCAGGGTCTCGACCGCGGCGTCCCAGATCTCCTGCCAGGTCAGCTCGCGCTGCACGAAGCCGAGCACGATCGCGTAGACGACCGTGAGCGCGCCGAGCTCCGTCGGCGTGGCGACACCGACGACGATGCCGCCGCACAGCAGCACCGGCGCCGCGAGCGCGGGCAGCGCCTCGCGGAAGCTGCGTCCCACCTCGGCGAGGCTGGCGCGCGGCTGGGTCGGCGCGACGATGCGCCCGGTGACGGCCATCCAGTAGATCATCGCCATCAGCGCGAAGCCCATCAGCACGCCGGGAATGACTCCCGCAAGGAACAGGTCGGCGACCGAGGCCTGGGCGTTGACCGCGTAGACCACCATGATCACCGACGGCGGGATGATCGGTCCGATCACCGCCGAGGCGGCCGAGACCGCGGCCGAGAAGGCCGGGTCGAAGCCCTGCTCCTTCATGTGCTTGATCTCGATCGTGCCGATGCCGGCGGCATCGGCCTGCGCCACGCCGGACATGCCGGCGAAGATCATGCTGGCGAGCACGTTGACGTGCGCGAGCGAGCCGCGGATGTGGCCCATCAGCGCGAGCGCGAAGCCGTAGATCCGGGTCGCGATGCCGGCCCGGTTCATCAGGTTGCCGGCGAGGATGAACAGCGGGATCGCGAGGAAGGGGAAGCTCTCGATGCCCGAAGCCATGCGCTGCACGACGATGGTCATCGGCACCTGCTGCTCGGACCAGATCACGCCGAGCGACGACAGCGCGAGCGAGAACCCGACGGGCAGCTCGACGAGGAGGAAGAGGGCGAAGACGCCGAAGAGGATCCCGAGCGTCATGCGATGCTCTCGCCGCCGCCGCGCCGGCGGCCGTCATCCTCGCCGGTGACCAGGGTCGTCGCCTCGGCGAGCACGAAATAGACGGACGTGATCGCCATCGACACGACGCTCGTGAAGAGCGGCACCGAGTAGAACCACATCCGCGGGATGTCGATCGGCAGCGCGATCGAGCGGCTGCGGGCCTCGACGCCCATGACCGTCATCGCCGCCCGGGCGAGCAGGTAGAACAGCAGGAGGGCGAGCAGGTTCGCGGCCAGCCGCATCGCCGCGACGCCGCGCGGCGGCAGTCGGCCGACGAAGGTGTCGATGCGGATGTGGCGCTGGTGCTTATGGCCGAGCGCGGCGCCGACGAAGGCGCCCCAGATGAACGCGTAGGTCGCGAGCTCCTCCACCCAGACGATGGGGTAGTTGAGGAAGTAGCGCGTGAAGACCTGGATCGTGATCGTGACGACGATGAGACCGATCAGGAACACGCCGAAGCTCCGCTCGACGGTGGCGAGGGCGTCGATCAGGCCGGCGTAGAGGCGCAGGGCGTGGCGCATGGAATGGACGCGACCGATGACGCCGCCGCGACCGCACCGCCGCACGGCCCGATCCGCCTCGCTCGAGGCCGATCGGGCCGCGCGCGCTGCGGCCGCCTGTCGGCGGCCGGACGCCGCTGCTCACATGCCCTGGATCTTCTGCCACAGACCGGCGGACCAGAGCCCTTCGGCCTCCATCTTGGCGACCGCCTCGCGGGCCCGCTCGTTGATCGCCTTCGTGTCGATCGAGGACACGGTAGCGCCCTCCTTGCGCATCTTGGCGACGATGTCGTCGACCTCCTTCGAAGCCGATTCCCGCGTCGCCAGGACCGCCTCGCGCGCCGCGTCGGCGACGATCTTCTGGAGATCGGGCGACAGGGCGGTGAAGTACTTCTCGTTGATCGTGATGTGGGCCGTCGACAGGATGTGGTCGGTGCGCGTCACGAACTTCGCGGCCTCGTGCATCTTGGCGGCATAGGCCGAGGCGATCGGCCCCTCGGCAGCCTCGACCACGCCGGTGCGCAGCCCGAGGGGGACCTCGGCCCACGCGAGGCGCGACGGCCGCGTCCCCAGGGTCTCCCACAGCGCGAGATAGGTCTTGATCTCGGGGACGCGCATCTTGACGTCCTTCAGGTCGGCCAGCGACTGCACCGCCTTGCGGCTGAACAGCACGCGCGGCTGCGTCGTCGATGCGGCGAGGATGCGGATGCCCTGCTTCTCGCGCAGCTGCTCGGCCATCGTCTTGTAGATGTCGCTGTCGATGAACTTCTGCACGTGATCGGCGTCGCGGAAGGTGAAGCCCCATCCGAAGACCGCGAAGTCCTTGTTGAAGTTCGCGTACCAGTCGAGCACGTCGCCGTACATCTGGACCGAGCTCTGCATCATCTGCTCGATGACCTGCATGTCGGGCCCGAGCTGCTCGCCGGCGATGAAGTTCACCCGCAGCTTGCCGGCCGCGCGCTCGTTGACGAGCTTCGTGAACAGCTTGTTCTGCACGTCGAAGGTGCCGCCGATCGCGTCCGAGCCCCCGAACACGATGGTCTGCTGCGCCCAGGCCGCCGTCGCGGCAGCGGCGAGTCCCGTTGCCAAGGCAAGCGATCGAATTAGCTGCATCTGCGTCTCTCCCCTGGAGTTCCGGCCGGGTCTGTGCCCGCCGTTCCGGGGCGGACGATAGCATCGCCGGTCGTCGCGGCAATCCCGCGCATCAGGCGACGACGGTCCAGGCCCCGTCGCGCGCCGCGGAGCGCGCGATCGCCTCCCAGGTCGACACGCCGTTGGCGACCTCGTCGAGCGGGACCGGATAGGCGGCCGTGCCCGCGCAGGCGGCCGCGAAGGCTTCAAGCTCGGCGCGCTCGAGATCGGCCGGCTCGAATCCCTCGCTCGTCGGCGCGCCCTGCAGCGGCACCGTCTCGACGCGCGTGTCGTCGCGCAGCTGCGCCCAGCCCTTGGTGCCGAGGACGCGCAGCTGCCAGCAGCGCGCGGTCGCCGCGAGGGTGCTGAAGGTCGCGGTCGAACCGTTGCGGAACCGCAGCAGCATCGAGGTCGTGTCGTCGAGCGGCACCGTCAGCGCCTGGCGCAGGCTCTGGCAGGCGACCGCCGAGATCGGACCGTTGATCCAGATCAGCTGGTCGATCATGTGGATCCCCATCGCGCCCATGCTGCCGGCCGGACTCTCGGTGCCGCTCAGGCGCCAGCTTCCGGGGGCGAAGCCGAACCCCGACGGGCTCGAGGCGTGGCCTTCGAGGTGCAGGATCTGGCCGAGGCGGCCGTCGCGGGCGGCGGCGCGCAGCGCCCGCCCCGCGGGCATGAAGCGGCGATTGAACCCGGCGGCGAGCACGACGCCGGCGCGCCGGCAGGCCTCGATGCCGGCGTCGATCTCGGCGCGCGTCAGCGTCACCGGCTTCTCGCAGAAGACGTGCTTGCCGGCGCGCGCGCCGGCAAGGATCTGGGCGCCGTGCTGAGAATGCGGCGTCGCCAGGAGGATCGCGCCCAGCGTCCGGTCGGCGAGCGCCTCGTCGAGGGTCGCGAGGCGGAGCTTCTGCCGGGCCGCATAGGCCTTGACCTCGTCGGAGACGGTGCGGGTCACCAGGGTCGACACGCGCAGCGCGCCGCCGCGCGGCGTGCCTTCGGTCTGCACGGCGTCGACGAGGATCCGGCCCCAGCGGCCGAGCCCGATGATGGCGGCGTTCAACATGTCTCCTCCCGATCGATGATGGCGCCGGGAGATCCTAGCGCATCGCCGCTCCGGTGCGCGCGGTGGCCGGCCCCGGGACGCTGGACGCTGCCCCGGCCGAGGGCTCAAATGCCGGCCGCTTCCATCGAGGAGAATGCCCGTGTCGACCGGTCTCAAGAAGGGGCTCACCGCCTATGGCGACCCCGAGTTCTCGCTGTTCCTGCGCAAGGCCTTCATCCGCGCGATGGGCTATTCGGACGAGGCGCTCGCGCGCCCGATCATCGGGATCACCAACACCGGCTCGGACTACAACGCCTGCCACGGCACGGCGCCGCAGGTCATCGAGGCCGTCAAGCGCGGCGTTCTCGGCGCCGGGGGGCTGCCGATGGTCTTCCCGACCATCTCGCTGCACGAGTCCTTCGCGCATCCGACCAGCATGTACCTGCGCAATCTCATGGCCATGGAGACCGAGGAGATGATGCGCGCCCAGCCGATGGACGCGGTCGTCGCGATCGGCGGCTGCGACAAGACGATCCCGGCGCAGCTGATGGCGATCGCCAGCGTCGACCTGCCGGCGATCGTCGTCCCGGTCGGTCCGATGCTCACCACGACCCACGACAGCGAGCGCCTCGGCGCCTGCACCGATTGCCGCCGGCTCTGGGCGCAGTATCGCGCGGGCACGATCGATGCGGCCGCGATCGGCGCCGTCACCGGCCGGCTCGCCCCCACC
Source organism: Alphaproteobacteria bacterium (assembly GCA_016793165.1). Classification (GTDB taxonomy): domain Bacteria; phylum Pseudomonadota; class Alphaproteobacteria; order CACIAM-22H2; family CACIAM-22H2; genus CAIOSQ01. The sequence continues at coordinate 3,858 of JAEULA010000016.1, read as the reverse complement.
GCGGGCACCTGCATGGTGATGGGCACTGCGAGCACGATCGCCGCCGTCACCGAGACGCTCGGACTGACGCTGCCCGGTGGTGCTGCGATCCCGGCGGTCCATGGCGAGCGCTACCGCCAGGCCGAGATCTCCGGCATGCGCGCGGTGACGCTCGCGCGCGAGAACCACAAGGCCTCGCGATTCCTCACGCCCGCCGCCTTTCGCAACGCGCTGCGCGTGCTGCAATGCCTCGGCGGCTCGACCAATGCGGTCGTCCATCTCGCCGCGGTCGCGCGCCGCTGCGGCCTCGAGCTGGACCTCGACGCCTTCGACGCGCTGGGCGAGGACACGCCGGTGCTGGTCAACCTGAAGCCGGCGGGCGAGCACTACATGGAGCATCTCTACGAGGCGGGCGGGATCCCGGTGCTGCTGCGCGAGATCCGCGATCTGCTCGACCTCGACACCCTCAACGTGTCCGGCCAGACGCTGCGCGAGATCGTCGACGGCGCGATCGAGGCCAAGGGCCAGAAGGCCATCCGCAAGCGCAACGAGCCGATCTACGCCAAGGGCGGGCTGCGCGTGCTGCGCGGCAACCTCGCGCCCGACGGCGCGCTGATCAAGGAATCGGCCGCGACGCCGCGGCTGCTGACGCATACCGGGCGCGCCGTCGTGTTCGAGTCGGTCGAGGACATCGTCAACCGCCTCGACGACCCGGCGCTCGACATCACGGCGGACGACGTGATCGTGCTGCGGAATGCGGGCCCGAAGGGTCATCCCGGCATGCCCGAGGCCGGTTACGTTCCGATCCCCAAGAAGCTTGCCCAGGCGGGCGTGAAGGACATGGTGCGCATCTCCGATGCGCGGATGAGCGGGACGGCATTCGGCACGATCGTGCTGCACGTGACGCCCGAGGCCGCCGTGGGAGGGCCGCTCGCCCTCGTGCATACCGGCGACCGCATCGCGCTCGACGTCCGGAACCGGCGCATCGACCTGCTCGTCGACGAGGCGACGCTGGCCGCGCGCCGCGCGAAGCTGAAGCCCTACGCGGTGCCCGAGGAGACCCGCGGCTACGCCCGGCTCCTGCTGGAGACGATCGAGCAGGCGGATCGCGGCTGCGACTTCGCCTTCATGGCGCCGCACCGCATGAAGGGGAGGATCTGATGCGGCCCAATCCGGTCGTCGAGCGGCTCGGCCGGCCGCTGCGCCTCGGCGTCGTCGGCGGCGGCCCCGAGGCCTTCATCGGCTACATCCACCGCTCCGGCGCCGAGCTCGACGGGCGGTTTCGCGTCGTCGCCGGCGTGTTGTCCTCCGACCCCGCGCGCTCCCGGGAGCGCGGACAAAAGCTCGGCCTCGCGCCGGAGCGAAGCTACGGCACCGTCGAGGCGATGCTGGCCACGGAGGCGTCACGCGCCGACGGCATCGAGGCGTTGGCGGTGATGACACCCAACGACACCCATCATGCGATCTGCCGCGCCGCGCTCGATGGCGGGCTCGACATCGTGTGCGACAAGCCGCTGACCAACTCGCTCGCCGACGCGATGGATCTCGTCGCCCGGGTCAGGCGCAGCGGCCGCGTGTTCTGCGTGACCCACACCTATGCCGGCTACGCGATGCTGCGCGAGGCGCGCGCCCAGGTTGCGGCCGGTGCGATCGGCGACGTCCGCCTCGTCCAGGTCGAGTACCTGCAGGCCGGCATGGCGGTGCGGCACGAGGACGGGCCCCTGACGCCGAAGCTGCGCTGGAAGATGGACCCGGCGCGCGGCGGCCCGTCGCTCGTGCTGGGCGACATCGGCACCCATGCCTTCCATCTTGCGGAGTTCGTCAGCGGCCGGCGCGTGAGCGAGCTGAGCGCCGATGTCGGGGCGCTGGTCCCCGGCCGACGGGTCCACGACTATGCGATGGCGGCGCTGCGCTTCGACTCGGGCGCGCGCGGCAATCTGCTCGTGTCGCAGGCGGCGGCCGGCGCCGAGAACAACGTCGTGCTGCGCGTGTTCGGCGCGAACGGCCATGTCGAATGGCAGCACCGCGACGCCAACTACCTGACGCTGGCGCTGCAGGGCGAGGCGCCACGGCGCCTCGGGCGCGGCGATCCCTATCTCCGCCCCGAGGCCGCGCGGACCATGCGCATTCCGCGCGGCCATCCCGAGGGGTTCCGCGAGGCGATGGCCAATCTCTATGCCGATGCCGCGGAGGCGATCGTCGCGCGCCGGACGGGTGTCGCCGCGGATCCGCTGGCGCTCGATTTCCCGACCGTCGAGGACGGCGCGCGCGGCGTCGCCTTCATCGAGGCCGCCGTGGCGTCGAGCGAAGCCGGGGCGCGCTGGACCCGCTGCGTGCTGCCGGATTGAGGCGGGGGTCCGCGGTCAGCGGACCGGGCGGCGCCAGAGCCAGGCGGCGAGCTTCGCCTCGTCGAGCGCGCCCGCGCCGTCGACGAGGATCGGCTGGTCGACGGAGATGCGCCCGAGCCGGGTACGGCCGCCGGCAAAGCAGCCCGGCGTCGCGTTGATGTGCGCGTCGCTCGTGAAGACGAGCTTGAATCCCGCCGCCCAGGCGCCGTCCAGCACGCGGGCGTCGTAGCGCCCGTGCGGGATCGCGAGGGTCGACCAGTCGCCGAGCCCGCCGCCGAGCGCCGCGAGCTCGGCGCGGGCGCGCGACAGATCGCCGGCCGGGTCCGGCAGCAGCGTGAGCGGCGCATGCGAATGGCCGTGAACGCCGAGCGACACGCCCGCGGCGACGAGCGCCGGGAGCTCCGCGGGCCGCAGCATCATGCGCCGGCCGGCCTCGCGGCGCGGCAAGTCCGCCATCGCGCGAGCACGCACCTCGCCGTCCAGCGCGGCCAGTCGCGCCGCAAGCGCCAGCGGGTCGACTCGGCCATCGTGCGAGGGGATGTCCGGGACCGCCGCGGCCAGCCGCGCGGGCGCGCCGCCGGCGAAGACGCCGTCGCGCGCCGCGCCGAACAGGCGCTCCTGCCACCATTCGTCCTCGTTCGCCATCACGGCGGACGCGGCGACGAACACGACCCCGGGCACGTCCAAGCGCCGCATGATCGGGGCGGCCGTCTCCAGGTTGTCGGCCCAGCCGTCGTCGAAGGTGACCAGCATCGCGCGGGGCGGCAGGGCCGCCCCGGACGTCGCGGCCTCGACGACTTGGCGCAACGAGACGACGTTGTAATGGCGCCGGAAGAACGCGAGGCAGCGCGCGAAGAAGGTGGCGCCGACGGTGTACAGCGGATCGGCATCGCGCCATCGCGGATCGTCGTCCGCGAGGACGCGATGGAACATCGTCGCGGTGAGGGTGGCGCCGTGGCTGAAGCGGTGGATCGCCGGCAGGATTCCGCAGCGATAGGCCGCGCGCTTGGCGATCTCCTTCATGCGCGCTTCCGCTGCACCGGCTCGATGTCGGCGTTGGCGGCGTTGCGCTGCTCCCAGGCGCGCCGATGGAACTCGCTCGGCGTGATCGCCACGCCGCCGAGCTCGCCGAGAAAGAACTCGAGGAAGCGGTCGATCTTCTCGATGAATGCCGAGAGGTCCGCCTGGCTTGCCACGTAGGGCGTGCTGCCGGGAAGCAGGGTGGAGCTGTGGTAGGAAAGCGTGAAGCTGCGCCGGCCCTCGGCGAGCAGGCCGCGCGTCAGGCGCTTCATCTCCTCGAGCGTGATCCCCTCGGGCGTCAGCGTGATGCGCTCGAGCAGGCCCAGGCGCGCGAAGACGCCCGGCGCGCGCAGACGCATCAGCGTCGGATGGCGGATCGCCGGGGAGACGAAGCGCCGGATCGGGGCGAGCGAGCCGATCTCCTCGACTGTCATCGGGATCTCGAGCAGCGCGCGATCGGGGCCGAACCAATAGGGCTGCGGCGGCGTGGCGCGGAAGTTCGGGCCGCCGT